>CAWDOW010000001.1:0-23104 GCA_963804015.1 uncultured Pseudomonadota bacterium
TGCGGGGGGCTTCACCGTCCAAGACGCCGTCTCGAACGGCTTATGCCCGGCAATGACAATTCCTGCCATTTTCATCTGAACCCGCTCGAAACCTGCGACGACCAACGGACGTAATTGTGCCGGAGGCACGTCGATGTCGTATTCGTATGCGCTTGCGGGCGAGCGATCCCCGTCCGGAATATCCCGCCGTTGGCTTCTGGCCTGCACGTTCTCGCAATTGATCTGCATCGGCGCGATGACCGGCGGCGCCATGCTTGCGCAGCGCATGCAATGGCTGACCGGCAGCCCGGAGAAGTTCGCCCTCGATCTCGTCATCGCTGCGATTTTCGGTCTCACCTATGGCTACCTGCGCGGCTCCGTGCTGCTCGCCGGGCTCGCGCGCTTTCCGCTGGCGCTGTGGTGTCTTGCGGCCGCGGCCCTGGCTGTGGTGTTCACGCCGCCCGCGCCGGTATTCGTTTTCGATCTCACGGCTACAAGCGGCGCGTCGGCCATCGCACGCGCGCTGTCCCCCTATGCCGTCGACGGACTGATCTACGGGCTTGTGGTCGGCGGATTGGAAGCGTTGGTGATGCGGCGCGCAGCTTTCGGCCTGACGCTGTGGGTATTGCTCTCCGGCTTCGCCTGGGCGCTTGCCTATGCGGTCGCGACGCTCGGCTTCACGTTGACATTCGCCTTGCTGGTGCCGCCGCTCAACGTGACCGGTGCGACCTTGCTGTGGTCGCTGGCGATTGCACCGGTCACGGCCTTGCTGATACTGCCGGCGCTCCGCAATCTCACGCCGCAGCTCAGCTATTACGGACCGCGCGTCTATCGGCCGCTGCTGCGGCGCTAGTCGGGCGACCAGCCTTTCGGCGCCAGTTCGAAGCCTGCAAACTCGAAGCCCGGCGCGACCGTGCAGCCGACCAACGTCCAGTTGCCCTGCGCTTGCGCGGCCTGCCAGGCGCCTGCCGGCACGATCGCCTGCGGCCGTTCGCCGCTGGCGAGATCGGGACCGAGCGTCACCGAGATGCGCTGTGCTCCTTCCGCGATTTCGAGCAGGAGCGGTGCGCCGGCATGCCAGTGCCAGGTTTCCACCGCATCCACCCGGTGCCAATGCGAGCGCTCGCCGCGCGCCAGCAGGAAATAGATCGCGGTCGACACCGCCCGCCCGCCGTCGATGGTGCGGGTATCGCGGAAGGTCTCGCGGTAATGCCCGCCTTCCGGATGCGGCGTGAGTTCGAGCAGGCGGATGACGTCGGCGGCGGTGAGGGACATGGATTGTGTCTAAGTTTTCCGCTCGTCCCCGCGGAGGCGGGACCCAGAGCCAGGAACGCTGGTTTCCCGCTTTCGCGGGAATGAGCGGAGATTGGATTTAAAACTTGTTCTTCCTGGCCCGGATCTCTGCAAATACCTCGGCCGCGGGTTTGCCGCTCATGCCGACCGAAGCCGCAACCGAGGGCACGTCCGCGCGCAGGAAGCAATTCGCCGCCTTCTCCGCGCCGAGCGTCGCCGGCAAGGTCGGCTTGCCGGCATTGCGCAATTCCTCGACTTCGCGTGCGCGCGCGATCAGCGCCGGATTTTCCGGCTCGATGGTCAGCGCGAATTTGACATTGGCTTGCGTATATTCATGCCCGCAGAAGAAACGGATGTCGTCGGGCAAGTCGCGCAGCTTGAGCAGCGAGTCCCACATCTGCGCCGGCGTGCCTTCGATCACCCGACCGCAGCCGATCGAGAACAGCGTGTCGCCGACAAAGGCCAGCTTGTCGTCATCGAATACCAGCGAGATATGGCCCGCAGTATGGCCCGGCGTGTCGATCACGCGCGCGGAGAGCGAGCCCAGTTTCGCGGTGTCGCCTCCGCCATAGGTGGCGTCGACATCGGCGATCTTCGACGCCTCGTTTTTCGGCGCCGTCACCTTGCATTTGTATTTCGCCTTCAGCTCCGGAATGCCCTGGGTGTGGTCGGCATGGTGGTGCGTCACCAGAATGTCGGTCAGCGTCCAGCCGGTGTCCTGCAGCGCCTTCTCCACCGCGGCGGCTTCCGGCGCATCGATCGAGGCGGTGGCGCCGGTCGCGGGATCGTGGATCAGAACGCCGAAATTGTCGGAGAGGCAGGGGAATTGGTGGATTTTCGCCGGCATGTCGGTTCCGTTTCTGGAGGGAAGATTGCTTAACGCTAACACGGCGCGGCGGGTTGGAGAATGCGCCGGCGCCGCAGCCTAAGCCCGCGTTTCATGCTACCATTGGCTCATGTTCATCGACGTCGTGGATCTGCGGAATTTCTACGCGCAGTCGCTCGGGATCGTGGCGCGGCGTTTCGTCGGCCGCGGCATCCGCGCGCATTGGCCGGATACGCGCGGCGAGCGCATCGCCGGCATCGGCTATGCGACGCCCTATCTCGGTATCTTTCGCGAGGAGGCCGAGCGCTGTCTGGCCTTCATGCCGGCGGCGCAGGGCGTTGTGAAATGGCCCTCGAGCCGTGCGGGTCTGGCTTCGCTCGTGGACGAGACCCAATTGCCGCTGACCGATGCCGCGGTCGATCGCGTGCTGCTGATCCATGCGCTCGAAATGGCCGACGATCCGGTGACGCTGCTGCGCGAGGTGTGGCGGGTGCTCTCTCCGAACGGCCGGTTGCTGGCGGTGGTGCCCAATCGCCGCGGCCTGTGGGCGCGTATCGACACCACGCCGTTCGGGCATGGGCGTCCCTATTCGCGCTCGCAGATCACCCGCATCCTGCGCGAGACCCTGTTCACGCCCAAGGGCTGGGGCGAGGCTTTGTATGTGCCGCCGGTCCAGCGCAACTGGTTCCTGCGCTCGGCGGTGGCCTGGGAGCGCGCCGGAGCGACTTTGTCGGCGCCGTTTGCCGGCGTCCATATCGTGGAAGCGAGCAAGCAGGCCTATCGGGCGATCCCGGTGCGGCGGGAGAAACGGCGGCTCGTTCCCTCGCTCGAACCGGTGCTGGCGCCATCTCCGGGCGGCGCGGCGGCGCGGATATGAAAATGGCCGGGCGAGCCCGGCCATTTCCAAAGTGAAATCGTCGACCTTTCCGCGAATGCCCGCAGAGCGGGTTACTCGTTGACCGGCGGCTGGCCCTGAGCGCCTTCGTCGCCGCCCTCGGACCCGCCCGCCATGTCGGGACGTCCGCCGCGATGGCCTCTGCGGCGGCGGCGATGCAACGGGAAACGGTCGCCCTGGCCCTCATGGCCGTTCGGCTGTCCGCCGCCCTGCGCCGGCGCGCCGGTGATGAACGAGGGCAGACCCATTTCCTCATCCTGACCGCCGATATTCGGTTGCGGCTGGCGGTCGTATTGGCGGTTGTCGTGCTGGCGGCCCTCGTGTTGCCGGCTCTCGTGCTGGCGGCCCTCGTTGCGATTGTCGAACTGGCGATTGTCGTGCCGGTTCTCCCGGTTGTCGCGATTCTCGCGCGGCTGGTAATTGCCCTGCTGATAGTCGCGCTGTTGATAGCCCTGCTGCTCGCGCGGCTGGAATTGCTGCTGATCGCGCGGCGTGTGCGGCTCCATGCCGCCATAACCGGGCTGCGAATCGTCGCCGTCGTCGTAGCTTTCGTCGCTGCGCTGCTCGCCGCTTTCGGTCCGCGGGAACGGCGCGCTCTGGCGGAACTGCTCCTGCGCCGCCGCGATCAGCCGGAAATAATGCTCGGCATGCTGATAATAGTTTTCGGCAGCCACCGGATCGCCGGACGCGGTCGCGTCACGGGCAAGCTGGATGTATTTTTCCGCGACATGATTGGCGGTACCGCGAATCTTCACGTCCGGGCCGTTGGATTCGTAGACCCGCGTGAGCGGATTGTGACTCTTGCCGCCGCGGTTGCGACCGCGCATCCGATGCTTGTTCTGTCCGTTTCTCATGGCTTGCCTGTTTGCAAACTCCAGTTAGCGCGGTTCCACCGCGTTTCGGATCACCAAACTTCCGTTCACTCGCCCCTGCCTCTAACGGCAAAATTGGATCCGCCTCGCCGAGACAAGCGAGGTGAGGCAGCGTTGCCCTCAGAACCGCCTTTGCTCCGACAGCTTCTTTACCCCTTGGCGCGATTTCCGCGCCTGCCGGCTGACCACAATCGCGATGCCGAAGCGCCGCACGGGTCAATCGGTCAAATTCCGATTGCACTCGGAAATCGTGTCTCTTTAGACTTTCTGCGCTTCAGACTCTCTGCGCTTGCGACCTTTGCGCTCTTCGAACCCGTTGTTCGATCTGTCGTCTAGGCCTGGTTATCCGGCCCCGCCTGCACCCTGTCCGCGGCTCTTGTGCTTGCCTCGCGGGGGTCTCGGGGCGATCCCCGAAAACCATGACCCGGGCTCACTTGCGGCCGCATCAGGCTTGATGTCTTGACCGGAAAATAGTCGTTCCGATGGGATAATCCAAGCGTTATTTTCGGACAGCCCGATGCGTCCGGAGCATGACCAAGAGCCTGATATTGGGGCCTTTTTCGAGCCCCGAATGTCCGTAAAAAAGCCCGGCTCCCGGGCCGGGAACCAGGCCGCGAAGGGCCGGTCGGTCGATTCGGCTTCAGGGGCCGAAACAGACCCCGACAGCGGCCCGAGCGATACGCGGCGGTCGGAGCCAGAACTGCGGTCAGAACGGCAGCGGCGCGAAAGATTCAAAGCCGAAGATGCGTGTTAACGCCGCACGAATGTCAGGGCGCGCGCGATCCCGGCGAGGTCGGCTTTCGCGCCGGTCAGGCGTAGTCCGGCCGGTTTGAAAATGGCCTCGACCTGCGCCGCCTGGCCGATCCCGATTTCAACGACCGCCACGCCGTGCGCGTTCAGGAGCGTCGGCAGCTGCGCCGCAATCGTCCGATAGGCATCGAGCCCGTCGCTGCCGCCATCGAGCGCGAGCTTCGGATCGTGGTCGCGCACTTCCGGCGCCAGCCGCGCGATTTCACCGGTAGCGATGTAAGGCGGGTTCGACACCACGAGATTGAAGGGCCGATCCAGTCCGCTGCCGAAATCGGTGCGCACGAATTGCGCGCGCGGTGAAAGCCCGAGTGCCTGCGCGTTGGCCCGCGCCGTTTCGATTGCGGTGGCGTCGAGGTCGGTGCCGACGCCGGTGGCGTTTCGCAACTCATGCAGCAGCGCGAGCAGAATGGCGCCGGTGCCGGTGCCGAGATCGGCGATGCGGAGTGTCTCGTAGCGTCGCTTGCCGAGCGCCTCCAGCGCCGATTCCACGACCGTCTCGGTTTCCGGCCGCGGCACCAGCGTCGCCGCGGACAGCGAAAGCGTCAGTCCCCAGAATTCCTTCACGCCGAGAATGCGTGCGACCGGCTCGCCGGCAAGCCTGCGCGCGGCCAGCCCGGCAATGGCATCGCGCTCGGGTTCGGAAAGCGTGCGTTGGGGCGCCGCCGCGAGTGCGGCGTGATCGAGCGAAAGCGCATGCTGGATCAGCAGGCGGGCATCGAGCGCCGGGCTGTCGATGCCGGCCCGTTCGAACAATACGGTCAGCCGGCGCGCGGATCGTCGCGATGTCGCTCGCGCCCGAAAGCTCGGCCAGGCTATCGGCAAGCCTCATGCCTCAGGCCTCATGCCGCGTCGCTGTTCTGGGCTGCGAGCAAAGCCGCCTGATTCTCCGCCACCAGCGCGTCGATGATTTCGCCCAGCGCTTCGCCCTCGACGATTTCGGGCAGCTTGTAGAGCGTCAGATTGATGCGATGATCGGTGACGCGGCCTTGCGGGAAATTATAGGTGCGGATGCGCTCGGAGCGGTCGCCGGAACCGATCTGGCCTTTGCGGTCGGCGGCGCGCGCGCTGTCGAGCCGCGTCCGCTCGGCGTCGTAGAGCTTGGTGCGCAAGAGCGCCAGCGCCTTGGCCTTGTTCTTGTGCTGCGAGCGATCCTCCTGCACGAACACCACGATGCCGCTCGGCAGATGGGTGATGCGGATCGCCGATTCGGTCTTGTTGACGTGCTGGCCGCCGGCGCCCTGCGCGCGCATGGTGTCGATCTTCAGGTCGTCGTCCTTGATCACCACGTCGACGTCTTCGGCCTGCGGCAGCACCGCGACGGTCGCGGCCGAAGTGTGGATGCGGCCGGACGCCTCGGTGTCGGGCACGCGCTGCACCCGATGCACGCCCGATTCGTATTTCAGCTTGGCATAGGCGCCGCGGCCCTTGATGTCGGCGATGATTTCCTTGTAGCCGCCGACCGCGCCTTCGCTCTCGGACACGATTTCGACTTTCCAGCCCTGCTTGGCGGCATAGCGCTCGTACATGCGAAACAGCACGCCCGCGAACAAGCGCGGCCTCGTCGCCGCCGGTGCCGGCGCGGATTTCGAGGATGACGTTGCGCTCGTCCATCGCGTCCTTCGGCAGCAATTCGAGCTGGATCTGCTTTTCCAGGCGCTTCGAGCCGGTCGCGCAGCTCGCGCCGCTCCTCGTCGGCGATCTGGCGCATCTCGGAATCGGTGTTCGGATCGTCGATCAAGGCCTCGATGCCGCTCAGCTCCGAAGACACCGAACGATAGGTCTTGATCGTATCCACGACCGGACCGAGGTCCGACAATTCGCGCGACAGCTTGACGAATTCGTCGGCCGCAAGCTGGCCGGACAGCCGGGCTTCGACTTCGGCGTGACGCACGATCAGCGCGTCGAGTTTGGTTTGCGGCAGCATGGTTCTTCTTATAATTGCAAATTCTCGGACGCCGCGAATTGCTCGATGCGCTGGCGCAATGTCATGCCGGTTTCGGAATGGTCGAGCAGGGGACCGATCGCGGCCAGCGCCTTTTCGGCATCGAGTTCGAGCAGCATGGATTTCACCGGTCCTACCGCCGAGGGTGTCAGCGACAGCGAGCGATAGCCGAGCGCGGCCAGCATCAGCGCGCCGATCGGCTTGGAGGCCAGTTCGCCGCACAACGTCACCGGCTTGCGGTGCTCGCGTCCCTTGCGCGCGATCAGCCGCAGCGCGCGCGCGACCGGCGCCGAGATCGGGTCGTAGCGCTCGGCGACCCGCGAATTGCCGCGGTCGGCGGCGAACAGGAACTGGCACAGATCGTTGGAACCGACCGAGAGGAAATCGACCACCGGCAACAGGTCGTCGAGCTGGAACAGGAGCGAGGGCACTTCCACCATCACGCCGGTTTCGACCCGCTCGGGCAAGGTGTGGCCGTGCCGGCGCAGATAGGTGAGTTCGTGCTCGACCATCTCCTTGCCCTGGTCGAATTCCTCCACCACCGCAACCATCGGAAACATGATCTTCAGCGCCTTGCCGGACGCCGCCCGCAGCAGCGCGCGGATCTGGCTGCGCATCAGGCCGGGCCGGTCGAGCCCGAGCCGGATGGCGCGCCAGCCCATCGCCGGGTTCTCTTCCTCGAAGGCGCTCATATAGGGCAGCACCTTGTCGCCGCCGATATCGAGGGTGCGGAAGGTCACCGGCCTGGTGCCGGCGGTCTCGAGCACCGCGCGATAGAGCGCGAGCTGCTCGCCGATGCGCGGAAACGAGGTCGCCACCATGAACTGCAATTCGGTGCGGAACAGCCCGATGCCGGCGGCGCCGGTTTCCTCGATATGCGGCAGGTCGACCAGCAGCCCGGCATTGAGATGCAGCGCGATCTCGTGCCCGTCCTTGGTGACGCAGGGCTTTTCGCGCAACGCCTGGTATTGCGCCTGGCGCCGCGCGCGCAATCGCACGCGCTCGACATAGGCGGCCTCGATGTCGGGCGGCGGCCGCAGATAGACTTCGCCGGTAATGCCGTCGACGATGATCGGATCGCCGGCCTCGACCAGCCCCGCGGCATTCTCCACTTCGCCGACGGCGGGGATGCCGAGCGCGCGCGCCACGATCGCGACATGCGAGGTCGGTCCGCCTTCCTCCAGGATGAGGCCGCGCAGTTTCCTGCGGTCATAGTCGAGCAGGGCCGCAGGCCCCATCATGCGCGCGATCAGGATGGCATTGTCCGGCAATTGATCCTTGGGCGCATGATCGACGCCCATCAATTGCCGCATCAGCCGGTTGGCGAGATCGTCGAGATCGTGCAGCCGCTCGCGCAGATAGGGGTCGGTGGCGCGCATCATGCGGGCGCGGGTGTCGGATTGCACGCGCTCGACGCCGGCTTCGGCGGTGAGACCGGTGCGGATCGCTTCGCGCATGCGCTGCATCCAGCCGCGGTCATGCGCGAACATGCGATAGGTTTCGAGAATGTCCTTGTGCTCGCCGCCATCGGCGATCTCGCCGCGTTCCAGCATCACGTCGACATCCGAGCGCATGGCGGCGATCGCGTCGTCCAGCCGCTTGAGTTCGCCCGGGATGTCGTCGGCGACGAAATTCTTCACCGCCACGCGCGGCTCGTGCAGCACCACATGCCCGAGCGCGATGCCTTCGGCGAGCGGCGTGCCGGACAGATGCCGGCGCGGATGCACCGCGGGTTCGGCGCCGGGCAAGGCGAGCGAGGCGAGTTCGCCCGAGGCGATCATTTCCGCGAGCACCATCGCGGTGGTCTGCAGCGCCTCTTCTTCCTCTTCGGAATAATTCCGGTGCGCGCGGTTCTGCACCACCAGCACGCCGAGCGTATTGCCGGCGCGCAGGATCGGCACGCCCAGGAAGGAATGGTAGATTTCCTCGCCGGTTTCCGGCCGGTAGGAGAAGGCCGGATGCGATTGCGCGTCCGACATGTTGATGGCGTTGGCCTGGCTCGCGACCAGGCCGACCAGGCCCTCGTCGATCCGCATCACGGTCTGGTGGACGGCTTCCTTGTTCAGGCCCTCGGTGGCGTAGAGTTCGAGCGTGCCGTCCATGCGCAGCACATAGACCGAGCACACCTCCGCGACCATGTTCGCGGCGATCAGGACGACGATCTTGTCGAGCCGGTCCTGCGCGCTGACCGGCTCCGCCATCACTTCGCGGAGCCTTCGCAGCAGCACGCGCGGGCCGCCCAATGCGCCTCGCATGAGCCCAAATCCTTGCTACAGGGCGGCTATAGCCGTTGGCCCGCTCAAGCTGCAAGAGATGCTTCTGGAAGCCGCCTCAAACTCCGCTCATTCCCGCGAAAGCGGGAATCCAGGGCGGCAAGTCTCCGTGGTTTGGCCCCTGGGTCCCCCGCTTTCGCGGGGACGAACGGAGATTTTTATTTGTTTTTTGTGTTCTCAAAAAACGCCGCCAGCGCGCCGATATCGGCCTTGTCGCCGTCATTGTCGGCGGCAAGCTGGCGGTACAGGGCCGCGATCGCCTCATACATCTCCCCGGATGCGGGATCGCCCGAGAAATGGGCGATCTCCTCCATTTCCGGCACCCAGCGATAGGCCTTGCCGAACATGTCCGGCACCGAGCGGGTGAAATAGGTCATCAGGTTGGGCTGGCTCGCCGCCAGTTCGGCATGGAGCGCCTCGGCGACGCCGGCGCGGGTGGCGGCGAGGATCATCGCCGAGCCGACTGCGGTCAGCCCCTTGGTGATGCCGCCATAGGACATTTTCAAAGCCGACGCGGCACCGACCGGACCCGCCACCGGGCGGAATACCAGACCGTATTCGTTCAGCCGCTCGATGCCGGTATCGGCTGCGCCCGAATAATAGAAGATCGGCCCGCCATAGCCTGCGCGCGGAGGCCCGCCGATGATGCCGCCATCGACGAAAGGCGCACCGGTCGGCTCGATCACCCTGGCGATCTCCTTCACGGTGTCGGGGCTGACCGCGTTGCAATCGGCATAAACCGGCTTGCTGTTCGCGGCGGCAAGCGCCGGCAGCAGCCGCAGCGCCAGCGGCAAGGCCTCGTTCGGCGGCACGATCGACAGCACGAAGTCGGCAGCCGCAATCTCGGCGTCGCTCACGGCGATCATGCCGGCAGCCTTGGCGCGCTTCGCGCTCGCTTCGCTGCGGCCTTCGAGCGAGGTGACCACCCGCACGCCGTTGTCGCGCAGCCGCGCCGCGCAGGCCGCCCCCATGCCGCCCTGGGCGATGATGGCGATGGTGGGTTTATCGGTCATCGCATTCACTCCTGCGGCCCGAGCTTCTCGATAAGCGCGGCAAGCTCCGCGCGTTCCGCCTCGGTCAGATCGGTGAGCGGTGCGCGCACCGGGCCTGCGCTACGGCCTACGATTGCCGCGCCCGCCTTCACGATGCCGACCGCGTAACCGGGCGCCCGCTTGCGGATCGCGACATAGGGTTCGACAAAATCCGTCATCAGCCGCCGCAATGTCGCCTCGTCGTCTTCGTGCACGGCCTTGTGGAATTCGAGCGCCGTTCGCGGCGCGAAATTGAAGATCGCCGACGAATAGGTGGCGAAGCCTGCCTTGCGGAATTCCTGCGCATAGGTCTCCGCCGTCGGCATGCCGTTCAGCAGCAGCAGGCGCTCGCCGAGCAGCGCGCGAATACGCGCAACCTCTTCAAGATCGCCGATGCCGTCCTTGAACGCGATCAGGTTCGGACAATCCTCGGCGATCTGCGCCAGGGTCTGCGCCTGCAAGCGGCAATTGCCGCGATTATAGACGATGACGCCGAGACGCGTGGCGCGACACATGGCTGTGATATGGGCGCGCAATCCGGCCTGCGGCGCTTCCACCAGATAGGGCGGCAGCAGCAGAATTCCGTTGGCGCCGATCTTCTCGGTCTTCTCGGCATAGGCGATGGCCGTGCGCGTGCCGAACCCGGCAGCGCCCAGCACCGGCACCTTGCCGCCGCAGCACTGCACCGCGATGCGCAGCACGTTGGAATATTCGTCGGCCGTCAGCGAAAAGAATTCACCGGCGCCGCCCGCGGAAAACACGGCTGCGGCAGGGTAGCGCAGCAGCCAGTCCAGCCGCCGCGCCGAGGCCTTGGAATCGAAGCCGCCGCCGGCATCGAAATCGGTGAGCGGAAACGACAGCAGGCCGCGCGGCAGCGCGCGTTTCAGCTCTTCCGGTGACATACCTGCCCACTCACGCGACGGATGGATCGAAAGCTCATTCTGCCCACACTCGAACTGCCGCGGATTTATGGCATAGAATGCGTCACGACATAACAGAAGCTGCCTTCAGGGAGGATAACGTGTTTCAAGTCGCAAGGGCGATTCCGCTGACGCTGTGTCTGTGCGTGCTGGCAGGCGCCGCGCCGGCGCAGAATTATCCGACCAAGCCGATCCGCATGCTGGTCGGCTTCCCGGCCGGCGGACCAAGCGATGTGCCGGCGCGCATTATCGGCCAGCAATTGCAGAACGCGCTCGGCCAGCCGGTGGTGGTGGAGAACAAGACCGGCGCCGCCGGCATGATCGCGCTGAACGAAATGCTGGCGCAGCCGCGCGACGGCCACACGCTGCTGCTCGTGCTCCTATATCGATCCGACCAACACCCATCTGTTCAGGAAGGTCGCCTACAAGCTGGAAGACCTGGCGCCCGTGAGCATGGTGTCGAAGGCGTTCTACGCCATCGTGGTGCCGCCGGATTCGCCGGCCAACAACATCAAGGACTTCATCGCGCTCGCCAAGGCCAAGCCGGGCGCGCTCAATTACGGCAAGGTCGGCTCGGGCTCGGTGACGGAAATCATCCCGAAGCAGCTTGAAAAGCAGGCCGGCATAAAGATGACCGGCGTCACCTTCCGCGGCACCGGCCCTGCGATCCAGGAAGTGGTGGCCGGCCGCATCGAGTTCGCGGTGTCGCCGCTGTCGATCGCGGTGCCGCTATTCGCCGAGAAGAAGGTCAAGATCATCGCGATGACCAGTCCGGAGCGGCTCCCCGTCGCGCCCGATGTGCCGACGCTGAAGGAGCAGGGCGTCGATATCGTGAATTATGGCTGGTGGGGCGTGTGCGCGGCGTCCGGCACGCCGAAGGAATTGCTCGCGAAGCTGAATACCGAAGTGGCCAAGGCGGTGGCGTCGAACGAATTCAGGACCACGATGGAAAAGACCGGCGTGATCGCGGTTTCGAATTCGGTCGACGAATTCGGCAAGATGATCGCCGAGACCGCGGCCGATGCCGGCAAGACGCTGAAGGAATTGGGGATCGAGCAGCTGGATCAGTGATACTTGCTTATCCCTCCCCCGCTTGCGGGGGAGGGTCGGTCGACTGAGCGAAGCGAAGGAGATCGGGGTGGGGGCTTTCTTTCATCGGCTTTTGTGACGTTCCCCCCACCCGGCTCGTGCTCCGCACTCGCCACCCTCCCCCGCAAGCGGGGGAGGGATAAGAAAAATCACGCCGCCTGTCTCGGCTTGATCGCCTTCAGCTTCGGTCCGAGCTGGCGCCGCCGCTCCATCAGATCGAAGTCAGTCTGCATCTGCAGAAAGAAGCCATCGCTCAATCCGAAATAGCGTGCGAGCCGCAAATCGGTATCGGCGGTGATGGTGCGCTTGCCGAGCACGATCTCGTTGATGCGGCGCGGCGGCACGCCAACGGCGCGCGCCAGCGCGGTCTGCGACAGCGCCATCGGCCGCAGGAATTCCTCCATCAGGATTTCGCCGGGATGCGGATTGGGCAGCCGGTCAGTGATAGTCGACGATCGAGACATGGTCGGCGCCTCCTTCGGTCCAGCGGAAAACGATCCGCCATTGGTCGTTGATACGAATGCTCCATTGCCCGGCAAGATCGCCTCGCAACCTTTCAAGCCTGTTGCCGGGCGGCACCCGCAGATCATCGACTTTCTTGGCGGCATTGATGAGACGAAGCTTGCGGAGCGCCGCCGGCTGGATGTCCGGCGGCAGCTTTCGGCTGCGCTCGCCGTTCCATATCTTTGCGCTCTCATCGTCGCCGAAACTGACGATCATGGATCAATAATAACGCATAACGTTATGCGTTACAATATCTTGTAAAATAGGATAATAGTCCTTATTTCTGCCATCTTCCCATGATCCAATCTCCCCATCCCGCTCCGTTGAAGGAGCGTTTCATGAGCGTCACGAGACGCGGAGCGGGATGCGGCAGCCTCGGGTGCGGCAGACGCGCTGCGCTCAAGGCACAGGTTCAAGCCGCGCCACGCCGAGGCACTGCGCCCGGAGACGGCGGTGGAGCGTTCCACCGGTGGCGTTGGAGCAGACCTGTAACGCGCCGCGCGCGGAACGCCGACGCATCGGTGGTCCGTGGTGACTTTGCTCGTGCGGAATCTCTCACACATCCGCATGAGGCTGCGGGCTTTTCCGAAAGCCCGGCGTTCCGCGCGCCCTTCTCAAGGGCAGGAATGAGACTTCGCCTACGGCGTACCCCGCGCCGCAAAGAACAGGGGCGGCGGAGCTATGGCTGGTAGTCAGTCGTCCCCGCGAAAGCGGGGACCCATATTCCAGAACGGTAATTATGGGCCCCCGCTTTCGCGGGGGCGACAAACCTCACGCCTTATCCAGCCCGTACAGCGAATGCAGCGTGCGGACCGCAAGCTCGGTATAGGCCGCATCGATCAGCACCGAGAACTTGATCTCCGACGTCGTGATCGCGCGGATGTTGATGTTGCGCTCCGACAACGCCTTGAAGGCGCGCGCGGCGACGCCGGCATGGCTGCGCATGCCGATGCCGATCACCGACACCTTGGCGACATCGGTCGCGCCATCCACGCGCTGATAGCCGATCGTGCCCTTGGCCTTTGCGATCACGTCCATCGCGCGCTGATAATCGCTCGCCGGCACCGTGAAGGTGAGGTCGGTGGTCTTGCCGTCGGCCGACACGTTCTGCACGATCATGTCGACATTGACGCTGGAATCGGCAAGCGGGCCGAAGATCGCGGCGGCGATGCCCGGCTTGTCCTCGACATTGCGGATCGAAATCTGCGCCTCGTCCTTCGAGAACGCGATACCGGTGACGACCTGTTGCTCCACGATATCCTCCTCGTCGCAGATCAGCGTGCCCGGAGGCATGCCGTGCGGATCGATGTCTTCGGGTTTGTCGAAGCTCGAGCGCACGAAGATCTTGACTTTGTGCACCATGCCAAGCTCGACCGAGCGCACCTGCAGCACCTTGGCGCCGAGCGAGGCCAGCTCCAGCATTTCCTCGAATGCGACCTTGTCGAGACGGCGCGCCTTCGGCACCACGCGCGGATCGGTGGTGTAGACGCCGTCGACATCGGTGTAGATGTCGCAGCGGTCGGCCTCGATCGCGGCCGCGATCGCCACCGCCGAGGTGTCCGAGCCGCCGCGGCCGAGCGTGGTGATGCGGCCGGTCTCCTTGTGGATGCCCTGGAAGCCGGCGATCACCGCGACCTCCTTGCGTTCGCGGAAGCGCTTGACCATCTCCGAGCCGTTCAGATCGAGGATGCGGGCGGCGCCATGCGCGTTCGAGGTCAGCATCGGCAATTGCCAGCCCTGCCAGGAGCGCGCGGTGATGCCCATATTCTGCAGCACGATCGCAAGCAGTCCGGCGGTGACATTCTCGCCGGAGGAAACGATCGCGTCGTATTCGCGCGCGTCGTGCATTGGCGAGGCGTCGCGGCACCAGGCGACCAGCTCGTTGGTCTTGCCGGCCATGGCGGAGACCACCACGGCCACGTCGTGACCGGCGTTATACTCGCGCTTCACATGGCGCGCGACATTGCGGATGCGGTCGATATCGGCGACCGACGTTCCGCCGAATTTCAGCACGAGGCGTGACATGAAAGGATCGGCGCCCCTAGGGACGGAAAGGGCACGCGGCGGGCAGGGGCGAAGGCGCCGGTGCGGGCGCATTCATAACGACGTGATGACGCGCCTGCAACCCACAGGAAGCCCATGAAATATCGTGACGTGCCGGCGGCTTCGGGCCATAAACACGTCCAGGCGGGGGTAATTCAGGGCGCTGGCGGGCGCCGGCCTCCGCATTGGAATGCGAGTACCCTTCATGCCGAGGCCAGCCACCAGCCAATCGACCGTCGATTCTTCGGAGGTGGAGCAGTTTTCCAGGCTCGCCGCCCGATGGTGGGACGAGCGTGGCCCGATGGCCATGCTGCACAAGTTCAATCCGGTGCGGCTCGCCTATATCCGCGATCAGGTCTCCAAGCATTTCGGGCGCAACCCGCGGCAGATCGGTTGCCTGTCGAATCTGCGGATCCTCGATATCGGATGCGGCGGCGGCATCCTGTCCGAGCCGCTGGCGCGGCTCGGCGCCCAGGTCATCGGCGCCGACCCCTCGCAATCCAATATCGAGGTCGCGCAAAAGCATGCGGCCCTGGCCGACCTCGTGATCGACTATCGCGCCGTGACGGCGGAGGCGCTTGCGGACAAGGGCGAGCGCTTCGATGTGGTGCTGGCGCTGGAAGTGGTCGAGCATGTCGCCGATGTCGATCTGTTCGTGCGGCGCTGCGCCGAGATGGTGCGGCCCAACGGCTTGATGATCGCGGCCACCATCAACCGCACCATGAAGAGCCTGCTGCTGGCCAAGATCGGCGCCGAATATGTGCTGCGCTGGCTGCCGCGCGGCACCCATCGCTGGGACAAATTCGTGACCCCGGCGGAGCTGGAAGCGGCAATGCAGAAGGCCGGTCTGAAATTGGCGGATGAGCGCGGGGTGGTCTATCGCGTCATGGCGGATTCCTGGGTGCTCTCCGACGATATGGACGTCAATTACATGCTCACCGCCGCGCGCGGTACATGAAAAAAGTTATCCGCCTTGCTTCCGGCCGTGCGATTATGAACCTGCGATTGCGTTAGGGAGCCGGCCATGATCGTCGAACTCGTCACCTTCACCTTCCCCAAGGGCCATGATCGCGCCAGCGAACTGGAAGCGGTACGAAGCGTCGTCCCGAAATGGGCGGCGAACAAGGAACTGGTGCGAAAGCATTTTTTGTGGGGCATCGGCGAGGATGACGGCACCGGCGCGGGCTTCTATATCTGGCCGTCGATCGAGGCCGCCAAGCGCGCCCATAACGAGGAATGGCGCGAGGGCGTGAAGAAGCGCACCGGCGGCTATCCCACCATCCGCTATTTCGACATGATGGCTCTGGTCGACAACGAGCGCGGCAAAGCCACCGAATGGTCCGCCGACGGAAAAGCACGCGAGCTCGAAACGGTCTGACCTGAGATCGTATGCCCGACACCGGCTGGCTGTGGGTTGTCTTCACGCTGCTCGCAGCTGCCGGTCAGACCATCCGCAACGCGACGCAGCGCGAATTGACGGCGACGCTCGGCACCGCGGGTGCCACCCATGTGCGCTTCCTGTTCGGTTTCCCGTTTTCGGTTGTGTTCCTGGCGGCGCTCTTGCTCGTCGCAGGCGCGTCGCTGCCGACGCCGCCGCTCATGTTCTGGCCCTGGGTTTTCCTCGGCATGGGCGCGCAGATCGCAGCGACCGCGCTGATGCTGGCGGCGATGGAGGATCGCTCCTTCGTCGTCACCATTGCCTATATCAAGACCGAGCCGGTACAGGTCGCGTTGTTCGGGCTGATCTTTCTCGGCGATGCGCTGAGCATCGGGATGATCGCCGCAATCCTGATCGCGACCGCGGGCGTGATCGTGATGTCGCTGAAACCCGGCGACGCGCCGGCGCAGAGCTGGCGGCCGACGCTGCTGGGGCTCGGCGCGGGGGCGATGTTCGCGCTGTCAGCGGTCGGCTTTCGCGGCGCGATCCTCAGCCTTGGCTTGTCCGATTTCGTGATGGCGGCGACCTTCACGCTGGTCATGGGCCTGCTGCTGCAGGCGATAATTCTGTCGGCCTGGCTGATGTGGCGCAGCCCGGGCGTGATGCGCGCAATCCTTGCGGCCTGGCGCCCCTCGCTGTTTGCGGGCTTCATGGGCGCGATGGCCTCGCAATTCTGGTTTCTCGCCTTCGCGCTTGCCACCGCCGCCAGCGTGCGAACGGTAGCTTTGGTCGAAGTGCTGTTCGCCCAGGCGATCTCGAGCTTCGTGTTCGGGCACCAGACCACGGCGCGGGAGGGACTGGGGATCGCGCTGATCGTGGTCGGCGTCGCGCTGCTGATCTGGATGCATTAGCGCATGATCCCGAAAAGTGGGAACCGGTGTTCGAAAAAGATCATGCGCAAACAAGTAGCAAAAAGCCCCCGCCCGGGTTTGAACGGGGGCTTCTGAAATCAGCGTGACAGCGTGACCGGCGCAAGCCCGGCAAAGCCGAGCGCACTTGCTGCCGCCGGCGACAGGTCGATGACGCGCCCGCGCACGAACGGTCCCCGATCCGTGATCCGGACCGTAACGGAACGGCCGTTCTTGCGATTGGTCACGCGAACTTGGCTGCCGAACGGGAGCGTCCGGTGAGCGGCCGTCAGCGCTCCCGGATTCATGCGCTCACCGCTGGCGGTTCTCTTGCCGGCGTGGCCGTCGCCGGCGCCATAGACCGATGCGATTCCAGATTCAGCTTGAGCGCCCCCTGCGAAGGAAAGACAAACTGCAAACGCCAATGCGTAGGCTCGTGCCTGCATCCAAAAAATTCCCTGATTGTTGGAGAGGCGGGCGCCTTGCCGGTCGAATGCGACCTCGATATGGCAAGCCATGCTGTTTACCGTCAGCGAATTTTTATCCGCCTAGGGGCAGGCGATTCACAATTTGGGCGCGCGGGGGTCGAAAATGCGGCGAGGCTGCCGAAATTAATTCCGTTCGTCCGGCAATATCGGCAATGGATGAAATTCGATGCCTTCGTCGACGAGTTCCTTGGCTTCTTGCGGCGAGGCCTCGCCATAGATCGAACGATGTTCGATCTCGCCGTAATGCATCTTGCGCGCCTCGTCCGGGAATTTCTTGCCGACATTGTCGGCATTCTGCGTGAGGTGGTCGCGCAATTCCTTAAGCTTGGCGCGGATTTCGCGCTCCTGCGGCGAAATCATCGCGACATTCTCGGAAGCCGCGGGCATTGCGGCGGGCGCAGCCTCGGGCGCTTGCTGCGGCGCCTCGATCGGCTCGCTGCGCTTCTTGCCACCGCGCCCGATCGAGGGCGCCATGATCGCCTTCTCGACCTTCTTGGAATCGCAGACCGGGCAGGTCACGAGCCCGCGCTTGCGCTGCTTGTCGTAGTCGCTGGAATCGCTGAACCAGATTTCGAAATTGTGCTTCCGCTCGCAGAGGAGCGCATAACGGATCATGACTTGTCACCAACCACGTGCAGATGCGCGGGCTCGGCCAGCGGCTCGACGATTTCGAAACGGCGGCCATGTTGCAGCGACGGCACTTTGGCGCGCGCCGCCGTCACTTCGGCCGGATCGATGTCGGCAATCACCACACCGGGCTCGGCTCCGCCCTCTGCCAGAATGCGCCCCCAGGGGTCAACGGCCAGCGAATGGCCGAAAGTCTCCCGGCCGTTTTCGTGCTTTCCGCCTTGCGCTGCGGCAAGCACGAAGCAGCCATTCTCGATCGCGCGTGCACGGATCAGGATATGCCAGTGCGCCTCTCCCGTCTGACGGGTGAAGGCGGAGGGGATCGTCAACACCGTGGCGCCCGCTTCCGCGAGCGCGCGATAGAGTGCCGGAAAGCGAAGATCATAGCAGATCGAAAGCCCGAAGCGCGCGAACGGCAGGTCGGCAATGACGGCGCTCTCGCCGGGACGGAAATTGCGCGACTCGCGATAGCTTTCCCCACCCGCAAGATCGACATCGAACATGTGAATCTTGTCATAGACCGCGACGATTTCGCCCTGCTTTCCGATCAGATAGGAGCGGTTCGCGGCCTTGTCGGCCGACACCTTGATCGCAAGCGAGCCGATATGCACGAAGATGGAATGCTTGCGCGCCAGATCGCGGAACGCCGAGAGGCAGATATCCTTGTCCTCCTCGGCGATGGTCGCGAGCAGCTTCTCGCGCGACGTTTCCATGATGTTGGTCATCTCGGGCGTCAGCACATAATCGGCGCCGGCCGTCTTCGCTTCGCCGATCAGCCGAATCGCTTCATCGAGATTGGCTTGCGGCGTGCGGCCCGAGCGCATCTGGATCAGGCCGGCGCGGAACTTTGCGCTGTTCGGGTTCATGCGGCGGTACCGGTCAGCAGCGAATCGAGCTTGCCCGAGTCTTCCAGCGCGTAAAGGTCGTCGCAGCCGCCGACATGGGTCGTGCCGATGAAGATCTGCGGAACGGTATAGCGCCCGCCCGACCGCGCAGACATCTCGGCGCGCAGCTGGGAATTGCCGCCGATGTCGATTTCCCTGAACGCCACGCCCTTCTGCAGCAGCAGGTCCTTGGCCCAGCCGCAATAGGGGCAATAGGCGGTAGTGTAGATCTCAACCGGAGCCATCAGTCATTTCACCTAGCATGCCGGCACTATATGGGCGTGCGCACAGGGTCCACAACCCGCGCAAAAACCAGCACATCCACCTGCCGGGCGCCGGCGCGAAGCAGCGCGCGGGCGCAAGCATCCACGGTCGCGCCGGAGGTCAGGACATCGTCCACCAGCAGGACGTGCCGCGCCTTGATCTCCGCTTTGCCCGCGGCGTCCACCCGGAAGGCGCCCTGCACATTGGCGGCACGCGCGGCCCTGGAAAGCCCGACCTGCTGCGGCGTGGCCTTGGCACGCTTCAGGGCGGCGATGCTGACCGGCGGGCCATTCCGGCCCGCAAGGAAGCTCGCCAGGGCTGCCGATTGGTTGAAGCGCCGCGCCCATAGTCGCCGCCAATGCAACGGCACCGGCACAATGACATCGGCTTGCGGCATCAGGTCGGCACCGGCCCGCGCCATCCAGCGGCCCATGATTGGCGCAAGGTCGAGACGATCGCCATATTTCAGGGCATGAACCAGCGTACGCGCCACCTCGTCATAGCGCACGGCGGCCCGCGCCCGGGCATAGGCCGGCGGGTCGGCGATGGCCTGCATGGAATAGACCCCGGGGCCGGGATCGTAGGCGAAGGGGATGCCGAGCTTTTCGCAAAATGGCCGCTCGATGGGCGAGAGCTTCGACCAGCAGGGTGCACAAAGTCCGCTTCCGTCGCCCAAAGGCTCGCGACAGGAGGGACAGAGCGGCGGCAATGCCACGTCGAGCGCGAGCCGGATCGGCAGCCGAAAGGCCGCCAGAGTTCGCGCCCCGATTTTCGACAGGCGCGAACGGCCACGTTCCGCTATGGCCGTATTTATCATCATCGCTCTAGGCTAGCGCCGGAAGGAGCTTCGTAACAGTGGCTGCAGGCCCGATTTTATTCGATCGCGAACTCTTGCGCCGGCGGAGGGTGCGGGCGCTTCGCGGCGCGCCGGTGACCTTTCTGCTCGATCATGTCGCGGCCGAAATGGTGGACCGGCTTTCGGTGGTGAGGCGCTCCTTCGCGCTGGCCGCCGATATCGGCACGCCGACGGCCGCGTTGCGCAACCTGATGCGCGAGCGCAACGTCGCGCAGACCATCATCGGCGTCGACGCGCTGGCGGTTTCCGGCGTCAAGGCGGATGAGGAGGCGCTGCCTTTCGCGGACGGCTCGCTCGATCTCGCGGTGTCGGCGCTGTCGCTGCAATGGGTCAACGACTTGCCGGGGACGCTGGCGCAGATTCGGCGCGCTCTGAGATCCGACGGGCTGTTCATGGCGGCTTTGCTCGGTGGCGACACGCTGAGCGAGTTGCGGCAATCCTTTGCCGCGGCGGAAGCGGAACTGGAAGGCGGGATGTCCCCCCGCGTCGCGCCGTTTGCGGATGTGCGCGAGCTTGGTGCGCTATTGCAGCGCGCCGGCCTCGCTTTGCCGGTCGCCGATGTCGATCGGCTGACGGTGCGCTACGCTTCGCCGTTCGATCTGATGGCCGATCTGCGCGGCATGGGCGCGACCAATGCGCTGATCGAGCGGCGGCGCGTTCCCCTGAAGCGCGCGACCCTGCGGCGGATGGCGGAAATTTACGCCGATCGTTTCAGCGATGCGGACGGCCGCCTGCGCGCGACCTTCGATATCGTGTGGCTGTCGGGATGGGCGCCGCATGAGAGCCAGCAGCAGCCGCTGAAACCGGGCTCGGCCAAGGCACGCCTTGCCGACGCGCTTCGCACCATCGAGGTGCCGGCAGGCGAGAAAACCGGTGATTAGCCCATCGCGTTCTTGACGGAGTCGTACATGGCCTTGACCGACACGCCGAGCGCGTTGACCGCCGCAACGATCGCAACGGCGATGCCGGCGGCAATCATGGCATATTCGATCGCGGTCGCTCCCCGCTTGTCGCGGATCAGGCGCCGAAAAGTCTCGAACTGAATTCGCAACATTCGCATCGTCGACTCATCCCTGTGCGCGTCACAGCAATGTCGTCAGATGGGCGATGAGCGGCGCATCGGCCGGCGGCATCGGATAATCCCGAAGCTTGTTGGGCCTGACCCAGGCGAGCCGCGTGTGATGCCTTGCGCTAACCTGTCCCTCCCAGCGCCGGCAGACATAGAGCGGCATCAGAAGGTGGAAATCCGCATAGGCGTGGCTCGCAAAGGTCAAGGGCGCAAGACAGGCTTCCTTGACGACGATTCCCAGTTCCTCCAGCAACTCGCGTATCAGCGTTTCTTCAGGCGTCTCGCCGACCTCGACCTTGCCGCCGGGGAATTCCCAAAGCCCCGCCATCGCTTTGCCGGGTGGACGCTCCGCGATCAGGACACGGCCATCGGCATCGATGAGGGCGCAGGCTACGACAATCAGAAGCTTGGCGCTCACGACCTTGCTCGCAATTTAGGGGAGGCGGCGTTAACGAAGCTTTAAGTCGTGGCTTCAGGTTACGAGCGATAATCGCCGTTTATCGCGACGTATTCCTTGGTGAGATCGCAGGTCAGCACGCGGTCGCGGCCCTTGCCGAGACCGAGGTCGACCTTCAGCGCGATGGTCGGATTTTTCATCGCTACCGAAACCTGGTCTTCGTCATAGGAAGGGTCGCGGGCACCCTTGTGCGCGACGCGGATGTCGTTGAACCAGATCGAGAGCTTGTCGCGGTTGGCGGGTTCGCCGGCCTTGCCGACCGCCATCACCACGCGCCCCCAATTGGCGTCCTCGCCGGCAATCGCGGTCTTCACCAGCGGCGAATTGGCGATCGACATCGCGATCTCGCGCGGCCGAGGCGTCTCGACACCGGCGCCTTGCACCGTGATCTCGACCAGCTTGCGGGCCCCTTCGCCGTCCGCACGACCTGGTGCGGCCAGATCGAGCAGCACGGTCGTGAAGCGCCGCGCGGAACCCCGTCAGGCCGCGGATCGGCAGCGCGCGCAATCCGCGGCGCGCCGCGCGCGGCGGCCGTACCGGTGGCGAAGAGCGAGCAGCGGTGTCGGAGGTCGAGGTATCGCCATCGATGGTGATGGCGTTGAAGGTATCGTCGACGCCTGCGAGAGCAGCATCTGCAGCGCGGGCCGGCTCGATCGCCGCGTCGGTGAAGACGAAGGACAGCATCGTCGCCATGTCGGGCGCGATCATGCCGGCGCCCTTGGCGATGCCGTTGATGGTGACGGGCGCGCCGCTCGATCTCGGCCTGTGCGCGTGGCGAGCTTCGGAAAGGTGTCGGTGGTCATGATCGCGCGCGCCGCGTCGCCGAATCCGTCCCGCGTCGGCCGTCGTCGGCGAGCGCCTGCCAGCAGCGCCGTCGAATTTCGCGGCGTCGAGCGGCTCGCCGATCACCCCGGTCGAGGCGAGGATAGACATCTGCCTCGGGCATGACAGCGCCTTGGCCGCGAGCTCCGCGGTGAGCTGCACCGCCTCGCGGCCGCGCTTGCCGGTGAAGGCATTGGCATTGCCGGAATTGACGACGAGCGCGCGCGCCTTGCCGGCGGCAGCGCGCGCGCGGCACCATTCGACCGGGGCCGACGCGGCATTTCGAGCGGGTGAAGACGCCGGCGACGCTCGTGCCCTTGTCGAACACGGCGAGCAGCACATCGGTGCGGTTCTTGTAGCGGATGCCGGCCTGCGCGGTCGCAAGGCGCACGCCGTCGATCGCGGGCAGGTCTGGGACATTCGCCGGAGCGAGCGGGGAAACATTGCTGGACATGCTGGGCCTCGTCACCCGGCACGGCCCGGGCGGCCCATCTCTTAGAGCATGATGCCGAAAAGTGTGAAGCGGTTTTCGGACGACATCATGCTCTAAACGATCACAATCGATCACGTTCATGATTTTGGATCGGTCGATCCAAAATCAACGTGTCGTGCGGTACGGTCACAAAAATAAAACCGGACGCTGCGTTTGCGGCGTCCCGTTTTCGTGGCCGAGCAGAGGCCGTTACTTCTTCGCCGGTGCCTTGGGGTCGGGCTTCGCGGCAGGGGCGGCGGGGGCCGCCGGAGCAGCGGCAGCCGGCTTGTCGCCGCCGATCTTCTCGATCTTGGCTTCCGCCCGCAGCTTCTGGATCAGGTCGGCCTGCGCCTTGCGCTGCACGGTGTCCAGCAAGACGACGGTCGAAGTAGGTAGACGACA
>CAWDOW010000002.1:0-11737 GCA_963804015.1 uncultured Pseudomonadota bacterium
CCTCCGAGGAGAAGGCGCACGATTTCCTGTGGCGCGTGCATCCCCATGCGCCGGCCAAGGGCGAGGTCTCAGTCTTCAACCGCTCGCATTACGAGGATGTGCTGGTCGAGCGCGTGCACAAGGAAGTGCCGAAGCCGGTCTGGAAGGCGCGCTATGACTTCATCAATGACTGGGAGAAGCTTCTCCACGAGGACAACAACACCACCATCCTGAAATTCTTTCTCTATATCTCCAAGGACGAGCAACTCGCGCGCTTCAAGGAGCGGCTCGACGATCCGGCGAGGCAATGGAAGATCAGCAATTCCGATTACAAGGAACGCGACTATTGGGGCGACTATATCGAGGCCTTCGAGGATGCGCTGACGCTTTGCTCGAAGAAGAACGCGCCCTCGTTTGTGATTCCGGCCAACCACAAGTGGTTTCGCAATCTGGCGGTATCGTCCATCATCGCCGATGCAATGGACGACATGAAACTGAAGCTGCCGAAGCCGACGGTCGATCTTGCCGAGGAATCCGAAAGCTCTACGCACCGACGCCAAAGGGCCGAAATCGGGATCGAAAGCGGGCGCGAAGAAATCGCGTAAAGGCTAGCCGATGGCCGAGTTCGCGCCGGCCGCGAGGGCTCATCTCGCGCTGATGGACGGCGCGGCGATGGGGCCGCGGCAATATGCGATCTGGCTGCTGGCGAGCGGCGGCACCTTCTTCGACGGCTTTTCGATCTTCTCGCTCGGCGTCGCGATGCCGCTGGCGACGCAGCATTTCGCGCTGTCGCCTCTGATGGTCGGGCTGATCGGCTCGGGCTTGGTGCTCGGCGCCGCTTTCGGCGCCGCCCTCGGCGGGCCCGCTGCCGACCGTTTCGGTCGCAAGCCGCTCCTTCTCCTCGACATGGCGATCCTCGCCGCCGGTGCCTTGCTCAGCGCACTTTCTGGCGCGCCACTGATCATGCTGGCCGGGCAGTTCCTAGTCGGGATCGGTATCGGCGTCGATTTTCCGGTCAGCGCCTCTTACGTGTCGGAAACCATGCCGAAGGACTCGCGCGCCGGATGATGATTGCGACCATCGCGCTGCAATCGGTCGGCATGCTGGTCGGCGCCGCGGTCGCGCTCGCTACCTTGCGGCTGTTCGGCGGCGATGCGGACTGGCAGCCGATCCTCGGCGCCACCGGTGTCGGCGGCTGCCTGTTTTTGCTTTCGCGACTCTGGCTTTTCCGAAGGCCCGCGCTCGCTGATGCAGCGTGGCCACGGCCCGGAAGCGGCGAATCGTCTCCAAGCTCGCCGCCACCGTTGCGCCGCATTGCGTCTGCGCAAGCCGTCCAGACGGAGCAGGGCGGGCTATCGCTTCTGGTGTCGCGGCCATACCGCGCGCGCACGGCGCTGGTCTCAGTGCCGTGGTTCCTGATGGATATCGCGACCTACGGCGTCGGCCTGTTTGCGCGCCGGTCGTTCTCGGGGCGATCCATATTTCTTCGCCCAAAGCAGGGCCGCTCTCCACCAATTCGCCAATGCGCAGGGAGCGCTGCGATCGATCTGGTTCTGCTGTTCGGCTTTCTCATCGGGCTTTCGGCGGTGCCACGCTTCGGTCGCGTCCATATGCAGGTCACAGGCTTTGTCGGCATGACGCTCGGCATGCTGGTGCTGTTGTTTGCGGTGACGGCGGGCGCAGCCTCGAGCATGCACCTGGTGTCGTGTTCGCGGGCTTCGTCTTGTTCGACTGGCGATGATGCAGGGCCGAACGCCACCACTTCACGATGGCGCCGAATTGTTTCCGACCGGCATCCGTGCCTCGGCTTCGGGCCTTGCCGCCGCCGCCGCCAAGGTCGGCGCTACGCTCGGCATCTTTGTTTTGCCGCAGGTGAAGGAATTTGCCGGCGTCGCCGGTGTACTCGCGCTGATGGCGGTGGTGAGTTCGCTCGGCGCGATCGTCACCGCATGGTTTACGGCGGTTATCGGCGAGCTGGCGAGAAGGTCGAGGGTTGGAAATCGTCGAGCCGGAGCATAGGGTGAACCGGCTTTGAATTGCGTCAGCGATTCGCGTGGGGCCGATCATGACGGGCTTCGGAACCAGAAGTTCTGGGGTTTCAGCTGATGCGACGAGTGCCTAAAGTCGTTGGGCAAGATGGCTTCTGTACCTCTCGGTGTTGGTTGGAAGCTTTCTGGTCGCTTATGTTCTTACGGCTCCGAAGAGCGGTCGCCAATTCTTCGGGTTTCAAGGACGTCAAGACTCTTCGGGCTGTTGCACAGTGGGAAGGTGTCCGATGAGTCGGATCTGTTGGCCAGACACGCCAACGCGGATTGCGGAGCAAGCCGGATATCAAGGGCTTTGTCGAAGAGGTTCTGCGCGTCGGCGACGACATGGAGATTTCGGGCTGGCACGTGGACATGGCAGGCGAGGGAGAACCACCCTATCTGTTCATATTCTCTGCGGGAGATAGGTCACGGAGACGCGGCCAAAGGCGAACGTCAGGATGTGACGCGCGCGCTGAACCTGGTGAGGGCCTCGAGGAGAATGCAAATTCTCGGTCGAGGTCAATGTCGTGCCGGCGACCTTCGCAAGTGCTGGCGGTCAGTACATCGCGTCTTCTTCGGTCATGAACTCGGCAAGATGTCCGTGATCTGCTATCTACATCGATATGATCGGTAGCCATGGCTGACGCTTCGGAATGCTGAAGCGGTATTGGGCGATTTGTTCGATACGTTCGGCCAATATCCTTCCTTCTGGTGGAGAGATGATGATCTCGTTGAAATAATTCCTGGCTTGGAGCGATTGTCAGAACGCTCGCTGCAATATCGCGTACCCTGCCTTCTGTCGACGATAGCCGAGCGCACATCGAAAAAGTTATCCGATCTCGATCACCACGGCGAAATATTGCAATTTGCATGTCACGGCCTGCGGCATCAAAATTTCGAAAGATGGCGTTTTCGCGCAAGCGAATTCGGGCCTTCCCGCTCCGAAAGTGACGTTGCTAATGATTTGGAAGCGGCATGGGTCGCAATGAAGTCTGTCTTCGGCGAACGCGCTCTGCCAATATTTGTGCCGCCATGGAACCGTTTCCACCCGAAACATTGCGAAGTTCTTGTTAAATCGAAATTTCGGGGATTATCGAGCTTTGCCGGAAATCACCCAAGAAAATCGTGCCCGCAGCGATCCGAAGGTTCGACGTCCACGTGGATATCATGGATTGGCGTAGTACACCTGTCGTTTTGGATCAGGACGTCATAGTTGCAAGGCTTAGTCGGGCGTTTCGTAAGCTCAGCCCTTCGAAGCTCTTTCGTCCCAACGCTCCGCTGAAGCCGATCGGAATTCTTACGCATCATCGCGTTATGAATGACGCAGCATGGTCCATCATGGACGAGTTATTTGAAAATCTCTGTTCCAACTGGGGGTGCGGCCGGAGAGCCCGCGGCGGCTTTTCGGCTGTTAGAGGTCAACCAAGTCTGAACAAGACACATGCGGCAGTCAATTGCGGCTCTGCGCGATCACGAGGTCGAGTAAAGACAGTCCACCGAGGCCGTTCACTCGGCGACGATTTCGCTTCGGCGCTCGTCATAGTGTGAGTGTCGCCGGACACCCGCATCACCATTCCGCCGATGACGCCGACGCCAATCACATAGAGGGAGCCTTGCGTGAAGTCGAACAAATGAGAATTGAACATACAGCCGATGATATTTTGCACGACAACGATGGAGCCGATCAGACTCAGACTGTCAGCGGCGCGAAACAGCCATAGATGCGAAGCCCACATCAGAATCAGAAGTGCGCCGCCCAGGACGCCGAGTTGAATGACGATTGCAAAAATCTGATTGTGCGGATTGTGTGTGACGAGAGCGGTAAGCTCCTTCTGTCCGGAGGCTGTCTTCTCGAATTGCGATTTGACCGAACCGGAGCCATGGCCAAGCCAGGGCGCGTCCTGGATGATCGCGATCGAGCGGCGCCAGAACTCAAGCCGGACCGCCGCTGACGCCTCCGTTTGCTCCTTGGGATGATAGGATTGAACCTCCTGCCACAATGTCACAAGGCGCGACTGTAGATAGGGCGAGGTTGTCCAGGTCATGCCAAGCAACATGCAGCCAGCGAGGATACTGAGCGCGCCATATCGCCAGTTTGCGCTCCTGAGGCTCACCCAAATCAGCAGTCCGGCGATCGCGACGATCGCCGTCCGCCCGGTTGCGATATAGGTGACATTGGCGAGGAACGCGAATGGTCAAAGCCGACAGACCAAGCGCCGTCCAGATCCGACCTTTGTTCCAGCTCTTGATAGCGATGACGAGTAGCCCAAAAGCGCACAGCACGAACGCGCCACTTTGTGCAATGTAGTCCTTTACCGGTACGCCTGCGCTACGGGACCAGCGCCAGGTGAGGGACGGCAGGAAATAGGTGAGATAGGACAGAACAAGAAGCGCGATGCAGGAACAAAGAAATCCGATCAGCACCCAGCGACCATGCGGGCTCATTCGGAATTGCGCGATCAGGAAGGGTATGGCCAGCAGCCGATGAAAATCGTCGAGTGCCCGTAGCCGATCATTCCAGGTGACGTCCGCGCTCCAGACATTCCAATTGCGGCCAGGACCCAGAGCGCAATCGGCAGAGCGCCCCACCAGCTTTTCAGTTCGCGGCCGACCTGACGGACATAGGGGCTCAGGACCAGCGCCGCCATCCAGCATACGGCGAGAATTGTTGCGGCCGATATAGACCATGGCAATGCGAGCACCATGGCGAGAACAAGAGTATCGGCGGTCTGCGCCGCAACGCTCGTCAAATAGTTTGGGATAATGGAGCGCGACGTAACGCCATTTTCGGCTGCAGAAGTCTTAAGGTGAGTTGGGGTGGTCGCATTAACGCATTACTGCAATTTTAGTTGTTTAATTTTCGTATTGGCGGATATTAAAGATCTTCAAAGCGGGGCGTTCGTGTATGGAAGAAGCGTGCGACGTTGTAATCGTCAATTTCAATGCCGGAAGTTACTTGTTGGAGGCCGTCAGGACGGCGCGGAATGCCAGCGTCGTTCAGCGCATTATCGTCGTCGACAATGCGTCCACAGATTCAAGCCTCGAGACGCTGGGCGACAATCGGATCGATAGACGTCTCCATCATCAAAAACGACTCCAATCTCGGATTTGGCGCAGCGTGCAACATAGGAATTCAGGCAGGCGACGCCAATTACATACTTCTGCTCAATCCGGATTGCCAGGTTCAGGTCGGCGCTATCGAAAGGCTGATATCGGTGCTTCAGCCACGCCGTCCGCCGGGATGGCAGGGCCGCTGTTACTGAATTCGAATGGAACCGAACAGGCCGGAGGGCGTCGGGTCATACCGACGCCTGGCAGAGCCTTTTCCCGCGGGCTCGGATTGCTCCATCTTCGGCGGTTCTTTCCCAGGCTGTTGTCAGATTTTGCGCTGCACGAGGAGCCGCTGCCCGAGAATCCCGTCGAGGTGGAAGCGATCTCCGGCGCTTGCATGTTGGTTTCGCGTGCCGCCGTGAACAAGGTCGGGCTGTTCGACGAAAAGTATTTCTTGCATTGCGAAGATCTGGATTGGTGCGTGCGCTTCCATCAGAGCGGGTACAGCATCATGTTCGTTCCGGATGCCAGGGTCGTGCACGAAAAAGGTGTAAGCAGCGTTCTCGTCCCTTCGCAACCGAGTATTACAAACACAGAGGCATGGTCCGCTTTTATCGGAAGTTCTTGAGAAAGCAGTATTCGCCGATTCTCTTCTATCTCGTCCTGGCGAGTGTCTGGCTGCGCTACGCGGTCGTGGCGACTACCTTGTTCTTTTCGCGCGCGCGGAGGCCAACAGCGTGACGAATGTGGGCGTATTGGGCTCGACAAGCCTCGTCGCACCTAGCCTGCAGCCGCAACTCGCCGGGTCGTATCGGGTGATCCCGTTTTCGCGAACGGGCGCGAAATATTCCGGAAAAGAACCGATACCGCTATGGATCAGTTTGATACCGATTTTGGCGCTTGCCGACTGGTATCCTCTGATCGAGCAATTTGGCCCGCGCCGAATAGTCGTGCTTTCATCGACCAGCATCTTTACCAAGACCAATTCGTCGGATGAATCCGAGCGGATCATGGTGGCGAAATTCGCCGAAGCCGAAAGAAAACTGGCGCAATGGGCGAGTGAGCGGTCGATCGATCATGTGATCCTGCGCCCCACCTTGATTTACGGACATGGGCTGGACCGAAACGTAAGCCAAATTGCCGGTTTCATCCGGCGGTTCGGATTTTTTCCGGTATGTGGTCCTGCCAAAGGATTGCGACAGCCCATTCACGCCGATGATGTAGCAAAGGCCTGTATCGGCGCGATCGAGGCCGCCGATGCCGCCGGACGCTCCTATAACATCTCAGGCGGCGAGGCGCTTGCCTACAGGGAAATGGTCGCGCGCATTTTTGAAGCTCTTGGAAAGAGTCCGATATTTTTTTCAACGCCACTTTGGCTATTCAAGATCGCAGCTCCGTTTGTACGCGTCGTACCCAAATTTCATGATTGGTCGCCGTCAATGGCTGAACGAATGAACCAGGATTTGGTATTCGATCACGTTGAAGCGGAGAAGGACCTCAATGTGCATTTCAGGCCGTTTCATTTGAAAATCGAAGATGTGACCCGAACGAAGGCGGCATGAAAATTCGCATTGCGAGGTGGGCGCACTTTCACGATCTGCGATCTTTGATTTGTACATTGATAGAACCCGCATTGCCGGGTCCTGAATCGATGCGGCCAGGATCGACTAGATGTCCGGGTCCGATTGCGGAAACGGATTCAATCCGAAACCTCGACATCTGGCTTCGACGCTCTGGGTATTAAATCGATCGGGTGCAACTTCGATCAGCGTCGCCCCCCAGATCTCGCCTTTGTGAAGTTCAACGTAAACTATGAACGGGCGAAATCCGTCCAATGCGCCGGAATCCAGGGGCATGAAGACCTGCCCGCAATAGTGATAGATGTCGGGTATCTTTTTCGGAATGCCGTCCCAACGAAAACGGGCCAATGTCGGATCTCGTCGTTGGATCACGGCCTGACGAATAATTCTCTTTTCGTTCTCATTCGGAAATCTGTTGGTTTGAAGATAGCGCTCAAGTTCCTTGTTGTTTTCAAGGCGCGGATTCGGACGCGGGCCTGTGCAGGATGTGATGCAGAGAAGGCAATACAACAGGAATATGGCGCGATTGAATGCGATCATATGTCGATAGCAACGGATCGGTGAATGTCGCTGGTATAGCCTGTTTACATCATCTTAGACGCAATTGCGCCATGGGTGCGAACCTTGCGTGCGAATCCACCCTCGCGAGGGTTCGAAGGCCGAAATTCGCGATGACGCGGCGGCATGACACGTATCGCCGCAGCGGGTAACCGGCGATCGGCTTTGTGCTAGGCTCGATCGATGAATCTGCATCTGTCCGTGTCACGGGTCTTTCGCCGCATTGCCGGCGCAGGGTGTGCGCTGGCCGTGCTGGCGGCGCCGTTGTACGCGCAGGAGGCGTCCGATCTGGTCAAGGTCGAACTCGTCGCCGAGCCCGCCGCGATCAGGCCGGGCGAGCCGTTCACAATCGGCATCAAGCTGACGACGAAAGAGCACTGGCACACCTATTGGCGCAACCCGGGCGACTCCGGCGAGCCTACAACGGTCACCTGGAAATTGCCGCGCGGGCTTCACGGCGGGCGAACTCGAATGGCCGGCGCCGTCGCTCATCAAGGTCGGGCCGGTGACAAGCTTCGGCTATGAAGGCGAGACCATCCTGCTCGCGCGCATCACGCCGCCGGCCGATCTCGCCGAAGGCAAGCCGGTCACGCTCGATGCCGATGTCTCCTATCTCGTCTGCGAGAAAATCTGCATTCCGGGCGAGGCCAGCCTGTCGCTGCCGCTGGCGGTGTCGAATGCGCCGTCGCAGCGGAACCCGATATTCGAGAATGCGCGAGCCAGGCTGCCGCAGGCCTCGCCCTGGAGCGCGCAGCTTCGATGCCGATGCCAAAACGGCTGACGCTTTCCCTGCGCTCGGCCGATCTGCAAAGCGGCGCATTGCGCTCGGCCATCGTTCTTTCCGCATGACAACAGCCTGATCGTGAATTCGGCGCCGCAAGTGCTGACGTCAGGCGGCGAGGGGATGCGGCTTGCGATCGAGCGCAGCGATATCGCGAAATCGGCGCCGCAGCGTCTGGATGGCGTGCTGGTGCTGGAGGAGGAGATCGGCGGCAAATCTGTGCGTCATGCCTTCGCGGTCAGCGCCGCGCCGGCGACGGTCGCCGGGCAGGGCATCACGCTGATCCAGGCCTTGCTGCTGGCGCTGGTCGCGGGCGTCATTCTCAACCTGATGCCCTGCGTGTTTCCGGTGCTGTCGATCAAGATCCTGCATCTGACCGAGCATGCCGGCGAGACCGCAGCAGCGCGTGCGTCTGCATGGCATCGCCTATACGGTCGGCATCCTGTCGAGCTTCACCTTGCTGGCCGCCATTCTCTACCTGCTGCGGCGAGGCGGCGCCGAGATCGGCTGGGGCTTCCAGCTTCAGTCGCCGGTGGTGGTGGCGACGCTCGCCTTCATCCTGTTCGCCTTCGGCCTGAGCCTGTCCGGCATCCTGCCGATCGGCACTTCGCTGACCCGGGTCGGCGGCAGCCGGCTGCTGCAGCGGACCGGGCTGTCCGGTTCGTTCTTCGCCGGGATGCTGGCGACGGTGGTCGCGACGCCCTGCACGGCGCCGTTCATGGGCGCCTCGATCGGCTTTGCGCTGACCCAGCCGTTCTACATCGGGCTGCTGGTGTTTCTGGCGCTGGGGCTGGGACTGGCGCTGCCGTTCCTGTGCTGGCCTTCCTGCCGGGCCTGCAAAGGCTGCTGCCGCGCCCGGGGCGCTGGATGGAAGTCTTGAAGCAGTTCCTGGCGTTCCCGCTCTACGGCACTGCGGCCTGGCTGATCTGGGTGCTGAGCTTCCAGGTCGGCCCGGCCGGACTGATGGCGGCGCTGGCAGGGCTGGTGCTGATCGCCTTCGGTGCCTGGGCCTATGGGCTTGCGCAGGGCCGCAGCGACCGCGCCGGAATGGCGTTTCGCGGCCTTGCGGCATTGGCCGGGCTCGGCGCGGTTCTGATCGCCGCGAGCGTGACCACGGATCGGGCAGGCGAGGTGGCCGCCAGCGCGCCGGAGGCCGGCTACGAGGCCTTCACCCAGCAGAAGCTCGACGCGCTGCTGGCCGCCGAAAGGCCGGTTTTCGTCAACATGACCGCGGCCTGGTGCATCACCTGCCTGGTCAACGAGCGCACGGCGTTATCGACCAGGAGCGTGCGCGAGGCCTTTGCCGGCAAGGGCATTGCCTATCTGAAAGGCGACTGGACCAACCGCAACCCGGAAATCACCCGCCTGCTGGAGCGTTTCGGGCGCAGCGGTGTTCCCCTCTATGTGCTGTACCGCAACGGCCGCGAGCCCGTGGTGCTGCCGCAGATTCTGACCCAGTCGCTGGTACTGGAAACCCTTCAACGCTGACCCATTTCCAATCGGGAGACAGACATGAACAGACGGATGTTCGGGACTGCCATCGCCGCCTCGGCGGCCTTGCTGCTGACCACGGGCGCGCTGTTTGCCGAGCCCAAGGTCGGCGCACCGGCGCCCGCTTTCACCGCGATCGACAGCAACGGCAAGACCGTCAATCTCGGCGACTTCCGCGGCAAGACCGTGGTGCTGGAATGGACCAATGACGGCTGCCCCTATGTCCGCAAGCATTACGGCTCCGGCAACATGCAGGCGCTGCAGAAGAAATGGACCGACCAGGGCATCGTCTGGCTGTCGGTCATTTCCTCTCCGCCCGGCGAGCAGGGCTTTGCCGATGCCAAGCGCGCCAACGCACTCACCGTCGATCGCAAGGCCGCGCCGAGCGCGGTGCTGCTCGATCCGAAACAGACGGTGGCGAAGACCTATGGCGCGCTCGTGACCCCGCACATGTATATCGTCACGCCCGAAGGCACGCTCGCTTATGCCGGCGCGATCGACGACAAGCCGACTGCACGCAACGCCGACCTGAAAGGCGCGAAGAATTTCGTCGACGAGGCCCTGTCCGAATTGAAGGCCGGCAAGCCGGTGTCGGTGCCGACCAGCCGCGCCTATGGCTGCACGGTGAAATACAACTCGTAACGCGTCGAAGCGCTCGCCGTCGAAAGGCCGCGGCCCGCGACAAGACTTGCATGCGGGCCTGAATGCCGCGACAAGTCCTGGATGAACAAGTCCATCGTCATCACCGGCGCCTCGAGCGGGATCGGGGCCGCGCTCGCCTTGCGTTATGCCCGCGCAGATACGCGGCTCGGGCTGCTCGGGCGCAACCGCGAGCGGCTCATGAGCGTTGCCGAGCGATGCATAGCGCTCGGCGCGCAGGTTCAATGGGCGGCAATCGACGTGACGGCGCGGGAAGAAATGGCGGACTGGCTCGCCGGTTTCGATCGCGAGTATCCGATCGATCTCATCATCGCGAATGCGGGGGTAATCTCGGGCGTTGCCCCCGGCGAACGCATCGAATCGGAGCAGGACAGCCGGCGCATCGTGGAAACCAACGTGATCGGCGTGCTGAACACGGTCCACCCGGTATTGCCGGCCATGCTGGAGCGGCGCAGCGGCACCATCGCCATCATCAGTTCCGTCGCCGGTTTCGTGCCGCTGCCGCAGATGCCGAGCTACAGTGCGATCCCCCTGCCCCTCTCCTTTCCCAATGGACCGAATCAAGACCCGGACGGGAAGTACGGTCAGGAGACCTTCACCGCCGTGATCGCCTTTCAGCGGAAGGCATTTCCTGCGGACCCGACCCAGTGGACGGCCGGGGTGGGCAAGAATACGCTCGCCAAGATGGATGCGATGCTTTCCGGCCGGCGCGGCCCCGCCGGTCGTCACGCCGGCGACCATGGCCGCGCTCGCGGAAAAGGACAAGGCCACGTCCATCCAGTGGGCCCAGGTGGCCGTCCGGAGCCTGACGGCGGCCCGCCAGACCCTGCAGTTGCTGTCCGGCGGCTCCACCAGACCGGGCTGCCGCCCATCCTGCCTCCTGCTTTCCGGCTGACCTTCGACGCCCTGGAGGCCCATTTCCATATCAGCACGGCCGCCGTGCCGCAGATCGCCTTTATCGACGCCGTCATCGCCATTTACCAGAAGGTGCTCACCCTCCTTGCCAACAGCAGGGCTTTCTTCGTCGATGACACCGCCTCGGCGGAAGCCGCCAAGGGTACGCCGGCCCATGTCCCGTTCGGCTCCGGAAAGGTCAATTTCACCCCGAGTTTCAAGGAGCGGGACAACCGGACCAACACCGGCTTCGGCCCCATGTGCCGCGCCGCCATGGTGCTGCACGAGCCCGTTCATGTTGTCGACCATCCCGCCGCCTCGATGGCCGTGAACCACGTCCACGAAAACGATGCGGCATACGCCGCCCAACCCGCGGCCAACCAGCTCCACAATGCCCACAGCTACGCGTCGTTCGGCCAGCACGTCTTCTTCGGCCGCGACACGCGGTTCGGGGCGGGGAAGCCGGCGCTGTAAGTTCCGGATTTTCAAAAGACAGGCGCCTTGCCGTTTAACTGAAAAGCACGATACTGTCCGAAATATGTGCGACAGGATCATCTCAACAAAGCAATCGACCCTGTGAATACACGTTCGCCAACGCCTGCGCGTCCAGCGGACCGCGTTGGCGGACGGATTGGAAACGACGCCTGAATTCTCGTCCTAATCCGGGGCAAACGTGTTGATATGAGGAGGTGAAAAATTGAACCCAAACGACATCG
>CAWDOW010000003.1:0-18688 GCA_963804015.1 uncultured Pseudomonadota bacterium
GAGCAAGGCCGCGGCCCTGAGCTACGGCCTCGCCTTGCGCACCGCCTTGCGCCCGCGTGGCATCCAGGTCTGCGTTGCCTGTCCGGGCTATGTGGAAACGCCGATGATCGAACAAATTCACGGCCGGACGCCATTCCGCGTGAGCGTCGAACACGCGGCGGAGAAGATCCAGACCGGGATCGCGCGCAACCGGGCGGTGATCGCGTTCCCGTGGCTGTTCGCGACCGTCCTTCGCCTGGTCGGATTTCTTCCCGACCGGCTTCGAAGCATCCTTCTGTCGAGCAGCCGGTTCAGGGTATCGTCGCGCGACTAGATGCGTTGGCGATCGCCGTCACCAGCTGGGACATCTTGAATGCAAGCGATGGTTCTACATGCCGCCGGACAGCCGCTCCGGCTGGAGGAACGGCCGCTGCCGCGTCCCGCTGCGGGAGAGATTCTGGTGCGGGTCGAGGCCTGCGCGGTTTGCCGTACCGATTTGCATGTGGTCGACGGCGACTTGCCCGATCCGAAACTGCCGATCGTGCCCGGCCACGAGATTGTCGGCATTGTGGAAGCGCGTGGCAGCGCAGTGAATCGAGCCTGTGCTCGGCACCCGTGTCGGCATTCCCTGGCTCGGGCATACCTGCGGGTGCTGCGCCTATTGCAAATCCGACATGGAAAACCTTTGCGACCGGCCGCAATTCACGGGCTATACCCGCGACGGTGGTTTCGCGACCCATGTGGTCGCCGACGCCGGCTTTGCTTTTCCGCTCGATGGATTCGACGACCCGGTCGCGGCTGCACCTTTGATGTGTGCCGGCCTGATCGGCTGGCGTTCGCTGCGGATGGCTGGAGAGGGACGTCGCGTCGGCCTGTACGGCTTTGGCGCGGCCGCGCATATCCTCGCCCAGGTTTGCGTCTGGCAGGGACGGGAAGTCCATGCCTTTACCCGTCCCGGCGATGAGGCGGCGCAGTCGCTCGCGCGCTCGCTTGGCGTTCACTGGGCCGGAAGCTCGGATGAAATGCCGCCCGTGCCACTCGATGCCGCCATCCTCTTCGCGCCGGTCGGAGCGCTGGTGCCGCAAGCGCTGAAGGCGGTGCGCAAGGGCGGCAGCGTCGTGTGCGGTGGCATCCATATGAGCGATATCCCGCAATTTCCATATCGCCTGCTATGGGAGGAGCGTCGCCTGGTTTCCGTCGCCAACCTGACCCGGCGTGACGCGATCGAATTCCTCGCCATCGCGCACCAGGCGAAAGTGAAGACGACCACCACGGTCTATCCCCTGGCACGCGCCAACGAAGCGCTCGACGATCTGCGGGCCGGCCGGTTTGCCGGCGCGGCCGTGCTGGTGCCCTGAGGGCGGTTCGGTCCCGCCAATTCCACGATCGTTGCGATAGCTCAATGACGCGCGCGCGAAATCGGGCGGCATTCCGCTGGGCATTGTTGGGACCTCATGATCGCGCAGGAAATCCATATTCCGCAAAGGCGGTTGCTGACGCGTTTCTGGGCGAGCGCGTCCGGGTTCTGGCGCGGACCTTCGGCGTGGCGGGTCTGGCTGCTTTGTCTGACTGCGATTGCAATCGTCATTGCGCAACTCGCAACGCAATATCGTCTGAATTACTGGAACCGGGACTTCTTCAATGCGCTCGACCGGAAGGACGCCGCAGCGCTCGGGCAGCAGATCCTGATTTTCTTCCCGCTGGTCATGATCAGCACCGGACTTGCGCTCGCCTCGGTGTGGTCGCGAATGACCATTCAACGAAATTGGCGCCTGTATCTGACGAGGCATCTGATTACGGAGTGGCTGGTGGACCGGCATTACCGGTCGCTCGGCCACCTCAACGGCACGGACGTCCCGCGCAACGCGGAGTTTCGCATTTCGGAAGACGCGCGCATCGCCACCGATGCTCCCATCGATATTACGCTTGCGCTATTGTCGTCGATCCTTACCGCGATCATCTTCTTCCAGATACTTTCCAATGTCGGGGGCTCGATCAGCTTTCGGATCGCCGAGATGAAAATCACGATCCCGCATTATCTGGCGATCTCCGTGCTGATCTATTCCGGCGTCGTCACCAGCGGGGTACTGTTGATGGGGCGTCGTCTGACCTCGGTCATTCAAGGTCAAATGCAGGCGGAAGCCGCCTTGCGCGCCTCGGCCAATCTGGTGCGCGAAAGCGGCGAGGGAATCCTGAGCCGGGACATCGAAAGCGAAGACCGGTTCGAATTGTGGCTCGGGCTGCGAAACGTCATCGAGCAATGGCGCAGATTGTGCTGGCAGTTGATGCGCATCACGATCGTCACCCACACGAATATGCTGCTGGCGCCGGCGATCGGCCTTCTTCTTTGCGTGCCGAAATATCTCGCCGGCGACATGACGCTTGGCGAAGTCACCCAGGCAGCCGCCGCCTTCGGAACGGTCCAGAGCGCGCTGAACTGGTTTGTGGACAATTTTCAGCGAATGTCCGACTGGCGCTCTTCGGCGTATCGTATCGCAGCGCTGCTGTTTGCGCTGGACGACTTGAAGCAAGAGCCGCGGGACCTGGATAAGGGAACCGATGGCTAGCGCGCGATGACCCCAAGGCGTGCCAGATCCGCGACCACCTGTTCGGCCATCTGGTCGGGCGTGCCGGTCTCGGTGTGCAGATGCACTTCGGGATGTTCCGGCGGCTCGTAGGGTGAATCGATGCCGGTGACATGGAAGGCCTTGCCGGCGCGCGCTTTTGCGTAGAGCCCTTTCGGGTCGCGCGTCTCGCAGATCGCAAGCGGCGTGTCGACGAACACCTCGATGAATTCGCCGGGACCCTGCCGTTCGCGCACCGAGCGCCGCTCGTTGCGGAACGGAGAGACGAAGGCGCACAGCACCACGAGGCCGGCATCGGCCATCAGGCGCGCAACTTCGCCGGCGCGGCGCACATTTTCCACGCGGTCGGCCTCGGTGAAGCCGAGATCGTGATTGAGCCCGAGCCGCAGATTGTCGCCGTCGAGCGCGTAGGTGTGAATGCCGCGGCGGCTCAGCTTCTGCTCGACCAGGTTGAGAATGGTCGATTTGCCCGCGCTCGGCAGCCCGGTGAACCAGACCACGCCCGGCCGCTGCGCCTTCATCTTGGCGCGGAAATTCTTGTCGATCTCGTAGCTCTGCTGGACCAGATTGCTCGCGCGATAGAGCGGGAAATCCGCCATGCCGGCGCCGGCGGTCGCGCCGGTCTCGCGATCGATCAGGATGAAGGCACCGGTCTCGCGGTTCTTCGCATAGGCATCGAACGCGATCGCCTCGGTGGTGGCGAGATTGCAGTAACCGATGTCGTTGATGGCGAGCGTCGTGACCGCCGCATGTTCGCCGGTCTCGATGTCGGTGCCGTATTTGAGCGCCGTGACGGTGGCTGCGACCGAATGCGTGCCGATGCGCAGCGAATAGGTGCGGCCCGGCAGCATCGGATGCTCGTTCAGCCACACCACATGGGCCGCGAACTGGTCGGCGACCTCCGGCCGCGCATCGACGGGGGCGAACAGGTCGCCGCGTCCGACATCGACCTGATCGGCAAGTTCGAAGTGTCGCGGCCTGGCCGCTTTCGACGCTGTCGATCTCGGAGGGGTAAACATAGATACGGCTGATGATCGATGTGCGTCCCGACCGCGCCACCATGACGGCATCGCCTTGCTTGAAGGCGCCCGAGGAGACATAGCCCGCATAGCCGCGCGCGCCGCTATCGGTGCGTACCACCTGCTGGACATGAAAGCGCGCCGGCTGTTCGCGCAGATGCCGGCTGACCGGCACGGTTTCCAGATGCTGCAGCACGGTCGGTCCTGCATACCAGGGCATGCGCTCGCTCGGCTTGACGATGTTGTCGCCGTCGCGCGCCACGATCGGGATCGCCTCGACATGATCGAAGGAAAGCTTCGCCACGAATTTCCTGAATTCGTCGCGGATGGCCGCGAACGGCGCCTCGGCGCAGTCGACCAGGTCCATCTTGTTGACCGCGAGCAGGATGCGCTTGATGCCGAGCAGCGACAGGATGCGGCTGTGGCGCAAGGTCTGCTTGGTCAGCCCGGCCTTGGCATCGACCAGCAGCAGCGCGAATTCGGCATTCGAGGCGCCGGTCACCATGTTGCGGGTATATTGTTCGTGGCCGGGCGTGTCGGCGACGATGAAGGCGCGCTTCGGCGTGCCGAAATAGCGATAGGCGACGTCGATGGTGATGCCCTGCTCGCGCTCGGCCTCGAGGCCATCGAGCAGCAGTGCGTAATCGAGATTGTCGCCGGTGGTGCCGAACTTCTTCGAAAGATTGACCAGATTGGCCATCTGGTCGTCCGGGATCGATCCGGTCTCGGCCATCAGGCGGCCGATCAGCGTCGACTTGCCGTCATCGACGGCGCCGCAGGCGAGAAAGCGCAGATGATCGCGTTCGCTGACATTCGGCGCAAGCATCAGAAATAGCCCTCGCGCTTCTTGCGTTCCATCGACGACGTCTCGTCGACATCGATCAGCCGGCCGGCGCGTTCGGACATGCGGGTGGTGCGCAATTCCTCGACGATGTCTTCGACATTGGCCGCCGCCGATTGCACCGCCGCCGATAGCGGATAGCAGCCGAGCGAGCGGAAGCGGATCAGAACCTCTTTCGGCGTCTCACCGGCCGAAAGCTCGAGCCGCTCGTCGTCGACCATGATCAGACTGCCGGCGCGCTCGACCACCGGCCGCACTTTCGCGAAATAGAGCGGCACTACCGGGATGTCTTCGGACAGGATGTATTCCCAGACGTCGAGCTCGGTCCAGTTCGACAGCGGAAACACCCGCATGGTCTCGTCGGGAGCGATCTGCGAATTGTAGAGATGCCAGAGTTCGGGGCGCTGACGGCGCGGGTCCCAGGAATGGTTCGGCCCGCGCACCGAGAAGATGCGCTCCTTCGAGCGGCTCGGCTCCTCGTCGCGTCGCGCGCCGCCGATCGCGGCATCGAAGCGATGCGCATCCAGCGCTTCGCGCAATGCCACCGTCTTCATCTCGCGCGTATAGACCGCCGATCCCGAGCCGATCGGATGCACGCCTTCGGCGATCGCCTTGGTGTTGGTATGCACGATCAGGTTGAGATCGAGTTCCGCGGCCGTACGGTCGCGGAACGTGATCATGTCGCGGAATTTCCAGGTGGTATCGATATGCAGCGCCGCGAACGGAATCTTCGCCGGATAAAATGCCTTGCGGCACAGATGCAGAAGGACGCTCGAATCCTTGCCGATCGAATACATCAGCACCGGACGCTCGAACGAGGCCGCCGCCTCGCGCAGGATGACGATGGCTTCCGTCTCCAGATTGGACAGATGGCGGGACAGCGGACGTGTCATGAGCGCGGTTGAGCGAACAGAATTCTTTTCCAACATCATTCGGCCGGAAGGGGGTGTGTCTGGGGCAGGCCAAAGCCCGCATCGGCGGGCGCTATTTAGCCGCCGATCCCCGGAATGTCGAGCCTTGAATGGGGCGCGGAAAGCGCGGATTAAGGCGCTTTTCGCACGATCGGCATGTCGGCGAAAATCTTGTAGCTCTGGCGTCTTCGGCTTCGCCTTGTCGTCCTCGTTCACGTACTGAATGGAGCTCTTGCCGAGCAGTGCGGCGGGCAGGATCATGACGCGGATGAAGCGGCTCTGGCGGTCCGATGCCGCCTGCGCAAAGACCGGAACCGGTCCCGCTTCGAACCATGCACCACCCGGCCCAAGGCTGGTCGAATGTCCATGGGTATCGATGCGGATGCCGCCCTCGATCAGACAGCGCAGGCCCGGCCCCTGATGCGTGTGCAGATAGGCGCAGCCGCCGGGCGGGAAGGCGACGCTGTCGCCGCGCAACAGCAGATCGCCCCGCGGCAGATGGTCGAGCGGCGCTGCGAGCTTGGTGCGCGAGGCAACGCCGTGCCCCTGCGTAATGTCATCGTGCTCCGACATCGACAATTCGAACCGCCAGCACATAGCGCCGCCGCGCCCCGCACGCAGCACGACCGCATTCTCGCCATGCCAGGCGCTGTCGCCTTCGATGGTTTGATCGTCGATGGTTATCGAGCCATGCACGACGAAAATCATGCGCGGCTCGGCCGACAGCGAAAGATCGGCGCCATCGGACAGAATGTCTTCGACCAGACGGAGAATGGGATTCATTGCAAGATTACCTGGCAAGTTACCTGTTACAGGACTTCGAACACGCTGTAGATCGGACCGCTCGCGAGCCTGTGTCCATAGGCGATGCCGACCAGCTTGTTGAGAAAATCGTATTTCTCCGACGCGGTTTCGAAATAGGGCGTGGCGCGCATGTAATAGAGCTGCGGGTTCACCGTTTCGCCTTTTGCGATGCGATCGAGCACGTCTTTGGGTCCGTGCCGCATGCCGCGATAGGTCATGCCGATCAGCGCGCCGTCATCGGTCTGCATCACGCAGCGCACGTCCAGCATCCAGGCGCCGTCGCTGCGTACCGATTGCCAGTCGCTGCCGCCCGACAGGATTTTGCCGCGCAACCGTTCTCCCTCGAAACGCCCGCCGGTGATCTCGCCGACCCTGCGGTCGACGCCGGGCGTCTTGCCGATGATGCTCGGAGGGTTGACCAGCAGGTCGAACAGGAAAAGCGGACGGAGCTTCAGCTCCGTCATTTCGGGCGGCAGGATGGCGGCAAGCGGCTCGGTCATGGCGTTTCCCCCGGACATAGTTTCGGCAGAGCCTAGTCGGGCGTGGCGCGGGCGTCGAGCCGCCCACATGCAGCCCGCCGCACATTACCGGCGCGGCGAATAAGCAATTGTCGAGACGGCACAATTGCCGCTATCGTTGTTTCCAAAGACTTCAATCCAGACGGGGGACGGAATGGCCAAATTCGGCATCGGGCAGGCGGTCAAGCGGGTCGAGGACCAGCGTTTTCTCACCGGCAAGGGCCGGTATGTCGACGACATCAACCTGCCGAACCAGGCCTATGCGGTGGCCGTCGCCTCGCCCTATGCGAATGCGCGCGTCAAGAGCATCGACACCTCGAAGGCGAAGGCCGCGCCCGGCGTGCTGCTGGTTCTGACCGGCGCCGATGCGATCGCCGACAAGGTGGGCGAACTCACCGCCCATCCGATGCCCGAAGAAGTGGGCGCGCCGGCCGGGTTTCGCACCTGGCTGCCGCTGATCTGTCACGACCAGGTGCGCTATGTCGGCGACCGGGTCGCCTTCGTGATCGCCGAGACCCAGATGCAGGCGCGCGATGCCGCCGACCTGGTGGAGGTCGAATACGAGGAATTGCCGGCGGTCGCCGATCTCGAAGACGCGGTGAAGGAGGGCGCCCCGAAAGTCTGGGAGAAGAACGACAAGGGCAATTGGGCGTTCGGGCTGATGTTCGGAAATCAGGCGGCGACCGACGCCGCCTTCGCCAAGGCCAAGCACCACGTCAAGCTGCGCGTCGAGCACAATCGCCTCGCCCCCAATGCGATGGAGCCCCGCGTCGCGATCGGCAATTACGACGAAGCCGACGATCAATACACGCTCTATGCCTGCACCCAGAATCCGCATGGCGTGCGCATGGAGTTGTCGCATGTCTTCCATTGTGCCGAGAGCCAGATCCGGGTGGTCTCGCCGGATGTCGGTGGCGGTTTCGGGCTGAAGGGCGGACCGTTCCCGGACGATTGCGTGACGCTGTGGGCGTCGAAGAAGCTGGGCCGTCCGGTGAAGTGGCTCGCCACCCGCACCGAAAGCATTCTCACCGACCGGCATGGCCGCGAGATGGTGATGTATGGCGAGATGGCGCTCGACGAGAACGGCAAGATTCTCGGGCTGCGCGCCAAGGCGCTGTATCAGGTCGGCGCCTATTTCGTGGGACCGGGCCTGGTGCCGGCCGCGTTCGCCGTGCGCTTCATACCGGAAGCCTACGACATTCAGGCCCTGCATGTGATGGTGCAGGGATTGTTCACCAACACCTCGCCGGTCGGCCCCTATCGCGGCGCCGGCCGTCCGGAGGCCGCGTATTTCACCGAGCGCATGATCGAGCATGCGGCGCGACAGATCGGCATCCCGTCGGATGAAATCCGGCGGCGCAATCTGATCCCGGAAAGCAAGCTGCCTTACACCACGCCGACCTTCTGGGTCTACAATTCCGGCGAATTCCATCGGGTGATGGAAAAGTGCCTGAGCGTGAGCGACTGGAAGGGTTTCGAGGCGCGCAAGAAGAAATCGGAAAGCGAAGGCAAGCTGCGCGGCCGCGCCGTGACCTTCTATATCGAGCAGGGCGGCATCTTCAACGACCGCATGGATTTGCGCTTCGATCCGAGCGGTTCGATGTCGATCATTGCCGGCACGCATTCGCACGGCCAGGGCCATGCCACCGTGTTCGCGCAACTGGTGCACGAATGGCTGGGCGTGCCGTTCGAAACCATCCGCTACATCCAGGGCGATACCGACAAGGTGCCGATCGGCCGCGGCACCTATGCGGCGCGCTCGTCGCTGGTCGGCGGCAACGCGCTGAAGATCGCGTCCGCGGCCATCATCGACAAGGCCAAGCCGATGGCCGCCGCCTTGATGGAGGCCGCCGAAGGCGATCTCGAATTCAAGGACGGCTCGTTCCGCGTGGTCGGCACCGACAAGGTGATCCCGCTGACCGAAGTGGCGAAGGCCTTCTATGCGCCGATGGGACCGTTGACCGAGAAGTTGGGTGTCGGGCTCGAGGCGCAGGGCACCTATTCGACCAATCCGCCCAATCACCCGAACGGTTCGCATGTGGCCGAAGTCGAGATCGATCCGGAGACCGGCGAGGTGCGGGTCGACCGCTATTTCGTGGTCGACGATCTCGGCATCGTCCTCAATCCGATGATCGTGCGCGGGCAGATCCATGGCGGCGTCGCGCAGGGCGTGGGCCAGGCGCTGGTCGAGCACGCGATCTACGACCAGGGCTCGGCGCAGATGCTGTCGGCGACCTTCATGGATTACGGCATGCCGCGGGCGGAGCTGTTTCCGGAGATCGAAACCCATCTCGAAGAAGTGCCGTCGAAAACCAATCCGCTCGGCGTGAAAGGCATCGGCGAAAGCGGCACGATCGGCGCGCCGCCGACCGTGATCAACGCCATCCTCGATGCGCTCAAGCCCTATGGCGTGGACAAGATCGACATGCCGGCAACGCCGTCGCGGGTCTGGGATGCGATGCAGGCGGCGCGCAGGAATGGCGGCGCGCTCGGCGCGGGCTTGATAACCCGCGTCAGGCGCGCAATTCGGACGCTTCTTCGGTCTGCGGCCAGGTCGTGTAGGGCCGCAGCACCAGCGAGCTGTTGTAAAAGTCGGGCCGGCCGGTGATCTCCTCGCCGATCCAGTCCGGCAGCCGGAAAAGCTGGTTCTCCTCGCGCAGTTCGATCTCGGCGATCAGAAGCCCGGCATTCTCGCCGAGAAAGACGTCGATCTCCCATTGCAGGTCGTCCCAGGGGACGATGTAGCGCAGCTTTTCGATCACCGCGCCTTGCCGCAGCGCCATCATGGCTTCGGCTTCGAGAAGCGGCACCTGGTATTCGAGTTCGAGCCTTCGCAGCGATGTCGGCTTCGACTTGACCGTCAATGTTGCGGTCTCGTCGTTTCGAATGCGCACCCGGATCGAATTCCTGCCGTTGCTGGAAAGATAGGCCTGACGGATGGTGAGCTTGCGGGCTGCGAGCTTGCGCCAGCGGTCGTCCCGCAGCAGAAATTTCCGCTCGATCTCAAACCCCATCCGCAACCCCCGACGCGACAACACGATGTCCTGCGGCCACGCTGCAACCGCGTCCATCGCTTTTCGTTTTGAGCAAGCGGACCGCCTTACCGATATGACAGCCCCGATGACAGACGAGATGTCATGGCTAGATTATGCCCAGCAAATTGGCAAGCCGGCGGGGACGATGCAATGCACAATGTTCAGCCGCGATATTCCGAGGGCAGCGGCATCGAGATCTGCTGGCCGGTGAGACGGTCGCGCACGTCGAGCGCGAAGGAAAAATCCCGGTCCGAAAGGCCCGGCTGGCTCTGGCCGGCCTCGGCAAGACGGATCACGAACACCAGTTCCCGGCGGAGCTGCTCGCGCGGCGCCAGCTCGACCGGGTTGCGGAACAGCGCATGCGGGGTCAGTCCGCGCCGCGCGATCGCTGCGAGGTCGGCGCGGTCGGGGACATGGGTGCACGGGGACACGCAGCCCGGATCGCGCGGGATGACGATGAGTTCGAGATCGAGCGCCATCTTGCGCGTGTTCGAACGATTGTGGATCGTCACTTCGCCGAAGCCGGCGCAGACCGCTTGCGGCTCGGCGCCGGAATAATTCGCGAAATAACGCCGCTGCACTGTGGAAATGAAAACCGGCAATTGCCCGGTCTTGGTTTGGATGTGACGCGATTGCTGGCTGAACGGCCAGCCGCCGGAGCCGATCAGCGCCAGACCTGCCAGCAGCGCCACCGCACCTCCGATCGCCAGAATCAAGCCGATCACAATCCACCGTCCCGCGTCGCTCTCGTAGGATATGGTGCGCGGACGCCCACGCCGCCAATTCAAAACCGAAAGCAAAGTCAGCGCCACCAGCGCCACCGCGATCGCACCTGCGTAAAGCGGCAGATGCGAGGCGGCGAGGCAAATCTCCCGAAACGATTGCGGATTGCGGGCCAGCCGGCACAGATTGTCCGTCCATGTGCCAGGGCCGATCAGCATCACGCCCAGAATCAGGAATCCGAACAAGGCGGGAAAGAAGCGGGCGGGGTGGGGCATCTTTGAAATTGTAGCGAAGCGCCGTGCGAAATCCGAAGGCTTCGTGTTTTTCCCAAACTTTTGTCGCAGGGCGCCGTTGCTTCTCTAAGGTTCGGGCCGATTTACCACACCGGCAAGCGATGACATTTGTGACGCTCACCACCTGGCTCGGACTTGCCGCGGCCGCCTGCACCACCATCGCGTATGTGCCGCAGGTGATGAAAGCCTGGCGGTCGAAATCGACCTCCGACATTTCGCTCGGCATGTTCACGCTGATGGTGACCGGGATCGCGCTCTGGCTGATCTACGGCCTGTTGCTGTCGGACCTGCCGCTGATCGCGGCCAATGCGGTGACGCTGTGCCTGGTGGCTTTCATCCTGCTGCTCAAGCTGCGGCACGGGTGAGCGTCTTGCCATGGCGCGTGACCCATGGCGCGCGACCCTTGGCGCGTGACCCTTGGCGCGCTATTTCGCCTTTAACGTTCCGGCTCCCGGATCGCGCGTCATCAGATCGACTGCGCTGACTTTTCTCGAATTGCGCTCCACTGCGTTTGCCGCCGTGCCGCGCATTTCCCGCTCGCCGACCTCGGCATGCCAGCTGAAGTTCGCATTTTCGCGCTCGCTCATGATGTGCTCTCCGTCATGCCGTGATGAAAAAAGGCCGGCAGAAAAAAGGCCGGCATGTGCCGGCCTCCTGTCTGATCGACCCAAATGGGTCCGTTATTTCTGCTGCGGCTTCGGCGCATCGGGCTTGCTGTCGCCCTGGTTCTGCTGAGGGGCGGACTTGGTCTCATTCGGAGTGGGGGTCTTGGGGGTCTCATTGGACCGCCCTGCTGTTGATTGGACATGATATTCCTTTCAAGAAAATGACTTCAGTAAGTTTTCGTGCCTGACACAGATAGTCATCGGAAAATAAAATACAAGTAATTCAGCAACCTTTGTTTCAGAAATGCTGTCGTAACCGCTGTATTTATGTCAGTATTTATTGATGTTGATCTCCGAGCCGTCCGACTTCTCCGTTGTGGCCAAACACCGTGGCCAGCCGCCCAAGCCGTGGCGGTGGGAAATCTATCGCGCCGGCCGCGTCAGCCCGATCGATCGGTCGCGAATCCAGTTCGAAAGCGCGACCGAGGCGAAACGGGCCGGTGAGACGGCGCTGCGCGCGCTGCTGAGCGAATGTCCGGAGGAGAAGCGAAGCTGATCCGTGCGGAGGCAAAGCTTCGCCGGCCCTGTTCTTTTGCCGGCGCGGGCGCGCCCGTATTCCAAACTCGCATTCCAGCCCGATGAAGGGCGCGCGGAACGCCGGGCTTCAGCCTGCCCGCGGCCTCATGCGGATGTGTGAGAGATTCCGCACGAGCAAAGTCACCACGGAAAGCCGAAAGATTCCGGCGTTCCGCGCGCGGCGCGTTACAGGTCTGCTCCGGCGTCCCCGGTGGAACTGAGCTCCACCGCCGTCCCCGGCGCAGTGCCTCGGCGTGGACGCGGCTTGAACCTGTGCCTTGCACGCGACGCGTCTGTCGCCCGCAAGGCTGCCGCATCCCGCTCCGCGTCTCGTGACGCTCATGAAACGCTCCTTCGACGGAGCGGGATGGGTGTGAATATAATCCTAGATCGCGGCAAGATTATGACGGCGATGTTTTGAGCCGGTCGCCCCCGCCAACGGGCCGCGCTTGCGCGCGCCCGATGACAGGCTCCAGCGGGAGCCCATAACCCACCGCTCTGGAATATTGGGTCCCCGCTGGAGTTTACACTCGGGCTGCGCGAAGCGCAGACCCGGGTGCGGGGACGACCGCAGTGAGATGCGTCGTTTGGGGACGATGGGTCCCGGCTCTGCGGCGCACCGCTTCACCGTAGCGCGTCGAAGACGCGCGTGAACGCGCTTTTGTCGTTACGCGCTGCACCAAGTCCGGCGACACGAGTTCGGAGCAGGTGCGCAGAAGAGAGAAAGAGCGCGCGCGGCACCGCGTCCGAGACGCGAGAGCAAATGTAACCCGGATTGCGCTTCGCTTCATCTGGGCCACGCTGGCTCAAACGCTAGGCTGCGACCTTTATCGAGCCGTCGCGATTATCCACCATGACCGGCGAGTGCAGATATTCGATCTGCGGCGGCGTGCCGTATTTGCCCTCGACGAATTTCTTCCAGTCGGGAGTGTAAAGCCGGTCGGCATCGGCGCGGCTCTCCCAGACATAGATGCCGCCGGCCCGCTTGCCGTCCTCGCTCATCCAGTAATTCTTGCGCAGCAGACCCGCTACGGCCTGATATTTCGGCGCGGTCGATTGAAAGGTCTTGGTGATTTCGGCAAGCGTCGCCGGTACGGAGAGATTGAACGTCACGATGGTCACAATCATGGTCGCCTCCGTTGCGGCTTGCAAACTGCGAGGCCGCCGATCGAGGCGGCCTCTTGTCACTTACTGCTTTGGCGACATGTCCATGCCCTTGTGCGGGTCGCCGCCGTCCATCTTCATGCCGCCCATGGACGCCATACCCCGGCAACAAGGGCACATGCCCATGCCGGACTGCTGCTGCTGCTGGGGCTTGCTCTGTTTCAGGCCGAACGGGTCTTCGGCTTGCGCCGATTGACCGGGACGACCGCATATCATTCCGCCCTGACCTGACGACTGGGCCTGCTGGCCGCTCGTGCCGCCGCACATGGCGGATGCGGGCGCGAGGCTGAGGATCAGGGCGACGACGGAGAGTGGGATCGTTGCGCGCATCGGTTCCTCCATATCGAGGCAATCCTAGACCGGATCGACATATCCGCCTATTCACATGCGCGTTGAACATTTGGCGAACCAGGCCAATGCCAATCCAGAAGCGGCCCTTGTTCAAAAGCGGCCCTTGTTCAAGGGTGGCCCTTGTTCAAGGGTGGCCCTTGGGGGGGCAAGCCGGCCAATATTTCAGGGCATGCAAAGCGAGCGGCCGCCAATTGCGGCGGCCTATTCCTGCTTGTCGACTTCCTCATCGACTTCAACCGTGAGCTGCCGTCGGCATGGGCGGCAAACATAGCCCTCCACAGCGGGGAGGTCGCCGGATCGCGGGATCGAGGCGGACAGCGTCATGACGACGCCGCAACCTGGGCAGCGTGGCGGGTATTCCTCGGTCATCGCATTTCCCCGGCAAGGGCAATGACGAATTTTTAAAGAAAGAAATAGCGATTACGCATCTCGTAATTTTGGCCGGCGCAGAAACGTTAGCGAACCAGGCCGCCGCTGATTTCAAGGCAGGCCACCAGGGCTCAAAACAGGTCAAGGCCCACAAAATGGTACTGGCCCCTTTAGGGCCAAAAGGGACCACCCCTGATTTGAAAAGGGGCCAGTACACAAAATCAAACTAGGCCCAGAATATCCGTGGACGCCCACGATTTGCCAGCGATGGCGGGAAGGATCAGACTATGCACGTTTTAAGTGAATTCGTATCCTTCCTGCCATGTCGCAGGAATTGATCCATTGCAGCACATACCCGCGTCGTTGGCGGGAGGAGTTGGGGGCCTTGTCGCCTCACTTTGGCCTGCACCCGGTTTCGTTGACACGCACTTAAGCTAATCCGGCCTTCCGCTCGAACTCCATAGGGCTCAGATATCCAATCGTCGAATGTCGCCGTTTTGGATTGTAGAAGCGTTCGACGTAGTCGAACACATCGGCCTTAGCTTCGTTCCGCGTTCGGTACAGCTTGCGGGCGGTGCGCTCGGTCTTCAGCGACGAGAAGAAGCTCTCCATCGCAGCGTTGTCCCAGACGTTCCCCGATCGGCTCATCGAGCAGACGACGCCGTGGTCGGCCATCAGCCGCTGGAACTGCTCGCTGGTGTACTGGCTACCGCGATCTGAGTGATGCATCAGCGCGTCCGGCTTGCCGCGTCGCCAGATCGCGATGACCAGTGCATCGGTGACGAGCTGGGCCGTCATCGCTGCGCTCATCGACCAGCCGACGACACGGCGGGAGAACAGATCGACGACGGCAGCTACATACAGCCAGCCTTCCGCCGTCCAGATATAGGTGAAGTCGGCGATCCATTTGCGGTTGGGAGCGGGTGCTTCGAAGGTTCGGTCGAGCACGTTGGAAGCGACGGCGGCGGCCTGCCGCTCACCCAAGTCAGGCGGCAGACGACGCCGGCGCGGACGTGCTTTGAGGGCCTGCAGCCGCATCAACCGCTCGATCCGATGCAGTCCGCACGACACTCCCTCTGCCAGCAGGTCGTGCCACACCCGCCTGGCGCCATAGTTCCGATCGCTGGCCAGGAAGCTGGCGCGAACCTTCGCACCAAGCTCTTCATCGCTGCGGCTGCGCGTACTGCGCGGCCGTGTCAGCCAGGCATAAAAGCCACCTCGCGAGACACCGAGCGCCCCGCACATCCATTCCGCCGGCCAGATCCCCCGGCGCCTTCCGCAATGAAGGAGAACTTCACAGTGACTCCTTCGCGAAGAGGCCGCGGCTTTTTTTAGGATATCCCGTTCGGCCTTGAGCTTGTTGACCTCGCACTTCAACCGCGCGATCTCGAGCTGCTCTGGCTTCATCTGGCCATTGCCAGGAAACGCCTGCTGCGGATCGTCAGAAAACTTCTTTACCCAATCGCGCAGTTGCGTGTGCACGCCGAGGTCTTCCGACGCCTGCACATAGGATACGCCTCGATCCTTAATCAGGCGAACCGCTTCAAGCTTGAACTCTCGCGTGAACTTCCGTCTCTCCATGACCACCCTCCGGTCCCATTAAAACACCTAACTCGGTGTCTTCGGAACCGGGTGCAGGCCAGTGAAGAGTTTCTTTTCAGACGACTACCTGCCGCCCGCGACCTGAACGTTTAGCGAACCAGTTACTCCAAATGGGGAGCGAGGGTAGGACCAGAAGAAAAACGGTCCAAGTCCCTACAATAAATCGGCCAGTACTCCTCTTTTGCCAAACTAGGCCACCCTTCGTTCCAAACTAGGCCACTAGGGGTCAAAACAGGCCAGTACCCAAAACCGCATGTATCCCCTCTCTGGACATGTAGAACAAAGCCTGATACAGTGCATATGTTCCCTAAAGGAGGGGCATATGGCGATCAAAGGCCCAACGGTTCGAGAGTTCCAGAAGCGGTTCCCGGACGAGGATAGCTGCCTTAATCACCTGATGCGGACCCGCTACGGGGAGCGCCTGACCTGCTTCAAGTGCCAGAAGCAGGCGACCTATTACCGGGTAAAGGGGCGCCGTTCGTTCGAATGCGAGCATTGCGGCTATCAGGTCTATCCGACCGCCGGGACGCCCTTCGAAAAGACCCGGACCAGCCTGCGGGACTGGTTCTACGTCATGTTCCTGTTCTGCGCCTCGCGGAACGGCGTGGCGGCCAAGGAGGTCCAGCGCCAGTTGGGCGTGACCTACAAAACCGCGTGGCGCATGTGCAATCTGATCCGCAAATACATGGGCTACGTGGACGGCGACTATCCGATTGGCGGCCCCGGCAAGACCGTTGAAGCCGACGAAGCTTTCATCGGCGGTGCGGACAAGCAGGGCGAGGATGACAAGGCGGTCGTTCTCGGCATGGTCGAACGCAACGGCGACGTTGTGACCCGGCACATTCCCAATCGCGGTGCCGCTCACATTCTCCCGACCATCAAGAAATTCGTGAAGCCCGGCTCTCGCGTCCACACCGATGACTGGACCGGATACCGCGCGCTGATCGAGCGCTACGGCTACGACCATGAAACGGTCAACCACTCAGAAAAGGAATACGTGCGCGGCGACGTTCACACCAATTCGATTGAGGCGTTCTGGGCGAACCTGAAACGCGGGATCAAGGGGACTTACGTTTCCGTTTCGAAGAAACACCTGCAGTCTTACCTTCGCGAGTTCGAGTATCGCCATAACCTGCGCCGGACCCCCTACCTGATGTTCGATTGTCTCCTTGCTGCTTTCCCGAAGGTTCGGGTTGAGTAGCCATGACTTGAAGCAATCGGTCAAATCGTTTGTTGGTTTGGTCTTGTTTGGTCATAATCACGCCGCTCCGTGTCGTCTTATTATCTCGCCCAATCTTTCAAGGTAGACTTTTAGATGCTGTGTCAGGTCGGCGTGCGCACTATTAAACGTACCAGGTATTGAGGCGGCCCACACAGTTGGGGGCACCGCAAATGCCTGCGCTTCAGTAGATGAGAAAGAGCCAGAGATTGCGCGAACCGAAGCCTCCAAGAACGCCCGAAAATCAGAAATGAATGTACGAAGTTCATCATCGTTAGTTACGGGCCGGCCAAGAAGTTCCATTCCAGAGCGAATTTGAGCTGCGATGGGTACGAGTTGGGCGTCTCGATTAGACTCGACATTTTTATTTAGCCTATACGCCCCCTCCAAAACGCACAGTATGAGTGCAACTGATACGGCTAATGCCCACCATTCCCACGGCCAATCCGGCAGACGGTCGAGTATAAACTTAAGACGAAATTTCTCCTGTTGGGATGCGTCAAGAAATTCGTCCCGAAGAGCCTGAAGTCCCCCCAGAATGGTGAGGGGGGGGGGATCACAAACCATCTCCATGCCACAAGGTGGAACACACGTCTGAAATAGACGGCCCGCCCGCAAATCCCCCGCCACATGGCGCCACTCCAAACTGCTTCAGAATCATACTGAATGTTGTGTTCAGAGTTGCAATATGTCCCTTCATGTGGCTACATGTCCAGAGGGGATACATGGGCCCAAAACCGCAAAAGAACATATTGCGAACGAAGAACAAATAGGGTACATTGTTTTCAAGCTGGTTTTTGAGAGTTTTTCAAACGGGGGCGGCGGGCTTTGCCCGCGCGCGGGGTGCCAAAGGCGGCTCCCGCAACGGCGCATATACGCCGCCCGAATCGTCAGTCATAAGGAGCGAAAGCGATGGCCCAGGCCGCCCTGCGTTTGGTTGAAGGTTCCTCCATGGACAAAACGAAGGCTCTTGACGCCGCGGTCTCCCAGATCGAGCGCGCGTTCGTGACTGCTAGCGCTGTTTCGAGGGCTTGGAGCCGCGAGACACCTTGCAGGTCGTCATACCGGCCATCGGGATTGGGAGGGACAAGACTGGCGGTAGCCCCTTCGGGAAAGCCTGCGTTCATCGTCATTTGCGCCAGATCGACAAACTGCGATTGTCGGGAATCGAGCCAGCTCTTCACACCATCGAAAGTGCACCTCCGCGATCTCAATTCTTCTCGACTCTGCGAAATGCCCAATACTGCCTAGAGTTTGCAACGTTCACCTGGTCGGCCTTTTTCGGCCAGTGATTGCGCGGCGGCCCCTTCTGGAGACGAGTCGTTATCTGGCTTTGCGACGAGAGATCAAGCTCGACTAAACCGAACGGCTCAAGTTCGGCAATCTCTGGAAACGCGTGCAATTTCCAGAAATGCCGATCATCGAGTGAATCGGAAAACGACGCGACGATGTCAGCAGTAACAAGCTCTCTGCTTCGGGCCATAGCTGCCCAAAGGCGGACAAAAACTGATGAGCCGTTAGCATGCCAACGTCGAATGAACGATTGGGCAGCAATTGATTGGATCTCCGCAAGCCGCGCCACGACGAATGCAGAAGTTTTACCGACGGCGCAATGCCACGATGATAAGCATCGGGTTCGCCGTCCTCGCCGCCCCGTCTCGTCTGCTGTGTGTAGTAGACCCTGTTGAGGAAACCCAAGCCCGTGAAGGAACCTGCGTCATTCCATCCCAACCTGCGGGCAATATCAAGGCCGTGATTGACTGCAGATTCAACCCATTCGCCAAAGATGTCAGGTAAAACGTGACGTCAGCGACATTCGCCAGTTCAAGCACATTCAGATCGATCAGATCACCGCTTTTTAGCCTAGCTGACAGAATATGCTCGACCGTCTTTGGCTTCTTTGGCTTCTTGATAAAGTCCCATCGCCACTCATCAATTGGCTCAACTTTGAGTCGCGGCGAAAAACGAGATCAACAATGGCATTGACCGCCGCTCCGGACCGATCTCCGGCGCGTAGCCGCCTCTGAATGTCGTAGATGGCAGTCCCGTTGCGTCGTGCGGACTGAGGCGCTGACCAGCTCTCTTCAATCAGCC
>CAWDOW010000004.1:0-285722 GCA_963804015.1 uncultured Pseudomonadota bacterium
GGCTGCGCGTTGTCGAGCACGATCTGCAATTCGCCCGGCGCGAGCCGCCAGTTCAGCGGCAATGCGATCAGGCCCGCGGACGAGACGCCATAGCCCTCGACATATTCGATGCGATTGCGTGACAAATTCCGACGCGGTCGCCCGGTTTCAGGCCGCGCGCGGCAAGCGCGTTGCAAAGCCGCTTCACGCGCTCGTGCAAAGCCGCGAACGAGCAGGCGCGGCCGTCCGGCATGATGAAGGCCGGCTTGTCGCCGTACGGCCGCATTTCGCCGTAAACGTCGCCGATAACCTGTGCGGGGTCCGCCACTCGCCGCCTCCCGTATCTGCGCGGGTTTCCTCCCGCGTCGATACCGTTTAGTATGGACTTTGGCTCCACTATTTGTCAATTTGGTCAAGCGTTCAAGAATACCGGGGTTGGACATGCGGATCGTGATCGTGGGCGCCGGGCCGGCCGGGCTGTATCTGTCGCTGCTTCTGAAACGCAGCGGCCTCGATCTTTCGCTCAGGTGGTCGAGCAGAACGCGCCGGGTTCCACCTTCGGCTTTGGCGTGGTCTTTTCGGAAGGACGCGCTGGAATTCCTGAAGGAAGACGACCGGGCGATTTTCACCGCCATTACGCCGGAGCTCGAGACACTGGCGCGGGATTGCGATCCACCATCGCGGCGAGCGCGTCATGCTCGACGGCATTGGCTTCACCGCGATCGGGCGATTGCATCTGCTGCAGCTTCTGCAGAAGCAGGTGCGTGAGGAAGGCGTCCCTGTCTCGTTCAACCACCCGTGACCGATCTTTCGGAATTCGCGGACGCGGACATGATCGTCGGCGCGGACGGCGTATCTCGCTCGTCCGCCGCTCGGACGCGGCGGCATTCGGCACGAGGCTTGTCCTATCTCACCAATCGGTTCGCCTGGTTCGGCACCACGAAGGTATTCGACACGCTGAGCCAGACCTTTCTCGACAACCCCGCACGGCCCGATCACCGCGCATCACTATCGCTATTCGCCGACCATGAGCACCTTTCTGGTCGAATGCAGCGCGGAGACCTTTTTCGCCGCCGGTTCGACAAGATGGACGGAGGTCAGACCCGCGTCACACTGGACGGATTTTCGCGCAGACGCTCGAAGGCCATCGGCTGATTTCCAACCGCTCGATCTGGCGGCAATTCCCGATCATCCACAACGAGCGCTGGTCGGCCGGCAACAAGGTGATCCTGGGCGATGCGCTGCATACCGCGCATTTCTCGATCGGGTCGGGGACGCAGGCTCGCGATCGAGGATGCGATCGCGCTCGCGCGTGCGATCAACGCGCCCATCCGCAGCGACGCCAAGGCCGCGCTTGCGGCCTACCAGGCGCAGCGGAAGCCGATCCTCGACAAGCTGGTCACCGCCGCCAATGCCAGTGCCGCGTGGTACGAGAATTTCGGCACCCACATGGCGCTTGCCGCCCTACGACTTCGCGATGTCGTATCTCTCGCGCACCGGGCGGATGGATATCGAGCGCATCCGCAAGGTGGCGCCGAAGTTCGTCGCGGAATGGGAGCGGCGCCGCACGTCACCTCCCGTGAAGCGGGCGACCGTCGAATCCGGGCAATCGGGTGGGGGTCAGGCCAGAGAGACCCCTTCCCCAGCCCTCCCCCTTTCAGGGGGAGGGAGTTCGTGGCGCCCCGGAACGACAACGTCTATTGCGGCTTCAGCCCCATGCCGCCGGCGATCATGTTGCGCATGATCTGCGAGGTGCCGGCGACAATGGTGGCGATGCGCGAATCGCGATAATGCCGCTGCATCGGATATTCCATGGAATAGCCGTTGCCGCCGTAAAATGTGCATGCCCAGATTGGCGACCTTCACATAGACCTCGGACGCGAACAGCTTGGCCATGTTGATCTCGTTCATGGCGTTCTTGCCGGCATCCACCATCCAGGCGGCGCGATACATCAGCGAGCGCGCGGCCTCGACCTCGGTCTGCATGTCGGCCAGCATATGCGCGATCGACTGGAAATTGCCGATGGCGCGGCCGAACTGCTTGCGCTCCTTCGCATAGTCGAGCGCGAGATCGACCACGCCTTGCGCCGATCCGACATCGCAGGCCGCAACCGTGATGCGCTCGGTCTGCAGTCCCGACAACAGGCAATCCCAGCCCTTGTTGACGCCGCCGATGATCTGGTCCTCGGGCACGCGCACATTTTCCAGCGTGACCTCATAGGTGCCCATGCAATAGCGGCCGAGCATGTCGAGCTTCTTCATCGTGATTCCGGGCCGGTTGTTGTCGACCAGAAACAGCGACATGCCCTGCCGATAATGCGCGTCGAGATCGGTGCGGGCGTACAGGCAGATCACATTGTCCTTGGCGCCGGCGCCGGATTGCCAGACCTTGCGGCCGTTCAGCACCCAGTCCTTGCCGTCCTTGTTCGCGCTGGGTGCGGATGGCGCCGACGTCCGAGCCGGCATCGGGCTCCGAAATCCCGATCGAGAACTTGATCTTGCCCTCGATCAGCGCGGGATCCATTTCTGCTTCTGCTCCTCGGAGCCTTTGCGCGCGACCGTGAGCCCGCAGAACAGACCGCCCGCATAGGCCATCACGAGGTCGGCGCTGGTGCGGGCGATTTCCTCGGACACGAGCGCAAGATCGAGCACCTTGCCGCCGGCGCCGCCGAGTTCCTCCGGAAACGGCAGGCCGAACAGACCGGCCTCGGTCCAGGCATCGAACAATTCCTTCGGATAGGCGCGCTCGCGATCGACTTTCGCGACATATTCCGGCGTCGCTACCCGATCCATCAGCTTGCGCACGCTATCGCGAAGCAGGATTTGTTCTTCGGTAAAGGAAAAGTCCACTTAATCACTCCTGTTCTTGCTTCTTGGTTAAATCCCCGTCAGCCGGCACTCTTGCCGAGATAGGTCGCCATCACCTTCGGATCGCGCATCAGATCGGAAGCCTTGCCCTGATGCACGACCTCGCCGGATTCCAGCACATAGCCGTAATCGGCGGTCTCGAGCGCCGCGCGCGCATTCTGCTCGACCAGCAGCATGGTGACGCCGTCTTCGCCGAGCGCGCGCGATGATGCGGAAGATCTCGCGCACGATCAGCGGCGCAAGGCCGAGGCTCGGCTCGTCGAGCATCAGCAGCTTCGGCCGCCCCATCAGCGCGCGACCGAGCGCCAGCATCTGCCGTTCGCCGCCTGACAGCGTTCCGGCAAGCTGCGCGCGCCGCTCGCGCAGCCGCGGGAACAGATCATAGACCTTGTCCATGTCCTCCTTCACCTGCGCGGCCTTGCGGCGATGCACATAGCCACCGAGCAGCAGATTGTCGGAGACGATCATGTCGGTGAACAATTCGCGGGTCTCCGGCACCAGCACGATGCCGCGCTCGACCCGCGATTCCACTTCCGCATAGCCGATATCGTCGCCGTCATAGGTGATCTCGCCGCTGCACGGCAATTGCCCGATCAGCGCCTTCAGCAACGTCGTCTTTCCGGCCCCGTTCGGGCCGATCACGGTGACGATCTTGCCTTCCTCGAATCGAGAAGCTCACATCCTTCACGGCCTTCAGCTTGCCGTAGGAGACGCAGACGATTCTTCGCTTCGAGCATCGGTCTCATTCGACGCTCCCGAGATAGGCTTCCTGCACCGCCGGATTGGCCTGGATTTCGGCCGGCACGCCTTCGGCAAGCTTCTTGCCGAAATCCAGCACCACCACGCGATCGGCGAGGCTCATGACGAAATCCATGTCGTGCTCGACCAGCAGAATGGTCATGCCGTCGGCGCGCAGGCTGCGAAGCAGCTCGGCCAGCGCCTTCTTTTCCAGGCTGCGCAGGCCGGCCGCGGGTTCGTCCAGCATGATCAGCAGCGGGGCGGCTGCGAGTGCGCGGGCCACTTCCAGCACGCGCTGCTGGCCGAGCGCGAGATTGCCGGCCAGCTCATGCGCCTTGTCGGCAAGGCCGACACGGGTGAGTTCGCGCATCGCCTCGTGATAGACCGCCCGCTTCCTCCGCGCCATCGATCTTCAGCGCGCCGGCGAAGAACCCCGAGCGCGTACGGCGGTAGCTGCCAAGCATGACGTTTTCGAGCAGGGTCATGGTCGGACGCAGTTTGACGTGCTGGAAGGTGCGCGCCATGCCGAGCGACACGACCTCGTGCGGTTTGACGCCGGAAAGCGCATGACCTGCGAATGTGACCGAGCCCGCGGTGATCGGCAGCGCTCCGGTTATGAGGTTGAAGCTTGTGCTCTTGCCGGCGCCGTTCGGCCCGATCAGCGCGGTGATGGTGCCGGCCTTCACCTCGAAGCTGACATTGTCGACCGCGACCAGGCCGCCGAAGCGCTTGGTCAGGCCGTCGACCTTGAGCAGCGTGGAGCCGCGTTCGGGCGGAGCGAATTTCGGCAATGTCGCCTCGCCGGAGCCCGGCGGCGGCGTGATATCCGGCTTCCACGGAAGATACTGGCGCACCAGCGGCACGATGCCGCTGCGCGACTTGTGCAGCAGCAGAATGAACAGGCAGCCGAACACCACGATTTCGAGATTGGCGCTGTTGCTCGTGACGTAGGGCAGCAGATCCTGCAGCCAGTTCTTGGCGAGCGCGACCGCTGCGGCACCGACCACCGCACCGCCGATCGTCCCCGCGCCGCCGAGCACCGCCATCAGCAGATATTCGATGCCGGCCTTCAGGTCGAACGGTGCCGGACTGACGAAGCGCGTCATATGCGCATAGAGCCAGCCGGCAATGCCGGCGAGAGCCGCCGCGATCACGAACACGCAAAGCCGAACCCAGAACACGTCGATGCCGAGGCTCTCCGACATGCCCTTGCCGCCGCGCAGCGCCCGGATCGCGCGGCCCTGGCGCGAGCGCAGCAGGTTCGCGGCCCCGAGCAGCGACAGGCCGCAGAAGAACCAGATGATGTAATAGAGCTTGCGCGGCTCGTCGAACGGATAGCCGAACAGTGAGATCGAGGGGATTTCCGCAATCCCGCCATAGGAACCGAGCGCCTCGAAATTGCCGAAGCTCAGATAGATCGCGACGCCCCAGGCGATGGTGGTGAGCGGAAGATAATGCCCTCCGAGATGCAGCGTGATGTAGCCCAGCACGAAAGCGACAAGGCTCGTCAGCACGATCCCGGCGAGGAGCCCGAGCCAGGGCGACCAGCCCATCGCCGTCGTCAGATAGGCCGTGGCGTAAGCGCCGATGCCGACAAAGGCCGCCTGCCCGAACGAGGTGATGCCGCCGCATCCCGTCAGCAGCACGAGGCCGAGCGTCACCAGCGTATAGATGCCGATATAGTTCATCAGCGTAATGATGAAGCCCTGAGACAGCAGCGGCAGCGCCGCAACTGCGACGGCGCAGAGCACGAGGAGCGCGTTGCGAAACGTGCGGCTCACGATCACTCTTCCTCGACTTCGTCGGCTTCATGCGACGATACATAAAGCCAGCGCCACAGCACGATCGGGATGATGGCGGCGAAGACGATCGCCTCCTTCAGCGCGCTGGAATAGAACGAGCCGAAGGATTCGATTAATCCGATAATGACGGCGCCGACCGCGGCCAGCGGATAGCTGACGAACCCGCCCACCACGGAGCCGACGAAGCCCTTCAGGCCGACGATCAGTCCGGTGTCGTAATAGATCGTGGTGGTCGGCGAGATCAGGATGCCGGCGACGGCCGCGATTACCGACGCCAGCAGGAAGGCGAGCGCGCCCGCACGCGTGGTCCAGATGCCGACCAGCCGCGCGCCCTCGCGGTTCACCGCGGTCGCGCGCAGGGCCTTGCCGGTGAGCGTATATTGAAAGAACACGAACAGGATCAGCGAGAACGCTGCGGCGGCGCCGACGATCAGCAGCAATTGCTTCGACACATCGAAGCCCGCGATCGAGACGTCGCCGCGCACGAAGGCCTGGGTGCGCAGGCCTTCAGGACCGAAATAAAGCAGCGCAAGACCGGCAATGGCGAAGTGCAGCGCGACCGCGACCATGAGCAGGACCAGAACCGGCGCGGTCGCGATCGGCTGGAACACGATGCGATAGAGCAGCGGCCCGAGCGGCAGCACCAGCGCGAGGGTGAGCAGCATCGCCATCGGCAGCGAAAGGTTTTCCGCCCCGATCAGAAAGGCCAGGCCCACCGGCAGGGCCGGCAGCAAGCCCCAACAGAGGAAGGCTTTCGGGATCTGGTCGGCGCGGTTCCTGCGGATCAGCGAGCCCGCTTCGACAACGAAAGCAAGCCCGGCCAGCGTCAGCACCAGCCATACCGTGCCCGGCATGCGTTTGAGTTCGAAGGCGCCGAGCGTCAGCGCCGAATAGGCGACGAGATCGCCGTAGGAGACGAAGATCACGCGCGTGACGTTGAAGACGAGCACGATCCCGAGTGCCATCAGCACATAGATCGCACCCGTGCCCAAGGCGTCCTGCACCAGAAGGACGAAAATCTCGAACGTCATGTTCCCGCCCGCGCGCGACCGTCGAAGCTTGTCAACGCGGTCTTAAGCGACTTGCGCGCCTGCCCCAGAATTTTTCAGATGGTTCGGTCGAAAATCAAATCCGGCCGAGCTTGCGCCCGGCCGGATCGCTTCCGTTCTTGTCAGTTCGGCAGATATTTCCACTGGCCGTTCTTGACCTGAACCAGGATCACCGAGCGATCGTCCACGCCATAGGACGAACCTTCGGGAAAATGATACACGCCGTTGGTACCGACCAGTTCCTTGACGCCGCGCAGTTCATCGCGCACCGCCTTGCGGAATTCCGGCGTGCCGGGCTTGCCCTTTTTCAACGCTCGTTGAATCGCCTCGGTCAAAACCAGATTGCCGTCATAGGCGAAGGCGGCAAAGCTGTTCCAGCTGCCTTTGCCGTTGATGTCTTCGTACTTCTTGATGAACTCTTCCGAAACTTTCTTGATCGGATTGGACGCCGGCAATTGGTCGTGTCCGCCGATCGGACCGGTCACGCCGACCGTGTCCTCCAGCGACTTGCCGCCGATGCGCAGGAAGTCCTGGTTGAACACGCCGGGCGTTGCGTAGACCGGGCCCTTGAAGCCGCGTTCGGCGAGCGCGATGTGCGGCAGTGCACCGGGCGTGCCGGAGCCGCCGACCATGACCGCGTCGGGCTTCGCCGCGATGATCTTCAGCACCTGGCCGGCGACGCTCGTGTCCGCGCGCGCATAGCGCTCGTTGGTGACGATCTGGAGCCCGGCCTTTTCGGCCGCCTCCTTGATGCCGTTATAGGCGATGTCGCCCCACGGATCGCTGAAGCCGATATAGGCAATCGTCTTGACCTTGCGCTTCTGCATGTCCTTGACGAGCGCCTTGGCCCAGATATCCGCCGGCTGCGGCATCGCAATCAGCCAGTTGTTCTTGTCGCCCGCATAGCCCGCGGGGGCGAGCGAGACCTGCTGCACGCCCGCCTTCGAGGTGACCGCCGCCATCGCCTGCGAGGCCGGCGAATTCGAGCCGCCGATCAGAATGTCGATGTTGTCGTCGGCAATCAGCTTCTGCGCATTCTTCACCGCGGTCGAAGGATCGGATGCGTCGTCGAGAAAGATCATCTGGACCTTCTCGCCGCCGATCTCTTTCGGGAACAATTCGACGCCTTTGCGATAGGGCACGCCGAGCGATGCATTCGGCCCGGTCAATGCCAGCACGACGCCGACCTTGATGTCGGCTTGCGCCGGTCCTGCGGCCGCGACGATCGCAACCGTACCCGCCAGCGCCAGCAGTTTCTTGATTGACATGAAGTCCTCCCTGGCTCAATACCTACAAGTATGGATGTCGGTTTCTGCGGAGTCAATTCGCAGACATGCGACAGACTGCGCCGCTTATGCGCCGGAGTGAAGTCCAATGTTTCCGCTCGAACATCCAAAGCGGATCGGTTTGATCGGCATCGGTTCCGTCGGATGCGGCTGGGCCGCGATCTATGTCGCGCGCGGCTACCAAGTGACTTTCTGCGACCCCGCGCCCGATGCCGAAAAGCGCGCGCGCGCCTTCATCGCCGACACCTGGGATGCGCTGCGCAAGCTCGGCATTGCAACTTCCGAGCGTGCCCCCGAAAACAGTCTGACTTTTGTGCATACACCCGGCGAGGTCGCTGCCGCGGCCGATCTCGTTCACGAGAATGCGACGGAAAATCTTGCCCTCAAGCAGTCCGTGTATGAAGAGGTCGAAGCGAAGGCTCCACCGACGCTCGTGATCGCGTCGTCGACCGGCGGCATCCCGCCAACGCAATTGCAGGCGAAGATGCGCCATCCCGAGCGCCTCGTGGTCTGTCATCCGTTCAATCCGCCGCATCTCGTGCCGCTCGTCGAAATCGTCGGCGGCGAGAAGACTGCGCCGGAGGTGGTCGATTGGGCGCTCCGCTTTTTCCGCGCGCTGGGCAAGCAACCGATCCGCGTCGACAAGGAAGTCACCGCCTTCCTCACCAACCGGCTGCAATTCGCGCTGCTGCGCGAAGCGGCGCATTGCGTCGCCGAAGGCATCGCAAGCCCGCAGGCGATCGAGGATGCGATGCGCTACGGCCTGGGCCCGCGCTGGGCGGTGATGGGAGCGCTCACCACCTTCACGCTCGCAGGCGGGCCCGGCGGCATGAGACATACCCTTTCGATCGCGCCCGAATTGCAGAAATGGATGGATGCGCTGGGCTCCGCGAAGCTCACCTCCCCCGACGTGCAGGCGGCGCTGATCAGGGCGGCGGACGAAATCACCGCCGGCAAGCCGATTTCGGAATGGATCGCCTGGCGCAACGAAAAGCTCGTCGATGTCGTGCTGGCCGGCAGGTCCGCCTCGCCCGCCGAGCGCTGATCTCCGGAAAGCGTCTCCATGTCGCGACAAGCCGTCAAATCGCAGAAGCCCGCCGCCGAGCCGCCGCTCGCGCGCAAGGACTGGATCGAGGCCGCGATCGAGATGCTGGCGGAAGACAATGTCGAGGCCTTGCGCGTCGATACGCTGGCCGAGCGGCTCGGCGTCACCAAGGGCAGCTTCTATTGGCACTTCAAGGGCCGCGAGGATCTGCTGCTTGCCGTGCTGGAATCCTGGCGGCTGCAGATGACCAGTCAAATCCGCACGCTCATCGCCGACACCTCGGGCACGCCCTGGGAGCGGATCGAACGGCTGCTTCGCATCGCGATCTCGGCGCGGCCGGAAGTGCCGGGCGGTCCGTTCGAGATGACCTTGCGCGACTGGGCGCGGCGCGACGCCAAGGTCGCCGAAATCGTGCGCGAGGTCGACAACGCGCGTACCGATTTCGCCAGACTGCTCTATCGGGACGCCGGACTGAGCGAGGCCGACGCGCAGGATTTCGCCGAACTGCACATGGCCTTCGTGATCGGCCAGCGGATGACGCTTGCCGCCGACGATCGCGAGGAGGTGCAGCGCCGGCGCCGGATCGCGATCGCGCTTCTGCTGCCGAAGGACCGGGTCGTCCGCTGATCCACCGGCCCCATTCGGGCCGCTTTTTCGGTGCTTTTGCTTGCGCGGCACGGCTTTCCGAACCTAGACTCTAGATGCTTTGCCGGCCCGGAACGGAATTTGATTCGATGGGTTCCCGATGACATTGCGCGGCGCCATGCTTGTTGCTGCGGCCGGCATTGCCATGCTCGGCATGACCGCGCCGACATGGTCGCAACAGCGCGCGGCCCCGCGCCCGCCCGCGCCGGTGCCGCAATGCGACGCCGCGAAGTTTCGCGTCATCGTCGATGTCGGCCACACGCCGGAAATACCAGGCGCGATCTCCGCACGCGGCGCCACCGAATACGATTTCAACCTGCGGCTCGCCAAGGTGATCGAACGCAAGCTGAACGATGCCGGCTATGCGCGCACCTCGCTCTTGCTGGCCACCGGCCCCGCCATTCCGAGCCTGGTGCGCCGCGTCGCGCAGGCCAACCAGATGTCGGCCGATCTCCTGATTTCGATCCACCACGATTCGGTGCCGGAAGTTTTCAAGGTGAAGTGGGAATATGAAGGCAAGCCGCTCGAATACAGCGACCGGTTCCGCGGCCATTCGATCTTCGTGTCGAACGAGAATGCCGATTACCAGGGCAGCCTCGCCTTCGGAAAGTTGCTCGGCGCGCGGTTGAAGGCGCGCGGCCTGCAATATACGCCGCATTACACGCAAGGCTTCATGGGCCACAAGCGCCGGCAATTGGTGGATGCCGAGACCGGCGTGTACCGCTTCGATCAATTGCTGATCCTGAAAACCACCCGCATGCCCTCGGTGCTGCTCGAGGCCGGTTCCATCATCCATCGCGACGAGGAGATTTTGATGGGACAGGAAGAGCACCAGTTGCAGATCGCTGCTGCTGTGACCGAAGCCGTCGACAAATTCTGCGCGCTTCGGGCCGGGACACGAACCCAGCGCGCCAGCACGCACTGAGATTTACGCAAGTATGTGCGCGAGCGCATCGCTCTACCGGCAAGATCCAGCGCTTCCGGCTGAGCCCGCAGGCGCAGGCGTGATTCAACCGGCCTTCCGCCTCAGGCGGCGGTTTGCTTTTGCGTCTTCGCCTCGCGTGGCACGACCACCACATCCGGCTGCGATGTGCCGGAATAGAGCCGCGCGACCTCCTTGGCGCGCGCCTCCAGAACCGCGCGCTGATTGATGTAGCCCTTGTCGGTGATTTCGTTGCCGTCGACCGAAGGCGGCGTGCTCAACAGCAGCACCCGCGCGATCCGGCGGCTGGTGCCGGGGTTGGCGGCGTTGAAAGCCTGGAACGACTTTGCGATATGCGCGTGCAGCTCCGGGCGCGTAACGAGATCGGCGAGCGAGGCATCCGGCGCGTTGCAGATTTGCCGGCAGCCATCGATGTTCGGAAACACCATCAGCCCCACCTCTTCGCGATCGTGGCCGGTCACCACCGCATCCTGGATCGCGGGCGCGGCCGCGCTGATCGCCGACAGCCGAAGGTCGCCGACCTGCACCCAGGTGCCGCTCATCAGCTTGAAATTCTCCGAGACGCGACCGTCGAAGCGCAGTCCCTTTTCCGGCTTGTCCGGATCGATGAAGGCGACGGCGTCGCCGAGCTTGAAGTAAGCCTTCCTCGTCGAAGGCCTGTCGGTCGAGAGGTCGGGGCGGTGGTAATAGCCCGGCGTCACATTGGCGCCGCGCACCCGCATCTCCATCTTGCCGCCGTCCGGCACGAGCTTGAGTCTCGGTGCCGGGAATCGGCAGCCCGACGCCGTCGAAATCCGAGGCCGGCCAGTGGCAGAAGCTTGCGACCGGCGCGGTCTCGGTCGAGCCGAGCGACGAAAAGATCGGCAACCTTTTACCGCGATGTTTGACCGCGAGCGCATTGAGCCGCTGCCACAGATGCGGCGGCAGAGCGGCGCCGGCATAGAAGATCGCATCAAGCTTGCCGAACACATGGCGGCCGAATTCGTCGTCGGCTTCCAGCGCCGGCAGCAGCATGTCGTAGCCGCGCGGCACGTTATAGAGAACGGTCTGCTGAATCTCGCGCAGGTTCTTCAGCGTGGTATCGAGCTTGCCGGGCATCGGCCTGCCGGCATCGATATAGAGCGTGCCGCCGTGGCGCAGCACCTGGCCGAAATTGAAATTGGTGCCGAAGGTGTGGTTCCAGGGCAGCCAGTCGACCAGAATCGGCGGCCTGCGGGTGAGGAATATCCAGACCTGATCGACCGCCTTGCCGTTCGAGCACAGCATGCGCTGGGTGTTGATCACGCCTTTCGGCATGCCGGTCGAGCCCGAGGTGAGCAGGATTTTCGCAATCGTGTCCGGCGTCACGGCGTCGCGGCGCCCTGCCACTTCCGGCCCGGGCTTCACCGCCTGTATCTGATCGAAGGTCACGGCTTCCGGGAAATCCGGGTGCGGCGCATCGGCCACCACGTGGATCCCGGTCAGGTCGAGCGCCTTCAGCGCGCGCCCGAACATCGCAAGCGACGGCACATAGATCGCGCTCGGCCGCAATTCGGCGACGACGTGCTTCAGCTTCGCAAAATTCTCCGACATCAGCGAATAGGCCGGCGAGATCGGCAGGAACGGAATGCCGATCTGCATGGCGCCGAGCTTGAGCAGGCCCATATGGATGCAATTGTCGCAAAGTGCGGCGACCGGGCGCTCGCCATCGTGGCCGTTATCGATCAGCCATTGCGAAATGGCGTCGGTCTTGCGGGCGGCGTCGCCGTAGCTCAGACGCTGCCACACCCCCGCCGTGTTGCGTTCGGCCAGGAACGTGCGCGCCGGATCGGTCCTGGCCCAATGCAAAAGAAACTCGCCGACATGGCGGGCGTGATCGGCGAGCGGAATGGTGGAGCGAAGCAGGATTTCGCCATTGTTGCGCCGCTCCATCGCAAAGGATGGCGGCGCCAGCTCGACATCGACGAAATCGTGTTCGTCCGGTGCGAATGAAGACATCGCGCTTTCGTCCTCCCTTGGGATCGTTCGAATGCGCGAAAGCATACGCCGATCCTCGCAATTTGGAACAAGTCTGGCCTCGCGGCCGGACGGAATAGGACCCCCACCCGACCGCCTTCGCTTTCGCTCGGCAGTCGACCTCCCCCTTTCAGGGGAGGTAAAGAAGAGGGTGAGCTTGCATTCAACATCAGCCGTTCAAACTATGACGCTTGAGGAAATCGATCAGCAGGTCGCGGCAGGTCTGCGGCTCCTCGATCTGGAGGAAATGCGTTGTGCCGGGCACGCACGCATAGTCGATGCCGAGTTCGTCATGGGCGGCTTTCGCGGTCGCGGAGGCCGGCGCGGCATAGGGCGAATCCGGATCGCCCGCGACGATCATCAGCGGCACCGGCACCTCCCGCAGCCGCCGGAACAGAGACTCGTCCTTGTTCTCGCGAAATACGCGCGCCTCGTAGGCCGGCGGACAGCACAGGGTCCAGCGGCCGTCCGGCAATTGCCGCAGCGTATGGCGCGCGAGCAGGTCGGCGCCTTCCGGCACCCAGCGCGCAAACGATTCGCGGCGGCGAAACTGCGCGGCGAGCTGCTCGGGCAAATCGTAAAAAGCCACCCGGCGCAGTGCGCGCGCCGAATGCTTTTCCATGTCGGTGTCCTCGACGGCGTGCAGGGGATGTCCGGTCGGCGGCATCATCGGCGGATCGAATACACAGAGCGCGTCCCAGCGCTTGCCTTCGCGCAGCGTATGCGCGAGGGCTGCGATCGACGACAGCGAATGGAAGGCGCCGACCGTAGTCGCTTCGCCGAAATTCGCGCGGATGCCCTGGAAAATCTCCTCCATGTCGGAGTAGAAGGAATCCCAGTTATGCGCCGCCTGGTCATGCAGCGGATTCTCGCCGTGATTGCGCATGTCGAACACGACGATGTCATAGGCTTGCGCAAGCGGCAGCCAGAACGGCGTATAGGCATTGATCGCCAGTCCGTTGCCATGGCTGAGCACCAGCCGCGTCGCGCCGGGCTTGCCATGGCGGCGCAGCCGGATCACCGCGCCGTCCTTCATGACGAGGTTCGCGGCCGCGAGTGGCGGCGGCACCGTGAAGGGCTGATGCAGGGTCATGCGCGCGCCGCCGCCCTGTCATGCGAAGATTTGGCCTGAACGAAGCGGTCGGCGCGGATGTCCTGTTCCAGCGCGCCGACACGGGTCAGCACCTCGACCGTGGCATCGATCATGACCGGCGGCCCGCAGACATAGGCCTCCAGGCCGAAGGCGTCGCCGACCTCCTCCGCCAGCAGATCGGTAACAAGGCCCCGCGCGCCCTTCCAGGGCGAATCCGCAGGCTCATCGGACAGAACCGGGGTGAACTCGAATTTCGGCAATTGTTTCTTCCATTCCTCGATCCGGTCGAGACCGTAAAGCTCGCCACGCGATCGCGCACCATATAGCAGCCGGATCGGACGCTTGTCCTTCCGGGCGGCGGCATGATCCAGCACTGCCATCATTGGCGCAAGTCCGGTGCCGCCGGCAATGCAGAGCGCCAGCCGCCAGTCATTGCCGGACAGCCGGAATTGCCCATACGGGCCCATAAGCTGCAGCGGCTGGCCGGCCGTGAGTGATGGGGCGCATCGGAATGCCCGCAATGCCCGCGGGCGAAAGCAGCGTCTGCGCCAGGATCGATTCCTGATCGGTGATGGCGCCGCCGAAGGCATCGACCGTGCAAACACATCGCCCCGGGCTAACGCTTTCGCCTGCTCAGTGGCGGACTGCGTCGGCCGCCGCCAGAGAACGCGCCACGCGCGGAGTTTTCCCGGTCCAGCGCTTGAACGCATGGGTGAGCGAGCTGACCTCCTGGTAACCGAGCAGCCAGGCGATTTGGGAAATCGACAGATTCCTGTCCGCCAGATAGCGCTCCGCGAGATCGACCTTCAACGCTTCCAGCACGTCCGAAAACGTAAGCCCTTCCGCCGAAAGCCGGCGCGCAAGCGTTCTCTGGCTTACGCCGAGCCGGCGTGCGATTTCGCTGGCGTGGGCCTTGCCATGCGGCAGCAGCAGAACAATTGCGTTTTCGACTTCCGATCGGAACGAACCGCGATAATTCGGGCGACGAGAAACCGACTCTTCGCGATACCGGATCAAGAGCTTGTTGAGGTGGTGGTCGGCACTCATGACAGGAGCATCTCTGACACTTGACGCGAACGACACCTCGTCGACCGCGGCACCGAACTCGACTTTTCTGCCGAAGAATTTGGTGAGTTCCGGACACTTGTCATCGCGCTCGATGAACCAGCCTGACATGCGTTGGCACAAGATTCAGGCCCGTCAATTGTCGGCACAAACGGACCAGCAACGTCACGAAAAATTCCATCTGGTGCTGATCCAGATGCCGGCTTACACCGACATAGTGGAACCTTACGCTGACCGGCGCGCCATCGAGAACTTTCAAGGACACGGCTTCATTGGCACTCGATGTGTAGCGCGCAAGTTGCTGCAGGGCCTCGCTCAGCGTCCCGGAGGATGCCGAAACATAATAGAGAAACCCGAACTCCCGAAGATCGACCGGTTGCGCGAGACGAAATCCAAACAGGCTATCTCCGAGCGCGGTGGCGGCGAGGTTCATGAATCTGATCTGATCTCGCGCCTTGAGCCGTTGCGCGGGATCCTTGATTTGAGCAAGGGTCAGGTTGGCTTTTTTCAATAGCGGCTGACCGTCTATCCCGCCCGCCTTCACGCGCGCGTATGCGAGCCGCGTCAGGACTCCTTCGGAGCCCGGGATTTCGCTGAGACGCTTCGCTTCAGCGTATTTCAAGTCAGGTCCCTGTCCCGACGGTCCGGCTTGGCACCCGCGACCAAAATTTTGGCCGACAATAACAAGACCTTCGCAAAAAGTCGCCGCTATCAGGACCGTTCCGCGGACGCGCGCTCGCACGGCATATTTATCAGCGAGCCCCCGAAATCCGCCCGGCAATCGAAATTGAACGCAACGCCCGATGGGCGACAGGGACTTCGCAAGCACGATGACGTCAAACATAAACACGATTGTCGCGGTGATCGACGACGATGAAGGATTGCGCGAGTCGGTCGAGCATCTGCTGTCGCTGTGCGGCTACGGCACCGAATGCTTTGGCTCTGCCGAGGAATTTCTCAGCTCCGCCGCGACCAGCAAGGCGGTCTGTCTGGTTGTCGATATACAGCTCGGCGACATATCCGGACTGGAATTGGCAAGACAATTGCTGGCGGACGGCTACCGATATCCAATCATCTTCATGACCGGCCTGACCGACGAGAACATCCGCAGTCAGGCCGAGGCTGTGGGCGGCAAGGCGTTTCTCAACAAGCCGTTTCCGGCAAAAATGCTGCTCGACGCGGTCAAGGCGGCGATCCGGTAACAGCGAGTTTCCGACGGCTCGGCGCCGCCCTGCGCCGGGCCGTTTCTTTGACCGCCGATGGCTGCGATGTTTCAGTATCCCGGACAATAACTATAGGCGGTGCAGCCGTAATGAGTGTAGTCCGCGACAGCGTCTGCGCCTGCGGCGCTTTCCAGCGCCTCGTCGGAGATATCGAAATTGGGGAGTTCTTCTTCGTTACGCTGAATTGCCCTGTCCATTGTGTTCATAGCTCGGATCCTTTCCGAACGGTTTCAACGCAACCTATGATACATTAAATCCCGCCTTTAGCGAATTGGCCTCAGCTCGTTACGACGCTTTCGCCGCCGGCGCTTTTCCGCGTCCCGCCTTTTCCCGGTTCCAGGCGGCGAGCCGATCATGCGCGCTCGACTTGAACTCGTCCGCTTCGCCCTCGCCCAAAGTCTCGGTCGTCAGTTCGAGCCGGATGCCGTTCGGATCGAAGAAATAGATCGACTGCACGAAGCCGTGGTCGGTGACGCCGACGACGTCGATCCCGGCCTGCTCCAGCCGCTTCTTGGCATCCAGCACCTCGTCGACGCTGTTCATGCGCAGCGCCAGGTGATTGCACCAGGCCGGCGTATTGGGCGAAGGCGCCGCCGCGACATTGTCGCCGAGATCGAAGAAGGCGATGTAGGAGCCGTCGCGCATCTCGAAGAAGACATGCACATAGGGGCAAAATTCGCCGGTGCACGGAACGTGGTCCGCCTTGATCACATGCGCGAGCGGCAGGCCCAGGATGTCCTCATAGAAATGCCGGGTCTCCTCCGCGTCGCGGCAGCGATAGGCAAAGTGATGAAGGCCAAGAATCGGAGCAATTTGGATGGGCGCAACAGACATGGTTTCCTCCCGGAGGCCCCGATTGACACAGATCAGTGGATGGCCCCGATCCTGCATTATCCTGAAGATGAGCTGGAAATATCGGGGAATTGTAGATCGACCGGGGGGCGGATGGCCAGATGGCCTGCCAAAATGCAGGTGCAGGCCTTGCCCATTCGCTCGGCAGAGTGCTCGAATTTGCCAAAGCACTCGATTCGGCGCGCGATTCGGTGCGCAACTTGGGCATGAACCATCGTACCCCTAAGCCCAGCGGCCGTCCGCTCGCCGGTGCCGGCATGGACCTGACCGTCAAGATCGTCATCGTGGACGAGAGCCCGGTGCGCTCGGCCATCCTCGAAGAAGGCCTGCGCGAGGCCGGCTTCACCGAGGTGGTGCGGATCGCGGAGATGACCAATCTGCTGGCCCGCATCTATCAGATCGACCCCGACGTCATCCTGATCGACCTCGAAAATCCCAGCCGCGACGTGCTGGAACAGATGTTCCAGGTCAGCCGCATCGTGAAGCGGCCGATCGCCATGTTCGTCGACCAGAGCGACACCGCCTCGATCCAGGCCTCGGTCGATGCCGGCGTCGCCTCCTACATCGTCGACGGGCTGAAGAAGGAGCGGATCAAATACATCCTCGACACCTGCATCTCGCGCTTCAACGCCTTCTCCAAACTGCAGGACGAACTCGACCGCACCAGAAACGCGCTGGAAGAGCGCAAGGTGATCGACCGCGCCAAGGGAATTCTGATGTCGGCGAAAAAGCTTACCGAGGAACAGGCCTATGCGCTGCTGCGCTCGACCGCGATGAAGGAGAACAAGAAGATCGCCGAGATCGCGCAATCGGTCATCACCGCCTCGGAGATGTTCAAATGACCGGCGGCAAGCGCCTCCGGATCGGCTTCATCCCGCTGGCCGACGCGACCGCGCTGATCGTCGCGGTCGACAAGGGCTTCACCGCCGAGGAAGGCCTCGATGTCGAACTGGTGCGCGAGGTGTCGTGGTCGAATGTGCGCGACAAGCTCAATATCGGCCTGTTCGATGCCGCGCATCTGCTGGCGCCGGTCGCGATCGCATCGAGCCTCGGCCTCGGCCACGTCAAGGTGCCGATCATCACCGCCTTCGGCCTCGGCCTGAACGGCAACGCCATCACCGTCTCGCCGCCCTCCATGCCGCGCTGAAGAATGCAGCCGACGGCGACATCGCCGATCCGATGGTGTCGGCGCGCGCGCTCGCGCGCGTGGTGATGGAGCGCAAGGCGCGCGGCGAGGAGCCGCTCACCTTCGGCATGACCTTTCCCTACTCGACGCACAATTATCAATTGCGGTTCTGGATGGCGGCCGGCGGCGTCGATCCCGATCAGGACGTGCGGCTGATCGTGCTGCCGCCGCCCTATATGGTCGAAAGCCTCGCCAACAAGCATGTCGACGCCTTCTGCGTCGGCGCGCCGTGGAATTCGGTCGCGGTCGATCTCGGCATCGGGCACATCCTGCATTTCGTGTCGGAGATTTTGCAGCGCGCCGCCGAGAAGGTGCTGGCGGTGCGCGCGCGCTGGGCGGAGGACAATCCGGATGTATTCCGCGCGCTGGTTCGCGCGCATGGCCGAGCGGCGGCTTTCGTCGAGGACGTGAACAACCGCGACGAGGTCGCGCGCATCCTGTCGGCGCCGGAGCGGATCGCGGTCGCGCCCGAGGTGATCCGCCGCACGCTCGACGGCCGGCTGAAGGTCTCGCCGGACGGCACCTATCGGTCGAGCGACCGCTATCTGATGGTCGGGCGCAACGGCGCGGCGCGGCCCGATCCGGTGCAGGCCGCGTGGCTCTATGCACAGATGGTGCGCTGGGGTCAGGCGCTGCTGTCGTCGGAGAATCTCGCCGCGGCCGAGGCGACGTTTCGCCCCGATCTGTACGATCAAATTCTGGGGGAGGAAGCGCCCTTGCCGGCCTCCGAACCCGCCGACCGCGTCGGCGCTTTCACCGGTCCGGCCTTCGATCCGGACAACATCGCGGCTCATCTCGACGGCTGGAAAATCCGCCGGCGGTAGCGCGCGATCAGCAAAAGTGGGTACCGGTTTTGCGGCGCAATCAAGCGTGCGCAGATTGCGAACACTTACCTGCGATCGCGCGCTGACGAATGGGCTTGAAACGTCGCCCATCTTTTGTGCATCGCACAAACGCGCGGCAGATTGCCTCTCGCGTTGCGGAACTAATTCGGCTTTGCCGCCGCTGCCCAATTCGCGAGCATCCCCATAAGCCGCTGATTTCGCTTCGGATTTAGAACGATCCGAGACTGGCACGAAGCTTGAAAGAGAGATCGTGACTGGCACCCGTGACGATGGGTGCCGAACGATCCAACGACGGGTCGACCAGGCAACGCCGCTGTTCGGAGGAAGCGCTCGCCAATGCGGGCGTCCTCTCGAAGAGCGGCTTTTTTGTTTGGCGAGCCAATTGGACCCTGCCGGGCCAACCAGAGAGACAGTGAGGGGTTACTTGATGTCGAAGAATAGCGAGAACGGGTTTTCCAAGGATCGGATGGGGGCCGCATCAGCCGCCGCACGTTGCTGAAGGGCACCGCCGGCACGGCCGCTTTGCTCGGCGCGGTGAAGACGCAATTTCCCTTCGGTCTGCCGATCGCGCAGGCCGCCGGCCCCGAAACCACCAAGGCGATCCTCGGCTATATCGCGCTGATCGATGCCTCGCCGCTGGTCATCGCCAAGGAGAAGGGCATCTTCGCCAAGTACGGCATGCCCGATGTCGAAGTCGCCAAGCAGGCTTCCTGGGGCGCGACGCGCGACAACCTCGTGCTCGGCTGGCGAAGCGAACGGCATCGACGGCGCGCACATCCTGACGCCGATGCCCTATCTGATCTCGACCGGCAAGGTGACGCAGAACAACGTGCCGACGCCGATGTATATCCTCGCGCGGCTCAATCTCGACGCCAGGCGATCTCGGTCTCCAACGAATACAAGGATCTCAAGGTCACGACTCGACGCCTCGCCGCTGAAGGCGGCCTTCGCCAAGAAGAAGGCCGAGGGCAAGGAGGTCAAGGTCGCGATGACCTTCCCCGGCGGCACCCACGACCTGTGGATTCGCTATTGGCTCGCCGCCGGCGGCATCGATCCCGACAAGGACGTCTCGACCATCGTCGTGCCGCCGCCGCAGATGGTGGCGAACATGAAGGTCGGCAACATGGACGCCTTCTGCGTCGGCGAGCCGTGGAACGAGCAGCTCGTCAACCAGGGCATCGGCTTCACCGCCTGCACGACCGGCGAAATCTGGACGCAAGCATCCGGAGAAGGCGCTCGGCATGCGCGCCGCCTGGGTCGACAAATATCCGAAGGCCGCGCAAGGCGCTGCTGATGGCGGTGATGGAAGCCCAGCAATGGTGCGACAAGCTGGAGAACAAGGCAGGAAATGGCCGACGATCGTCGGCAAGCGGCAATGGTTCAACGTGCCGGTCGCCGACATCATCGGCCGCGCTCAAGGGCGACATCAATTACGGCAACGGCCGCGTCGAGAAGGGCACCAGGCATTCATGAAGTTCTGGCAGGACCACGCGTCCTACCCGTTCAAGAGCCATGACGCCTGGTTCGTCACCGAGGACATCCGCTGGGGCAAGTTCGAGCCCACGACCGACATCAAGGCGCTCGTCGACAAGGTCAACCGCGAGGACCTGTGGCGCGAGGCGGCCAAGAGTCGCTCGGCGTCGCGGCCGCCGACATCCCGGCATCGACGTCGCGCGGCAAGGAGACCTTCTTCGACGGCAAGGTGTTCGATCCCGGCAAACCCGCGCGCCTATCTGAAGAGCCTCGTCGATCAAGCGCGTCGCAGTCTGATGCGCATCGGGGCCGCGCATGCGCGGCCCCGCCCTCACCGCGGAGACGATTGACAATGAACATGCCCGTCCTGAAGACCGAGCCGAAGCGTGGCGACCGCGCTGCCGGCCGGCGCGAGGTCGCTGCGCATCGCCCCGCCGAAGCCGAGCTTCGTTCGCGCCAGATTGCTGCCAGCGCTCGGCGACATCTGCAGCCAACGTGCTGCCGCCGCTCGTCATGCTCGCTGCTGATCCTCGCTGGTCTGGCAGATCCTGTGCATGCAGCCGGGCGCGACGCTGCCGCTCGCCGTCCAAGATCTGGAGCGAAGCCAGGGACCTGATCGTCGATCCGTTCTTCGATCGCGGCCCGCAGGACATCGGGCTCGGCTGGCGCGTGCTCGTCTCGCTGCAGCGCGTGGCCATCGGCTTCGGCTTCGCCGCCGTCGTCGGCATCCTGCTCGGCACGCATCATCGGCCAGTCGGTCTGGGCGATGCGCGGGCTCGATCCGATCTTCCAGGTGCTGCGCACGATCCCGCCGCTGGCCTGGCTGCCGCTCTCGCTCGCGGCCTTCCGCGACAGCCAGCCCTCGGCGATCTTCGTGATCTTCATCACCGCGATCTGGCCGATCATCATCAACACCGCGGTCGGCATCCGCAACATTCCGCAGGATTATCGCAACGTCGCGCGGTGCTGCGGCTGAACCATCTCGAATTCTTCTGGAAGATCATGATGCCCGTCGGCGGCGCCCTACATCTTCACCGGGCTTGCGCATCGGCATCGGCCTGTCCTGGCTCGCGATCGTCGCGGCCGAGATGCTGACCGGCGGCGTCGGCATCGGCTTCTTCATCTGGGATGCGTGGAATTCGTCGCGCCTGTCCGACATCATCGTGGCGCTGGTCTACATCGGCCTCGTCGGCTTCGTGCTCGACCGCATCGTCGGCGCGCTCGGCACGCATCGTCACCCGCGGCACGGCAGCGAACTAAGGAGACGACCATGCACTCGCCTATCTCAAGATCGATCACGTCGACAAAACCTTCCAGCCGCGGCGTCGCAGACGACGAGGTGCTGAAGGACATCGACCTCTGCGATCGAGAAGGGCGAATATCGTCTCGATCATCGGCCATTCCGGCTGCGGCAAGTCGACGCTGCTCAACATCGTCGCCGGGCTGACCGACGGCCACCGACCGGCGGCGTCCTGCTCGAGGACCGCGAGGTCAACGAGCCCGGGCCCGACCGCGCCGTCGTGTTCCAGAACCACTCGCTGCTGCCCTGGCTCACCGTCTACGACAATGTCCGCCTCGCGGTGGACAAGGTGTTCTGCCGGCACCAAGTCGCGCGCCGAGCGCCACGACTGGACCATGCACAATCTCGATCTCGTGCAGATGACGCACGCCAAGGACAAGCGCCCGCGCGAAATTTCCGGCGGCATGAAGCAGCGCGTCGGCATCGCCCGCGCGCTCGCGATGGAGCCGAAGGTGCTGCTGCTCGACGAGCCGTTCGGCGCGCTCGATGCGCTGACCCGCGCGCATCTGCAGGACTCGGTGATGGAGATCCATGCAGAAGCTCGGCAACACCGTGCTGATGATCACCCATGACGTCGACGAGGCGGTGCTGCTGTCCGACCGCATCGTGATGATGACCAACGGCCCGGCCGCGCGCATCGGCGAGATGCTCGACGTGCCGCTGGCGCGCCCGCGCAAGCGGCTCGAGCTCGCCGCCGACCCGACCTACCTCGAATGCCGCGCAGCGCGTGCTCGAATTCCTCTACGAGCGCCACTCGCTTCGTCGAGGCGGCGTGAAGCCGCATGAGGCGCATGAGCGAATCCCTCGTCATCGTCGGCAATGGCATGGCGGCCGCGCAAGCTCGTGGAGCAGCTCTCCGCGCGCGCGCTCGGCCGCTACGCCATCGCCGTGATCGGCGAGGAGCCGCAGCTCGCCTATAACCGCGTGCTGCTGTCGTCGGTGCTCGCCGACGAGGTCGACGATCGCCGACATCGAGCTGAAGCCAGCGCGCTGGTGGACGCGATCGCGGCGTCACCACTGCTCTACGGTCAGCGCCGCGACCTCGATCGATCGCGCGATCCGCCGCGTGCAAGCTCGCCAGCGGCGCCACGCATTCCCTATTCGAAGCTCGTCTTCGCCACCGGCTCGCGCCCGATCCGTGCTGCCGATCGCCGGGCGCGGATCTGCCGGGCGTGCATGACCTTCCGCGACATCGCGCGATGTCGCCGCGCTGCAAGCAATCGCCGGCAGCATGCAACGCGGTGGTGATCGGCGGCGGGCTGCTCGGCCTCGAGGCGGCCTAGGGCCTCGCCAAGGCCGGCGCGAAGGTCACGCGTGGTGCATCTGATGGACCGGCTGATGGAGCGCCAGCTCGATGCCGAGCGCCGCCGCGATGCTGAAGGCCGCGGTCGAAGCGCGCGGCATCGAGGTGCTGCTCGAACGCCGAGACCGCGCGCTTTGCCGGCGACAGGAAGCGTCGAGCGGCGTCGAACTGAAGGACGGCCGCATCCTCGCCGCCGACATCGTGGTGATGGCGGCCGGCATCGCGCCCAATGTCGCGCTCGCCCGCAGCGCCGGTGCTCGCGATCAATCGCGGCATCGTGGTCGACGACGCGCATGCAGACCGACATCCCCGGTCATCTACGCCATCGGCGAATGCGCCGAGCATCGCGGCGCGCTGCGTACGGCCTGGTCGAGCCGGCCTATGAGCAGGCCGCGCGTGCTCGCCGCCAATCTCGCCGGCGGCAGCGCGCGATTATGCCGGCAGCGTCCCCTCCACCAATCTGAAGGTCACCGGCGTCAACGTGTTCTCGGCCGGCGATTTCATGGGCGCGCGCCGGCACCGAGCAGATCGTGTTCCGCGACCGCGGGCTCGGCATCTACAAGAAGCTGGTGATCGCGAGGCGACCGCCTGGTCGGCGCGGTGCTGTTCGGCGATACCGCGGACGGCCTCTGGTATCTCGACCTGATCCGCTCCGGCGCGCCGATCGGCGCTTCCGCACCGAGCTCGCCTTCGGGCGCGCGCTCGCCGAGCGCAAGACCGCCTGGACAGGCGGCGTGACATGTCCGGCGATTTCACCCCCGACCAGAAGCGCTATCTCGAAGGCTTCGTCTCCGGCCTCTCGGCGGCACGCGCCGCGACGCGGCGCGGCGCCGCGCCGGCAAGGGCGAGCCGTCGGCCCCGACGCCATCCACATCAAGGCGCAGGACCGGACCGTCGCCGCCGGCGGCAAGCTGTCCGATCAGGAGAAGTTCAAGCGCGAGCAGCATCCGTTCGACGCCTATCCGAAATTCCGCGAGCAGGCCGAGAACAACGAGGCGCCGAAGCCCGCCGACAATTTCCGCTGGCGCTATTTCGGCCTGTTCTATGTCGCGCCCGCGCAGATCCTCCTATATGTGCCGGCTGCGCATTCCGAACGGCATCCTGACGCATTGGCAGTTCGCGGGCCTCGCCGATCTCGCCGAGAAATATGCCGGCGCCTATTCGCATGTGACCACGCGCGCCAATCTGCAGATTCGCGAGATCGAGCCGAAGAACGCGGTCGCGGTGGTCGAGGCGATCCAGGATCTCGGCCTGTGCTCGCGCGGCTCCGGCGCCGACAATATCCGCAACGTCACCGGCACGCCGACCGCCGGCATCGATCCGCAGGAATTGCTCGACACCCGGCCCTATGCGCGCGAATGGCATCATCACATCCTGAACGACCGCTCGCTCTACGGCCTGCCGCGCAAGTTCAACGTCGCCTTCGACGGCGCCGGCCGGATCGCGGTGCTGGAGGATACCAACGACATCGGCTTCCAGGCCGTCGATGGTGAAGGACGGCTTCGGCGTCGAGCCCGGCATCTGGTTCCGCCTCGACGCTCGGCGGCATCACCGGCCACAAGGATTTCGCGCGCGACACCGGCGTCATCGTCAAGCCCGACGGACGCGACCGCGGTCTCCGACGCCATCGTCCGCGTCTTCATCGAGAACGGCGACCGCACCGACCGCAACAAGGCGCGGCTGAAATACGTGCTCGACGCCTGGGGCTTCGACAAGTTCCTGGCCGCCGTCGAGGAGAAGCTCGGCCGCACGCTCACGCGCGTGCCGCCGGAAGCGCTCGCAGCCGCGCCCGGCCTTCGACCGCCTCGCCCATATCGGCGTGCATCGCGCAGAAGCAGGCAGGGCCTGAACTGGATCGGCATCGTGCTGCCGGTCGGCAAGATGACGCGCCGAGCAGATGCGCGGCCTCGCGCAGATCGCGCGCGACATGCGGCGACGGCGATATCCGCCTCACCGTCTGGCAGAATCTGCTGATCTCCGGCGTGCCGGACGCGAAGGTCGCGCCGGTCGAGGACGCGATCGCGGCGCTCGGGCTCTCCACCAAGGCGACCTCGATCCGCGCCGGGCTCGTCGCCTGCACCGGCGCGACCGGCTGCCGCTTCGCCGGCTGCGCACACCAAGGAGAACGCCGAGGAGATCGCGCATTGGTGCGAGGCGCGCGTCGCGCTCGACACGCCGGTCAACATCCATCTCACCGGCTGCCACCATTCCTGCGCGCAGCATTATATCGGCGACATCGGCCTGATCGGCGCACGCGTTGCGATCAACGACGACGGCGACACGGTCGACGGCTATCACATCCATGTCGGCGGCGGCTTCGGCCCGGAGGCCGCGATCGGCCGCGAAATCTATCGCGACGTGAAGGCGGACGACGCGCCGAAGCTCGTCGAGCGCATGCTGAAGGGCTATCTCGCGCATCGCGCCTCGCCGGACGAAACCTTCCTCGCCTTCACGCGCGCGCCACGAGATCGACGCGCTGAAGGCGCTGTTCGACGCGGAGGCGGTCGAATGAACCAGCCGCTCGCCTCCGCCGATCCCGCCGCTCATCCCCGAGACCGCGCCGTTCTCGCCGGAGCAGCGCGCCTGGCTGAACGGCTTCTTCGCCGGCCTGGTCTCGCTCGACGGCGCGGGCGTCACCGCGCTCTCGCCGGAGCAGAATGCGGCGCTGATGCCGAACGCCGCCGGCGACGGCGACGACGGCGACGCGCCCTGGCACGACCAGACGCTGCCGATCGCCGAGCGCATGAAGCTCGCCGAAGGCCGGCCGCTGCGCCGGCGCATGATGGCGGCGATGGCGCAGCAGGATTGCGGCCAGTGCGGCTATAACTGCAACGACTATTCCGACGCGATTTTCGACAAGTCCGAGGAGCGGCTGAATCTCTGCGTGCCCGGCGGCAAGGAAACCGCCCGCATGCTGAAGGCGCTCTACGAGGAGATCGGCAGCGCGCCCGCCGCTGCGAAAGCCCCGGCCGAAGCCAAGCCCGCCGCCGTGCCGCAGCCCGCGGGCGATGCCGGCCGCTCGCGCGACAATCCGGCGCTCGCGACCTTCGTCGCGCCGCTACCGGCTCAACAAGGACGGCTCCGAGAAGGAGACCTGGCATCTCGAGTTCGATCTCAGCGCAGCGCAGGCTCGACTATGCGGTCGGCGACGCCTTCGGCCTGTTCCCGAAGAACGATCCGGCGCTCGCCGATGCGGTGATCGCGGCGCTCGGCGCGCCGGCCGGACTTTCCGATCGGCGGGCGCAGCGCTGCGCGACGTCCTGATCGACGACGTGTCGCTCGTCGCCCGCGCCCGACATCGCTGTTCCAGCTGTTCTCCTACATCACCGGCGGCGAGCGGCGGCAGAAGGCCAAGGCGCTGGCGTCCGGCGAAGACCCCGATGGCGACGCGGCGACGCTCGACGTGCTGGCCACGCTGGAGAAATTCACGGGCGTGCGGCCCGACCCGGAAGCCTTCGTCGAGGCGCTCGAGCCGCTGCAGCCGCGGCTCTATTCGATCTCGTCCTCGCCCAAGGTCGAAGCCCGGCCGGCTGTCGCTCACCGTCGATACCGTGCGCTACGACATCGGCCAGCCGCACGCGGCTCGGCGTCGCCTCCACCTTTCTCGCCGAGCGCATTCACGCCCGGCGACCCGATCGAGGTCTATGTGCAGAAGGCGCACGCCTTCGGCCTGCCGGCCGATCCGTCCGCGCCGATCATCATGGTCGGGCCCGGCACCGGCATCGCGCCGTTCCGCGCCTTCCTGCACGAGCGCATGGCGACCAAGGCGCCGGGCCGCAACTGGCTGTTCTTCGGCCATCAGCGCCGCGACACCGACTTCTTCTACGAGGACGAGCTCGACGCGCATGAAGGCGACCGGCGTGCTGACGCGCCTGTCGCTCGCCTGGTCGCGCGACGGCGACCAGAAATTCTACGTGCAGGACCGCATGCGCGAGGTCGGCCGCGATCTGTGGTCCTGGCTCGCCGACGGCGCGCATCTCTATGTCTGCGGCGACGCCAAGCGCATGGCGAAGGATGTCGAGCGCACGCTGGTCGAGATCGTGCCGCAATACGGCGCGCGCTCGACCGACGAGGCGATCGCCTTCGTCGCCGACCTGAAGAAGCGCGGCCGCTATCAGCAGGATGTGTATTGAGATGGCGGGCGGATCGCCACCATTCAGCAGTCGTCCCCGCGAAAGCGGGGACCCATAACCACCGCTCTGGAATATGGGTCCCCGCTTTCGCGGGGACGACAGTGATTGGCGGCGGCTGACCATGAACGCGCTCTCCAACGATCCGCCGGTCGTCCGCACCACCTGCCCCTATTGCGGCGTCGGCTGCGGCGTGCTCGCGTCGCCCGACGGACAGGGCGGCGCGATGATCTCCGGCGATCCCGATCATCCGGCGAATTTCGGCAGGCTGTGCTCGAAGGGCTCCGCGCTCGGCGAGACGCTCGCGCTCGATACGCGGCTTCTGCATCCGATGCTGCGGCAGGGCGACGGCCAGTTCGCGCGAACCGACTGGCCGACCGCGCTCGACCAGGTCGCCGACGGCTTTCGCCGCATCATCGAGCGCGACGGGCCCGACGCGGTCGCCTTCTATCTCTCCGGCCAATTGCTGACCGAGGATTATTACGTCGCCAACAAGCTGATGAAGGGCTTCCTCGGCTCGGCCAATGTCGACACCAATTCGCGGCTCTGCATGGCCTCGTCGGTCGCCGGCCACCGGCGCGCCTTCGGCGCCGACACCGTGCCCGGCACCTACGCCGATCTCGACGGGCCGACCTGATCGTGCTGGTCGGCTCCAACGCCGCCTGGTGCCATCCGGTGCTGTTCCAGCGCATGGTGAAGAACAAGCGCGAGCGCGGCGCCAAAATCGTCGTCGATCGATCCGCGCCGCACCGTGACCGCGGAGGAAGCCGACCTGTTCCTGCCGATCGCGCCCGGCATGGACACGCGTGCTGTTCGCGGGCTGCTCGCTCATCTCGCCGACACCAGCGCGCTCGACTTCGCTTATATCGCCGCGCATACGGCGGGTTTCGAGCAAGCGCTGGCGCGCTGCCGTGCGATCGCGCCGAACCTCGCCAGCCGTCGCCGCGGCGACCGGCCTCGCCGGCTGCCGATGTCCTGCAATTCTTCGAACTGTTCGCGGCGACCGAACGCGTCGTCACCTGCTTCTCGCAAGGGCGTCAACCAGTCGGCGCAGGGCACCGACAAGGTCAACGCCATCATCAATTGCCATCTCGCCACCGGCCGCATCGGCAAGCCGGGCATGGGGCCGTTCTCGCTGACCGGCCAGCCGAATGCGATGGGCGGACGCGAGGTCGGCGGGCTCGCCAACACAGCTCGCCGCGCATATGGGCTTCTCGCCGCTCGAGATCGATCGCGTGCGGCGCTTCTGGAACGCGCCGCGCATGGCGCAGCGCGAGGGCCTCAAGGCCGTGCAGATGTTCGATGCGATCGCGCGCGGCGAGATCAAGGCGCTGTGGGTGATGGCGACCAATCCGGCCGTCTCGCTGCCGGATGCCGGCGCCGTGCGCGAGGCGCTCGGCAAGCTCGAACTGTTCGTGGTCTCCGAGAATGTGCTCGCCAACGACACGGTCGCAAGCGGCGCGCATATTCTGCTGCCCGCCGCCGCCTGGGGCGAGAAGAGACGGCACCGTCACCAATTCCGAGCGGCGCATCTCGCGCCAGCGCACGTTTCCTGCCGCTGCCGGGCGAAGCGCAGGCCGGACTGGTGGATCGTGTGCGCAGGTGGCGCAGCGGCATGGGATTTGGCGAGGCCTTCGCCTATCGGACGGCGGCGGACGTGTTCCGCGAGCATGCCGCGCTGTCGGCCTTCGAGAATGACGGCAGCGCGCGATTTCGATATCGGCGCCTTCGCGGATGTGAGCGAAAGCGAGTTCGACACGCTCGCTCCCTTCCAGTGGCCGCGCGCGAAGGCGGAGGCCGCCGGCGAGACGCGCTTCTTCGCCAAGGGCGGCTTCTTCACGCCCGATCGCAAGGCGCGCTTCATCGCGCCCGAGCGTCCCGCGCTTGCAGCTACGCAAACGGCGAGGATTTTCCGTTCACGCTCAATACCGGGCGCATCCGCGACCAGTGGCACACCATGACGCGCACCGGCTTGAGCCCGCGGCTCGCCTCGCATCTCGCCGAGCCGTTCGTCGAAATCCATCCCGACGACGCCTTTCCGCTCGGGCTTGCGCGACGGCGATTTCGCCCGCGTCGCAACCCGCCATGGCTCGGCGATCCTGAAGGCCAGCGTCACGCCGACCCAGCGCAAGGGCTCGCTGTTCGTGCCGATCCACTGGAGCGACGCCAACGCGTCCGTCGGCGCGCATCGGCGAGATGGTCAATCCTGCGACCGATCCCTTTTCCGGCCAGCCGGAAGCCAAGGCCACGCCCGCCTGCATCGCGCGCGTCGATTATCCGCTTTGCCGGCTTCATGCTGAGCCGCAAGCCGGTCGCGCTGCCGGCCTCCAGCTGGTGGGTGAAGCCCGCGATCGAAGGCGGCGAAGGCACCCTGCTCGCATCGAACGACGGCCCGACCGCCTGGCGCGACTTCGTGCATGCGCAGGCCAACGGCGATTGCAGCCTGTCGGAATTCCTCGACGAGCCGCGCGGCATCTATCGCGCCGCCCTGTTCGCGAACGGCCGGCTCGAATTCTGTCTGTTCGTCGGCCCCGCCTCGCTGCGTCCGCAATGGGACGCGGCCAGGGCGCTGCTCGCCGCCGAGACGCTGGAGGAGCGCCAGCGCCGCGTGCTGCTGTCGGGACAATCGGCCGACGGCGTCGCCGATAACGGGCCGATCGTCTGCGCCTGTTTCGGCGTCGGCCTGAAACTCATCCGCGATGCGCTCGCGACCGGCACGGCGAAAGATGTCGCCGGCATCGGCAAGGCGCTGCGCGCGGGAACGAATTGCGGCTCCTGTCTGCCGGAACTGAAGAGGATCGTGGCTCATGGCCAGCAGCATGATCAGCAGCGAACGGCGCAGGCCGTCTGAAGCTGCGCCCGCGCGCATGCAGCCGCTGTCGCGGCTGCCGGTATTCTTCGCGCTCGCCGGCAAGCGCGTGGTGGTTGCCGGCGGCAATGCGGCCGCGGCCTGGAAGGTGGAATTGCTGGCGGCGGCGGGAGCGGCGGTCGAAGTGTTCGCGCCGCAGCCTTGCGAGGAATTGCTGCGAGATCGCGCGGCGATCCGCCGGCGGTTCGGTCGAGATTTTTCAACAGCAATGGCACGAGGCGATGCTCGATGGAGCTCGCGCTCGCCATCGGCGCATTCGACGACGAGAGCGAGGCCGCGCGCTTTCATCGCAGCCGGCACGCGTCGCCGGCGTGCCGTGCAACGTCATCGACAAGCCGGAATTCTGCGATTTCTCTTTCGGCGCCATCGTCAACCGTTCGCCGATGGTGGTCGCGATCTCGACCGACGGCGCGGCGCCGGTATTCGCGCAAGCGATCCGCAGCCGCATCGAGGCGATGCTGCCGGCGGGCTTTGCGCGTTGGGCCGCAGGCCGCGCGCAACTGGCGCGACGCGGTGAAGCGAAGCGGCCTGTCGTTCAACGGCCGCCGGCTGTTCTGGCAGAACTTCACCCGCACAGGCCCTGCAAAACCCGAACAGCGCGCCGACAATCGGCGACTTCGAGCGTCTATTGCAGAAAACCAGGGCGCGAAGCACCCGCGGCCGAACGGGGCTCGGTGACGCTGGTCGGCGCCGGTCCGGGCGATCCGGAATTGCTGACGCTGCGGGCGTTGCGCGCGCTGCAATCGGCCGACGTGATCCTGTTCGACGATCTGGTTTCCGACGGAAGTGCTTGATTTCGCACGCCGAGAGGCCAGACGCATGCTGGTCGGCAAGACCGGGCCACGGCCCCTCCTGCAAGCAATCCGACATCAACGCGCTGATGATCGGGCTCGCCAAATCCGGCCGCCGCGTGGTGCGGCTGAAAGGCGGCGATCCGATGATTTTCGGCCGCGCGGGCGAAGAGATCGAGGCCTGCCGCAAGCCGCCGGAATCGCTGTCGAAATCGTGCCCGGCATCACCGCGGCGCAGGGCGCGGCAAGCCGGCTTTGCATGTCGCTGACGCATCGCAACGCCGCGCGCCGGGTGCAATATGTCACCGGCCACGGCGAGAATGGCGCACTGCCCGCCGATATCGACTATGCGAGCCTCGCCGATCCGCGCGCGACCACCATCGTCTATATGCCGAAGAAAACGCTGGGCGAGCTGGTGACGAAAGCGGTAGCGGCAGGTCTCGACCCGGCAACGCCCGCGCTTGCCATTTCGCAAGCGACGCGGCCGGATGAGACGACGATCACAGCGCCGATCGGCGAACTTGCGAAGACGGCGATGCCGGACGGACCGACGATCGTGATGATCGGAAGCGTATGTGCCGCACTCGGTCTTCCCGCGAAGCGGGATCTGAGATCGCACGCGCCTTCGCGGGCGACGCGGCGGTCAGAACGAGGCTAGACACCGTCACATAGCGGTGCACGAGCGCGGCGTCGCGGTCGAGGTCCGCGCTCGAACCGCGCCAGACGGTGCGGCCTTTCTCGATGACGAAATGCCGGTCGGCGATGCGCTTCAGCACCGACAGATTCTTGTCGACGATCAGGATCGATTGCCCTCGCGACTTCAGAAGCGAGATGCAGCCCCAGATTTCGGCGCGGATCACCGGCGCCAGGCCTTCGGTCGCCTCGTCGAGAATCAGCAATTGCGGATTGGTCATCAGCGCGCGGCCGACCGCAAGCATCTGCTGCTCGCCGCCCGACAGCGTGCGCGCGAATTGATTGCGGCGCTCCCGCAGACGCGGAAACAGCTTGAACACCTCCTCGAGCGTCCACGGATTTTTTCGCTTCAGCCGGTTGGCGGCGGTCGCGACCAGATTTTCGAATACGGTCAGCAGCGGAAATACCTGCCGGCCTTCCGGCACGAGACCGATGCCCGCGCGCGCGATCGATTCCGGGGTGTGGCCTGCGATGGCGCGCCCGGCGAAGTCCACGGCACCCCCGCCCGGCGCGGTCAGCCCCATCACCGTGCGGATGGTGGTGGTCTTGCCCATGCCGTTGCGGCCGAGCAGCGTCACGATCTCGCCCTCGCCGACTTCCAGGTCGATGTCGAACAGCACCTGCGAACGCCCGTAGCTCGCCTGCAACTCCTGCGACCTTCAGCATCAGGCGTCTCCCTCGCCGAGATAGGCGATGCGCACCTGATCGTTGTTGCGGATGTCGTCGGCGGAGCCGGTCGCGATCCGCTCGCCATTGACCAGCACCGAGATGCGGTCGGCGAGCGCGAACACGGCATCCATGTCGTGCTCGACCAGAAGAATGGTGACTTCGGTCTTCAGCACCTTGAGCAGATCGATCATGCCGCGTGCATTCGGCGGTGCCGAGGCCGGCCATCGGCTCGTCGAGCAGCAACATGCGAGGCGCGGTGGCAAGCGCGATGGCAAGTTCGAGCTGCTTCTGCTCGCCATGCGACATTTCGCTGACCAGGAGTATCGGCGCGCGCTCCGAGACCGACGCGATCGAGATGGCTGGCGGCCTTCGTCGCGGAATTTTGCGATCGAGCGCGCATCCTTCCAGAAATGATACGAATGCCCGCTGCGCGCCTGGACCGCGATCGCGACGTTGTCGAGCGTGGAATAATCCGGCAGCAATTGGGTGATCTGGAACGAACGCGCGAGCCCGTGCCGCACGCGGGCCGGCGTCTTCCAGTCGCTGATGTCGCGACCGTCGAAATGGATCGCGCCCTCGTCCAGTTGCAATTCGCCGGCAAGCTGCGAGATGAAGGTGGTCTTGCCGGCGCCGTTCGGCCCGATCAGCGCATGCAATTCGCCTTCCGCCACGTCGAGCGACAGGCTGTTGGACGGCGACGAGGCCGCCGAAGCGCTTGGTCAGGCCGTCGACCCGAAGCAGCGGCTCACTCACGCTTGCCTCCGAAGCCGTTGAACAGCGACGTCAGGCCGCCGGTCGAGAACAGCACGATCAGGATCAGGATCGGGCCCAGGAAGAATTTCCAGTGTTCGGTCCAGGAGGTCAGGAAGGTCTCGAGCCCGACCAGCACCACCGCGCCGAGCGCCGGCCCGATCAGCGTGCCGGTGCCGCCGATGATGATCATGATCATCAGGTCGCCGGACTTGGTCCAGTGCAGCATGTCGGGCGAGACGAATTTCGAGTAATTCGCCATCAGCGCGCCGGCGAGCCCCGCGCCCATGCCGGCGATCACGAAAGCGGTGAGCTTGTAGCGGTAGCTCGAAATGCCGATCGCGGCCATGCGGCGCTCGTTCTGGCGGATGCCGCCGAGGATGAGCCCGAATTGCGAGCGCACCAGCTTTGCGAATACGAAGAAATAGATCACCGCCACGCCGACCGCGACATAATAGAAGGTGGTGTCGTCGGCCATGTTGAGGTCGAACAGCACGTTGCGCCGCCGCACGATCAGCCCGTCGTCGCCGCCATAGGCCTTCAGCGAGACGAACAGGAAGAACAGCATCTGCGCGAAGGCGAGCGTGATCATGATGAAAGGCACGCCGCTGGTGCGCAGCGACAGCGCGCCGAGCACGAGCGCGAGCAGACCGCTGACGATGATGGCGGCCGGCAGCGTGATCAGAAGCTGGTTGGTGCCGGGAATGAAGCCGAGAAACGGATCGCCGGAAACGAAGTGATTGTAGAGGATGCCGACGACATAGCCGCCCATCCCGAAATAGGCGGCATGGCCGAAGCTGATCATGCCGCCATAGCCGAGGATCAGGTTCAGGCTGGCGGCCGCGATCGCATAGATCGCCATCCGCGCCGCAAGTCCGATCAGCGAGGGATCGCCGATCGCCTTGGCGAAATGGGGAAACGCGGCGGCACACAGGATGAAGACCAGCGTGCCCGCGACCGGCCACCAGGAACGGCGCGGCGGCGACCTGCGCCTGCGCGACATATTTCTCGTCAACCTTGAGCATGGAACAGCCCCTGCGGCCGGATCAGGAGCACCAGCGCCATGACGAGATAGATGCCCATCGACGACACGCCGGCGCCGAGCGCATCGGCCTCGGACGCCGCCATGAAGGTCTTGAAGAAACTCGGCAGAAAGGCGCGCAGCATGGTGTCGGTGATGCCGACGATCAGCGCGCCGTAAAAGGCGCCGCGGATCGAACCCAGTCCTCCGATCACCACGACGACGAAGGTGAGGATCAGGATCTGCTCGCCCATGCCGACCTGCACCGCGAGCAAGCGGTCCCGCCATCAGACCGGCCAGACCGGCGAGCAGCGCACCGAGCCCGAACACGATCGTGTAGAGCAGACGGATATCGACGCCGAGCGCCCGCACCATTTCGCGATGGGTGGAGCCTGCGCGCACCAGCATGCCGATGCGGGTCTTGTTGACGAGGAGATAGAGCCCGCCCGCCACCAGCAGGCCCACGACCATGATCGCGATGCGATAGGTCGGATATGGAATGCCGGGGATGATCTCGACCGAGCCGGCAAGGAAAGGCGGCATCGAGACGAATAGCGGCGTGCGCCCGAACAGGATGGTCGCGCCTTCGTTGATGAACAGGATCAGTCCGAAGGTCGCGAGCACCTGCTGCAGATGGTCGCGATCGTAGAGCTTGCGGATGACCAGAAATTCGATCAGCAGGCCGGCAATTCCGGCGGCAGCAGCCCGGCCAGGATCGCGAGCAGGAACGAGCCGGTCTGCGCCGCAACCAGCGCCGCGCCATAGGCCCCGATCATGTAGAGCGAGCCATGCGCGAGATTGATGACGTTCATGATGCCGAAGATGAGCGTCAGTCCCGCCGCCAGCAGGAACAGCATGATGCCGAACTGCACGCCGTTCAAAAGCTGCTCGAGCGCGAGCGTCATCGCGGGCAACACGTCATGTCGGCCATCCCCTCAGCACGGAACGGGCCGGGAGGGCGAAGCCTCCCGGCCGCCGGTTCGTCAGCTTACAGCTTGCAGTCCTTCGCGTAGGCATCGCCATGATCGGTCAGGATCTTGCCGGTGGTCTTGATCACCAGCTTGCCGCCGGCATCCTTCTCCACCTCGGTCGAATACCAGTCCTGGATCGGGTGCTGGTTCGGGCCGAACTTGAACTTGCCGCGCACCGACCTGAAGTCCGCCTTCAGCATCGCCTGCGGAACTTCTCGGTGTCCTTCAGGTCGCCGTTGACCGCCTTGAGCGCGGCGCCGATCGCCAGCGCGGTGTCGAAGCCCTGGCGCGGCATAATAGGTCGGCAGCCGGTCGGCACCGTACTTCTTCTCCCACGCGGCCATGAAGTTCTTGTTGGCCGGATTGTCGAAGTCGGAATTCCAGAACGTCGTGGACTGTTCGATGCCGATCGCCGGATTCACCGATCGCCTTCAGGATGATCGACGTCGATCGAGGGCGACGGGACGACCATCGGGATGGTGCCGAGCAGACCGGCCTGCTGATACTGACGCGCGAAGGCGATGCCGAGACCGCCGGGATGGAACTGGATAGACCAGCGTCCGGCTTGGCGGCGCGGATCTGCGCCATTTCCGGCGCGAAGTCGGTCTGGTCGAGACGCGTATAGACCTCGCCCGACGATCTCGCCCTTGAAGAAGCGCTTGAAGCCCGCGAGCGCGTCCTTGCCGGCCTGATAATTCGGCGCCAGCACGAAAGCCTTCTTGTAGCCGAGATTGTTCGCGAGCTGGCCGGTGGCCTCGTGCAGGTTGTCGTTCTGCCAGGACACCACGAAATAATTCTTGTGGCATTCCTTGCCGGCAAAGTTCGACGGGCCGGCATTCGGGCTCACATAGATGCCGCCGGCGTCGAGAATGTCCGGCACGGTGGCGCCGGCGATGTTCGAGAAGATGATGCCGGTGAACAGCTTGATGCCGTCCGATCTTCATCATGCGGTCGGCGATCTGCTTGCCCTGACCCGGCTTGAAGCCGTCGTCTTCGATCACAAGCTGCACCGGCACGCCGCCGAGCTTGCCGCCTCCCATGTCGATCGCGAGCTGAAAGGCATCGCGAACATCGGCGCCGAGATAGCCGGCCGGTCCCGACAGGGTGGTGATCAGGCCGATCTTCACCGGCTGCTGCGCGACCGCGGCGGTCGAAATCAGCGCCGAAAACGCCAGCGCCGCACCAAACTTGACTGCTCTCACTGTATCCTCCTGTTGCAACATATTCGCCCCGCGTTGGAAGTCAGGATACAGGCTCGAACCGGTAGCCCGACCCCGATCTCTCGATCCGGCCGAAGGCCGGAGGCGGAAAATGATAGGTCGCGACGATCGCCTCGCTGCGCGCGCAAGCGTCCAGCAGGCGGTGGCGCGTCGCGCGCGCCTGCGCCGGATCGGCGCAGAAATTCGACGTCAGATCCGGCGTCGCAAGCTGTAGCGGAGAGTGCATCACGTCGGCGAGGAACATCATGTCGCGGCCGCCGAGGTCGAGACGCACCACCGCCATGCCGGGCGTGTGACCGGGCGCGGGCTCGAGCCGCAGGCCCGGCGCGATCTCGCAGGGCAGTTCGACCGCCTCATAGGCGCCCGCCTCGATCACCGGTTTCACGCTGTCGATATAGGCGCCGTGCAGCACATGATCTTCCGGCTGGCTGCGCGCGAGCGCCTGAACATGATCGAGCTCGATCCGCGGCACGATGTAGCGCGCTTTCGGAAAGGCAAGCTTCCATCCGGCGCCGTCGGCGACCGTGTTCCATCCCGACATGATCGGCATGCAGATGGGTGTTGATGACGATATCGAAATCCTCCGGCGCGTATCCGAGCGCGCCAAGGCGCGACAGGAAGTCGCCGTTGCGACGATGCCAGAGCGGACGGTCGGGTCGCTCCTTGCCGTTGCCGATGCCGCAATCGACCAGGACGAGACAACCCGGCATGTCGATGATGTAGGACGAGAAATCCAGCATCAGCTTGCCGGCTTGCGGCTCGGCGCAGGCCGGATAGCGCGCGGCGGCTTCCTGCAACAGATCGGCGGACAGATCGCGGAACACGGCCGCGACCGGCCAGCCGACGCCTTCCATGTCGGCGACGCGGTGAACGCTCACCGCGCCGACCTGCATGCAATGGCGGCTCGCCTTGGCCTGCGATACGGCAAGGCCGGTCATGATCTGCACAATACCAAGCCAGCACTCATTACGATTTCAGCATCCATTCGATCCAACAATCCATCGCTCCGACAATACACGGCCCGAGGTCGCCGTCACGCGGCGGAAGACTTGACCGCGTTTGCAAGTTTCAAGCCACAACCGGCAAGCGCGGTCCGCATCGCGGCCTTTTCCGCGTCCGTCAGTTCCAGCATCGGACGGCGCACCGGACCTGCGGCCTGGCCGAGCAGTTCCTGCCAGTATTTGGCATGCGCATGCGGCTTCTCGGCCGGACGCGTCTTCTTGAAGGCTTCGCGCACCGGATTGAGGCTGTCGCGCACCTTGCGCGCGGCGGCGACATCGCCCTTGAAGGCGAGGTCGGTATATTCGCGGATGCGCTTGTCGACCGCGGTCTGGAACAGATAGGGCGGGTTCGAGCAGAGGTAGAGCTTCCAGCCGAGTTCGACGATGTTGTCGAGCCATTCTTCCTCGGACGCGGTCGAGACGAGGATCTTGTCGCCCGCCATCTGCGTGAGCTTGGCATACATGTCGCGCGGCACGCTGTATTTGATCGCAACCACGGTCGGCAATTCGGCGATGCGCGTGCACAGCTCCGGGCTCATCAGATAGCCGGAGTCCGGATGGCTCCACATCGCGATGCCGATATTCACCTGCTCGCCGATATATTTGTAATATTCGTACAGCGTCTGATCCTGCGCCTTGAAGAAATGCAGCACCGGCGCATGCACGACGATGTAGTCGGCGCCGATCGCCTCGGCATGTTTGGCAAGATCGATCACCACGTCCATGTTCTGGTCGGAGCAGGACATGATGGTCTGCAGGCCGTGTTTTCTTCGCGGCATCGACCGCGATCTCGAAGGTGCGCTTGCGCTCCGGCACCGACATCGAGAAGAACTCGCCCTGCTTGCCGGCGATGAACACGCCGTCGATGCCGAGGTCGTTCTTCCAGTGCTCGAGATTGTTCGAGAAGCCCTTCTCGTCGATCTTGTAAGTCCTGCGTGAACGGCGTCAGCGCCGCGGCCCACACGCCTTTCATGTGCTCGCGCGAATAGGCCTTCGCATCTTTCCTGCCGTATTTCATCGTTCTCGTTCCTTTCCTCAAATTCCGTTCTGCATGGCTTTCCAGATCTTCTCGCTGGTCAGCGGCATATCCAGATGCGTCACGCCGAAATCCTTCAGTGCGTCGACCGCCGCGTTCACGATCGCGGCCGGAACCCCGACGCAGCCGGCCTCGCCTACTCCCTTGGCACCCAGATGATTGAACGGGCTCGGCGTCTCGATCTTGCCGAGTTGAAGCTCCGGCAAATGTACCGCGCGCGGCATCGCATAGTCCATGAAAGAGGCGGTCACGAGCTGGCCGTCCTCGTCATAGACGATGCGCTCCAGCGTCGCCTCGCCGAGCCCCTGCATCAGGCCGCCGATCATCTGGCCCTCGACCAGCGTCGGATTGACCACGACGCCGGCATCGTCGACCCAGACGATGCGCTCGACCGCAAGCTCGCCGGTATCGCGATCGATCGAAACCGTCGCGATGCAGCAGCCCGAAGCCCAGGCCTCGCCTTCCGGCTCGTAGATCAACCGGGTGCGAAGTCCCTCGCCGAACTCGGCGATGATCTCGCTGTCGGCATGCGCGATGCGCGCAAGCTGATGCCAGGCGAGCGCGCGGCGGACCGGATGGCGGATCTCGAAGCCGTCTGTCGGTGAGATCGACATGATCCGGTTCGGCCTGCAGCAGGCGCGCCGCACATCGCCGCGCCTTCTCGCGAAACTGCTCGGCCGCCTGACAGCAGCGCGCTGCCGCCGATCGCAGTCGAGCGGCTGGCCAGTGCGCCGATGCCCGGCGGACAGGTGCCGGTGTCGCCGTGATCGATCAGGATCGTCTGCGGACGCTGGCGCAGCACATCGGCGACGATCTGCCGATAGGACGTGACCCGCCCCTGCCCCTGCGCGCTCGATCCGGTGGCGGCCCTGATCCGCCCGTCGCGCAGGATATACATCTCCGCGCTCTCCCAGCCGTGGCCGCACGGCTCGGTATAGATCGAGGCGCCGCGGCCGATCGAGGCGACCATCCTCGCGCGCGCGACACGGCGATCGTAGTCCGAATTCTCGCGCGCCATGTCGAGCAGACCGACATAATCTCCCGAATCGAGCCGCTCGCCGGTCGGCGTGCGCCTACGGAAAGTCATCGGCCGCAATCAGATTGCGGCGGCGAAGATCGAGCGGATCGATGTCCGAGCAGACGCGCCGCCTCGTCGGCAAGCCGCTCCATCAGCATCGCGGCTTCCGGCCTGCCGGCGCCGCGATAGATGCCGACCGCGGCCGTGTTATGCGCATGGCCTTCGAGCACGATATCGACATTCGCGCAGACATAGGGCCCGGGCAGACATCGCGCCGCATTCTTGCCGGGCACGGCGGCGCTGTAGGGCAGCCAATGCCCGAGCGGATAATCGAGGTGCGCGCGCAGGCCGAGAAACTTTCCGTTCGCATCGACCGCGAGTTCGCCTTCGATCTTCGCACCACGGCCTTGCGTCGCGGCTAGAAAATCCTCCGAGCGCGAGCCGCGCCATTTGACCGGTCGCTTCAGCCGCAAGGCAGCAAGCGCGACCAGCGCATCTTCGGGATAGATCGAAGCCTTGCCGCCGAAGGCGCCGCCGACATCGGGCGCGACCACGCGAATCTTTTTCTCGGAGAGGCCGAGGATGATCGCGAGGTCCTGGCGCGCGCGGTGCGGCGTCTGGGTCGCGAGCCATACATTGAGCATCTGCTTGCCTTCGTCCCAGGACGCGAACGCGGTGCGCGGCTCGATCGGTGCGGGAGCCACGCGCTGATGCTCGATGGTGACGCGCGCGACATGCGCGGCCGACGCGAAGGCCTGCTCCGACGTCGCCCGACTTCCATTCATGCCGATAGACCGGTTCTTCGTTTTCCCATAACGGCAGCGGCTCGATCTCGGCCTCGATCAGCGCCGCGGCATCGGCGGCCGCCGATGCGCGGGTCGCGACCACCGCCGCGATCGGCTGGCCCACGGCGTTGATCTCCGCTCGCCGGCAGAAGCGGAAACGGCAACAGCCGCATCTGCGGCAACACGCGATTGACCGCGGCATGGCCGAAGCGTGCCGGGCGCTTCGGCCTTCAGCACCGCCACCACGCCCGGCATATTTTCGGCATCGGTGGTGTTCAGGCTGACGATCCGCCCGCGCGGATGGTTGCTGCGGGCAAACTCGATCCAGAGCATTTCCGGCAGCCGCAGATCGTCGACGAAAACGCCCTTGCCGGTGACGAGCGCCGCGTCCTCGAACCGGCGCAGCCGCCGGCCCATCCACTGCGTCCGGAGAACCTGGTCGCGGGTGCGGTCCATGCCCGAAATGGCCCAATGTTCCGACATTTCGCCGCCCATGCCGGGCGGTGCTGGACGTCAATTTCGCCCCGTCGCATTCATTGAACAAGATGACATTATCTTATCTATTGATATTATGGTTTTATGAATATCACGCTCCGCCAGATTCAGGCGTTTCGCACCGTCGCCGAATTCGGCTCGTTCACGCGCGCCGCCGAACGGCTCAATCTGGCGCAGCCGGCTTTGTCGCTGTCGATCCGCGAACTCGAACGCGAATTGAATCTGAAGCTGTTCGACCGCACCACGCGGCGGGTCGAACTGACCTCCGCCGGCCGCGAATTCCTGCAATCGGCCGACAAGCTGCTGGCCGATCTCGATCGCGCCGTGCGCAATGCGCAGGACCTTTCCGAACGCAAGCGCGGCCGCATCGTGGTCGCCGCGCCTCCCCTGCTCGCGGCCATGATCGTTCCCACCGCCATCGCCGAATACAGCAAGGCCTTTCCCGGCATCGATGTCGGACTGATCGATGCGCGCAACGACCAGATCCTGGAAAAGCTGCGCAGCGGCGAAGCCGATTGCGCGATCGGCACCTTCGACGAGCGCGCCGACGGCATCCGCCGCGAGGTGCTGGCGCAGGATGCGCTCGCCGCTGTTCTGCATGCCGTCCTCGCCGCTTGCGAAGCACAAGCGCGTGCGCTGGCGCGACCTTGCCGACCAGAAGCTGGTGATGCTGACGCGCGATTCCAGCGATCCGCGCGCTGATCGACCGCCATCTCGATGCCGGCCGGACATCGCCGGCGGCAAGCCGCTCTACGAAGTTTCGCAGATGACCACCGCGATCATGCTGGTGGAAGCCGGCCTCGGCGCCGCGGTGCTGCCGGCCTATATCTGGTCGTTCGCACGCGGCCGCGAGATCGTGTCGCGGCCGCTGATCGAGCCGCAGGTCACGCGCAACGTCTATCTGATCCAGCCGGAAAGCCGCTCGCTGTCGCCGGCGGCGGAAGGCTTCGCGCGGGTGCTGCGTCAGCAAACCCGCGCGGCGATCGCGCGGGTGACGCGCCGCTGATCTATATATGCAATCATATCAATCGATAATATTTTGTCGTCTTGCAGAATGAATGCCGGCGGGTGTGATGCGCACTGTCCCGCCGGACCCGGAGACCCTGCATGGCCCGCATCGAACTGGCCGACCGCAACGCTCTGCCGGAGGAGTTCAAGGAACGCTTCGACGTCATCGAGCAGTCGAACGGCTATATCCCGAACAGCTATCTGCAGCTCGCGCACCGGCCGCCGATCCTCAAGGCGCTGATGGATCTGTCGAAGGCGGTGATCCGCGACGAAGGCACGCTCGACCGCGGCTTCCGCTTTCTGATCGCCTATATTTCGAGCCGCACCGCCGGCTGCCAGTTCTGCCAGGCGCACAACATCTCAAGCGCCTCGCGCTGGGGCATCACCGACGAGAAGCTGAACGCGATCTGGGACTACGAGACCTCGCCGCTCTTCACCGATGCCGAGCGCGCCGCCTTCGATTATGCGCGCGGCGCCTCGGTGGTGCCCAATGCCGTGACCGACGAGATTTTCGCGCGCGTGAAGAAATATTACTCGACGCCGCAGATCGTGGAGATGACCGCGGTGATCGCGCTGTTCGGCTGGCAGAACCGGTTGAACGACACGCTGCATACCGATCTCGACCAGCACACGCTCGACTGGGCCGACGCAATTCGAACTCGCCGACAAGACCGGATGGGATCCGAGCGATCACGTTCCGGGTTCATCCGACAAAGCCGCCTGAAGGAGCCACCCAATGGCACAGGCAGCAACCGTTCAGAAGACCGAAGACCTCGTCAGGCCCGACCTCGTTCAACCTGATGAAATGGATCGCGGAAAATCCCGACAAGCTCCGGCCGCCGACCGGCGCCAAGACCATCTTCCGCGAAGACGATTTCATGGTGACGGTGGTCGGCGGACCCGAATGCGCGCACCGACTATCACGTCAATCCGACCGAGGAATTCTTCTTCCAGCTCAAGGGCACGGTGAAGGTCCGCATCCAGCATGAGGGCAAGCCGCATGACGTGGTCCTGCCCGAGGGCTCGATCTATCTGCTGCCCGCCAACGTGCCGCATGCGCCGATGCGCGGACCGGACACGGTCGGGCTGATCGTCGAGCGCATCCGCAAGAACGGCATGATGGACACGCATCGCTGGTATTGCGAGAAGTGCAACAACGTGCTGTTCGAGAAGACGGTCTCGATCGAGGTTCTCGAACGCGACATGCCGCCGGTCTTCGACGCCTATTACGGCGATCCGGAAAACCAGCATTGCAAGAAATGCGGCCACATCAATCCGGGCCGGCCGGCGAAGGGGTAGTGCTTGCGCGCGGCAACTCCGTTCACCTCTCCCGGGGAGAGGTCGACCGAACGAAGTGAGGTCGGTGAGGGTACGGCCCATCGACGGTCCCCCTCACCGCCTCTCCGAGGGCGTTCTCGACCGAACCGCAGCGTCAGCGACATAGTCTCTGCGCGAACCGCGCCGAAACTTCTGCCGAAAGCCGAATTGCGCGAAGCGGCCGAATCTCCGAGTCAGCGCGCTTCGTCCCGCTCGAGCCTCAGCATCGCCGCCCGCGCGAAGTCGAGCCGGATGTCGCGTGAATAGTCCAGCGGACTGCAATCGCGATAGCGCCGGAACGCCTGCTGCAAGGTCCGCTCGCTGACGCCGGTGACGGCGACCAGTTCGGAGACGCCGACGCTGCGCCCGCGATGCGCGCGGATATGCGCCTCGGCACGCCGCAGATAAGCTGGCTCGCTATCTTCGCCGGCGCCACTGCGCGCTGGGTCGCAAGCAATGCCGACAGCAGCAAATCTTCCATCTCCCGCCGCAGGCCGGAATACGGCGCTCAGGCCCCGCTCATTCGCAAGGTCGCGGCAGATATGCGCGATCAGCCCAACCAGCCCGTCCGCTTCCTCGATCCTCGCAGGCTGCGGCGCAAAGCGGACCGGCCGCGCCGGCATGCGCGGCGAGCCGCTGGCGCGGAATCTTGATCATCAATTGCTGCGCATCACGGCTCCAGGTCTTGCGATAGCGCAGGCCCGGATTCATGACGAACAGGGTGCCGGGCTTCAGCAGCGTCTCGAAACGCTCGGTGCGGAACGCCACCTCGCCGTCGAGGGTGAGTTGCGCCACGTAGCAATCGAGCGCCGGCGCCACCACTTCGACCTCGGTGCCGTAGCGAAGCAAGCCGATCGCGGCATCGCAAAGCTTCGCCTGCCGATGGCTGAAATCCACCCTGCCCGGCGGAGAGCCGCAGATCGTGATCGGCGAAGATCGCGGCGAGATGCGAGCGCGCGATATCCGGGCGGGTGGTACGGGTCGCCGGCAGCAGCCGGTCGAGATCGCGCAGATTTCCGATGTCGTAGGCCATGGCGCAGCATCCTTTGCGCCGATCATGCCTGCGGATTGCGGACAAGTCATGCGGCTTTCGGCTAGCGGACGACCGGTCCCGGCGCTCTGATGGGCGCAAATCGCCATTTCGGGAACCATAGCCCATGCTCAAATCCGGCAAGGACTATCTGGAATCGCTGCGCGACGGCCGCGTGGTCTATATCGGCCGCGAGCGCGTGGACGACGTGGCGAACCACCCCGCCTTCCGCAACACCGCGCGCGCCTTCGCCGATTTCTTCGATCTGAAGCGCGATCCGGCGCAGCGCGACGCGCTGACCTATGAAGAGGACGGCGACCGCCACTCGATCTATTACATGAAGGCGAAGACCAAAGCGCAACTGGCGCAGCGCTCGAACGCGCATCGGGTGCTGGCGGAGCCGAATTTCGGGCTGCTCGGCCGCTCGCCGGATTACATCGCGAGCTTCGTCACCGGCATGAACCTGAAGCCGGAATTGTTCGGGCAATATGCCGACAATGTGCGGCGCTATTACAAGTTCATGCGCGACAACGACATTTTCGCCGCGCACGCCATCGTGTCGCCGCAGGCCGCGCGCGACCCGGATTTCTTCCAGAAGAAGAATTTGCCCAATCCGGCCTGCCGCGTGATCCGCGAAGAAGACGACGGCGTCGTCATTTCCGGCATGAAGATGCTGGCGACCGGCTCCGCACTCGCCGACGAAATCTGGATCGGCAACATCCTGCCGCTGTCGCCGGAAGCGAAGGCGGAGTCGATCACCTTCGCGGTGCCGTGCAATGCCAAGGGCGTCTCGCTGTGGTCGCGCAAGCCGTTCGCGACCGCCGCTGCGTCCGAATTCGAGGCGCCCCTCACCTTCCGCTTCGACGAGGCCGACGCGATGGTGATGTTCGACAACGTCAAGGTGCCGTGGGAGCGGGTCTTCGTGCACAACGATCCGGCGCTGTCGCGCGGGCTCTATATCGAGACCGCGGCGCATTCCTACGGCAATCACCATTCCAATGTGCGGCTGGTGGTGAAGATGCAGTTCCTGACCGGTCTTGCGAGCCGGATCGCGCAGGCCAATGGCGCGGCCGAAGTGCCGGCGGTGCGCGAGACGCTCGGCCGGCTGGCGGCACTGGAAGGCGTGCTCGAGGCGCTGGTCGCCGGCCAGATCGAAGCCTGCGAGGAATGGCCGGTGAAGGGCTATGTCACCTTCAACCGCCGCATGATGTATGCCGCGCTCAACTGGGGCGTGGAGAATTACTCGATGGTGATCGACACGCTGCGCGAACTCTGCGGCGGCGGCATGCTGCAGATGCCGGCCGATGGCTCGGTGCTGGAAGACCCCGAGCTCGGCGCCGCAATTCAAGACCTATTGGCAGACCCCGCATATGAGCGCGCTCGAACGCATGAAGCTGTTTCGTCTGGCCTGGGACATCGTCGGCTCCGAGCTTGGCGGGCGGCATCTGCAATACGAGAAATTCTTTCCGGGCGCGTCGTTCGTGGTGCGCAACCACAATTACCGGGAAGCGCCGTGGAAGGCTTGGCAGGATCGCATCGATTCGATACTGGAACGCATGACGCCTCCCGCCGAACTTCCGGAGGCTGCGGAGTGAAAAGCAGAATGCCAGGCAATCTGCGGGTGGTCTTTATCGGCTATGGCGCGATCAACAGCCGCGTCGGCGAACTTCTGAAGACAGCGCGGTGCGCCGGTCGAGATCGTGGGCGTCGCGACCAAGGACGATCCGGCGGAACGCGCGCGCATTCCGCAAGGGGTGAAATTTCTCGCCTCGCCCGCCGAACTCGCCGCACTCAAGCCCGATCTGGTGATCGAGGCCGCCGGCCGCGCCGCGATCGATGCCTGGGCGCCGGCCGCGCTCGCCGCCGCCCCCTGCACGATCATCGCTTCGACCAGCGCCTTCACCGACGACGCGCTGCTGCCGCGACTGCGTTGCGATTGCCGAAAAACATGGCAGCCGCATCGTGCTGCCGTCCGGCGCGATCGGCGGCATCGATGCGATCGCAAGCGCGGCCACGCTCGGGCTCGACAGCGTGGTGCATGAGATCGTCAAGCCGCCGGTCGCCTGGAAAGGCACGCCAGGCCGAAACCCTGCTCGATCTCGACGCACTGAAGGAACGCAAGGTGTTCTTCACCGGCAGCGCGCGCGACGCCGCGAGCCGCTATCCGCAGAATGCCAATGCCACCGTGGTCACTTCGCTCGCCGGTATCGGGCTCGACAAGACCCGGGTGGAACTGGTCGCCGATCCGGCGGTGCAGCGGAACGGCCACCGGATCACGGCGGAAGGCGGCTTCGGCCGCATGACCATCCAGCTCGAAAATAATCCGCTCGCCACCAATCCGAAATCCTCGGAACTGACCGCACTCAGCCTGGTGCGCCTGATCGAACAGCAGACCAGGCCGCTCACGATCTGAGCATTTTTTCGCTCGGACTTGACGGCAGCTGCCGGGACGCAGTGCCCGCTTGAGGCATATCAATGCCGCTGCCGGGATAAGGGATGCCTCCTTTCCGAATACGGCCTATAATAAGTCCAACACCCTCAATGGCATGCGGAGATGTCCCATGGCCCGGCTTCGTCATTTTGCGGTCTGCGTGAGCGACCTCGACAAATCCTCGAAATTCTACGGGGAAGTGTTCGGAATGAAGCGCCACGGGCGCGAGGACCTTTCGATCGGCTCGGGCGTCTATATGGGCGACGGCACCATCAATCTCGCCTTGCTGAACTTCAAGGGCACCAAGGGCCACGATTTCGGCGACAAGCCGGAAGGCCAGATCGGCCCGAACCATTTCGGCATTCCAGGTCGACAACCTGAAGGAAACCCAGGCGCTGATCGAGAACAACGGCGGCCAGTTCTTTTTCGATCTCGGCGACACCCGCAAGGGCAATTTCGAGCGCAAGTTCAAGGACCCCGAAGGCATCGTCTTCGACATTTCGGAGAATGGCTGGGTCGGCACCGATAGCCGCAAGCTCACTGCCGACCACGACAGCAATGTCGACGAGACCCTGGTCGACCAGAAGCAGCTCAAGGGCCGGATCAAGCATTTCGCGCTGACGGTGCGCAATCTGGAGAAGCAAGCGGAATTCTATCAGAAGGTGTTCGGCTTGAAGTTTCTCGGCTACGACCACCAGCCGATGGGATCGGCGATCTATCTCACCGACGGCACCACCAATCTCGCGCTCATCCATCCGAACAAGCCCGACAGACGAGATCAAGCCCGGCGCCAATCATTGCGGCTTCCAGGTCGCCGATCTGAAAGCCACCGAAGATCAGCATCAACAGGCGGGCGGCGCCTTCTTCTTCGATTTCGGCGACGACAAGCACGGCAATTTCGAGCGCAAGTTCAAGGACCACGACGGCGTCGTGTTCGATATCTCCAAGCACGGCTGGGTCGGCACCGACAGCTACATCAAGCAGGGCGAGAAGGAACTGGCGGCGGCGAAGTAATCAAGCAATGCCGGGATACCCGCTCCTCCCTCGAAACAGGCGAGGGAGCGCGAGTCAGCCCGCGGAAGACGAAATTGCGTTACGTCCCCGTCGGGATATGCCGCGCCGTCTTGGTGCGCTGCGCGACCATCCATTTCGATTTGCCGGCCAGCGTGAGGAAAGCGCGGCGCAGCGGCGTCGGCCAGGTGGTCGGCAATCCGAGAAACACCGAGATGCGCTGGGTATGCTCGGTCATCGGCCGCTCGTTGGTTTCCCAGGTTCTCAGCGCCGTCGCCATGTCCTTCTCGCGATCGAGATAATAGGCGAGCGACAGCGCATTCATCATCGAGCAGCCGGCGCCCTGCCCGATATTCGGCGGCAGCGCATGCGCGGCATCGCCCAGAATCGCCACGCGGCCCGCCGACCAGGATTTCAGCCGGATATATTCGAACCGGCCGTATTGACCGTTGTCGACGAAACGATCGATCAGATCGGAGAGATGCGGGAAGGATTGCTTCCACGACGCACGGTCGATCGGCACGCGCCGCCCGACCTCGTCGGAATGCAGCATGGTAAGCGCGATATAGACCTCGGTGTCGCTCACCGGCGTATAAAGGATCCGGCGGCTGCCGGACCAGTTCTCGATCGTGGTGCCGCCATCGCTCGCCGCCCGCTCCTGCGGGGTCCGGTCGATCATGATCCGGACCGCGCCATCCGGCAGCGGCCGGCGCTTGGCGATCAGGTTCAGCGAGTCGCGGATTTTTGAATTGATGCCGTCGCCCGCGACCACGAGATCGGCCTTCAGCCTGCGGCCATCGGCCATGATCAGTTCGCCGTCCGGCGTCGCCGCGACCGCTTCCGAGCCGAGCACGATCTCGACGCCGTTCTTTCGCGCCTCGTCCGCCATCGCGTTGATCACGCGCTGGCGCACGACGCTGAACACGCGCTTCGAGGGGTCCCAGCGATGCACCGACAATACGCGGTTCTGCTCGTCGCGCATCTCGCGGGTATGGGCGAAGGGCGCGCCCTTCACCGCCTCGTCATAGGCGCCGAGCTTTTCGAGGACGCGAAGCCCGTTCTCGTAGATGTAGATGCCGGCGCCGGTCGGACGCAGTTCCGGCGAGCGTTCGTGCAGCCGCACGCTCCAGCCCTTTTGCGCCAGCGCCCCCGCTGCCGCGAGCCCGGCAAAGCCGCCGCCGACGATTTCGGCATGTCGTTTCGATTGCATGTCTTTTCGCGTGGTCATTCCGGGACGGCCCGAAGGGCCGGGCCCGGAATCCATACTCCCGATGGTGGTTATGGATTCCGGGGTCTCGCGCTTTGCGCTCGCCCCGGAATGACGAAGAGCTACTTGATGAACTGGTTGGTGTAGAGATCCTCGATCGGGGTCTTCTTCTGGATGAAGCCCTTCTCCAGATAGAAATCCTGCAGCTTGGCGAGACGATCGGCATTGATCTCGCCAGGCTTCTTCTGGTCGACATAGACCAGCTTGGCGTAATAATTCAGCGCGTTCTTTACGACCTGCTTCCTTGCCCTTCCAGGTCGGGCACGAACTTGACGAAATCCTCCGCCGCCTTGTCGGGATTGTCCATCACGTCCTTCATGCCGCGCATCGCCGCGGTCACGAATTTCTGGATCATCTCCGGCTTTTCCTTGATCATCTGATCCGACACTGCGATGCCCTGCGCCAGGTGCGGGAAATACTGGTCGGTCGGGATGATCTTGATCTTGGCGCCGGTCGCCTGCACCAGCGCGATCCAGTCCGGCACGCCGGCCATGCCGACGCGACTTTCCGGTCGCGACCGATTCCCACACGCCGGTCGGGCCGGCCTGCTGGATATTGACGTCGTTCTGAGTGAGCCCAACGCTCGCGAGCAGGCCGATCAGCGCGTAGAAGGTCGTGTCCTGGAACGACAGCACGGTGAGCGTCTTGCCCTTCAGATCGGCCGGCTTCTCGATGCCGGAATCCTCGCGCACCACCGTCTGCATGAAGCCCTTGCCGCCGAACAGGGCGACGATCTTCACCGGCACGCCGTTGCCGCGCACCATGATCGGTCCGTCACCGACGATGCCGCCGATCGGCGCGTTGCCGGCGCCGACCATCTTGGCGACCTCGACGCCGCCGCGCGCCACCTGGAAGTCAACATCCAGTCCGGCTTCCTTGAAATAGCCCTTGCCCTTGGCGAGCTGCAACGGCGCGAAGGCCGGCAGGATCGGCGGCGCCGGAAACAGATAGGTAATCTTCTCCTGCGCGCTGGCCTGCGGCATCGCCACCAGTCCCGCGCCGAAAGCCGCCGCGAGCACGCCTAGCGCCATACGCCTGCTGAACAGAGAACGCCTGAAACCGGTCATTGAGACTCCCCTATCGGTGCTCTTTGCCAACGTGCCCCACTCCTCGGGCGCGACACCCTTGGACGTGACTCTATTGGATTTGTCTTACTATACTCAACAGTCTCGCGAGGCGCTACGTCGGCTCCAGCGCTCAAGAATTGGTCCGGATGTTGCTATTTCCTGGTTGGGTCCCAAGCAATGAACAGGCTGGAATATCGAAACGTGACGATGCGCTTTGCGGGCGCACAAGGCAGCGTCTTCACGGCGATCGAGCAGGTGAACATCGCCGTCGCCGACGGCGAGGTCGTCTCGCTGATCGGGCCCAGTGGTTGCGGCAAGAGCACGCTGCTCAATATCGGAGCAGGGCTGTATGCGCCGAGCGTCGGCGAGGCTTATGTCGATGGCGAGCGCGTGGAAGGCCCGAACGAGCACGTCGCCTTCATGCTCCAGAAGGACCTGTTGTTGCCCTGGCGCACCATCGAGCAGAATGTGATGCTCGGCACCGAGATCCGAAAGCTCGATGCCGCGCAAAGCCGGCGCAAGGCGCGCGAACTGCTTCAGGCCTTCAAGCTCGGCGATTTCGCCGAGCGCTATCCGCACCAATTGTCCGGCGGCATGCGCCAGCGCGCGGCCCTGGCCCGAACGCTTGCGGTCGATCCTTCCGTGCTGCTGCTGGACGAGCCGTTCTCGGCGGTCGATGCGCAGACCCGCATCATGCTGCAGCATGATCTCGCGCAGACGCTGAAAAACGCGAAGAAGACCGCGCTTCTGATCACCCACGATCTGCTGGAAGCCGTGATCCTGTCCGACCGCGTGCTGGTAATGAGCCGGCGGCCCGGCCGTATCATCGACGAAATCAGGATCGACATCCCCAACCGCGAACATCCGCTGCAACGGCGCACCGATCCGAAGGTCGCCGGCTATATCGCGCGCCTGATGGAAAAGCTCGATATCGGCCATCCCGAGATCGATGGCCAGGCATTGAAGGCGTCGGCATAATGGGCAACGATTCCAGCCTGGTCCGCCGCGGCACGATCGCAAGCCTGATCCTGCTGGTGCTGTTTCTGGCCGCCTGGGAATGGGGACCGGGCCTGTTGAAAATCCCGACCTTCATCGTTCCGCCGCTGTCGATGGTCTGGAAGGAATTCTTCCGGATGTGGAGCGTGAACAATCTCGCCTTCCATACCGGCATCACCGCCTATGAAGTGCTGATGGGCTTCGCGCTCGGCAGCCTGCTCGGCGCCTTCATCGGCTATGTGCTCGGCATGTCGCCGACCGCCGAATTCGCGCTGTCGCCCTATATCCTGGCGCTTGCAGATCGCGCCCAAGGTGGCGTTCGCGCCGCTGTTCATCCTGTGGATGGGATTCACGATCTATCCGAAAATCCTGGTCGCGATCCTGATCGTGTTCTTCCCGGTGATGGTCAACGTGCTGACTGCCGTGCGCGGGGTCGATCCCGACCTGATCAATCTCGCGCGCTCGTTCAAGGCGACGCGCTCGCAGATTTTCTGGAAGATCGAGTTTCCGGCTTCGATGCCGCCGTTCTTCGCCGGCCTTCGCATCGGCTCGACGCTGGCCGTGGTCGGCGTCGTGGTCGGCGAACTGGTCGGCGGCAATTCGGGGCTCGGCTATCTGCTGTCGTTCGGCGAGGGCCAGGGCAACACGGCGATGGTGTTCGTCACGCATCATCATGCTGACGCTGGTCGGCGGCATCGCCTATCTGGCGGTGATCCTGATCGAGCAGCGCGTGCTGCATTACATGCCCAAACGCGCGATGGGCGGGATTTGAATCCGTCCGGAATGTCCCGCCGCATCGACAAGTCCTGGACCGTTTTTCGCAGCATCGAAAACGACGATCACGATCGCTGGGTCGATTTGTTCGAGCGCCCGGACCGAACCTTCGGCATTGAGGAATTCCGCCGAGACGTCGAGGATGCCGGCATGTGGACACCGGTGTCGGTTTATTCCGGCCTCTCCTACGACACATGGGATGCAGCTTTGGCAGCCGCGCTCGAAACTGTGAGCTGGCTTGAGCCGCGCTGAAGCCATCGCAAGCTGACGGCCGGCCGCGAAATGCGCCGCGAGAACGTTGATGGCTGTTTGAAATCAGAATCGGTTGATGGGATCTGTCGTCCTCACCCCATCACATGCCGCACCGCGCTCTCGATCCGCGCCTCGATGTCGCGCGCGCGACGGCGCCTTCTCGATGCCGAGCAGCATCTTCAGATGCGAATAGCCGCGCAGCAATTCGAGAAATTCCTCCGCCGAACGGCGCGGATTCTCGACCTTGAAGCGTCGGTCACCCTTGTGGCGGACGAAATAGTCTTCCAGCGCGTCGATACAGGCTTGCGGACCGGTCTCGTAGAACAACTGCACCGAGCTTCGGGAAGCGCCGGCTCTCGGCGATCACGATGCGATGCAGTTCCGCGGTATCGCGCGCGAACACGATGTCGGTCATCTTGCGGGCGAAGGCGCGCAGCGCCTCCCGCGGCTCGCGCGCGAAAATCTCGACGAGATCCTCGGCGACGATCCGCTGGCAGAATTCGGTGATGACGCCCGCGAACAGCTCCTCCTTGCTGCCGAAATGCCGGTAGACGGTCATTTTCGACACCCCGGCCGCCGCTGCGACCTGGTCCATCGAGGCGCCGCCGAAGCCGCTGCTTCAGGAACACCGCCTTGCCGCCATGCAGGATCGCCTCGCGCTTCTTGTCCGAGAGCGCACGGCGCGGCTCGGGGCGGATTTTTCCAAAGCCAGCGTCACAATTCCTCCAATTGCCTCTTGCCGCAAACGATACTACACAGTATCGTTTGGTTCAATTCCAGACGTCCGGAGGTCGCAGCCGACGGAGTCCAGCCGATGCAGACCCATCCTTCCACCGATCCTTGACGATCTCGCCAGCGCGGTGCAGCCCGCGCGCGTGCACCGCAAACTATACACCGACCCGGCCATTTTCGAACTCGAGATGGAGCGCATCTTCGGCGTGGCCTGGCTCTATGTCGGCCATGAAAGCCAGGTGCGAAATCCCGGCGATTATTTCCTGACCCAGGTCGGCCGCAAGGCGATGGTGGTGACCCGCGACGAGCAGCGGCAAATTGCGCGTCCTGCACAATCAATGTGCCCATCGCGGCGCGATGGTGGTGGCTTCCGATTGCGGACATGCCAAGGAATTCCAGTGCGTCTATCACGGCTGGACCTATCACCTCGACGGCCGGCTGAAGGCGGTGCCGCTCAACCACGGCTATCCGCAGGATTTCGACACCAAAAATCCGAAGACCGCGATGATGCAGGTGCCGCGCGTGGAGAGCTATCGCGGCTTCATCTTCATCAGCCAGGCCGCCGAAGGCCAGAGCCTGAAGGATTTTCTCGGCCACATGGCGACCTCGATCGACGACATGATCGACCGCGCGCCCGACGGCGAGATCGAGATCGCGGGCGGCGTGTTCCGCCACGCCTATAACGCCAACTGGAAGCTCTATCTGGAAAATCTCTGCGACGCCGCGCATCCGTGGTTCACGCACCGCTCCTCGATCGACGCCGCGCAGCAGCAGAGCGACGACGTCTATTCCGACGGCACCGGCGAGATCGCGATCCGGCAGATGCGCCAGAACGGCGCGCCCTATTCGTTCTGGGAAAACCAGGTCGGCATCTGGACCTATCCGAGCGGGCATTCCTATCTCGGCGATTATCACGACGACACGAAGCTGGTCGCCGCGATGGAGGACCCGGTGTTTCGCGACTACATCGCGGCTCTGGAAGCGAAGAAGGGCAAGGACGAGGTCAGGCGCATCCTCGAAGTGCGGCGCTGGAATTCCAACATCTATCCGAACCTCTCGTTCATGAGCCAGTTCCAGCAATTGCGGGTGATCCATCCGGTCGCGGTGAATCGCACGTGGTCTGCACCTATAATTTCAGGCTGAAGGGCGCGCCGGAGCAGATGTTCCGCAACACCATCAGCTTCGCCAATATCGTCAACGGCACCGGCTCGCTGGTGCTGACCGACGATCTCGAAATCTACAATCGCATCGGCATCGGGCTTGCGAGCGACGGCGCCGACTGGATCGAGATCGGCCGCGGCTATCTCAGCGACGTGCGCGACGACATTCGGCGGACTGAAGGGCAAGAATTCGACCAGCGAGGTCTATATCCGCAACATGTTCGACGCCTGGCGCGGCTATATGCTGGGCGAGACGCGCGGCGGCGCAGGACATGAAGGCCAGCGCATGACCGCCGCACGCTCAAAGCAACCTGCGGCCGCGCTGTCACGCGGCCGATGCGAGGATTTCCTGATCCACGAGGCGCGGCTGCTCGACGACGCGCGCTTCGACGAATGGCTGGCGCTGTTCACCGACAGAGGCGCATTACTGGGTGCCGAGCCAGCCGAACCAGCAAAGCCCGCTCGACACCATCTCGCTGATGTATGACGACCGCCGCCTGCTGGAGACGCGGGTGCGCCGGCTCGCAAGCCCGCGCATCTATTCGCAGGAGCCGCGCTCGCGCACCAGCCGCATCGTCACCAATGTCACGGTCGAAGGCGCCAATGCCGGCGAGACGCTGGTGCGCTCGAAATTCACGATCGTGGAATATCGGCGCGAGGAGCAGCGGCTGTTCGCCGGCACCTACTTCCATACGCTGGTCGGACCGGCGGCGACATCCGCATCGCCTTCAAGCGCGTCGATCTCGTCAATTGCGACGCGCCGATGGATGGACTGGTGGTGCCGTTCTAGTCGTCAGGCCGGCACCAGCGCCAGCACCCGCAACGGACTGCCCGAGCCCTTCTCGATCTTGAGCGGCGGCGGTGATCAGCACCGCCCCGGTCGGCGGCAATTGATCGAGATTGCACAGGCTCGCCAGCCCGAACTTGTTGGCGCCATGCATCAGGTGATGGGCGGGGAAAGCCGGCTCGAAGGCGAAGGCCTGGCCGGCATCGGTGCCGACCGCTTCCACGCCCCAGCCATTGACGTTGCGCTGCGTGACCAGAAATTTCACCGCGGCGGCCGAGGGCCCCGGCACATGCGGGCCGTCTTCCTTCATGTTGAGGAATCGTTCCGGGTCGTCGCGCTTCGACCAGTCGGTGCGCATCAGCACCCAGGCGCCGTCCGGAATGCGGCCGTGCTTGGCTTCCCAGCCTTCGATGAAGGCGGGCTCGAGCAGGAATTTCTCGTCGGCCGCGGCTTCCTTGGTGCAGTCGATCACCACGGCGGGCGCGATGAAGCGCTGCACCGGCACGGTGTCGGTATAGCCATCGGCGTAATGCTGGCCGGTCACCCAATGCGCCGGCGCATCGAAATGCGTGCCGGTATGTTCGCCGCAGGCGATGTTGTTCCAGTACCAGCCCGGGCCCGCGCTCGTCGTAGCGCGAGATTTCCATGATCCGGAACGGATTGGACGGCGCAAGCGGCGGCGGCAACTGGATCACCGGCGTCGACGGCTTCAGTGTCTGCGTCAGGTCGACCACGCGGATGCGACCGTCGGCGATGAAGGAAGCGAATTTCAGAAGGAGGTCGGACACGTCCTCATCCTTTTCACTGGAAAGATAGACCGGCGGATTTAGGCAATAGCCTTGATCGTTCGGCGCTTGCCGGAGAATTGCGCCATGGCGCGCGCGAATCCGCCGGTCACCACTTCGATGTCGTTGGCGACCACCACGATCGGGTAGCCCTGGTTGCGGCGCGCTTTGGCGGCTTCGACATTGCCGGTGAAGATGCCGCACGGGATATTGGCGGCCTTGCAGGCCGCAAGCACGGTCTTGCAGGCTTCCTCGTGGCGCTGATCGACATGCGGAAAGCCGCCGAGCGAGATCGCAAGATCGCCGGTGCCGATCAGCACGAAATCGACGCCCGGCGTATTGGCGATTGCCGCGGCCTGGCGCACGCCGCGCACGGTCTCGATCATCACGCCGACCACGGTGCGGCGAAGCTGCGACTGATAATAGCCGCCGAAATCGCCGCCGAGCGGACGCACGCCGCCGCCGGAACGCGTGCCTTCGGGCGGGAAGCGCGCCGCGGAAACCGCCGCCGCAGCGTCGAGGTCGGTCTCGATCAGCGGCACGATCACGCCTTCGGCGCCGGCATCCAGTGCCTGACCGATCGCCACTTGGGAATTTTCGGCAACCCGCACCAGCACCGGTGCCGCCTTCGACACGATGCCGATCGTATCCTCGATCGACTTGCGATCCCAAAGCCCATGCTGCGCATCGATCACGATCGCATCGGGCCTGGCCTGCGCGGCAAGCTCCACGACCGAGGACGAGCCGAGCGCCATCCAGATCAGGCCGATGGACTCGCCCTGTCCGATGCGATGACGCAGACGGGTTACTTTCGCCGGACATTCCTGTGCACTCTGTTTGACGCCGGATTTCTTGTTGGAAAGCAGTCTATCCATTTGCCGGCTAGATGTTCATTTTGTATTGCTTCGCCCGCCGCCACAATCCTTTAACCTTAACTGCCCGCGTGCGGGTGTTTCTCGCCGCGCACCGAGACGGTGCGGAACGGATAATGCGCCGTGGCGCCCGAAAATTCCGGGAATTTGTGGAAGTCCTTGCCGCAACGCCGCGCGCACCGGGCTCGCCATCGCGGCGTTCATTGCGTCGGCGCTGTCGAACACGGTCTTGTTTCGCTGCATCGAGCGACGCTGGCGCAAACGGCAGCGCCGAGATCAGCGATGGCCGGCGTATAGATTTCGATCTTGCGGATGCCGGGGAATTTCGCGAGCAGCGGCGGGTGGCCTTCGACATAGAACAGGTGCCAGGCATTCTCGTCCTTGGCCGGGCCTTCATATTCCACCATGTAGCTCAGCACGCCGTCCACGGGTTGCGAGGCGAGCGGCTCCGCCACCGGATAGCGGCGGGTCAGCATCGCATGGTGGCTCGCGACCGCGCCGTCGAGGCTCGGCAGCGTCTTCGGATGCGCGAGCGCCTGAAGATAGCCGTGCGGCTTGAGCGCATGTTCGAGATCGGCAATCTCGGCGAATTCGAGTTGCAGCACCAGCGCAGGCGTCGTGTGCAGCTCCGCCGCATAATGCGGATCGTGCGCCGCGACCGGCGTCATCACATGACCTTCGATCAGGCGCGGGCAGCCGCGCAGCAGCGCCACCAGCCCCTGATGGTCGTGCTCGTCGAGCACGGGCGACTTGCCCTCCTTGCGCGTCCCACTGACAGAACCAGGAAATGGCCATGACGATACTCCAACCTCACCGTTAGTGGCCGGTCGCCCCCGCGAAAGCGGGGCCCCATTCCAGAGCGGTGGCGATGGGTCCCCGCTTTCGCGGGGACGACGACTTGACGACAAGCGCGTGCACGACTACGCAACATCTACCGCTTCAGCTTGATCCCCGCCGCCTCGCGATCCCATGTCTGCGCAGATCGGCCGCGCTCGCGCAACTTGAATTTCTGCACCTTGCCGCTTTCGGTGCGCGGCAGATCGCCGACAAATTCGACAAAGCGCGGGATCGCGAAATAGGACAGCCGGCCCTCGCAGAATCGCACCAGCGCCTCGCCGTCGAGCGCGGCACCTTCCTTCAGCACCACGGTCGTCATCACTTCGTCCTCGGCGAGTTCGGACGGCACCGGAAACACCGCCGCGACCTCGACCGACGGATGCGACATGATCACCTTCTCGACCTCGAACGAGGAAATATTCTCGCCGCGCCTGCGGATCGAATCCTTCATCCGGTCGAGGAATTTGAAATAGCCGTCCGTCGTCGCGCACCACGCGGTCGCCGGTATGCAGCCACAGATTTCGCCAGGCTTCGACGGTCTTCTCGGCCATGCCGAAATAGCCGGACGCCATCGCGAACGGTTCGTCGGCGCGCAGCAGCAATTCGCCCGGGCGTGCCGTCCGGCACTTCGTTGTCGTCCTCGTCGGCGACGCGCGCCTGAAAGCCGTCGACCACCTGACCGATCCAGCCGGTGCGGCGGTTGCCCATATGGGTGCCGATCACCGCATTGCTTTCGGTCGCGCCATAGCCGTCGAGCAGACGCGATGCCGGTGCGCTCGGTGAACGGCTCCTGCATCGGCAACGGCACGCCCGGCGCCAGCGCGCAGCGCACCTTGTGGCGGCGTTCGTCCTCGCCGGCGGACGCGACATCAGCATCGGCACCATCGCGCCCAGCACATAGGTCACGGTCGCGCCCGAGGCGACCAAAGCCGGCCAGAAATTGGACACCGACATCCGCTTCTCGACCACTTGCGTCGAGCCGGTGAGCAGCGCCTGGAACAGAGTGGCCAGCGCGTTGACATGGAACAGCGGCAGCGTGGTGTGCAGCACGTCGCCTTCGCGCAATTCGAGCTGGCGCGCGACCGTGTAGCCCCACCAGAAATATTGCGCATGCGGACAGCAGACACCCTTCGACGGTCCGGTCGTGCCCGGAGGTGAACAGAATGGTGAGAAGATCGTGCGGCTTCAGGTCGGCGGCGGCGACCGGCGCGGTCAGGTCGGGAAGCTTGCGCAGCGGCACCGTTCTGTACTTGCGCCGGCATGTCCGCCGCCGGGATCGATCACCCAGATGGTCTCGACCGCAAGCTGCGCGAAATCCACGAATTCCAGCGCCGACAGCCATTCGGTCTCCAGCACCAGCAGCCGCGCGCCGGACGTCTTCAGCATGTGCTCGAGCTGCGGACCGCGCGCCGCGACATTGATCGGCACCGAGACCGCGCCGATCCAGGCCAGCCCCAGAAACAGTTCGACGAATTCGGTGCGATTGCCGCACAGGATCGCGACCCGGTCGCCTGTGCACGATCCCGGCGGCCGCGAAGCGGCCACCGCTCTTCGCGGCGAGGTCGCAGGCTTGCGCGTAGCTCGAGGCTCGCGCCGTCGCAGACAAACAGCGGTCGATCGCCATAGCGCGCCGCCTGCCGGCGCAGCATTTCCGGCACGATGCGCGCCTGCGGCTCGAACAGCGTCTTGAGCTTGGTGAGTTCCGCCCGGATCATGCGAGCGACAACATCATGACGCTGATCATGCACGCAGGCCGGCTTCCTTCATCAGCGGCATCACGGTCTCGCAGAAATAGGGCAGCTCGTTCTTGTAATTGACGAAGGAGAGCGCCGCGCCATTGAAGCCGGCGCCCGCGAATTTCGCAAGTTCGCCGGCAACCTTCTGCGGCGTGCCGACCAGCGGATAGCTGCCGGTGCCGGCGGCGAAGCGCTGCTTGTATTGCTTGAAGGCTTCGTCCTCGTGGCTGCTGGCTGAAATTCTGCTTCTGCTTCATGTGATAGTCGACCGCCACCTCGTCGATATGCTGGCGTGAATAATAGTCGTAATAGTCCTCGGCTTCGGCCTGGGTCGGACGGCACACCACATGACCGATGGTGAACACGCCGATGTCGCGATTGAATTTCGCCGCGCGGGTCTTGATGTCGGCGATGTGGCCCTTGCCGACTTCGAGATCGGTGAAGCTCGTGAACAGATGGTCGCAATTCTGCGCGGCGAAGTCGCGGCCGGGCGGGCCGAAGGCCGCGTTCATCGTCACCGGCCGCGGCCTCTGCAACGAGGCCGGCCGGCTGACCGCGCCCTTCAGCTTGTAGAAATTGCCGTTGAAGTCGAGCGGCTTGTCGCTGTTATAGGTCTTGACGATGACGTCGATCCATTCCTTCGCCTGCACATAGGCGTCCTTCACCAGCGTCACCCCGAACATGTCGAACTCGTCGGGATTCCAGCCGCAGACGATGTTGAGGCCGGCGCGTCCGTGGCTGATATGATCGACGGTCGCGAGCGCCTTGGCGGCATAGAGCGGATGCACGCAGCGGCACATGCACGGTCATGAACAGCGCGATGCGCTCGGTGATCGACGGCCAGGCCCGCCGCCCAGGTGAAAGTCTCGAACGACCATTCGCGCACATTCGTGGTGCCGCCATAGCCGCGCCAGCGCGCGATCGGCAGGAAGAAGTCCATGCCGGCGCGGTCGGCGATCTTGCAGGCGGCGGCGATGTCGTCCCATTCCGCCTTCCAGGCCTCGGGCACGGTGGAAAAGGTCAGGCCGCGGTCGGCGTTGGCGGAAAACACGCCGAGCTTGAAGCCCGCCTTGGCGGGATCCGACATCGGGTTGACGACTTGCATTGGATTGACGGCCTGCATTCCGGACTCCATCGCAAACAATATACTGTATTCAAATTACGAGTCGGACTTCGGTCGTGTCAACAAAGCGCGGCCGTTCGACCGGCACTGCGCGCACCGCGTGCGGTTTCATGTTCCGATAGGTCCGATAGGCCAGCACCGCCGCATCGACATGCTGCTTGAACAGCGCGCTGACGCGGTCGGCCTTGCCGGCCGCGAAATGCCTCGTGGATCGCACGCAGCCGCTCCAGCACATCCTCGCGGACCGGCCGCTGCGACAGCGTCACCAGGCGGATGATCTGCACGTGATCGATGTAGCGCGCCAGCGCCGCGACCAGCTGCGCATTCGGAACCTGCGCCATCCAGGCCCTGCGAAATGCCGCATTCGCCACCACGAAGGCCGCGAAATCGTCGGCGTCGCTGGCCTTGATGCCGGCCTGGATCGCGCTCGTCCATTTCTTCGAGCGCGGCATCGGTCATCTTCTTCGCGGCGATCGCGGCCGCGGCCGGCTCCAGCAAACGCCGGATTTCGAAGATTTCCTCGATCTCCTGATCGCTGTAGCGCCGCAGCACGAAGCCGCGAGACGTGCTCTCGATCATGCCGTCATGCACGAGCTGCATCAGCGCTTCGCGCACCGGCATGCGCGAGACGCCGAACTCGTTCGCGATATCGACGTCCACGAGCCGATCGTCGAAGGTGAATTGCCCGGCATGAATTCGCTCGCGCAGATTTTCATAGATCTGCTCGCGCAGGCTCTGGCCTTGGCGATCTTCGCAGGCTTCGCGACGGAATCTTCTTTCAATGGCGCGCTCGGACATCGTCGTCTCTCATTGCAGGCAGCGGCGGCCAGGGCCGGTCGGCGCTCTCGGGCGGGACCGCGTCGAGCAGCGCCTTGGTATAGGGATGTTGCGGATTGGCGAACACGCTTTCGGTCGCACCCTCCTCCACGATCTCGCCGGCATGCATCATCAGGATGCGGGAGCACAGATAGCGCACCACCGCGAGATCGTGGCTGATGAACACCATGGTCAGATTCTGCTTGCGGTTGAGATCGAGCAGGCAATTGAGGATATGCGCCTGCACCGACACGTCGAGGCCGGACACGATCTCGTCGGCCACCACCAGATTGGGTTTGGCGCCGAGCGCGCGCCCGATATTCACGCGCTGGCGCTGACCGCCGGACAATTGCGAGGGAAAGCGGTCGAGGCAATCCGGACGGCAGCCCGGTGTCGCGCAGCAGCGATTCCGCCACCGGCCGCCGCTCGCTTTCGGGCTTGTAGCTGTCGCCCACTTCCAGCGCCTGGGTCAGCAGATGCAGCACGCTCCGTCGCGGATTGAGCGCCGATTGCGGGTCCTGGAAAATGAGCTGGGTGTCGCGCCGCGTCAGATGAACGACGTTGTAGCGTCCGCTCGTCGCCGTTGATGCGAATGGTGCCGGCGCTCGGCCGTTCGAGACCCACGATCAGACGGCCGACCGAGGTCTTGCCGCTGCCGCTCTCGCCGACGATGCCGAGAATCTCGCCTTCACGCACCTTGAAGGTCGCGGATTTCACCGCATCGAAGCGCGAACGCCGCAGGCCGAGAAAGCCGCGCGCGGCGTGATAGCTGAGCCGCACATTCTCGAAATCGACGACTCGCGGTTTGTTAATTCTCGCGCCCATTCGCGCGCTCGCCGCCAGCGCCGTGGCAGCAGCCGCGATATCCGCCCTGCCGCAGGCTTCCGCGCAGCGCACCCAATGCCCAACGCCTACTTGCCGCGGCGGCAGCCGCGTATTGGCGCAAGCCGGGTCCTTGACCGGGCAGCGCGGCGCGAAGCGGCAGCCGGCCAGCCCTGCGAAGCTCGCAAGCCCCGGCATGTGATCGGACAAGGCCGGCAGCACATGGCGCGGTCCGGTCAGTGCCGGCATCGCGGCCAGCAGGCTCTTGGTATAGGGATGCGACGGCGCCTTCAGCACCGCCGCGGCCGGACCGAACTCGACCATGTCGCCGGCATACATCACGCCGACACTGCTTGCAGACATGACCGGCGAGCCGCAGGTCATGGGTGATGAACAGCAGCGCCGTGCGATGCAGCGCCTGCTGTTCGGCGATCAGCCGCACGATATGCGCCTGCGTCATCACGTCGAGCGCGGTGGTCGGCTCGTCGGCGACCACCAGCGCGGGTTCGCCCGCAAATGCCATCGCGATCAGCACGCGCTGGCATTGCCCGCCCGACAATTCATGCGGATAGCGAAGCAGCGCCTCTTCGGCATTGCGAAGTTGCACCTGCTGCAGCCGCTCGATCATCAGTGCGCGCCGGCGACTCTGCTCAATGCCGAGATGCCGCAGATGCTCGCCGAACTGGCTGCCGATGGTGCGCACCGGATTGAGCGCGCTTAACGGCTCCTGCGGGATGAAGGCGATCTTGCGGCCAAGCAGCGCGCGGCGCTTCAGCCTTGCCGAGCGCCAGCAGATTGTCGCCCTCGAAAGTCACGCTGCCTGCAGTCACCGCGAAATTGTCCGGCAGCAGCCCGGATATCACGCGGCCGATCATGCTCTTGCCGGCACCGGATTCGCCGACCAGCCCGATGATCTCGCCCTGCCCGAGCGCAAACGAAATATCGCGCAGCACGTCGACCTTGCGGCCGCCCATGCGCGCCGTCACCGTCACCTCGTCGAAGGCGAGAACGCTCATCAGAAGCTTCTCCGCCGCAGCCGCGGATCGAGCGAGACGCGCAGGCCCTCGCCCAGCAGGTTGAAGCCGAGCACGGTCACGAACATGGCAAGGATCGGCATGATGATGCCCCAGGGCGCCTGGTACATGTAGTTGCGCGCGCCCGCGATCATCTTGCCCCAGGCCGGCACGTCGGCCGGCACGCTCAGGCCCACGAAGCTCAGGATCGCCTCGACGATGATGCCGATGCCGACCTGCAGCGTGAACAGCGTGATGATCAGCGGAGCGACGCTCGGCAGGATTTCGCGAAGGATGATGCGCAGATCGCCGAAGCCGAGCAAGCCGCGCGGCCGAGACGAAATCCTTGCGCGCGACCACCATCACTTCCGAGCGCACCACCCGGCAGAACCGCGTCCAGTCCACCAGCACGATCGACAGGATGACGTTGCCGACACCGGTGCCGAAGCCGACCATCAGCGTCAGCGACAGCACCACCGGCGGCAGCGACATCCACAGATCGACGAGATGGCTGATGACGCGATCGACCCAGCCGCCGAAATAGCCGGAGAGCAGCGCGAGCGTGGTGCCGAACAGCATCGCCCCGATCGCGGCGCAGAAGCCGACCAGCAGCGCTACCCGCGCGCCATAGATGATCTGCGAGAAGATGCAGCGGCCGAGGCTGTCGGTGCCGAACGGATATTGCGCCGTGCCGTCCGCGTACCACATCGGCGGCAGCAGCATGTTGACGCAGGTCCTGGTTCTCCGGATCGTTCGGCGCGATCTGCGGCGCGAACAGCGCGCAGATCACCATGACCGACGACGATCGCCGCCGCCGATCACGACCTTGGGCGAGCGCATCGCGCCGCGCAGAGCCTCCGCCATCGGCGAAGGCGCTGTTGCGGCCTCAGGCGCGGCGGAGCTTGGGATTGAGAACGACATACAGCACGTCCACAACGGTATTGATGAGCAGCGTGATGACGCAGAAGACCAGCGCGATGCCCTGGATCAGCGGCAGATCGTGATTGCGCACGGCCTGCACCATCAGATTGCCGATGCCGGGATAGGAGAAGATCGTCTCCACCAGCAGCGTGCCGCCGAACAGGAAGCCGAATTGCGCGCCGATCAGCGTGATGGTCGGCAGCGCCGAGTTGCGCAGCATGTGCGACAGGATGATCTGCCGCTCGGTCAGGCCGCGCTGGCGCGCGACCGTGACGTAATGGTCTTCCGAAGTTTCCAGCAGCGAGGAGCGCAGCACCCGGATCACCAGCGGCGAGAAGCCGAGCGCCAGCGCCATCGCCGGAAGCACGAGATGCGACGAGCGCATTCTGCCAGTAGCTCCATTGCAGCGTCGACCAGATAGTCGATCAGCAGAAATCCGGTTCCGGCCGGGATCACGATGCCGGAATCGACGCGGCCGGAAAACGGCAGCCAGTCCGAGCATCACGCCGAAGCCGAGCATCAGGAAAATCGCCCAGAGAAAGGCCGGGATCGACAGCATGCAGACCACGAGCACGTCGAGGATATTCTCGACGAACGTGCCGCGCGTGCCGTACAGCAGAAGACCGCCCGGAATGCTGATGATGAGCGCGAGCGCCAGGCCGACGAACGACAATTCCAGCGTCGCCGGCAGCGAATTGGCGACAAGCCGCGTCACCGGCTCGCGAAACGATATCGACGAGCCGAGATTGCCGGTAAGCGCGTCGCGCAGCCAGATCACATATTGATACGCGATCGAGCGGTCGAGCCCGAGCGCGTGCCGCACCACCTCCGCATCCGCATTGGTGGCGTTTGGCGGCAGCAGCATCGCCAGCGGATCGGCCGGCAATGCCCGCAGCACGAAGAACACCACCATCGACAGCAGCAGCACCGTCGGGATCGCGCCCGCGAAGCGCCTCAGCGCGACATTGAGCAGGGCCTTGAACATGGATCAGTCGTCCCCGCGAAAGCGGGGACCCATAACCACCAATCTATCGTTGGTCATGTTCAACCATGATTCGAGACGAAGACGGCACGTCATATCGACAAGCCGCGGCGTATGGATCCCCGCTAGATTACACCGGCTGCGCGAGCGCAGACCCGTGCGGGGACGACACCGCGACATGTTCATCACGCCTTTCGCTTGGCTTCCGCCGGCAGGATATAGCCTTGCGAATAGGTCGGCAGATCGACACGTCTTCTTGGTCACGACATTGGCGGCCTGCTGCAGCAGCGGAATGCTCCAGGAATTGTCCGAGGCATCGCGGGCGAGCGCTGCGATATCCCTCCAGCCGCTCCTCGCCGAGCTTCATGGCGAACAGCTTGGCGATCCGCTCGCCATTGGCCGGCTCCTTCCAGGCCGAGAAGCGCAGCGCCGGATTGAGAATGCGTCCGGCATAATTTTCCGGGTCGCCGGTCGCATTCGCCCAGCTATAGAGCATGATGCCCGGCAGCTTGGCGCCGTGATTGAGCTCGAGATATTTCGCGACGGTCGTTTCCTCGATCTTCACATCGACGCCGATCTGCCGCCACATCGCTGCGATCGCCTGCGCGATCTCGTAGTCGTTGGTGAAGGTGCCGTTGGTGGCGAGGAAGGTGATCTGCAGCGGCTTCGCCTTGCTGAAGCCGGCCTTTTCCAGGGTCTCGGCTGCACGCTTGCGGTCGAACGGGAAGGTGTAGCCCGGCACGTCGCCCGAACTTCCCGGCGTCGCCAGCACCTGCAGGGGCTTCGCCACATTGTTGAAGAACGCCTTGGCCAGCGCCGCCTTGTCGATCGCCATGTGCAGCGCGGTGCGCACATCCTTGTTCTGGTAGGTGTCCACATAGCTCGGGATCTGCAGCATGTAGATTTCGGCCTGCGGATAGATGTTGACCGAGAGCTCCGTGTTGCTCTGCAGCCGGACCGCCTCGCGGACCGGCAATTGCACGGCGACGTCGACGCGGCCCGACTCGATCGCGGCGACGCGTGTGGCTGCTTCCGGCAGCGCCTGGAAGGTGACGCTCTTGATCGCCGGCACGCCGCCCCAATACTTGTCGAAGGCCTCCAGCACGATGCGCGAGCCGCGCTGATAATCGACGAGCTTGTAGGGACCGGCGCCGATCGGCTTCGCCACGAAGCCGTCGTCGCCGACCTTCTGGTGATAGGCCTTCGGCAGGATATAGACGGTGAGGAAGCCGAGATAGAATTCCGCCGACGGCGATCGGCTTCGAATAGACCAGCACGGCCTTGGTCGGCGACTTGATCTCGACGTCCTTCAGATCCTGCAACAGACCCGCGATGGCGAGCTTCTTGTCCTTCTGCGGACGGTCGAGCCAGCTATATTTCACGTCTTCGGTCGTCAGCTTCGAGCCGTCGTGGAAGAAGATGTCGTCGCGCAGCGTGATTTCGAGCCGCGTATTGTTGTCGTCCAGCCATTTGCGCGAAACGATCTGGCGCGGCTGAAGCTTCTGGTCGGACGAATAATGCAGCGGCGAATCGTAGACGCATTTGAAGATCGACTGGCCGACCGGAAACGTCACCGCGGTCGGATCCCAGCTCTGCACGTCCGCCATGAACGCGATATTCAGCGCGTCCGACGGATTGCGCGCCTGCGAATTGCGTAAGAAAGGTCGTTGCCGGCAGGCCCAGCATCAACGACACGAATTCGCGTTTGGTCAGCTTGTCGATCGCGCTCATCATGAACCCCTGTTTGTGGATTTCTTATGCGGTTTGATTGCCTTCGATTGCCGGATCGGCTTGCCGGCGGAATTGTTGTCGGCGGAGAGGATTGCAAATAATGTGCCCGCAATGCCAGCGCGATTGCGGCCGCGTTCCTGCGGGTCGTCGCATGGCGGTAGCGGCCATGCACGTGACATTTCGCGACATTCTTGCGCATCTGCGGCATGCGCGCCGGAAAACTCGACTTCAATGCCGGCCATATGCTGATACCGGGCCACAACATGAGATCAGTCGCTCGCCTGCCTCGCATCGGAATGCTCCGCCGATGGTTGCCAGCGCCGGATCGCCCGGAGATGCCGCGCTTGCTTGAAATAGTATACTGTATGTTATTGTCAGCCCGTCAAGCCCCACACCGCAAACCGCAAGGCGCCCGTCCCATGAAAGCCGTCCAGTTCGATGCTTATGGTGCAGCGGATGTGCTGCAATGGCGCGAAATCGCGCAGCCTTCGCCGGCTCCGGGCGAAATCCTGATCGATGTGCATGCGGTCAGCGTCAATCCGATCGACTGGAAGATGCGGTCCGGAAGAATGGCGAGCGTCTATCCGCTCACCTTCCCCGCCGGCACCGGCCGCGACGGAGCCGGCATCGTGCGCGCCGCGGGCCCCGATGCCGACGCGTCGCTGGTCGGAAAGCGCGTCGCCTTCTTTGCTCCGCGCGGGCAAGGCACCTGGGCCGAGCAGGTCGCATTGCCCGCGGCCAATGCGGCGGTCATGCCCGATACGGTGTCGCTCACCGACGCGGCCGCGATCCCGCTCGCCGGCACCAGCGCATGGATTCCGCTGGTCGAGGTCGCAAAGGTTTCCGACGGCATGGAGGTGCTGATCCATGCCGGCGCGGGCGGCGTCGGCTCGCTCGCGATCCAGATCGCGCGCGCCCGCGGCGCGCAGGTGACCGCGACCTGTTCGCAACGCAATGCCGAATTGGTCTCGTCGTTCGGCGCCCATCGCGTCATCGCCTATGACCGCGTGCCGTTCGAAAAGCAGGTCGGCGATATCGATGTCGTTTTCGATACCATGGGCGGCGACATTCACCGCCGCAGCTATGAGGTGCTCAAGCGCGGCGGCACGATGGTGTGCCTGTCGGCCGAGCCGTATGAAAATCGCGGCGCGGAATTCGGCGTCACCGTGGTGCAGGCGCAAATCCTGCCGCGACGCGACATCCTCGAATCGTTGTTGAACATGGCGGCGGCGCGAGAGCTTCGCGTTTTCGTCGAGCAGGTGCTGCCGATCACGGAATTCCGCCAGGCGCAGGAATTGTCGCAGAGCGGACATGTGCGCGGAAAGATCGTCATGCAGCTTCGCGGTCCGAACGGAACACCGATCGGATGAACAACGCGCGCGCGCGATATGACGGCGTGGTCATAGCGGCGCCGGTGTCAATTCCGTATGTCCGCTATTCGACCAGGGAAGCGCACTGGTTTCTGGCGCGCGCCCTCGCCGGCCTGCTGAAAAGCTCCGGCCTGAAGAAACAGGAGACTCGACGGGCTCGGCGTTTCGAGCTTCACGCTGTTTCCGGACACCGCGGTCGGTCTCACCCAGCATCTCGGGCTGACGTTGCGCTGGCTCGATCATCTCCCGTTCGGCGGCGCGAGCGGCATTCTGGCGCTGCGCCGTGCCGCGCGCGCGGTACAGAATGGCGATGCGAATGTCGTGGCCTGCGTCGCCGGCGACACCAATCATGTCGATTCCTTCCGGCTGAACCTCGCCAATTTCTCGCGCTTCGCGCGTGACGCGGTCTATCCGCTCGGCTCCGGCGGTCCGAACGCCAATTTCGCGCTGCTCACCTCTCATTATATGCAGGCGACCGGCGCGAAGCCGGAAGACTTCGGCAAGCTCTGCGTGGCGCAGCGCGACAATGCGCTGAGCTTTCCGCATGCGCTGTTCAAGAAGAAGCTGACGCTTGCGGAATATCTGAATGCGCGCCCGATCGCCGATCCGCTCAAGCTGTTCGATTGCGTGATGCCCTGCGCCGGCGCCGAAGGCTTCCTGGTGCTGCGCGAGGACCACGCGAAGCGGCTCGGCCTGAAATATGCGCGCCTGCTCGGCACCATCGAGCGGCATAATGCGTTTCCCGACGACCCGATCCAGACCCGCGGAGGATGGGTCATGGATCGCGATGATCTCTATGCTCAGGCCGGGCTCGGGCCGGAGGATATCGACCTGTTCGAGGCCTATGACGATTATCCGGTGATCAACTGCCTGCAACTCGAAGGCCTTGGATTCTGCGGCGGGCGAAGCGCCGGACTTCATCCGCAACAACACCTTCACGGTCGACGGCTCCTTCCCGTTCAATACGTCAGGCGGGCAATTGTCGGTCGGTCAGGCCGGCGCCGGCGGCGGTTTCCTCGGTCTGGTCCAGGCGCATCCGCCAGGTCACCGGGCAGACGCTCGGCGCGAAAGTCGAAAATGCCCGGCACGGTCTCGTCAGCGGCTTCGGCATGATCAATTATGACCGCGGGCTATGCACCGGCGCCGCAATCCTTGGGCGGGCGTGACCATGACCGACGCGCTCAAATCCCCTCCCCGCCGCAACCCGATCCTGCCGTTGCGGCTGCCGACCTTGCCGCCTTCGGCGCGCAGCCGCGCCGCGCTCGGCTTCAGCGCCGCCGTCGCCGAAGGCCGCTTCGAATTGCAGACCTGCCACGATTGCGGACAGGTTCAATATCCGCCGCGCGATGCCTGCACCAATTGCCTGTCGGTGCGGCTCGAATGGAAGCCGGTCAGCGGCCGCGGCGAACTGATCTCCGATACGCTGCTGCATCACAGCAACGAGCTTTATTATCGCGAACGCATGCCGCTGCGGCTCGGTCTCGTGCGCCTCGACGAAGGCGTCACCGTGCTCACGCATCTGCATGGCGATTGCCCGACAGGCGAAAGCAGCCGGTGCGCGTGCGCGCCCATCTCGACAAGGCCGGACAGGCGGCGCTGATCGCCCTTCCCGCGACCGACACTCCCAACATGACCGACGACAGGATGCTGCGCGAGATGACCTCCGACCCGAAGCTCCGAAAAGTCCTCGTCACCGACGGCAAGAGCGCGACCGGCCAGGCATTGGTGAAAGCGCTGATCGAGGCCGGCGCCGACATGGTCTGGGCCGGATTGGCCGAGCCGTGGAAACAGCCGCCGGGCTTCGAGGCGATCGCGAAACTGCCCAAGGTCACGATCGTCCCGCTGGAACTGAGCGACGGACGCTCGGTGGATGAACTGGTGGGCTCGATCGGCGGCAAGGTCGATATCCTGATCAACAATGCCGAGTTTCACCGCAGCCACGGCATTTCCGACCGCCGCGGCACCGAGACCGCGCGCGCCGAGATGGAGATCAATTATCTCGGCCTGATGCGGCTCGCGCAAAGCTTCGGCCCGGCGATGCGCGCGCGTGCGGCGGAAGGAACGGTGCCCGCCACCGCCTGGGTCAATATTCTCTCGATCTATGCGCTGTCGACCTTGCCCGTCGCAGGGCACCTTCTCGGCGTCGAAGGCGGCGGCGCTTTCGCTGTCGCAGACCCTGCGCGCCGAGATGCGCGCCGCCGGCATCCGCGTGGTCAACGTATTTCCCGGCCCGATCGACGACGAATGGAATCAACTGGTGCCGCCGCCGAAGCTTGCGCCGGCGGCGCTCGCCAAGGCCGTGGTGAAGGCGCTGCAGGACGGCGTCGAGGACATCTATCCGGGCGACGTCGCGCAGGACCTGTTCACGAAATGGCGCGAGAGCGCGAAAGTGCTGGAACGCGAAATGTGGGATCAATGAGCGTGAGCGAGCCGGCGGCCATTCTCGACGAGATGCTGCGCGGGCTTGCCGCGCAAAGGCTGCGCGTCATCGATCTTTCGCAGATCGCTGTCCTCGCGCTTTCCGCAGATCGTGCTGCCGCCGGAATTCGACCAATGCGCGCCGTTCCGGATCGAGGAGATTTCCCGCTACGACGAGCGCGGACCCGGCTGGTACTGGAACAACATCTCCTTCGGCGAGCATACCGGCACGCATTTCGATGCCCCGGTGCACTGGATCACCGGCCGCGATCTGCCGAACGCCGCGACCGACTCGCTTCCCCCGCACACCTTTCTCGCGCCGGCCTGCGTGGTCGATTGCTCGGCGCAGGCCGCGCGCGATGCCGACTTCCTGCTGACGGTCGACCAGTTGCGCGCCTGGGAGGCAAGCCACGGCCGCATCCCCGCCGGCTCATGGCTGCTGATGCGCACCGACTGGTCGAAGCGCAGCGATCCGGTCGCCTATCAGAATTTCGACGCCGCCGGCCAGCACACGCCGGGGCCGGATGTCGGCGGCGGTGGAGTTTCTGGTGCATGAGCGCGGCGTGATCGGCTTCGGCTCGGAGACCATCGGCACCGATGCCGGACAGGCCACGCATTTCCGCCCGCCCTATCCGTGCCATTCGATCATGCACGGCAATGGCCGCTTCGGGCTGCAATGCCTGACCAATCTCGATCTATTACCGCCGACCGGCGCGCTGGTGATCGCAGCGCCGCTGAAAATCCTGCATGGCAGCGGCAGCCCGGTGCGCGCGCTGGCTCTGGTGGAAGAACGGAACGCGCCCTGAGGCGCTCCTTATCTCACGAGCATTGTATAATCGGCCACAAAGCGGAATTCCGGCTGTTCGCTACGAACATTGCCTGCTTGCCGCAAACTGGAATATTGCGCCTTGATGCGCAGGCCCTTCAACGGACCTTCCGATGGCCGGTATTGCAGCCACACGTCCCATTCATCCCGATTGGGTATTGCCGCATTGGTGACCGGATCGATGGCGTCCCAGCCCTGCGAATACCAGACGCCGGCGGTCAGCCCATCCAGCCCGATATTCCTGAACGCATAGCCGAAGTCGTACGCGACGCTCGCTCCGATTGCCTTTTCGCCCGCGTTGCTGAACGAGATTTGTTGCATATTGGTATAGTTCGGCTGGGTGCCGAACGGAGAATAAATCTGCGAGCCATTGCCGGTGATGGATCCGGCGACAAAACCGATCCAGCCGAGATAGGTCATCTGCACCTGTGCAGAGGCCTGAAATGTGCTGAATGGGCTCCCGATGAGCAGATCGGCGCCGACGGATCGCTGATCGATGACGTTCGCGCCGACAATCCATTGCGGAAGATTCTTTGGAAGCTGGAAATTGTATTCTGCCTGAGCGAACGCGGTATTGATGAAGTCGGCGATGTAATAGTCCATGAACACGGTCGAAAGGCCGGTAATCTGCCGGACCTTGACCATCCCGAAGGTCGCACCGCGGTCGATCGCATCGCTTCCGGTCAGTGCATCCGACATCGAGATGAAGTCGTTCGAGTCTCGCGGCTTTATGTCCCGGATATAGCCGACGGCAAAATCGTAGCCTCGCTTGCTGTCGGCGAGTGTCGTCAACACGGTGCCCGTGAAAGTATTCGGCACCATGCGATTGTCCTGCGGGTTTATCATGGGCGTGTCGATCAATTGACGGCCGCCGCGCAACTCCTGATCCTGGAATTTGATCCGCGCATAGGCTTGACCGAGAACATTGAGCGGCTCCTGTTCCGGATTCAGCAGCAAGGTGCCGCCCTTGTCGATCGGGCCGTTCAGTCGTTGCGAGGTGTAGAAGGCCGCGTGCACCCCGAACATGTCGGCGATCAGGCCCGACGGTATGCGAGCCACCCGCCTCCGGCCCAGGCCTGCGAGGTCGTGCCGTCGAAATTCTCGCGTTTCAAATGATAGGTTCGGCCGACCACCTGCATCAGCGCATCGCGAACGAATGCGGGCGTGTCGTCGCCGAAGCCCCGGAAAACCTCCCGCATGTATTGCTGGGGTGCAATGCCTGTAGCGGTGACCGAACGATGCAATTCCTCCGCAAGTTCGTCGCGCGTGAGCCGGTGGAATATGGTGTGTGAGCCGGTATCGGCCGCCTGAGAATGGACCGGGGTGCCGATGAGCAACCATCCCGCCGCGCCAACGAACGCTGCTACGGCAATCCCAGAAGAGCCAGACCCCTTCGAGCAGTTCCGGACATCCCTCCGACGAACTCGGCCCATTGCGATTCCGGCCCGTTTTGTCAGGCAACCACGTGTTTGGCTCGAGCCGAGAACAAGGCGGCGCCAGCACCCGCGTCTTCGCATTAACCGTTATCCGTCTCGCACGCGCAACGTCGTCGAGCGATTCGTCAACAGGGTCAAGCCGTGAGGCCTGTCGCCGCGGCGATGAGCGAACCTTGGCGACCGGCACGAAACCACTCCTCAGCAGCAGGGAACGTCGCCTGCGAAATGCGCGGCGACCGCCTATTCCAAATGCCGATGGCATTGGTACGCCACTCGCCCTGTGCTTAGATCGGCTGCGCTTCCTTTTCCGGAGACATTCCATGACCTCCGCCGGCAATCTCCCGCAAGCGACCGTTCACGGCCTGTTTCATCTCGCGATCAAGACCTCCGATCTTGCCGCGACCCGACATTTCTGGACCAAGGTGATCGGGCTTCGCGAAATGCACCGGCCGGATTTCGGCTATCCCGGCGCATGGCTCGCCTGCCCGCAGCCGGGCGGTCTTGCCATCATCCACGTTTATGCGGGCGGGCCCGCGCTCGGCGCCGACGGCAAGGCGCCGTACGGTACCGGCGCAATCGATCATGTCTCGCTCTCCTGCTCCGGTTTCCGCTCCTACATTTCCCGCTTCAAGGCGACGGGTCTCGACTGGCGGGAATTCGCGGTGCCGGGCACGACGCTGTGGCAGCTCTTCGTTTATGATCCGAGCGGCGTGCAACTCGAACTCACCTTCGAAGGCGCGATCGAAGGCGATCAGCCACCCGATCTTTCTCCCGGCCGCGCTTATGTGCCGGGCGCGAGCTTCTTCAAACAGGCGACTTATCCGAAAATGCTGGAGCCCGTGTAAGTATCGCTCACATAGTCTGCCGGTAACGCTGCCACGCCTCGATCAGCGAATTCAGTTCGCTCGGATGGCCTTCGTGTATCACGCTGTCCGCGGGGATCGATACCCATTGTTGCGCGCTCCTGGTCCAGATATGCCCGACCGGATGCAGCCAGCTGGTATCGTCGAGTGTCCCCGGCTTGAGGATGGCCACCGCTTCATTTGCCTTCGGATAATGCACCGGCCGCACACCGCAGGTTTCGCAGAAATCGCCGTCGACAATGCGTCCGCTATCGGCCTTGCGGCTATATCGCCGCGGGCTTGCCCATCACGAAGCGGAACGCCGCGCGCGGCAGAAGTATCGACATGCCGAAGGCGCTGCCCGATTGCCGCTGACATTCGGTGCAATGACAGACATAGACCGAGAGCGGCTCGGCATTCACTTCGTAGCGAAGCTGCCCGCATTGGCAGCCGCCGGTCAGCGGCAATTTCATCGTCGTCCCGCAAGGCCATGGCAAGGGGCCGCAATATTCCCGCCCACTCGGGCGAGCGCAACACCTCCGCCGCGGTAAAATGCTCTGAACCCGGTCTCGACAACAGTGTCCGTATATTGACGCATACGTTGAGGCCGGATAATTTGCAAAGCTCTGGGAGGAGCCATGACACCGCGATTTCCGATCGCAGGCGTGAACTACCGGACTGCGCAAGAAAAGCGGCGCCATCTCGAAAGCGGTGCCTGGCTGCCGATCACCGCAGGTGAATCGCTGCGCGAAGCAGCGAGCGAAGTGCCGGACAAGCTGGCCGTGATCGCCGAGGACGGCACCTATACGCTTCCGCGAACTCGATACCCTGTCGGAATCGCTCGCCGCCGGCCTGATCGAAACCGGATTGCGGCCGGGCGACCGCGCCGTGTTCCAGATCGCAGCGGTGAAGGAGATCTTCGTCGCGCTATTCGGCTGCTTCAAGGCCGGCATCGTGCCGCTTTGCACGCTGCCGCAATATCGCGAGATCGAGATCACGTCGCTCGGCGAGCGCTCTGGCGCAACCGCCTATTTCGTGCAGACCGATGTCTCGGCAAGCTTCGACCAGCTCGCATTTGCGCGCTCGATGATGCATGCGATGCCGACGATCCGTCATCTTTTCGTGACGCGCGGCGAGGCGGCGGACGCGCTTTCGATCGATACGCTGGCGCGGAAATACGATGCCAGGACCGCGCGCGAGATCGTGCGGCCGCACGATCCTTCCCCAGACGACGTAATCATGTTCCAGCTTTCCGGCGGCTCGACCGGATTGCCGAAGGTCATCCCGCGTTTCCATTCCGAATATCTTGGCTCGGCACTCTGGCTCGCCAGAGCCTACGAACTCGACAGCGACGATATCGGGATGTGGGCACTGCCGCTCATCCATAATGCCGGCATGCTGTTCATAGTGATTCCGACCGCAGTGACGCGGCGGACCAATGTCATTCTCGGCTCCTTCGACGTGGAGAAGTATCTCGCAACCATTTCGCGCCACAAGGTGACCTTCACCGGCAGCATCGGACCGGTGGCGCCGCGCATCGTGGAATATCCGCGCATCGGCGATCACGACCTGTCGTCGCTTCGCCAGTTTTTCACGCTGTCGCGCGCCGATGCGCTGGAAGCGCATGTCGGCATCGTCTCCGGCAACATGTTCGGCATCACCGAAGGCCTGCTGCTCGCTTCCGCTCCGAGCGCCCCGCAAGAAGCACGGCATCGCGGCTGCGGTCGCGCCACCTCTCCGGGTGATGAAATCCGCCTGCTCAAGCCGGGATCGGAAGAGCAAGTCAGCCTTCGGCGAGGTCGGCGAACTTGCCTTCCGCGGTCCGAGCACGCTGGTCGGCTATTTCGCCGATCCGAAAGCGAACGAAGCCGCGTTCACGTCGGATGGTTTCTTCCGCACCGGCGATCTGCTTCGCGCTTTCGAAGTAAACGGCGTCATCGGCTATTCGTTCGAAGGCCGCATCAAGGACAATATCAACCGCGGCGGCGAGAAGATCGGTGCCGAGGAACTGGAAAATCTGATCGCCGCGCATCCCGACGTGCTCGATTCCCGCGTGGTCGCGATGCCCGACAAGATCTACGGCGAGAAGGTCTGCGCCTATGTGGTGCCGAAGCCGGGTCGTGCCACACCGAACGTGAAATCGCTGGGCGAATTCCTGCTGCAGGCCGGCATCGCCAAATACAAGCTGCCGGAACGAATCGAGAGCATCGCGGCCTTTCCGGTGACGCGCGTCGGCAAAGTCGACAAGGCCGCGATGCGCGCCGATATCGCGCAGGAAACTTGCCGACGAGGAAGCGCTTGCACCGCGTGCGGGAGCGAAACAAAGCATGACGAAATCACTGAAGATCGCGGTCATCGGCGGCGGGCCTGCGGGCCTGCTGTTCGCCAAGCTGGTCGCGCGCGAGCACCCCGATTACCGGATCGACGTGTTCGAGCAGAACCCTTCGAGCGCCACCTACGGCTTCGGTATCGTGCTCGCCGATGTTGTGCTCGACTTTCTGAAACCGGTCGATTCGAAGCTGCATGCCGACCTCATCGGAACCGCCGAAAAGCAGGACACCATCACGCTCTATCACCGCCGCACCGCGGTACCGATCCACGGCAACGTGTTCCTCGGCATTCCGCGCATGCGGCTGCTCAATATCATGCAGGCGCATGCGGCCGGCGAAGGCGTCAACATCATCTATTCGAAGCGGGTCGACAACCTCGACGACCTGTCCGGCTACGATCTCGTGGTCGGCGCCGACGGCGTCAACAGCGCGATCCGCAACGCCCTGCAGCATGACTTCCAGGCCATGGTCGAGCCGCGTCTCAACAAATGGGCCTGGTACGCGACCCGCCACCGCTTCGACAGCGTCGAACTGATCTTCGAACAGACCCCGTTCGGCATCTTCATCGCGCACAGCTACCGCTACGCGCCCGACCATGGCACCTTCGTGATCGAATGCCATCCCGACACCTGGAAGCGCGCCGGCCTCGACACCAAGAGCGACGACGAGAGCCGGCGCTTCTGCGGCGAGATTTTCGCGAACTATCTCGACGGCGAAGAACTGATCTCCAATCGTTCGCTCTGGTTCAATCCGAGCTTCGTGACCTCGAAGCGCTGGTTCTCCGGCAATGTGGTGCTGATCGGCGACGCGCTGAAAACCGTGCATCCTTCGATCGGCTCCGGCACACGGATGGCCTATGAGGATGCGATCGCGCTCGCGAAAGCGGTCAACGAAGGCGGCGGCGATGTCGCAAAGAGCCTGACGGAATTCGAGCGCGCGCGGCGTCCCACGGCCGACGACTTCCAGGACGCCGCCATGCGTTCGATCCTCTGGTACGAGACTGCCGACACGCGCCAGCATCTGACGCCGCTGGAATTCGCCTTCAGCTACATGATGCGGACCGGCAAGGTGAATCTGGAACGGCTGCGCCGGATCGATCCGGATTTTCTCGCCGCCTATGAGGCGGAAGCCGCCACCCGCACCGGCGCCGCCTAGACTATTGCGGCTGCGATAGGCCTCGAGCTTGCTGGCGCAATTCGGCGGGAATTTCGATCGAGCGGCGTTCGCTGCGCGACAGCATGATCGGCGTGAGCTTCGCAGACATAGATGTCGTGCGGCTTCTCGGTCGTGGAGCGGCCGGTAATCTCGACGATCGAAGGTGCGGGTGCGGATATCGGTGACCTGGCAGGTCATGTCAAAGACCTGCTCGGTCTCCAGCATGTTGCGGAATTCGAAGGTCAGCGCCTTGATCGGAGAATCGAAGCCGACCCGCTTCATCGCCGCAAACATCGGTCCGCCCAGCATGGCCTGCAGAAACCACTGATAAGCCGACACCGTATATTCCGAGAAAACCGGCGTATAGACCACGCCCGCGGGATCGCATTCGCCGAACTTCACCCGCCGCCGTACCGTAACCGGCAGCGTCGAAATCATCTTCTCCGAATAGTCCAGATTTGAGAAATCCAACTCACGCCCTCCCTCAAAAATTGCCTCCGGATAACAGCCTGCGGCAACCAAGGCCATCGACATTTGCGGTCTGGAACGCTATTGTCAGTTTTTCAACGATAGCGACGAAACCGCTACGAAGCCACGGGAGGATGCGAAATGAGGACAAGAATTTCGATATTGGCGGGACTGGCGTTTTCCGCCCTGCTCAGCGCAGGCGCTCATGCGCAGGAGCCGGTGCGGCTCGGATTCCTGTCGTCGCTGAGCGGCACCTTCGGCGTGCTCGGCGCCGAACAGAAGCGCGGGCTCGATCTCGCGCTCGAGCATCTCGGCAACAAGCTCGGCGGCCGTCCGGTAACGCTGATCGAGGTCGACGACAAGTCGAACCCGGTCGAGGCCGCCGATCTCGCCAACAAGCTGGTCGAACGCGACAAGGTGCAGGTGGTGACCGGACTCGTGGTCTCCAATTCCATGCTCGCCGCCATCGATCCGCTTCTGAAGAACAACGTGTTCGTGGTCGGCGCCAATGCCGGACCTTCGCAACTTGCCGGCGAGAAATGCAATCAGAACCTGTTCGTCGTGGCCTTCGCCAACGAGCAATGGGGCACCGGCCTTGCCGATTACCTGAACAAGTCCGGCGTCAAGCGCATGATGTTCCTCGGCATGGATTATCAGGCCGGCTGGGATCACACCAAGTCGGTCGCCAAGAACTTCAAGGGCGAAAATCTCGGCGAGATCTACACGCCGCTGACGCAGATGGATTTCTCCTCGGTGCTGACGCAGGTGCGCGCCGCCAAGCCCGACGCCATCTATGCCTTCTATGTCGGCGGCGCGGCGGTGCCGTTCATGAAGCAATGGAAGCAGTCCGGCCTCGACAAGACCGTGAAGCTCTATTCGATGGGGGCAATCGCCAACTCCATGCTGCTGCCGGCGATCGGCGATGCCGCGCTCGGACTCGAGACCGCCTATAGCTGGAATCCGGAAATGAAGACGCCGGGCAACGAGCGCTTCGTCACCGACTTCCGCAAGAAGCACAATCGCAATCCGACGCAGTTCGCGATGTTCCAGTATGACGCGATCCTGCTGCTCGACGCCGCGCTGAAGGAAGCTGGCCCGGAAAATCCCGACAAGTTCCGTGCCGCGCTCAAGAAGGCGGACTTCAAGTCGCTGCGCGGCAATTTCAAGTTCAACAACAACAATTTCCCGATCCAGGACATCATCCTGCAGCGGGTCGAGAAGACCGCCGATGGAAAATACGATGTGAAATTCCTCGAGGTCATCAAGAAGGATGTCGAAGACCCCCATCACGGCTCCTGCCCGCTGAAAGGCTGACCGCAATCCAGCCAGCGGCCGGCCGCCATGTCGATCGCCTTCCTTGCGGAGCAGTCCTTCAACGCTCTGCAACTCGGACTGATGCTGTTCCTGATGGCGGTCGGCGTCACGCTCGCCTTCGGAACCATGCGCCTGATCAATCTGGCGCATGGCTCCTTCTTCATGCTGGGCGGCGTATTTCTACGCTTGGATCATCGGTTCGACCGATAGCGGGCTCGCCGCCGGCATCGGCGCGCTGCTTCTGCTTGCTGTCGTCGCGGTCGCGATCGAGCGCATCGTCATCCGCCCGCTCTATCTGCGCGACCATCTCGAACAGGTGCTCGCGACCTTCGGGCTGATCCTCATCTTCAACGACGCGGTGATGATGATCTGGGGCCGCGATCCACTCTACACGCCGCTACCCGATTTCCTGTCCGGCCACGTCATGCTGGGCGATATCGCCTACCCGACCTATCGCCTGGTCATCACCACGGTCGCAATCGCGATCGGGCTTGCGCTCTGGTATCTGATCGCGCGCACCCGCACCGGCGGGCTCATTCGCGCCTCGGCCGACAACCGCGCGGTGGTGCAGGCTCTGGGCGCCAATGTCGATACGCTCGGCGCCGGCGTGTTCGCGCTCGTCGCCCTGCTCGCGGGTATCGCCGGCATCATGACCGCGCCGCTGATCGCAGTGACTTCCGGCATGGGCGATGCCGTGCTGATCCAGTCGCTGGTGGTGGTGATCATCGGCGGACTCGGTTCGATCCAGGGCGCGCTGATCGGCGCGCTGCTGGTCGCCTTCGTCGACGTATTCGGCCGCACCTATCTGCCGCTCGCCTTCGGCAATACTACCGGCTTTGCGCTCGCCAATATGTCGATCTATCTCCTGATGGCGGTGACGCTGGTCTGGCGTCCGCTCGGCATTTTCGGAAAAGCCCGATGACCGACACGATGCCGCGATACCGCATCCTGATCGTGCTCGCCTCCGTGGTACTGGTGACGCGCTTTGGTCGCCTTTGGCGATCAGACGACGCTTCGCTTCGTCAGCCGCGTTGCGATCTACGCGCTCGCTGCGGTCGCGGTCGATATCGTGCTCGGCTATGCCGGCCTCGTCAGCATGGGACACGCGGCCTTTTTCGGGCTCGGCGCCTATGTCACCGGCGCATTGGCGCTCGCAGGCTACAAGGAAGCCTTGCTGGTCTGGCCGCTCGCGATCGTGGTCGCGAGCCTTGCGGCGCTTGTCATCGGCGCGCTGGCGCTGCGAACGAGCGGCGTCTATTTCATCATGATCACGCTCGCCTTCGCGCAGATGTTCTTCTATGGCGCCAATGCCGTGCCCGGCCTCGGTGGCGCCGACGGCTTCCGGTTGCCGGGGCGCTCGACCGTCGCCGGATTGTCGATCGACGACCCGCGCGTGTTCTTTCTCGTCTGCGTCCTGATCCTCACCGCCATCCTGCTGTTCGCGCGCCGCGCGGCGGGTGCGGCCTTCGGCTCCGCCTTGCGGGCTGCGCGTGATGACCAGATGCGCGCGGCGGCATCCGGCATCGGCTCCTATGGGCTGCGGCTCGCGGCTTTCGCCGTATCGGGCGCCATTGCCGGCCTGGCCGGAGTCCTGTCCGCCAATCTCACTCTTTATATTGCGCCCTCCTCCACCCTGAGCTGGCATCTCTCCGCCGAATTTCTGGTCATGGTGATCCTCGGCATGACCGGCACGCTCTACGGCGCGGTAATCGGCGCCGCATTGTTCCTGCTGCTGATCGAAATCGTCTCGCATTACACCGATTTCTGGGCATTCTATATCGGCATCGCAGTGATCGTCCGCGTGCTGCTGGTGCGTGACGGTCTGCTGGCGAAGCTTCAGGAGAGGCTGGCCTCATGATCACGCCGCTCCTCACCACCCGCGACGTCACCAAGCTCTTCGGCGGGCTTATCGTCTCGGAGAATGTCTCGCTCGACGTGATGCCGGGCGAATTGCACGCCATCATCGGCCCGAACGGCGCCGGCAAGACCACCTTGCTTAACCAGATCGGCGGCCAGCTTGTCCCGAATGCCGGCACTATCGTATTCGACGGCGTCGACGTCACCGCGCTGCCGGTCGAGCAACGCACCCGGCTCGGCATCGGCCGCACCTTCCAGGTCCCGCGCATCTTCGGAAGTTTTGCCGCCATCGACAATCCGGCACTTGGCGCGCTGGGGCGCGCAGCCGATCTGTTCGGGCTCTGGACACCGCTTCGCGCGCGGCCCGGTCTGTCGAGCGAAGCCAGCGCCGCACTCGGTGCGGTCGCGCTGTCCGAACGCGCTGCGGCATCTTCCGAGACCCTGTCGCATGGCGATCGGCGACTCCTCGAAATCGCAACTGCCCTTGCCGGCAGGCCGCGCCTGCTTCTGCTCGATGAACCGATGGCCGGGCTTGGCCGCGACGAATTGCTTCGCATGTCGGCGCTGCTCAAGTCCCTGAAAGGCGAGGCTGCCATCCTGATGGTCGAGCACGACATGGACGCGGTATTCTCGCTTGCCGACACCGTGACCGTGCTGGCGCATGGTCGGGTGATCGCCTCCGGCAAACCGGAAGCGATCCGCAGCGACCCGATCGTGCGTGCCTCCTATCTCGGAGAGGACGCCGATGCCTGAGCCGCTGCTTGAATTGAAATCGCTCGCCGGCGGCTATGGGGCGATCGACGTGCTGTTCGACGTGGAGTTCGCTATCGGCGAGGGCCAGGTGGTGGCCTTATGCGGACGGAATGGCATGGGCAAGACTTCGACCATCCGCGCCATCCTCGGCGCGCTCGTCCAGCGCGGCGGCGACATTCGCTTCGCCGGCCGCTCCATCCTCGGCCTGCCGCCGCACAGGATCGCACGCCTCGGCATCGGGCTCGTGCCCGAAGGACGCCAGCTCTTTCCAAGCCTCTCGATCCGCGAAAATCTCGACGTCATGGCGCGCGCCGGCGCATCCGCCGCCAAACCCTGGACGCTCGACCGCGCGCTGGACCTGTTCCCGCGCCTGAAGGAGATGCTCGACCGGCCGGCGTGGCAGACATCCGGCGGCGAGCAGCAGATGGTCGCGATTGCGCGCGCGCTGATGACAAATCCGAGGCTGCTGATACTGGACGAGGCGACCGAAGGTCTCGCCCCCCTAATCCGCCACCAGATCTGGCAGACCCTGCACCTGCTCAAGACCGAAGGCCTGTCGCTGCTCGTGGTCGACAAGAATTTGCGCGCGCTCAGCAAAATCGCCGACTCCTGCTATGTGCTGGAACGTGGCCGCACGGTCTGGCGCGGCAGCGGCGCCGAGCTTGCAGCGGAGCGCGAAAACGTCGAACGTATGCTGACGGTTTGATCGGAATCGCACATGGCGACGGCTCCTCGCAAGAAGTCATTGGTGAAAACGATTCCGGCGAAGGCGCCGCGCGGCGCCTCTCCGCAGCCGGGCCGGAAATCCGGGCGTGCGCAAGGACGTACTCTCGTCCGAGGTGCTGGACCGAGCGGTCGGATTGTTCGCCGAACGCGGCTTTGCCGGGACCAGCCTCAAGGACGTGGCCGACGCGGTCGGCCTCAGCCGGCCCGCGATCTATTATTATTTTCCGAGCAAGGATGCATTGCTGGAGGAGTTGCTCACCGGCGTCACGGTCTCCGCCGCGCGCATCCTCGAGAATGTCGAGAAGCGCGGCGATCTCTCCCCGATCGAGAAGATTGGCGCCGCCGCCAATGCGCTCGTCATGTGGGTCACCGAGCGACGGCTGCATTTCATCGCCATCGACCGCAGCGAGAACGAATTGCCGCCCGCGATCCTCGCCCGTCACAACGAGGCCAAACGGCGCGTGCTGTCGCGGCATGACGCAGCTGATCGACGACGCCATCGCGGCCGGCGAAGCGCGCGCCGTCGACAGCCGCATCGCAGCCTTCTCCATCATCGGCATGTGCAACTGGACCGCCTGGTGGTTCGCTCCGGACGGCGAGCTTCCCGCTTCCGCGATCGCCGAGCGGATGGCCGATCTCGCGATCCACAGCGTCAGACGCCCGCGCGGCAATGCCGGAAAATCCGGCGATATCCGCGCCCTGACCGGCGAAATCCGCGATATTCTGGGATTGATCGACCGCGGCGCCGGCTGACCCGCTTTCGTCTTAAGTGTCAGCCAATTGACATTTATGTCGAAACGTTGGATATTGCCGGCAACCCGAAAGGCCAAGGGAGGATAACGCCATGACCACGACCCCCTCGCTCGCCCGGACGCATGGCGCTGCATGGCGTCGACCACACCGCGCGCCCGACCTGGAAGCTGCGCGAAACCGTGGAATTCTATCGCGACATTCTCGGGCTCAAGCTGGTCCACGCCATCACCGCCAAGGGCTGGGGCCGCGAGAAGGAGGAGCACGCCGATTTCATCCACTTCTTCTTCGACAGCGGCAATGAGAGCTGCATTGCCTTCTTCTATTATATCGGCACGCAGCAGCCGCCCGAGCTCGTGGTGCCGAAGGGCTATATGGCGATGGCCAATCACACCGCCTGGCGTGTCGAGACCGAAGACCAATTGCTCGCCTGGCAGAAACGCCTGGAAGAGAAAGGCGTGCGCGTCAGCCAGTTCGTGAAGCATGAGATTCTGGAATCGATCTATTTCCGCGATCCGAATTTCTATCCGCTCGAAATTACCCGTTCGCTGCGCGACATGGAGACGCTCGACGCGGTCGATGCCGAGATGACGATCGATGCTGCGCTCACGCTCGAAGACTCCCGGCGCTGGACCAACATCGAGCAATTGTGGCGCGCCAAGGCCGACTTCGTGCGCAAACGCCAGCAGGATGCGGAGACAAGGGTCGCATCATGAGCGGCTTCTATGTCCTCGACGTTGCGGAATTCGATCCCCTGGTGCGCGCGGCCGAGCAACTCGAAGGATTGCCGCGTGCATCCGGTGATCGCCGGCTATCGCTACATCGAGTTCGACGGCGAGATCGAGATCACGCGCGAAGCGACGGGGCTCGGCGAGGCGGTCTGGTTCGGTTGCCTGACCGCGGGGCTGAACGGCAAGATTACTTCCTTCACCTCGCAGGCGATCAAGCTCGCGCCGACCAACGAGCCGGTTCTGGGCTTGCAGGAGATGCGGGCTTAGAAGGCCTCATCCCCCAAACGTCTCCCTCGCCCATCCACGATCGCCTTCGCAGCTCCCACCCGCCCCGGCTCCTCGCCCTTTTCCAGCGCGCGGCCGTGATGGTCGCCGCGGAAGCGCTGGCGGATTTTGTTTGCCGACGCGATCGTCTCGAAGATCGCCGTGCAATCGGCCGGAAACACCGTGTTGTCGCCGGTATAGTCGATCAGCAGGCAAGGCTGCTGCACCGCCGTCGCGGTCTCGAACAGATTGGCGCGCGAGGAATGTCCGGACCACGTCGACAGCCAGGCTTCCGGCGTGCAGAAGCGGGAAAAGCCGACCGCGCCGTAATCGGTCGCGAATGGATCCTTGCCCCAGACCGAGCCGAGCTTGCGATCGGACGGATCGATCGACGGGTCCCAGCAGCGCAGGTCGGCATCGGTGCGCCAGATCGTCATCACCGAGGTATGCGCGCCCTTGCGCCGATCGGCGGCGGAGCCCGTAGTCTTGGCGAGTTTGCGTGCCGACAGCCGCTCGTCGATCATCGTCGCGCGCCGTCTTATCCAGCCGCGCGACCCGATCGGACTGAGCTTTCCGGAAGCGCATGATGAATTCCGGCGGAGTATCTCGACCCCTCCGGCCCCTCGCGATAGCCGTTCGTCGGATCGAGAAAGTCGAGCGCGGGGTCGACCGACAAAGCATCGCGCTCATCGGTCACCGACGGATCGATGCATTTCAACAGGATCTGCCCCTGCCCCGGATGCGGCGAGACGAATATCATGCCGTCGGCGACCGGCATGGAAGCCTCGGCCAGTCCGGTCGGGCGACCGCCCGGCGTCTTTTCCAGCCGGTTGCCCGCATCGAGCAAGGATTGCTGATTGTAGAAAGCATAGAGGCTCGCCCCGCCCGAATTGCCGATCAGGATGATGCGTCTGAAGCCCGCCTTCTTCAGAAAGTTCAGGCCAGCTGCCACATCCAGGAGCGCGATCTCGTGCTCAAGCCGCATGTCGTTGCCGACCGAGCGTGCGGTCTGCGTGAACACAGCGATAGCCCGCGAGACGAGATCCGGCACGAGATAATGCGTCGCGAGAAATTCGCGCGGATGCATGATGCAGAGCACGGTCTCGGCAGATTGCTTGGCATAGAGAAAGCCATTGACCGCGGCACCGTCCTGCGTCTGCAGCGGATGCACCGTAACGGCGACATCCGCCGGCAACCCGGTCATGGTCCAGCTTGCATTGCGGAAGCCCGCGGTCGCCTCGCGCGTGGACATGCCTCTCCCCGTTTCGTCACATTTGTTTAAAACTCGACACTAACGTCCACACCCGGTCTTGTCCAGTTTGGCCGGTGCCGCCGCGACTTCGGTTTCGCCTAACAATTGCGAAGTTTACGAGCACACGTCGACTATAATGACATCCGATTCGGACAGTGTATCCGCCGGAATTCATCTTGCCGCCGATCGACGAACCCTTGGCCGTTACAGGCTTGGCCGCTACAGGCTTGGCCGCTACAGGCTTGGCCGCTACAGGCTTGGCCGTTACAGGCGCCGCGTCCCCGCCTGTGGACGCTGCGGCGGGATCGACCGCCATTCTCGAAACCATCGATCTTCTGGAAGCCGATCTTGCCGGCATGATCGGCTCGGTCGAGAAATCGGCCGATACCCTGTTCCGGAGTGCGCGCGCATCGGCCGAAGCCTTCGCCGCGATCCGCATGCAGACCGAGGCACTGGCCACCAGGTCGCGTGACGCCATGTCGATTGCCGGAAGCTTCGCGCAGGCGACCGAGGAACTCGCCCAGTCTTCCGCCGAAATCGGCCATTCGGCGCACGAGGCCGACAGACTCACGCGCGATGTCGCCGAACTGACGTCGGCCGCGACCGCGCGGATTGATGGTCTGAAGTCTTCCTCGTCCGATATCGGCACCGTGGTCAACCTGATCGCGGCGATTGCGAAGAAGACCAACCTGCTCGCCCTCAATGCCACGATCGAGGCCGCGCGGGCGGGCGAAGCCGGCCGCGGCTTTTCGGTGGTCGCATCGGAAGTGAAATCGCTTTCGGTGCAGACCCAGACCGCCACCGAGGACATCAAGCGCAAGATCGCGGCCTTGCAATCGGATTCGACCGCCCTGATCGCGAGCGTGCACAAGATCGCGCAGGCGATCGACACCATCCGTCCGATGTTCGGCGCCATCGCCGGCGCGACCGAGCAGCAGGTCTCCACCACCAACGGCCTGTCCGGCAACGCCGCCGACGCCTCGCATTTCATCTCCACGGTTGCGGAAGGTGCGGGTGAGATCGAGCAGGCCGCGCGCGGCGCGAGCGATCAGGGTGCGCATGTCGATCGATCTAGCAAGGAGGTGCTGCAGCTTGCCGAGAAGCTGAAGCACCGCTTCACCATCTTCCTTCGGCAGGCCGAGATCGGCGACCGGCGCCGTCACGACCGCCTGCCTTGCGATCTTCGCATCACGCTGTGCAACGGCCGCGGCGAATGCACGGGCCGCACCGCCGATATATCCGAGGGTGGCATCCTGATGCTGCCGCAGGCCGCCGATCCGTTTGTCGTCGGCGAAGAACTCGACGGCCAGGTCGAGGCCATCGGCCGTACCAAGCTGCGGCTCGTCGCTCGTTCGCCGCTTGGTCTGCATCTGACTTTCGTCGGGCTCGCGGGCGATGCCGAAACCGCCTTGACCTCCAAGCTGCAGTCCATCCGCCAAGCCAATCGCGAAATCATCGAGCGGGCGATCGCGACTGCGGCACGCATTTCCACCGTGTTCGAGGAAGGGATCGCGCGCGGGCAGATTTCGCAAAGCGACCTGTTCGACATCGAGTATGTAGCGATCGAGGGCAGCAACCCGCAGCAATATCGCACTCGCTATCTCGACTGGGTGGACCGCGTGCTGCCGCCGATCCAGGAAGCTTTGAAAGATGGCGACGAACGCATGACTTTCTGCGCGACCATCGATCGCAACGCCTATCTGCCGGTTCACAACCTGATCTATTCCAAGCCGCAGCGGCCGGGCGATGAGGCGTGGAATATCGCCAATAGCCGAAACCGCCGCATCTTCGATGACCGCGCGGGTCTTGCCGCCGCACGCAGCACCCGCCCCTATCTGTTACAGAATTATCCCCGCGACATGGGCAACGGCGTCACGATCATGATGCAGGAAGTCGCAGCCCCGATTCGCGTGCATGGCAAGCATTGGGGCGCCTTTCGCTCCGCCTACAGGCTCTGAACGAAACGACGCGGATCAAGTTACCGCGGCGCGCACGCGGAACGATGGTGCCGTCCATTCGCTGCCTTCCATCACCGCCCGAAGATGGGCGACGGCGCCGCGAACATTGTCGTAAGAGAGATAGATCGGCGCGATGCCGAGCCGGATGCAATCCGGCATCCGAAAGTCGCCGATCACGCCACGCGCCTTGAGAGCCTGCACCACCGCGTAGGCTTCCGGATGGTGATAGATCACGTGATTGCCGCGCGATCGAGCATCCGGCGGAGAACCGAGCACAAGACCGTGACCGGCGCATTCGCGCTCGATGAGGTCCACGAGCAGCGCAGTCATGCGCTCGGCCTTCTCGCGCAACCGTACGATACCGGCATCGAGCAACAGGCCAATTGATTCCTCCAGCACCGACAACGCCACCACCGGCGGCGTACCGGTCAACATGCGCCGAATGCCGGGCGCCGGACGATAGCTGGCATCGAACTCGAACGGCGCCGCGTGCCCCATCCAGCCCGATAACGGTTGGCGCATCTGCGCGTGATGCCTGCGCGCGGCGAACAGAAAGGCCGGCGCGCCCGGACCGCCATTCAGATATTTGTAGCCGCAGCCGACCGCGAAATCGGCCTGCATTTCATTCAGCGCGACCGGTATCGCGCCCGCGCTGTGGCAGAGATCCCAGACCGCAAGCGCGCCGGCCCTGTGCGCAAGCGTGGTGATGGCGGCCATGTCCTCGATCCGGGCGGTGCGATAATTGACATGGCTGAAGCTCACCGCCGCAACCTGATCGTCCAGCGCCTCCGCAATGCGTGCAGGCTCGACATGGCGAAGTTCGACACCGAGGAGCCCGGCAAGCCCTTCCGCAATGTAGAGATCGGTCGGGAAATCGTCGCGGCTCGAAACGATCGCGCGCCGTCCGGGACGCAGCGACAGCGCCGCCGCGAGACACTTGAACAGATTGACCGAAGTGGTCTCGCCGCCGACGACTTCATCGTCGTCGGCGCCGACCAGCTTTGCAATTCGTTCGCCGACGCGCAACGGCAGGTCGATCCAGTGATGATCGTTCCAGCCCGAAATCGCCGACCCGCCCCATTCCTGTTCCACGACCTGACGTGCGCGCAAAGCCGCAGCTTTGGGCAGCAAGCCCAGCGAATTGCCATCGAGATAGATCATGCCCTGCGGGATCGCGAAGGCATCGCGAAATTTGCGCAACGGATCGTCGCGATCGGCCTCGGCAATGCTCAAATTCTCTGCTTGCGTCAATTTTGCTTCCTGCATCATGAATTCTGTATAGTGGATTTTTTCACGGCCGAGCAGCCCCTTCTGCCACCGCCGCAACGGGCAAAACCTTCCTCGCATGAAGCGCATCGGCATTGTCGGCTTCGGATTCATCGGCGCGTCGCTGTTTCACAAGATCGCGGCCGAGCCGGACGGACTCGAGGTTGCATTCGTGTATAATCGCTCGCGTGCGAAGGTCGATGGCGTGCCGCCGGCCCTGATCCTTGATCGACTGCCGGATTTCGTCGCGCGCGGCGCCGACCTGATCGTGGAATGCGCACATCCCGACATCACGATCGACCATGGCGTCGAAATCCTGAAGCACGCCGATTACATGCCGCTGTCGGTGACGGCGCTGGCCGATGACGAGCTGCGCGAACGCCTGATTGCCACAGCTCGCGCGGGCCGCCACCATCTTCTGCTGCCGCGTGGGGCACTGGTCGGGATGGATAGCCTGTTCTCCTGGCGGCACATGTGGCGCGAGGTGACCATTACGTTCCGCAAGCATCCACGCAATCTCGACCTCGCGCGCACCGGTCGCACGGCGGAGAGCATCACCACGCCGACTATCCTGTATGACGGCCCGGTGCGCGGTATTGCCGCCGACTACCCGCGCAACGTCAACACCATGGTGACCTGCGCGCTCGCCACCACCGGCCTCGACAAATGCCGCGCGCGGCTGATCGCCGATCCCGAGCTCGATCACGCCGTCGCCGAAGTGGAAGCCTTCGGCAATGACGGCTCCTATCTCTCGACCGTGAAGCGCCAGCCCGCCATCGGCGTCTCCGGCACCGAGATGTTCCAGTCCACCCTGCGCTCGGTCATGAAAGCGACCGGAAACCTGCACATTCTCGATTTCACCTGACGTCCCGATTACCCGAAAAGGCCGAAACAACCAGGAGAAACTCGATGAAAAAGCTCATGCTGAACCTGACCGCGCTGCTCGGCGCGGCGCTTCTGTTGGTTTCGCCCGCTCTCGCGCAGCCGAAAAAGGTCGCGATCGCCAATATGGGCCCGCATGGCTCGCTCGAGCAGGTGATTGCCGGCTTCAAGCAGGCGCTCGCCGATAAGGGCTTCGCCGACGGCACCGGCGTCGTCTACGATTACAGCCATTGCAATTTCGATCCCAACCTGATCCCGCAGGTGCTGACCAAGCTCGAATCCGGCAAGCCGGACGTGATCGTGACCATCACCACGCCGATGACTCAGGCCGCGGTCAAGATCGTGCGCGACCAATCGATCCCGATCGTGTTCGCGCCGGTCACCGACCCGATTGCGGGCGGCCTGGTGCCGGACTGGGAACACGGCTCGGCGCGCTTCGTCGGCGCCTCCAACCTGCAATCGATGGAGGCCGTGCTCGACTTTGCGAAAAAACTGCTCGGCGAGGTGAAGTCGTTCGGCATGCTCTACAATCCGGGCGATGCCAACGACATCGCCAACAAGAATCTGGCCGAAGCCGCAGCGAAAACCGCCGGCATCACGTTCAAGGCGGTCGGCGTCGATTCGGTGAACGACATCGGCCTGCGCGCGGCGACCCTGCAGGGCGTCGATTTCATTTACGCGATTCCGTCGAGCATGCTGATGCCGGCTCTGCCCGCAATCGCCTCCGCCGCCGACCGGCTGAAAATTCCGGTAATCTCCGCCTCGCCGCAGGGCGCGCAGGATCACGTGGTGCTCGCCGCGATGTCGGTGTCCTGGACTAAGGTCGGCTATCAGGCCGGCCTGCGCGCGGCGGCGATCCTGAACGGCGCCAAGCCCTCGCAGCTTGCCAATTACAAGCCCGCGCCGGCCGACCATTCGGCAGTGATCAGCGGCAAACGGCTCAAGCAATCCGGCAAGGAATTGCCGGCGGCGCTCGCCGACTGTAAATGCGTGGCCGAATAGCGGCCGACGCTTCGCGCGCATGACGCACCATCATCGATTGGAGGCCGCACCCGATATTGTCGTACCGCGTGCGAGCGGCGATTATGGCATCAGCACCCGGCCCCGCGCATTAAGGTCGAAAGCAATATCCGCGTGCCGTCCGGAATCGACACCGGCTTGTTGGTTTGGCGGTCGACATAAACATGCACGAAGTAACCCTGCGCTGCTGCAGTCCGATCATCGTTGCGGAACAGGCCGATTTCGTAGCGCACCGAACTGGTCCCGAGCTTTGCGACGCGGATGCCCGCATCGACCAGGTCGGGAAAGGTGATCGATCGGAAATACTGGCATTGTGTCTCGACTACCAGCCCGACAATGCCGCTGCTTTCTATGTCCAGACTGTTGCCCTCGATCAGGAACTTGTTCACGACGGTGTCGAAATAGGAATAATAGACCACGTTGTTGACGTGGCCGTAGACGTCGTTGTCGTTCCAGCGCGTGGTGATCCGGGAGAAGTGCACATAATCTTCGCGCCTGTCGGGCTGCCTTGCAGTCATAGTGCCTCTTGATAGATGGCCAGCGCGTCATCGTAGGTTACGTCGCGGGGGTTATTCACAAGCAGGCGCGTCTGCTTCATCGCGTCTTCGGCGAGGCTCGGCAGGTCTTTTTCGGCGATGCCGACTTGCGTCAGGCGGGTCTCGAGGCCCAGTTCAGCCGTGAGTTGCGACAAGGTATCGACCAGGGCGCGGGCGCGCGACTCCTCCGAACCACCGGCTTTTGGCGCGAGGATCGAACACAGCTCCGAATAATGGGAGGCCGCCGCCGGCGCGTTGAAGCGCAGCACATGCGGCAATACCAGCGCATTCGAAAGCCCATGCGCGACGTGAAACCGTGCGCCGATCGGATAAGCGAGCGCGTGAACGGCCGCGACCGGGGCATTCGCGAATGCCATGCCGGCGAGCATCGCGCCGAGCAGCATGTTCTGGCGAGCGAGCCTGTCGGTGCCGTTGCTGCAGACTTTGCGGATATTCCCGCTCAACAGGCGCAGAGCGTCGCGCGCCAGTGCGTCCGAGATCGGGTTCTTGGCATGCCTGCTGGTATAGGCCTCGATCGCATGCACCATGGCATCGACGCCGGTCGCCGCGGTGACATGCGGCGGGCAGCCAAGCGTCAGGTCGGCATCGAGCAATGCGTAATCGGGAAGCAGCACCGGCGAGACCACGCCCTTCTTTTCGCCCGAACGCGTGGTGACGATCGATATCTGGGTGACCTCGGAGCCTGTTCCTGCGGTCGTCGGCACCAGTACAAGAGGCAATCTCGGACCTTTTACGAGGCTTACGCCGTAGATGTCGTCGAGCTTTTCCTTGCCTTTCGCGAGCAAGGCGGCCAGCTTCGCGACATCCATCGACGACCCCCCACCCAGCCCGATCACGCATTCGGCGTTGCCATGCTGCGCGGTTTTCGCCGCTTTCATCACGACATCTTCCGGCGGATCCGCGACCACCTCCGTGAAAAGATCGACGCGGATATCTTTCGCCTTCAGCGATGCGATGGAAGAATCCAGCAGACCGGAGGACTGGATGCCCGTGTCTGTGACGATCAGCGCCGAGGTGGCACCCAGATCGGACACCAAATCACCGATGCGCGCGGCGCTGCCGGCTTCGACCAGAATGGCCTTGGTGGTGCGGAATGAAAATTTGAGCACGGGCCCCTCCGGTACGGGGACGGCTATGATTGCAGTCATAAGGCGACGTCTGGAAGGCAGGAGTCAATATGACGGGCGGCACAACCCTTTTGAAGCCAAAATCGGCCAATTATCGCTGCCGGTGACAAATAAAGGTTCTGCGTCCGAAGGCTCCAGCGGCTTCATTTACTGATCTGCTCCGTAATTTTACTTAGGTGGGCAACCCAGCTTTCCAGCCCCCTTTCCGATGTTCATTCTTTCAAAATAGGCAGCCGAATCTGCTCCTGACCGGAGGGTGGCATGAACGGGATGTCGATCGCGACGTCCACTTAAAGATCGTGCTGGTCGCGCTATGTGCGGCGATTTCCGTGGTCGCGGTCGCCATTGCGCTCCACTAGCGCGCCGACGAGCGGGCTCGCGGCAAGGTCCTGCGATAGGGCCGATGAAGGTCTTTGGTTTCGCGTTCCACCCACGCTCGGCGGAGTGTCCAGGATGATGCAGATTCAATTCAAACGGCCCTTCTGGGAAGTCTTGTTGATGGTCGGCGTCACTGCACTTGCTTCGCCGGCGCTGGCCGATGCACTGCAAGACTGCACGCAGCAGCAGCGGGCGAGACTGCGCCTGCAAAGCTGCCCCGCCGTCATAATTTCTTCCGCTTACGGACCTATCGACAAGAGCGTGGCCTATACCAATCTCGGAGAAATTCGAGTGGAGTCCGGCGCGCTGAAAGCGGCGATCGAGGATTTCTCGCAGGCCATTCGATTGAACGGCACGAACGACCGTGCCTATGCCGGGCGGGCGCAGGCACGCTTTGCGCAGAGCGAGGTGAAGCGGGCGATCGAGGATTACAACAAGGCCATCGACCTTGCACCGGGCGAAAGCACCTACCTCGTCGGGCGCGGCCACACCTTTCTGGTGAGCGGCAACGCCGACGCCTCCATTCGCGATCTGACCGAGGCAATCCGGCTCGACCCCAATAGCGCGAGCGCGCGCAACAATCGCGGTCTCGCGCATCGCAGAAAGGGCGACACACAGGCCGCACTTGCCGACTATAATGCAGCAATCGCGCTGAATCCGGTCTATGCGCTCGCTTATGCCAACCGCGGATTTCTGTATGAAAGCCAGGGCAAGCGGCGCGAGGCAATCACCGACCTTACCGAGGCGCTCCGGCTCGACCCCTCTCAGGTTTCGACGCGCAGGACCTTGAAGAAATTCGGCGCGATCGAGCCGGCCGAGCGTGAAAGCGATGCGCTTGTACGACGCGGTCGAACTCTCGTGGAAATCAATTGCGGCCAGTGCCACGGTCTTGGTCCGAGTGGCGTAAGCGCGAACGTCAACGCGCCCGCCTTCCACGAATTGCGCAAGCGGTACCAGATGCTGTCGCTGCGCGCTCCGATAACCAGGGGCATCGCAACGCCGCACGACGAGATGCCGCCCTTCAGGCCAAACGACGAAGAGCTCGATGCAATCGTGGCCTATATCAACAGCCTTGCATCGGCACGATAGGGGTCGATGGCGTCCTAACTGCGTTCCAGATCGCCAGCGACCGCCTCTGTTTGAAAGTCACCGGCGATGCCGCCCTGCATGATGTCGGGATAGTGAGTCGCGGAATTCGCGGACGATGGTGTCGAATGGCACATCGTCGAAGGTGCCGCGATCCTGCAGATATTCCATATGTCGGCGACCATGTAGGATCGTATTCCTGAAACAGGGAATCGGACCGGCCATCGAATTCCAGCGGATGCACGCCGAGGCGCTCGCACAGCGTCCGGTTGAAGGCCGGCGTCGCCTTCACCCATCGGCCCTCGAGAAACAGCTCGGTATAAGAATGCCAGCGGTAGATGTCGGTCTTGAGCCGCTCATAGAGGCGCGGCGAACTCATATGATTCTTGACGTCGGCATAGCCCACACGCGCCGGCGTGCCGACGGCTCGCGCCGCGGCGGCCAGCAGCGAGGCCTTGCTGACGCAATAGCCGCGCCTGTGTTCGAGAATGGAACTCGCCCGGTAGAAGGTCGGGTCCGTGTAATCGACATAGGGATCGTAAAGGATGTCGTCGCGCACCGCATGATAGACGCGGATGATGCGCTCTCGTTCGTCGCTCACATCGCCTGCCGCCGCACGCGCGAACGAAACGACATTTTCGGCGTCGCTGTCGATGAAGCTTCCAGGCCGCAAGTATTCCGAGACACCATGATGGTTCCGTCCTTCTCTTTTCGTCCAGAGATCAGATCGACTGCCGCCAGGACGATCGCCGGAAGTAAGATCGACGACCTTGTCGGGATCGACATCTTCCTCGCCAGGCACGCGAATACGCTTGAACTTCATTTCCTTTGCATCCAGCGGCTTGGTCGCATCGAGACCCATCTTGGCGCCGACACCGTCGCGGGTGGATGGGTCGAGCTTCGAGCCCTGACTGTTGGTCACGACCAGCAAATCCTTGTCGGCCTGAAAACGCGTCGCGACCGCCCATTCCACTTCGACCGGATTGTGAATGTCGACGTCCTCGTCGACGACAATGACCTGCTTGATGTCGTAATGGCCGGCAAAGGCGCCCATGATGATATTCTTCGCCTCGCCTTCCTGCCGCTTGGCCGCCTGGACGTAGAGGTGATAGCGGCACACGCCGCCGCGCGCGAGATGAACGTCGCGCACGTTCGGAAAGCTGCGCTGCAGATGCGCGAGCAATGTCGCCTCGCGCGGAATGCCGCCAAGCAGCAGATGTTCCAGCCCGCCGCCGACGATGGTGTGGAAGATCGCATCCTTGCGATGTGTCAGCGCGGTGATCTCGATCACATGCCGCTTCGCGGGTTCGCCGTAATATTGCGGAAACTCGCCGAAGGGCCCTTCCATCTCGCGCACGAGCGGCAACAGCCGGCCTTCGATCACGATCTCCGCTTCCGCCGGCACGCGAAGCTCGCTGGTGATGCATTTCACCACCGGAAGCGGCGCGCCATGCAGCGCGCCGGCGATGGTGAGTTCGTCGAAGTCGATCGGGCGCGATCGCCTGCGACGACAACAGCGTCAGCGGATCGACACCGACCACGATGGCGACATCGAGCGGTTGTCCGGCCGCCTCTGCCGCCTCGAAGAACATGTGGGTATGGCGCGGCAACAAGCAGCGCACCGAGACGATCGGGTCCCGAGACCTGCAGGCGATGGATCGAGACATTCTGGATTCCGGTTATCGGATTGCGCGCGATCAGAAGTCCGGCGGTGATATAGGCGCCGTTGTCGTGTTCGTTATGGACCGGCAGCGGCAATTGCTTTTCGAGATCGACATTTCGATGCACGACTTCCTGCACCGGAGCGCTCTTGACCTCTTTCCACGGCAGCGGATTGAGCGCGGCATCCTGAAAGCGTGCCAGAACGTTGGCCGGCTCCACGCCCATGGCCTCGGCGATCCAGGTGCGGTCCGACACCAGACCGGAAATGACCGGAATCGAATGGCCGCCCGGATGCGGAAACAATGTCGCCTTGATGCCGTCGAAGCGTTTGGCGATGGCGGCGAGCTCGAATTGCAGCCTGGTGCCGGGCTGGATCACCGCGAGTCGGTCGTGCGCAGCCAGATGATCCAGCCAGCCACGCAAGCGTCGTGATCGGCTGTCGGAGCGTTGCCGCCCGCGATCGGCGGTGAGCTCTGCGCTTTGACGATGCATCTCGGTCATACTCATCGACTTCAATCCTCTTGGCCGCATTTCGACTTTGCCGACGTGATAAGCCGATTTCGAACCGTCGCACTAGGCGAGCGGCAATCGCTACGCAAGTCCGCGCAAACAAATTCATCCTGACTGAGAAACGGCTATCTTGCAGTGCAGCAAACGGCGCTTTCAGCCTTGTGTGATGCGACAATTCGGCAAGAATGGACCTGCCGCACCACCATGCTATGACGGCGCGGGATCAACCAAGCAGGCGAGATATGTCGACGGCATTGCGTATCGCTCATGGCGAATTTGGCCGTGTCGCCCTGCTCGACATGGACCGTTCGCTGGTGCGCCATGCCCATCCGCATTGCCATGTGCTGATCAAGGCCAGCGGTGCCGACACCCAGTTCGCGGTCGGCGAGCGCCTCGTGCCGCTCACCGACAGCCAGGCTGTGCTGATCAATACCTGGGAACCGCATGCCTATGTGCATTATCAGGACCGGCCGCGCACGACCATTCTGGCGCTTTATATCGAGCCGGCCTGGCTGAAGAGCTTCCGCCCCAATTGGGCGGCGAGCGGGGCGCTGGGCTTTTTCGACAGGCCTGCCGGCGAAGTGTCTCCGCGTATCCGCCGGCTGTCGATGGATCTGGCAGCGACCATGCTGGACGATCCGGGCGCGAACTCGACGCAGGAACAACTGCTTTCTGACCTGATGATTTCGATCATCGAGCGCTTCACACCCTGGCGCACATTGTCGCGCCCGGCACCGCAATTTGCCACGCAGCGGGGCCAATTCGACTGGCGCATCCGGCGAGCGATCAATCTGATCCAGACCGATCCGCGTGCGGTCCGCGATGTCGATGCGCTGGCGAGGGAAGTGGGACTGTCGCGCGCACATTTTTACCGCCTGTTCGAGCGCTCGACCCGCATGACGCCGCACATCTATATCAATCTGCTGCGCATGGAACTCGCGGTCAAGACCGTGGTGCATGGCGAAGACGCCTTGTCGGCGGTGAGCGACCGGCTTGGCTTTGCTGCGCAAAGCCATTTCACGCGGTTCTTCCGCGACCATGCCGGCGTCAATCCGAGCGAATTTCGGCAGGTCGCACGCATGGGTTGCGCGCTGGGCGCCTGACCTTCCGCCCGCCGGCGAAGCTCGAAATGAGACTTTTCGGTAAGCGATGAGACAAGGCGGTATCGCCGCTCGCCCGCATCCGTGACAGCGTCGCACGCGAACGTGCCTCAGAGCACGGTCTTGAGATGCGATGTCCGAGGGGACGCCGAAGGTATGTCAGATCGGACCGCCAGTTGGTGCGGGCAGTCGGTGGAGCGCGTCGAGGACGCAGCGCTTCTGACCGGCCGCGGCCGCTTTATCGACGATCTCGGCGTGCGCCCCGGCACGCTGCATGCAGCCATCCTGCGCTCCCCGCATGCGCATGCGCGCATCACGGCGATCCGCACCGAGACGCGGCGCGCAAGCTTGCCGGCGTCACGGCGGTTTTGACCGGCGCCGACATCGCAGCGCATTCCGCCAGTCTCGTGGTCGGCGTGAAGGCGCCGATCGAATGCTGGCCGATCGCGGTCGACCGCGTGCGCTATGTCGGCGAGCCGGTCGCGATCGCGATTGCCGAAAGCCGCTATCTCGCGGAAGACGCCCTCGATCTGATCGAGGTCGATTACGAACCGCTTGCAGCCGTGATCGACCCGGTCGCGGCGCTCGATCCGGCCGGCCCGATCCTGCACGAAGAGCTGCGCTCCAATCTCGTGAGCGAGCGCAGCTTCCGCTACGGCGACCCGGAGCAGGCTTTCGCAAAGGCCGCGCGCACGATCTCCGTCACCATCCGCTATCCGCGCAATGCCTGCACGCCGATGGAGACCTGCGGCGTCGTCGCCGAATACGATCCGGGCGAGGACGCCTATGACGTGCTCGCGAATTTCATGGGCCCGTTCAGCCTGCATGCGGTGATGGCGCGCTCGCTGAAAGTGCCGAGCAGCCGCTTCCGCCTTCGTACGCCGCCCGATTCCGGCGGCAGCTTCGGCAACAAGCAGGCGGTGTTTCCCTATGTCGTGCTGATCGGCATTGCCGCGAAGCTTGCCGGCCGTCCGGTGAAATGGATCGAGGACCGGCTCGAACATCTCTCGGCGCTCGGTCTCCGCCACCAACCGCGCGAGCACGCTGAAGGCGGCCGTCGACGCCGACGGCCGCGTGCGGGCGCTGGCCTACGATCAGGTCGAGGATGTCGGCGCGCATATCCGCGCGCCGGAGCCCGCGACGCTCTACCGGATGCACGGCAATCTCACCGGCGCCTACGACATCCGCCATGTCTCGGTGCGCAACCGGGTGGTCGTCACCAACAAGACGCCGACCGGGCTCAATCGCGGCTTCGGCGGACCGCAGGTCTATTACGCGCTCGAACGCCTGATGCAGCGCATCGCGATCGAACTCGGCCTCGATCCGATCGATGTGATCCGCAGGAATCTGATTCCGTCCGGCGCTTTCCCCTATCGGACCGCGAGCGGCGCGCTGCTCGATTCCGGCGACTATGCGACGAGCTTCGAGAATGCTCTGGTCGAAGGCGGCTTCGCCGAATTGCGGCAGCGGCAGAAGGATGCGCGCGCGCAAGGCCGCATTTACGGGATCGGCCTCACCGCGGCGGTCGAGCCCAGCGTCTCCAATATGGGCTACATCACGACCGTGCTGACGCCGGAGGAGCGCCGCAAGGCCGGTCCCAAGAACGGCGCGCAGGCGACCGCGACGGTAGCGCTCGATCCGCTCGGCTCGGTGTCGGTGCACGTCGCCTCGGTGCCGCAGGGCCAGGGCCATCGCACCGTGCTGTCGCAGATCGTCGCGGATTCGCTCGGGCTGAAGCCGTCGGACATCCGTGTGGTCACCGAACTCGACACCGCGCGCGACGCCTGGTCGATCGCATCCGGAAATTATGCAAGCCGCTTCGCGGCCGCCGTCGGCGGCGCCGCCCATCTCGCCGCCGGCAGAGTCAGGGACAAGCTCGCGAAGACCGCGGCGGCGCAGCTCAACGTGCCGGCCGCAGAGGTCGAGTTCGTGCAGGGGCGTGTGCGTGCGCGCGGCAATCCGGACAACGCCATTGCCGTTCTCCCGCCTCGCCGCCGCCAGCCACTGGTCGCCGGGCCTGGTGCCGGAGGAGAACCAGGCATTGCGCGAAACCGCGTTCTGGACGCCGCCCGAACTGACGCCGCCGATCCGAGCAGGACGAGATCAACTCCTCGCTCTGCCACGGCTTCATTTTCGATTTCTGCGGCGTCGAGATCGATCGCGTCACCGGCGCCGTGCGCATCGACAAATATGTGACCATGCACGATTGCGGCCGCATCCTGCATCCGGCGATGGTCGCAGGCCAGGTCACCGGCGGTTTCGCGCATGCGGTCGGCGCTGCCTTCTACGAGGAATTCGCCTACGGACCGGACGGCACCTTCCTGACCGGCACCTTCGCCGACTATCTGGTGCCGACGGCGATGGAAGTGCCGACGCCGCTGATCCTGCACATGGAGACGCCGTCGCCCTTCACGCCGCTCGGGACCAAGGGCGTCGGCGAAGGCAATTGCATGAGCACGCCGGTCTGCCTCGCCAACGCGGTGGCCGATGCGCTCGGCGTCGCCGCCATCGACCTGCCGCTGACGCCGGCCAAGATTGCGGCGCATCTGCACGGCGAAGAGAAAGCGCCGCCGGCACCGTCCGCGCCGGTACTTTCCGGCAAGGGCCGCGCGCTGCACGGACAAGGCGAAGCGCAGGTCTCCGCAACGCCCGAAGCGGTCTGGGCCATGCTGCTCGATCCGCAAACGCTCGCCTCGATCATTCCGGGCTGCCACGGCGTCGAGAAAATCTCCGACACGCATTTCCGCGCCGACGTGACGCTCGGGGTCGGTCCGGTCACCGGCCGCTACAAGGCGGATATCGCGCTGTCCGATCTGGTCGCGCCGCAATCGGTAACGCTGACCGGCAAGGTCGTGGGCGCGCTCGGCGACGGCGGCGGCACCGGCCGCATCCGCCTCACGCCAACGCCGGATGGCGGCACGCACGCTCGCCTACGACTACGATGCCGAGATCGGCGGCAAGGTTGCGGCGATCGGCGGCCGCCTGCTCGACGGCGCCGCCAAGTTGGTGATCCGGCAATTCTTTGCGGCGCTGGCGCGCAAGACCGGCGGAGCAGAAAAAATCGGGCTGGTTCGCCCGGCTGTTCGGGAGGCGCGCATGAAGCCCGCCCGGTTCGATTATCTGCGGGCCGAAAGGCTCGAAGAAGTCCATACGACGCTCGCCGAGCATGGCAATGACGCCCGTGTTCTGGCCGGTGGTCAGACTTTGATGCCGATGCTCTCGATGCGGCTGGCGCGGCCGAAGGTCGTGGTCGACATCATGCGGCTGCCGGAACTGCGCCGGATTGCGGCCGACAAGAATGCGATCCGTGTCGGTGCCGGCGTACGGCAGGCCGAATTGCTCGACTGGCCGGAGCTGCAAGCAAGCCAGCCGCTGCTGGCGGCGGCCCTGCCCTGGATCGGGCATGCGCAGACCCGCAACCGCGGCACCATCTGCGGCTCGGCCGCGCATGCCGATCCCAGCGCCGAAATTCCGCTGGTGCTGGTTGCGCTCGAAGGAACGATCGAATTGTCGTCACGCCGCAAGCGGCGCCGGGTCAAGGCGGCCGATTTCTTCACCGGCATGATGTCGACCGCGCGCGCCGACGACGAAATGATCGAGGCCGTGCATTTCCCGAAGGCGCAGCCGGGACACGGCTATGCCTTCCGCGAATTCGGCCGGCGGCACGGCGATTTCGCCATCGTCGCCTGCGCCGCGATTGCATCGGCCGACCGAACGCGGCTCGCCATCGGCGGTGTCGCCGATTGCCCGGCCGCCCGCGACTTTGCGACGCTCGACGGCAGCGCGCTGGATGACGCGCTCGATGCCTTCGCCTTCGAGCTCGACGCCCGCGACGACCTGCACGCCACCGCCCGCTATCGCCGCGAGCTGGTGCGCCGCATCGGCCGCGCGGCCATCGAGGAGGCGCGCCGATGCCGCGCCTGAAAGCCGACATTCGCCATCGCGTGCGCCTCACCGTCAACGGCCGCAATGTCGAGGCCTATGCCGAGCCGCGCATGCTGCTGAGCGATTTCCTGCGTCACGAACTGGCGCTGACCGGCACCCATGTCGGCTGCGAGCATGGCGTCTGCGGCGCCTGCACGATCCAGATCGACGGCGTGCCGGCGCGGTCGTGCCTCACGCTCGCGGTGCAGGCCGACGGCGCCGATATCCGCACCGTCGAAGGGCTCGCGCCCGAGCCCGGCCGGCTCTCGATCCTGCAGGAGGCGTTCCGCCGTCATCACGCCCTGCAATGCGGCTTCTGCACCGCCGGCATTCTGATGTCGCTCGACGCCTTCCTGAAGAAACAGGCCGATCCGTCGGAGGACGAACTGCGCGAATTCCTGAGCGGCCATCTGTGCCGCTGCACCGGCTATGTCCCGATCCTTGCCGCGGCGGCCGACGCCGCAAAACGACTGCGGGAGGCGTCGACCCATGCTTGATCTCGGCTCGAGCTTCATCGCCAGCGTCGAACGCAAGCCCGACGCCCTGGCCTTCGTCGACGGATCGCTGCGGCTCACCTACGCGCAATCCTACGAGCGGATATCGGCTCTGGTCGCGGGCTTCGACGAACTCGGCCTGATGCCCGGCGACCATCTCGTCACGCTCCTGCAAAATCGCGTCGAAGCCGCACTGATCCACTGGGCCTGCCAGTTTGCCGGCATCGTGGTCACGCCGATCAACTGGCGCGCCAAGGCCGACGAGGTCGATTACGGGATCGAGAATTCCGAGGCCAAGGCGGTCGTGTTCGAGGAGGTTTCGGCGGAAGGCGTGCGCGCCTCGACGCAGGCGCAATCGCGCAAGCGCATCATGCTCGACGACGCGCGCAACGACGAAATCCCGTTTGCGAGCCTCGTCAGCGGCAAAGCGGCGGCGGCCGAGCCGCGGGTCTCCGCCGATGCCTGGTCGGTGATGCTCTACACCTCCGGCACCACCGCCAAGCCCAAGGGCGTGCCGCGCCGCCAGCGTGCCGAGCGCGCCGCCGCCATCGCCCATGTCGCGCAAAATCTCTACGGCCAGCGGCGAGCGCACGCTCGGCGTCATGCCGCTCTATCACACCATGGGCGTGCGCTCGCTGCTCGCGATGTCGCTGATCAACGGCGCCTTCGTCTGCCTGCCGCGCTTCGACGTGGCGAGGGCGCTGGCGCTGATCGAGGCGGAACGGATCACCAATCTCTACCTCGTCCCGACGCTCTATCACGATCTCCTTCACAACGACCGCTTCGCGCGCACCGATGTCAGCTCGGTGCGCAAGCTCGGCTTCGCCGGCGCCTCGATGACCGATGGTCTGCTGAAGGAGCTGAGCGCGGCCTTCAAGCCGGACCTGTTCGTCAATCACTACGGCTCCTCGGAAATCTACACCTTCACCATCGATCAGAATGCTCCCGCAAAGCCCGGTTCGGCCGGCCGCGCCGGCCTCAATCAGCGCATCCGGGTCGTGAAGCTTGGCGCAACCTCGCCGGAAGATCTCGCTCAAACGAACGAAGAAGGCGAGATCATCGCCTCGCTGCTGGGCGACGAATCCTTCGAGGGCTATTGGCGGCGGCCGGACGCGAACGCCAAGTCGGTGCGCAAGGGCTGGTATTTCACCGGCGATACCGGCTTCTTCGACGCCGACGGCGACCTGTTCGTCACCGGCCGCGTCGACGACATGATCATCACCGGCGGCGAGAATGTCTCGCCGGTCGAGATCGAAAGCTGCCTGTCGCTGCATCCCGGCCGTGGCCGAGGTCGCCGTTGTCGGGCTGCCGGACGAACGCTGGGGCAAGATCGTCGCGGCCTTCATCAAGCGGCGCGATCCGGTGGCGGACACCGAACTCGATCAGTTCTGCCGCACCACCGGCCTCGCCAATTTCAAGCGGCCTCGCCGCTACGTCTTCGTCTCCGACATTCCGAAATCGCCGGTCGGAAAGCTCCTGCGCCGCAAGCTGGTCGAGGGGGAATTCCAGACCGAGGAACAATCCCGCGCAAAAGGCAACGCCGCATGACCGTCATGACCTTCAACGACCCGCGTCTCGCAAAGCTCAACGGCTTTTCCGTCGAGCTGAACGAAGCCAAGCAACGCGCCGATATCATCCTGCACCGGCCTCCCCTCAACGTCATCGAAATGCCGCAGCGCGACCAGTTGCGGCTGGTGTTCGAGACGCTGGACGAGGACGATCGCGTCCGCATCATCGTGCTGCGCGCGATCGGCGAGCACTTTTCGAGCGGCGGCAACATCAAGGGCTTCATGGAAGCCTCGCCCGAGCATGTTTCCAAGCTCGCCTGGAACATGGCGGCACCGGCACGTTGCTCGAAGCCGGTGATCGCCGCCAATCGCGGCTATTGCTTCGGGGTCGGTTTCGAGATTTCGCTCGCCTGCGATTTCCGGCTCGTGTCGGAGACCTGCCTCTATGCGCTGCCGGAACAGAAGCTCGGACAAATTCCGGGCTCCGGCGGCTCGGCGCGCCTGCAGAAGATGGTCGGCATCACCCGCACCAAGGACATCGTGATGCGCTCGAAGCGCATCCCCGGCAAGCAGGCGCTCGACTGGGGCGTCGCCACCGAATGCGTGCCGGACGACAAGCTGGAAGCGGCGACCGATGCGCTGGTCGACGAGCTTCTGACCTTTTCGCCGATCGCGCAGCGTACGGCGAAGAAGCTGCTCAACGATACCGAAGACTCGACGCTGTCGATCGCGATCGAGCTGGAAGGCCATTGCTACAGCCGCTTGCGGCAATCCGACGACTTCAAGGAGGGCGTCGAGGCGTTTCACGGCAAGCGGGCTGCGAAATTCAAGGGAAGCTGAGACGGGAAGCTGAAATGTGCCGGGCGGCCAAGTCCGGTAATCACCAACGGAGGAATGCCATGACCAAACTGACCACGATGAGCCTCGCGGTTCTGCTGTCCACCACCGCGCTCTGCGCCGCCCAAGGCAAGGACCCGATCAAGATCGGCGTCGTGACCCCGCTGAGCGGCACCTATGCCGGTATCGGCCAGCAGGTGAAATGGGGACTCGAACTCGCAACCAAGGAAGTGAACGCGGCAGGTGGCATCATGGGCCGCCCGGTCGAACTCTCCTTCGAGGACGAGGAAGCCAATCCGGCGGTCGCCGTGCAGAAGGCCGACAAGCTGTTCCAGGTCGGCAAGGTCGACTTCCTCACCGGCACGGTGAATTCGGGCTCGACCCTCGCCGTCGGACAGGTCGCCGAACGCGCCGGCAAGCTGATCGCCACCACCGTGTCGTTCGCCGATTCGATCACCGGCGACAAATGCTCGCCCAACGTGTTTCGCGTGAATGCGCGGGCGGGTCAGCAATCGGCCGCCCTCGCCGTCTGGCTGTCGAAAGACAAGCCGAAGGCGAAAGTGTTCTATCTCGGCCCGGATTATGAAATGGGCCGCTCGACCGTCGCCGCCTTCAAGGCCAGCGCCGAAAAGGTCGGCGCCGAGACCGGCGGCGAAGTGTTCGCGCCGCTCGATTCCAAGGACTACACGCAGTATTTCGGCCAGTTGCGCGCCGCGCGTCCGCAGGTGCTCTACACCTCGGTCGCCGGCAATGACACGGTGCGCCTGTTCACGCAGCTCGCGGAATTCGGCCTTCTGAACAACCTGACGGTGGTCGGCGCTTCCGGCACGGTCACGTCCCAGAATCTCGCCGCCATCGGCAAGGCGGCCGAAGGCTTCGTCACCGGCGTCGGCTATTCGGCGGAAATCGACACGCCCGAAAACAAGAAATTCGTCGAGGCGTTCCGCGCGGCCAACAAGGCCGACCCGGATCTCTACGGCGCGGATTCCTACGGCCTGATCTATGCCTACAAGGCCGCGGTCGAGAAGGCCAAGACCACCGACACCGACAAGGTGCGCGCGGCCTTTGCCGATCTGAAATGGAATACCCCGCAGGGCGAGAAGACGCTGCGCGCGGGCGACCATCAGGCGGTGCAGACGATGTATGTCGTGCGCGTCACCGACGGCAAGTTCAAGATCGTGGGTCAGGTCAAGGGCGAAGATGCGGTCGGCCCTGACGCCTGCACCCGCTTCTGATCGGCTGAGATGAACCGGGCGACGAGGCACTGACGATGGCGGGAGCTTTCGACTATTTCCAGTTCGTTCTGGCTCCCCAGATCGTCATCGGCCTCGTCCTCGGCGTCGCCGTGATTCTGGTCGCGCTCGGGCTGACCATCATTTTCGGTCTGCTCGACGTGATCAACATGTCGCATGGCGAGTTCTATGCGCTCGGCGCCTTCATCGGCGTGTCGCTCGCCTCGATCGGCGTGCCGTTCTGGCTGCTGCTGATTCTGGTGCCGGCCCTGATGCTGCCCATCGGCTATCTGGTCGAGCGCGTGCTGATCCAGAAGGTGTTCCATTCGCCGGACCGGCATGTGACCACGCTGCTGCTCACCTTCGGGCTCGCGCTGGTGATGGAGGACGCGTTCCGTCTGATCTGGGGACCCAATCCGATCCGCCCCGAGACCCCGATCCGTGGCGCCGTCGAACTCGCCGGCATTTTCCTGCCGCTCTATCGCGCCTTCATGATCGGCATCGGCGCGCTGATCATCATCGGTACCGCCTTGCTGGTCTATCGAACGCGCATCGGCGCCATGGTGCGCGCCGCCGCCTTCGACCGCGACATGGCGGCGTCGCTCGGCGTGCCGGTACAATGGGTCTATGCCGGCGCCTTCGCCTTCGGCGTTTCGCTTGCGGCGCTCGCCGGAGTGCTGCTGGCGCCGATCTATTCGGTATTCCCGACCATGGGACGCGACTTCATCCTGATGGCTTTTACCGTCGTGATCGTTGGCGGCATGGGATCGATCGCAGGCGCCGTGGTCGCCGGCCTGTTTCTGACCCAGGTCCAGGCCATCGCCTCTCTTTACATTTCGCCGGTCTGGACCGACCCAATCGTGTTCGGGATCATGGTGATCATGCTGATGGTGCGCCCGCAGGGCCTGTTCGGGCGGCTCGGGCATGGTTGACGCGCTCACCAACTCGATGCGGGCGAGTCATGTGCTCGCTCTCCTGCTGCTCGTCTTCGGGCTGGTCACCGCCGCAATCGGCGCTGCGCTGAACGACACCTTCTATCTGCGGCTCGCAACCGAAGCGCTGATCTTCGCCGGTCTCGCGCTCTCGGTCGACATCCTGCTCGGCTATACCGGCCTGCTCTCGCTCGGACAGGCGCTGTATTTCGGGCTCGGGGCCTATATCTCCGCGCTTACGCTGATGCAGGTGCCGTCGTTCTGGCTGGCACTCGCCATCGCGATCGCATCGGGCGCGGTGCTCGGCCTGGTCGGCGGCTTCATCGCGATCCGGGTGCGCGGGGTGTATTTCGCGCTGATCACCTTCGGCATGGCGCAGGTGATCGCCAAGGTGGTCTACAACACCCGCGCGATCGGCGCCTCCGACGGCATGACCGGGGTGCCGGTGATCGACATCAATCTCGGCGTGGCGTCGGTATCGAGCGCCTCTCCGGCCGGCTTCTTCCTGGTGGTGCTGACCGTGACCATGCTGCTTTATGCGGTCAGCGCCTATCTGCTCGACACGCCGTTCGGACGCCTGTTGATCGCGGTGAAGGCCAATGACCGCCGGGTGCCGTTCCTTGGCTATCGCACGTCCTCGCTGCGCTTGAGTTCCTATGTGCTGGCGGCAACGATCGCGACCACGTCCGGCGCGCTTTATCCGATGCTGCGCGGCTTCGTTTCGCCGGAATTGCTGTTCTTTTCGACATCCGGCAATGCCGTCATCACCGTTATTCTGGGCGGTGTCGGCACGCTGATCGGCGCCTTGTATGGCAGTATTCTGCTCACGGTGCTGAAATCCGTGATCGGAAGCTGGACCGAGCACCACCTGATCGTGATCGGGCTGCTCGTTCATGGGCGCGGTGATCTTCTTCCCGCAGGGGCTGATGGGAGTGGTTCGACCGCAGGATTGCCAAATGGCTCGCAACGCAGGGCCAAACCATGACGGCGCCGGTCCTCGAAGCCCGCAATCTGTCGATCGCCTTCGGCGGCTTGCGCGCCGTCGACGATGTGAGCTTCAGCGTCGAGCGCAACCGCATCACCACCATCATCGGACCGAACGGCGCCGGCAAGTCCACATTGTTCAATCTGATTTCCGGGTCGCTACCGCCGCGCAGCGGACACATCCTGGTCGAGGGCGTCGACCATACCGCGCAGCCGCCCTACAAGATGCAGGCAGCGGGACTCGCGCGCTCGTTCCAGATCACCAATCTGTTCTTCGATCTGTCGGTCACCGAAAATCTGCGGCTCGCCTCGCAGATCCTCGAACCCTGGTCGATGGCGCTGCGGCCGGTCTCGGCAAGCCGCAAGGCGCTTGAGCGCGTCGACGAATTGCTGGCGCGCTTCCAGCTCGCCGACAAGGCCACCTATCAGGCCGGCAAACTCTCGCACGGCGAACAACGTAGGCTCGAAGTCGCGGTGGCGCTGGCCTGCAAGCCGAAAGTGCTGCTGCTCGACGAACCCACTCAGGGCATGAGCCACGGCGACACCCAGGATACCGCGGCGCTGATCAAGTCGCTCGCCGCAGACGTCACGGTGCTGCTGATCGAGCACGATATCGGGCTCGTGATGAGCCTGTCCGACCACGTCATCGTCATGCATCAGGGGCAGAAGATCGCCGAAGGCGGGCCGGCCGAAGTCCGCAGCAATCCGGCGGTGCAGGCCGCCTATTTCGGGCACGCCTGACCATGCTCGAGATCAGGAAACTGCACACCCATTACGGCGCGAGCCATATCATCCAGGGCATCGATCTTTCGGTGCGCGCAGGGCGAGGTGCTTGGCGTATTCGGCAGGAACGGCGTCGGCAAGACCACGCTCCTGAAGACGATTGCGGGCTGGATCACGCCGACCGAGGGCGAGATCGATTTTGCCGGCGCGCGCATCGACGGGCTCGCCGCCAATGTCATTGCCCGCCGCGGCGTCGGCTTCGTGCCGGAGGACCGGCGAATTTTCCCCGGCCTCACGGTCGAGGAGAACCTGACGCTCGGCTTCCTGCAGGTGCCGGGCCGATCACGCGCCGACAGCCGCGCCGCGCTCGACCGAATCTACCGGCGCTTTCCGCGTCTGATGGAGCGGCGCTTTCAGCTTGGGACGACGCTTTCCGGCGGCGAGCAGCAGATGCTCGCGATGGCGCGCGTGATGGTCGGCAAGCCGCGCCTGCTGCTCGTCGACGAGCCGAGCGAAGGTCTGGCGCCGATGATCGTCGCCGACCTCTTTGCCATCATCGGCGAGATGAAGGCCGCGGGCTGCGCGGTGCTGCTGGTCGAACAGAATGTGCACCAAGCGCTCACGATCTGCGATCGCTTCATCGCGATCGAGCGCGGGCGTATCATGCAGAGCGGCAATGCCAGGAATGAGAACGATTGCAGCCGGTTACTGGAGGCGATCGCCGTATAATCTTCGGATTGAACGAACGAAAGTGAAATAGGGAGTGAAAACTTATGGCAAGACTGACAACGACGCTGCTCGCAGCTCTTTTGTTCGGCGGCACCACAATAGGTGCGGCCTGTGCACAGACCGAGACTTATCCGAACCGTCCTATCCAGGTCCTCATACCTTTCGCCGGCGGCAGTGCGAGCGACGTCATCAGCCGCATCATGCTCGACCGCATGAGCAAATCGCTCGGCCAGCAATTCGTCGTTGAAAACCGACCCGGTGCCGGCGGCAATACCGGGACCGCGGCGGCCACGAAACTGCCGCCGGACGGTTATAACCTCGTAATCAGCCGCATCGGGACCGCTCGCAGCGAACAGGACACTGTTCAAATCGCTTGGCTACGATCCCGACAAGGAATTCGATCCAATTTCGCTGTTCGCCGTGCTGCCGAATGTCATCGTGGTGAATTCGAAATTGCCGCCGAAGACTTTGAAGGAATTCATCGCCTACGCCAAGGAACGCCCGAAACAGCTCAATTACGGCACCGTCGGCGTCGGCTCCTCTCAGCATATCGCCGGCGCTTATTTCGATCAGGTCGCAGGTGTCGAGCTGGTGCATGTGCCTTATCGCAACATCGCTCAATACACTCCGGATTTCATTGCGGGTCAGGTGCCGGTCGGATTTCAGTTGCTGCCCAATGTGCTGGCGCTTCTGCAAAAGGGCGATGCGCGACCGCTTGCGGTTACGGCCGAGAAGCGGATGGCGGCGCTGCCCGATGTCCCCACGACCGCGGAGGCCGGTGTACCGAATTATGTCACCGGCGCGTGGTTTGCCATGTTGGCCCCTGCCGGCACGCCAAAGCCCATTATCGACAAGCTCTATGTCGCTTTGCAGGACGCCATAAAGGACCCGACCGTGCGTCAGCGATTCACCGAACAGGGCGCGGAGCCCGTCGCTCCCGGCCCGGAGGAACTGCGAAAATTCATCAAATCCGAGACCGAAAAACTCGGCAACATCATCAGAAAGGCCGGAGTCGAGCCGATGTGACGACGCCGCGGGTCGGTCAAATGTAACCGACCCGCCATCAGGCATCTCGGTAACCGGCGGTGCGCGCGCCCACAAAAGCGACGTTCCGACGCGACCTGGCACCGGATACAATCAAATACAGCATAACTTTTCACAAAGCTTGTACTAGTCAGGCAGCTTGTTGCCGACTGAAAGGATAACTTCGTCGCATTCGCGACGCGCGCCTTGTTCAAGCGCGCGAGAGCAAATCGCCGACGATGGTATCTATTGATGCTGTGCTTTCGCCTGGCGCAACAGAACGTCGTGGCAAAGATGCGTGTGTGAGATACCTCGCCGCAACCGACCACTTGCCACCGAAACATTCCACAACTAACATACGAAATACGAGCCGATGGCTTGTAACGGCCGCCGGCTTGACGTCGGACCTGCTTGATCAGCGGAGGGCTGGCTATGACAATTTACAGGTGGCTGACAGACGAAAAGGGCGAACGGATAAAGGACGCCGCAGGCAATGACAAAGTGCCGGTAGCCGACTTCTCCTACCAAAACGATGCTCTTGCAGAAATGATCGTCGAAGCGTGGCGTAACAAGACTTTCCGGGATCAGCTGGTGTCGGACAAGCAGTACGCCAAAGCAGAACTCGCGCAGCGCGGCATCTACCTTCAAAACCCCACCATTATTGAAGAAGATACGTATTGGAATAACCGTCACACAAAGGAAAAGGACGACGAAGTCGTCTTTGTGCTGCCGGATGACAGAAGAATCGGAACGCCCAGGCCGGGGCATAGTCTCCTCGAAACGGCTCGCCTCTTGATGGCGTGCGTGCCGAACGGAATTTAGCACCGACCCGATCCGAGCATTCAGGTGGCGACCTGGGCTTCATTGGAGTTTCTGTACGCGTAAAAAAGCAATCCTCAAATAAACGTTCCGCGCGAGAACTCCGCACAGCAGGAGGTTTCGGAATGGCACGGCCGGTCACAGAGTGGGTCAACGTCAAGGGCGACGTTTCGATCATCGCTCGCGAGTCGGGAGAGGTTTGGTTCTATTCTCCGAACGGTCCGCCAGAGGACGCTGACCCATTCGCGATGTCGATGACCGGCTCAGGCTCATTGGGCAGTACGGTCGGGTTGCTCGACGGCGCGATCAATCTCGGATTCACCGGAATAGAAAAGAACCTCGCCACCCCGGCTCCGACGATCGTTGGCTATGCAATAGCGCTGATCGGCGCCTACCACACCTCGGTCGATACGCCTCGAAACCTCCTGCGAGCCGCCCGGCGTTTCGAGGAACTCGGACGGCCCGAGGTAACGGCCTATCTTGAAGAACGCGCACGGGAGGAGACCGGTCACGACCGCCTCGCGCTGAAGGATTTGCGAGCGCTAGGCCTGCCCGGCGAGCGGCTGGTTGCCAACTTTATCCCGGAGGGAATCGAGCCGCTCTGCAAACGCTTCGACGAGCTTTGCGCCGAGGACTATCCGATCGGATCGATCGGCTATTCGTACTGCCTGGAGCGCATTGCCGCGCTCAAGCAGGCGTCCGACATCGAAAAGGTGAAAGCGATCTGTCCGGACGGCATCGATGCCACCCGATTCCTGCGAAGTCACAGCAGCCTCGGAAGCGAGGTAGCGCACGTCCAGGAAACGATCGCGTTCGTCGCCTCGCTACCCGCGAATGATCGGATCAAGGTCGTGCAGGAGACGTATGAATCGGCAGTGATTATGGCGGAGGGTTATAATCGCGAGTTGCTGCAAATCCGAGTCCGAGATGATCGAAGCGCTTGAACGCGCGGCTGGAGAGAAACTGCAGTTCGATCCGCGTTCTGCACAATATGACGAGGCAGGCGCCCGGCCAGCGGCCTAGTGGTCCGATTCTAACATTCGCATCCCTTTTCGGCGGGCTCTTTTGCGGATGTTAGAATCAAAAGACCACTAGCAAATATCGGATTCTAGCGGAGCTTTGGATTTGACATTCGCTTTGCGAGCCCGCGCTGGATGGGTAGCGAATGTCAAATCCGCTCCACTAGGCAGAACGTGAACGTGATCGCAGGCCGACCTGTGTGACGCGCGAGGCAGCCGGCGCGCGGGGGTCGTGTGACGAATTGCGCCAAGGCCTGCGATCATTGCGCTTCGAAGGAAGTCGCCTGACGTTGAATTAAACGATCAAGAACACAACAATCGTTCGTTCAGGTCGAACGGTAAAGCGCCTGCGCCCAGGTGAGACATCTCCGCGGTACGAATTCTGGCCGCGCAGGCGAATTAATGTGTGATAATATTTTTCCAGACAGCTTACCCTTGGTAAAGCCGTCAAACCTTTAATCGCAGTGGCAACGCTTACTTTGCAGCCTGCCGAAGAGCGGGGCTTGGCAATTGTCGAAAGCAACCAACGACCTCGCCGAATGGCTGAGCAGACACGGCCTGGGTCAGTACGCCCAGACCTTCGCCGAACACGACATCGACTATGCGCTCTTGCCGGACCTGACGGAGGCCGACCTTGACACCCTCGGACTGTCTTTGGGTCACCGCAAGATATTGCTCAAGGCCTCAGAAGCTGAATTGCTTCTGTCGCGCACCCGCTCGCGTCTTCGGCTGTCGGGACGGACGCAATCCCGTCGTCGCATCGAGAAGCCGAACACCGCCACATCACGGTGATGTTTTGCGATCTCGTGGAATCGACACAGCTGTCCGAGACAATGGAGCCCGAGGAGCTTCAGGATCCTCATCACCGAATATCGCGAAGCCTGCCGCGCCGCGATCAACCGTTATGATGGTTGGGTTGCCCGATATATGGGCGACGGTGTCATGGCCTTCTTCGGCTGGCCGCACGCCCATGAGGATGACGCCATTCGCGCGGTACACGCCGCGCTGGAGGCCATCGCGGCCATCACGAAAATTGCCGGCCCGGTAGCCGCACTGGCGGCACGCGTCGGCGTCAGTTCAGGCCCAGTGGTGGTCGGCGCAATCGGCGGAATTCGGGTGACACGATATCGATCGATGCTGTGGGAGAGACGCCAAATATCGCCGCGCGCCTGCAAACCCTCGCCATGCCCAATACGGTCCTGATTTCAGAGACAACCAGACGCCTGCTGGCAGGCGCTTTCGACTACCAGGATATGGGCCGCCATGACCTCAAGGGCATAACGAAACCGCTTCAAGTGTACCGCGTACTTGCCGCCAAGACCCTCACAAGCCGGTTCGACGCAGCACACACCGAAACTCTTACTCCGCTCGTCGGGCGATCAACCGAAATGAGCATGCTGCTCGACAGATGGCAGAAGAGCAAAGAAGGCGATGGACAGATCATCTTGCTTTCCGGCCTTCCGGGCGTTGGGAAATCGCGGCTCATCCATGAGCTTAAGTCGCATATCGAGGACGAGCCACACTTCCTGTTGAACCATCAATGCTCTCCTTATCACAGCCAGAGTGCGTTCTTCCCCATCATCGAACACATTGGGCGCGCCGCCAAGCTTGCGCCCCGCGAGCCGGATTCCGACAAGCTCGCAAAACTGCAAAGCCTATCTTCCAATCATGCCCGGCGATGCCCCCGAGACATTGCCGCTGATTGCCAATCTGCTTGTCGATTTCCACCGACGACCAATTGGCCCTGGCCAAGCTGACGCCCCAGCAAATAAAGAACAAAACGGTCAGCGCGCTCGTCGACACGGTGCTGGCATTCTCCTCACAACGTCCGACGCTGTGCATCTTCGAGGATGTGCACTGGATCGATCCGTCGACGCTGGAACTGCTTGAACTCGGCATAAGTCGTATCGATCGCGCTCGTATTCTGCTTGTCGTATCGTATCGTCCGGAGTTCCGGCCGACCTGGTTCACTCGCGCAAACGTAACCGTTCACTCTCTCACGCGGTTGTCGCGCAGCGAAGTCGCCGGAATGGTCGAGGCAATTTGCCTGAGAGAACACAGGCTGCTCCAGCCGATCCTCAATCAGATTATCGAGAAGGCGGACGGACTTCCGCTCTTCATCGAAGAGCTGACAAACAGCATCCTTACATCGATGCGAAATCGGATTGCGGACAGCACGGTGACGCCGGATTCGGAGCCGAGCGCGCCCAAGGTTCCGGATACGCTGTACGACGCATTGATGGAACGGCTCGACCGGGTTCCTCAGGGCCGCAGACTGGCGCAAACCGCCGCGGCTATCGGGCGCGAATTTTCATTCGAGCTGTTGTCGCTCGCGTTGCGCATTGACGAGAGCGATCTGCGCTTGACGCTCGCCCGGCTGGAGGACGCCGATATCATCTATCGCGTCGGGATTTCGCCGCAGGTTCTGTTCGCTTTCAAACATGCCTTGTTACGCGATGCCATCTACAGCTCTCTGCTCAAGAGCAGCAGGCGGCAGATGCATGCGGACATTGCCGCGATTCTTGAAACACATTTTCAGGAGGTCAGCGAGACACAGCCGGAACTTCTTGCCCATCACTACAGCGAGGCCGGAAACCACGAATTGGCGGTCCGATTCTGGTACAAATCCGGTCAACGCGCGCTCGCACATTCCGCCAATGTGGAGGCAATTGCGCATTTTCGAAAAGCGCTGGAGGCCTTGGCTCGCTGGCCCGACACCGCCGAGCGCGCCGGCCAGCAGATCGAGTTGCAACTGGCGCTCGGTATCCCGCTCATCGCCGTTCGCGGCTACGCCGCCGAAGAAACGCGCGAGGTCTTTGCGCGGGCCCGCGCGCTTTGCCTCCAACTCGACGATCCCGCCGAGTATTTCCAGGCCCTCTATGGGCTGTGGGGGCATTCCTGGATGAGCGGCAAGAACGAAGAAGCGCTCAGCATGGCGAGTGAATTTCTGTCGAGGGCGGAAGCGTCGACGGATATCGTTCCGATGATGGTGGCACATCGTGTCATGGGAAGCACGCTGCTGCCCATCGGGCAATTCCAGCAATCGAGACTGCATTTCGAGCAGTCCATCGCTATGTCGAAGGAGAGAGGTCAGCAGTCGCTGTACAACCGTTACATGGTGGAGCCGCAGGCGGCTTCATTGCTGCTGCTGTCCTGGGATTTGTGGATTCTCGGCTATCCCGAGCAATCCCTGTCTCGTGTTTCGGAAGCGCTCAGTCTCGCTCGCGAACTTGCCCAGCCGTACAGCATAGCGTTTGCGAATTACATGACCTCGGTAGTGCATCTCCTGCGCGGCGAGCCGGCCGCCGCGCTTTCAAGTGCCGAAGCAAGTCTCGAAGTATCACGAGAACAAAGGTTCTCGCTGTATGTTCTTCTGTCCAGAATTTCCCGCGGCTATGCGCTCGGCTGTCTTGGCCACTTTGAGCAATCCAAGACTGAAATCAGATTGGGGCTCGACGACATGCACAGCAACGGCGTCGGCTTCATGCTTCCAATGATGAATACCTGGCTGGCTGACATGTTTGCCCGGTCCGGCGACAATGACGCCGCGCTCTCGATTGTCGAGAAGTCATTGGCCGGGACTCGATGACGTGACGGGCCGGTCATGGGAAGCCGAATTGTATCGCCAGCGACGCCCAGATTCTTCTCGCGCTCGGCCCGAAAAGGGAAAGCGACGCAGAGCGAAATCTTAAAAAGGCGATTAATGTGGCGCGGTTGCAGAACGCGAAGTCCTTTGAATTGCGGGCGGCTACCGGCCTTGCATCACTCTGGAATTCGCACAATGAAAACGCCAAGGCGCGAGACCTGATCGAGCCGGTCTATGGCTGGTTCGGCGAGGGCCAGGACACGGAGGACCTGAGGCGCGCGTATGAGGTTCAAATGGCAGTCTCCAGCTCCGGCACTCCGGGCTGACGCTGCCGCGCATGGTTCCTGCCCCGCGACTGAAACTCATTCCGGTCTGGGCGCCGTCATCAATTCCTGGAGTTCGGCGTTCAGGACACACAGAAGGCGTGAACAGCCAGGCTGCAGCGGACAATTTGGCGTCGGCAGCGGATCCCAGCCCGGGTGATCGCCCGCGTCACGATGCCTCTCCAGCCAGGAACTGAGCGGCCAGTGGCAGAAGCCAATTCCGGAAGCCAGAAAAATATGATCTATCTCACTTATCCTCGACTCGGTGTGTCATGGCTCGAATACCTCTGTTGGACCAGCCCTTCGAACTAGACTGGTAGTTCTTGTTTAGGTGAGGGGTCCGTGGGGATTTGGATGTGAGCCGGCTCACACCTGATCGCAATTTAAGAATTTTCGCGTATGCCTGACCGCGCGGATATCCGGAAAGTGATGGTCAGTTCCCGTCAATCACCGAAGAAAGCCGAGCGGCTGTCCGGGCCACTGATGATGAAGACAGAACTGCCAGCGCACCATTTGCAGATCGCGGACAGGCTTGCGTTCTTCCGCAATCATCCAATCTTCGGGATTCTCGGACCGGAACTGCTCCGGCAATTGCAGTCACATGCGCGACTCAAGACTATCGAACGCGGCACAACCGTTTTTGCCAAGGGCGATCCTGGAACAAGCCTGTTCGCGATCCTCGAAGGCCAGGTCAAGGTTATCTCGTTCTCGGAGCAAGGAAAATATGCCGTCTTCAATGTCCTGAGTGCGGGCGACATTTTCGGCGAGATCGCGCTGCTTGATGGCGGCGAGCGGACAGCGGACGTCATCGCGATTACGGATTGCAAGCTGCTCGTGATCGAGCGCAGGGATTTTCTGCCTCTGGTCCATAGCCGCCCCGACATTGCGCAGAAGCTAATCGAAGTCCTGTGCGAGCGCCTGCGCAAGACGAGCCGGCAGGTCGAAGAAGTCATGTTCTTGGATCTGTCGGCCAAGCTCGCGCGTGCGCTGCTACGCCTGAAAGAAAGCTCGGGCGGACAGAAAATCGCGCTGACCCAGAGCGAAATTGCCCAGATAATCGGAGCGTCGCGGGAAAGCACCAACAAACAGCTGCGGGACTGGGAGAATCTGAACTGGATCCACCTGGAACGCGGCGAGATTGTCCTGATCGACACGGACTCTCTCGCCGCGGTCGCGGATGGTGGGCCCTAATCCCCGCTTCGGGTGGCTCGGCTTCCGGCCCCACCCATTCGAATTCGCTCCGCACTGTGGCCTTCGTGGTGCGATCGATGAACCACGTCGCAGGCGCACCTCACTCAGCGGCCAGAGCGACAAGGGCCAAGCCGCGAGGCCGATGAGCACGCCCGCATTGCGAACAACGAAGGCAGCGATGACGAGCGCTGGAAACTCGGCAAGATCGCGAACATCCTTGTGAGTCATGTGTGGATCTCCATCGTTCGATCGGCTACCAGACGATCAACCCGCAAATGTCGGGCTCCATCCAGGCAACCCTCCAGAAGCCTGCCGTTCAGGTAGCGAGAGCCTTGTCGAGCCGTAGCCGATATCGTCTTTCGGCACGGCGTTTGGCGCACGCCAGGTGGCCGCCACGGCAACGCTCAGGCAACCAGCGACAATCAGGGTGAGAAACGTCTTGCTCAACATCGTTCAGCCTCCTTGTCATCGATGGGGCGAACATCAACTGACAGGAGACTTAGAGCGTCCGCGTGCGCCCGTATGTGAAGCGCGTCACATTCTCACCAAAACGTCGTCGTGAAGAACCGGCGGAATGCCCTTTGGAGACGGGACGGTACAATCAGGCGAAGGCGGTTTCCGACCGACTGTGTTAGGGATGATCACTATCGAACAGCGTGGATGCGAGAGCCCGACCGGTTCTTATTGCCCGGAAACGGGATGGCGTCAGCCTTTCGCTGCAACGCATTACGTCTTTCGTCATACACCCTTTTGAAGTAGCGGACTTCGTCTCCACACGCCGCAACGTTCCGACTAGACTTCGATCCGCAAAAGAGTGGCGTTCGCTTCCGCCGATCTCGGGAGTACGCGATGCTGATCGATGTTATCGACGATTTCGGGGCCTTCGAACGGCTCAAACCGGATTGGGACGACGTCTATGACGCGGATCCCGATGCACAACTTTTCTTGTCTTGGAATTGGCTGTCACAGTGGATCCCGATGCTCAGCGATCCGTGGTTCATCCTCGCGGCACGGCCGGCAGAGGGCGCCAGATATGTTGCCTTTCTTCCGCTGCGCTGGCGCCTCAGGGAAGATACCAAGCGCGGTTTTCATAATGAAATCAATATGATCGGGAATTTCGCCGCCGACTATACCGGCTTTGTCTGCAGGCCTGAATTCGACGAGCGCGCCATCCCAGCATTCGCGAAATATTTCAAGCGCTTGCACTGGCGGCGGGTCAATTTGGATTACATCCGTACCACCGAGCCAAGACTGCGCACGTTCCTTTCGTCCTTTTCGAACAAGCGGTTTGAAACACGCGCCTCTGCTCGCATCAACAAGCGCGACAACATCAACAATTGCATCTGTCCGTCTGTGGCGCTTCCGGACGATTGGGATCGATATCTCACGACTTTGCACCAGTTCAAACATGCGGCAGAAGCTGAGACGATTCCTGAGGCAGATCGAGGCAGACCAATCATTTCGATTCACTCATTCCGAAGGCGCTGACATCGAGCGAGACCTGAAGACCCTGCTGGACTTCTGGGCCGCCAAATGGGGCCAGCGAAAAGGCGACAGGCTCGGAACAATTCTGAGTACCAACTTCAAGATGCTGAAACGATGCGGCGAGAGCGGCCAGTCTGTTTCTGCCGATGCTCTGGCGCGACGACAAGCCCCTTGGCGGCCTCGCCAGTCTGATCGATCCACGGAAAAAGTCGGTGCTCTTCTATCTCGCCGGACGGGATGAAACGTTCAACGATCCGCCTCCGGGCCTTGTTCTGCACGCCTACAGCATCCGCTACGCGATCAGCCGTGGTTTCACCACATATGATTTTCTGCGCGGCAACGAGTCGTATAAGTACTCCTTTGGTGCCACGGAGCGGTCCATTGCCTGCATGGTCATCAGCACCAGAAGCGACCGCAATCTCGGAGACAAGCTGCATCGTGGCAGCCTGGCTGCAGTTTTCAAGCGCTCCAGCGAGTTGCACAAGGCCGGCAATCTGGTGCAGGCCGAGCGTGGCTACCGCCAGATTCTGGACACCGACCCGCAGCACGTACAAGCCCTGTTTTGTCTGGGTCAATTGATGGCCCGTCAGGGCAAACACGGAGCCGCGAAGCGGCTGTTCACGTCGCTAACCGAGCTGCGGCCGCAATCCGAGAAGGCCTGGGCATGGCTCGCGCAAGCGCTTGAGGCCCGCGGGCGCGTTGCGGACGCTGTCGACGCCTACCGGGCCGTTATCCGGATAAATCCGGGTTCCGCGACTGGAAACAACAGGCTTGGCACCTTGCTGTTCAAGCTTCGGCGCTTCGATGAAGCGGTCGCGGCCTTCGAACGGGCGGTTGAGTTGAAGCCCGACTATCTTGAGGCCGATGTCAATCGGGCCAATACGCTTTTCATGCTGGGCCAATTGCCGACCGAAAAGCTCGCGCATTATTCGGCAATGAATGCCGCGCTCGGCGACAAGGCCAGCAAGAATGGCGCCAGCCCGTTCGCGGCCTATTGCTATCGGCAAGCGATTGCGATGAAAGGCGACCTTGTGGGGGCGCATTACGGTCTTGGTCAGGTTCTGCATGCGCAAGGCGAAGCCGACAACGCGCGGCAGAGCTTTCAACGTGCGGCGGAGATCGATCCGGGCTATCTCGACGTCAAAGATCGCCTGGGATCGATCATGCAGCAGCCTGCTCGCCAAGCGCAACAGCCCGCACACGCGGCGCGGCCCTGACGCCATCGCCCGTTGAGACGCACCGAGCGTCGAGACGCACTGACGCGTCGCCATCGCGACGTGACCGCGTCGAGGTGCCCCACCCGACCCGCGCCTACCACCAAAGATAAACCCCATACTCGAATGTGCATCTATGCGTTGTGCCGGTCGCGGGCGATCCTCCGCAAGTATGCCGGTCCTCGTCTCGTAGATGCGTAGTGTGGCCGGCACTCCCAAGGCGACAACAACCCGAGGAGGAGCACCCCACAGATAAGCATCACCGCAGCCAACCGATTGCGACCGGTCGTCGGACGCCTTGCGAAGCGGGTGTCAGATGTCGGAGACGATCAGAGGAAATGAACCATTAGTTTTTCATCGCACAGTCGCATCGCATAACGTTTGTAATCGCAGACGCAGAAGATCAGCGATTTCGAACCGATCCGATGCTCCTGATGCAAACGGGAGCTACCACTATGGCAAGCACTTCCTACAATCGGAAGCCGCGACCGGAAGATCCGAAGGACGATCCGAAGCACGATCCGAAGCTCGATCTGCAGGGCCAGGCCCAAGGGCAACTTCAAGGCCAAGCTCAAGGTCAGGCTCAGGGTCAGTTCCAGACCGCCGTCCAGTCGGTCGATACCAAGGTCGAAAACGACAACAAGAACGAAAACGAGAATTCCAACGAGAACAAGAACGAGAATAAGAACGAGATCGACAACAAGGTCGAAAACTCCGTCGACAACAAGGTCGACAACAAGATCGAGAATCACATCGAGAACAAGGTCGAAGTCTCGGTTGACGTCGACATCGATCTCGACCTCAAGGGCGACTTGGGCGACCTGGGGCGTGACGATGACGTCATCGACATCGATGAGATCAAGGATATCTACGGTAGCGTGGTAATTACCGACGTCGTCGATCAGAAAATGGACGACGGCAACATGTTCAACATCGACCAGGTCAACAACCTCGTCGATATCGACTACCTGCATAGCGCGGAAGTCAAGAACGACGCCAAGTTCGACGCGTCGGATCTCAAGGCCGAGGGCGGCGACGCCAAGGTCGACGCAAAGCTCGACATCAAGATGGACGACGGCAATTCGGTCGGCGATCTGCTGACGACCACAGCCGACGGACTTGCGAACGTCGAGGCCTTCACCCAGAACATTGTCATGGGTGCCAACATCCAGTTCAACTCGATTGAGATCTCTGCCGCTGGAGACAACCTCTCCCTTGATGACGTTGTCTGATCGAAACTTGGCCCGCGCGGTTCGCCGCGCGGGCCTTCCATTTTGATTCTTCAAATCGCCAAAGTCGCAAAACCCCGCCCAAAGAAGGTTTCGTACGTCCGACGTCTGAAAAAGGGAGGCTTCAATGGTCCCTGGCGGCGTTACCGAAACGATCTGGCACTTCGCGGGCTATTTCCATTACATCGAAGAGGTTATGAAGGACCGCTTCGTCTATGAGCAGGGCGGCGTCCATATGCGCCCTGACGATTATATACAGCAACTCAAGGATTTCCTCTCCAAGCACGATCTGGACGAATTCGATACCGACAGGATCGCGTTTGTCCCCACTGAATTCTCGAGCTCCCAATTCAAGCCATTCCTGTTCGGAGCTCCTCGGCGGTTGCCTGAATTCGAGGAAACGGACACCGATTCGGATCCAACACGCGCCATGGCGCCACGAAAGAGCGCCTCAATCCTCGACGGCCCCATTGGAAGCATGGGCATTGGAACGCCGGACATTTCCGTGACCTATCATAGCGGCGCCGAGCAACTACTGCTCCAGGTCGAGCAAGTCAATGATATGCTCGACGACGACCAGCTCGGCTTCTCGTCAGGCAACATTGTCGAGACACTGAATCAGTTTGATGTCGACGCGGCTCTTGAACGTCTAACGGCAGCCGCCGAAGACGTGGTGCCTGAAGACCTCGCGCTATCACAACCCGGGACGTCGACTCTCGCCGACTTTGTGGTCGCAAGAGATGCCGCAATTGCCGAGAATGGGGATCCGAGCCCGCATTCAGTCGAACCCGGCCGCTATGTGAATGGCGTACTGACTGAACCGCCTCCGGCGGAGACGCCTGAAGAAGTGCCGGCTTCGGTGCCCGATCCCGCGTTGAAAGGCCAATGGGGCATGCTTGGTGGCAATGAGGCAACCAACGCCGCATTGATTGCCGATCTGAAGGAGGGGTCCAACACCATGATCGTGTTGGGCGATTACTTCAAGACCAACGCGATCGTTCAGAGCAACTCATATATCGACAATGACGACATCAACATCTCTTCCTTGCCATTCGGGCGGCGTGAGTGGCGACGGGAACATCGCGGAAAATATCGGCGAGTTTCAGCAGCATGCGGGGGTCTTTCCGCAGGGTCTGTTCGCCGGATTCGTCTGGAATGTAGACGTTGTCGAAGGCGCCTTCTACGACATCAATCTGATTGTGCAGAACAACTTCCTGCGCGACAACGATATCGCCGTTCAGGAGACCAGCAATACGCATTACGAAGCGCATGTCGGTGAGAACGAACAGATCAATTTGACCCAGGTCGTCGACGGGACGATGAATTACGACCTGATCATCATCGGCGGCAATTATCACGGCGCCAATTGGATATTCCAGAATAATATCATTCTCGATCCCGATATCGTGAAGGTGGCGGCGTCAGAAGAGGCGGCGGCGGTAACCGAACAGTCGGTTGCAGCCGGCGGGAACGAGCTTCGGAACGAAGCCACGATCATCACATATGGTGAAAACGTATTCGCGAAGCCTACCGAAGCGTTGCAGAGCGTGGTCACCGCGATTGAGGCGGAACAGACGACGCTTGATCCGAATTACGGCTGGTTCGTTCCTGGAAACGGCTCCGGTCTCCTCAACGTTCTTTATGTGACCGGCGACTATTACGACATTAACGCGATCTGGCAGAATAACATCATTTCCGATCTCGATACTGCCATTCAATACTTGGCGCCGACCTCTTCCGCGGAGACTGCGAGCGACGGGCCCCTCACCCAATCCATTTCGACCGGCGGCAATCAGGCACTCAACGAAGCGATTATCGTTGACGTCGGCGCCACATCAACATTCGTCGCCGGCGACGTGTACCAGGATACGATCCTGATCCAGGGCAATCTCGTCTCCGAGAACAACGACAAGATCACGTATGGCGACCCGTCCGCTCTGGTGCCCGAAATCGTCGCTTTCACCGGTGAGGAATGCCCGCAAGAGGAAGTTACGGACATCCGGGCGCCGATCGTGATCGACGATACGATAGCAAGCGTCATGACCTGACAATCGACAACAGGTGAAGCTCGGCGCCCGTTCAAACGGACGACCGACTTTAAAATTGCAATCGAACGAGGAGACGTTGGATGGAGGGAGATCAACGAAACGGGCATGATCGCTCGTTGAATGGTCTCGGACCCGCGTCCGAAGACTCTGCTCCACAACCAGAGCATGACGATATTGAAGGGGTTTCCTCGACTTCGGACGACTTGCAGGAACAGAAGCACGACCGCAAGGTTATATCGTTACATGAGCGGCTTCATCGGCTCGCCGGAAACGGCCAAACAGCCTTCCACACTTCCATCACGGCGACGCAAATTCAACCTCGCACCGAAACAGCGAAAATGGGCGACGGCCCGCAACGTGCTTTGGACCCGGCCGGCGCAGCCGAAGTTCCGGTCGGTGCGACCACGATAGCTGAATCAGTACCCCCACAGGCAGAACGCCCGCAGGCGTCCGCGGCACCGGATCAAAGCCAAGACAAGGTCAACGGGGACCCCAGGGCCGAACTCCCGAAGGCCGCACGTCAGTCAAAGGCAACGTCTTCGGGGCCAGGCAGCACGAGTGTCGGCGACCGACGCGCGGCCAACGGTAGTGGTGGTGGAAAGGGCGGCGGAGGAAATGGGTCGGCGCCACTCGAAAAACGTTCGGAAGACAAGGATTTCCGTGAAGTTCTACGCAAGGGCCTTGCGGCATGCCGACGCAACCTCGTGACCGTCGGACTTTTCTCCATCGCCGTGAACCTCCTCGTTCTTTCCGTCCCAATCTATCTGTTCAATGTGTCGGATCGCGTCCTCACCAGCCGAAGCACCGATACCTTGATCATGCTGACACTGGTCGTGGTGGGCGCGCTCGCTGCTCATGTGCTGGTCGACATGATGCGGCGATTCATCCTGATGCGGGTGGCGGTCGAGGCGGAAAGCAAGCTCGGCGCACCGGTTCTCAGCGCAGCTGCGAAGTCCGCGCAAGGTGGATCCAATCGCGACTTCCAGACCGTTGCCGACCTGCAGCAATTGCGGACATTCATCACCGGGCCGGTCATTCTGACCATGTTCGATGCGCCGGTATCGCCCGTCTATCTCCTGGTCGTTTTCCTGATCCATCCGCAGCTCGGCTATATCGTGGCGGGATCGGGCCTGGCGCTAATCGTGGTTGCACTGATCAATCAGAAAATCACCGCAGTCGCCTTTGCGCGAGCCAATGCCTACGCAACGCGTGCCAATCTGCAAGCCGAGGCGATGGCGCGCAATGCTCAGGTGATAAACGCGATGGGAATGATTCCGGAGGGCGTGCAACTCTGGGGTCGCGAAACGGTCGAATCACTGAAGGCGCAGGTCGAGGGTCATGACCGGAACATCTTCATGACCGGTATCTCCAAGTTCATACGCCTCTCAACTCAGATCATGCTGCTTGCCTGGGGCGCTGTGCTTGCGTTGGACCATCAGTTGACGGGTGGGATGCTTATCGCCGCCTCGATCGTCGGCAGCCGGTCGCTTGCTCCCCTCGAAGGCACGATTGAAGGATGGCGAAGCTACGTCCAGGCTCGCACCGCTTATGCGCGCGTCAAGGCTCTGTTGCAGAACTCGCCGTTGAATATGTCGCGACTGCGCCTGCCGCGGCCGGAGGGACGTCTCAGTGTCGAGCGAATCCTCTATGTGCCACCGCCGAACAAGAAGGTGATCTTGAATGGCATCAGCTTTCAGCTTGAACCGGGAGAGTCGCTTGCCATCATCGGCGCGTCCGGTACCGGCAAATCGACCCTTGCGCGGATGCTTGTCGGCTCCATCTCCCCGACGGCGGGAAATGTTCGCCTCGACATGATGGATCTGCGCAATTGGGACCCGCGTCAATTCGGTGAAAACGTCGGCTATCTTCCGCAGGACGTCCAGCTATTCCCGGCTTCGATCAAGGCAAACATTGCCCGCATGCGCGAAGACGCCACCGATGACGCGATATTCGATGCCGCCGAAATGGCCGATGTGCACGAGATGATCTCCGAATTCACGCACGGCTATGAAACGCAGATCGCTATTGACGGCAGTCCGCTTTCCGGCGGTCAAAAGCAGAGGATTGGCCTGGCGCGCGCCTTTTACGGCAATCCGCGCCTGATTGTGCTCGACGAACCGAATTCAAATCTGGACTCCCGGGGTGAACGCGCGCTGGCAGATGCCCTGCTCCGCGCCAAGCGAAGAAGTCTCACGGTTGTCACCATTACCCAGCGCCCGGCACTGCTCCGCAGCGTCGACAAGATCATGATTATCAACAATGGCGCGGTGCAGACCATTGGCAACCGCGAGGACGTATTGCCTCTTCTTGCGGGCGGGAAGGCACTGAATGGTAGCAAGCCTCCCGCAATCGACGATGGGCCGATCATGGACTCTTAGCGGCACAGAGGTGCAGCGATGTCATACGGGTCAGCTGGCGAAAAACCATGGTACTCAAGCGTTCCGCGATCTGCGCGCATGCATACGCTTTTTGGTACCGTCATTATCGCAGGAACCGTTCTGGGCTTCGGCGTGTGGGGCGGGACTGCACCGATCGCGGGAGCGGTGGTCGCATCCGGCATCTTCGTGGCCACCGGCCAGAACAAGATCATCCAGCATCTCGAGGGCGGCGTCATTCGCGAGATTGCGGTTCGCGAAGGAGACATGGTTGAGCCGCAACAGCTCTTGATCACTCTGGATGACACGGCGCCAAAGTCCGAATTGCGCCGTCTCGAACTGCGCTATGTACGCCTCCAGGCTATGGATTCGCGCCTCAAGGCGGAGATGCAGGACAACGCAGAACTCATATTTCCGGCCGACATCCTGGGAGCCGCGCAGGATCCCGACGTCGCGGTCATTATCGATAGTCAGAGACTGACGTTCGATGCCCGTCGCCAATCATTAAACAGCGAGATAGCAACCATCAAGGAGGGCATCAACGCCCTTCAGGAGCGGGTTGAGGGCGCTCGCCTGCAAATGAGCGGTGTGAAAGAACAACTTAGACTGCTCGCCGAGGAAATTGAAGGGAAGAGCATTCTTCTAAAGAGCGGATTTGTACGCAAGCCGGAATTACTCGCGCTGCAACGTGCCGAGGCCAACCTGCAAGGTGAATTGGGCCGCCTGCAGGGCGAAATGGGCGACGCCAGGGAACGCATGGCGCGGGGACTGGAACAGATTGCGGCGGCAAGAAAGGCTGCGGTCAAGACCGCAGTCGAGCAGCTTCACGATGCCCGCGCTGAATTCAACGATGTTCGCGAGCGCATTCGCACGGCAAAAGGGGTCCTCGACCGCATCCAGATCGTCGCACCGGTCAAGGGCGTCGTGATCAAGCTGCGGTACCACACGCCCGGAGGCGTGATTGAAGCCGGAAAGAACATCATGGAAATTCTTCCGGTACAGGCGGAGGTGATCATTGAGGTTCGGGTTCGACCTCAGGATATCGATCACGTCAAACGCGGACAGCAAGCGATGGTCCGTTTGACGGCGCTCAACCAGCGCCTGACGCCGACGGTCGGCGGCCAGGTGATCTATGTTTCGGCTGATGCGGTGCCTGATGAAAAGAAGGGTGCGCAGCAGACGCCGAGCGACATCTATCTCGCCCGAATTGCGCTTGACCCGCGCGAAGCTACGGCCATCCCGGGCTTTACGCCGACGCCCGGCATGCCGGCGGAGGTGTATATCACCACGAGCGAGCGGACGTTCTTTGAGTATCTGACAAAACCCATCCGCGACAGCATGGCCCGCGCCTTCCGCGAAAATTGAGGCTTCGCAGAATTGATCCCGGCTTATCCACAGCCCCCAACCTTCTGAGCCCGGGATCGGGCGACTGGCTCTTTCCTTTGGGAGCCAGTCGCACATAATAGCACGTAACTCGCAGAAAGCGCCGGGAACGCAAACTGGCGTCGGCATCTGAAGGTGACGTTCGAGCGTTGCCGAATGACGAGGACAAAGCGAGGAGTAAACACAGCCGTTTCAAATCGACGAGGCGAGATCATCGCCGAAGTGAATCGCGTTACGACATATCGTCTGGTGCTGCAAGCAGATCATTCGCAATGATTGCGACTTCGGTTCTGTTTTTCGCCCGAAGCTTCTTCATGATGTGGCGCACATGCACTTTTACCGTTCCTTCCCGCATGTTCAGTTCATATGCGATCTGCTTGTTAGCCTTTCCGCGGCGCAAGGCGACCAGAACGGCAAGTTGACGAGCGGTAAAGGCAGCCTTCTTACACACATTATAATGCGCTGTCGGCGCTACGCTTGGCTCGCTGGCATGCAGCAGAATGCTGGTCGGGGCAAATGTCCCACCGGCTCCCACGAGACGCATGGCCTCGAGTGCGACATTGAGCGTGACACTGGTAGGAATATAGCCGCGGACGCCGCTCTTCAGGATCGACACGACGCTGCTCGTGTCTTCGGAATCGGAGATGATGACGACCGGCGCGCCGGCCTTGTTTTGATTGAGGAGCGACAGATTCTGCTGAATTTCAGAATCGTCGGAATTCTGGGGCTGGAGGCTGAACAGGATGAGGATGGGAACGTATTGGCCCGCAGTTTCCAGCCATTCGGTTACGCTGGCAAATGCGCGAACAGTGTAGCCAGGATCAATTTCCCGCAGGCATTTGACGAGGCAGTCGCGAATAAGCAGTCGATGATCGATGACGACAATCGCAGCCGTCTGAGCGTCGGCAAGGAACGCTTCGCCATTGATCCGCCTGGACCTGGTCGGAACGGTGGGCGCTTCGTGCGACGACTCAATGTCAGTTCGCGAAGCGTCTGGCCCGGGCGTCGGCCCTGTACGCGGCACCATAAATAACCTCCCTGTCTGCCGATCTTTTGTCGGGTGGCATGCTTTCCTGCTTCGCGAAAATAGCCATTTCAAACATCCCCAGAGTTCCAAGTACGGTGGAGTTGGATGGTTACTGTATTATGACGCCTGCAAGCGACATAGCTCGTCGCTGACATGCACTCGAGCGTGACCGCGCTGCGCCGCCGCGGACGACGGCTGCTGCATGGCAGCATGACGGACCAAATTTTGCTGTTGAACACGGGCCGGCGAAACCGGCCTTTTGTGTAGACGGGAAGTGCAAACAAAGAAAACAAGCGCCGCGCGCGACCACCGTTGCGGTGATCCTTCTCGCACCTGCACACGCTACTGAACGCAACACATCTCACGGCAGTCTTCCTGGAAGGGACCGACCTGAGTTACAGATACCTAAGTCTCTTTTTTCGTCCCTTGAAACTCGCCCTCAGAATTTGTCGACCATGCAAATCGCATAATTTCGCGGAAAAATTGTGGCAAATATGTCCTAAGCACGACCTTGTGATGGACCGCGTCACGATTTTGAAGTCGCAGTCGTGGGCGAGCTGAGCCAGCGCGTCTGGCACAAGCTGGGATTTATTTCTTGTTGTTGGCTTTCTCGCCCTTTCGATCTTTCGATCGATCGACGAGGTGTGCCACCGGGCGCGCGGTCGTTGCCAAGATGCTGCTCCAATCGCGGCAAAAGATTCCAGATGTCGCGATTGAGTTGCTTTAGCCCTTGAATCGACTTCCGTCATTTCCTTGATGCGCGCTTCATCCATCGGCCTGACGTCGCCCAACCGCAATTGCTTCGGCGTTTCGACAATCCGAATTGAATGCGTGTGAGTGATCTCGCCACGATCGCTGACATTGTACATGCAGTGATTGAACTCGTTGCGTATGCGCGTGTATTTATTGAATCGGTCGATCAGTCCGCTGAGCTGCTTGGCGATTGTGCGGTCTTTGATCTGCACTTTGGCCAGGCGTTGAATCAGGTCGAGCCGCGCCCGCGTTGTATTGAGCGTGGCAAATACGATGGCGGCAGACGTCTGATCGGTCTTGAGCAGGATCATGAGCAGATAGATGAAAAGACTCTCGTTGTTTGCCCAGCTGAACACGAGATTGCCGATCAGGGCCAGGATCGACGTGCGCCGATCCGCCGATTTGGGAGCGACGGCCTCAATGCTTTCGAAATCGGGCTTCGGCGGGAGTGTGGCGGGCATTTGAGCCTCCGCGGTCTTGGACGGCCAGCGAGCTTTCGGCGACCGCATGTCATTCGGCATTAGCGGCAAGATCGTGTATGATCATGCTCTAGCAGAACCGGCCTGAAAACAAGGGTTGTTGCTGCGGTTTGTCGGTACTTGTCGCAGGTGGCGCTCGGACATCGGGCAACGCCGAGGCCAAAGAGGGACACGAGGGTCCCGGATATGTGGCCGTTGATACGAGGGCTCTGGAATGCCCGTCGCGGGCGCAAGGCCGCGGTCGCCGCCATCGCGCCCCTGGTAACCAAAAGCCGCCACCGTCTGGATGGAATTCCAGAGCGAGCGTGGATGGATCCCTACATTGTCGGCTTCATGATGATGCTGATCACGCTCGCGGCACGACGAGCGGTCAATATTTCCGACAGCCAGACACTTGGTGCCGTCCAATTGGAGGCGTGGTCCGAGATTACCGAGCAGAGGTTGAGCTCGATCGGCGACGAGACGCTGCATCTGAGCGCAAGCCAGCACAAGGCGTTCGAACTGGGATGCCGGAACGCGGTCGCTTTTGATCATCGCGCTTTATGGTACGTCCGTCGCGGGCGTCGCCGATGCGGCCGCGGACCGAAGCGACGCGCCGATCGACTGGTATGGAAGCAATCTGCAGCAGCCGTTTCGCGCAAGCGATGAAGTAATGGCGCTATGGCAACATTATTTCGAAAGTCACGTGCGCCTGTGACCGCGTATCGCCGGCCAGCGTAGGCGCCTCGAATTTCGTCGAGCATTCTTCGTTCCGTCCGATATTCTGCCGTCGAACGATTTTTCGAATGCTGCAGCGATCAGCCGCCGAAGCCGGTCGGGATATGTGTCCGAGTAGACAGGACTATCGACCTCGCACTTCTCAGATGCACGGGCTCGTGAACGTAAGCCACGCCGTCCGACAGGCTTTCGCGGAGATCAGCCACGGGGCCGTCATCCCGGTGGTTCTCCAGAAGAACGATGTGACCCAAAGGGTCAGCCGGTCCCAAAATCGAAAGCTCGGTCATGGACCCCTCCATTGCCAGATAAGGCTTTAATCGACGGCTGCCGGTTGCGTTCCAAGCGCAAAGTCGTGAAAGCACCCAACTCACTCGCTTGTTACCTGGTGACTGCCGGCCGGTATGCCGTTGCGCTGAATCCGCACCCATGAATGCACACCCCGGGCTGCAAGCACGCACAGATGCGCGTTTCGCTGGTCGCCGGCGAGACAACGGTCTCCGCGATCGGAGCGACAAATGTTCCGGCCGAGCTTCACTTCAGTCCATATCGCGCAGAATTCGTCCGAGATATTTGGCGCGACTGCTCTTGCCGCAGCAATATCGGCCTCGCCCTGATCTACCAGTCCCGTTCGGGCTTGGGCCAATCCGCGACCATAGAGCGAACTCGCCAGAGCCTGGATTTATGCCCAAAGCAGAATTGTAATTGGAAATGGCCAAATCCCATTGGCCCATTCTCAGATAGACAAGTCCGCGCAAATCGAATGCGGCGGCGGAGTTCGCGTCCAGCCGGAGCGCCTCGCTGCAATCGGCCAGTGCAGTCTCCAGCTCGCCCTTGGCGGCGCGCGCCCGACAGCGTCCATTCCAGACCGCCGACGTGGGCTGAAGTCGGATTGCCTCGCCGTAATCCTGGATAGCGCGATCGTGCTCACCCTTGTTCAGGTGGCTTTCCGCCCGGTTGGCGAACGCGTTGGCGTAGTTCGGATCGAGCCTTATAGCCTCATCGAGGTCGCGTATTGCGAGATCGTGCTGACCGGTCTTTCCCGTAAGCCACACCACGATTGTTGAACGCCTTTGCATAATTGGTATCGACCTTGAGCGCCTGGTCGTAGTCCTGAATTGCGCGGTCGAAGTCGCCCCTCCCGACATAGGCGTTGCCACGGTTGTTGTAGGCGACCGCCAGGATTCGGGCCGTCTCGTTGCCGGACGCGATCAGGGCCGTGCAACCTTTGATCTGAGGCTCAGATGAGGTCCGGTCCAGCACCGTTGCAGAGTTGGATGTTCTTTAGCCTGGCGCTCTGTGCGGCAGCCGGCGTCGCGAGCAACAGCAACAGTACCGCCCCGGCGAGCGATGCGGCTTGTGCGGGGCGACTATTGCTTTTGAGTTGGGCTTAGCGAAATACGTGACCTAACATCCCTTGCAGATTTTGAGCCTGATATCGATGTTCTTGTCGAGATCCTTGAATTGATCGGCCTGGTTTTCGGCTCGACGCTGCTTGCCAGGCGCCGCGCCTTGACGCTTCTTCACGACCTTTTCCTTGCCCTCTTCAATGAGAGTCGCAAACGACACTCTTCCATCGTCCGCGATTTCGACGTGTGGCGTGGTCCCTCTGATCCCCATGGTCGCTACCGGCGTTTCGATCTTCATCGTGCCGGTCTTCGCCACCTGGCCGGCAATCAACGTGAACGTCCCCTTCGACAGACTGAAGACGGTCGCATTCGATTTTCCGTTCGGGTCATACACAAACTCGTCCAGGACCATGCGCGCGTTGCTGGATATATTGAACGCGGTACCGTCGGCGAAGGTTATGCCGGCCTTGCCATCGGACCCGGTCTGGATCACATCACCGATGTATACGGCGTCGCCGGACCTTACATTGCCCGGAGACGGCGTAAGCTTCGCGAGAAGCGCCACGGCTGCGGTATGTTCGATCGTGACCGAACCGGTTACGATCGCAACCTTTCCGATGGGCTTTGCCTCAGGGCCAGCCTGTCCCGGCGCCGAACTCGGTAGAGCGACGCTCGCAGACAATACAAGGCTGAAACAGAAGGCAATTGCTTGCGCTCGCATCTGAGCCTCCAAGCCTGCGGCCTTCGATCACAAAATAGCATTGCAGCGCAGTTGGTTCAATGGTCGTGGTAGCACCGTGCTGCAATTCCTAGATCGCAAAGCAGATTATCGCTCCCGCAAAATCTGCGTTTGGACCGTGTGCTCCTGATCTGACGGATGTTCCGGTGGTCGCGTATGGGCACCCCCAAAAGAGGTATATCCATTTGCGTCCGAAAAGCTCTCGAACACAGTCTGTCTAGCAGCGGCTCATTGTGCTAATAAGTGATTTGCAAATTGGGCTATTGACCTGATTGTGTAGCTCGAGTCCTGACCATGCGTTGCTCGAGTGTTGAGTTCGCGAGCGTGCCTCGCAAAGCGGTCGGAACAATTCAGTCGGCGATTGGATCGACCAGCATCGCCCGGCTCGGTGTTTTTGTTTGCCAAGGCTGTGTCGGCGAATATCTTTATCAGGGCGACGTCATCGAGACCGGGGCGGATAGCTCGGTCCGCCTGGCTTTCAACGACGGCACCGTCTTCACTCTTTCGTCCGACGCTCGACTGGTGTTGGACGAATTCGTTTGCGATCCCGATGGGATCGCGAATTTGACGGTGTTCTCTCTCGATCGCGGAGCGTTCGCTTTCAGCGCCGGCCGGCTCGCAAGAACCGGAGGTCTCAGGATCGATACACCGGTCGCAAGCATTCGAGGGCGCGCACGAGGTACCGGCATCGGCGCTCTGTCGCTTGCGGTGCTGGCCTTCTCCGTTCTGCGAGATGCCCAGGACGCGCACGCCTTGTCCACGGATGACGACACGATAGCGCTCAAGGATTCAGACTTCGGCACGTTCGAGATCGTGACCCGATCGGGAACGGTGATCCAGGTCGATGATCCCGCGTTCACATATTCGGTCGACCAGGATGGTTCCGTCGCACGGAGCGCGAATTCCTCCGCGCGAATGGAGGAATTGCAGCTTGCGCAGCAAGCCGTGCTCGGCACCTATTCGCGGGGGTTTCAGGGACCTGGCGGATCAGGCTCACCGCTCGACTTTGAGTTGGCGCCGGGTGCCCAACCTCCCGCGATTCCCATCAACTTCCAGCCACTGGATCCAATCCCCGAGCGCATCGAACCTGCTTTTGCGCTCTTTGTGGAGGAAAAACCGACATTTCCCGGACTGCCTCCAGACCCGCCTGCCCCTCAGGTTTCTCCGCCGGCGATCACCGCGTTTACGTTCGACAGCGGTATCGACGGCGATCGCATCACAAACCAACAGAGCCTGGTGCTCAGCGGCACCGCCGATCCGGGCACCATTGTTACCCTCTACGACGGCGGTGAGATACTCGGTTCCACGACCGCCGACGGAAGCGGCACCTGGAGCTTCGAGACCGGGACGCTGTCCGACGGCGAACATGCTTTTACCGCTGCCGCTGGCGTCGCTGCCGCGCCGCAGCCGCAGCTCGCATGGCCTTTGCAGCGTTCGCGACCGCTTCCGTCACCGACACCGGCCCGGTCTCGGCAGCGTACATTGTCGTCATCGACTCCGAGCCACCATCTGCGCCGGTGATCACCGCGTTTGCCGACAATTCCGACAGCCCTGCAGACAATCTGACAGTCGACACGACGCCGACGCTGACAATCAATGCAGAGGCCGGCTCGACTGTGCACGTCTATCGCGACGGGGCGTTGGTCGGAACAGCGACCGAAACCGCCACGCCCGGCATATTCACCTTTACCTCGGAAGCGCTGGCGGACGGCTGCTACGGCTTCACCGCCACAGCAACCGATGCGGCAAACAACACCAGCCCCCTCTCGTGCAAGTTCGAGATCGAGATCGACGGCACCGCGCCTCTGGCGCCGGAGATCATCGCATTGGCTCACAATTGTTATTGCCCTGAGGACAATCTGACGGACGACGCCACGCCGACGCTGACGATCGCGGCGGAGGCGGGCTCGACGGTGCGCGTCTATCGCGATGGTGTGTTTGCCGGGTTGGCGACCGAGACCTCCAAAGCCGGCATCTTCACCTTCACCTCGGAGACGCTGGCGGACGACAGCTACACTTTCACAGCGACGGCAACCGACAAGGCGAACAATACCAGCCCCGACTCGGCCGGATTTGCGGTTGCGATCATCACGTCGGACCCCAATGATTTCGACAATTTGGCCACGGGCCACTGCATTGTCGTCGATCCCGACGGAACGGTGCACGGAACTCCGGAGGCCGACACTATCCATTTACACGACAGCGAATGCGACCCCGGTCGGACAATCTATGCTGGGGCCGGCAATGATTGTGTCGACGGCACAGATCAGGACGACCTGATCTACGCAGGCTCCGGCAACGACAGGATCAACGGCAATCGTGGCGCCGACATCATTTACGGCGGCTTCGGAAAAGATACCATTTGCGGTGGCAAAGGCGACGACACGATCATTGGTGGATTTGGAGCTGACTTTCTCAGCGGCGGCAAGGGACACGATAGTTTCGTTTTCCTGTCTGAGATCGATTCCCCGCCATGCCAGCCCGACACCATTTTGGACTTTGAATCGCGGTGTGACAGAATCGATCTTTCAGCAGATTGACGCAAATTCAAGCCGGATCGACGATCAGGCCTTCAATTTCGTCGTCGGACAAACGCATGACGTGGTCGCAAACAGTGTGACCTGGTACTATGACCCGCACTCCTGTCAGACTTATATACGGGCCGACACGGACGGCGATATCGCAACGGCAGAGATTGAAATTGCTCTTGCCGGCAGAGTACTCCTCACACAAAGCGATTTTCATTTGTAGTCGGGACGACGCTCTGAGCATTCCCCTACGGGAGTTCCAAGCTCGTCTGGCGATATGGACCGCCGTCAAGAGCAGCCGGCGCGCAAGCGTGACCAGAGGCGAGCAAGGAACAACTCATAACCATCCTGACCTTCGGTCAACCGCGCAACATTGTCGGCAACCAGAGCGCCAGTGACGGAAATGCCGTCAGCAATGCGAGCACTGCGAGATCGGCGATCACGAACGGCATGATGCTCCTGTAGAGCTTTTGTAACGGTATATCCGGCCGCATCGCGTGAATGATCAGGATGACGAGACCGATCGGAGGGATCACGAGACCCAGTTCGACGATGATGACGTTGATGACGCCCCACCAGATCGGGTCGTAGCCAAAATGCACGATAATCGGCAGCGCGAACGGCAGGGTCACGATCATCGCCGCGAGTTCGTCCAATACTGCGCCGAGCACCAGATAGGCGGCGAGCATCAGCACGATGACACCAATGGGCGGCAGATCGACGCTGCTCAGAAAGGCGATCAGCTGCTCGGGAATCTTCGCAAGGCTGATGAAATAGGTGAAGACCGACGAGCCGATCAGCACGAAATAGATCATGCCGGCGACCAATGCGGTGTCGCGCAAGCTGGTGACAAGGTTGCCGGGCGTGACGGTACCGCGCATCAAGGCGAATACGAACGACACGACGGCTGCAACAGACGCCGCCTCGTTGACCGTGAAGATGCCGCTATAGAGCCCGGCAAAGATGATGGCGATCAGCAAAACCGCAGGCGCGGCACGCCAGACCGCAGCGAGCTTTTCCTGCCGGGAAACACGCTCGGACGTGGGCGCGATGCCGTAGTTCCAGCGCACGATCAGCATGATCGCGATGATGTTCGCGGCGATGGTGATCAGGGCGGGAATGACCGCGGCGATGAAGAGATCGAAGATATAGGTGCGAGCCACCACGCAATACAGGATCATGCTGAGCGAAGGCGGAATCAGCGCCTTCAGCGCGCCGCCGGCAGCGATCGTGGCACCGGAGAAGCTCGATGAATAGTTGCGCTTCAGCATTTCCGGCAATGCGACGCGCGTGAAGGTGGCGACGGTCGCCGGCGAAGACCCGCAGATCGCGCCGAAAGCCGCGCTGCCGCCGATCGTGGCATAGGCAAGACCACCGCGGCGGTGGCCGAGCAAGGCGGCAGCGGCTGCGTAGAGATCCTTGGAGAAGCCGGACACGTTGACAAATGCGCCCATCATCAGGAACAGCGGCACCGCCGCGAGATCCATGCTGCCCAGCACCTGCGAAGGTTCGGTCGCAAGAAAGGTCAGCGCCGGGCCCCAGTCGGTCTGCAACGCGAAGGCCACAATGCCGACCGCGATCATCGCGAAGGCCAGCGGCACGTGCAGCAGCACCAGCGCGAACAGCGCGGCAATCCCGGTCACGCCGATTGCGGTCGAAGTCATAGCGAGAATTCCGACGACTGGCCGGGACGGCGGCCCGTGAGATCCTGGATCAGGACGAAGGTCTGCACCAGCACCCCCACCCAGAGGATGGCATCGACCGCGAACCAGAATGGCGCCTTCGGCACGTTGAGTAGCCAGGTCACGTCGCCGGCATTCATCGTCTTGACGCCATGCAGATAGAATTCATATGCCATCGCGATCATGACGATCTCGACCAGCAGCGCGGCAAAAATGTCGACGATCCGCACGCCCAGCGACGGCAGCATCTTGTCGAAGATTCGAAGCGTGATGTTGTTTCGATGCAGCAATGCAATCGGCAGACAGCAGGCGCCGCAGATCGCCGCCACCAGATCGCCGACCTCGCGCACGAGATCGAGCGGATGATTGGCAAAGGCGCGCAACAAGCCGTCGAACAGCGTGAAAACGGCGAGCACGAGAAGAACGAAAAGTCCCGCAACGGCGATCGCGTTCGCCGTTGCGGTGATCGTTTTCTCAATGGCGCTCACGCTCGCTCGGTCCTGAACCTACTTGGACCTGATCTGCGCGAGGATTTCGCGGGCTTTCACGAGCAGCTGCGCGTTGCCCGGGCTCTTGGCGGCCCACTCGGCCGTCACCTTCTCGGAGGCCGCCTTGATGGCCTTCAGATCGGCTTCGGACGGCGTTACCACCGTGCGCTTCTTGTCGGCGCGAAACTGCTCGATCACGCTGTCATTGAAGGCGCTGAGATTCTTGACATAGATATCGTTGATGAAGCCGGGCGAATATTTGACGATCACGTCCTGCGCGGCCTTCGGCATCGACTCGAACTTCTTGCGGTTCATCAGGATAGCGAAGGGATTGGTGCCGAGCTGGATCAGATAATCGCTGCTGGTCACGCGGTCGATGCCGAAATCGACAACGGCGGCCGGCACGGTCGTCGTGGCGTCGATCGTGCCGCGGCCCATCGCTTCCACGACCTCGTTCGGCGGCATCAGCACCGGCACCACGCCGAGTTCTTTCACCGTCTGTCCGATGACCGCGCCGCTGATGCGCACCTTCAGACCCTTCAGGTCGTTGACCGACTTGATCGGTTTGCGCGAAAACACGTGCGCGTTTGCGTTCATGAGAGAGCCGACGACGAAATAGTCGGAATAGCCGCGCAGACTGTCCGACTTCAGCAGCGCCTGAAACAGCTGTACGCCTTCCTTCATATTCTGGACGAGGCCCGGCAGCTCGAACACCTGGTCGTCCGGGAAGCGGCCCGGCACCAGCGCGGGATTCACGAAGGCAATGTCGGCAACGCCATCGAGGACCATCTGCGGCTGCGCCGGCAGAGCCTTGCCGAGCGCGCCATTGGGATAGGCTTCGATCTTCACCGCGCCGCTCGGATCGGCATTGACCGCGTCGACCCACGGCTTGATCGCCTTGACATAATTGACCTCGGTGTCCGGGCCGAAGAAGGACAGCTTCAAAGTGACCGGTTGCGCCAGCGCCTGCAGCGGCAGCAACGTGGCGAGCCCCGCAAGCATCCATGTGTGTAGTCTCGTCATACTGTCTCCTCCCTCGATGGACCCGGTTGGGTTCTCTTTCTGGCCAAAGCCCGCACGAGGCCGAGGCCAGATTGCTCCTTACATTATCGAATGTCGCTTGTGTTGTATCTTGGCCGCGCAGGCCCAGCATTTCGCGCGCTTCCGCCGCCGTCGCTACGTCGCGGCCCAGCGTCGTAATGATCCGGGCCGCCTTCTCGACAAGGGCGGCATTGCTCGGAGCGAGACGGCCGCGCTCCAGATAGAGATTGTCTTCCAAGCCTACCCGCACATGACCGCCAAGCAGCAGCGCCTGCGCGACCATGGGGAACTGATGCAGGCCGACGCCGAAGGTGAACCATGTGCAGCCGGCCGGCAGAAGATTGCGCATATAGATCATCGTTTCGCTTGTTGCCGGCGCACCGCCGGTTATGCCGAGGCATATCTGGACCAGCGCCGGGACCTTCACATGGCCGGAGGTTATGAGCTGGCGGGCCAGGACGATATGACTGGGATCAAACACCTCGAGTTCGGGCAGAACCCCTGCATCCCGGATCGCCACCGCCATTTCCTCCACATGCGGCACGGTATTGACGAAGACGAAACTCCCCATATTCATGCTGCCGAGGTCGAGGCTGCAGATCTCCGGTTTCAGTTCGATCACATGGCGGACGCGCTCGCGCGGCGTGGTCAGGGTCGAGGAGGCGTCGCCAATCCTGCGGATTCGACGGATCGGGAACGAAACGCGCGCCGGCGCCGGTTGTCAGATTGATGACGACGTCGACCCCGCTCGACCGGATGCGATCTACGACCTCACGGTAGAGCGCCAGATCCATGCTCGGCCTGCCGGTTTGTGGATCGCGGACATGGATATGGACGATTGCGGCACCGGCCTTGGCCGCTTCGATCCCCGAACGTGCGATCTGTTCCGGCGTGACTGGCACCGCCGGATTCTTCTTTGTGGTGTCTGCGGCGCCGGTAAGGGCGCAGGCAATCATTATTTTCCCGGACATTTCGCTCTCACGGACATTTTTCCCGGCCTCGCTCCTTCACCGCTCGCCTCGCCGTCCTGATCAGGAAGTCGCGCAAGCGTTCACGCACCGCACGCCGCTTCCTCCTCGCTCCAGCTGCGAAAGCCTTTGCCGGATTTCATGCCGAGTTCTCCCCGAGCCACCAGCTCGTCGAGAAGCGGATGGCTGTGAGGCGTCGTATCGAGATCGGGCATCAGCACGTCGTGGATCGCCTTGGTCAGGTCGAGACCGACAAGATCGGACTGCTCAAGGGGACCAAGAACGGCGAGCCGAGCACCAAAGCCGAGCTTCACCACGTCATCGACAGTTTTCGCGTCGCAGACGCCGGCCGCAATGAGCGCGATCGCCTCGCGCTTGAGGGCATGCTGCAAGCGGTTGCCGATGAAGCCCGGAATATCGCGGCAGACCAGAACCGGATGCCAGCCGGCATCATTCAACAGCGTCGCCGCATTTTGCGCCGCCGGCCGGTTGTCCTCGCCCATCAACACGACTTCGACCAGCGGCACGAGATGCGGCGGATTCCAGAAATGCGTGCCGATGACCCGCTTCTTGTCCTTGACTTGCTGAGCAATGGCAGAGACCGGCAGCGCCGAAGTATTGGTGCACAACACCGCGCTTTTGGGGGCGAGCTTCTCGAGTTCTTCGAACAGGGACTGCTTCAGCTCGAGCCGTTCCGGTGCCGCTTCGATTACGAAATCGGCCTGCGAGACTGCCCATGCGAGTTCGCTGCCGCCGGTGATGCGCGCAGCCACGTTGCCATCGGCGCCAAGCAGAGCACTTATTTCATCGAGGCGTGCCTTCAGGCCTTCGAGCGCCGCCGCGTTCGGGTCCTGGACCCGGACCTGATGGCCGGCCGCGGCGAGACGCCAGGCGATGCCGTGCCCCATCAGGCCGGCGCCGATTACGGCGATGCGGGCCTCGCTCATGATCATCAGCCGGCGGTGTAGCCGCCGTCGACATACATGATCTGGCCGGTACAGAAATCGGATGCCGGAGACAGCAGATACAGGGCCATGCCGACCAGGTCCTCCGCCTCGCCGAGCCGACCGAGGGGAATGCGCGACAGCGAGCGGTTGCGCGTCGCCTGCCCGACCTCATCGTCGCCCCACATCCATGCCGTCAGCTTGGAGCGGAAGACCGTCGGCGCGATGGCATTGACGGTGATGCCGTATTTTCCCCATTCGGTGGCCAGTACCCGCGTCAGCGCGTCGGTCGCGCCCTTCGACGTGCAATAGCCGGTATAACCTGAAATATTGCCGTGACGCCCGCGCACCGACGACATCAGCAGCATCTTGCCTTTGATTTTCTTGTCGATCCAATACGTGCCCACCGCCTTGGCCATCAGCCACGCGCCGCGCACATTGCCATCCATCACCGACTGCCATTCTTCGTAAGTCTGGTTCTGGATCTGGTTGGGCTTGTTGACGCCGGACGCGATCACCAGAAGGTCGATGCGGCCAAAAGCGCTCAGCGCCGCCTCGACCATGGCCTGCGCATCTTCCAGCGAATCCGGGCGGCGCACGAGGGTCACGACATCGGCGCCAAGCTGCTGCGCTTCCTGCGCCACGTCCTTCAGCTCTTCCGTCGATCCGGATACCAGCACCAGCTTCGCCCCCGACGCTCCGAGGGCAAGAGCGCAGGCGCGTCCGAAGGCGCCTGAAGCGCCGGTGATCAGGGCGACCTTGTCTTTCACCTTGAACAGCGAGAGAGGGTCGCGGAGCGGAGCGGAGATGGTCACCGAATTATCCCTTGCGGCCGGTTTCGAAACGGAAAGTCTGATCGGGATCGACGATGGCGATCACGCGCACGCCGCTGCCGTCCCCTTGCGGCCAGCGCCAGGGGAAGGCCATGAAGGTGCAACGCTTGCCGGTCACCTTGTCGAGGTCGCCGGCGATATTCTCGATGCCCGGGATGCCGCCCTTGACCATCAGGATTTTGTGAGAGATTTCCCAATAGGGAAAATCGGCCATCACGTCGCGGCCGGTCGCGTCGCGATATTCCTTGACGAGATGCGGATGGGTCGGACCGGGACCGTGATCGACCAGCTTGGTGGCCAGCGGATGGTCGAGCGCCTGCACGTCGACGCCGACGAGCTTCACCTTCTTCTCCACCAGCCATTCCGCGGCTTCTTTATAGAGGCCGGGTGAATAGGCGTAATATTCATCGCTGTCGGCGAGCTTCTTGTGCATGCCGGTATTGATCATCACGATGTCGCCTTCGCGGATCTTCGGCGTCGCGTTTTCGAGATCTTTCGCGGTGATGACGTCCCACTTGCCCTTGGGGATCGACACGGCGACGCCGGTGCCGAAAAAGCGCCAGATCGGATACCCGGTGATGGTGGGCGTGTTCTCGGTCACATGGATCGGCGCATCCATGTGGGTGCCCCGGTGCATGGTGATATCGACTTCGATCTCGTAAACGCCGTTCAGGGCGTGAAACTTCCTGACCGCCGTGTTGATGCCGGGTGCCGACGGCCATTCCGGCATGCCGTGATACCAGCGGTTCGTGAGATCGTAGAATTTCAATCCGTTTGTGCTTGTCATGACCCGCTCTTCTTCACGCCGCCTTGCCGGCGTCGACACGGCATTTCCCGGTCGGATCGGTCATGGCCACAAACCGGACGACGCAGGCGTCGCCTTCGAGCCAGCGCCAAGGATAGCACTGGAAGGTTGCCCGGCTTCCCGCGAGTTCCGCGACATCGCCGCCGACATTCTCGATGGTCGGTATCCCCGCCGCCAACAACGCGTGATGGGCCGGCATCCATTCCGGATAATCCGCTGCGGCGTCGCGGCCGGTTTCGCGCGCATAGGTCGCGACCAGTCGTTTCATCAGCGGACCGCCGCGATGGGCGCCGAGCGAGGTGGCGAGCGGATGATCGACCTGGGGCGTATCGACGGCGACAAGCTTCACCTGGCGCGTGATCAGCCACTCGGCGGCGTCCTTCGACAGGCCGGGCGAGTCGCCGAAATATTCGAGGCTGTCCGAATAACGACGATGCCAGCCGGTATGGATAACGACGATATCGCCCGCCTGCACCTTGGGCTTCGTAGCTTCCAGATCGGCGGCGGTGACCGTCTCCCACTTGCCCTTCGGGATATCGAGAATGACGCCGTTGCCGAAGCAGCGCTCCAGCGCAATGCCGCCGACGCCAGCGCCGTGCTGAACAAGGTGGATCGGGGCGTTGAGATGCGTGCCCGAATGCATCACCATGCGGATGCGGTGCGACATCACCCCGTGGTCGGCATGCTTGGCGCCGCGCTTCAGCACGACATCCTCATGCCCCGGCATCATGGGTACGCCGTGACCCCATTCGTGGCTTAGCTCGTGGAATTGCAGACCGGTGGCCGGGTCGCCAATGGCGGGCATCTTACTTCTCCCCCCGTAAGTCGGATTGTTCTTTGCCCTGAAGGGCTGGGCTATTGAGACCATTCCAACAGCGTTGGGAGTGGGAATACCAATTCAATCGGGTGCCAAAGCCATAACTTCAGGATATGGAAACTCCCCAGAAATTGTGGTTTTGATGATTTCCTAGAGTAGATGCCAAAGCAGCTTTCCAGGGATTGCCGACATGCATGCCCGCCCGCTCAAACACTTCCTTGCCGTCTACGAGAACCATGGGATCAGCGCCGCAGCGGAGCAGCTTCGCATCAGCCAGCCGGCTCTGACCAAGAGCATCCAGAAGCTCGAGGCGGAACTGGGGGTGCCCCTATTTGAACGCCGCCCGGGCGGTGTCGTGCCGAACCGGTACGCCGATATGCTGGCCCGGCATGTGCGGCTGATGGATATCGAGTACCGGCACGCGATCGCCGAGATCGCGGCGGCACGCGGCGGCAGCGAGGGCGTGATCCGTATCGGCGCCGGACCGGTCTGGTACTCCTGTTTTCTGCCCCCGATCATTCAGAAATTTCTCGTCGATTGGCCGGAGACGCGCATCACGGTCCAGAGCGGGGTCATCAGCACGCTGATACCCGCCCTGGAGGCAGGCGAATTCGACATCGTTTGCACATCACTCGAGTTTCCCAACCGGGCTGGCGTTATCAAAGAGCCGGTGGTCAATCTTCGTCATTCGATTGTGGCCGCGGAATCCCATCCGTTGGCCGGAAAGGCGATTGCGGAGCCTGCCGAACTCGCGTCCTATCCTTGGGTCACCGTCGCGAAGGATCATGTGGGCACCGGGCGGATCTGGTCTTATTTTGCTGCCCATGAATGCCCGCCTCCGACAATTGCCGTCGAGTTCTCATCCCTTTCCGGGATGCTTGAGATGTTGGCAGGCGGCGAGTTTCTGGCCCATTTTCCGGAAGTCATCCTCCGCGTTGCCAGCCGCTATCGCCTGGCCGCACTGAATATCAGGGGAACCTTGTGGGAGACGCCGGCGGGATTGGTCTATCGCCAGACAGAACACAGATTGCGTCTGCTGCAGAAATTCATCGAAGCCGTTCGGGAAATAGCGGTCGAACCGACATGACCGGATCGCCACCGATACGAACCGGCCGTTCGACAGACCGAATGGACGGTCCACGCCACCCGTAGTTTCGCTAGCGAAGCTCAAGATGGCACTTGCTAACAATGATCCGCTGTTTTGAGCGGATGCCGAAACAGCGGCAGAAAGCCGATCAGCCACAGCGCAAAGGCGGACGACCAGAGCGAGGCGCTCAGGATGTAGTGCGAGCCGAAAAGAAAGGAGCCGACGCCGATTTCCGGCAGCACCCTGACGAGGCCGGCCCCGGTCATCAGGATCACCGCCGCATGCGCCTGCCATGGCAGATCGAGCGGTCGTCCGGTGTGGCGCAATCCTGCGATGATAAACACGCTCAGCACCGCAAGACCAAGACTGGCGACCGACAACATGTGCAGCCCCGATCGTCGGCGAGAGCGGAGCGCCAAGCCCGGACAGGCCGATCAGCAGGAATCCCAGACCGGCGAACAGATTGGCGCCGGCCAGCGCTAGCACATGCGTACGGAACACGGCGCGTCCGATGAACCATTCCGTCAGACGGTCAAAAAAGGCTGCACCGGCGGCGAGCGCCAGATAAGCCGGCACGGCCGAGGCCGGCGCCGCCAGCGCCACCACGGTATAGAGCGTGACCAGACCGGCCGCGAGATTCTGACGGCCGGGATGCGGACGATACGGCGTGGTCGTCCCGCTCGGGTCGAGCGCAAGATTGATGACCACTACATTGATGCGGGCAACGGCGAGCGAAAAGAAGATCAGGAAAATCATCAACGCCGCATGCAGCAGCCGGGCGGAAAGGTCCGTGGCGCCTGTGAACCACGCGAGACGGATGGCCAACTCGATGAACCAGAGCAAAGCCACCCAGACCGCAAAAGAAGAATGCCGCGTGCTGCCGCGCTCGATCAGTGCTTTTAGAACGTACCAAAACAGCAGGCCGAAGAAGGCAAGATCGGTGACGGTCGCGACCGCGATCAGCGCATCGAGGCCGACAAGTCCGATGATCCGTCCCGGCAGCCACAGAAAGAAGAGCGCGAGAAGCGCCCATCCCCGACGCGGCGGAGTGTCGGTCCATTCCGGCACCGCCGATGTGAGAAACCCCGCGAGCGCCGCACCATAGGTACCGAAGATCATCTCATGGGCGTGCCATTGGCTCGTCGGAATATCGTTGGCGAATGGCAATGCGAATGCGAACAGGGTGACCCAGGCCAGCGGCAGCAGCACGGCATGGCTTGCAGCGACCGGAAAGAACAGCATAAGTCCTTCCGAAAGCCAGGGACTTTCCGTGACGCGACCCTCGCCGGCCCGGCAGGTCATCCGTCACGATACGTTCTCCCGGGCGCCATCGAATAATTCCCGAAACAAGGGATCGTGCGACCAGGCTTCGACCATCTCGAATACTTCGCGGTCGCTGCGCTTGCCCGGCACGCCTTCGATCGGCCGATCCGCGACCAGGCCGCCGCCATTGCCGGAAAGAACGACGAGGCGATGAGCGACACGAACTGCCTCCGACAGATCGTGCGTCACGAACAGCGCCGAGAAACGCTCGCGTGCGGTGGCTTCGATCACCAGATCCTGAAGCACGCGCTTCAGTCCTACATCGACGGCGGTGAACGGCTCGTCGAAGAACACGACATCGGGATCGACAGCCAGCGCACGTGCTACCGCAGCACGTTGGCGCATGCCGCCAGAAAGCTCCACCGGATACTTGTCGAGATCTAGGGCGTGCAAACCTACCTCGGATGCGCGCCGCTCCGCGACCTCGACGCGCAATCGTCTCTTCATCCCGGATGCGCGCAAGCCATAGGCGATATTGTCGCGCGCCGTTATCCAAGGCAGCAATCGCGGCTCCTGGAATACCACGGCATGACGGCGATAGGTACGGCGCACGCGTCCACGCAGCGGATCGATCAGCCCGGCCGCGATCTGCAGCACCGTCGTCTTGCCACAGCCTGAAGGTCCGATCAGGGCAACCACCTCGCCGGCGTCGAGCGAAAGATCGATCTGCTCGAACACAGCCCGCCCGAGAAACGCGTGACCGATGCCTTCCAGCGCGAGCTTCATCGTTTGACGCCCCAAGGCAGGCCTGCTTCGCGCCAGCGTTCAAGCCGGTCGCGCAGCGGATGCAGCAACACATATTCCGTGACCAGAGCGAATACGACGACGACCACGATCAACGCCATCACGCGTGGAATATCGAACAGCGCACGCGCGGTCGCAAGTTCGCCGCCAATGCCGCCCGAATTGGATAGAAGCTCGGCCATGACGGTCACTTTCCAGGCGGTGCCCGCTGTCGTGATCCAGGCTGGAAACAGATAGGAGATCAGATGCGGCACAGTAACCGTGCGAAAGCGCATCCAGGCTCCAGCCCCGAAGGAGCGGGCCATCGCATCCAGGGCGCGGTCGCGCGTCGCCACCCCTTCGCAGTCCACCGGCAAAGGATATTGGCAATGCGGCGACGACAACGGTCATGACGGCAGTGCCGCCCGTCGATCCGAACCAGATCAGCGCCAACACGATCCAGGCGATCGGCGGGACACCCAGAATGACGGTGACGATTGGGCGCATCAGCCGCATCGCGGCGAAGGAATATCCCGCAATGGCGCCGGCGCTGGTGCCAAATCCGACGGCTAGCAGGAAACCGGCAAGCGAACGCTCGGCAGTCTCCCATGCGGCCTTCGCGAAGGACGGCTCTTCGACCAGCACGGAGACGGCACGCAGCGTTTCGAGCGGCGATGGCAGGATAAAAGAGCCGTAGAATTCATGGCCGGCCTGCCACGCCGCCGCGAGGCAGAACAAACCCGCCGCTCCAGCCCAGACCGACCATATGTAGCGCCCTGCCCAGTCCGCGAAAGCCAATCCGTGCGCCAGCGGTCTCACAATGCGTAAAACGGATCGTCCGGCAGCCTGCCTCCGATGATGCGCGGATCGTCTTCGGCAAGGATGGCGAAAAATCTCTCCAAATCGGGACGAATTGAGGACGCCGGGAGGGCGGCAAGGTTGCTGTACGGCACGGCTTCCGCCACAACCGGGCTCATCAAGCCCAATTCCGTGGCCGAAGCAAGAGACGCACGCAGCGGATTATTGACGACAACGTCCACCGCGGCCTGCAAGGCGTTCTGAAGTGTTTCAAGTCCGTGCCGGCCAACCTTGTCGATGAACGGCCGGGTGACAGCGAGGCCAGCTTGCGGAATGAAGCCGCCTCCTCCGACGGTCTTCGCCCATTCCTTCTGACAATCGATTGCGCGTACGAAGCGGTTCAGACTGACTTTGGCGCGGAGGATCGCAGCAGTCGCGGCGGGCTCGGCCAAAAGCGCAGCATCGACGCGGCCGGCGAGCAGCATCTGCATCGCCTCGGGCGGCGACCCGGCATATTCGAACTGAAGGTCCTTTCCGACCTTGAGGTTCACTCTTGCCAGCAGGCGATGCAAAATCAAATCGGGCATGTCGTTCCGGAACGGAACGGCGATTTTCTTGCCGGCAAGATCTTCGATTCGCACCAGCTCATCGCTCGCGACAATGTAGAGGAGCCCGCGCGTCATTATGTTGAGCAGGTGGACGCCGAGCCCGCGATTGTAGAGATTTGCCGCAACATTGCTGGGGACTATGACAGCCTGCATCTTCCCCGAACTTAACCCCGCACGCATTTCGTCCGGTGTCCGCCATGTTCGAAACTCGGCCGACTTATCGATGTCCTTGAGGGCTCCGCTCGATACAGCCTGGGCAAGCATGATCGAAGGCGCAGCTGGCGGACCCCACAAAGTCAACGCCTCTGCAGAGTACGCCAGATGAGGACGCGCCATTATTGCCGCGCCGACTGAGCTCAGAAGGGTGCGACGGTTGAGCATCCGGGTTTCCCGTTCAGAACTTTGCCTTCAGGCCACCGAAATAACCGCGTCCGTCCCCCGGCAGGAACACCGCCATGTCGGGTCGCGCCACGTCGACGATCAGCGTCGACGAGGCGTAATTCTTATTCAACACGTTGGTGATCTCGCCAAACATCATCACTGACGCGTTGATCTTGTATTCGGCGCGCAGATCGACCACGCTGTAAGGATCGGCATACAGCGTGTTCATGTTGTCGACCGGAGTCCGCTCGGGAACCCATTTGAGGCTGGCCTGCAACGTAAGCGGCTCGATCGGCTGGAATTGCAGAATGCCGTTCAGCAGATGCCGCGGCGCGCCGGCCAACCGGTTGTTGCCGCGGATCGGATCGTTGTCGAAATAGAATTCCTGATGGGTATAGACGATACGCGTGCTGAGCATATCCGTCAGCTTCACGCCGACACCGGTTTCGACACCGAAATGCGTCGTGCGGTCGGCATTGATGGCCCCGATCGGGGCGCCGCTCGAATCGCGCAGGCTGAGCAGTTCGTTCCTGATCCAGGAATAATAGACAACCGCGTCCCAGGAATAGCGGTCTGTGCGCCCGCGCCAGCCACCTTCGACCGTGGTGGCGGTCTGAGCCTTCAGGTCGGGAATGACGAAGGCCGGACCGACAATCGCGGTGGGCGGCGGGCCGGCTTGCCCCGCGCGACCCGGGCTTGAGTTCGGGGTGCTGTTGGCGGTGGCGAGGAGGTCGTCATGCGTCGGCGGCTCGAAGCTGCCACTGACCGCGGCGAACAATGTGTGCACGCGGTCGGGTCGATACGATAGGGCCAGGGCCGGCGTCCATCCGTCATAGCTGCGGGAATAGGTCGTATTCTGCGGTGTCGCGAATGAGCCATTCGGCAACAATACAGTCGGATTCCGTCGGGTTATACATGATGCCGGGCCGAGGCCCGATATAGGTGTCGTCGTTGTTGCGCGTCGCATGCGCATAGGCGATGGATGGCGACAGCGTATAAGCTTCCCAGAACGGAATGTTGAACGCGGAATAAAGCGCAAGCGTCGTGGCGCTCAGTTCGCTTTGGCCGAACTGAGCTCCCCTCATGCCCAACTCGTTGATGTAGTTTTCGCGATCGGCGGAGCCGGTGGTGAACTGCGCCGTCGTCTCGAACAATGGCAGCACCGTATTCATCGGATTGAACGCGTAGCGTGTCAGAGCGGTGAAATCGCCACCATTGGTGACGCGGATGCTGGACGAGATCGGGAACCGGAAGGTATCGTCGGTTTTCGTGTAGCCGACCGCGAAATCGATCAGGTGCGGGCCGAAAGTGCCGGTCGTGCGTGAGCCGGCCAGGAACTGGCTGGCATCGCGCCGCGGCAGGTCGCGGACGACGTTCGGACCGGGATTGATCGCCACGCTTGCCGACTACCTTCGGCCCGGTATGTACCTGACGCGGATCGGCAAGCATCTCGTTCCTTGTCAGCGGCCCGGCCACGTCGAAGCCGAGATCGGTATAGCCGGCGAAGATGCGGGTGCTGACATTGTCGGAATGCTTGATGCCGACATTGCCGCTGAAGCTGCTGCGCTCCGAACCGTTATAGACGCGATAGCCGTCGCGTCGGTTGAAGTCATATTCGATCAAGCCGTCATAGTTGCCCTGCTTGAAGCCGGCTTGCGCGGCAACGGTGCGCTGGCCGAAGCTGCCGAAGGCGCCGAACGCCTGCACGCCCGGTTGTGTCGAGCCTGTCGGCGAGATGAAATTGAGTGCGCCGCCCAGCACGGTTGCGCCAAGCCGGTTGGCCAGATACCCGCGATAGACTTCGATGGATTCGGCCTGTCGCGGATTGGCGAAGCCGACGATATAGGATCCGTCCGCGCGATTGATCGGAAGCCCGTTCTGAAGCATCAAGATGCCGCGTTCGACCGGATTCTGCTGAAGGCCGGAACCGCGAATCTGAATGCGGGGCTGATCGTTGCCGCCGAAGAAGTCCTGCACCACCACGCCGGGAGCGCTGCTCAACGCTCTGGAGACCGTCAGGTTGGCGGTGTCAGGAAAGTCCCTCTGAGGAATCACGGTGGCACCACCAGGGAGGGCATCGAAGCGTTCCTGAACGGTGGCCGGACCCTGTTGGCTTGCCGGCGCTTGTTGCTGCTGGGTTTCGGTCGCTGGCGCGGTCGCCGGACGCGGCACGACGTCGCGGTGGAGGCGGAGCCTGTCGCGGGGTTTCGACAACAATCGGATCGAGGCTGACGGACGACCCCGGCGCCGCGGATTGCGCGAAACACGCATGACTTACGGTTGACAGCAGCAGCGCGACCGTCATTGGCCGCAGACATCTTGTCGTGCCGCCTGCCGTCATGCGCCGCGCGGCGACGTTCCAATCTCGCAAAATCGAAGCTCATCTCAGCCGTCCCCATCATCTCTAACTTCACGTCCTCTTTAGAAGCAATCTAAAAGAAATATCTGAAATACATGTTTTTGCGCATTATTGATGTTCGCGTTGTGCTGCGCCGTTGCTCTTCAGACTTCTTTGATGCAATTGCCTCTCAACTTGAGGTGACCATATGAGCGGATCGTTCAATGCTGTTTGACCTCGCGCAAACAACTTCACACTCGGGTGTTATTTTTTCTGGTTCAGCCCTGACCAACGCACAGGCGACAACACACCCAACACGATCGGCATCTCTGGAACAATTCAAATCTATTTTCGACGATTGTTCTTATCGCCGTCGATTTCCGGAAAGTCCCCGCGACATGATCAAACATATGAGATTGACCATGGAGCAGGACTCCGTACACGCCATCGCGATCCAAGGCGCTCTGTTTTCCGGCTTGTCCGACGAACTCGCATCGATGCTCCTCACCGCCGCGACGATCCGGCAATCACAACAGGGCACTGCGCTATTTCATCAGGGCGATACACCGGATCAATTGTTGCAGGTCGTCGGCGGGCTTGTGCGCATGACGCAGATCAGCGCCGAGGGAACGCAGACCACCCTTCGCATCATGCGCTCAGGAGACTTGCTGGGCTGCGTGGCGGTGCTGCAGCAATTCCCCTACCCTGCCACAGCGAGAGCGATCGAAGACACGATCGTCCTGTCATGGCGCTCTGCCACGCTTCTGGACTTGATCGGCAATCATCCTCCAATCATGGACAATATATTGCGGATCGTCGGGGCGCGTACCAAGGACATGCTTCAGCGAGTCGGTGACATGTCCGGAAAGAACGTGGAACGTCGCGTCGCGGCGGCGCTGCTTCGTCTTGCCGCCCAGGCCGGCACGAAGACGGCCGATGGAATCAAGATTCTATTTCCCGGTGACGCGGGATGATCTCGCCGAAATGGCAGGCCTTACCTACTTTACGATCAGCCGGACGTTGAGCGTCTGGCAGAGGCAAGGGCTTGTGAGCAGCGGCCGTCAACGCATGACGGTCCTTGATTCTGACCGGCTTGCGGAGATCGCGGACGGTCGCCGGTAGGGCAATCCCCGGCTATGCTTATGAAAGCCTATCGAGCCTGCGATACGAGCGTCCCAATCGGAAATCCTTGGTGCAAAGATCGATTTATCATTCATCGCCGTCTGTCATCGCCTTCGTCTTCAACCCCGGATGTTTCGCAACGCTCCAGTGTCAGAGCCGCCCAGCCGAAACACTCCCAGGAATCCTGGCTGGCGATGGCTACAATCATCTCCATCCGATCGGCGTGCGAAAGCCGTGGAGCGGCTTGATGCATGAGGCCGATTTTGGTCTGTCCTGCCCGTTGATCCATTTCGATTCCTCGTGACTTGGCGTCTGGCGTTTCAAATATGATCAATTGTCCCGTCGGGGCAGCACAACGTCGTCGTTCCTGCTCAAACTGCCGGTTTGATGCCGAAATCACGCGGATTGAGAACCAGGTCGGCCAACGTGTAGCGATCGAGCGTGTGGGTGAACGCGCCGATTGCCTCCCTTAGCGCGCCGCGCAAGCGGCACCGTGGCGTGATTACGCATTGATTGCCTTCGGTAAAACATTCAACCAGGTCAAAGTCCGGTTCGGTCACCCGCAAGACGTCGCCAAGCCGAATTTTGTTCGGGCGTTTTGCCAAGGCCAGGCCGCCCGACCGTCCCCGGACGGCCTTCAGATATCCGGATCGAGTCAACTGGTTCACAACCTTCATGAGATGTGCTCGGGAAATGCCATAGACGCGGGCTGCTTCGTCGATAGTAATTAGCCGGTCCTCGCGTGCTGCTGCGTACATGAGCACGCGCAACGCATAGTCAGAAAAGTTGGTCAGTCGCATTGTGGATCCCAGCGTCGCGAACCATGCAACAGATGTGTGCGATTGATTAAGATGCACCCAGGATGTCTCTTTTGCAAGCAGCCGGCAATAACGTCGATCTGATGTTCGCCCTCCCCGCGAATGCTACTTCCAATCGCAAGCGGGAAGCCGGCTAGCCGGCAATATTGGCGCACTCGGCGAAACTTCGCTCAAATGCATCCATTGCGGCAATTATACGTCGAATAGCCTGCAATGCGTCGCCAGCGGGAGGACGATTTCCCGCCTGACCCGACCGCTCAATGCGAATGCATGCCGAGCGCCTTGTGCAGGCGCGCGTCGTGCGTCTCGAAATGGCGCGAGAACCAGGCATCGAGCCGCTCGGCAAGGGCGGCCTGAACGGGCTCGCCGCCGGAGCGGTCGGAATCCATGATATCGCGGATATCGTCGAGCAGCCGCTCGTGATCGGTCTTGTGCTGCGGCAGATGATCGTAGCGATGCTCGCTCATGAAGCGTTCTTCCAGAGCGAAATGCGCGGAGATGGCGCGATACAGATCGCCGAAAAAGGCGTCGACCGTCTCCTCCGAGCGACGTGCCGTCAACTCGTCATGCAGCTTGTTGATCAGATCGATCAGCTCACGGTGTTCATGATCGACCGCTTCGATGCCGGTGGCGTACTGATCCTTCCATTGCAACAGCGCCATGATCTCACCTCAGCGGAACAGGAACGCGCGCTTTTGTGAATCGAAGTCTATGACGAACATCTGCTCGGCGGCAAGCGCCACGCGGTCCTTGCGCTCGTGGTCGAAGCCCTCCGTGCGCGGCGTGTCGCGCATGCGCACCGCGATATCGTGCTCGCCGGCCGGAATGACGAAGCGCTTATAGACCTTCGAATGCCCGTCGCCGGCGATCCCGGTCGGCGGCAGAATCTCGCTGAACACGGTGCGGCCGTCGAGATCGAGTTCGACGACGATCGGACGGCGGCCGCGCGGACAGTCTTGGACACGACGCATGTTGGGTGGCAGCTTGGCGATCTCCGCCGGCGACAGCCGGCGACATTCCGCCTGCCGGTCAGCCCCGTGCACGAGGCTCAGGGTGACAACCGCCTGCCCCTCCGGCAATTGCCGGTAGGCCGGCCAGTTGGAAAATGCGGCGACGCCCGCGAACAACGCCACGATCACCACAAACTGTCCGACGCTGCGCAGAAGATCAGTCATGGCCGGTATCCACGTTCTCGAACATGCGCGTGCCGGCTTGCTGCGCCGCGGCGGGCCCTTCGGTCGGCGACAGCGAACGTCGGTTCAGCGGCGGCAGCTTGGCCACCCGCTCCGTGAACTCCGCAATCTGCGCCTGCGTCTGCCTTATCGCGAGGGCGGAGGTCCAGACCGTAGCGATACGATCGCGCGGCACGCGGGCGCGCAAATAGGGATCGCGGGTGCCGGCAAAGCGCTGCTCGGTCCAGTCGCCGCCCAGCCGGTTGAAGCAGGCGGACTTGGAGCAGCCGGCCACCACCACGCCGTCGGCAAGATCGCGGCTCAGCACGTAGTCGATCAGCGAAGGCGGCGCCATTGCAACGCAGGGCATGTGAACCGTGCCCTCTTCGCGCCCGGCCGCGCCGCCATAGTCGCAGGCCAGCACAAGGATCCGGTTCGGCCCCTTCAGCGGCGCGCAGGCCGCGACCGTCCTCTCGCGCAGTTCTTTGAGCGAATAATCCGGCAGATCGATGCCGGTCTTCAAATCCTCGCTACGCCGGAACGGCGTCGAAGACGGACAGGCGCCGACACAGATGCCGCAGGAGACGCAGAGCGAGGAATTGACCTGCGCTTGAGTCGGGAATGGCAGACTCGTCGGTCCGCCGCACCATGCGGATCGCCTCATAGGGACAATCCTCGGCGCAGCGCGCGCATCCGTTGCAGTGATCGAGCGTCACCTCGGCGGGCTTGGCGCGGCGCAACGGCGGCAGCCACGGCATCAGCCCTATCATGATAGAGAAGGCGCCAAGGAAGGCCCAGACCGCGCCCTGGCCCCACAGATCGGTGAGCGGATAGAGCGGCAGGTAGAACCAGTCCAGTCCGATCTTCGCGGGTACCTGGGCGAGATCGACATGTCCCTGCGACAAAGCCGGTTTCCACAGCGAGACTGCGACCAAGGCCGCCAGCGAAAGTCCCGCCAGCATGCGCGGCGGATTCACCTTGGGCCGCGAAATGCGAATGATGTGAACCCACATCAGGAACAGGAGGAACAGCGGCACCGCCACATGCATGAACACCATCAGCGTGAAGAAGCGGCTGGTCAGCGTTCCGGTGGAGATGAAGTTGCGGGCGATCGGCTCGCCGAAGATTGGCAAGCCAGTCGAGCAGCTCGGACGAGACCAGCGCGACATACTGGGCGAGCTTGTCCCAGACCAGCCAATAGCCGGTAATGCCGCTGGCATAGAGCAGCCAGATGATCGGCAGGCCTGTGAACCAGGAAAACCATCGCGCGCCGCGATAATGGTCATAGGCGAATTCGCGCAGCAGATGGGTCAATACCATCACCACCATGAGGTCGGACGCATAGCGGTGCAGGCTGCGCATCACGCCGGCATGGTACCAGTGATCGTTGCTGAGATATTCGACGGACTGGAAGGCGCGCTCGATGCCGGTATCGAAGAAGATGAACAGATAGATGCCGCTGACCGCGACGATCCAGAAGAAGAAGAAGCCAAGCGCGCCAAGCTGCTTGAGTGGATTGAGCGAGGGCCCGAACAGCCTGTCGAAAGGCTGCTCGATCAACTCGAAACCTCGCCGCAAAATTGCCCGCGCGCCGTTCACGCCTGATATCCTTTTTCTTAAATCAGCATAGGAGGCGCAAAGCCGCCGATCCTTGACAAATCACAAGCAGGATCAGGCGCTACGCGGGGACTTGCGCCACTCGCGGACGATCAGGAGGAAAAAGATCAGAAGCGACAGCGCGCCGATGGAACTGCCGAAGATCAAGCCATAGTCGATCTTGTAGCGGCCCGCGCCCGGATCGAAGGTGGTGCAGATGAACTTGATACGGTCGATGATACCGCCCATCGTCAACGGTGCGGACTGGCCGGACACGAGTTCCCGCAGCGGTTCCATGAACATGCGGATCGGGAAATCGTCGCCATAGACGTGCCGGAAAACGCGGCCGCCGCGGTCAACGATGGTGGTCTGGGTGACATGGTCGAAGCCGCCGGCAACGGTGGCATAGCTGAAGCCGAGATCCCGCAACACGGCATTGATGGTGGCCGGATCGGCGCTGGCCACGCGCCAGTTTGACGCCGCGATGCCCTGCATGGTGGCGAACTGCGCCATACGCCCGGGCGTATCATTGCGCGCGTCGAACCCGATTGTGAGAACTTCGAAGCGGTCCGCACCGAAGGTTCGGTTCGCCTCGTTCACGGCGTCGATCAGACGCTGGGTCGTCACCGGGCAGACCGAACTGCAGGCCGAATAGACCAGACTGACAACCAGCGGCTTGTCACGCAGCGTCACGAGCGAGATCGGCAGGCCGTCGGAGCGCGTCAGCGTATAGGCGCCGAGCACCCGCCCAATGGCGCCTTCGCTGCGCGCCAGAGCCTGCTTCGGATCAAGCCGCTTGTCGGCGGCTCTCCGCCGCCGGCAGTCCGAGCGCCAACCAGGACAATGCGATCGCCGCAGCAAGGTGGGACAGCCCCATCGGCCTACCCCAAGCTACGCGTCAGCGGATCGAGTGCCACGCCGGCAATCAGCAACGTAAGCTGGATCAGCGAGGCGAAGAAACTTGCCATCGCTGTCTGCTTGCCCGGATGGAGATAGAGCTTGAATCCGGACCACAGGAAATATGCGCCCCCGATGCCTGCTCCCAGGCCATAGACGAGGCCCTGACCGTACCAGAGCGGTATGAGGGAAATGGCGACAAGCGCCACGATATGCAGCAGCACCGTCAGCGTCCACACCTGCCGCGACGCCGTATTCGGCAGCATCGGCACGCCGGCCTGCGCGTAGTCGTTGGACTTAGCCGCCGCCAGGCTCCAGAAATGCGGCGGCGTCCACAGGAACATAACCACCGCCAGAATGATCGGGACGGCCTGCGGCGAAGGATCGATCGCCGCCGAACCGGCGAGCACCGCGAAGCTGCCGGCAAGGCCGCCGATCACAATATTCCAGGCGCTGCGGCGCTTGAGCCACACGGTGTAGACGATGCCGTAGGTGAAGGCGCCGAGGAAAACGAAAAGGGACGAAATCACGCCGCCGACAGCAAGCGCAAGCGCCAGCGACGCCGCCAGCAGCAAGGCAAAGGAAACCGGCCACCAGGCGCTCGGCTTGAGGCGGCCGCTTGCGAACGGCCGCGACCGGGTCCGCTGCATCTCCCGGTCGACGTCGCGTTCGTAATAGTGATTGAACGCACCTGCGGCGCCCGAAGCTCCGAGCACCGCAAGCGCCAGCATCAGCGCCCGCCAGGCCGGGAAGTCCGGCCCCTCCGCCACCGCAATCCCGGCGAGCGTGCTCGCCGCGATCGCAACGCCGATCCTGAGCTTCAGGAGCGTGACAGTGATGCGAATTGCGGCGAGCATGAGCGCAACCTCCTGGATAAGCGTCTCAGCGGAACAGCCAGAGTTCCGAGAGATATTTCCAGTTGATGAAGTAGTAGAGCACGAAGCAGACGAAGAAGATCGTAACCAGAACGACCGTCCCCGGCAGCTTGTGCGTCATGTGACCGCCATAGTGCGAGGCCGCTGCCGCGCCACCCGAATGCAGCGGGAAGGTAAGCTTGTGGCCGCTCGTGATCTTCTTGCCGAACAGCACCGTTCCGACCACCACCAGGACGTAGATGATGCCGCCCAGCGCCGCGATGATTGCGAACACACCGTTCAGGCCCATCATCAGGAATGCACCGGCCGAATGCGCGAACGAAAGTTCGGCATCGGCGAAGGTCATGTCCCAGTGACGCCGCGCGACACCGAGTGTGCCCGCACCCATCATGAACAGCGAGATGCCGCCCGCCCCAATACCGAACAGGTAGGGCTGGATCTTGGCCAGCTTCGGCCACACGATCTCGCGCTGGAAGACCAGCGGCAGCACCAGATAAGTCGCCGCCATGAATGCGAGCGTCGTACCGGCAACCACGGTGCCGTGGAAATGACCGGGCACATAGATCGTGTTGTGCATCAGTACGTTGAGCTGCTCGGTGCCGAGCACGACGCCGGAGATGCCGCCGATGAAGCCGAACATGACCAGCGACAGGAAGGTCCCGGACCAGGCCGGGTTGCCCCAGGGCGTCTTACGCAGCCACTCGAACACACCCTTGTTAAAGCCGTTCTTCCGCTGCGCCGCCTCATAGGCGCCGGGTACGGTGAGGCCGTGGATCATCGAAGCCAGCACCGCCAGATACATCATGTAGCTTGTGTTGACGATCTTCCAGCTGGCCGACAGGCCCGGCTCGGCTAGCAGATGGTGCGCCGACGCGAGCTGCAGGAACAGGATGTAGAGCAAGAAGGCGGTACGGCTGACCTTTTCCGACAACGGCTTGGCGCCGATAACCAACGCACCGACCAGATACCACAGCGACACATGCGCCGAGACGTTGATCTGCTGGGACGAGTGTCCCATGCCCCACCAGACGACCTTGTAGAGCAGCGAATCGACGTTCGGTATCCAGCCCATCGACCACATCAGGGTGGGAAGCAGGATCACCGCGCCGGACAGGATCGTATAGACCGCGATGATCGCCGCCGTGAGCGCGCCGAAAGTGACCAGCGGCATCGAACCCTTGAAGGCGCCCTCCTCCTTCGCCACGATCAGGTTGGCGAAGAACAGCCCGACGACGACAAGCGCCCCGACTGCGAACAGGATCAATGACAGATAGAAGGTAGGTTTCGCCATCATCGGCGGATACGAGGTGAACATCACCGTCGATTCGCCCTGGAATACGGCGACGTTGTACATCACGCCGCCAATCACCATCAGGACGAAACCGAACCATGCGAGCTTCGGCATCACCATTCTGGCATTGAGCAGGATGGTCGATGCAAAGATCAGCACCGCCATTTCGAAGAAGATAATCCAGAACAGCAGGACGTTGCCGCCATGCCCTGTCAGAATGATGTAGAACCATTCCGCGGGCAGAAGATGCACGGCCGGCCAGCGCGTCAGCGCAACCAGGAGACCCATCAGGCCGCCGATCGCAAGAAACACGACCGCGGCGACCGCATTTGCCTTGATCAGGTTCTGCGCGGCGACGTCGACGCGCAGTCCGGTGAACTGGCAGGTTCGCGACTGCGAAATCCGGTCGCCCCACGCCAACAACTGTTTCGGCAGTCATCGCTGCGCCTCCCCTTGCGCCACACGCGGTTCGCCTTCTGCTTTCTTCCGCACGACATAGAGTTTTGCCGGTCATCTGATGGTGACCGATGCCGCAGAACTCATTGCAAACGATCCCGAATTCGCCGGTTTCGGTCGGCGTCAGAGTGATCACGTGCTCGTAGCCGGGATGCACCGACAGATTGATGTTGGTCGGCTGCAGCGAGAACCCGTGCTGCCAGTCGACCGACGAGATGTGGAAGCGATAGCTCTGACCCTGCTCGAGTTCCAGGATCGGCCACCATTGCCAGAGCCGGCCGAGAATGTAGATGTCGGAGCCTGCCGGCGGCTTCACCACCGGAATGCCCTTCTCCTCACGCACCGTATATTTCTTCGCGAATTCGTCGACCTTCTGTTCGTAGGCGGACGGCGCGATACGATAGGCTTCGGCACTCACGTTCTGCTGACCGATGAAGTGCCATGCAATCATGAAGCCAAACATGAACAGGCCCCAGAGAAAGGCGACGATGATCCACGTCAGCTCTATTCTCCCGATGGGCTCTTTCCACCAGATGCGTTGTTCGGGCGATGAAACGGCCATTCTACTCCCCTAATGTTCCTTACTTTGCGAGCGGAACGGCAACGACTTCCATCACGCCCCACAAGGTGTAGAGCAGTGTCGGGCTGGCGACGCCGATGAAAAGAAGCAGCAGCGGATTGTCGAGAAGTCGCTGCATGAACGGAATCGGCTCGCTCTCATCGCCAGCTCCGGCCGGATTTGAATCCTTTGTCGACATAGGGCGGACCTCCGCTGAAAATCTCAGGAAACGCTAGCGTGACGGGCCGAGAAAATTATTGACATCGGTCAAAGCCGCTTGCGTCTGCACGGGGATAAATGACGACATTCAAATAGCGCCATTACGGAGATCAGCGTTTGCTGACGCGCCGGAAGGTTCATGATTGCCGCGGGCTTCGGCGTGCTGTCCGGCGCCGCAGTCGTCTATTCGCTCACCTCGTCTCCCTCGCCGTCGACCCGCTCCGACATCACCCTTGTCTATGTCGGCGCGGAGGATTGCGCGCCCTGCCGCAAGTGGCAGCGTGAGGACGGCACGGCGTTTCGCGTCATCCGGCGAGTTCGCGCAGGTCACCTATCGCGAGGTGAAGTCGCCGGCCTTGTTCGATCTGCTGAAGGACGAACATTGGCCGCAGGATTTGCGGCACTATCGGGAAAAGCTGGCGCCAGGCGCGGGGGTTCCGCTCTGGCTGGTGCTGGCGGACGGCGAAATCGTGGACCAGCGTTTTGGCGCTTCGCAGTGGAAATCCGCGGTGTTGCCGAAAATCCGATCGCTGTTGCGCTGAGCGCGCCATGGACGGTCAGGCCGCGCGCAGGGGTCCGGGCATGGCCGCCGACGGCGCAGAACGCCGCAGCCGGAAAGCGGCGGTCTGCAGGTGCTGCGCATGGATGGTCGCCACGATCAGCACGAGGAACGCTCGCAAGCTGATGCGCAAGCGCAAGCGACACCGGCACATTCCACAGCAACGTCACGATGCCGAGCGCGGCTTGCGCCGATACGAACAGAGCCAACGCGAGCGCGCCTGACCGGGCGGCCGCGCCGCAACGCGCGGCATAGAGCGCATGCAGCAAGTGAACACGACCAGGAGGTAGGCCGCCATGCGGTGCACGAACTGCACGGTCAGGTGATTGTCGACCAGATTGGTCCAGGCGGGAGCGAGAGAGAACAGCCGCTCGGCCGACGGAATGAAGACGCCGTCGATCATCGGCCAGGTGTCATAGATGAGCCCCGCCTTCAGTCCCGCCACCAAGCCGCCCAGGCCGATCTGCACAAGGATCAGGGCAACGAGCACGGCGCCCGAGATACGAAGCCGTCGCGATACCGGCCGCCACCGGTCCGCGCGGCGCGATGCTGCGCGCGGTCCACACGATCGCCACGAGAATTAGGCCGGCCATGGTGAGATGCACGGCGAGCCGCTCCTGCGCCACGTCGATGCGGCCGACCAGACCGGACGCCACCATCCACCAGCCGATCGCGCCCTGCAGCCCGCCAAGCGCGAAGATGAACCACAGTCGCCATCGCAGCCCTGGCTCGACCCAGCCGCGCCAGTGAAACACGATCAGCGGCAGCAGGAAGGCAACGCCGATCAGCCGCCCGAGCAGACGGTGCCCCCATTCCCACCAGTAGATGCGCTTGAACTCGTCGAGCGACATGCCCTTGTTGACGAGTTCGTATTCGGACGATGTCTTGTATTTCTCGAATTCGCTTATCCAGTCGGCCTGGGTGATCGGCGGTACGGTGCCGGTGACCGGACGCCATTCCACGATCGACAGGCCGGAATCCGTGAGCCGCGTCGCGCCGCCCACCACGACCATCGCGATCACGAGCGCGGCCACTATATAGAGCCAGAGCCTGATCGCGCTGCGCCGCCGGTCCGCTTCGCATCGACGTGACCGCTGATCATCGCGGCACCACGGCGGTCGCTTCGAGTTCGATCTTGCCGGGGCAATCGAGCAGATCGCTCACGAAGATCATGCTCATCGCCGGATAATGCTTGCCGATGAGCTGCCGCCAGATGCGTCCAAGCTCGATGCGGCATGCGAGATATTCCTTCTTGTCGATGCAGAAGGCGGTGATCCGGCAGATGTGCTCGGGTTTGCCTCCAGCTTCGGCCAGGATCGCAAGGATATTCTTCAGCGCCTGCTCGAATTGCGGCACGAGATGTTCGCTCTGGAACTTTTGCTGCTCGTCCCAGCCGACTTGTCCGGCGATAAAGACAAGATCACCGTCGCTGGCCTTGATACCGTTGGAATAACCGATGGGCGGCGCCCAGCCCGCCGGCAGCAGAACACGATGCGACATGGGTCTAGTCCTCCTGTCCGAACTCGTTCAGGAGGCAGATATCACGCCGCTCGTTCGGCCCATCTGATTTTGGTCAACGACGCGCGGCCGGATGGTCACGGCACGGAGCCGGACAATGCGCTCGCGACCCGGTTGGCGACCAGATCGGCAATTTCCGGCCAGGATCCGAGAACGCCCGCAAACGCGATCCGCTCCGCAGGCAGCGACCCGATTATCCTTTGCAGATCGGCTTGACCATGCAGGCCGTTGCCCACGAACAGGCCGACCACCACCGCCGGGCCGGCATGGCCGGAAAGCGCCGCCGCAAGCAACGGCGGCTGTTCCAGAAACGCCCCACATACGTCGCCGAAGCGGTCGAACCGCCGCACCCGCTCGACCAAAAGATCGGTTGCGGCCTGCGATGCCCCCTGCCGAAGCGAACCATGCGCGACCAGGACGAGCGCTGTTTCCGCAAGCGCGAAGCCCCGTTCGGACGCGGCCGCCGCGGCCCGCACGACCACCAGTTCCGCGAGTGCCGGATCGGCGCCGAGCGCCGGCAGGATGTCGAGCATGCGGCTAATGCCATCCTGCATTGCAGCCTTGCGCAGGCGATCGGTCGCGATGCGCAGGAAATAGCCTTCCGCCATGAACAGCGGATAGACGAGTAGGCGCTGCGCGGTCAGGCGTTGTACCGTCTCCTCGATCGAGGGCGACGCACCGAGAAATCCGACGCCAACCTCCGCCGCCGCCTTCCGCTCGCGCAGCGTGGAGACCATGAGATTGACGGCCTCGTTGGCCTGGCCGTCGAGCCGTTCGCCATGCGCCAGAAGCAGCAGATCCGGCAGGCTCGCGCTCAATGACTGGTCCCCTCCGAGAAGGTGATCTTGTTCCACACGTTGTATTTGCCGGAAGGACGCGACATCGGTATCCGCTTCACTTCGGCGAAGGTGGTCGCATCGTAGATCACCAGCGCGCCGTCCATCTCCCAGACCGAAACCAGCACATAGCGCCCGGTCTTGTCGAACTCGACATGCGCGGCGGTCTTGCCCGGCGCCGGCGTCACGGTGCGGACGACTTCGAGAGTTCGTTTGTCGATGATCGCCATCGTGTCCTTGCGCGGGCTCAGCATCGCATCGGTCCAGGCGAATGGCGAATTCTCGTGGCTGCGCATGAAGAAGCCGGGGCCCGGCGTTTCGATCGACTTCACCACCTGCCAGTCCTGCATGTCGATGACGCTGATCCTGCCGGCCTTCAGATGCGGCGTCGCCATCACCGCCCGGTCGTTCCACTTCCAGGCGATGCCCGACCCGAGATGCGGCAAACCCGGTATCTCGAGCCGCTTGATGTCGCGGCCGACATTGAGATTGACCACCACCGCCTTGCCGCCACGCGCGAGAGCCCATCAGGTGGCGGTAGCGGCGGATCGAAGAAGAAGTCGTCGAGCGGCTCGGGCACCTCGATGCGCCGCAGCGCGAACAGCCCCTGCGAGCGATCGGCAACCCCTCCACCATGCCCCTTCTCGTGCGAATGCACGAGGCCGGCATAGACCGGCGGCGCCGACGGATCGGTCGCGATCTCCCAGATTTCCGGCACGTCCTTCAGCGCCGCGATGAAGGAGTTGCGCGGCCGCGCCTGATAGACCGCCGACACCCGCGACGACTGCCCGTTGCGATCCTTGACCTCGAACACGCGCTGAACCGACAGATCGTCCGCCGACAGGATCACGAGACTGTGCGGCAGATAGTTTGCGACCGCTACATACTTGCCGTCCGCCGACAGGGCGATGTTGCGTGAATTGACGCCCGCGCGCACTTCCGCGAGCGTGCGTCAGGGTCCACAGGTCGTATTTGGTGACCCAGCCGTCGCGCGACATGAAGAAGACGAAGCGTCCGTCCGGCGTGAATTTCGGCCCGCCATGCAGTGCGAAGCGAGTCGGGAAGCGGGTCAGCGCCTCGAAGCTGTCGCCGTCCAGAATGGTGGCGTGCTGGTCGCCGGTCTCGACCACCACGAACAGATTCATCGGATCGGAGTTGTGCCGCGGCTTGTCGACCGTTTCGGCTTGCGCATGCACGACGCGGCTCTCGGCAATCTCGCGCTCGCCCCAGGCCGGCACCGCTGCAAGCGGGAGTCGAGATGTATTTCGAAAGCGCCGTCGATCTCGGCCTTGGTGAGCGTTTGCGCAAAGCCCGGCATCTGGGTGGCGTTGCGACCGTCCGCGATCACGGACACAGTGCGTGGCCCCATCAGGCGGCCGAGCGCCTCGGGCAGAAGCGCCGGCCCGGTTTGTCCGAGCCGGTCGGCGCCGTGGCAGGCGGCGCAATGGGTCGCGTAGAGCGCCGCCGCATCCGGCGTCCGCCTGCGCGGACGTCGCGAGCGACAGCGCCGCCGCGAGGATTGCGAGACTAGACCGGCCTGACGCGTTTCATGACGTATTCCCCGGTAGGGCGTGACGGTGACGCGTGCCGCAACCGGCACCGCGAGACCGATCTCGGCATCGCTCAGATAGCAGCCGGGATCCTCCGCCCACGGATCGCCGGTCGATGCGCAGCGCGCGCACGCGCGTGTTGCCGCCGCAGATGTCGAAATGGGCGCAGGCGCCGCAGCGCCCGCCGATCGCGCGCGGCCTGCGCTTTCAGACCCGCCATGATCGGGTCGGAGAGATCGTTCCAGATCTGCGAGAACGGCCGTTGTTTCACATTGCCGAGCGAATAGTGCCACCACATCGTGTCCGGATGGACGTTGCCGAGATTGTCGATGTTGGCGATGTTGACGCCCGACGAATTGCCGCCCCAGCGCACGAGCAGCTCGCGCAGATGGCCGGCATGTGCGGGAGCATTGCGCTCGGCCCAGTGCAGCAGATAGACCGCGTCCGCGTCGTTGTTGCCGGTCACCACTTCCATGTCGCGGTCCGCGCGCACCCAGTCGAAGGCGCGCGCGATCACCATGTCCATGGCGGAGCGCGTCGCCTGCCAGCTTGCGTCGTCGCCGCGGTTCTTGTTGCCGCGTCCGGCATAGACGAGATGCGAGAGATAGAATTTCGCGAAGTCCTCGCGCTCGACCAGATCGAGCAGCGCCGGCAGCTCCTCGGCATTGTCCTCGGTCATGGTGAAACGCACGCCGACCTTGACGCCGCGGTCGCGCAGGAGCCGCAGCCCGCGCAAGGCCTCGTCGTAGGCTCCATGCTTGCAGCGGAAGCGGTCATGCGTCGCGCCGATACCGTCGAGCGAAATGCCCACATAGTCGTAGCCGGCTTGCGCGATGCGATCGGCGAGCGTCGCGTCGATCAGCGTGCCGTTGCTCGACAGTCCGACATAGAAGCGCATGGCCTTGGCGCGCTCCGAAATCTCGAAGATGTCGGGCCGCAGCAACGGCTCTCCGCCGGACAGGATCAGCACCGGCACGCCGAACGCCTTCAGGTCGCCCATGACCGCGAAGACTTCCTCGCGCGTCAGCTCGCCGGGGAAATCGCAATCGGCCGAAATCGAATAGCAGTGCTTGCACTTCAGATTGCAGCGGCGGATCAGATTCCAGATCACCACCGGCCCGGGCGGCTTGCGCAGCGGCCCGAGCGGGCTCGGCTTCATCAGTTCCCGGAGATAGTGGGTGAGACGGAACACTTTGGCCTCCGCGTCAGGCTGCTAAGCGCAGGCCGGTTTTCTTGAGGATGCGCTTCGAGAACAGGACGTCATGGGCGCGCTGCATGGATCCGAGCAGTTCCGCGATCCGCTCAACCTTCTCCATCACCTCTTCGTCGCGAGCGCGCCATGCACCATGGCGAACAGGTTGTAGCGCCAGAGCGGCAGATGGCGCGGCCGCTGATAGCAATGGGTGACGAAGTCGAGTGCACCGACCTTGGTGCCGGCCTCATCGATCGCCTCGTCGTCGATGTCCCAGACCGACATGCCGTTCGCGGTCAGACCGAGCGCATAATGGTTCGGGATCACGCCGATGCGGCGGATCGCGCCCGCTTGCAGCAGGCGCGACAGCCGCGCGATCACGTCGGCTTCCGACACGCCGACCGCTTCGCGCGATCGCGCGATAGGGCTGCGCCACGAGCGGCAGGCCGGCCTGGGTCGCTTCGACGATCTTGCGGTCGACCGGGTCGAGCATCGTCACACCTCGACCCGGAAACCGACGAAGAACTCGCGCGTCTTCGGCATGGCATGGACCCTGAGGCCGGTTTCGGCCTCGATCCGCGCGATCACCTCGGCGACAAGTTCGGGGCGTTCGGCCGAGACCGACGAACCACATGTTGAGCGCATGCGTGCGTTCGTAATTGTGGGCGACCTCGCGGGTGCGCATTGACCTGGTCCGCGACCTCGTCCAGCCGCTCGGGTGGCACTGCCATGGCGCACAAGCACACGTCGCCGCCAAGTTCGGCGGCGTTCCAGAGCGGCCCGAAGCGACTGATGCGCGCCGCACTCCACGAGCTGCGCAACGGTGTCGAGCAATTCGCCCTCGCTCAGCCCGAGTTCCGCGCCGGCGCTGCGAAACGGCCGGCTGGTGAGCGGAAATCCGCCCTGCAAGCCGTTGATGACGGCGCGCTGCGCCGGATCGCTGATCCGCGTCAATTGAGCGCTCCCCGATTTCGGAACCTGGCGCCTGACTGCTTGAAGCAGCGGGTCGAGAACAGCACGCTCTGGTGGCAGAGCCCGGTATCGGAGACGAGATTGAGCTCGTCGATCGCGGCATGAGCGTCGCGCTCGCTCTTGGCGTGGATCATGCAAAACAGATTGTAGGGCCAGTCGGGCAGATGGCGCCTGCGGCGATAGCACAGGGTCACCGCCGGATTGCGCAGGAATTCCTGCGCGCGCGCCTCCACTTCGGCGTCGGGGACGTCCCACACCGCCATTGCGTTCGCCGTATAGCCGAGCGCGCGATGGCGGACTACACAGCCGAAGCGTGTGACGATGCCGGCCTCGATCAGCCGCCTGATCCGCTCCAGCAGATCGGTTTCCGCCATCCCCATCCTCTGCGCGACGCTCGCGGAACGGATGCGGTTCGATCGGAAGACCGTCTTCGATCATGGCCAGCAATTCGCGATCGAGCGGATCGGGATCGTAGGGCACCGTCTCGCCCGCCCGCCGAGCGCCTGCGCGCGCCATCGGCAAGCGAGAAGCCGAGGTCGAGATGAAATGCTTGCTGCATCGGCAGATCGAGCGCCGCAAGACCGCTACGACGCTCGATCCGCGCAATGGTGGCCGCGACCGCCTCCGCGTCGGGCGCCGCGATCACGAACCAGAGATTATAAGCGTGCGTGCGCGCGTAATTGTGATTGACGAAAGGCTCGGCGCTGACGAGGCCGGCCACCTCCTCGAGCCGCTCGGGCGGAACGCGCAGCGCCGCAAGCGTGCTGGCGACCCACAGTGTGCGGCCTGACCACGGCGCCGATGCGCGTGAGCACGCCCGCCTGGTGCAGCCGCCGGAAGGTCTCGATGGTCTCCGCCTCGCCGAGACCGAGCGGACGGCCGACCGCCGCAAACGGCCGCTCTTCCAGCGGAAAGTCGCGCTGCCAGCGGTCGATCAGCGTCGAGTTCGGTCGCGTTCAGGGTCATTGGCCGATCTTCGCGGAGCGCGCGGTGAAGAAGATGCCGGACGGCGTCTTAGCCGCGATCTCGGCCTTTTTTGCGAAGCTCGTCGCGTCGTAGATGTGCACGCGATTGGCGTCGCGGACCGACACCCAGACCTCGTGCCCGCGCGGGGTGAATTCCATGTGCAGCACGGCGGGTCCCGGCTTGAAGCGATGGACGACCGTCATCGTCAGGGTGTCGACGACCTCGATCGTGTCGTTCAGCGGATGGGCGAAATTGACCCAGACATGCCGTCCGCCCGGCCGCACAACTGCGAAGACCGGCTGGCCATGGGTGGCGACGCGGCCGACTTCCTTGAAGCTGCGGATGTCGACCGCGATCAGTTCGTGCCGGCCGATCGCCGGGATCAGGAGCTTGTCGCCGGCCGGCGCCCAGCCTTCCAGATGCGGCATCTTGTAGACCGGCAGCTTCTCCTCGCCGCGACCATAGCCGTCGAGAATGCGCACCGCATTCAGCGGTTCCTGCCACATATCGACATGCACGACGCCGTCCTCGCCGAACAGACCGGCGAGATAGTGCCGTCCGTCCGGCGTGACATTGCCGTCATAGGGCAGCTTGCCGATTCCGGTGAGCTTGGTGATTGCCGGGCACGAGGCCCGCGGAAAAATCCGCGATCCAGATTTCGCCCGCGTCGTACAGCGAATAGGCGAAGCGCCGGCCCGGCAGATCGACCAGGCCCACGGTCTTGGAGCTCTTGCCGTCCGCGCCGTGTCGCCGGAATGTCGGCGACCATGTCGAGCGTTGCCGCATCGAACACGCGGACGCCGCCTGGCTCGTAGTTCGACACCGCCACCAGCTTGCCGTCGTCGGAGATCGCACCGCCGATAGCGTTGCCGGCCTGGATCACACGCCGCACGATCGCGGCACTGAGAAGGTCGATCTTGGTCAGTCCGCCGTCGCGGCCGAACACATAGGCGTGGCGCTGATCGCGCGGAATAGACCAGCGAGGCATGCGAGAGGTCGCCGAGCCCGTCGATGCGGGCAAGTGCGGCGCGGCTTTCCGTGTCGACGACAAGCACCGATCCCGCCGCGCGCTCGATCACGACGCCGAGCGATCCCGGTGCCGCGCAACGGGTCGGCCGTCGCGGACGCGAAGGCAGGCCCGCCGCGATCGCGACCGTCAGCATGCGCAAGAGCCCGATCATTGCAGCCATCCTTGCTTGAGTGTGTCGGCGATCCAGCGCGCCTCCGCTTCCGTCATCAGCGGCCGCCAGCCGGCATCGGCGTGCCGGGAACGCCGTCAAGGATGATGTGGACGAGCTGGTCGCTGTCCCACTGCGCGAGATGTTCCGCAGTCAGCGGCTTGCCGAGGCCGCCCTTGAGCGTGAGCCCGTGACAGCCGCCGCATTCCTGACGCACCAGATGGGTGAGCTTCGCCGCATCGGTGCCGCCTGTTTCACCCGCCAGTGCGGGCGCCGCGACCAGGACGCACAGCGCGATCAGTGCTTCAGGCCACCACCGCTCCGATTTCGCACGACTGCATCGTCTTGCCCGGGACGTTGGACCGCCATCGCGGCCACCTGGCCGATGATGAACAGAACCGGTCCGTCAAAACCCGCCGATTTTGCCGCTCCCGGCAGATCGACGAGCGAGGCATAGACTTGCCGCTCGCGCGGCGTCGTGCCTTGACAAACCGCAAGCGCGGGCGTGTCCGCAGGCAGACCGTGCAAGATCAGGTTGCGGACGATTTCCGCCACATTGGCGAGGCCCATATAGACGACCAGCGTGGTGTCGCGATTGGCGAGCCCCGTCCAGTCGAGATCGAGCGGCAGGTCGGCGCGGCAATGGCCGGTCAGATAGCGCACGCCGGTCGCCAGCCCGCGATGCGTGAGCGGCACGCGCAGGGATGCCGCACAGCCCTGCGCCGCGGTGATGCCGGGAATGACCTCGCATGCGATCCCGGCCTTTTCCAGCGCAAGCGCTTCCTCGAAGCCGCGGCCGAAGATGAAAGGGATCGCCGCCCTTCAGCCGCACCACGATGCGCCCGGCCGCGCGCGAGCCTGACCAGCAGCGCGTTGATCTCTTCCTGCGGTATCGGGTGATAACCCGACCGCTTGCCGACATCGATGCGCGCCGGCCCTTGGGAATGAGCGCGAGCACCTCGGCCGGGACCAGCCGGTCATAGACCACGACCTCGGCCGCCTCGATCGCCTTCAGCGCCTTCAGCGTCAGCAGATCCGGATCGCCCGGACCCGCGCCAACCAGAACGACTTTTCCCAGCATGGCCTAGTCTCCGATCACCGTCAGACGGCCAACCATTCCCTCTCTCTCCCAGTGCGGGCCGCAGAGATACGGGTAATCGCCCGACGGCCAGTCGATGATCATCTCAACGAACTCTTCCGGAAAGGCGCGATCCGATTCCGCCCTTCCGGCATCCTTGAACCACACGCTATGCGAAGTGCGCTTGTCGACATTGACCCAGCGCAACCTCGTATTGCGTTTGACCGTCACGTGCTGCGGGCAGAATGTATCCTTGTACATGAGCACGACCACAAACGGCTCGTCCTTGGGGGCGCGGCCGAACATTTCGCGGTAGCGGTTCTCAGCTTCGGTGCAGATCGCCGCGCGTTCGATTTCGGTGAGCGCCACCGCGCCCGCCGGCTCCGCCGCAACGACGGATAGCAGCGCGGCCACCAGTGAAGACGAATAGCCAGGTCGCAGCATGCGCTAGCCCCTCTCATATCGCGCGCGATCGGCCTTAGCGCTTGACCGCATTGATCTCCGCATCGCTCGTGCCCAGGCCGAGACGCCATTCGAGCGACACATGGTGGAAACGTGCGTTCGAGTGATCGTCGTGCAGAGCAAAGTTCACGATGTAGGTCTTGCCCGGTTCAAGATTCACGTCGCCGGGCTTGTCGGACTTTAGCGGACGGCTCATCACCACGGTCCAGGTGTCGCCGTCGAGCCGGCCCCGACATTTCTGTGCAGTGCCGCCGGTATTGACGCGCTGTTCGAGCACGTGGCCGTTCTCGGCGCCCGCCTTGGAGCGGAAGCGCAGCAGATCCATGACGGAGCCGTTCTTGGCAAGCTCGGCGAGCGCTTCCTTGGGCTTGAGGTTGAGGCCGCCGCCGCGCGGCTTGCCGTCTTCGCCGCGTATCTCGATCGTCGGTGCGCGTCTCCGCCAGATACTTGGTAAGACCGTCCTTCAGGTCGAGCGTCTTCGGCGAAGGGGCTCGCCTTGAGCACCTCGGGCTTCGGTGCATCCGGCATGTAGCGCTGTCGTGGTGACAGGTGACCCAGCAGCCGGCCTGGTCGGCGCGCTCGATGTCCTTGCCGGCGATCATGACCGCAAGCTTGATCTGGTTGTCCGGATCCATCTTGCCGCCCTCGACGAACGGCACGGGCGCATGCGCGGCATTCTGCCATTGAAAGCGCAGGTGGAGCTTCTCGCTGTCGTACGGCCGCCTGTACCGCGACATCGACGAAAGGCCGCTTGCCCTTGATCGGAGTCGGCTCGAGCTTCTGGCCGGAGACGATCTTGCCACCCATGTCCTTGAGTTCCTTGGCATGGCATTCCGAGCAGCGGTCGCCGCCGCGCGTGAAGGCGCGCGCGCCTCCGTGCTCCTGCCGTCCTGGACCCATTCGATAGGAAGCCTGCCCCGGATAGAACAGCGTGACGGTCTTGGCCTCGATGCCATTCCAGTCGACCGCGCCCGGTCCCGCCACGGCGGCCGCGGCAGGCGATGGCGCGGCTGCGGATTGCGCAGGCTGCCGCGGCGGCACTCGTGCCGTCGGCGGATGCCGGCGCGGCTGCCGACTTGGCCTGCATCGCGGCAGCGAGCTTCTTTGCTTCTGCCTCGATCTCAGCCTTCCGGCGCGCGTCCGCAGCCGCCTCGCGTTCTTCCGCTCGCCGCAATCCGGCCTCGGATAGGTCTCCGGAATCTGGCGGATATAGGCCGCAAGCGGCTTCTCAAGCTCTTCCAGTTCGCGGTCCGGCGACCTTGTCGCGCACATTCTTGTGCGCGATGCCCTTGTGGCAGTCGATGCAGGTGTTGCCGGCCTCCATCGCGGCCAGATGGCTCTTGCGCGCGCGCGGACGCTGGAATTCCGGATTCATCGATTCGATGGTGTGGCAGTTGCGGCATTCGCGCTGTCGGTGCGCCTTCATCGAAGTCCAGACATGAGACGCCAGCGTGCAGGCGCTTGTCGTCGAACTTTTCCGGGGTGTTGACCGAGCCGAGCGCCCAGTGAAACAGCTCGTTGGTCGCCTGGATTTTGCGGACTGACCTTGTGCACCCATTCCTTCGGGCACGTGGCAGTCCGAGCATGTGGCCTGCACGCCGGTGCGGTTCTGGTAGTGGATCGTGGTCGAGTATTCCTTGTAGACGTTGTCGCGCATTTCGTGGCACGAAACGCAGAACGGCATCGTATTGGTTGCTTCCATGGCGGTGTTGAACCCGCCCCAGAAGATGATGCCGCCGCCGAAGCCGATCGCGAGCAGGGCGAGAAGCGAATAGCGCAAGCTCGGGTGTCTCAGGACCGACCACCAGTTGGCCAGCATGCTTGCGATTCGCGACATCGGCGCACTTCCCTCGTTTTCATCGCGCGGCATCGCGATCCCGCGCACCCTACGATGCGTACTTACTGTCTCTAGATTGTCATGTTTGCCGGCGAGGCGCGTGGCGCGGGCAAATCCTTGATCTCAAATATCGATCCCCGGGCGTGATCGCGCCCGGGGATCGCTTGTCTTAGTAAACGTCGTGTTGCGTATTGTAGACGTTGAACTTGCCAGTCGGCGTGATCAGCTTCGGATCCTTGATCACGTTCTTGACCTTACGGGTCTTGTCGTCGATCACGACGATCGCCGACGGCTCGGTCTTGCCGGCCCACAGCGAGATCCAGACCTCGTCGCCGGTCTCGTTGTATTCCGGATGCACCGCCCGCTTGATCGCCTTGCTCTCGGGCAGACCTGCCAGCTTGGCGATGTTGATGATCTCGGGCTTCTTGGTCAGATCGTTGAGGTCGTAGACGGCGATCGATTCGGCAATGTCCTTCTCCGGATTCTGCGGTGCGTCTGCCCACAGATTCTTCGACTTCGGATGGGTCTTGACGAACAGGTTACCCGCCCCTGGCATCTTCAGCTCCTCGACCACCTTCCAGGCATTGTCCTTGTACTTCGGATCGTCAGGAGCGGTGCCGATCAGCGTGATCACGTCGTCGCCGAGATGGCCCGTGGCCCAGACCGGTCCGTATTTCGGATGCATGAAGTTCGCGCCGCGGCCGGGATGCGGGATCTTCTTGGTGTCAACGAGGGCGGCAAGCTTGCCTTCCTTGGTGTCAACCACCGCCACCTTGTTGGAGGCATTGGCCGCGACCAGGAAGTACCGCTTGGTAATGTCCCATCCGCCGTCATGCAGGAACTTGGCCGAGTCGATCGTCGTGGTCTTCAGGTTCTTGATGTCGGAATAATCGACCAGCAGGATCTGGCCGGTTTCCTTGATGCTGACCACCCATTCCGGCTTGATCTGCGAGGATACGATCGACGCCACGCGCGGCTCCGGATGATACTCTCCGTCCACCGTAATGCCGCGGGTTGAAACGACTTTGAGCGGCTTCAGCGTATCGCCTTCCATGATCACGTATTGCGGCGGCCAGTATGAACCGGCGATCACATACTTGTCCTCGAAGCCCTTGAACTTGGAGGTATCGACCGAACGCGCATCGAGGCCACTCTTCATTTCAGCCACGACCTGCGGATTCTCCATCCACATGTCGATCAGGCTAAGGAGACCGTCGCGGCCGATCACGTAGATGTAGCGCCCCGAAGCCGACAGCCGCGAGATATGAACGGCGTAGCCGGTCTTCACGCGCGAGATAATCTGCTTGGTATCGCCGTCGATCAGGGCCACTTCGCCGGCATCGCGCAAAGTCACCGAGAAAACGTTCTTCAGATTGATCTTGTTCATCTGCTTCGTCGGACGCTTGTCGACGGGCACGATGTTCTTCCATGACGCCAGCATCTCCTTCATGCCCCACTCAGGCGGGGTATCGGGAGGCAGCTGAACGTAGGTTGCAAGGTCACGAATCTCATCCTTGCTGAGAATATCGTCGAAGTTGACCATGCCGCCGTCGGTGCCGAGCGCGACGATGCGCTCAAGCCGCGCCTGCCCGAGCTTCTTCATGTTGTCGGGTTCGAGATTCTTGCCGGTCGCCCCCTTACGCAGCACGCCATGACATCCAGCGCAGCGCTGGAAGTAGACATTCTTCGAATGGTCCTTTGCCTGTGGCGAAAGCGTCGGCTCCTGTGCGATGGCTGCCGTCGTCATTCCTGTCAACAACGCGGCACCGACTGCCAATCCTAGTCCGGAACTACCAAGCGGAAGCACTTTCATCAGACGCCCCTCGGTTTGCTGCAAACGATTTTTTTCTTAATACAATTCCAAATTTTTTGTGTTGACTTCCGTCAAGCAAATTGCATACGCGCGACCGAAATCAGCAACTGGAATGATATCCATGTTTTTTCATTCTCTGCGTCTCTGCTGCATGATGCGTTCGGTAGCGCAACGAAACGACAAAGCGTTGCATGATACGAATGCGATGCTGGCGAAGGCCATTCGATCCATCGGCAACGGCGCGACAACGCGTTGATTTGTCCGCGCTTTACGCATGTTTACCAAAACGGATAAGAGCATGCGTCTGCACTCGATTGCACGTTGCGCATGGGTGTCGGTGCCGGTTTGTCATCGCATGTTCTTCACTTGCGATGATGGCGCGTGTCGTGGAGTGAAAGGCAATTTGATGTAGATCAGTTTTTCGCTCTCGCTGCACAAAGGAGATCCGCAGCTATTCGTGATCCAGATCAAGTTCGCGACGCAGCCTACACGCTAAGGTTTTAAAATTCGCTTCGCTTGATGCGAAGCTTTTCGATCCGTTCGTTTTCGTGCGCGGGTTCACGCTTGGTGAGTCCGGAGCCAGCCTGCAGCCAAAATTCGGACAGATGATCGTCTCGCTCGCGCGCATACGAGCGGCGAAACGAACGATTCAAGCCGAACGATTCAGAGTCTTGCGCGTGACCGCGGCATGCAGATCGCCGAGCTCGCGCTGCATCAGGCGAGTGACGATGTCCGGCAGATCAAGCATCAGCGCGTAACGGCGTCCGGGTGGCGACATGCGTCCCCAGGTCTTAACCAGGATGTCGGCGAGCTTCTCCTGCTCAACCCGTGCGACGAAATCGCCCAGATAATGTTCGAAGAACATCACGCAGATGACGTCCTCAAATATTTGCACCTCGGCGTCCGCAGGCATGTTCTCCTTGCGGATCAGGGTGCCGACCCGGGCGATATCGTCGGCCCCGTAGCCTTCGGCGGCCATGATCTGACCAAGCTTTTCGGCCTGATTGACGCGCTGCTGCCGACGCCAAGCGAGATAGCCGGCGCGCCCCTCCGGATACGACTTTCGCGCGAGCCGCCAGCGCCCGATATGCTGCCCGCGCGCAGCGATGCGCATGGGCTCGGACGGCTCGGCAACCATGCGATGCAGCGTCTCGGTGATGCGCTGCCCGTAGACCAGTTCGGCAGGCACCTGACGTCCGTCGACTTCGACCCTATGCGGGTCTTCGGCGTTGACCGCATCGATCGCGGCAAAGACGCGCTGTAGACGTTCCTCATCCATCGGATTGCGACCTCCGATTGCGGGCCGCCGGCGCCCACGGAATGTCACTACAGCACGCGGCCGTCTCAAAAGCCAACCGGGCGCCGGACCTTTCGGCCGACGCCCGGATTGTCGCGAGTTATGAACCGGGATGCGGTCTAATAGATATCCCGACGCGTATTGTAGACGTTGAACTTGCCGGTCGGAGTCACCAACCGCTTGTCGCGGATCACCGTCTTGAGCTTCAGGGTCTTGTCATCGACCACGACGATTGCCGATTCCTGCGCCTTGGTGTTCCAGACCGAGAACCAGATTTCGGTGCCGTCCTTGTTGTATTCGCCCTGCACCACCCGGCGCTGGCCTTCGGAAATGCCCGACCATTGGCCGATCGGCAGCGTCTTGAATTCCGGCTTCTCCTTCGCGAGATCCTTGATCTTGAACACCGCGATCGAAGACGAAATCTCGGCATCCGGATTGAGCGGCGTATCGACGTAGAGATTCTCCGACTTCGGATGCGTCTTGATGAAGAGTGAGCCGCCGCCCTGACCTTCGATCGTCTGCACCACCTTCCAGGCGTGCTGCTTGTTCTTGACCGGATCGGTTCCGATCATCGAAATGGCCTCGTCCCCGAGATGGCTGGTGGCCCAGACGGGTCCGAACTTCGGATGATTGAAGTTCGCACCGCGCCCCGGATGCGGCGTCTTGCCGCCTGAATTGATCACGCCGACCAGCCGCCCTTCCTTGGTATCGACGATAGCGACCCGATCGCGCGCATTCGCAGCCACCAGAACGTAGCGTCCGCTGCGATCGAAGCCTCCGTCATGCAGAAAACGCTCGGCAGCGATCGAGGTTACCTTCAGATTCTTGATGTCCTTATAGTTCGCCAGCAGGATCTGCCCGGTTTCCTTGACGTTGATGACAAATTCAGGCGCGTAATGCGATGCCATGATCGCGGCCACCCGTGGCTCCGGATGATATTCCTGGGTGTCGTAGGTCATCCCGCGGGTGGCGACGACCTTCAGCGGCTCGAGCGTGCCGCCGTCCATGATCACGAATTGCGGCGGCCAATAGGTGCCGGCCACGGCATACTTGTCCTCATAGCCCTTGAATTTGGAACTCTCGACTGAACGCGCTTCGGCGCCCACCTTGATCTCCGCCACCGTCTGCGGGGGATCCATCCACAGATCGATCAGGTTGATCTTGGCGTCGCGGCCGATCGCAAACAGATAGCGCCCGGACGCCGACATGCGCGAGATATGAACGGCGTAGCCGGTCTTGATGATGTGCTCGATCTTCTTGGTTGCCCCGTCGATCAGCGCGATCTCGCCGCTATCGCGCAACGTGACCGAGAAGAGGTTGTCGATATCGAGCTTGTTCATCTTTTTGGTCGGACGCTTGTCGACCGGCACCACGACCTTCCAGGTGTCCTTCATCTCCTTGAGGCCGAATTCCGGCGGCTGCGCCGGCTCGTTGAGCAGGTAGCGCGCCATCAACTCGACCTGCTTCTCCTGAAGCTCGCCGGAAGTGCCCCAGTTCGGCATGCCGCCGGGCGAGCCATAGGTGATAAAGTCACGCAGATATTCGAAGCCGAGCTTCTTGGTGAGGTCGGGCGTCAGCGCCTTGCCGGTCGCCCCCTTGCGCAGCACGCCGTGACATCCGGCGCAGCGTTCGAAATAGATTCGGCTCGCCTGTTGAAATTCCTCTTTCGTCAGAACCGGATCGCCAGGCTTCGTGCCCGGTTGCTCGACCGGCTTCTCGCCGAGGACGTCGAGGCTTGGCTGATACTGCCCGCCCGGCGTCGTGCGATGCTGCTGCACATCGGAGGGCTTCGGCTTTTGCTGTTCCTGCGCGAAGGCCGGCGCGCCGGCCAGCAGGGTTGTCGCTACGCCGAAAAGAAGTGAAAGCCTGATGCCAGCCAATATCCGCATGAAGAGTCTCCGGCGTGAAAATGAATGCGGAAACTAGGCTTCACGCCGTTGGAAGAGCTTTGACTTCAGTCAAACGAACTGCGCCGATGTTGCGATAATTCAACACTTGTGGATTTGACGGTGCCGACGCTTTGAATGTGTCGCTCACACATTGCATCGAACAACTAAGTCGATGCGGGCTTGTTCTCGCAATCCTCTTGTGCGGCACCCTGCTGCCGTGTGAGGCAAAAGCGGCGAGCGATCTGTCGGTCGCTGCCCAGTTCTTTCCGTCGGAACAGCAAGTCAGCATCGAAGCCGCGCAGGGACAGCCACCCGCGGCGATCGTGCGCGCGGCAGACGGTCGCATCCTCGGTTACGCTTTCTCCACACGCGACGTGTCCGGATCAGTCGGCTATTCGGGCCGGCCGCTCGACATCGTGGCGGCGGTGACAACCGAGGGCATCATCGCGGGGGCGCGCATTGTCGCACACGAGGAGCCGATCCTGGTGATAGGCATCCCGCGCGAGGCGCTCGCCGCCTATGTCGCCAATTTCCGTGGCTTCGACGTACGTGCATCGTCGGACGTCCGCACACTCGGCAAAAAAACTGCGGACGGACCCCAGGCCGTGGCTGGTGCGACCGTCACCAGCACCGTGATTTGCGATGCCATCTTGCGCTCCGCTCGCACCGTCCTGCGCGTGCGCGTTGCGGAAACAGCGGCGCGCCCGCGGCTCGACCGCGAAACCCGTCGCCAGGCTAGTTGGTCCGATCTCCTCGCCGACGGCGCGAGTCCGGCATTACCGTGTGAGCCGCGGCGAGGCCGCCCGCCTGCTCGGCACCAGGGACGCGGAAGCCGAACGGATTTTCATCGAGCTCTGGGTGGCGCTCGCGACATCCCCCGCCATCGGCGAGAACCTGCTCGGACAGCGCGTCTATGAAAGCGAGCTCGCCAGGCTCGGCCCGGAAGACGACCTGATCCTGATCGCGGCAAACGGGCTCTATTCCTTCAGGGGCACCGAATGGCGCCGCTCCGGCGTGTTCGACCGCATCGAGATTGTGCAGGGCGAGCGGACGATCCGGTTGCCGGCCGATTCCCACGTAAATCTCGAGCGTGTACTCGCGCCCGGCGCACCGGAGCTGCGGGAGGTCGGACTATTCCGCATCCCGCGCGCGAGCGGCTTCGACGCCACGCAGCCGTTCCGGCTCGACCTGACGATCCTGCGTCCGGCAGAAACCGCGCGGCCCGCCTCTCCCGTCATTATTCCCTTCGACTACGCCATTCCCGATCGCTACCGCATCCGGCCCGCGGCAGCGGCCGCAGAAGCGCCGTCAGCGATTCCGGCGGCGGGCGAGGCTTCGCTGCAAGCCCCGCTCTGGCGCGACATCTGGCGCGCGCGCTCGGTGGAGATCGCCGTGCTGGTTCTGATGCTGGGCGGGCTTGGCACGATCCTCGTCTTTCAGAATGTTGTTGCCTCGCGCCGGCGCTTCTATGTGGGTCTGCGCGTGGGATATCTGATCGTCACCTTTGTGTTTCTTGGCCTGATCGCCAACGCGCAATTATCGATCGTCAATGTCATCACCTTCATGCATGCGTTGCTATCTGGCTTCCGTTGGGAGCTGTTCCTGCTCGACCCGCTGGTCTTCATCCTGTGGAGCTTCGTTGCCGTCAGCATGCTGTTCTGGGGCCGCGGCGTGTTCTGCGGTTGGCTGTGCCCGTTCGGTGCGCTGCAGGAACTGCTGAACATGGTGGCACAGCGACTCGGGGTGAAGCAGATCGAGATTCCGTTCGGGCTGCACGAGCGGCTGTGGATGATCAAATACGTTCTGTTCCTCGTGATCCTGGCCGTGTCGCTGAACTCGATCATGGCGGCGTTCGGCCTTGCGGAGATCGAGCCGTTCAAGACCGCGATCACCATGAAGTTCATGCGCGACTGGCCGTTCGTCACCTTCGCGCTGACGCTTTTGTTCATCGGCATTTTCGTCGAGCGATTCTTCTGCCGCTATCTGTGCACACTCGGCGCCGCGCTCGCCATTCCGGCGCGCATGCGCATGTTCGAATGGCTCAAGCGCTGCTCGCGAATGCGGTGCCGAATGCCATATCTGCGCGCGGCGCTGCACGGTGCAGGCGATCCATCCGCTCGGGCAGATCAATCCGAACGAATGCATCTACTGCCTGAAATGCCAGGCCAACTACTTCGACGAAGATACCTGCCTGCATCTGAAGAAGCGCGCCGGGAGGCGCTGGCGCTCCGGACCGCAGGCTCCGAATACGGCCGCGACGCAGAAGGCCGGGGCGCCGATGTCCGTTGAGCGCCCGACCCGACGTCGCGCCATCGCGATCTTTGCCGCGGCCGCCAGCGCCCCGTTGGCCGGCATGCGGACCGCGCGCGCAGACCAGTTGCATCAATGGCGCGGCATCGCCATGGGCGCCGAGGCCGGCATCACCTTCAGCGGCGTCGACATCGCCCTCGCCCGCTCGAGTGCGCAGGCCGTGGCCGCCGAGATCGAACGGCTCGAAGGCGCGCTCAGCCTGTTCCGCGATCAGTCCGAAATCTCGCGTCTGAATCGGGACGGGAGCTTGCTGCATCCGAGCGCCGACCTCCGCGCCGCCTTGCAGCTCTCGCAAGCGATCGCGGCTGCGACCGGCGGCCTGTTCGATCCGACCGTGCAATCCGTTGTGGGAAGCGCATGCCGACTGGTTCGCAGGCGAGAAGCGCGCCGCTCTGCCGCCGGATGCTCTGATCCTTGCAGCGCGCCGCAACGTCGGATGGCATGGCATCTCGCTTGCATCCGATATCGTCAGGAATGCGTCCTGGCCAGCGCATCACGCTCAATGGTCTCGGACAGGGCTATGTGACCGATCGGGTTGCCGGACTGCTGCGTGCGCGCGGATTTTCGCATGTGCTGGTCGATCTCGGCGAACAATGCGCGCTCGGCGCGCGAGCGGACGGCCTGCCGTGGATGGTTGCGCGCGCGAACAGCGAGCCGATCGCGTTGCGCGACGGCGGGCTTGCGACCTCGGAAGCCTCGGGCTGCGTATTCGGCGCGGATGGGGCTGCGCACCACCTGTTCGATCCGCGCAGTGGCCGCAGCGCCGCGCACTGGCGGCGCATTATCGTGCACCATCGCTCGGCGGCGGTCGCCGATGCACTGTCGACGGCGCTCTATGCGGCAACTCCGCGGGAGGCTGTCCGCATCGTCGCGCGCTTTCCCGGCATCATGGTCTGGGCGACCACGTCGGATGGCCGGAACGTCATCTGGTCGACTCCGCCGGTTCACGGCGTTAGACCTTGCACGGCCGGCGCGCGGATAGACGATCTGCCCGGCAGCGCTTGCGCGTATAGCGCTCGACCCGGCAAGGCGGGACCGGGACGTCGAAGAGCGTTGAACGGCGACAGGGAGGCGCGTTCGGCCGGATCGCGGAAACGGCGCACTTGCCGGCACCGATCCGCGTCGTGCAGACTATTTCTTCTGGCCGTCGGCGCCGTGCTGCTTGAGGAAGGCCCAGAGATTCTTCGCTTCGGTTTCGTTCTTGATACCGACGAAGACCATCTTGGTGTTCGGAATCTTGGCCTTCGGATCCTTGATGTATTCGAGGAACTGCGTCTCATCCCAGACGATGCCGGAATTCTTGTTGGCGTCGGTGTAATTGTAGCCGGCAATGGTACCGGACTTACGTCCGTCGAGACCGTTCAGCAACGGGCCCGACCTTGTTTTTCGCATTCGGCCCGACGTCGTGACAGGCAGAGCATTTCTTGTAGCTCGTCGCACCTGCGGCGAGATCCTGAGCAGAAGCCGCGCCCGTCGCTGCGGCAAGTCACGGCAATGCCCGTCACGATTTCTCATCATCATTGCGTCTGGTTCCTTCCTTGATTGATGCCTGCCGGTCCAATTCCGGAAGCGACACGCAAGGCGCTTGCTCGTATGTCCTCAAACCGCGACAATCGTTCCTTGATTTCAATCAAGCGGAAATGACGGCACGCTCGGCTTTAAGAAAAGCTAGCCGACAAGCGTCTCAAAGTGCGGTGAACTGCGCCACACCGTGCGCGCATTGCAATTAGTTGCCGATCCCCCGTCGCATTTGCGTTGTTGAGCATCCCAGTAATCGACATGCGGGGATTGCAATGGCTATCCAAAAACCACTTCTAAGCATCATCGCCCATACAGTCCGCATTTCAAAAGCGCCGCCCATAGCGACATGCCAGCCGAACGCGACAAAAACGAGCAGTGTTGCAATTGCAATCCCGGCCGACATTGGAGCGGCCCAACGCTTCCACAAGAACAGACCGATGCCGGCGAAGCACATAGAAAAAGCCGCATAGAAAATTGAACCACAGCACGAATCCGACCACATTTCCGACCTCGGCACGCGCGGCCGTACCGCCAAAAAGCACGCGTCCGCCCGACCATAGAGTTAGCGCACCAAACAGAACTGCGGCGATAGCGGCAGCTATAGCCCAACGCGGGCGAGCACTTCCGGAATGGCTGACATTTCGTAACTTCATCAACTCGCTCAACTCCCGTCGACGTCAATGTAGTTGTATTCCGTCACAATGAGGTTGCCGCCAGCGAACTGAAACAATGGACATTGGCTCGATTGGCTCTGGGTCTGTAGCGAAATTCGACACAGTGATTGTCGGCATCATTGGGTGGGCGGACATCGGCAGCGCAAGACGATGTAACATTAGGACCAAGACTTCATAAAATCCGCCTCACGAGAGCAGCGACGAGCGAGGCGATAAGATTTCCGCCCGGGCGGCCATAGCAATCGGCGATACGGCGAAAGTCCTTGAAGCGGCGGAAGGCATTTGCGACGCCGTGCCACGAGCCCGTTCGCCAACCGGAATACGCGCACTGACGCGACATCGCCCGAGTCTATGACACTGCGCGGCAAAAGGTCCGCTCCGACGGCAATTCGTTGAACGTCCGTCTGCGATCGCCGTTGACGATGGTGACGCGATCCGAGCTTGCAGATTTTGCAAGGATCGTACCGCAATTTTCTTGATGCGGGATTGAAACCTTTGATCGAAGTCAAGGACAGTCGGTACGCGCACTACTGAGTATCCAGTATTCGGGATACATTTGGGTCGCGCGCTGATGTTCACCTCCCTAAGTGCCATCGACCGGCCCCTGTCGCTAGCGGAACGCGTTTATTTCACGCTGCGCGAACACGTCTGCTCCGGCCAATTGTCTGGCGGTCAGCCGCTGCAAGAGTTGGTTCTGGCGGCGCAACTCGGGGTATCGCGCACACCCGTGCGCGAAGCGCTCGGCCGGCTTGCCGGTGAAGGCTTTCTCGAAAATCACGGCCGCAGCGTCGTCGTTCCGCGCTTATCCGAATCCGATCTGAATGACATATACGAACTGAGGATATTGCTTGAGCCGGAGGCCGTCCGTCAGGTGGCGTCGCGCATCGTCGATCAAAAAGCGCTGCTGCCCCTGCAGGACGAATTGACCGCGATGGCAGCCGCTCATGCCGCCGGAAACGCCACCGACTTCATGCAAGCCAATTTTCGGTATCGCGCAGCGTGGCTCGCGCTCGTTCCCAATCAGCGACTGCTCCGGGCGATCGAAATCTATGCCAATCACGTCCGTTACTTGCGTGCGCTCACGCTCGGAAGTCCCAACACACGCATGGTCGTGCTGCGGGGGTTGCGTCGACTGGCCACCGCGTTGCTCGAACGTAATCCCGATGCGGCCGCGAACGCGATGAGCGAACACCTCACTGAAGCGATCCGCATTCTTCGGGAATTGGTCGGCAAGCAGCGAGAGCCGTTGGCAAGCGGGTCGACGCTGCCGTCGCCGCTGCATTGGAAATCCTGATCGAGTGGATGGCGGCAGCTTGGACATTCACATGGACCTCGCGCATTGGATCGAGCGGCAGGCGGCGTTCGCACCCGACCACATCGCGATACGATTCCACGGCCAGGATCGGTCCGTTGCTGGTCAGGATCGGAGTGTTGCCGGACAAGATCGGACCATTGCCGGCCATGATCTGACCTATTCAGGGCTGGCGCGAAGGGTGGAAGCCGCGGTGGTCCGGCTCGCCGATCTGCGCGTGCGCGAAGGCGATGTGGTCGCCTTTCTGGGCTACAATAACCCTGATTTCCTTACACTTTTATTCGCCTGCGCGCGGCTTCGGGCGATCGCGATGCCGCTCAATTGGCGGCTGGCCGCGGCCGAACATGCCCGCATTCTCGAACTTTGCCCGCCCGCCCTATTGGTCGCAGAGCGCGACTTCTTCTCCCATGCTCGGGGTTTGTCGGACACCTGCTCGGCGCAATTTCAGGTCCTGCTCTGCGAAGTTCTGGCCGGCGAGACGCCGACCGACCAAAGCAGCGCCGCCCGCCCCGCTCCCGCCGCGTCGGCCGGCGACGTCCCGGTGCTGATCTGCCACACCTCCGGCGCGACCGGCGCTCCCAAGGCGGTGGTGCTTACGCAAGACGCGATGTTCTGGAACGCGGTCAACGCCACCCACATGCACGACCTCACCAGCGCCGACCGCATTCTGACGACCCTACCTATGTTTCATGTCGGCGGAACTCAATATCCAGACCCTCCCGGCCCTGCATGCCGGCGCCAGCGTCACGCTGCATGCCAAATTCGATCCGGCGGCCGCGATCGACACCATCGAGCGCGAACGCATCACGCTGACGGTGCTGGTGCCGGCCCAGCTCGTGGCGATGATGGAGCATCCGCGCTGGGCCGACGCCGATCTGTCGAGCCTGCGCATGATCACGACCGGCTCGACGATCGTGTCGGAATCCTTCGTGCACCGCGTACATGCCAAGGGCACGCGCGTGATCCAGGTTTACGGCTCGACCGAAACCGGTCCGATCGCGGCCTATGTCCGCGTCGACGCAGCCGAGCGCAAGGCGGGCGCCGCCGGCCTGCCGGCGCTGCATTGCGAATTGCGGGTCGTGGACCAGAACGGCGCCGATCTTCCGCGCGGCGGTGACGGCGAAATCCTGGTGCGCGGTCCCAACGTCATGCAGCGCTACTGGAACGCTCCGCAGGCGACCGCCGCGGCTTTGCGCGACGGCTGGTATCACACGAGCGACATCGGTCACTTCGACGAGGACGGCTATTTGCACGTGGTCGCGCGCAAGAGCGACATGATCATCTCCGGCGGCGAGAATATCTACCCCGCCGAAATCGAAACCATTCTTGCCGAATGTCCGTCGATCCGCGAGGCCTGCGTGATCGGCCAGCGCGACGAACGCTGGGGCGAGATGGTGGTCGCAGTCATGGCGCTGCAACCCGACGCGGCTTTGACCGAGGCGGATGTGATGGCGCTCTTTGCCGATCGCATCGCCCGCTACAAGCATCCTCGCGCCGTCCGTTTCGTGCACGCTTTGCCGCGCAACGAACTCGGCAAGATCAAACGATCGGCCCTGCAGGGTGCGGCCGATTTTGCGCCAGCTTGAACCAAGAGGATTTTCGATGGGCATCAAGATCGGCATCGACGTTGGCGGCACCTTCACCGACCTCATCGTCTCGAGCACCGAGCGGCGAACCGGTCATTCACAAGATTCTGTCGACGCCGCGCGACCCTTCGCTCGCCGTCGTCGGAGGCTTGCGCGAACTCGGACAGATGCTCGTCCCCGGACGTGCCGTTCGAACGCTTTCTCGCCTCCGTCGACACCATCGTGCATGGCACGACGGTCACGACCAATGCGACGCTGACCAATACCGGCGCGCATTCGGCGATGCTCACGACCCGCGGCGTGCGCGACGCGCTGGAAATGCGGCGCGGCATTCGCGAGCGGCAATACGACAACCGCTACACCAACGTCACGCCGCTCGTGCCGCGTTATCTGCGCGTCGGTGTCGGCGGCCGCATCGACCGCGATGGAAAGGAAATCGAGCCGCTCTCGCTTGACGACATCCGCGCCGCCGTCGCCCTGTTCAAAGCGGAAAAGGTCGAAACCGTCTCCATCTGCTTCATGAATTCCTTCGCCTCGCCGGCGCAGGAACGCGCCGCCGCGGAGCTCGTGCGCAACGAGCTGCCCGACGCTTATCTGACGGTATCGAGCGCCCTGCTCCCGACCATCCGCTTCTATGAGCGCGTCAGCACGACCGCACTCAACTCGTATGTGGGCCCCAAGCTGAACCGCTACCTGGACCGGCTGGTCGTCAGCCTGCGCGAATGCGGATTCGGCGGATTGCTTCTGATCATGCAGTCGAATGGCGGCGTGATGTCGCCGCAGATCGCGCGCGAGAAGGCCGCGCTGACGCTGCTGTCCGGGCCGGCCGGCGGGCCGGCCGCGGGACTGTATTATGCGCGCGCCCATGGCGTCGACAAATGCATCACCACCGACATGGGCGGCACCAGCTTCGAGGCCTCGGTATCGTTCGGCACGCCGGCGGTAATCAATGACGGCGAGATTGCCCGCCACAAGATCGCGCTGCCGATGCTCGACATCCACACCATCGGCGCGGGCGGCGGCTCGATCGGCTGGCTCGACGAGGGCGGCATGCTGCGCATGGGCCCGCAGAGCGCGGGGGCGGCGCCGGGTCCGGCCTGCTACGGCCAGGGCGGCACGCTGCCGACCGTGACCGACGCCAATCTCGTGCTCGGCTATCTCGACCCCGTCTATTTCGCCGGCGGCAAGATCACGCTCGATGTCGAGGCGGCGCGCCGCGCCATCGAAACCCACATCGCAAGACCGATGGGTTTGTCGGTCGCGGCAGCCGCCGCCGGCATGTACCGCGTCGCCTGCAACAACATGGCGCAGGGCGTGCGCGAGGTGACGATCAAGCGCGGCTACGATCCACGCGAATTCCCGCTGATCGCGGCCGGCGGGGCAGGCCCGATGCATTCCTGCCTGATCTGCAGCGAGCTGGAAATCCCGCTTGCAGGTGGTGCCGCGCTCGTCGTCGGTGCTGTGCGCCTTCGGCATGCTGCTGTCGGAGCTGAAGCACGACTTCGTGCGCACCTTCGTCTCGCGCTTCGACACGCTCGACTGGCGCCGCCTGCAGGCGCTGCTCGCCGAGCTGAAGGCGGAAGGCGAGCAGGTGCTGACCGAAGAGCATATTCCGCCGGCGCGGCGGCGCTTCGTGATCCGCTTCGACTGCCGCTATGCCAAGCAGTATCACGAGGTCTCCTTCACGGTGGCGCAGGCCGCGATCGAAGGACGCAATCTCGGCAGCCATCGCGCGCGACTTCCATGCCGAGCACAGCCGGCTCTACGGCTATTCGCTGGAGGCCGAGGAGACGCCGATCGAGCTCATCAATGTGCGCCTGCAGGCGATCGGCGACGACCGAAGACCACGGCCAGGCCGACAATCCTCATCACGGCGACAGCCCGGCGCAGGCGCTGAAGGGGCGCCGCTCCGTCTACGTGCCCGAGACTGGGCGCTTCGAGGAGGTGCCCGTCTATGACGGCCATGCGCTGCGCCACGGCAACCGGATCGCGGGACCCGCTCTGATCGAGACCATCACCACGGTGGTGCTGGTCTCCGGGCATTTCGACTGCGTGGTGGATCGCTACGGCTCCTTCGCGCTCTATCGCAAGGGCCGTGAGGATCTGGTCCGACCCTATCTGCGGCACACGGAAGCGGAGCTTGTGGCATGAAAGTCGATCCGATCCTGCTGTCGGTCTATGCGCGAAGCTTCAAGTCGATCACCGACGAGATGTCGATCTCGATGACGCGCACCACCCGTTCGCCGATCCTGTGCGAAGCGAAGGATTTCGTCACCGGCCTGTACGATGCCGAAGGCCGCATGCTCGAACAGACCGAAAACCTGCCGATTCTCGCTTTCTCGCTGGCGCCGGTCTGCAAGTACATCCGCAGCTATTTCGGCGACGACATCCATCCCGGCGACGTCATCTTCCACAACGACGTGTTCTCGCTCGGCAACCAGAACAACGACGTCGCGGTCTACAAGCCGATCTTCTTCGAGGATGAGCTGGTCGCCTGGACGGCGGTGAAAGGCCATCAGGCCGATATCGGCGGCGCGGTGGCCGGCGGCTACAATCCCAATGCCGTCGAGGTCTGGCAGGAAGCGCTGCGGATTCCGCCGGTCAAGATCTACGATCGCGGCAAGCTGCGCAAGGATGTCTGGGACCTGATCTTTGCGAATATCCGCTTCGACATCGTGCAGCACGACATGAAGGCCGAGATCGGCGCCTGCCGCGTCGGCGAAGCGCGCGTGATCGAGCTGCTCAAGAAATATGGCCGGCAAAGCTTCGATACGCACAAGAAGGCGCTGTTCGAGGCCACGCGCAAGATGATGGAAGCGGAGATCGCGACCATCCCGAACGGCACCTACAAGGGCGAAGGGTCGATCTACTACGACGGCCGCAATGTCGGATCGAAATACCAGGTGCGGGTTACGATCACGGTCGAGGACAAGCGCATCAAGTTCGATTATTCGGACACCGATCCGCAAACCGACGGCTTCGTCAACGGCACCTTCACATCGAGCGCGTCCGCCACGATTCTGACGCTGCTGCAGATGGTCAATCCCGACATTCCGCACAACGAGGGGATGGTCGAGCCGATCGACATCGTCATTCCGGAAGGCACGGTGCTCAACGCCGCCTATCCGAAGGCGACCACCTTCGGCAATCATCTGTGCCCGCCCAATGCCGACGCCATCCAGCGCGCGCTGGCGCCGGTGTTGCCGGACCGGGTGACCGCGGGCTGGAACAACCTGTTGTGCTCGCTCACGACCGGCATCGATCCGCTCAAGAACGAACGTTACGTCGATATCGGTTTCATGGGCCTGAAAGGCGGCTCGGGCGCCATGCGCGGGACCGACGGCTACGATCATATCGGAATGATCGATGCCTCCGGCGGCGTGCTCGACCAGGACTACGAGATGTTCGAGCAGCAGACGCCGCATCGCCTGATCAAGCACGAATATCTGTGCGATTCCGCCGGCGCCGGCCAGTGGCGCGGCGGGCTTGGAGTGGAAACGATATTCGAGATCGGCTCCGACAACACCCAGTTCGTCACCTTCGGCGACGGCGATTTCGAGCCGGCCTTCGGCCTGTTCGGCGGCGGGCCCGGCACGCTCAATTTCATCAAGCTCACCTATCCGGACGGCAAGCTTCAAACGCCGCGCAACAAGGATCTGATCACCGGCGTGCCGAAAGGTACGCGTTATCACCAGCAGGCCGGCGGCGGCGGCGGCTACGGCGATCCGAAGCTGCGCGATCGCGCGAAGCTGCGCGAGGAGATCCGCGACGGCGTGATTTCCGAGGACGCGGCGCGGAGGCTCTATGGACTTTGAGCTCAGCCCCGAGCAGCAGGCGATCCGCGCGACTTTCGCGCGGTTCTGCGACGAGCGCATCGCCCCGCAGGCGGCGGCGCTCGACGCGGCGCATGAATATCCGCGCGCCCTGTTCGGCGAACTTGCCGCGCTCGGCTTCTTCGGCATGCGCTACCCGGAAGAGGATGGCGGCTCCGGGATGGCGCTGTCCGAATTCTGCATTGCGCTCGAGGAAATCGCGCGCGGCTCGATGTCGCTTGCCGGCTGCGCGGCCATGCAGTCGCTGATGGGGACGAAGTTCCTGCACATGCTCGGCAATGCCGATATCCGCGAACGGCTGTTCAGGCCGGCGCTGAAGGGGGAGAAGATCGGCGCCATCTGCATGACCGAGCCCAATGCCGGCAGCGACCTCGACGGGCTTGCCACCAGCGCGCGCCGGGTCGAAGGCGGCTATGTGCTGAACGGCCAGAAGACCTGGGTGACCTCGGCGCCGGTGGCGGATTTCTTCACGGTATTCGCCAAGGCGGGCGAGGAGAAAAAGCTCACCATCTTCCTGGTCGAGCGCCATCTTGCCGGCGCTGGTCGTCGGCCGCACCATCGAGAAGATGGGGGTGTGGGCGCTGCCGACTTCTGAGGTTGCGTTGTCCGATTGCTTCGTGCCCGACAGCCATCGCCTGTCGCGCGAGGAAGGCGACGGCGAGAGCGCATCTGCGCAAGACGCTGGCCGAGATCCGGATCATCACCGGCGCGATGGCGAACGGCATCGCGCGCGCGGCGCTCGACGCCGCCGTCCGTTACGCCGGCGAACGCAAGCAATTCGGAAAGGCCATCAACCGCTATCAGGCGATCCAGGGAAAGCTCGCCGAAATGGCGACCGAGCTGGAAGCCGCAACCCATCTCGTCCGTTACGCCGCATGGCTGCGCGACACCGGCAAGCCGCACCACAAGGAAGCGGCGATGGCCAAGCTGTTCGCCAGCGAAGCGGCGGCGCGCATTTGCGACCAGGCCGCGCGCGTCTTCGCTTCCTACGGATACGCCATGGAATATCCGGTGCAGCGTTTCCTGCGCGACGTCCGCTTCACCCTGATCGGCGGCGGCACCAGTGAGATTCTCAAGCTGATCATCGCCAAGGAGGTCTCCGCATGACAGGGGACAGACCGATCCGCGTCTTGCTGGCCAAGCCCGGCCTCGACGGCCACGACCAGGGCGCCAAGGTGGTCGCGCGCGCAATGATGGAGGCGGGCTTCGACGTGACCTATACGGGCTTGCGGCAGACACCCGAGGCGGTGATCGCGCGCGCCAAGGCGATCGACGCCGACGTGATCGCGCTCTCCTCGATGGCCGGCTCGCATGTACCCTTCTGCGAGAAGCTGGTGCCGCTGCTGGAGAAGGCCGGCCTTTCCGACCGCCTCTGCGTGATCGGCGGCAACCTGCCCAAGCGCGACCACGAGCATCTGCGCCAGCTCGGCTTCCGCGGCATTTTCCCGTCAAGCTCGAAGCTGGACGACGTCGTCAATTATATACGGGCCAATGTGTCATGAGCGATCAGCGCCGCACCAAGCTTCGCCCCGTGGTCAACGAATCCGGCATCGAGATCAAGCCGGTCTATTCGCCGGCCGATGTCGAGCAGAGCGGCGGCCTCTCCTTCATCGGCGAGCCCGGCGCCTATCCGTTCGTGCGCGGCATCCATCCGCTGATGTACCGGCACCGGCCGTACACGATGCGGCAATATACCGGCTTCGGCAATGCCGCCGACACCAATGCGCGTTTCAAATATCTGATCGAGAACGGGCAGACCGGGCTCAATGTCGCCTTCGATCTGCCGACGCAATGCGGGCTGGATTCCGACGATCCGCTGGCGCATGGCGAGATCGGCCGCGTCGGCATGGCGGTCGATACGCTGCGCGACTTCGAGATCGCTTTCGACGGCATCGACCTCGACAAGATCACGGTGTCGCTGACCATCAACGGCTCGGCGCCGCAGGCCATCGCCATGTATCTGGCGATGGCGCAGAAGCGCGGCTACGACGTCGCCAAGCTGCGCGGCACCGCGCAGAACGACATCCTGAAGGAATTCATCGGGCGCGGCACCTGGATCTATCCGGTCGATGCCTCGGTGAAACTGGTCGGCGACACCATCGAATATTGTGCGCAGCATGCGCCGAAATACAGCCCGGTCTCGGTCTGCGGCTATCACATCCGCGAATCCGGCGCCAACCCGGTGCAGGAGATGGCCTACGGCTTCTGTATCGCCAAGGCCTATGCCGACGAGGTTATCGCGCGCGGGCTGGATGTCGACGAATTCGCCGGGCGGCTGTCGTTCAACTTCAACGTGTTCGGCAACATCTTCGAACAGGTGGCGAAATTCCGCGCCGGCCGCGGGCTGTGGGCCAAGATCGTCAAGGAGCAATACGGCGCCAGGAAGCCGGAATCGCAGTGGCTGCGCATGCTCGCGGGCGGCGGTGGCGGCGGGCTCACCTTCGAGCAACCGGAAGTCAATATCGTGCGCGGCGCCTATTACGGACTGATCGCGGCGCTCTCGGGCGCGCAGACCACCGCGCTTTGCTGCTTCGACGAGGCCTATACGATCCCGAGCGAATATGCCCAGCGCATTTCGCTGCGCACGCTGCAATTGCTGATGACCGAGATGGGGCTCGCCGACACCGTCGATCCGCTCGGCGGCTCCTGGTATGTCGAGACGCTGACCAACCAGATGCGCAGCCGCATCGAAGAGATCATGCGCGAGACCGACGCGCAGGGCGGCATCAAGGCGCTGATCGCCGACGGCACCATCCAGGCCAAGGTCTCCGCGCAGGCCTATCGCACCCAGCGCGCCATCGAGTTCGGCGAATTCCCCAAGGTCGGCGTCAATTGCTACCGCAACGACGGCGACGAGGACGTCGACGTCGAGATGCATCCTTACGATGAAGAAGACGGCACGCGGCAGATCTCCAGCCTGAAGGCGATCGCGTGCAAGCCGTGACGGCGCGCGCGTCACGGCCGCACTCGCTCAGCTTCGCAAGCGACGCGCAGACCAACCGCAACGTGATGCCGGCAATCGTCGAGGCAGTGCACGCCTATGCCACCGTCGGCGAGATCACCAACGAGCTGGTCGCCGTCTATGGCCGCTATCAGGAGCCGGTGAAATTCGAGAGGGACGCATGACCGATATCGCGCAATACGCGGCGCCGCGGTCGCTCGATGAGGCGCTCGATCTGCTGAAGGGCGGTAACGTGAGCATCCTGGCCGGGGGCACCGACCTGATGCCGCAGAGCCGCAGCGCCAAGTCGCCGCTGCGCCCGACCCTGATGAATATCCGACGGATCGCCGGTCTCGCCGGCATTTCCAGCACCGCCGACGCGATCCGCATCGGCGCGCTTACCACCATCACCGAATTGCGCGACTCGCCGCTGGTGCGCGACCGGCTGAATGCGCTTTGGCAGGCCTGCGATCATTTCGCCAGCGACCAGATTCGAAATGCCGGCACCATCGGCGGCAATATCTGCAATGCCTCGCCGGCCGGCGACACGCTCGTGCCCTTGATCGCGCTCGACGCACGCGTCGTGCTGTCAGCCAAGCCGAACGGTGCCATGAAAACGCGCACCCTTGCGCTGGCGGATTTCCTGCTGGGACCCGGCAAAACCGCCCGCGCCGCCGGCGAATTGCTCGTTGCCGTCGAAATTCCGCTGCCGGCGCAAAACGCGGTCAGCGCCTTCTTCAAGTTCGGCACCCGGCCTGCGCTGGACATTTCGGTCATCTCGATCGGTCTGGCGGCCGTGCGCGCCGGTGACCGGCTGAACGGCGTCCGGCTTGCCTTCGGTGCGGTGGCGCCACGTCCGATCCGGGCACCGGCGGCAGAAGCGGCACTCGAAGGCAAGACGCTCGACGACGCCACGATCGCTGCGGCAGTCGCCGCGGCCGACCGCGAAATCCACCCGATCACCGACGTGCGCGCGTCCGACTGGTACCGGCGCGAGATGGTGAAAAACATGCTCACAAGGATGCTGGTCAATGTCCGCAACGATTGACATCAAGTTCCGGCTGAACGGCGTCGCGCGGAGCGCGACGGTGCCCGCCGGCATGAGCACGCTCGAAATGCTGCGCGATGTGCTCGGGCTCACCGGCACCAAATATGCGTGCGGCGAAGGCGAATGCGGCGCCTGCACCATCAGCATGGACGGAGTGACCGTCAATTCCTGCCTGATGTTCGCGGCGGATTGCGACGGGCGCGAGCTCATGACGATCGAGGGGCTGGCCACCACCCCGGCCGGCGCAACGATACGGGACGCCTTCGTCAAGAACGGCGCGGTGCAATGCGGCTTCTGCACGCCCGGCATCCTGATGCAAACCGAGCACGCACTCCGCAAACAGCCCGACGCCGATCGGCCCGCGCTGGAACGCGCCATCGAAGGCAATCTGTGCCGTTGCACCGGCTACCGCAAGATCGTCGATTCGATGGCCGAGGCCGGCGCGGCCATGCAGTCAGGAGCCTGACATGGGAGTTCCCAACATGGGCGTGACATCGCAAATCGCGCACGGCGAAACGCTGATCGGCAAGCGCATCGCAAAGCTCGACGCCCCGGAAAAGGCCAGCGGCAAGACCCGCTACGTTCACGACATCGACCTGCCCGGGCAGTTGCACGCAAAAATCCTGCGATCCGGACAGGTGCATGCCCGCATCGTTTCCATCGATACCAGTGCGGCGAAGGCGCTGCCCGGCGTGCATGCGGTGATCACCGCTGCCGACGTGCCGTGGCAACGTCCGATCGGCGTCGCCAAGGATCATCCGCCGCTCAAGAGCGACCGCGTGCGCAGCCCGCGCGACGAAATCGCGGCGGTAGCCGCCGACAGCGTCGAGATCGCGGAGGCAGCGCTCAAGCTCATCAAGGTCGAATACGAAAAGCTGCCGATCGTGACCACGCCCGAGGACGCGCTGAAGCCCGGCGCGCCGCTGTTGCATGGCGAGGAACTGGCCTGGACCTCGCCGGAAGGGCGCCGCGTCGTGCTGCATCCGGCCTCGCTCGACAATGTCGCGATGACCTTCGATTACGAGCAGGGCGACGTGGCCAAGGGCGAAGCCGAATCCGACGTCGTGGTCGAGGACGTGTTCTGGCTGCACTATGTCACGCATTGCTGCATGGGCGTGTCGGGGGTGATCGCCGAGTTCACCGCCAATCAAAACCTCGTGCTCTACTCGAACACGCAGGTCCCGTTCCTGCACAAGCGCGAATTCGCCGAGATGCTGAACATCGATCCCGGCCGCATCCGCGTGATCCAGCCGCCGATCGGCGGCGGCTTCGGTTCGAAGCTGGACATCTATCCGTTCGAGCCGATCGCCATCTTCCTCGCCAAGATCACCGGCCATCCGGTGAAGCTCGTCTTCACCCGCGAAGAAGAGTTCATGGCCTCGCCGACGCGCCAGCCGGTGCTGCTCAAAATGCGCTCGGGCTGCAAGAAGGACGGCACGCTGACCTTCCGCACCGTCGACACGCTGCACGACAACGGCGCCTATACATCCTGGGGCGCGACCACGCCGTTCGTGATGATGCAGACGATCTCGTCGCTCTACCGCGTGCCGCATTGCCTCTATCGCACGCGCGCCGTCTACACGAACAATCCCTATGCCGGCTCGTTCCGCGGCTACGGCAATCTGCAGGCGACGTTCGCGGTCGAAGCGCATATGGACAAGATGGCCGAGCAGCTCGGCATGGACCCGCTCGACTTCCGCCTGAAGAATGCGCAGGACAAGGGCGAGGTGACGCCGCAGGGCATGTCGTTCAAGTCCTGCGGCTTCAAGGATTGCCTCACCACGGCGGCGGAGCGCAGCGACTTCCGGCGCAAGCAGGCCGAATACCGGGCGAAGTGGAATGACGGCAATCCGGTCAAGCGCGGCGTCGGCATGGCTTCGATGCTGCATGTCGGCGGCGGCGCGAAGATCTATCCGTCCGACGGCTGCGGCACGATTCTCAAGATCGACGACTTCGCGCATGTGACGCTGATCACCGGCGCTTCCGAGATCGGACAAGGTTCTGAGACGGTGCTGGCGCAGCTCGTCTGCGAGGAACTGGGCCTGCCGCTCGAGGCCGTGTCGGTTGTCAACAACGACACCGACATCACGCCATGGGACGTGGGCGTGCATGCCTCGCGCACGACCTTCATCGCCGGCAATTCGGCGATCGGCGCGGCCCGCAAGGCCAAAGCGAAGATTCTCGCCGCGGCCGCTGCCAATCTGGAAGTCCCTCCTGAGAAGCTCGACCTGCGGGCCGGCTATGTCGTGGAGAGCGGCAGCGGCAACCGCTTCGTCGAGATCGGCAAGCTGATCCGCTCGCTGCATTTTTCCGACAAGGCCGAGCTGGTGGTGACCACTCATTATTATGAGCCGCCGAGCAAGCACCAGGACCGGCAGTTCAAGGGCGACGTGTCCGCCGCCTATGCCTGGGCGACGCAGGTGATGGAGATCGAGATCGACACCCAGACCGGCATCGTGCGCCTGCTCAAGGTCACCGGCGCCCATGACGTCGGGCGCGTGCTCAACCGGCTCGGTATCGAGGGCCAGATCGAGGGCGGCATCGTCATGGGCCAGGGCTATGCGCTGACCGAGAACATGATCGTGGAGAACGGCGTCGTGCGCAATCCGAACTTCCGCGACTACAAGCTGGTCACCGCGCCGGAAATTCCGGACATGGACATCTCCTTCATCGAAACCATGGATGGCGAGGGACCGCAGGGCGCCAAGGGCGTGGGCGAGGCGCCGGCCATCTGCATCGCCGCGGCGGTCGCCAATGCGATCTACAACGCCACCGGAGTGCGGCTCTACGCCCTGCCCTTCACGCCGGAGAACGTCTATCGCGCGCTGAAGGGCCAGACGCAGCCGCCGGCCTGGAGAATCGACTCGTGAAACGTCGCACCGTTCTGAGCATGGAGCAGGCTCTTTCGCTGCCCTCGGCGACGCTGCGCTTTGCGCAACTCGGCTGGCGCGTGATCCGCATCGAAGCGACGCCCTCCGGCGAAGGGCTGCCGGGCGATCCCAATCGCTATATCGGCGGCCGCATCGCCGACGACGACCGTCGCAGCTATTTCATCGCGCCCAATGTCGGCAAGGAAGCCATCGCGCTCAACCTGAAGGACAAAAGAGGCCAGGAGGTATTGCGGCGTCTGATCGCCGCGCTCGATGTCGACGTTTTCTGCTGCAACACCGTGCCGTCGCGCTACCAGTCGCTCGGAATCGATTATGCGAGCCTGTCGGCGGTCAAGCCCGACCTGATCTGGGCCGGCATCTCGGCGATGGGCCCGGCTTACCCGAATGCGCCGGGCTACGATCCGGTGATCCAGGCGATGTGCGGCTATATGGAAGTTACCGGCGACCCGAACGGCACGCCGACGGTGATGGGTCTGCCGGTCATCGACCTCAAAGCCGGCGACGAAGCGTATGCCAATATCCTGCTGGCGCTGCTCGAACGCAACGAGACCGGACGCGGCAAGGAAATCAACATCTCCATGCTGCAGGCGGCCGCGTCGTGGCTGATCACAGTGCTGCCGCTGATCGATTTCGGCTGCCAGCCGAACGAGATCACGCGCGCGGGCAACGAGCATCGCAAGTTCATTCCGACCAATGTCTATCCGGCCAGCGACGGCTTCGTGTACCTCGCCATCGGCAGCGACGTGCAATGGCGGCGGCTGACGGCCTCGCCGAAATTTACCTCGCTTGCGAACGACGTGCGCCTGACCAATGAAGGCCGGCATATCGAGCGCGAATCCATCCACCGCGACATGGCGCAGCTCACGATGCACCATCCGGCCGAGGAGATCCTTGCCGATCTTCGCGCCGCCACCATTCCGGCGACGCGCATTCTCGACATCCGGCAGGTACGCGAACTGCCGCAGCTTGCCGGCAAATTGACCCAGACGGAGCTTCCCGACGGCCGCGTCGTCAGCATGCAGCCGATGGCGGTGGATGTCCCAGGGAATTCGCGGGTGCTGCCGTTCCCGCCGAGATACGGCGCCGATACCCGTCGCATTCTCGGCGAAGCGGGCATCGGGACGGCGGAAATCGATGCGCTCGCGGCCGCCGGCGCGGTCGCCTAGGCATAACAATTTCGGACAGGAGATGCGGCGGACTGACTGACTGAGAAGGCCAAGAACTTTTGAAACGCGCAGCCGCAAAAAGCATGGCTGTACAAAGAGGGAGGAACGAAAAAATGAATCGAACGATGTTTCTTGCTACCGCGCTGGCCGGCTGCATGCTGGGCCATGCGGCGGCCCAGGAGGTCACCGTCGGCGTCACGCTCGGCGCGACCGGCCCCGGGGCTTCGCTCGGCATCCACTACAAGAATGCCTTCCAGCTCTTTCCGAAGACGCTGGGCGGCTTGCCGGCCAAATACATTATCCTTGAAGACGCCACCGATCCGGCCAATGCCGCCAAGAATGCCCGCAAGCTGATCGCCGAGGACAAGGCCGACGTGATCATGGGATCGGTCTCGGTCCCCTCCACCACTCAGGTGGCCCAGATCGCGACCGAAGCGAAAACACCGATGGTCGCGCTGTCGCCGGTGGCACTGCCGCCCGACAAGCTGGAATGGACTTTCGTGGTGCCGCAGCCGGTGCCGCTGATGATGAGCGCGGTGGTCGAGCATATGCAGAAGGCCGGCGTGAAGACCGTCGGCTATATCGGCTTCTCCAATTCCTGGGGCGATCTGGTGCTGAAGGCGCTGCAGCAGCATGCCGGTCCCGCCGGCATCAAGGTGGTGACCGACGAGCGTTACGCCCGTGCCGATACCAGCGTGACCGGGCAGGTCATCAAGGTGCTGGCGGCCAATCCGGATGCGGTGGTGATCGGCGGATCGGGGACCGGCGGCGCGTTGCCGCATCTGGGCCTGGTCGAACGCGGTTACAAGAAGCAGATCTATCATAACCACGGCACGGTGAATCGCGAGTTCATCAAGATCGGCGCCAAGGGCGTCGAAGGCGCGATCGCGCCGACCGGCCCGCTGATCGTTCCGGAGGAGCTTGCCGCCGACAATCCGATCAAGAAGGTCGCCGGCGATTTCACCCGGAGCTACGAAAAGACCTTCGGCGACGGCAGCCGCAACGCCTTTGCCGGCTACAGCTATGACGGCTTCCTGATCCTGGATGCCGCAGTGCCGCTGGCAGCCAAGAAGGCCAAGCCGGGAACGCCGGAATTCCGCGCCGCTTTGCGCGACGCCATCGAGTCGGTGAAGAACGTGGTCGGCTCGCACGGCGTCTACAGCATGGGCCCGAAGGACCATACCGGTCTCGACAATCGCGCGCGCGTGCTGGTGCAGGTGCAGGGCGGTTCGTGGCGGCTGATGAAGTGACGGCATAGAGGCCGTATGCGTCCGGGACGGGCGGTATCCGCCCGTCCCGTCACGCTGCGGATCGGACCATGAATCTCGATATCGCCCTATGGCTGACGCAGGACGCCGTGACCAACGGCGCTGTGTATGCCTTGCTCGCACTGGCGCTGGTGCTGGTCTATACCGTCACGCGCGTCATCCTGGTGCCGCAGGGCGAGTTCATTTCCTTCGCCGCGCTCTCGCTTGCGACCTTGCAGGCCGGCAAGCTGCCCGGCACGGTTTATCTGTTGGTCGGCGGCGGCCTGCTGGTGGCGTTGCTGGACGGCATTTCGACCGTGCGCGCCGGGCAGCCGAAGCGGCTCGTGCCGATCCTCGCGCTCAATATCGGCCTGCCGCTCCTCGTTGTCGGAGCCGCGATGTTCGCCGCCGCGCATCCCGATAGCCTGTGGCTGCAGATGCTGGTCACGCTCGCGATCGTGACGCCGTTCGGTCCGATGATGTATCGCATCGCCTTCCAGCCGCTGGCGGGAATGTCGGTGCTGGTTCTGCTGATCGTCGCGGTGGCGGTGCATTACTTTCTCACCGGCCTGGGCCTGGTCTTTTTCGGCGGGGAAGGGTTGCGATCGCAGCCGCTTTCCGACCTGTCGTTTCGGCTCGGCACGCTCAACATCACCGCGCAAAGCCTGTGGGTGATCTCCGCCAGCGTCACGATGATCGTGCTGCTGTGGCTTCTGTTCGAGCGAAGCCTCTACGGCAAGGCGCTGCGCGCAACCGCGATCAACCGGGTCGGCGCGCGCCTGTCCGGCATCCCGACGAGCTTCGCAGGCTCGCTCAGCTTCACCCTGGCCGCGCTGATCGGGGCGATCGCCGGCATCCTGATCTCGCCCATCACCACGATCTACTACGACACCGGCTTCCTGATCGGCCTCAAGGGCTTCGTCGCCGCTATTCTCGGCGGCATGGTGAGCTATCCGCTTGCGGCGGCCGGCGCATTGCTGGTCGGCCTTCTGGAATCCTTTTCCTCGTTCTGGTGGAGCGCCTTCAAGGAATCGATCGTATTCACGCTGATCATCCCGGTGCTGCTCTGGCGTTCGCTGACCACGCGCCATGTCGACGAGGAAGAGGAATGACGCGGGCCCGCATCGCCACGATCGCCGCGCTGGCGCTGCTGGCGGCGGCGCCGTTCCTGTTGTCGGAATTCCACGTCGCACTGATGAATTACATCGGGCTCGCCAGCATCGTGACGCTTGGTCTCGTGCTGCTGACCGGCGTCGGCGGCATGACCTCCTTCGGGCAGGCCGCCTTTGTCGGCATCGGCGCCTATGCGAGCGCGGTTCTCACCACTCGCTACGGATGGTCGCCGTGGCTGACCTTGCCGGCCGGACTGGCCCTGACCGGAATCGTCGCGCTGTTCCTCGGCGCGATCACCTTGCGTCTGACCGGACATTTCCTGCCGCTCTGCACCATCGCCTGGGGCATCGCCATCTATTTCCTGTTCGGCAATCTGGAATTTCTGGGCAAATATAGCGGCATCGCCGAGCTGCCCCCGCTGTCGATTTTCGGGCTGGCGCTGATCGACGGCCGGCAGGTCTATTATCCGATCTGGCTTTTCACCATCGCCGCCCTGTTCGCGGCCCGCAACCTGCTCAATTCGCGCAGCGGCCGCGCTTTGCGCGCGCTGAAAACGCGCAGCCTGATGGCCGAGAGCGTCGGCGTCGATACCGGCCGTCTGAAGATCGTCGTGTTCGTCTACGCGGCGCTACTTGCCGGCGTGTCGGGATGGCTCTACGCGCATTTTCTGCGTTACGTGAACCCCACGCCCTTCAATATCAATGCCGGGATCGATTACCTGTTCATGGCGGTGATCGGCGGGTCCAGCCATGTTCTCGGCGCGGTCATGGGCGCCGGCATCCTCACCTTGCTGAAGGAATGGCTGAAGGACATCCTGCCGAAACTGATCGAGCATAGCGGCAATTATGAAATCGTCGTCTTCGGTTTGCTGATCGTCCTGATGATGCAACGGACGCATGAAGGTCTGCTGCCCTTCTTCTCGCGCCTTCTTCCGGCCGGCGAAAAGCCGTCGCCACCTGCGCCCGCACTTGCCCTGCCCAAGCGTCAGCAGCCACCCGCGCGCGAACGCCTTCTCGAGCTCGTAGGCGTCACCAAGCGTTTCGACGCGCTGGTGGCCGTGCGCAACCTGTCGTTCGAGTTGCGCGCCGGCGAGATTCTCGGCCTGATCGGACCGAACGGTGCCGGCAAGACAACGGTCTTCAATCTCCTGAGCGGCGCGCTACCTGCCGACGGCGGCGAAATCCGCTTGCTTGGCGAACGGATCGACCGCCTCCCCGCGCGCGAAATCTGCCGGCGCGGTGTCGCGCGAACCTTTCAACACGCCAATATCCTCCCCGGCATAACGGTGCTCGAAAATGTTGCGCTCGGCGCCCATCTGCGGGGATCGGCCGGGGTCGCCGCCTCCTCGCTCCGGCTCGACCGCTTCGAAGAAGCGCGACTGCTCTACGAGGCACGGACGCGGATCGAACAGGTCGGCCTCTCCGCGCACATGTTCGACCTGGCCGGCAACCTGTCGCTCGGCGCCCAGCGCTCGGTCGAGATCGCGCGCGCGCTATGCGCCGATCCGATGCTGCTTCTGCTGGATGAACCGGCCGCAGGCTTGCGACATCTGGAAAAGCGGCGGCTCGCCGCATTGCTGCGCGAGATCAGGGCGAGCGGCATCAGTATCCTGCTGGTCGAGCACGACATGGATTTCGTCATGGGCCTTGTCGATCGCCTGGTGGTGATGAATTTCGGCGACAAACTGAGCGAAGGGTCGCCGCACTTTGTCCAGAGCGATCCGGCCGTCATCGAAGCGTATCTCGGAGGTATCGATGACTGCGCTGCTTGAGGTTCGCGAACTCGGCGCGGATTACGGCAAGGTCCAGGCGCTGCGCAACATCAACATCGAGGTGCGCGCCGGCCAGATCGTCACCGTGATCGGACCGAACGGTGCCGGAAAGACGACACTGCTCAACTCCCTGATCGGCCTGCTGCCCTCGCGCGGCATGGTGCGATACGAGAACAACGACATCGGCGGCTGCATCACGGAAGCCAGGGTCATGCGCGGCCTGTGCCTGGTGCCGGAGCGGCGCGAGTTGTTCGGCTCCTTGCGCGTCGAAGACAATCTGCAGCTCGGCGCCTTTCCGCGGCTGCGCGAGGGCATGCGGGCGATCCGGGCCGATCTCGGCGACGTCTATCGGCGATTTCCACGCCTGCTGGAGCGCCGCCGACAATTCGCTTCGACGCTCTCGGGCGGAGAGCGACAGATGCTGGCACTCGGACGCGCGCTGATGGCCAAGCCGCGACTTTTGATGCTGGACGAACCTAGCCTCGGACTTGCTCCGCGCATCGTGCGCGACATTTTCCGTATCATCGTGGAACTCAAGCAATCCGGCGTGTCGATCCTTCTGGTCGAGCAGAATGCACGCGCGGCGTTGCAAGTCGCCGACTATGGTTACGTTCTCGAGACCGGTGAGATCGCGCTCGAAGGTTCCGCGCAGGCGCTCGCGAGCAACCCGCGCGTGGTTCAGACCTATCTCGGACTGTCCGGACACACCGAACGAGCCGCGTCATGAACGCACCGCTATGGTCGAGCGGCTTTCGACCGTTCTTTCTGCTGGGAGCGGCCTATGGCCCGATCATACTGATTGCCGGCCTGCTTCCGCTCTGGGGGCGGACGACCGGACCGGCCCTGCTGCCGCCGGAATTGTGGCACGGACACGAACTCATCTACGGCTTCGCATCGGCCTTCATCTGCGGCTTCGTCCTGACCGCGCTGCCAAGCTGGGCGGGGACGCGCGAGGTCAAGGGCGGCCCCCTGATCGCGCTCGCCACCATATGGATCGCCGGACGCGTCGCATCCTGGTGCTATGGCTGGCTGCCGATCGGCTGGATCGCGGGCCTCGACCTGCTGTTATTCGCGGCACTCGGCGCCCTGGTCCTGCCGGGTCTGCTACGCGTGATCGATCGCCGCTATCTGGCCTTGCTCCCGATCCTGCTCGGCTTTCTTGCCGCCGACGCCGCCTATTATCTGGCGATCGCAAACGAGGCATTCGAGCCGGCGCAGCGGGCGCTGCTGCTGGCGTTGAATGTGCTGGTCGTTCTGTTCGCAATCATCAGCGGGCTGCTCACCCCGGTCTTCACGGAAACGGCGCTGCAAAGCCGCGGCGAGACCGTGCCGTTCAGATTCTCGGTGTCGCTGGAGGCCGCGGCGATCGCTTCGGTCCTGCTGTTCGCCGCCGCCGACTGGGCGGGCGTGCCGCCGGCGCTGAACGGAGCCATCGCCTGTATTGGCGCCATCGTGAATGCGGCAAGACTTTCGCGCTGGCATTCCGCGGCCGCGCTGACCATCCCTCTCGTGTTCGCGATGCATGTCGGCTATTCCTGGCTCGTGGTGGCGATGGCGCTGCGCGGGCTTTCGGACGCTTTCGCGCTGGTCCCGCGCAATGCCTGGATTCACGCCTTTACGGTCGGTGCACTCGGCATGACGATGCTGTCCTTCGCCAATCGTGTCGTGCTGCGGCATACCGGCCGCATCGCCGAAGCCTCGCCGCTCGCCCTGGTCGGACTGATCATCATGTTCTCGGCCGGGATCACCCGCGTCACCGCCAGCCTCTTAGACGGCAGCGTTCTCTGGATGGCGCTGTCGGCCGGTGCATGGGCGCTGCCTTTCCTGCTGTTCCTGCTCGAACACGGCGCCAAGCTGTGGCGAAGAAGCCTGCCGCGGCCGGAGCCGGATACGACGCCCTCCCCGATCCTGAGATTTGAACGATGAGCGCGCAAGCTTCTCAGCCCGCCGGCACGATCGCGCGCCGAATTGGATCATCCCATCGCCTACCTGTCCTCGAATAACGGAAGATCAGCAACAATGACCGCACTCTCCGACCTTCGCATTCCCTATGGCGCCTATTGGTCGACGCCGTTCGCGCGCTGGCAGGGCCGCCTCGCCGATCTGCACAGCCTGAAATTCGCCGCGGCCACCGGCGCGAAAGTGGCCAAGGACAAGAAATGGCCGCTCGAAAAGCTTGACCATGCGGTGCTGGGTTTCACCGTGCCGCAGGATCAGTGTTTCTTTGGTGCGCCCTGGGTGATGTCGATGATCGGAGCGCCGAACGTCACCGGCCCAACCGTGATGCAGGCCTGCGCGACGAGCGCACGCACGCTCCATCTGGCGGCCGGCGAACTCCGCAGCGACCGCGCCGGCGCATCCATGATCGTTACCTGCGACCGCACCTCCAATGGCCCGGTGGTCCTGTATCCCAACCCGCGTGCGCCAGGCGGAGCCGCGGAGGTGGAAAACTGGGTATTGGATAATTTCGGCGAAGATCCCAACACACGTCTCGCGATGGTCGATACCGCCGAGAATTGCGCGCGCGACTGGCAGATCTCGACGCAGGAGCAACATGACGTCGTCGCGATGCGCTATGATCAATATCGCGACGCGCTGAAGGACGATGCGGCCTTTCTGCGCCGCTTCATGACACTGCCATTCTCGGTGCCCGACCAGAAATTTCGCAAGGAAGTCGCGACGCTCGCGGGTGACGAGGGCATCCACGACACGAATGCGGAGGCGCTGAAGAAACTGAAGCCGGTAAAACCGGGCGGCACCGTGACGTTCGGCGGCCAGACCCATCCGGCCGACGGCAATGCCGGCATGGTGCTGACGACGAGGGAGAAAGCCGGCGACTTCACCGATCAGCCCGGCATCGAAATCCGCATTCTCGGTTTCGGTCAGGCGCGCGAGCGTATCGCCTATATGCCGGCTGCACCGGTGAAGGCCGCGAAGCACGCTCTCGATGCGGCCGGACTTTCGGTCGACAAGATCGACGTATTCAAGTCGCACAATCCGTTCGCCGTGAACGACATCGTGTTTTCGCGCGAGACCGGAATCGATACCAGGAAGATGAACAATTACGGCTGCTCGCTGGTCTTCGGTCACCCTCAGGGACCGACCGGGCTGCGCCTGATCATCGAGATGATCGAGGAGCTGGTCATGCGCGGCGGCGGCAACGGGCTGTTTCACGGCTGCGCGGCGGGCGATTCCGCAATGGCGGTAGCGATCTCAGTCCGATGCTGAATGCGCGATCTTGATTTCGCCGCGCGACTGACGCTTCGCCAAGAGCGTCAACTCGGGAGCATGATGCCGAAAATTGCGAAGCGGTTTTCGGAAACATGCTCACTGGAGCATTTCATCTTTTGATTGAAGCAATCGCGCCGAATTGGATCTGTCCTCTCTCCCCTCCGGGGAGAGGTCGACCGAGGTTGTTGCAGGCAGATTCAATAGCGAGATCACCCTCGATATTCCAGAATGTACATTCCACCGTTGAAATCCGTGCTGTAGATCAAGCCATCCGTGGAAACCCAAACATCGCAAGACTGAATCACCTTGCTGCGGTTCGGACGGCGATCCATCAGACGAATGGGCGCAGGCGGGACAAAAGCGGCGACTTCTTCGGGGCGAAATGCATCGCGAATGTCGAAGACGCGAATTCCGGCATTCTGATAGGTCGCAAAGATGGTGTCCGAACTGATCAGCGAATCCGGGCGATTCTCGTGAATGTTGTGCGGCCCGAAATGCCCGCCCTTGCTTCGATAATCGGCTTCGTTCGGAGTCGGGAATGTCGATATGCTCACCGGATTTGACGGTTCGCGGATATCGAACATCCATGTATATTTGATGCCGTCTTCGCAATTGTCGAGCACCGCTTCGTCGAGCACGACCATCAATTGACGGTCGGGCAAGGGAAGACAGTTGTGCGTGCCGCCGCCGAAGGGTGGCGACCAGTTGCGATGGGTAATGAGTTTGGGCGCCGTTCGGTCGGAAACATCCATCATCACCAGCCCGGCATCGCGCCAGGCGCCATAGGCGGTATCGCCATTGACGATGGCGTGGTGCAGTCCGTAGCGCCGGGTCGGCGCCCAGCCTGGATGCTCTCCGGCCGCCGTATTCATGCCGGGCAGCCAGTAGCGGCCGGCTTCCTTCGGCCGGGTGGGATCGGACAGGTCGACGGTCATGAAGATGTAATCGGTGAAGCCATCGAGCAGCGCCGAGACATAGGCCCAGCGGCCGCCGACATACCAGATGCGGTGAATGCCGCCGCCCTCGACCGGCATGAAGCCGATCTGACGCGGCTCTTGCGGGTTCGAGATATCGTAGACGGCCATGCCGGCGGTCCAGTCGCGCGCGCGGGTCTGCGTGACGTCCGCAGTGCCGACCTTCTTGCCGAGCGCGCCCTTGTAATAGTGTCGCTCGTCCTGAAACTCCGCGGCGGCGAACATGTCCTTGGCATTGATCACCAGCAACAGATCGCCGAAGGTCTGCAGGTGGATGGTCCAGCTATTCTCCGGCGCGGGGATATATTTTGCCGGCTTCGGATTGCGCGGATCGCGAATGTCGATCACGCTGAACCCCTTCGAAAACATGTGGCCGACGAAGGCGTGGCCCTTGTTGACCATCACCTGCACACCGTCCGGCCGGCCGCCCTGATCGGAATATCCGATCAGCTTCATGTTCCGGACGTAATCCGGCGCCGGCAAATCCTGGCTTCTCATACGTGTCGTTCCTGAGCTCGCGCGGCGCCGGCCTGCAGGCCGCCGCCAGAGACCTCGTTACAGAAATTCGCGTTCCTTGTTGAAGGGGTGTTCGAGGCTGTAGCCATGCGCCGCGCGGTAACCGTCGTGTCGATACCCCTTGTATTCCAGCACGATGCAGGCTGCGAGCACGACCAATACGAAGATCAGGACCACGGCTGCCAGCACCGGCATCGGAAATTGCATCAGGCCGGAGGCGACCGCGCCGATCGCGAAAAAGCCGGCAAAATAGCCCGCGGTCTTGTGATAGGCCTCGAACTTCCGCCGCCGCGGAGTCATGTCGTAATGATCGCCACGCCATGTCGAGGGATCGTTCGGGTCGGCGTTATGATAGTTTCTGCCGCCGTGCTTGCCTCTGAGCAGACCGGAGATCACCTGCAGGCATCCCAGGACGATGGTCAGGATTCCGAAGATCGAATGCACGGAGCCGCTGAAACCGCGACTGGCCGTCATCGCCACAGCCAGACCCAGAAGCGACAGGCCGACGGCCAGGTAAAGACCGTATTTGTGAATGCTGAACCACCACCAGACCAGATTGGTGAGCTTGACCTGCTCCCGGATGCCATTGAGCGTCGGTTTCGGTTTGCCGAATCTGATCGTGATGATGCAGATCGGAACCAGCATCATCCAGATTCCAACCATCAGGATGGCGTGATAGTCCCAGTGGACCGGGACCGTCCTTCCGAGAAAGTCGATATAAACTTCCGTTGGAATGCGCGACTGAGTTGCTTCCATTGTCTTCCGACCCAGATCGATATTCAATAATACCGTCGATATTGTCACTATCGGGCTGCGCGCCGCCTCGCCGCGTCATTTCGAATGCGGCAAGGCCACAATCAAGCCCGACGCGACGGACACGCGATTTCGGCCCGTGCGGCGCCGATTATCGCTTGAGCAACGGACTCCCGTAAAGACCGGTCGGCTTGTAAAGCAGGATCAGGATCATCACCGCGAACGGCGCCATAAGCGCCAGCGGTGCATAAATCAACGACCCGATCGACACGATCTGCCCAACCAGAAAGCTCGACACCAGCGTGCCCTTGATGCTGCCCAGGCCGCCAATGATGACGATCATGAAGGCAAAGGCCAGCACTTCCAGCCCCATTTGCGGGTCGACCATGATCAGCGGCGCATGCAGAGCGCCGGCGAGAGCGGACATCGCGCCTGCAATGATGAAGGTGATGGAGAACAGCCGATACACGTTGATGCCGAGGCCTTCGACATGCTCGACATCCTCGATACCGGCGCGGATGGCCTTTCCGATGATGGTGCGGTTGAGAAAAAGACCGATCCCCACATAAACCAGCAGCGCGATCGCGATCACCACCAGGCGGTACACTGAAATTTCCGTGCCCAGAATGCTGATCTGGGCCTCGATCGGCACCGGCACCGGCCGCGGAATCAGGCCCCAGAAAAACTTGATGATGCCCACGCCGCCAATCAGGATCCCGAAGGAAGTGATCATGCTGAAGGTGATGTCGCGCTCGTAGATTCGCAAGAACACCAGACGCTCGACCGCAAATCCGGCAAGACCGCCGACCACCATGCCGGCGAGCATGCCGAGCCAGAAACTGCCGGTGGCCAGACTGACGCTATAGGTGATGTAGGCGCCGACGGAATAGTAAAGCAGCTGGTCGAGACTTATGACGCGCATCAGGCCGAAGCAGAGCGACAATCCGATGGCCATGAGAAAATAGATGCTGCCGAGACTCAAGCCGAAGATGACTCCGGAGATCAGCAGTTGAGTATCCATCGTCCGCCTCTTACTTGCCTTGACCGTCGACTGCCGCGGCCCGTGCCGGCGTGCGCGAGAACAGCTTCTTCAGCCACGGCTCCAGCGTGCCCCAGATGCCTTTTTCTCCAGCCAGCATGATGACGACCAGCAGGAAGCCGATGATCAGTTCCCAATTGCCAAGGACCTTGCTGAGCACGTCCTTCATGCCGGTATAGGCGATGGAGCCGACGATAGGCCCGTACAACGTGCCGACCCCGCCGAGAATCGTGACCACCACCGGATCCGCCGCACGCGCCGGACTGGTGATCTCCGGACTGACGAATCCGAGATAGACGGCGTACATCGCGCCGGCCAAAGCGGTGGTGGTATTCGCAATCACAAAGCCGAGCAGACGGATTTTGAAATTGTCATAACCGAGAAACTTGAGCTTATCCTCGTTGATCTTGGCGCCAAGACAGCAGGCGCCGTAGATCGTATCGTCGAGATATTTGTAGAGCGCCCAAACCGCAAATCCGACCAGCAAGGCGAAGATGAAGAACTGGTCCGGACGCGTCAGGTCGAGCACCGGCGTCGGCGACAGGTTGGTGAGGAACCACAGACCGTTATCGCCATGGGTGATGTCGGCCAGCACCTTCTGCATCAGGAAGAAAATGATGACCGCCAAAGCGAGGTTGACGAGGGCGAAATAATCGCTGCGCAGACGCACGAATAGCGGACCGACCGCAAGCGAGACCACGGCGCCCGCGGCGATTCCGATAAGAATTCCGATATAGGGGTTGGTGCCGAAATAGTAGAAGTAGAAGGCCGCGGCATAGGCGCCGACCGCCAGATAGGCCGGCTGACCGAAAGAAATGAAGCCAAGGCGACCTAGCAGGAAATTGCAGCCGATGGTGTAGATCGAGAAGATCATGATCTCGTTGGCGAAAGGCAGCGGCAGGAATACGCGCAGCAAGGCCAGCAACGCGAATGCCAACAGCAGACCCCACCACCATCGCAAGATGTTCATTGTCAAGCGCTCTCGTTCTGACTTCTCTGCGCGGTTCGACTACAGATACCGCTCGCAATTTTCCGGCTTGACCGCGTCGCGATCTGCCAGCTCCGCCATGATCTTTCCTTCGTTTAACGCATACACGCGGTCCGCAATGGCGCAGACCAGCGGCAAATTCTGCTCCACGATGATCAAGGTCGTCTTCTTGCTGAGTTCGCGGAACACATCCTTGAGCTGCGACACGATGCTGGGCGCGAGGCCCTCGGTCGGTTCGTCCACCAGCAGCAGCTTGGGTTCGCCGAGAATGGCACGGCCGATCATCAGCATTTGCCGCTCGCCGCCACTGAGAAAGCCGGCCTTGCGGTCCATCAGGATTTTGAGCTTCGGAAAATAGTCGAGCACCGGCGCCCAGTCATAATCCTTGCTTGCATAGCTGCCGAGTTCGAGATTTTCCCGCACCGTAAGATCGGAGAAAACCTTCTTGTCTTGCGGCACATATTTGATCCCCATGCCGGCGATGACATGAGCGGCAAATCCCACCAGACTCGTCGCGTTCGAGACAACCGATCCCGATGTCGGCTTCAGGAAGCCGGCGATGCATTTCAGCAGCGTCGTCTTGCCGGCGCCATTACGCCCCACACAGGCAACCACTTCACCGCGTCGCACGCGCACATTGACGTCGAAAATCGCCTTCGACTCGCCATAGGCGACGTTCAGATTGCTGACCGTCAGAATGTCGTCGGCACCGTTCATGCGGCAGCTCCGCTGTCGGCGACCGGCACTTCGATCTGCCAATAGCTTCGCCGCACTTCCGGGTGATGCAGGCATTCCTGGGGCGCGCCATCGGCGATCACCCGCCCTTCATGCATGACGGTGAGACGCTGCAGAAAGTCCTGCACATGCGAGATCTTGTGCTCGACGATCAGGATCGTCTGCTTGCCGACCTGCTTGCGCAGGACGGCAAGAACGCCCTGAATTTCCGATTCGGCCAGACCCGCGAGCGGTTCGTCCAGCAGAAGAACCCTGGGTTCGGCCAGAATCGCCATGGCAATCTCAAGCCGGCGCTTCTCGCCCAAGCTGGAGATTCCTGACTTCCCTGTCGCGCAATTCCTGCAAATCGAAGGTCTCGAGCGTGTGCACGATTCTCGGATCGTTGCGCTGGCTCTTGCAGGTATTGAGCAGTAGCTGGATCAAAGTGGCTTTCTTGTGCGCGCGGAAAAACGCCAGCACCAGATTGTCGATCACGCTGAGATTGTCGAACGTCGATGTGAGCTGAAAGGTCCGCATTATGCCGCGGGAAACGCGCTGCTGCGGCGTCATCCGCGTGACGTCTTCGCCGCGATAGAGAATGATCCCTTCGTCGGGCTCGAAATATCCCGTCAACAGATTGAAGAACGTGGTCTTGCCGGCACCGTTGGAACCGATGATGCCGGCCACCTCGTGTTCCTGCAGCACATAATTGACCTGATTGACCGCGATCAGCCCGCCGAAGCGCTTCGTCACCGCTTCGGTCCGGATGATGTCCGCGCGGACAGCCATGCGTGAATCCTTTTTTGACAAATCCCCGGCGCATGCAGAGAGCATGCGCCGGGCATGAATGATCGGTGTTCGGTTCGGCGAGATCGGACCTGGCCTTCGCCTGCCCGCATGCAGGTTCAGTAGCCCAGCGACTTCAACGTGGGCATCACTGCTTCGCCGCCCATGGAGCCCATGACGGTGAACAGATCCCATTCCTGCTTGCGTTCGGCTGCGCCTTTGCCTTTCACCAGGAAGGCGGCGTGCTTGTAGACAGCCGCATGATCCTGGCGCCAGTTCGCCGGGCCCTTGACGGAATTGAACTTGGCCGTTATCGGCCAACAGCGCCGCCGACACCTTTTTCGGGTCGAGGGATTTGGCCACTTCGAAGCCGCGGAACATCTCCATATAGGCGATGTAGGCGATGGTCGCGTAGGCATCCGGCGGAGTGCCGTATTTCGATCGGAACAGTTCGGTAAATTCCTGCGCGCTCTTGGCAACTGCCTTGTCTTCGAAGTTGCTCAGATCGTAATAGAAGTAGTGCATGGCATAGACGTCCTGCAACGCCTCCGCCGGCACACCCTTCGCCACCACGTTGGTGATGAAGGCATTGAAGATGGTCATCTCCTTGCCGAGACCCATCTGGTGCACCTGCTTCAGCAGCGCGACCGCGTCGCCGCCGAATTGCGCGGCAATGAAGACGTCAGGCTTTGCGGCCTTCACCTTTTGCAGGATCGTCGTGAAATCGCTGGTGCCGAGCGACACTTCATCATAGCCGACGATCTCGCCGCCATTGGCCTTGGCTGCTTCGTAAGCTCCGTCGCGCATATCCCATCCCCAGCTATCGGAACGAGCGAGGAAGTAGACGCGCTTTTTCCCCAGCGTCTTCACAGCGGAGAGACCTGCCATATAGCCGACCGTCCATGGGCTGTAGGCGGTAGCGAAAGTCGAATCGGCGATCTTGCCTTTCTGAAATCCCTCCTTCGCCATTACGCAGATCGGGAAATATGGCATCGGCTCGCGAGACACGAGAGCATTGACCGCATAGGCAAGCGGAGCCCAGGTTTGACCTCCGACAGCCCGGATCCCCTCGGACACCATGTAGCGAAAACGGCGAACGCCGACATCCAGCTTGGCTTCGTCATCATCGACGATGCCTTCAATGGCAACCTTGCCCCAGGGCATGTTGAGACCGCCCCGCTTGTTGATGGTCTCTACGGCAAGAAGCGCACCCTGCTTTTGAGTTTCCGCTACAGCAGCAAACGTACCGGTGAGCGGAAGCAAGATACCTACTTTGATTTTCGTGGGCTCATCCGCACGTGTCGCACTCATGCCAAGCGCAGCGCTGAACGCGGCGATCGCCAGTATCGCTTGTCGCATTTTCATTCGAGTTTCCTCCCCCTAACGGTCTTGCCTTGTTTTTTGGTAGTGAGCGCACGCCGGTTCTACCGGCGGTGTTCGAGCCATTCACAGTTCGTCGCTACGGCTCAGCGATCCGGGTCTCGTCTCGGAAATTTCAGATGCTCGAAAACAGCTCGCTGTGATCAAGCCGTAGAGAAACGTCCGATCAAACCCCAAAAATATGATGCACTTGCTCATCGTTGCTGCGCTTGATTTTGGTCAAGACGAATGCGGCCCCTTTGTCGTCCTTACGCTTCAAGACTTGCTCAATCAGAAACTCGGCTCGCTAGCGGCGTCAGACCGCGCGTGTCCTGATAGGGAGGTCGCATGGGCGCGAATTTCGGCATCGCAGGAATGGATTGGCAGCAGCGGGTGAATTGGGACCGGCTGCGCGAGTACCGCATCGAGCGCGCACGTCAGATGATGAAAAAGCACGGCCTCGGCGCCATGCTTTGCATGTACGACGAGAACGTGCGCTACATCACCGGCACACTCACGCCGGGATGGAATCGGCTCAAGCCCGGCCTGCGCTACGCCATGCTGTGCGGCGACGGCCGGCCGATTCTTTTCGAGCAGGGCGACATCGGCATGCAGGTCGAGCGCCACTCGCCGTGGATCCCGAAGGAGAATGTGCGTCACTCATTCGCATGGATCAAAGGCGCCGCCGGCCCGGCCTCGACCCAGCAGGTGAACAAGTTCACCAAGGCGGTCCTGCAGGCGATGAAGGACAATGGCGTCGCCGGGCAGAAGCTCGGCGTCGACTTCGTCGACATCAACATGATTCAGATCTTCAAGGAGAACAACATCAACTGGGTCGACGGCATGACCCCGATGATGGAAGCACGCGCGGTCAAGAGCCCGGACGAGCAGGAATGCTTCCGCATCGTCGGAGCGATCGGCGACGCGACCCACTGGGAATGCATGAAGTTCCTGCGCCCCGGCGTCACCGAGAATCAGGTGACCGCGCATCTGATGGAATATCTCTACAACATTCCGGGCATGGAAGACGTCGAGGATGTGATCGTGTCATCCGGCCCGAATACCTGGCCGAACTGGCGCAACTTCTCCGACCGCATCATTCAGCCCGGCGACATCGTATTCATGGATTTGGCCGCGCTCACCTGGAACGGCTACAAGTCCTGCTATTACCGCACCTATTGCGTCGGCAAGGAGCCCTCGCAGGAGCAGAAGGACACCTACAGCACCGCGCTCGGCTGGCTCTACAACTCGATCGGCGCGGTCAAGGTTGGCGCCACCACGCGCGACATCGCGCTCAAGTGGCCGTCGGCGCAGGAGACCTGGGGCTACGAGGACGAGGATCAGGCGGCGGCCAATCTGTGGGGCCACGGCCTCGGCCTCGCGCAATACGATCCGCCGGTCATCTCGCGTATCTGGTCGCTCGACCATCCGGTGGAGATACAGGAAGGCATGACCTTCGCGCTCGAAACCCAGCACGGAAAGAAGTTCCGTTACGGCGTGCGTATCGAGGAAATGCTGATCGTGAAGAAGAACGAGATCGAGATCGTGTCGAACTTCCCGGTCAAGCAGATCACCGTGGTCGATCCGCTGCCGGGCTACGGCGATCACGTGAAATGACGAGACGCTTGCCCGGCCCCATCACGGGGGCCGATGCGCAAAGCGGGCCTGCAGGGATGATCGGGCAAGGCCTAAGGATGACCGATCGAGGATTGGGATATGACGCCGCAATTCATTCTCCCGCTCACCGATCCTGCGGCGACCGAACCTGAAAATGTCGGGCCGAAGGCGGCCAACCTCGCCAAGCTGACGCAGGCCGGTCTGCCGACGCCGGGCGGCTTCTCGCTCACGGCGGAGGCCTACCGGCATCAGGCGCGCCATATCGGCATCGACGAGATGCTGGCGCGCTACAACGACGCGGATGTGCCGACCTCGCGGCGGCTGTCGATCGCCATTCGTCTGGCGATTTATCAGCAGCCGATCGCGCCGGAAATTCTCGAGCCCCTGCTCGCCGCCTGGCGCGAACAACGCTCGCAATACCCGCTCGGCGTGGTGCGCTCGTCGGCACTGATCGAAGACCGCAAGGGCGCCAATTTCGCCGGCCAGTTCGAAAGTTTCCTTGGGCTCTCCGACGAAACCGAATTCCTCACCGCGGTGCGCGCCTGCTGGGCGGCGCTGTGGACTTCGCATGCCCGCCGCTACATGGAAAATCATGATCTGTCCCCGGCCGACACCGCGATGGGCGTGCTGGTCCAACCGCTGATCGAGGCCAAGGCCTCGGGCGGCGGCCTCAGCGAGACCGCCGAAGGGCATATGCTGATTTCCTCCACCTGGGGACTCGGCTCGGCCATCGCGCAGGGCGAGGTGGTGCCCGACCGTATCGTGCTCGGCAAGAGCGGCTTCCTGCGCACGATCGAAGCCGGCCGCAAGGGGCATCGCGACACCTGCTCGCACGGCGTGTCAGCGCCGGAACTGGTGCCGACGGACCTCGTCAGCGAGCCGTGCCTGACACCGGGCCAAGCCGTCACGCTCGGGCGCCTGCTGCGCAAATGCGAGCAACTGGCCGGTGGCCCGGTCGAGATCGAATGGGCGATGGACGACGACGGCTTCAAGCTGTTGCAGTCGCGCCCGCTGCATGTCGAAGCGCCGATCGTGCCGGACCAGATATGGCTGCAACATCCGCGGCTGAACGGTCATCCGGCCGGGATCGGCTGGGGCTCCGGCCGCGCCGTGGTGGTGAATTGCGAATGCGAATTGGCGCGCGTCGCCCCCGGCGACATACTGATCACCAAAGCGGCCGGTCCGGCGCTGAGCCATATCCTGCCACGCGTCGCCGGCGTCGTCGCCGAACGCGGCGGGTCGACCTCGCACCTTGCCTCGCTCGCCCGCGAGCGCGGCATCCCGATGGTTCTCGGCGTGCTCGATGCGACCAGGCATATTCCCGACGGCGCCCAAGTCGCCATCGACGGCGTAGCCGGGATCGTGCGCTGGATTCGCTGATGCGCTCACGGATTTTCGTCACCCAGCCGATTGCCGAGCGGGCGTTGGCGCGTCTGCGCGCCGTTGCCGACGTCAACGTCAACGGCGATGCCAGCCGCATCATCGCCAAGCCGGCGCTGATCGAGGGCGTGCGTCAGGCCGATATCCTGTTCTGCCTGCTGCATGACCGGATCGATCGCGACGTCATCGCGGCCAATCCGGATTTGCGCATGATCGCGTCGATGGCGATCACTCCGGACAATATCGACCTCGCGGCAGCGGCGGAGCGCGATATTCCGGTCACGGTGGTGCCGGCGCTTGCGGTCGAGGCAACGGCCGATATCGCCTTCGCGCTGCTGCTGGCCGCGGCGCGCCGCGTGGTCGAGGGCGACGCGCTGTTGCGCCAGGGCGGATTCCCCGGCTCGCAATCGATGCATCTGATCGGCGCCGGCGTCTACGGCAAGACCATCGGTCTTGTCGGCGGCAAGGGCCGCATCGGCCGGGCGGTGGCGCGGCGCGCGCTCGGCTTCGGCATGAAGGTGCTCTATTGGGGTCCGAACCGGATGACGGACGAGGAGGAAGCGCAGTCGCAGATGCGCTACATGCCGCTCGACCGGCTACTCGCCGAATCCGATTTCGTCTCGCTGCATTCGGCACTGAGCCCGGCCACGCATCACCAGATCGGCACCCGCGAGCTTGCGCTCATGAAGCCAAGCGCCTTCCTGATCAACACGGCACGCGGTCCCGTGGTCGACGAAGCCGCGCTAGCCAGCGCGCTCGGCGAGCGCCGCATCGCCGGCGCCGGGCTCGATGTCTACGAGCGCGAGCCCGAAATCCACCCGGCACTCGCCCGCTGCCGCAATGTGGTGATGACCCCGCATCTCGGCAGCGCGGTGTGGGAAGTTCGCGACGCCATGGCGAACACCACCGTGGACAATATCCTCGCCCATCTGGAAGGCCGGGATCTTCCAAACCGCGTCAACCGATCCGCCCGCTGACGCGCCCGGCGAACAAAATCAATCTGACATATCAGCGGTCAAGCGGCGTTGGCGCGCGCTTCAATCGCGCACACTCGCGCGGCGATGGCGAGATCCTGTATCGCCATGCCGGTCGGATTGACGAAGATGCGTTCGCGGTCTTCCCGTCCTGCGACACGGCCTGAAACAACCTGGCCGAGATCGCCGTAGAGCCTGTCCCGCCCGATCGCACCCGACTTGACCAGGCGGGAGAACAGCATGTTTTCCTGACCGTTCTGCACGAAATCGTCGCAGATCAGTTTGTCAGCGGAAAGGATGGTCTCGGGCACGAAGTCGTCGGAGCTGAGCGCGACAATCAGCCAGCTGTCGTTGAGCCAGTCCGGCTCGATATAGGCCTTCGCACCGGTGGTCGCGGCGATGACGACATTCGCATCTGCAAGACAATGCTTGGCTGATCGGGCAAGCTCGACCGGGACGTCGGTAAAGGGAGAGACGGCCTCCACGATAGCCCTCGCGCGATTGCCGACCGGATCGAATATCTGCACCGAATCGATCGGGCGCGATCTGGTGACAAACAGACTGATGACGGTCTCGTGAGCCATCGGCCCCGCTCCCAGCACCGCCACGCGGAGATTTTCTTTCGCGCCGAGACGATCCACGCAAATCGAAGCAATCGCCGCGGTTCCTCTTGCGGATATCGTTCTGCAATCCAGGATCGCGACGGGAACTCCGGTGGTCGTGTCGAACAGCACGATTACACCGGAGGCTCGCGGGATACCGCGTGTCACATTGACTGGAAATCCGGTGATCAGCTTCGCGCCGAGCGCCTGGAAACCGCCTCCGACATAGGCGGGCATGCCGATCAGCGCTCCCCGCTCATATTCCTCTGCCGCTCCCCCGGGCTGCACGACCTGTTTGGGCGGCTGGACAAGATCGCCGCTTGCGTGAACCAGAAGCGCCTCCATGACCGTTTCATAGGCGAAGCCCGCGGTAACAATCCGCGCTCATCTTTTCATCGCTTATCCAGGCGATCTGCGGCGACGAGCGGCATTACGCGAGCAAGCTCTCAGGCAACTGAAGCTGCGATAGGCCGTCATCAACTCGTTTTCGCGTTGCCTTATCCTGTCGATGCTGGCGGCCTTCACGGCACCGTATCCCCGGATCCCCGCATGCAGACCCGCCAGTTCGACAGCCAGATCGTACTTGTCGGGACCAAGACCGCTTGTCAGTTCTTCGATCAGGACTTCGTAATCGGCAATCAGGGCGCGTTCGATCCGCCGCTCGGCCGACCATCCGAAAATATCGAACGGTGTTCCCCGCAGGCGTCGCATGGCGGCGAGAGCCGCGAGGACGGGGCGAAACCACGCGCCGAATGTCCACTTCGCGACCCGGCCGGTCGCCCGATCGTGCCGCGCCAGGAACATCGGAGCCATGTGGTAGCGCAGCTTGTAGGGACCGGAAAATTGACTCTGGACGGCGCGATCGAACTCTCCGTCGGTATAAGAGACGACCGATTTCGTACTCGTCCTTGATCGCCATCAGACGAAAAAGGCTTGTGCGCAACGGCGCGGGTGAATTCGTCGCGCTTTCCGCAGACCGCTCGTTCGGCCGCACGGGCTTTCGCCATGACTGTCGCGGAATCGCCGCGCGTAGTTGTCATCCTGATAATCGGCGAGGAAGGCCGCGTATCGATCGATCATGGTATCGAGCGGCTCGTCGTGGCCGTTCCATCCATCGACGACAGCCGGCACCGCGCGCGGATCGATCGCCATTCGCCTGCCGAGCGCGAAGGCGCGCCTGTTCATCGGGACGTCCGCGCCGTTGAGCCGGATCGCCTCCTCGACCGCCTCGGCCGGGAGCGGCACCAGCCCCTTCTGGAACGCGTAGCCGAACAGCAGCATATTCGCATAGATCGAATCGCCGAGCATGCGCTCGGCGATCGCAGTGGCCTCGATGAATTCACATCGATCCTCGCCGGCGGCGTCGAGAATGCGCTGACGAATCGGCTCCGCTTCGAAAGCGGCGTCGGGGTCGAGGCGCTGGTTGAATGTCGGCACGACATTGGCATTGGCGACAACGTGGGTGCGGCCTCGCTCGATTTTCGCGAGAGTTCGCCGGAGCAGCGGCTCCAATCAGGTCACAGACCAGCATCAGCGTCGCATTGCCGTCAGGGATGCGTGACGCCAGGATCTCGGTACGGCCCGGCGCGATCCGGACATGGCTCGACACGGCGCCGCCCTTGCGCGCCATGCCGGTATTGTCCAGGACCGAGCTTGCCATCCCTTCCAGATGCGCGGCCATGCCTGTCACCGCGCCGATCGTCATCACCCCGGTGCCGCCGATGCCGACTACCACGATATCGGCGTGGCGATCCTTGTGCGTCGGCTGCGGAAGATCGGAGTCATCGGTCTCCGCGGCGAGCGCCCGTCGCAATTTCCCGCCCTCCACCGTCACGAAGCTCGGGCAGAGTCCTTCGAGACAGGACAGATCGGTGTTGCAGGAGGATTGGTCGATGCGCCGCTTGCGGCCGAGCTCGGTATCGAGCGGGAGAATTGCCGCGCAATTGGAAACTTCGACGCAATCGCCGCATCCGTCGCAGACCCGGACATTGATCATCGGTCGGGTCGGCGGCGCCGGCACTTTGCCGCGCTTCACCAGCCGCCGCTTTTCCGTTGCGCAGATCTGGTCATAGACGATGGCGGAAACGCCGCTGACATTTCGCAATTCGCGCTGCACGCTGTCATATTCGTTGCGATGGTGGATCGAGACGCCCGGCGTCCGCGTCACCTCCGGCGCGTAAGCCTTTTTCTCGTCGGACACGACCGCGATCCGTGCGACGCCTTCGGCGGCAATCAGCCGAACGATGTCCGCTACTTCAGGCTCGCCCTCGATCGGCTGCCCGCCGGTCATTCCGGTGGCCTGGTTGCAGAATACACGAAAGGTGATGTTGCTCCCGGCAGCGACGGCCGCCCGGATCGCCAGACTGCCCGAATGCATGAAGGTGCCATCGCCGAGATTTTGAAAGACGTGAGTCCTTCGTGCGAAGGGCGCGATGCCGAGCCACGATGCGCCCTCGCCTCCCATCTGCGGCAGGATCATGGTTTGCCCCTTCGGCATCCAGACCCGCAGGGAATGGCAGCCGATGCCGGCCATTGCGACGTCGCCTTCCGGAACCCGCGTCGAACGCGCATGAGGGCAGCCGGAACAGAAATGCGGTATGCGGCCGGCGACCGGCGTCTGCCGTCGCGTTTTCGATCTGCGCCGTTCAAGCGAGCGCAGCCTGTGCTCGTTGTGCAGCGAGAAACCCAGCCGCTCCAGCCTGGCGCCGATGGCGCGGGCGACGATTTCCGGCGACAATTCGCCCGCTTCGGGAAGCAGCACGCGCATCGTTTCGTCGCGCTTGCCGACGATATTGGGCCGCCAGCCGGCAGGCCAATTGTAAGCGATCTCCTTGAGCTGCGGCTCGATGACGGCGCGCCTTTCCTCGACGACCACGACTTCTTCGACGCCCTCGAGCGCCTCGGACATGCGCTCCGCCTCCAGCGGCCAGACCATCCCGACTTTATAGATGGCGAGACCGAGCGCATTCGCGGCATCTTCATCGATGCCCAGTTCGTCGAGAGCCTGCCGGACGTCGGTATAGGCCTTGCCGGACGTCACGATCGTCATTCGGCCGCCGGCCCGGCCGTAAGCGATCCTGTCGAGTTCGTTCGCACGTGCGAAGGCACGCGCCGCCGGCAATCGGAAATTGAGAAGCCGGTGGTCCTGATCCCAGCGCTCGTCAGGCCATCTCGCGTTCAGACCGCCCGGCGGCAACTCGAAATCGTTCGGTATCGAGCAGTGGAAGGCGCGGCCCGGCGCCGCGATCGGGCCCGTGCATTCGATCGTATCGGCGACGGTTTTCAGACCGACCCAAAGTCCGGAATATCGCGAGAGGCTGAAACCGATCAGGCCGAAGCGGATGATCTCTTCGAGGCTGGACGGGCTCAGGACCGGGATGAGCGCGGCGATGAATGCCTGATCGCACTGGTTCGGCAAGGACGACGATGCGGCGCCCGGATCGTCGCCGACGACCGCCAGAACGCCGCCGCAAGCTGACGTTCCCACCGCATTGGCGTGCTTGATGGCGTCCGCCGCTCGGTCGAGCCCGGGGTTCTTGGCGATACCAGATACCAAACACGCCATCGTAGCGGCTGTCGAACAGCTCGACCTGTTGGGTGCCGCAGACGGCGGTGGCGGCGATTTCCTCGTTCAGTCCCGGCTCGAAACGAATGTCGTGAGCCGACAGGATCGATCCAGCCTGCCACAGCGCCGTATCGACGCCGCCGAGCGGCGAGCCGCGATAGCCCGAAATGAACCCGGCCGTCTTCAAGCCCGCATGGGCGTCCCGGCGACGCTGATCCATCGCAAGACGGGCAATCGCTTGCGCGCCCGAAAGAAAGATCGGCGCGTCTTCCAGCAGGTATTTGTCGTCGAGCGAGATCGACTTCATGCGCTAGAGGCCACCGGGCACGCTGCCGCAGGCTAGACGTATTCGAATTATATACTGTATACTGATTATAGTCTACTTCGGAGTCCGCCGGGTGCCGGAACTCAGGTCGATCGGTCGGATCGCCGTTGCGCGAAGATCCAATTTTCGGTCGACATTATTGGTCGACATGAGAAACCGCCCGGCTTGCTCGGGACGGACCGGATTGGCGCTTTCAGCCAGAGCGACACTTCTCCGGCAACGCGTCGCGACCGGCGCGCGTCGAACGCGATTTCTCGTCCGAAAGATCAAGATGAAACAAAACAATCGTCACTGAAGCCGGATCGCGCTCCCGACAGAGCTAAATCTGCGGGGAAAGCCGAAGGCAATTAGGGAGGGGCCCATGAACGACACGATCAAATACCAGCTCGACGAAAACCGAATTCCGAAGGTCTGGTACAATATACAGGCGGATCTGCCGAAGCCGCTCCCTCCGGTTCTGCATCCGGGAACGATGCAGCCGATCGGCCCCGACGATCTATCGCCGTTGTTCCCGATGGCGCTGATCATGCAGGAGGTCACGACAGAGCGCGAAGTCGAGATTCCCGAGCCGGTCCGCGACATCTATCGCATGTGGCGGCCGACACCGTTGTTTCGCGCGCGAGCTCTCGAGAAGAAGCTCGGCACGCCGGCGAAGATTTTCTACAAATACGAGGGCGTAAGTCCGGCGGGCTCGCACAAGCCAAACACCGCTATTCCCCAAGCCTTCTATAACAAGCAGGCGGGCGTGAAGCGGCTGTCGACCGAGACCGGCGCCGGCCAATGGGGCTCTTCGCTCGCGCTCGCGGGCTCCTTGTTCGGTCTCGAAGTCATCGTCTACCAGGTCCGCGTCTCCTACGATCAGAAGCCCTACCGGCGCGCGCTGATGGAAACCTACGGCGCGAACTGTCTTCCATCGCCGTCCAACACGACGGATTATGGACGTAAGGTGCTTGCGGAACGGCCCGATCATCCGGGATCGCTCGGCATCGCCATTTCGGAAGCCGTCGAGATCGCGGCCAAGGATCCGCAAACAAAATATGCGCTCGGCTCGGTTCTGAATCACGTGTTGTTGCATCAGACCGTGATCGGCCAGGAGGCGATGGAGCAACTGGCTATGGCTGATGCCTGGCCGGACGTTGTCATCGGCTGCGCCGGCGGCGGGTCGAATTTCGCGGGCATCGCCTTCCCGTTCATCGGCAAGGGGCTGCAGGGCAAGGCAAAGAAACCGCGCATCGTCGCGGTCGAGCCAGCCGCCTGTCCGTCGCTGACCCGCGGCAAATATGCTTACGACTTCGGCGATACCGGCCAAATGACGCCGCTCGTCAAGATGCATACGCTGGGCTCCAGCTTCACCCCGCCCGGCTTCCATGCCGGCGGCTTGCGCTACCACGGCATGTCGGCGCTGGTGTCGCACCTCAAGGAGCTCGGCGAAATCGAGGCGGTCGCCTACCAGCAGCGCGGCTGTTTCGATGCGGCCGTGCAGTTCGCCCGCTGCGAGGGCATCGTACCGGCTCCGGAGGCAACGCACGCCATCAAGGCTGCCGTGGAGGAAGCCATGCGCTGCAAGCGCGAGGGCAAGGCCGAAACCATCCTGTTCAACCTCTCGGGCCACGGCCATTTCGACATGGCCGCCTATATCGAGTATTTCTCCGGCAAACTGCAGGACGTGTCCTACGACGAAAGCGAATTGGCCAAGGCCATGGCCCAATTGCCGCAGGTCGCGGCCTGAGGCCTCGATATAAAGTACCGGCGACGGAGATCTGTCCGTCGCCGGATGACGGCCGGTTGAACTCGCATCCGCTCCACTAGTGCTTGTGTCGCGACCGCTCCCCGGCCTTGGGCTCGCTAACCTGATCGCCTTCGAAGCGCAGGACCTTGACCACGCGATCGCGCACCGGCCCCGACAGATTGAGCTGCAACGCCCAGTCGCCGTGCATGTCGAGAATCAGCCGCGCGCGATAGGTGCCCTTCTCCGGGTCTTCAACGGCCTGAACCGGCCGAAGATTGTGAACGCCCGGCATCGACGGCATGTCGGCGCCGATCGACAGCGTCACGCCCGAGAGCGGCGCATTGCCGCGTGTATCGATCAGCTTGACGATGCAATCGTATTGCAGCGGACCGCCTGACTGTTTGCAGGACATGTCGGCTCTGACGCGGACCTGCGCCTCGGCGTCTCGGGCGCCGGAGAACGCGAACAGGATGAAGATTGCGACGCCGAGAAGCAACGACGCCAACGCTGTTTCGATCTTCGGACTGTCAGCCATGGTCATCCTTTCAGCTTGCGATCGGCCGGAGGCGCAATGCCGCGCCATGCAACGCCGATGCGATGCACCAGTTTTTCGTCGAACAATCCGCGCGGACGCACGATCAGCAGCACCGCGACGAGCCCGCCGAAAATGATCATGCGGTAGCTGGACAGACCCCGGATCGATTCGAGCAGCCCGATATCGATGAGGACGCCGAGGATCGGGCCGAGCGCGGTACCGAGCCCGCCGATCAGGCCGTAAGCCAGGCTGTGCACGCCGAGCATCACATCGAAAATGCGCGGCTCGATATAGGTCGTCAGATGCGCATAAAGGCCGCCGCCGATGCCGGCGAGCGCGCCCGCCACGGCGGCTGCGAGGATACGGTGACGTGCGACCGCGATCCCCTGCATCGCGGCGAGGGTCTCGTCGGCGCCGATCATGCGGAAGGTAACGCCGAGACGCGAGCGTTCCAACAGCATGAAACCGGCCAGCGTGATCGCCAAAAGCGAGTAGATGATCAGCATGAATTCGACGCCGCTGATATTATTTTCGAAAATGTAGCGGATGTTCCGGAAGCCGTCGGCACCGTCAGGCCCGACCCATTCGCCGTCGATGGAGATGCGGTAGCGGAACATCTCGAACAGAATGCGCACCATCTCCGCGAAGGCGAGCGTCGCGATGGCGAAGTAAAGACCGTGCAGCCGCAAGGTCGGAAGACCGACCAGCGCCGCGGCGCAGCGCGCCGGCCACCGCGCCGAACGCCAGCGCCAGCGCCAGCGTCCAGCCCCACATCGCGGTCGCAATCCCGGCGGCATAAGCGCCGATCGCGAAGAAGGCCTGCTGGCCGAACGAAATCTCTCCGGTCAGCAACAGCAGATAGGCGGACAATGCGACGAACGAGATGACGCCGATGTTGGACAAGACGCCGACGAGATAATCGTCCATGGCCTAGATCCCTTCGGGGCGCCGTACGCGGTTTCCGCCGCCTGCGCGTCGCCCGAGCAGCCCGCCCGGCCGTGCGATCAGGAATGCGAACAGCACGAGATAGGCGATCAGGTCGCGGATCTGCGGGCCGAAATGACCACTGGGCGTGCGCCTCGATGACGCCGAGCAGCAATCCGCCAAGCACCGCGCCCGGAATCGATCCGAGCCCGCCGATCATCATTGCGATCAGTCCCTTCAGCGTCGCCCACATGCCGAACATCGGGGTCACCTGCTGGTCGACCGCAAGCACAAGAAACCCGGCAGCGCCGCCGATCGCCGAAGCCATGACGAAAGCGAGCAGCAGCGAGCGCTCGAACGTCGATGCCGACGAGATGCGCCGCGGTCGGATTGTCGATGATTGCGCGCAGGCCGAGCCCGAAACGGGTGCGGTGCAACGTGACATGCACCGCCGCGGCGAGCGCCAGCGCGCAGACGAACAGGATCAGGTGATCGACCCGCAGCATGATCTCCGCCAATCTCGAAGCGGCATCGCAGTCGAGAGCGGCGGAAATGGATAGGTATGGTCGCGGCAACACGAGCACCGCCGCCTGTTCGAGCTGCATCCAGATCGCGAAGCTCGACACCATCGAGGCGATGCCCGCCCCCGCTTTCATCGGCGCGAAGCACAGGCGCTCGACATAGACGCCGGCAAGTATCGCGCCCACGATGACAGCGCCGGCGACGGCAGAGCGGGACCGGCGCCCTGCTGAACATGCAGCAGCGTTCCGAGATAAGCGCCGATCATGATCGATGGGCCGTAGGACAGGTTGAGCCTTCGCATCACGCCGAAGATCAGGGTGAAGCCGAGCGCCAGCAGCCCGTAGGACGAGCCGATCATCAGGCCGTCGACGGTGTTCTGCACGAGGTCGATCATCGGCCTCCGGCTCCGGCGGTTCAGCTCGCGGCGCGGCGGGTGCCGAGATAGGCGCGCTGGATCACTTCGTCCTCGGCGATCTGGCCCGGCGTGCCTTTGAACGTGATGCGGCCCTGCTCCATCAAGTAGAAATTGATGCGCGACCTGCAGCGCCATATGCGCATTCTGTTCGACCAGGAAGATCGTCGTGCCGTCGCGATTGAGCTCGGAGATGATGCGGTAGATTTCCGCGACGATCAGCGGGGCGAGACCGAGCGAGGGCTCGTCCATGAGCAGCACCCGCGGCCGCGACATCAGCGCGCGCGCGACCGCCAGCATCTGCTGCTCGCCGCCCGAAAGCGTTCCCGCCAGTTGCTCGCGCCGCTCCTTAAGGCGCGGGAAATCGCGCATACATGCGCTCGATATCGGCTTCGACATCGGCCTTGTCCGGCGCTGGTAGGCGCCGGCATACAGGTTTTCGAGCACGCTCATCTGCGGGAAGACGAGCCGGTTCTCCGGCACGAGCGCCACGCCCTTGCGCCACGATCTTGCGCGGGCGACAGGCCGACCAATTCGTCGCCCCGAGCCGGATCGAGCCGCGGCGCGGCTTCAGGATGGCGGCGATCGACATCATCAGCGTGGTCTTGCCGGCACCGTTCGGGCCGAGCAGGCAGGTGATCGTGCCCCTCTCGACACGCAGCGAAACGCCCTTGAGCGCTTCGATCTTGCCGTAGGCGGTGACGAGGTCGGCGATGTCGAGCATCGTGCTGTCCTCACGCGGCCGCCGCGGTGCCGAGATAGGCCTCGCGCACCAGCGGGTTGAGCCTGGACTTCGGCCGGCGTACCTTCGGCGATCTTCTGGCCGAAATTGAGCACCACGATGCGGTCGGCAATCGACATCACCAGCTCGACGTGATGCTCGATCAGCAGGATGGCCATGCCGGTGTCGCGCAGCTTGCGGATGCGGGCGTCGAGCTGGTCGATTTCCTCGGCATTCATGCCGGCCGCCGGCTCGTCGAGCAGCAGCAGCGCCGGGCTTGGCGGCATAGGCGCGGGCAAATTCGAGGCGCCGCTGCTCGCCGAAGGCGAGATTGCCGGCAAGTTCGTCGCGCTTATGCGCGAGGTCGAAGAATTCAAGCATCTTGCCGGCTTCCTCGCGGGCGCTGCGCCCGCCGCCGAACCAGCGCTTGAGCGGATTCTCGCCGCGCGTTGCTCGGCGGAATTCTGCGCCACCCACAGATTCTGCCAGACGGTCAGTTGCCCGAACAGGCGGATATTCTGGAAGGTGCGCGCGATGCCGAGCGAGACGCGCTCGTGCGGCGGCAAGCGCGGAGATATCCTGACCGCGGAACAGGACGCGGCCCGCGGTCAGCGGGAACAGGCCGCAGATCAGGTTCACGATCGTGCTCTTGCCCGAGCCGTTCGGCCCGATCAGCCCGAGCACTTCGCCCGGCATCGACTGTCAGCTCGACGCCGTCGACGGCGCGCACGCCGCCGAAATGCTTGGTGAGGTCTGCGCAGCTCAAGCACCGTGACGGCTCCTTGCGGGACGAGAACAGCCGCTTGAGCGCCAGTGTCGTCCGCGCATCGAGCAGGCCGCGCGGCCGCACGTTCATCGCGAGCACGATCAGGCCGCCGAACAGCAGATTGCGCCAGTCGCCCATGAAGCGCAGGCCCTCGATCAGGAAGCCCTGGATGAAGATCACCGCCAGCAGCGTGCCGAACACGCTCGAAAGCCCGCCAAGGATCGGATAGGCGATCGCGAAGGTCGCGAGCACGACCCCGAACTGGATCTGCTCGATATGGGTCGTGTAGTGCGCGAAGATGCCGCCGCCGACCCCTGCGATCACGCCGCCGATGGTCATGGCGGACACCTTCACCGCGGTGAGGTTGATGCCGACGCTCTGCGCCGCCATCTCGTCCTCGCCGACCGCGCGCAGCACGGCGCCGGCGCGCGACCGGTCCAGCCACCACAGCGCCGCCATGACAAGCGCGACGCACGACCCAGATGAACATGACCACATCGAACGTCGTCCAGCCGTTCTCCGGGAAATAGCGGATCTGCCGGAAGCCCTCGCCGCCATGCGGGCCGAGCTTCAGGTTGCCGGCTGGATCTGGTAGGTGAAGTTGAAGAAGAACAGCCGCACGGCCTCGCCGAAGGCGAGGGTCGCGACCACCAGCATCAGCCCCTTCACACGCAGCGCCGGGAAAGCCGACGGCGCAGGCGACCGCGCCCGCCACGACCGCGCGACCAGCAGCGCCGGGATCAGCGGCCAGCCCGCGAGCACCGTCAGCATTGCCGCCACGTAGGCGCCGATGGCAAAGAAGCCGCCTGCGCGAGAGTCACCTGCCCGGTCAGCAGGACGAAATAGGCGGACAGGCCGAGCAGCGTGTGGACGCCGATGATCTGAGCGAGGCCGAGATAGAAATCCATGCGCGCCCTCCGTCAGTCGCGCCCGGCCGGCGGACGCGAAACAGGCCGCCCGGCTTGAACACGAGGAACGCGAACAGCAGCAGCATGATGTACAGGTCGCGCTCGGTCACGCCGCGGAAGAACTGGAAGAAATTCTCCAGCGCCGCCGACCACGAGGCCGGCGATGATCGCGCCGGGAATGCTGCCGAGCCCGCCGATCACGGTGACGATCAGGCCCTTCACCGTCAGCGGCAGCGACGAGCAGCGGCGACAGCATGCCGATCGCCGCGCCGAGCATGGCGCCGGCAATGCCGCCGACCATGCCGGTGACCACGAAGGTGAGCAGGTTCACCTGCGTGACGCTGATGCCGCACAACTGCGACGCGACCGGCTGCTGCGAGACCGCGCGCGTCGCGAGGCCAAGCCGCGTGCGGTAGAGCAGAACAGCAGCACCGCCATGCAGAGGCAGCCGAGCACGAAGCACGAAGACGCAGGTCGCCGCGGATGTTGAACGGTCCGACCGGAATGATCACGTCGGAGAACAACGCGGGATAGTTGAGCGGCACGCCGGCCGTCACGTGCACGATGATCTCGTCGATCAGCAGCAGCATCCCGACCGTCGACATCAGCGTCGCCAGCGGATTGGCGAGCGGAATGAACCTGAAGCCGACGCACATAGACCAGCGCAGCCGATGCACCACCGCCCGCGATCGCGGCGAAGATGAAGACGACGATCGGCGGGCGCCTTGAACGCGGCCAGCACGAGCAGGCTCGCATAGGCGCGCGCCGATCGAGGCCGCCGCATAGGACAGGTTGATCTTGTGCATCACGCCGAAGATCAGCGTGAAGCCGATGCCGAGCAGCGCGTAGGTCGCGCCGAACAGCACGCCGTCGACCACGGACTGAACGGCGTCGATCAGATCGAGATAGATCCACGATGCTGTCCGGACGGTGTCGGGATCTGGACGAGAGCGCTAGCGGCGGGCCGGAGCGGTCCGCCGCCGGCGCAGTTCGATGTCCGTCACGCGTCAGGACGACGGCTTGTGCAGGACCAGCCAGCTTGCCGCCCTTGGCGTGCACGATACAGGAACGGCTTGATCGCCTCGCGGTCGCGGCGTGCGCCCGACCTGCCGAGCAGACCCTTGGTCTCCTTCAGCGCGGCGAGGCCTTCGCGCATCTTGACGCGATCGGCCTGCCACCGTGTCGGGCTTCGCCATGATCTTCTGGCTCTCGATCACGTCCTTGAGGATGAACATGATCTCGTAGGCGGCGGCGCTGTGCAGGTCGGCGCTGCCCCGAACTTCGCGACGCTCTCGCGCCGCCTTGGTCGCCTCCGGGGTCACCGGCGCAAAGCTCGTCGGGATGATCAGCCCCTCGGCCTGCTTGGCGCAGCCCTGCAGCGTCTCGAGGCTGGAGGAACGACGTGAGGCCGATCAGGAGCTTCGGCTTCACGCCCTGACGCTCCATCTCCTTCAGCACGCCGCAGGTCGTGAACGGATGCGCGGAGATCGCGACGATATCTGCGTTGGCGCGCTTCATGTCACGCACCTGGGTGGAGAAGGTGGTGTCGTTCAGCAGCCACTTCGACGGTACCGAGAACCTGCAGGCCATTGGCTTCGGCCTGCGCCTTCATGACGCCGTAGGTCGCGTTGGAATGCGCGAAGTCCTTCTCGACGCCGCCGTAGACCGTCTTCAGGTCGGGATGCTGCGATCTTCACCCAGCCCATCAGCGACTTGTACATCTCGAATTCGCTCGGCACGTTGCGGAACGCCCATTCCGAAATCTTCGCCAGGCCGCCCTTGGCCGCGACATCCGCGATGATCGGGAATTGCAGCCCGCTATCGGAGGCGTCGCCCGACCTTCTTCTGCAGGATGCCGAACAGCGATTCGGCAACGTTGGAGCAGGTCGGACCCGACCGCAACGAATGCGTCGGTTGACGCAATGCGGCGTATCACCGAGATGCCTTCCTCCGCATTGCAGCGATCATCCAGGAATTCGACTGTCAGCTTTGCCTTCGTGCCGTCGCCGAGCGTTACGCCGCCGCTCTTGTTGATCTCTTCGGCGGCGGCCTTCATCGCCGCTTCGCTGTTGATGCCGAACACGCGCACGACACCCGACTTCGCTCCGAAGCCGGTGATCTTGAGCGTGCGCTCCTGCGCGATGGCGCTGTCGGAGTCTGCAAATGCAGCACAGGTCAAGAGCACACCCAATGCGACCGTCATGCATTTCATTGGATTTCCTCCACCTTCAGGATGCGGGCGATTACCCCGTCATTGTTGATATGCCGCATAGCGTGATGCTGCCTCTCCCGTCTTTGCAAGCGGTTCGGTGTCGCGGCGCCTGCTATCGCACCGCAACATGACGTCCGCGCCGGCAGGATCGGAGGCGTCGCTTGCGATCCTTGTGGGGGATTCCGTCCCGCCACGCTTGATATATATGCTTGGGTCAAAGAGCGGCGGAAACGCTGCGACAGGGATTAACGGAGGGATCGGCAATGGCAGCGCATGCGCGGCGGAAGACGCAATCGAAGGCTTTGCGCGGCAACAAGAAAAAGACTGCGTCCGCGGCGAAACCGAAGACCGTCGCAAAACGGGCGAAGCCGAGACATCCCGCGCCCGTAACGGCGCGATTGTTCGAAACCGGGCTGGCTTGCAATCCAGCGAATTTCGCGAGCCTGACGCCGCTGTCGTTCCTGGCGCGCTCGGCCGACATTCATCCGGAACGGATTGCAGTCGTCCACGGCGACCGGCGCTTCACCTACCGCGAATTCTATCAACGGGCGAAACGTCTTGCCTCGGCGCTGAAACGGGCCGGCGTGAAGGCGGGCGACACGGTGTCGGTGATGCTGCCGAACGTGCCGGCGATGCTGGAAGCGCATTACGGCGTGCCGATGCTCGGCGCCGTGCTCAACACCATCAACACCAGACTCGAGGCCGCGACCGTCGCCTATATCCTGCAGCATGGCGAGGCCAAGGCGCTGATCACCGACCGCGAACTTGCCGGGCAGGTCGGCCCGGCGCTCGCGCAACTGAAGAAGAAGCCGCTCGTCATCGACGTGGTCGATGCGCTCTATGCCGGGCCCGGCGACCGTCTCGGCAAGATCGAATACGAGGACTTCATCGCGAACGGCGATCCGGATTTCAAATGGTCGCCGCCTGCAAACGAATCGAGCGCGATCGCGCTGAATTACACCTCGGGCACGACCGGCAATCCGAAGGGCGTGGTCTATCACCATCGCGGCACATTTCTCGAAGCCGCCGGCAACATCATGTCCTGGCCGCTGCCGGCGAAACCCGTCTATCTGTGGACGCTGCCGATGTTCCATTGCAACGGCTGGTGCTTTCCCTGGTCGGTGACGGCGATGGGCGGCACGCATGTCTGCCTGCGCAAAGTCGATCCGGCTTTGATCTTTCCGATGATCGTCGAGCACGGCGTCACCCACATGTGCGGCGCGCCGACCGTCCTCGGGATGCTTACATCGGCGCCGGCCGAACAGCGACGCAGGTTCAACCATATCGTCGACATCCAGACCGGCGGTTCGCCGCCGCCCGCCAAGATCATCAAGGCGATGGAAGAACTCGGCTTCCGCGTCACCCATATCTACGGCATGACCGAATTGCAGGGGCCGTCGACGCTGTGCGTGCCACAGGACGACTGGGCGGCTCTGCCGCTCGAGGAGCGCGCCGCTCTCACCGCGCGCCAGGGCGTGCGCTATGCCGTGGTGGAAGGACAGATGGTCGCGGACCCGCGCAGCATGAAGCCCGTCCCGCGCGACGGCAAAACGATGGGCGAGATCATGATCCGCGGCAACACGGTGATGCTCGGTTATCTCAAGGAGGCGAAGGCGACCGCCGATGCGTTCCGCGGCGGCTGGATGCATACCGGCGATCTCGCGGTCGAGCATTCCGACGGCTATATCGAGATCAAGGATCGCGCCAAGGACATCATCATCTCGGGCGGCGAGAATATTTCCAGCGTCGAGGTCGAGATCGCGCTGTACAAGCATCCCGCCGTTCAGCTTGCGGCCGTGGTCGCAAGGCCGGACGAAAAATGGGGCGAAACGCCCTGCGCCTTCATCCAGCTCAAGCCCGGGGAAAATCCGACCGCCGACGAAATCATCGCCTTCTGCCGCGATCAGGTCGCGCATTACAAGGCACCGCGGACCGTCGTGTTCGGACCGCTGCCGACGACCGCAACCGGCAAGATTCAGAAATTTGCGTTGCGGGAGCGGGCGCGCGCCTTGCGGCCAGCCTTATAGCGATCGCGCGCGGCGCGTCCCCGCTTGAGACGAATGGACTAAGACCTTACTTCGCCGGCATGACCAGCGAATAGCGTGGATCCGCCACCAGGCATTCGGCGACTGGAAGCCCAAGCTCCTTTCGCACGATATTGGTGCCCAGCACCAGCGCCACCATCTTGTAGAAGGCGTGGCGGCGGCTCATGCCCTCGCGGCCCATGCCGCAATCGGACGAGATGACCAGCCGCTCGGCCGGAATGTGCTTCAGCGCGCGGCGGATCTGCGCGGCGATCTCTTCCGGGCGCTCGACCTGCAAGGAGTGATGGTCGATGACGCCGATGGCGATCTTCTTGTCGGTGATGATCTCGCCGATCTCCTCCAGGTCCATGCCGCCGGCGCTGCAGGATTCGAAGGTGATCACGTCGGCATCGACCTTGTTGAGCATCTCCAGCGCCGACTTGTAGCTCTGCACCTCCGCGAACATGCGCTGCTGCGACGGATTGCCCCAGCAGGTGTGGCACCAGACCTCGGTCTTGGCGCGCAGGCCCTTCACCGTGTGGTTGAAGACCTCGACGCTGAAGGCCGGATTGATGACTTGCGTCGACGACATTGCGCGACCGCCAGCAGGTGGATCTGCGGCTCCTCGATCTGGATCACCGGGCAGCCGGCATCGGCGAGTTCGTGCAGTTCCTCGTTGAGCGCATCGCTGATCGCAAGGATGCGGTCCTTGATGCTCTTGTAGTAGTCGTCGGTTACGGCGAAGGCGACCAGTTCCGGCCCGATGGTGCCGAACTTGACCGGCTTGCTGGTCATCCGCTGCGCCGTCTTCCACATCGGCGGCGTATTGCAGATCGCCGCGCGTCGACCGGGCCGTTGATCCCGGGCATCACGCGCGCTTCCAGATAGTCGTGCAGGATGTGGCCGCGCGGAAAGCCCAAGCCGCCCTTGCCGGCGGGCGTCGGCTGCGGATCGCGATCGAACCCGCCCATGTGGCGCGGCGGATAATTGGTCCAGCTCTGGCCGCCGACATCGGTGTCGAAATGCGCGTCGCCGTCGGTGACGATATCGAGGCCCGCCAATTTCCTGCTCGTGGATATAGACCGACACCGCATCGACATATTGCTCGCGGAATTGGTTGTTGACCATGGCGTCAAGAAAGCTGCGCATCCCGAGGTTTTCGGTGAACCAGCTCGGCCGCGGCAGCGAGCCGGTGATGGTGGTCGGCAGGACGATATCCTTGGTGGCGCGAAGCATGACATTTCCTCCGATTGAACGATTTTTTTGCAGCCGTGGCCGGCTGGACTTGGGTCTTTCGCGGAGTAATGCTCAAATACGCCAGGTGCCAATGCGGCGCGGCCGGTGGGCCTGCCCACGGCACACCGGTGCGGGCCGCCCACAACAGAAGCCGCCCAACGGTCGAAGGGGGAGACGCACGATGTCGCTGGCCGACAAATTCAACCTGCTCAACGAGTGGAATATTCTGCGCATTATCTGCGGGGCATTCTTCATTCCGCATATTTATGCGAAATTCATGGTGCCGGAGGCGCTGGGATTCTTCCAAGCCGCGAAATTCAAGCCGGCGGCCACCTGGATGTATGTGTCCTGCGCGATCGAAGTGGTGCTGGCGATCGGGCTCATTTTCGGGATTTTCACCGTCTATGTCGGCTGGCTCGGCTTCCTTCATCTGCTGGTGGCGACGATTGCGGTGTACAAGGTGTCCTCCGGCAAATGGCTGTGGAATATCGGTGGTTGCGAATATCCGCTGTTCTGGGCGATCTGCTGCGCCGTGGTCGCGATGCATGGCTGAGACTTCGGGCGCGCGACGGGAGGAATGGGAATGATCAATGCCGCGTTGGTTGGGTTGGGCTGGTGGGGCAAGACCCTGGTGGAATCGCTGGCGGCCGGCAGCGATGTCATGCGCTTTGCCACCCTGAACACCCGCACGGTGTCGCCGGATGTCGAAGCCTTCGCAAAGCAGTACGGCCTGAAGCTCGCGCCGAGCTACGAGGCCATACTGGCCGATCCGTCGATCGACGCGGTCGTGCTGGCGACGCCGCCCTCCGGCCACATGCAGCAGATTGTCGCCGCTGCGGCAGCCGGCAAGCACGTATTCTGCGAAAAGCCGTTCACCTTCTCGCGCGCGGAGGCGCAGACCGCGGTGGACGCCATCCGCAAGGCCGGCCGCACCATCGGCGTCGGCTACAACCGGCGCTTCCATCCGGAAATGGCAAAGCTGCGCGCTAAAATCCGCACCGGCGAGCTTGGCGTCATCCAGCACGTCGAATGCAACATGACCTTCCCGAACGCGCTGTTCCTGCAACCGACGGCCTGGCGTGCGATGAAGGACGAAGCGCCGGTCGGCGGTCTTGCGCCGCTCGGCGTGCACGCGGTCGACGCCATGATCGACCTCTGCGGCGAGTTCGACCACGTCTACTGCCAGAGCTTCCGCCGCGTGCTCACCGGCGAGACCGACGACACGAGTTCGATGCTGTTTCGCATGAAGGCCGGCATGTCGGGCTATCTCGGCACCATTACCACGACCGGCCCCGGCTTCAGCATCCAGGTGTTCGGCTCCAAGGGCTGGCATCGCCTCGAAGGCGTCACGCATGTCGCAGGCGCCTCGTCGGAGGAGCGGCGCACGCGGCTGTTCGGCGCCTGCAAGTTTCAGCCGGTTAAAGGGCCGCTGGAGGTGTGGGAGGCCGACAAGCTCGACATCATCCATTCCTGCTTCGAGGCCTTTGCCCGCGCGGCGCAGGGCGGAGAGCCCTTCCCGATCACGCCCGAACAGATCGTTCACGGTGCATCGGCGAGCGAAGCGATCATCCGCTCGGCAGCCAGCGGCGAAATCGTCAAAATTCCCTGATCGACAATCGGAACAATATCAATGGACCTCGGAAAAGGCCTCGGCCACCTGACCTATTCGACACTCGTGCATCCCGGCGATACCTGGGAGGATATGTGGTCGAGCCTGACGACCTACGTCCCGCAGGTGCAGAAGCGCGTCTGTCCGAAGGATCCGTTCGGCGTGTCGCTGCGGCTGTCGAACGCTTCCGCCACCACGCTGGTGAAGGACAAAGGCCAGCGCGACAAGCTGAAGGCCTTCCTCGCCGACAACAACATGTATCTCTACACGGTGAATGCCTTCCCCTACGGGCCGTTCAAGAACCAGATCGTCAAGGAACAGGTCTACGAGCCGGACTGGCGCAGCGAGGAGCGCACGCAATACACGATGAACGTGGCCGAGATTCTCGCCGACGTGGTGCCCGCGCATATTTCGCCATCGATCCAGAGCGCGCCGCTCGGCTTCAAGCCCAATGTCACCAGCAAGGCCGTGGTCGACAGCTACACCGAGCATGTGATGCGGGTCGCCGCGCGGCTGATCGATCTGGAAAAACGCACCGGCCGCGTCGTGACGCTGGCGCTCGAACCGGAACCGTTCTGCTTTCTGGAAACCACCGACGAGACGGTCGACTATTTCACCAACCATCTCTACACCGGGAAGTCGGCCGAGATGCTGGCGCGTTTTGCCAATATCCCGATCTCGGAGGCGATCGTCGCGCAACGCAAGTTCATCGGCACCGTGTTCGACATCTGCCATCAGGCGGTCGTCTACGAAGACATTACGCAATCGCTGCAGAAGCTGGTCGATGCCGGCATTCCGATCTTCAAGCTGCAGGAAGCCGCGGCGATGCGGATTCCGAATGTCACTCAGAAGAGCGTCGATACGCTCAAGCGCTATGCACAGACCATCTATCTGACGCAGACCGTGGAGAAGAAAGACGGCAAACTCAACCGTTTCCTCAATCTGGAAGACGCCTTCAAGGCCTGGGAAACCGATCCCGGCCCGCGCGAATGGCGCACGCATTTTCACGTGCCGGTGTTCCTCGACGATCTCGGCGAGTTCGGCACCACCCGCTTCGCGATCGAGGACGCGCTGAAATTCCACAAGGCGAGGCCCCTGTCGCGCCAGCTCGAGATCGAGACCTATACCTGGGACGTGCTGCCCGACCATCTGAAAACCGGCGACATCGTCGATTACGTGTCGCGCGAGATCGAATGGGTGCGCGGGCAATTGCAATAGCGAGGGTCATGAAATGAAGGCCGGATTTATCGGGCTCGGCCGTATGGGCCGCGCCATGGCGCGCCGTCTGCTCGATGCCGGACACGACCTGTCCGTCTACAACCGGACGGCGGGAAAACTGGAGGAACTGGCTGCGGCCGGTGCGCACCCCTCCTCCGCGATCGCGGCAACCGCGCAGCATGGCGAGGTCGTGTTCACGATGCTGGCCGACGACTCCGCCCTGGAGGATGTGGCATTTCAGTCCGGCGGCTTGCTGCAATCGCTGGCGCGCGACGGTGTCCACATCTGCTGCGGAACTCACAGCGTCGCTTTCATCCGCAAGCTCGACGCGGCGCATGCCAAGGCGGGGCAAATCCTGATCGCCGCGCCGATCCTTGGACGCCCGGAAGCCGTGGTCGCCGGCCAGGCCGGGGTCGTTGCAGGCGGTGCTCCCAAGGCGATTGAGCGCTGCCGGGTGCTGCTCGATGCCATCGGCCGGCGCATATTCCTCGCCGGCGCGGATCCAGCCGCCGCCGCTGCCATCAAGATCGCCAACAATTTCGTGCTCGGCTGCGCCATCGAGGCCATGGGCGAAGGTTTTTCGCTCACCCGGAAATACGGCGTCGCGCCGCAGGTGTTCTACGAGGTCCTGACTGACGGACTGTTCGCGGCGCCGGCCTACAAGGTCTACGGCAAGATCATGGTGGACGAGAGCTATTCCAAAGTGGGCCAGATGGCCGTGCTGGGCCTGAAAGATGCAAATCTTGCGCTCGCCGCCGGCGAAGCCGCCGGGGTGCCGCTGCCGAGTGGCAATGTCTGGCGCGACCGCCTGGTCGGCGCCATCGCCCATGGCGACGGCGACAAGGACTGGGCGGTGATGGCGCTGGAGCAGGCGCGCGCCAGCGGAATTACCTGAATGGCATTTGTCTTGACGGTCGCGTGGCCGAAATGGACCGCGTGACCCGCGAGGTTACGGCAAGTCCCGCCGATGCTTCTTTTCCGCGCGGCGCCTCGCATGGAGGACGAGTTCGGTGTAACCGTTCGGCAGTTCGGTTCCCTTAAAAACAAGATCGCAAGCGGCTCGAACACGGTCGAGTTCTCGAAACTCTTAGCCATCGGCCCAACGGACGCATCGAATATCTGAGGGCAATCCTTTTTTCCAAGCGCGGCGCACGTGGTAATTGTGTCCAATGCCTCGTCTGTACCTTATTCTTGGTCTCACTTTCGTCGCACTCGGTTTGATCGGCGCTTTCCTGCCGGTGCTCCCGACAACACCCTTCCTCATTCTCGCTGCGGCATGCTTTGCGCGATCCTCTCCGCGACTCGAAAACTGGCTTCTGAGTTCATCCTCGCTTCGGGCCGGCGCTACGCGCGTGGCGGGAGCACGGCGCTATCTCCTGGAGGGCGAAGCTGATGTCGCTTGCGGGCACGAGCCTCGGCTTGCTGCTGGTCTGGTTCGGAAGCAGCCCGGGACCGCTCGTGATGATGAGCGCGGTGGCGCTTGTGCTTGTGGGTCTTGCTTACGTGTTTACGAGGCCGACATTGTAAATCCAGCGACCTCACCCGACCGAACGCACCGACGGGGTCGGGCACAGACATCGGGAGACAAACGATCTCAGGCTATTCCCATCATCGCGCTGCGAAGATCGTCGACGCTGACGGATTCGCTCCTGTCGAACGTCCGGATGATCTTGCCGTGCGACAGCACATAAGCGCGTGAGGCGACCTCGATCGCCTGAAAGAAGCTTTGCTCGGCCATCAGGATGGTCAGCTTGCGCATTTCCTGCAGATTACGGATCGTCGCGATCACCTGATCGACGACGATGGGCGCAAGACCGACCGACGGCTCGTCGATCACGATCATCTCCGGCGAGGTCATGAGGGCGCGGGCGATCGCCAGCATCTGCTGCTGTCCGCCGCTGAGAGTTGAGGCATATTGGCCACGGCGCTCCTGCAGGATCGGAAAGGTCTGGAAGCAGAAATCCAGATTAGCGCGCATGTCCTGTCGCGCGCGGGGGCCGCCGCCGGCCAGCACCAGGTTCTCCTCGACGGTCAGATTGGGCACGAGCTTGCGGCCTTCCGGAACGGAGGCGATGCCGAGATTCGTGATCTCATGCGGACGGCAATTCAGCAGGTCGACGGTCTTCCCGCCGGTCTCCAGCAGGATACGGCCCGAACGAGGCCGGATGAATCCCAGAATGCAGTTGAGCAGCGTGCTCTTGCCGTTGCCGTTCATTCCGAGCAGCGCGACGAGCTCGCCCTCGCCCACCTCCAGACTGACCTCGCGCAGGACGGTCACGGCGCCGTAGCCCGCGACGACGCGATCAACGATGAGTCTGCTCACCGAAATACACCTTCTGAACGATGGGGTTACCGGCGATCTCCGACGGCGTGCCTTCGGCGATGATCTTGCCGGTCTCCAGGCAGATCATGCGCTCCGAGAACCGCATGACCGCGTGCATGATATGCTCGATCATCACCACGGCCACTCCCGCTTCGTTAAGCCGGAACAGCAAGGCGAGGATGTCGTCGATTTCCGCCTCGGACAGGCCGGCCATCGCCTCGTCGGCAATCAGGATTTCCGGCTCGGCCGCGAGCGCGCGCGCCAGTTCGAGCTTGCGCAATTCGAGCTGCGACAGCGCTTCGGCAGGATCGTTGCGCCGACCTTTCAGACCGACCGATTGCAGCACCTCGTCGGCGCGCTCGACCTCATCGCGGTGGCTTTTCTTCAGATAATCCATCGGGACCAGCAGATTTTCCAGCACCGTCATCCCGGCAAAGGGACGCGGAATCTGGAAGCTGCGCGACAGGCCCCGCCGCGCGCGGCGATAGGCGGGCTCGCCTGTGATATCGACGCCCTTGAAAACGATGGTGCCGGCGTCGGGAGGAAACAGCCCGGTAATGCAATTGATCAGCGTCGTCTTGCCGGAGCCGTTGGGACCGATCAGGCCCAGCCGCTCACGCGGCTTGAGATCGACGTCGACCGGCCCGAGCGCGCGAACCACGCCGAAACTCTTTTCAACCGCGCGAACCGAAAGAAGCACGCTCATGCCCCGCGCCTCCGAAAGAGCCGAAGTCCCAGCAGGCCTTCGGGAGCCAGCGCGACGAATGCGATCAGCATCACGCCGACCGCGAGGATATTGAATTCCGATGAGATGGTCACTGTCGTGATCTGCTGGATGCTGGCGAGCAGCACCGCGCCGATGACCGGACCGAGCCACGACTGGGTCCCGCCGATCAGCGGCATGGCAAGGGCATTGAGGCCGATGGTGAGGCTGAAGGCGCTGACAGGATCGACATAGGACGCGTAGGTCGGATACGGCGCGCCTGCCATCGACATGATGCCGCCGCTGATCGCGCAAGCCAGCAGCTTGAGCTTGAGGGTCGGCACGCCCGAGCATTCCGCAGCCGGCTCGCTGGCGCGGATGGCGCGCAAGCCGCGGCCGACCCATGACACCTCGATCCAGCGCGCCATCACGATGGAACCGACTGCCAGCAGCAACATGACGAAGAAGACATATTGCTGCTGGCCGCCGAACCAGGCCGGCGGCGGCGGGGCAAGCAGCGGCAATCCGGCGGCACCGCCGAGATATTCGGTGTTGTGGACGATCGTTTCCAGCACCACGACCAGAGCCACGGTCGCAATCGCGAAATAGATGCCCTGAATGCGCAGCGTCAGATATCCCGTGGCCACGCCGAGGATGACGCCGATGCAACCGGCGCCCAGAACCTGCACCAGCATCGGCGCGCCGAATGCCTTGAACAGAAAGGCGGCCATATAGGCGCCGGCGCCGAAGAAAGCCGAGGCGCCGAAATTTATGTAGCCCGCATATCCGCCGAGAATATTCCAGCCCGTGGCAATGACGACATATTGCAGCACCACATAGCCGGCAAAGAAATAGAACGGATTGGTCACGACCTGCGGCAGAAAGAAGCCGCCCAAGACCACGAGCGCAGCCACCGCGATGAAGTAGAACATTCTCATCGCAGCGCCCCGAACAGACCGTTTGGTCGCAGTCCGAGCGTCCCGAGAAGGATCGCGAACGCGACACCGGGCGCCCAGGACGGGCTCAAGAAGGTGGTGACAAAGGCCTCGGCAACCCCGATCAAAATTGCGGCAAGCAAGGTGCCGGGAATCGTGCCCATGCCCGCCAGCACGACCACGGCGAAGACGCGGCCGATCTGGGTCCGCCCTGTGAAAGGATCGATCGGACCCGTGATCACGAGCGCAGCGCCCGCGATGACGGCCAGCGCGGTTGCGATCCCGAAGGCGTGACGCTTGATGGCCGCCGGATCAAGACCGCAGATTTGCAACGCGCGCTCCTCATAGGCCACCGCGCGAATGGCAAGTCCGGTATTGGTCCGCGTCAGGTAAATCCAGAGCAGGAAGATGATGACAGGTGCCACGATTGCCGGAATCAGAAACCGGTACGGCACGACGATGAATCCGAACGTCAGGCTCTGGCCGACATAGCCGACATTGACCGACCGCAGATCGGTTCCGAAGGCAACCACGAGGCCAACCTCGATGATCAGCGAGATGCCGAAAAACAGCGTGAGACTCTGCAGGGTATTGCCGCGGCCGCGGGACTCGAACGCGCGGGAATAGAACTCGTAAAGCAGGACGCCCATCACATAGAACGGAATCGCCCACAGCACGCTCGCGAGCAGCGGATCGACGCCGAAGCCGTTGCTGATCACGACCGCATAGCTGCCACCGACCACCATCGCCGGATGCGCGACATTGGGCACGTGCAGCAATCCAAAAGTAATCGCAAGTCCCAGCGCCACCAGCGCATAGATGCTGCCCAGCACGATGCCGGTCACGAGCGCGTTGAGGCCGAGATCGAGGATAAGCATCCCACTCTCGTTGGTTCACGACCGGACCCGCGTTGCGGGTCCGGCCGGGTATTGAATTGATTGTCAGGCTTTGCGGGCCTGCGCGAAGGGGATGAGTCCGCCGCTCTTGTAGGCCGGCGGATCGACGATCACCTGCTTTCCGGCCTGCCGGAATTGCTCGATGTCGTTGCCCTGAATGTTGCGGAACTGGCACATCAGGACGCGACGTTGAGTCCAGTCGCCTCGCTCGTTGAATGCGATCTTGCCGACGATGGTGTCGACCGAATTCGCGTGCAGCCACTCGGAGACCTTGGCCTGGTCCAGCGTGCCGGTAGCCTTCACTGCCGACGAGATCAATTGCCCAGCCGCATAACAGAAGGGCGGGATATAGAAGCCGAGTTGATCGACCTGCCGCTGGGCAGCGATGGGGGCATAGCGCGTCAGGAAGTTCTCGATACCTTCAAACTTCAGAGTCGGCTCCGGCACATAAAGATGGAAGCTGGTGATCCCGTTCAGGGCGGGGCCGAGGTTGCCGAGAAGCGACGCATATTGCGTTCCGACCATGCCGCCGCCGAACAAGCGCACCTGATCGCCGACGCCGACTTCCTGGATGCCGCGCACAATGCCTGTGGAGTCCGCCGGGTAGGAACAGGTGAACACGGCCTCCGCGCCAGCCAGACGGATATTGCGCAGGATCGCCGAAAAATCGCGATTTGTCGGCGGGTAGATCTGATAATCGACCACCTGCATCCCGAATTGCTCGGAGACGCGCTTGCCTCCGGCTGCGGCCGTCTTGGAGAATTCCGTATCTGCAGCCAGGATCGCCATCTTCTTGATGCCCTGGGCCTGCGCCAGGTCAAAGAAACCGCGAGCCCAGTCTTCCGCGCCGTTCGGTCCCCAGGGAGCAGCCTGGAAGAACTTGTCGTGCTTGATCGTGTCGTTGGCGGCAAGCGTGAGAATGCCGATAACAAAGCGATCTCGTTGCTTCGCGAACGGCATGACCGGCGCGGTCAAATTCGCGCCATAAGGCGAGAACAGGAAGTCGACCTTGTCGACGTCGACGAGCTTCGAATAAATCCCCGGCACATTGGCCGGCAGGCTCTGGTCGTCATAGATGACCAATTCGACCTTGCGACCGAGCAGGCCACCAGCCGCGTTGATATCGTCGCGCCACAACTCGTAGCCGATCACCATATTCTTGGTGCTGGAGAGCGGGCCGGTCAACGACGCGCTCGCGCCGACCCGGATCGGGGCGCCCTGCGCGAAGGCGCTGCGCCAGACGGCCGGCGCGGCAACGCCGATCGCCGCACCGAGACTCACTCGCGTGAAATTCCGTCGTGTAATCTTCATCTTGCGTTCCCCCTTGCTGCGAACTCAGGTGAGCAGCCAGCCGTTATCAATGTTGAGATTGATGCCGTTTATGGACTGATTATCGAGCAGGAACAGCGTTGCGCCGGCGACATCCTGCATTGTCGCCAGTCGTTTCGTCGGCGTGCGCGCGATGATCCCTTCGAGATAATCCTTCTTTTCGGACCAGGCCGGGCTGTCGCCGATGATTCCGGGATGAATGGCATTGATACGGATCGGAGCAAGCTCCAACGCCAGCGTGTGCACCATGGTGGCGACGGCGCCGTTGATGGCGGTCACGGTCGTCGAGCCAGGATAGGGCCGCTCCTTGGCGAGTCCGCCGAACAGCACGACCGACGCATCGGTGGTCATCTTCGGCAGCAAGGCATGGACGACTTCCGTATAGCCGACAAGCTTGAGCGTCACGAGATTGATGGCACGGTCGATATCGTATTCGCGCGCGGTATTCATGTCTCGATGAATGGCGGACAGTACCACATGGCGAACCGGACCTACGTCGGCCAGCGATTTTGCGATGCTGTGCGGCTTGGTCAGATCGACCGCGATGCCCCTGCAGCCGGAGCCGACGCCCTTCGCTGCTGTTTCCGCGCGGGACTGGTCACGACCCGCGATCGTCACGCGATCGCCGCGCTCAGCCATTCTCTTCGCAAGCTCCAGTCCGAGACCCTGTGTGCCTCCTACGATGATTGCTCCGTCTGCCATCTTCCAACTTGTCCTTCCCAAAAAAAATCCGGCACCGCGCACGAGGCGCCTCAAGCTCCCGCGAGCTTTTGCCTCAGATAGTCCCAATCGCGATTGAACCGGTACGAATGCCGCGCAGGGGGCTGCGGTGACTGCGTCTCGAGCCAGCGCACGGTCGTGTCCGTCTTGTTGAAAAAGGCGTGGATGCAGCCGACGCCGGTCCACAGCACGTCGCCCTCCTTCAGGAGATAAGTCTGGTCATCGGCGACCGCTTCGACCTCTCCATCCAGGATGACATAGGCCTCTTCCAGCGGATGGTCGTGAAGATGCGCGACGCCCCCCGGCTGATATTCGACCATGAACATGGTGCCGAGCGCCGCGGACAGGCGATGATCGACCAGCATCTTTACCGCGATGCCGCTATAGGCGAGCAACGCGGTCGCCATGCTGGAGGAAACGGTCGGCGCATCGACGCGCGCGCCGACCTTGAGCTTTTCGAGCGTGATGTCGTTGTCGGTCATGCGGAAGAGATGCAGCGCGCGCGGGTCACGGATATCGAGCGGCTCCGATTCGTAAGCCTTGGGCGGGCCGAGAAAGAAGATGTCTTCCGGCTGACCCGGGCCGCGCGGGATCGGCGTCAGCATGTCGATCCATTTGGCCGTTCCGCTTTTCGGACCAAGCCAAGCATGCGGCGTGCCGATCGGGATCACACCGCACGCGCCGGGGACGAGAGGATAGCCGCGGCCGTTCAGGATCAGCGTCGGCTCACCTTCCGTGACGTAGAAGAGCTCCTCGAACGACTGGACATGGGTGTCGATCCGGCCACCAGCGGCCAGCGAGCAGAGTCCAAGTGCGGTATGCGTCGATCCGGCAGAGCGATCGACAGCCGCGCAGCGCGTGAAGCCTGAGCTGCGGGATGAATATTCCGGAGAATATTGAATGGCGGAAGCGCGGACGACGTGATGCACGTTTGTTTGGTTCCCCCAGATAGAATTAATCTGTTGTACAGTTTCACTAAACTGTTTATCCTCATTAAACATTCCGAGTCAATTGGCGTCTCACCTGCCGTCAAGAGTTGTTCGGCCTTCAAATCCGGAGCGGCGACTGTGGAAAAAGCAGCAACACGACCGGCACCGGCCGATGCGCTGGCTTCGTCCGCGACGCGAGAAAGCCTTGGACAAAAGCTTCGCGCGGAGCGCGAACGCCAGGGAATCGCGCTGCGCGAGCTGGCGCGCCGGCTGGGCGTTTCTCCTAGCCTCATCTCACAAATCGAACGTGGACTAGTGACGCCCTCGGTAGGCACGTTGTGGTCGGCGACCACCGAACTCGGCCTCGTGATGGACGAACTGTTTAGAGCTGCTGAACAGCCCTCCCCGCAGCCCGAACAAAAGGTCGAGGCTTCGGCCGAGCGCGCGGGCACCCATATCCTGCGCGCCGGTGACCGCAAACGCGTCCGGCTCGCCGGCGGCGTCGAATGGCAGCGTCTTACGCCGCAAGCCGACGACGAGGTTGAATTCCTCTACGTGACCTACGGACCCGACGCGCAGTCCTGCCCGGAGGATTCGCTGTTCCGGCACGACGGCAAGGAATATGCGTATATCCTCTCCGGGCAGCTCGGCGTGCAAATCGGCTTCGAGCGCTACGAACTCGGTCCGGGCGACTCGCTTTCCTTCAATTCACAAATCCCGCATCGGCTCTGGGCGGTGGGCAACGAGCCCGCCGTTGCGATCTGGGCTGTCGTCCATCGCGCCTGATCCCTGCCTCGTCATTCAAAGAAGGAAAAACGTGTGAAAACCGGCTTCATAGGACTGGGTCGCATGGGCAGCGCGATCGCCAAGCGCTTCGTTGCGGCCGGCCACGACCTCGTTGTCTATAACCGCACATTCGAGAAGACCGAAGAGCTGCGCGCGGCCGGCGCCAGGGTCGCAACCAGCATCAAGGAGGCCTGCGGCGGACGCGATGTCGTCGTGACCATGCTGTCCGACGATCGCGCGCTCGAACAGGTTGCCTTCGGTCCGGGCGGCATTTGCGAGTCGTCAGCAAAAGGTACGATTCACCTCATCATGGGCACCCACGGCACCGCGGCCATCCGTTCCGCGCAGGAGCGCCACGCGGAAGCCGGCCAAGTGCTTGTCAGTGCGCCGGTGCTCGGGCGACCGGATGTCGCCGCCGCCGGTCAACTGGGCGTCGTGATCGCCGGTCCGCAACCGGCCGTCGAGACCTGCAAAGGCCTCATCGAGGCGATCGCACGGCGCGTGTTCGAAGCCGGCGACAAGCCCGAGCATGCCGCGATCGTGAAACTGACGAATAGTCTGGTGCTCGGCTGCGCGATCGAAGCGATGGGCGAGGGATTTTCCCTGGTCCGGAAATACGGCGTAAAGGCCGACGTTCTATACGACGTTCTGACGGAAGGCCTGTTCTCGGCGCCGGCTTACAAAGGCTACGGCAAGCTGATCGCCGACCGCGATTATCTGAATGTGGGCTTCACCATCCAGCTTGGACTGAAGGATATCAAACTGATCCTTGGAGCTGCGGGCGCCGAGAATGTGCCGCTTCCTGCGGTCAATGTCCTGCATGACCATCTGTTGAGCGCCATCGCTCACGGAAGCGCGGGCAAGGACTGGGCTGCCGTGGCCGAAGAGCAAGCACGGTCGGCCGGCATCGACTGACAAATCCGACGGACTCAACGCGCCACGCTTCCGACAACGGACAATTCAAATCCGTCATCGGCGGGTACAAGGGCCAGCAAATACTTTATTGCGGGGTGATACCGGCGATCTTCACGATCTCCCGCCACAACGGCAATTCTCTTGCGATACGAGCCTTCAACTCCGCAGCGCCGCCAGCCGTCGGTTCGAGACCCGAGGTACGCAGCTTCGACCTGACTTCGTCCTTCAACAGAATCTTCTTGAATGCGGCGGACAGCCGATCGGTCGCTTCCTGGGGAGTTTTCGTCGGCGCCAGGCACATCACATAGGTATCGAGCACGAAGCCCGGATAGCCGGCTTCCACCATGGTCGGCACGTTGGGCAAATCGAACCAGCGCTTTTCGCCCGTTACCGCAATGCCCTTCAGGGTGCCGGCTACGATATGAGGATGCGCACCCGGCAGTGCGCCGGAGACCATATCGACCGGTGCCGCCGATCAGCGCCTGGTTCGCCGGACCTGCGCCGTTGAACGGAACATGAGTCATCTCGATGCCGGCGCGATTCTTGAAGAACTCGCCGGCCAGATGCGACGGCGTGGCAAATCCGGCGCTGCCGTAATTGATGGCACCTTTCTTTTCCTTGGCCAGTGCCACGAATTCCGCGACCGTATTGATGCCGAGCTTGGGATTGACCGTGAAGGCGGTCGGCGAGCCGGCAAGATCGACCAGCGGTTCGAAGTCCTTCTCGAGGTCGTACGGCACCGACTTGTACAACATCGGATTGATCACGATCGTATTCGAGGTGATCAGGATCGTGTATCCGTCCGGCTCCGAACGGGCGGCCATGCCGACGCCGATATTGCCGGCCGCGCCAGCGCGATTTTCGACGAACATGTTGGCGCCGAGTTCTTCGCTCAACATCGGCTGCAGCACGCGGGCAAGCACGTCGACCGGGCCACCGGCTCCGAACGGCACGAGCAACTTCACAGGCCGGTCGGGCCAGGCTGCATAAGCGCGACGAACGACAAACGGTGCCGCCAGTCCGACTGCACTCGCCTGAAGAAGGCGGCGGCGTGTCAAGGCAGAAGAAGTCGAAGCCGTTTTCATGGAATTTTCTCCCGATAAGCCATGGGATTGAGAGCGCGCGCGAAAACTTCGCGCGAGCGATATCGCGATCGTGAAATCCGGCAAGCTCTCGGACGTTCGTGAAACATCAGCGCGGCAAAGCCTGCGGAGAAGCGCGATGCGTTCATTGCGTAACTCCCGAGAACGTGTGTATGCTAACAATCGTGTTGTCGCGGTGTCAATCAACGTCATCTGCCTATGAAGCCGTCGCCGTTCGACTATCGTCGCCCTGACTCGCTCGACGAAGCGATAGCGTTGCTCGCAGAGCATGAAGGCGACGCGCAGCCGATTGCCGGCGGTCAAAGCCTGATGCCGATGCTGGCTTTTCGCGTGGTGGCGCCGCGCCTGCTGGTTGACATCAACGACATTCCCGATCTTGCACGCATTACGATAGACGATGATGGCGTACATCTCGGCGCCCTTGTGCGCTGGCGCGACATCGAGCGCGACGCGCGTCTTTCTGCCGCGCATCCCCTGCTGCAGGCCGGCATCGCGCATGTCGCGCATTATCAGATCCGCAATCGCGGCACCGTCGGCGGCAGCCTTGCGCATGCCGATCCCGCCGCTGAAATGCCCGGTCTTGCGGTCACTTGCGATGCGATGATCGACGTCGTCGGAGCGAAGGGCCACCGGACCATCAAGGCCACGGAGTTCTTTCAGCGGCCGCTGACGACGGCGCTGAAGCCGGGCGAGTTGATCGTCTCGGTTCGATCTGCCCGCGTGGAAGGCCGGCCGGCGCTGGGCCTTCGAGGAATTTGCGCGCCGGCGCGGCGACTTCGCGCTGGCCGGCGTAGCGCTCTATTTTGACGTCGATGCCGCCGGACACGTCGAGAAGGCCAATGTCGGCGCGATCGGCGTCGGCGATACGCCGGTGCGGCTGAGAGCGGTCGAGAAACTGCTGCAAGGTCGCGCGGTCGATCTCGCGACCATCCGCGAAGCGTCGGCCGCATCTGCGTCCGATGTCGAGCCGCCGAGCGATATTCATGCATCGGCGGATTATCGGCGTGCCCTGCTTGCGACCCTGCTCGAGCGGGCGCTCGCCCGTGCGGCAGGCATCACCTTGCCGGAAGACGAACAATGACAATGGTCAGGACGTCCTTCACTCTGAATGGCCGCACGGTCGAAGCCGAGGTCGAGCCGCGGACTGTCGCTTGCCGATTGTCTCCGCCACAAGATGAAGGCAACCGGTACGCATGTGGGCTGCGAACACGGCGTCTGTGGTGCCTGCACGGTGATCGTCGACGGCGCGGCCGTACGCTCCTGCCTGATGCTCGCGGTGCAGGCCGAGGGGGCCAGCATCGTGACGGTAGAAGGGCTTGCGCCGGAAGGGTCCGATCAGGCCCTCAGTCCGTTGCAGGCGAGCTTTCGCAAACACCACGCGCTGCAATGCGGCTTCTGCACACCCGGCATTCTGACCACGGCGCATGCGCTGCTCACCGAGGAGCCGGATGCCGGCGAGGAACGTATCCGCGAAGTGCTGTCCGGAAATATCTGCCGCTGCACGGGTTACGTCAGCATCGTCGAAGCCATCGTCGACGCCAGGCCGGCCTATCAGCGAAGCGCAAGGAATGCCGCGATGAGTCGGCCGCTGAATACGCTGGTCGGTCAGGAGATCGAGCGTACCGAAGACCTCCGCTTCCTGCGCGGGACCGGCACCTTTACCGACGATTACGACCCAGTCGGCACGCTCCACGCCGCGATCTTGCGCAGTTCCGTGGCGCACGGCAATTTACGCGGCCTCGACAAGAGCGAGGCGCTCCGGATGACGGGCGTCCACGCCGTTATCGACGCATCGGACATTGGCACGATTCCGGGCACGATCCCGACGATCCCGCTGCGGCTCGCGCCGATTGAAGGACTTCGAAAAGTATCTCCAGCCGATCATCGCGGACGGCAAGGTGCGTTATGTCGGTGAGCCGATCGCGGTCGTGATCGCCGACAGCCGGGCGCTGGCCGAGGACGCGCTGGAGAGGATCGTCGTCGACATCGAGCCGCTTCGGGCGATCGCCGATTGGCGCTCGTCGGGATCTAACGGCGCGCTGCTGTTCGAGCAGAACGGCACCAATGTCGCTACCCGCTACAAGCGAAATATCGGCGATGTCCAGAGCGCCTTTGCAAGCGCCGACTATGTTCGCAAGGAGAGCTTCCGGGCGCATCGCCACACCGCCGTGCCGATGGAGACGCGGGGTCTGATCGCGCAATGGCACGCCGCTGCGAAGAAGCTGACGGTGCATGGCGCGACCAAGGTCAATTTCTTCAATCGCCGGGTGCTGGCCAGGATGCTCGGCCTCGACGAACACGACATCGAGATGGTGGAGCTCGATGTCGGCGGCGGCTTCGGCGTGCGCGGCGAATTCTATCCGGAGGATTTTCTGATCCCGTTCGCCGCGCGCCAAATCGGCCGGCCGGTGAAATGGATCGAGGATCGCCGCGAGCATCTGATGGCGATCAACCACTCGCGCGAGATGGATTGCGACCTGGAGATCGCGTGCCGGCGCGACGGCACCATTCTGGGCATTCGCGGGACGATATTCGGCGATATGGGCGCCTATATTCGCACCAATGGCGGCGTCGTCCCTGCGAAGGCTGCGCAGTTCCTGCACGGGCCTTATCGCATTCCGGCAATCGAGGTGGAAGTCGCCGCCTTCATGACCAGCAAGACGCCGGTCGGCACCTATCGCGCGCCGGGTCGCTTCGAGGCCAATTTTTTCCGCGAGCGGCTGATCGAGATGGCCGCGCGCGATCTCGGCATCGATCCGGTCGCATTCCGCAAGAAGAATCTGATCACCGAGGAGGAGTTGCCCTATTCCATCGGTCAGCTCGTCCCCTATGAGACCGAAACTGCCTACGACACCGGCGACTATCACGCCGCTTTCGATCGCTGCCTGAAGGAAATCGGCTGGGACGACAAAAAGCTCTTGCAAGGCAAGTCGATCAAGGGCCGCTATCACGGAATTGCGGCGGTGCCCTTCGTCGAGAGCGGCGGCGCCGGCCCGCGCGAGAATGCGCGCATGACGCTGGAGGATGACGGCACGATCACCGTCGGCGTCGGCTCTTCGACGCTCGGCCAGGGGCTCGAAACCGTGTTCGCGCAGATCGCCGGCGACGCCCTGGCGGTGCCGTTCGATCAGATCCGCATTCTGCACGGCTCGACGAATCTGGTCGAGGAGGGCTTCGGGACCTATCATTCGCGCGCGGTGGTGATGGGCGGCTCGGCCATTCTGGAGGCGGCAAAGAAACTTCTGGACGAAATCCGCAGCCACGCTGCGACGCAATTCGCTTGTTCGGCCGCCGAGATTGTCGTCGGTGACGGCAAGGCACGCACACCCGATGGACGCGCCCTCGCCTTCGGCGAACTCGCAAGCAAAGAACGTCTCGAAGGCAAGCCGATCGTGGTCGAAGCGACATTCTCCAACACGAAACGGACCTATAGTTATGGCGCCCATGCCGCTCATGTCGCGGTCGATGCGCGCACCGGGCATGTCGAAATCGTGGATTATGTGGCGGTGGAGGATGTCGGCCGCGCCATCAATCCCGCCATCGTCCACGGTCAGGCGATCGGAGCGCTGGTGCAGGGCCTTGGAGGCGTTTTCCTCGATCATTTGATTTACGACGAGGATGCCCAATTGCTGAACGCCTCGCTGGCCGATTACCTGCTGCCGACCGCGACCGACTTTCCCAAATTGCGCGGTGTCACCCTGGAGCTGCGGCCCTCCCCTACCAACCCGCTTGGAGCGAAAGGCGCCGGCGAAGGTGGCATTGTGGCGGTCGCGGCCGCCGTCGGAAATGCCATCGCGAATGCCTTGAGCTCGCTCGGCGTCGAACCGACGGAAATGCCGCTGACGCCGCCAAGGCTGTGGCGGCTGATCCAGGACGCCAAGGCGCGCAATTCGAGTTCCGCCGCATGACTATCGACATTCACGCCCATTACATTCCCGCCGAACTCGTGGCGCGCGTGCGCGAAAGCAAGGGTGCGCTCGGCGTTACGGTTGTGGAAGGCGCCGCGACGCCGGCGCTGGCGTTCGATTATGGATTCAAGGTGCGCCCCTTTTTTCCGAAGCTGGTCGAAACGGCGGCAGAGCGCATGGCATGGCTCGATTCCGCGTGCATTGACCGTCAGTTCGTCGCCACCTGGCCGGACATCTACGGCTATGGTCTGGCTCGGGAGAAATGCGTCGCCTGGCACCGCGTCCTGAACGATACCCTGGCCGCATGGTGTGCAGATCATCCGCGCTTCGGATTCGTTGCCTCGGTGCCGTTACCCAACGTCGATGACGCGGTAATCGAGCTGACGCGCATCTGCGACCTTGGGGCGCTTGGCGTGATGCTGCCGGCGAATGTCGAGAACACCAATATCGGCGAGCTGACGCTCGATAAGCTCTGGGCGAAAGCCGAGGCACTCGATTGCCCGATCATCATCCATCCGGTTCTGGTCGGGCCGGCACCGCGTGCCGCGAAATTCGGCCTGACGCAAAGCACGCAATATATATTCGACACGACGTTCGGCGCGGGCTCGCTGTTGTTTTCAGGGGTGCTCGACCGCTTTCCCGAGCTTACATTCGTGCTGTCCCATGGCGGTGGCGCGTTTCCCTATCTCGCCGGTCGCTTCGACATCATGCACAACCGCATGGACCGTGCAGCGCAGGGTGACGTCGCGCAGCAACCACCGACCGCCTATGTCAGCCGCTTCGCCTATGACAGTATCCTGCATCACGCGGCGCCGCTGCGTTACCTGGCGGAGTTCGCCGGTATCGACCGGATCATGCTGGGAACCGATTATTCGTTTCCACCCGCCGACATGACTCCTCTCGCCACGCTCAAAGCGGCGGGCTTCACCGCGGCGCAAATCGAATCGATTACCGTCGACAACGTGCGTCGCTTATTCTCGCGCTTGAAATAGAGGACATCGAAAGCACGGTTCGCAGGTGAGCGCATACGGTATCGCTTCGCAGCAGCAGCGGGCGGCTAAAGGAGACGATAATAGTCAGCGTCGCGTCTGCTTTACGAATTCTGGCGCCTCCGGATCATTTTCAGGGATGATGTAACCAGCCTGTTCGAGGCTGGCCGCGCCGCAATACCCCCACACCGTAACAAGTGTCTCGGTGTCAGATCCGTTCTCCAGTCCATGATAGACGTTACGCGGTACGAAGGCGAGATCACCGGGCCGGAGAACGAACGATTCTTCGCCGACATGCTTGATACCGACTCCCTGCACGACCAGTTCCCATTCCTCGGCATTGGGATGGCGGTGCCAGGCGTGCTGCGCCTTCACGCCGGACGGCATCGTGGTGCGACCGACCACCGTCATGGTCGAGCCCACGCTGTCGCGCGTGATCAGCCAGCGCACATCCATGTGATGCCAGCCCTGATCCTCACGCAGCGAGCGATCCGGATCGCGATCGCCAGGCGCGATCTTGAAGCGGCTTGTTTCGCGGACAGCCATGACATGACCTCCCGGGAGAACTTCTAAGACGTTCATTCAACTCCGAATGCAGCGAGTTGCAACCTCATTGCGAACCGCTAACATAATTTCACTCCGGCAAAGCCGGAATGTGCGGAGCAAGAGGTCACATGGACATCGGATTCATCGGGGTTGGTCGCATGGGCCTGCCTATGGTCCGCAATCTAAGGAATGCGGGCCATCAAGTGCGTATCTGGGATGCGTCGAGGCATGCGCTCGAAGACGCCGCTGCATGCGGTGCGATCATAGCGACGAGCGCCCGCGACGCGTTCCGGGGCGATGCTGTGATCTCGATGCTTCCGAACGACGATGCGATTCGGAACGTGTTCCTCAATGGCGATCTCTCGCCACCTGCTTGCTCCTCGTTCGTTCATGTCAACATGGCCACCGTTTCGATGCAATGTGCAAACGAACTTGCCGAACTGCACGCCAGGCAGCGCGTGGGCTATGTGTCGGCCCCGGTCTTCGGCCGGCCGGAAATGGCGGCACGCCGCGAGGTCAATATTCTGGCCGCCGGCAAGCCGGATGCCGTTGCTCACGTGCAACCGCTGTTTGACGTCATTGGAAAAAAGACCTGGTATCTCGGCGAGGAGCCCGGCAACGCCAACGTGACAAAGATCGCGGGCAATCTGATGGTCGCCTGCGTTGTGGAGGCGATGGGAGAGGCTGCGGCGCTCGCCCGCGCCTACCAGATGCAGCCGGCCGATCTTCTGAATGTCGTGGTCGGTTCGCTGTTCGACGTGCCGATCTACCGGATTTATGCGGGCCTGATCGCCGGGCAGAAATTCGAGCCGCCCGGCTTTGACCTCGGGCTTGCCCTGAAGGATACTAAACTCGCATTGGCTGCAGGGGACGCGATCAATTTGCCACTACCTTTCGCCAGCGTCCTGCGCGACAATTATCTCGACGCGCTCGCGCATGGAGACGGGCACAAGGACTGGTCGGTTGTGACACGTGTTGCGACGCGGCGTGCTGCGCTTGACGACTCTTGAGACAAAAAGTCTCGCTGAGAAAAAATACCGGGTTATGGGAGGTTCATAATGAAGACACTCAAATGGCTGCACCGCGTTCGCATGGGTGCGCTCGCAGCGGGCCTGGCGCTGGCTGCGGCCGCCCCATTGACCGCGTCGGCACAGCAGAATCCAGTCGTGATCGGTGGCACGCTCGGCCTGACCGGCGCCTATGCCGAACCATCCACGGATTACAAATTCGTCTACGACCGCTGGCTGGAAGAGGTTAACAAGAAGGGCGGCCTGCTTGGGCGTCCCGTAAAGATGGTCATCTACAACGACGAGAGCACGCCTACCGTTGCGCAAGCGCTCTACAATCGCCTCCTCGACCAGGACAAGGTCGACATCGTACTCGCGCCCTACACGACCTTTGTTGGCGGCGCCGTGGTGCCAATCGTCATGTCGCACAAGAAAATTCTGTTCAATGGCGGCTTTGTCGGCATCAACATTTTCAAGAACAACAAGGGCTGGATCGTCGGCAGCTATACCTATCAGGAGCCCGAATATACGCGCGGTCTGTTCGACATGATCGCAAGTCTGCCCGAAGCCCAAAGGCCCAAGCGGCTGGCCATCTTTACCTCGCAGAACCCGTTCACGGTGGTCGTGCGGGCGGGCGTCGGAGGCGTCGGAGGCGTCCTGAACTTCGCCAAGGCCGGCGGAATCAAAGTCGTCGTCGACGAACAATATCCGCCGGCCACCACGGATTTTACCGGTCTCGTGCAGAAGGCGAAGGCCGCCAATGCCGATATGGTGCTGGCGCTTGGCCTGCCGAACGACACGCTCAACATCGCGCGTACCATGCATCAGCTGGGCTACAAGCCGCCAGTCTTCTGCACCTGCGGTTCGCAGGTAACGACCCTGTCGGCCTGGCCGAAGCTCGGCGCCGCCGCTGAAGGTGCCTTCGGTCAAACCGTTTCGTGGCCGACGCAGGGCTATCCCGGATTGAAGGAACTGGCAGACGTGTTCAAGACACGCGGCTATGAAACGCTGCCGACCTACGCGATCGTCGGCTATGCGGTATTGCAGGTCGTCGAGCAGGCCGTGCAAGGCGCCCAGACGACCGATCAGGAAAAGCTGAAGGAATACATTTACAAGAGCGAGTTCAAGACGGCCGCCGGCAACATCCGCTTCCAGGAGGACGGTACGCCGGTCTACAGCCAGATTTTCATTCAGTACATTGACGGCAAGAACCAGGTGGTCTGGCCGAAACAGCATCAGACGGCACAGCCGGTACTACGCATGCCATGAGCGCCTCCGCCGCACAGGCGCTGCTGTCGATCGAAACGGTCGCGAAGCGGTTCGGCGGTGTGGTTGCCGTCGACCGCGTCTCGTTTCAGGTCGATGGAAAGACCGTCGTCGGACTGATCGGACCGAATGGCTCTGGCAAGACCACGCTGCTCAATATCGTGAATGGCGTTCTCCCGCCGGACCACGGCGAGATCGTTTTGGGGGGTGCCGCGATCAGCGGCAGACGTCCTTCCGATCTCGCGGCCATGGGATTGAGCCGCACCTTCCAGACGACGCGTGTGTTTCGGTCGCTTAGCGCGACGCAAAACATGTTCGTGCCGTTGCTGCACCAGCATCGGCTGGAGCGCGCCGACGCGAGCCGACGTGCAGCGGAGCTCCTGTCTTTTGTCGGACTCGAGCGGTACGCCGGTCATATCGCGAGCGAACTTTCCGGCGGCCAGCAGCGGCTGCTGGAATTCGCCCGCGCATTGGTGACCAGACCACGCATGATCCTGATGGACGAGCCGTTTGCGGGAGTGCATCCCGAAATCAAGAATGTGCTGATCCGCTGCATCCGCGAGACGGTGGAGCGAGAGCAAACCGCCTTTCTGATCGTCAGCCACGAAGTACCTGATCTCGTGGCCATGTCGGATTTCATGGTCTGCCTGGTTGAAGGCAAGGTCGCGGCATCCGGGCGGCCGGCCGACGTAATCCGCGATGAAAAGGTCATCGACGGCTATCTCGGACGCGGTTAGATGATGGCGATATCGGCTCCCACTCTGACGATCTCGAATGTCGCCGCAGGCTATATCCCGAGTCAGCCGGTGCTGCGCGGCGTCAGCCTGCGCGCCGAGCCGGGACGCATCACAGCCGTGCTTGGCCCGAACGGAGCGGGCAAGTCCACTCTACTCAAGGTGGCGGCCGGATTTCTGTCGCCAGCGAGCGGCAGCGTGTTACTCGGTGAACGCGAGATCGGTTTGCTGCCAGTCCATCGCCACATCGATTGCGGGATCGCACTCTTGTCGCAGGGCCGCTCCACCTTTCCGGAATTGTCGGTTCTCGAGAATATCGAGCTTGGCGGCTGGTCGCTGCGCGCCGACCGCAGCCGTCTCAAGGCGGCAGTGGCGGCGGTGCTGACGCGCTACCCGCAACTGCGCGAATTGCGCGACCGCCCCGCCGGAAGCCTCAGCGGCGGCCAGCAGCGCGCGGTCGAGATTGCGCGCATGCTGGTGTCCAATCCGAGCGTGCTTCTGATCGACGAACCGTCGGTCGGGCTGTCGCCGATCGTGGCGACGCAGGTCTACAAGGAACTGGTCGCGCTCCGCGATGAGGGCCGAACCATTCTGCTGGTCGATCAGGACGTGCGCGCGGCGATCCGCATCGCCGACTACGTCTATGTGCTCAATTCGGGCCGCAACGAAATCGAGGGCGACAGGTCCGCGTTCGAGGGCGATCTCGGCGCCATGGTGCGCGGCTGGCTGGGTGTGTAACGGGAGCAGCGAACCAGCATGACGAGCCAAATTGCTGCGATCGTCGCCGACGGGGTCTTGCTCGGGCTGATCTACACGATCACCGGGCTGGGCTTAAGCCTCGTGCTCGGCGTGATGGGCATTGTCAATGTCGCCCACAGCGCCTTCATCATGCTTGGCTCGTTTCTGGCCTTCGAGCTGTTCCGTCGCCTCGGTCTCGATCCTGTCATCTCCTTCTTTATCGCTTTCCCGGTGTTCTTCGTGCTTGGTGCCGTCGTCTATCGCACCGTCATCACGCGGGTCGAACGTGCGGCGCAGACCCAGGGGCTCGTCGCCATGTTTGGGCTGATGGTGCTGATCGAGAATCTCGGCACTATCGCCTGGACCACCGACACGCGTGTGATCACCGCCGCCTATACCAACTCGGCCTTCTCAATCGGCGGCGTGGTCGTCGCGCATGTCCGGCTGATCGCGGGGCTGCTCGCGCTCGCGCTGGTCGGTCTGCTCTGGGCCTTCTTCCGCTACACGCTGACCGGCCGCGCCATCCGCGCCATGGGGCAGGATCGGGATGCCGCGGCGACACTCGGCATCAACACGCGTCAGCTGTCGGCCGTCATGTTCGGCCTCGGCATCGCCTGCGCGGGCGCGGCGGGAGTTGCGCTGGCGATGGTGTTTCCCTTCTCGCCCAATACCCAGGTGCAATGGCTGGCCTGGGCGTTTCTTGTGGTCATCCTGGGCGGACTTGGAAAGGTTGAAAACACGCTGGCTGCCGGCGTCGCGGTCGGCCTGATCCAGACAATCTGCACCGCGCTGATGCCGTTCGATTACGTGTACCTCGTACTCTACGTGCTGCTCGCGGTGATTCTGATCGTGCGCCGCGAAGGACTGAGTGGCGCCGTGCGCCGCACCATCTAGGAGTGGCCCTTGTTCTCGGTCTATCTCATACCGTCGGCCGCCCGCACCACCACCGGACGCTATCTGGCGGTCGCCTTCTGGATCGCGCTGCTCGCAGGACTGATTCTTTACGGCACACTCGGCCGTCAACTTTTCATCCTGAGCACGCTTGGCACGGTCTTCCTCTACGTCGTGCTGACGCAGTCCTGGAATATTCTTGGCGGTTACGGCGGCTATCTGAATTTCGGCATGGTCACCTTCTTCGGTATCGGCGCCTATGCCAGCGCCATCCTGTTCCACTATTACGGCCTGTCGGCGTTCCTGACCGCTCCGACTCGCGGGATTGTCAGCCGCTTTCGCGGGCTTCCTCATCGGCGTGCCGACGCTACGGCTGCGCGGCGCCTATTTCGCGCTGGTGACGATGATCATCACTTTCGCCGTGCAGGTGCTGGTGCTGAACGTTCCGATTCACGCAGGGGGCTCTCGGAATCTACATGCCGCGGCTGCCGCTCACGCCACTTGGCGTCGAGCGGTTGTTCTATTTCCTGTTTCTCGGGCTGGCCGTGATCGTCACGGTGCTGGTCTATGCGATCCAGCATTCCAATGTCGGATGGGCGCTGGTCGCCATTCGCGAGGATGAGGATGCCGCCGAGATCGTCGGCGTGCGCACGGTCGAGGTGAAATGGGCTGCCAATGCACTGGCCTGTTTTATCGCGGGTCTGGTCGGCGGTCTCTATGCGCAACGCATCGCTTACTCGAGCCGACCGGTACCTTCTCGTTCGACATCTCGTTGAATGTGGTGCTGATGGCGGTCATCGGCGGCCCCGGCACGTGGCAAGGTCCGCTGATCGGCGCACCTCTGGTGCTGCTGGTGGCGGATGCGCTGCGCGTAACCGTGACGTCGGAAGTCAACCGCGTCATCTTCAGTCTTGTGGTCATATTGATCGCGTTGTTTATCCCCGGTGGCGTCATGGGCCTGCTGATGCGCTGGCGTCGCCACCGCATCGCGAAAGCGGCGCTTGCGTCCGAGGCTAGCGTGAGCGGATCAGATCGGCCGCCCGCTCCGCAATCATGATGGTCGGCAGGTTGGTATTGGCGCTCGGCACGCTCGGCATCACCGAGGCATCGACCACCCGCAAATTCCCAACGCCGTAGACGCGACAGGCCGGGTCGACCACCGCCATCGGATCGTCCCGGCGTCCGATCATGCAGGTCGCCGAGGCATGCGCCATCGGCACCGCCGCTCCAATGATTTCATCATCCGACAGCGTTGCACGGCGATGGCGGTTGGCAAACCACCGTCCGGGCTTCAGGACATGGTCGAGCGCCCGGCGGGTCAGCGCCGCTGGCGCATTCAATGCGAGCTTCGCTGCGCCGGCCAGCAGCGATCCTGCCAGACCGGGCTGATTGAACTGATTGAGCATCATGACCGGCGGCAGCAGATAAGCGTCCTGGTAGGTTTCGGCGACCCGCGGTTCGAGCAGCAGGCTTTCGGCGAAGCGCGCGGCTTTCAGCATGCGCGGCGCATCGCGGGGATCCCGGAACAGCGAAAAGTCGATATTCGGCGCATCATTGACGTCACGGCTCCTCAGCGTCACCGCGCCGCGCGAATAGGGTGCGTAGAGCGCGACGCCCACCATCGCGAGATCGGTGCCGAACGAGCGCGCGCTCACCCGCCCGATCATGAACACCAGAAGATCGGCCGGCGGCGTACCCGGCATGCCGGATGACAGGCGGAGGCCGGCAATCGCGAAGTGCCGCAGCTTTGCGTCAAGCCGCAAGCCGCGCGGCAGGGTCAGCGCGATGTTGAGATAAGGATGGTTCTGCAGATTGCGACCGACGCCACGGCGGTCGAGGCGCGGCTCGATGCCGAGCCTATTCAGTTCGTCAGCAGGGCCGACTCCGGCACGCAGCAGGATAGCCGGAGAGTGGATTGCACCCGCGCTCAGAATGACTTCGCGCGCTGCGATCTCCTGTCGCTGGCCGGCACGCTCCACCACCGCGCCGCAGGCTTTGAGCCCGTCGAAGCGCAGATCGACCACACGCGTATCGGCCATGACGGCGAGGTTGCTGCGCCGGCGTACCTCGCTGGTCAGGTAGCAGATCGCGCTTGAGGAGCGCGTGGTCTCGCTCTGGCTCACCGGCATCGGGAAGAAGCCTTCCCGCGGGTCTTCGTTTATGTCGAAAATTTCGGGGATGCCGCGGCCGCGGGCCGCGCTCTCGATCGCGCGCGCGAAAGCCGGCCATTCCGCTTGCGGGATACGCCGCACCGGATAGGGATTCGCGGCGCTCTGGCTGTTGTCGCGGTCGAGATCGTTTTCGAGTCTGCGAAAATACGGCACCACGTCGGACCAGGCCCAGCCCTCAGCGCCGGCGGCCGCCCAGCCGTCGAAGTCGGACGGCACCCCGCGCAAGGCCCACAGGCCCATGACGCTCGAACCTCCCCCCATGATGCGGGCCTGCGGAAACGGATAGAGCGGGCCACCCGCACGCCGTGAGGCGACAAGGCCCGGCCAGAAATAGGCCGGGTTGATCGAGGAACGCGGAAAGGTATCGGCAACGTCCGCGGGAACCGCGTCCGGCGGCGTATCGGCGCCGGCCTCGACCAGCAACACGCGGGTTGTGGGGTCTTCGGACAGTCGCGCCGCCAGCGTCGCACCGGCGCTTCCTCCCCCGACAATCAGAAAGTCCGGATCATGCATCGCGTGGGGCCCAGCCAGTGCAAGGAGATACTTGCGCAATAGTCATGACTTTAGCAAAGCGCTGCACGCTAGTGGAGCGGATTTGACATTCGCTAGTCATCCAGCCGCAGGTTCGCAAAGCGAATGTCAAATCTAAAGCTCCACTAGAATCTAATATTGCCAGTGGCCCTTTAATTCTGACATTTGCAAAAGAACCTGCCGAGAAGGAATGCGAATGTTAGAATCGGACCACTAGGGATATTGGCAAGTGCGACCCGGAGCCAAGCGGCAGCAGGATAGGTGGGCATGACCAGCAAGAAGATCGCCGTGCTCGGTGCCGGCGCCAATGGCGCCTCGATCGGCGCCGACCTGACCAGCGCCGGGCTCGACGTGGTGCTGATCGACCAGTGGCCCGAGCACGTCGCAGGCGATGCGGCAGAACGGCGCGCGCATCGAGATGCCGGAGGAGACGCTGCAGGTGCCGGTGCGCGCCTACAATCTCTGCGACGTCTGCACCTTCACCGAGCGCTTCGACATCGTGTTGCTGGTGACCAAGGCCTATGACACCCGCTGGTCGTGCCAGCTGATCGAGCCCTATCTCAAGGCCGACGGCCTCGTCGCCGGCGTGCAGAACGGCATGACCGTCGATACCATCGCGGAGGTGGTCGGCCCGCATCGCACCATCGGCTGCGTGATCGAGATTTCCTCGATGATGTTCGATCCCGGCATCGTGCAGCGCCACTCGCCGCCGCCGCGCTCGTGGTTCGCGGTCGGCAACATCGATCCGGCGACAGCCGGCCGCGAGCGCCGAGATCGCCGAACTGCTGCAGCATGTCGGCAGCGTCGAGATCGTCGACGACATCCGCGCCACCAAATGGATGAAGCTCGTCAGCAATGCCACCACGCTGGTGACGACCGCGATTCTGGGCATGCCGATGCTGGAAGCAGTCAAGATGCCGGGCATGCGCGAACTGATGTTGCGCTCCGGTCAGGAGGCGCTCGATGCGGGCGCAGCGATCGGCTATCCGGTGCTGCCGATCTTCGGTCTGACGCCCGACGACATGCGCCAGACCAATCGTCTGGTCGAGAAGTTGCTCGACACGCTGCTCGAAGGCTTCGTCCTGCCGAACACCAAGACCACCGTGCTGCAGGATTGGATCAAGGGACGTCACAGCGAGGTCGACGAATTGAACGGCCTTGTCGTCGCCGAGCACGAGAAGCGTGGAGGCGCAGCACCCGTCAACAGGGCAGTTGTCGAGATCGCGCGTCGCATCGAGCGCGGCGATCTAAAGCCCGGACCGGATAACCTGGCCTTGCTGAGCAAGCTTTCGGCTGTTTGAAAGGCCGGCGCGGAATTTATTTACGACAGGGACAAGGATCCGGCCGAGCAGTTCGCTGGGCACCGCGTTGGGCAGAATTTCCCCGCGCGTATCGCGCCCTGTTCGCAAGCTCTTGCTGGGCGGCTAACCGGAAAACTCGACCGACTCCTTGTGACCAAAGCCACGGGAGTTATCGATCAAAGTGATCTTGCTCGGATCAAGACGATAGACCGCCGTTCGGGCATAAGCCTGACGCAGCTTCTCCGGCGCCGCAGACAATTGTCTTGAGAAACGGAAAACGTGCTTCCAGCACGGTCAAATGCCGACGCGTCTCGTCGTCTCCCGCAACCCGACGCGCATGGCCGGCAATCTGAAGGCCACGAACAGCGGCAAAGTCGGAACAATCCGGGGCGATCGTCGCCGCCACCCGGGAGTTGCGTTCGATTTCGCGCGAATGCCGGGTTTCGGTGTCGGAGACCCATAACAGAGAAAATCCGTCGCAGGCATAGAATAGGCTTGAGGCATGCGGTCCATCCGGCCCTTGCGTGGAAAGGGAAAGTACATGATGGGCCGAAAGGAAGAACCTGACGCGATTGCCGACATCTTCGCTCATGACAATCCATTCTTTCAAGACAGCTCGCGCGGATGATGCATGGCCTGTTCCGGCCGCATCGTTTCTGGTCGGCACCCCATTTGCTCGAGCGCTGTCCATACCAAACTATTTCTTCGACTGGAACAAAGCCCGGACCCTGAATGAAGGCGCCTTCGATCTATCCCGAACAACCGCGCGTCCTACAAAAGTCCATGAGAGGCCCTGTGCGGCGGCGCCGCAGAGCCGGTCCCGGAAACTGTGGATGGAGCATCTATAGGCCTGAAAACGTTTGTTATTCCGGCAGCGGGAGCATTGTTGCCGCTATATTCCACGAATTGTCCCGCAACGGCGCAACGTGATAAAATTGCAAGGCTACGCAGCGGCGCACTTGATCGATCAGGTCTCGATACTTTTCTTGCCAGGTGCCGGGATGGATCTATGAAGGTCGACCTCTGGATTAAACGTCATGTCGATGGCCAAGGAGTGCTGGCCGCTCCATGACCACGATAAATGCCCTACAACGCGGCCTGCGCATTCTGCGCGCAATCAATGACGGTCGCGCGCAGGTACGCGAGATCAGCGCGGCGACCAAGCTGCCGAAATCGACCGTGGCGCGCATGCTGGAGACGCTGGTCGCCGATGGTTATGTGTCCCAGGACGATCAGAAAGGCTATCACGTAACCGCGCGCACGCTGATGCTGTCGCGCGGCTACAACGCCAGCGAGGTTCTGCTGAAGGCAGCCCGGCCGGTCCTGGAAAGCCTGCGGAAGCACCAGACCTGGCCGAGCGATCTCGCGGTGTTCGATACGGACGCCATGGTGATTCTCGACACCGGCCGCGATCCCGGTACGCTGTCGCTCAACCGCACCGTCGGGTCACGCCTGCCGGTGCTGGTGACCGCACTTGGCCGCGCGTTTCTCGGCTTCGCCGCTCCCGAACTTGTCGAGCACACGCTTTCCCGCCTGGCGCTCTCGAACGAGCCTTTCGATGCTCCGGCGAAGAATGCCGCCGCGATACGGCGCCTGCTCGCGCAAGTGCGTCGACAGGGCTATGCGACCGGCGACCGCGAATATCAGCGCACCACCCGCACGCTGGCGGTGCCGATCATGGTCAATGCCGCACCGGTTGCGAAGTTCCAACATCATGGTGGTCCCGAGCGCGATGAGCATGGAGCAGTTGGTGAAAAGCCTGCTGCCGGCGTTGAGCACCGCGGCCAGGACCATCGGCGCTTCGATGTCGCAATCCTCCCGGGAACGTAGCGCGCGCTGATTGCTGCGACAATATATTGGATTTCAAGCAGGCGTCGTTTCGACGGCGCTTTTCTGCGCCGAAGCCAATGACACCGTTCGAGTTTTCCGCGGGCGCTACCAACGCTGCGGACCGGTCGAAATTTTGTATTCCGACCAGCGGAATGCCATTCCGAAAATTCTTGAGCCGCTGCTCGAGAGCCGCTAGCCTCGCGCTGCATCGGCGTCGTTCGCCGCTTCGTGTCGCAGGTTCGCACCGCCAAAATTTCTTGCTCGGAAAGAGATATGCCAATGAACAAGATCGTTAACGTACCGCCCGCGGATTCGCCGAAGACTGCCGAGCCAATCGCCGATCTGCGCGAGTGGCTGTCGCGGGTCGAAAGCATCGGTGAGCTGACACACGTCGATAAGCCGGTCGATCGCGACGAGGAGATGAGCGCAATCTCTTATCTGGTCGCCAAGCAGCAGCCATCGCCCGCGGTGTTGTTTGAGCACCCGCGCGGCTTCGAAAAAAGCCCGATTGGCGCCCGTTCTTGTGGAATATTCTCGGCCCCAGCGTAAAGCGCGTCGCACTGACGCTCGAGGAGCCGGCCGACACGCCGACCGTCGAACTGATCCGCCGCACCAAGGACAAGCTCAAGCGGCGGCTGCCCCCGAACGAGGTGTCGGCCGAGCAGGCCCCGATCTACGAGAACACCCTCACCGGGAAAGATATCGACCTGGATCTGCTGCCGATCCCGCGGCACTGGCCGCTCGACGGCGGTCGCTATGCCGGCACCGCCGACGCCGTGATCACGCGCGATCCCGACAGCGGCTACCTCAACATCGGCACCTATCGCATGATGCAGCAGGGCAAAGCGCAGGTCGGACTTTATCTGTCGCCCGGCAAGGATGCGCGCCTGCACATCACGCGCGCCTGGCAGCAGGGCAAGCCGATCCACGTCGCCGCCGCCTGGGGCATCGACCCGCTGTTCATGCTGGTCGGCTCGCAGACTTTCCCGAAGAACGTGTCCGAGTACGAATTCGCCGGCGGCATCAAGGGCCAGCCGATCCCGGTGGTGCGCGGCAAGACCACCGATCTGCTGTTGCCCGCCAATGCCGAGGTGGTGATCGAAGGCGTCATCCGGCCCAATTCGGTGAAAGCGGAGGGGCCGTTCGGCGAATTCCCCGGCTATTACGGCCGGCCCGAGGCCGGCTGCCCGCTGGTCGACGTCACGGCGGTGCATTACCGCACGCAGCCGATCCTGACCAACGCGCTGATGGCGGATTATCCGTCCTGCGAGCAGAGCGGCTTCTTCTCGATCATTCGTTCGGCGAAGATCTGGGACGATCTCGACAAGCTCGGCATTCCCGGCATTGCCGGTGTCTATTCGCATCCGGCAGCGGCCGGCGGTTTCGGCATGACGGTGATCAGCATGGAGCAGCGTTACGCCGGCCACGCCGCCCAGGTGCTGGCGCTGGCGGCGCAGGTGCCGGGCGGCGCCTATTACACGAAGTGGATCGTCGCGGTCGACGAGGACATCGACCCGACCGACATGGATCAGGTGATCTGGGCGATGGCCAGCCGCTGCAATCCGATCGACGACATCGACATCCTGCGCAACACCTGGAGCACCTGGCTCGATCCCACGCAGAATCCGCCGGAGAAGCGGCCCTACGGTTCGAAGGCGCTGATCAACGCGTGCAAGGAGCATCGCCATCTGCCGGTGTTCTCCAAGCGCACCACGCTGCGTAAGCCCATCTACGACCAAGTGGCCGCTCGCTGGAGCGAACTCGGCCTGCCGGGCGGAATTCCCCAGGTGCGCGCGTTCGAAACCGACAACACCGTCACCTATCACGAGGTCGGCGGCTTCGAGCCCGGCCGGCAGCCGGGCGAAGAGAAACCGGGCGCCTCGTAGAAAACAAAAAAAGACGGGAGGCTAATAACCCAGCAACGCCGGTGAGGAAAAACATGCGCCGCACTCACGCTCTTTCGCTTTTTTCTGCGCTGATTGCCAGCGTCATGGTTGCCGACGCGGCGAGAACGGCCGAGGCGGCCGACAAAGTCTCGATTGGCGTCGTGAACTCAAGCAGCGATGTCGGCCTCTTCATCGCTGATGCCAAAGGATATTTCAAAGAGGAGAATATCGAGGCCAGCTTCAATACGTTCGATTTGGCGGCCAAGATGATAGCGCCGCACGCGGCCGGGCAACTCGATGTTGGCGGCGGTGCCGCCTCTTCCGGTCTCGTCCGGTAGCGATCAATGCCACCGCTGGCGTGCTGGAAATCAACAAGATCTATCTGGATGTCGGACGCACCTTCAGGGCCAGCCGCTGGAATACCTTCTGGACCATCGCATTGCCGGTTGCGCTTCCGTTCACTATGACCGGCGTGCGACTGGGCATCGGAATGGGCACCGTGCTTAACGCGATTGCCGAGATGATCGGCGCAAAAAGCGGTCTCGGCTACATGATTTGGAGCGCCTGGGAAACCTTCGCCGTGGAGCAGATGTATGTTGGCCTTTTTGTCATTGCAATTATCGGGTTCATTGTGACGGCGGCGCTCATCGAGATAGAGAAAATCCTGATACCCTGGCGAAGATGATTGAGCATCGCTCTCTAACAAAGGAAACAAAAAATGCGGCGTCTGATCGTTGGCATGACAGGAGCGACGGGGGCGATCCTCGGGATCCGACTGCTCGAAGCGCTCAAAAGCTGCAACGTTGAGTCACACCTCGTCATCAGCAAATGGGCTCAGCGGACGATCGAGCATGAGACCCCATACACATTCAAACAGGTGTGCGATCTGGCGAGCGTTTTCCACAACTCGGCCAATATGGGCGCCTCGATATCGTCCGGCTCGTTTCTTACCGAAGGAATGGTGGTGATTCCGTGCTCCATGCGGACGCTCGGCGCTATCGCCCACGGCTACGGCGAGCACCTCGTGCATCGCGCGGCCGATGTCGTCCTCAAAGAGCGGAGAAAACTGGTCCTGATTGCGCGTGAGTCGCCTCTTTCGGAGGTGCACATCGAGAACATGCTCAGGTTGTCGCGCATGGGAGTGGCGATCGTCCCGCCAATGCCGGCGTTCTATAATCATCCGAAATCGATTGATGATATCGTCAACCATGTCGTTGCGCGGGCGCTCGACCAGTTTGGAATCTCCGCGCCGTTCGCAAAACGATGGGATGGTCAAATGCACGCGGCGGCCAAGGCCGAATCGCGAGCGGGATAGCGGCGATGAGCGACTGAGTGTTGGGATGCTGCAGTCATGACCGCTTTCGCATCGCCCTGCAATCAAAACTCCGGCATTCGCCGATCGAATGTCGGGTCCCCCACCCTACGCTGCGTAACCGAGAATTGCTCGGACTGGCCGAACTGACCCCTGCCGCAGGAGGGCGAGCCGCGGGGAATCATACGCGAGCTCTTGTCGGGATCGATGTTGCAAAATCGCGTAACGCGATCGCGATCGCTGTCACTCTCGGGAACAGAGACGGAAACGCGCGCTTCGTCGGCGAAACAATGCTTCTGACAACGGTATGCATCGGATCATCAATGCCGGTTGATGCCGGCAGACCGGCCGGGCTGGCCCGGGCAGGCATGCTTGACAATTCGGGGGGCCGCCGTAGATTGGTATTAGGTTAGACCTTTAGACCTAATGCTGGCGGAGCCCCCCTTGGATCATCGGCCGTACCCCAACGTGGCAGGCCCGGACGGGCGCGAAGTGAGTTTTCAGTCGCTTGGCCGTCGCAAGGCGTACGAGGAAGTTGCCGACCGGATCCGCGAGCTCATTTTCAGCGCGGCGGTAAAGACCGGAGATCGGCTGCCGACGGAGCGTGAACTCGCTGCGCAATTCGGAGTAAGCCGCGTCGTCATTCGAGAAGCCATCCGCGCGCTCGAACTCGTCGGGCTCCTGGAGGTGAAGAAAGGCCCCAAGGGCGGAATTTTCATCATCGAGGACCACCAGCGGCCCATCACGGATTCGATCAGCAACCTGCTCGGCCGCGGCGACGCCCGCCTCACGGACCTGTTCGAGGTGCGTCTGCTGATCGAGCCTTATGCTGCGGAACGGGCGGCGCGCATCGGCACGGCCAAGGAGTTTGCGGAGTTGGCGGCCCTCGTGGGCGAGGCCGACAGCGGGCAGGTCCGCGGCTTGGACATTCGGGATCTCAACATCGAACTGCATCGACGGATCATTCGTATGAGCCGCAATCCCGTGCTCGCCATCGTCGGCGAAACCGTGCTGACGATGCTGTCCGATCGGCTGAAATCGATGCGGAGTCGGTCGTCGTCGGGCGTGGCGCTCGAGATGCACAAGAAGATATTGCTCGCGTTGCGTAAGCGGAACGCCACCACGGCGCGCGCGCTCATGGAAAAGGACATCGGAGCGATGGGAAAGCGCCTGGCGCTGCTCGAGAAACAGTCAAAAAAAGCGGGAGGAAGATAGAATGAACATTCACAGGCCGGTCGGCATCAGGAGTCTTGGGGACTGGCTTAAAACGGTCGATGCGCTCGGGGAGTTGAAACGGATCAAGGCCAAGGTCGACTGGGACCTCGAGATGGGCACGATCACCTACATGGCCGGCAAGACTGTCGGCGGCCCGGCGCTTCTGTTTGAGAATATCAAGGACCATCCCGGTTCGCGCGTGCTGTTCAACCCCTTCGGCAGCAGCCTCAATCGCGTGGCGGTATCGATCCGCGAGGAGCCGTCGAAGGACGCGCTCGGCATGGTGCGGATATTGAGCGAGAAAATGAAACGGCGCGTCACGCCGCTAGAGATCGACGCGAGCGACGCCGAAGTGAACCAAAATATCGAAACCGGCGACAAGGTCGACGTCACGAAATTCGCCGCGCCGAAGATGTGGCCGCTGGACGGCGGGCGTTATCTCGGCACCGCCGATTCCATCATCACGATGAATCCCGAGGACGGGCGCGTCAATCTCGGCACTTACCGTCAAATGGTTCAAGGTCCGAAGCAGGTCGGCTTCTATGCCTCGCCCGGCAAGGACGCCACATCTGGACCGGCAGCGGTGGTGGGACCGCGGGCAGCCGGCACCAGTCGCCGCCGTCTACGGGCTCGATCCGCTGCTGTTTCTCGCCTCCGCCACGTCCTTCCCGAAGGACGTATCGGAATATGAATTCGCCGGCGGCATCAACGGCGCGCCCATCGAGGTGTTCAAGAGCGACGTCACCGGCCTCACGCTGCCGGCGCATGCCGAGATCATCGTCGAAGGCTTCGCCTATCCCGATCAGACTGCCCCCGAAGGTCCCTTCGGCGAGTTCACCGGCTATTACGGGCGGCCGGGCGGCGCCACGCCGTATATCGACATCAAGACGATTCGCTACCGTAACGACCCGATCGTCACCAGCGCGCTGATGGCGGACGGATGGTCGAACGAATGCGGACTCATGTGGGCCATGGCCAAGGCCGCCAAAGTCTGGACCGATCTGAACGCAATGGGCGTGCCCGGAATTCGCGGCGTCTGGTCGCCGCCCGAAGCCGCCGGCTGGGGCATGACGGTGGTCTCGATCAAGCAGCAATATGCCGGCCATGCGGCGCAAGTGGGAGCGCTGGCCGCGCAATGCATGGGCGGCGCCTACTTCACCAAATATGTCGTGGTGGTCGATGATGACGTAGATCCGACCGATCTCGGCGAGGTGATGTGGGCGATGGTGACGCGCTCGCGTCCGGCGCAATCGATCGACATCCTGCGCGAAACCTGGAGCACCTTCCTCGATCCGAGCCAGAATCCGCCGGAGATCCGGCCCTGGGGCTCGAAATGCGTCATCAATGCCTGCAAGGAGTACAAGTATATCAAGACATTCTCGCGCCGGAGTTTGCTGAAGAAAGAGGTTTACGATTCAGTCTGCAAGCGCTGGACGGAGCTTGGCTTCACGAGCGCGCCGCCGACGATCACCACTTTCGAGAGCTTCGAGGGAGAAGTGCACAACTGAGTCTTTCTATTGGGAAGGCACAAACCTGAGGGAGATTCGCATCTGAATCTCCCTTTCGGGGGTGCCGGATCGAACAAAGCAAAAATCCCGGGATTCATCGGGAGAAAAATTGGGAGGGAAACATGAACGTCATCAGGCAAATGGCTGCGGCTGTCGCGGTTCTGGGCCTTGTATCGGGATGGACAACTGTCTCGTCAGCGGAAACCTGGCCGCAGCGGGCAGTCCGATTCATCGTTCCGTTCGGGCCGGGGGCCGGCGCCGACATCGGCGCGCGCTTGATCCAGGAAGCCTTGCAGGTGCGCTGGGGAAAGCCGGTGGTGATCGAAAACCGGCCGGGCGGCGACAGCATGCTGGCGATCCAGACATTCCTGAGCGCCAACGACGACCATACTTTTCTGTGGGCTCCGGCTGGAAACTTCACGGTCCACCCGATCCTCTACAAGAAGCTTCCCTATGACCCCGCCGACATCGTGCCGATCGCCCGCTATTCAAACACCATCCTTGCGGTAGGCGTACCGGCCTCGATGAAAATTGGCTCGCTCAAGGAGTTGGCCGAGCGCGCGCGGGCCGCGCCGGGGACGTTCAACGGAACTGCGGTGCCGGGGATCACCGATTTCGCCTTCGACTACTTTGCGAAAACCGCAGGACTGGTCATTACGAAGGTGCCCTATCGCGACACCGTGCAGGCTGCCACCGATCTCGGCGAAGGTCGCATTCAAGTCTATGCATCATCCTACGCGATCCTGCGGCCGCAGTCGGAGGCCGGACGCATCAAGATCCTGGCTGTGATGGGTCGCGAGCGTGCGCCCAGTTTGCCGGAGCTTCCGACCGCCCTGGAAAGCAGCTTTCCCGCGCTTGAAATGGAGGGTCTCGTCGGCCTGTTCGGGATAAAGGACATGTCTGCCGAGTTGCGCGAGCGGATCGCGGCCGACATCATTGCGGCATCTCGCGATCCTGCGGTGCAGGCCAAGCTCAATGCCACCGCGCAGACTCCCAATCCCGGCGGACCAAAAGAGTTCGCCGACTTCAATCGCGCGTCAACGCGAGCGCATCGCCCTTATCGCCAAGGCGGTCGGAATTACGGCGAAGCAGTGATGCAAGAGAACGCGGACATAGTCCCGCGCCTCCGGCGTCATCTGAAAGCGAACTCTGTTTGAATGGCGAGGCAATGAACCAACGGCATGCGACGTGCGTGCCGTTGATCGGCAGGCAGGCGGATCGACGTCGGTCGGGCGCTTCATTGCTCTCATGATATGAGTTGAGAAACGTCAGGATGAACGGCAACGCGTGCAATTTGCATTTGCAAAATTGACCGCTCTTTTGATCGGTGCCAAGGTGACGGTATCCAGTTCTGAGATGGCCTGACTGTGGATTTCGATGATCTGGCCGCGTTTGTTCATGTAGCGCGCGATGGCGGTTTCTCCCGCGCTGCGACCCGGCACCGGATTGCCCAGTCTGCCCTGAGCCGCCGCGTCACCCGCCTCGAACATCAGCTCGGCGTCCGCCTGCTCGCACGACATGGACGTGGCGTGCGCCTGACGGAGCACGGCATCGCGTTGCTGGATCGGGCGGAAGGCCTGATGACGCAGCTCAAGTCGATCGAGCAGGACATGCTCGGGCAGGCCACGGAGCCGAGCGGCGAAGTCCGGATCGCGCTTCCGCCTACCACCGCGCAGGTTCTGGCGCCGCTGATCGTTGCCGAGGCCCGGAAGAAATTTCCTCGCATCAAGCTTCACATTCGGGAAGGCATCAGCGGTTCCATTCACGACTGGGTGTTGGAAGGGCGCGTTGATCTCGCGCTGCTCTATAACCCGGAAGCGGGCGCCGAGTTGCAGATCACCCCAGTGCTTCGCGAGCCGATATTTCTGATCGTACCGACGTCGCATATGCCGCTACCGGCATCGATGACGAAGAACGGACGTTTCAGGCTGAAACAGATCAGTTCCGTGCCGCTTATTCTGCCGAGCCATTCTCACAGCCTGCGAACACTGCTCGAACGTCTTTCCCGAGAGCACCGTCTGTCGTTGAATATTGTAAACGAGATCGACGGTATGCGAGCCACGAAAGGTATGGTGGAGGCCGGTCTCGGCTATACGGCATTCAGTTATGCCGGTGTATATGAGGAGGTGAGCGCAGGGACGCTGGCCATCATTCCATTCACGCCTGCCTTGCAATGGACGCTTTCGATTGTAGAGCGACATTCGGCGGCGTCCCGGGCGCTGTTCGAGGTAAAGCGATGCATCGAAAAGCAGGTGTATGTCCTGCTCGAGCGCGGCTTCTCGCAAGGCCAGCTTCTGTGAGGCGGCAAGCCGAGTGACATGAGTTCTGATCTGAGTCGTCATGCCGCGGTTCGGCAGGATCGGGTTGCAGGCATGCCAGCGATCTCATCCGGAGATGCGTGCAATCGCCATTAGGCACTTTGCGACCATTGGTGTCCTTCATATCCTGTTCGCGGACACTGGTGACGGCGCGAACCGGATGTCCTGATCGTTGCGAACAAGTTTGCACCGCTGTTCGCGGCAGCGCGACGTCGGAGGACGTCATGGGAGAGGCAGGAACGAAGCCTGCCGGCCTTAGGCTCGGAGGCCATTCGGCTGCGCCGGCCGCCCCGACCCTGCCCGCGTCGGAAAACCAATCCAAGAGCCAGACTGTTCGAATATGGCTATATGGCGCGCTGAGCCAGCTCTGTCATGAGCGCCCGCTGACCATCGAATTTCCACGCGGCATCACCGTCAGCGAAATGATTGAAATTCTCAGCCGCCATGTCGGCTCCGACCTGATTGAAAAGATCATGGAAACTCCCTCCCGCAAGCTCAACGTTTGCAGGATTTTTCTGGACGGGACTTTAGTCGGGTTGGACGACCGCCTGCCGGACGCGGCCGGCGGGTCGGCCGAGTTTGAGATGATCATGCTGACCGCGATCGAAGGCGGCTGAAGAAAAGAAGAGAAACGCAAAGGAAGCGCCATGAACGTTCATTATTCGAAGACGGTTGCCAATTCGCCGCACGACGATGTCTGGCTGCCGTCGGCCTGCGCGCTTTGTTACGGCACCTGCTCAATCAAGGTGCATCGCGTCGATGGTGTTGTGATCAAGATCGAAGGCAATCCCGACAGCGTGGTCGGCAAGGGAAAACTCTGCGGCAAGGGCGTAAGCGGCGTTATAGGCCATTACGATCCAAACCGCCTTACCGAGCCGCTGCGGCGCACAAACCCGAAAAAAGGGATCGGCATTGATCCGGGCTGGAAAAAAATATCCTGGGAGGAGGCGCTTTCGGAAATCGCCGACAAGCTCAGAAAACTTCGGGCGGACGATCCGCGCAAGCTGGTCGTGCAACGCACGACCACCGTGACCGCCAGCCGGATCCCGTTCCACAGCTTCGCGGCCGGCTTTGGTACGCCCAATATTTCCACCGCAGGCGGCGGCCTTCATTGCGGCAATGGCGCGCATGAAATCAGCGGCATCATGCATGCATCGTGGTCGGTGGTGCCGGATTTCGCCTATTGCAACTACGCCATCTATTTCGGCGCCTCCAAGGGACATTCCGCCGGTCACGCCGCCTGCTCGAATATGGCGCTTGCTGCCGACGCCCGCGCACGCGGCATGAAGATGGTCGTGGTCGATCCGATGTGCAATTTCGCCTCGGCGAAAGCGTCGGAATGGGTCCCGTTGCGGGTCGGCACCGATGGCGCGCTGGCACTCTCGATGTGCAACGTCATGGTGAATGAGCTCGGCACTTACGACACGCCCTATTTGCAGGCAAAGACCAACGGCCCCTATCTGATCGGTCCCGACAAGCGCTACCTGCGCGACCCGGAAAGCCAGGAGCCGCTGGTGTGGGACAGCGAATGCAACGAAGCGCGCCCCTATACCAAGGTGGCGGCCGCCAACATGGCATTGCTCGGAGAATTTTCGGTGCGGGGCGTCGCTTGTCGTCCCGCGTTTGATTTACTCAAACAGCATCTAACCAACTTCAGTCCGGAGACGGCGGAGAAAATCACGACCGTTCCCGCCGCCGATATCCGCCGGCTTGCGGCCGAGTTTGCGCGCGAAGCGCGAATTGGCAGCACTATCGTGATCGACGGTGTGAGCGTCCCCTATCGACCGGCGGCGGCCGTCGCCTTCCGCGGGTCGCAAGGACATATGAACTCGACCTACAATTTTCTCGGCATCGATCTGCTCAACCAATTGGTCGGTTGCGCCGACGTGGCCGGTGGCTGTCTCGGCTTCAACCCGGCCTGCAACGGCTATCCGGAAACCGGGCGCTTGAAGTATCGGCCGCGGCCTGGCCGCGATGGCCTGATGGTGTCGGGCACTTGGATGGGCTACCACTATCCCTATCCGATGGCGGAGCCGCGCTCGCCGCAGAACGTCGGGCTCCAGGACTTGTTCGTGATGGGGATGAGTTCCCCGTTTCTCGTCTCTTCCGATCAGGAGGAGATGTGGACAAAGCTCGGTCTGCCATATCGGCCGGAAATCCTGCTGAATTTCGGCGCCAACATGCTGATGAGCATGGGCACAAAAGAGTCCGTGGCGGCGGCCCTGGCGCGCTACAAATTCATCGTCTCCTTTGATCTGTTCCTGAACGAGACGTCGGATTTCGTCGACATAGTGCTTCCGGATTGCGACTACCTTCAATCGGTAGATTCGCGTTCCACATGGCCATTTATCTTCGGACATCCCGCCGGCATGGGCGAATGGTGTTGGGGAATCCGCCAGCCGGCGGATAAACGTCAGGGAGAACAGCGACCTTTTGCCGACGTGGTGCTCGAGATCGCGGACCGGGTCGGTATCCTGCCCGACGTTCATGCAGCGATGAATGCCTCCCTCAATCTTGAAGAACCGTATCGCCTGCGCCCGGATCGTCGCTACTCCTGGGAGGAGGTTTGTGACGCCGAGCTCAAGAACAATTTCGGCGAGCAGCGCGGCCTTGACTGGTTCAAGCAGAACGGCGTCCTGAAATGGCCGAAAACGCCGGACGAGCCGTATTGGCGCGCCACGACCGATGCGCGTGTACCGATCTACTGGGAGTTCATGGTCGACCTCTACGACAAGATCAACGCGATCACCGAACCGCGTGGATATGTGCTGCCGCGCGAATATTATGAGCCGCTGCCGACCTTCATCTCCTGTCCCTCGCATGAATGCAAGAAACCCGGTTTCGATTTCTATGCGTTCTATTATCGCGACACGCTTCACACCAACAGCTACACCACAGAAAATCCCTGGCTCAACGAGGCGGCGCGGCTGGATCCCTACTCCTACACGATCGTCGTCAACCGCGCGGTCGGCGAAAGTCGTGGCCTCAAGTCGGACGATCTGATTCGGGTCGAAACTGAAACCGGCCGCGCGGTCGAGGGCCGCGTCTGCCTGAGCGAGGCCGTACATCCGGAAGGGCTTGGCATAGCCGGCCTTAACGGTCATTGGCACGATGGCATGCCGGTCGCCAAGGGCAAGGGCGTGTTCTTCAACGAGCTGCTCGAACTCGATCTCGCCCACGCGAGCCCGCAGAATCTCAATCTCGATCTCTGCGCCAAGGTGAAAGTTACCAGGATTGGAGGTCCGGAATGAGATTGGGAATGGTGATCGACCTCAAGCGTTGCGTTGGCTGCTACGGATGCCAGCTTTCCTGCAAGGCGGAGCACGGAACGCCGCCCGGAGTCTTTTTCGCACGCGTCCTCAAACACGAAGAAGGAACGTATCCGACCGTGCGGCAGTTGTTTCTCCCGGTCCTGTGCAATCACTGCGATGATGCGCCCTGCGTCGAGGTGTGCCCGACCAATGCGAGTCATTACGCCGAGCATGGCATCGTCGATATCGATCCGGACATGTGCGTCGGCTGCCGCTCCTGCATGATGGCGTGTCCCTACACCAACCGCTATTTCCATGAGGAGCGCCAATTCTATTTCCCGAATTCCGGCCCCAGCACCTACGAGGCCGCGCGCTCCGAACGTCATCCCGAGGGCGTGGTGATGAAGTGCAATTTCTGCAGACATCGGTTGGCGGAAGGCAAGCTACCGGCATGCGTCGACAATTGCGCGACCGGCGCCCGCACTTTCGGCGATCTTGACGACCCAAACAGCGAGGTTTCCCGCCTGATCAAAGATCGCGGCGGCTTCCCTCTGCATCCTGAAGCCGGCACCAGTCCCAATGTCTATTATCTCGCGCCATGAGATCGAGATGAACAGCCGACGCTACGAACAACATCTCGTCGATCTGCGCAGCGCCTATCGGCCGCAGCGGGAATGGGGCGAGGGAAAAGGCATCCTTCTGGTCATCGGACACTTCCTGGTCGGGATCGCGGGCGGGACCTGGCTGATGGCGTCACTCTATGGCGTTCAGTCCGGCCTGGTGGTGGCTTATGTCCTGGCTGCACTCGGAGGCATCGTTCACCTGATGTTTCTCGGTCGGCCGAGTTGCGCCTTCAAGATGATCCGTCACGTTCGCACGTCCTGGATCTCGCGCGGTTTCCTCGGTCTCTCCATCTTTTTGGCCGGAGCAACCTTGTATCTGGGAACGCTGTTTCTGTTTCCGACCGGCGCTCTGGCGGCGATCGCGTGGAGCGGCAAGCTGCTGGCGGCAATCGGGACCGTGACTATCATCGGCTATATGGGATTTTGCTACACGGCATCCAGGGCGATTCCGTTCTGGCATTCGTCGCTGCATCCCGTCATCTATATCGGCTTTGCCATTCGCGGTGGCATTGCCTCGCTCCTCGTGCTGGCCGCCTTCGGGGGATCGATCATGGAAGAGGGGCTGACGCAGATATGGGTAATCGTGACTGCTCTGATCTGCGTTCTGTACGCGCTTGAGCTTCACGGCGCGCTATCGGGCGGAAACGTTGCCGCGCGTCGCTCGGTCAAAGATCTTGTCGCTGGCCGACTGGCTTTGATCTTTTATGGCGGCACGCTGATCGTCGGACTGATCGTTCCGGTTCTGCTTCTGTATGGTTCGGCATCGCCATCACCACCGGTAATGGCCGCGATTGGTCTCGCCTCGGCGATTGGCGATTTCTTTATGAAGCTCTCAACGGTGCGCGCCGGCGTGTATTTGCCGCTGCACGTGCCACACAAGCGCCACGCTCACTAAAAGCGCCCGAAAATGGCCATGCATGCTACGGCGCATTACCTTCTGGAGGGATTGAAGGAAGTCGGCATCGACTATCTCTTCTGCAATCTCGGCACCGATCATGCGCCGATTGTGGAAGAGATGGCGCGCTGGCGTCGGCACGGACTGGTTCCACCGGAGGTGGTGCTCTGTCCACATGAGGTGGTAGCCGTGCATATGGCGGGCGGTTATGCCATGGCGACCGGGCGTGGCCAGGCGGTGTTGGCGCATGTGGACGCCGGCACCGCCAATTCGACGATGGGCATGCATAATCTTTTCCGCACGCGTGTGCCGGTTCTGCTGCTGGCCGGCAGGGCGCCGTTCACCAGCCGCGGTGAGCTCGTGGGCTCGCGCGACACCTATGTGAACTTTGTGCAGGAGCCGTTCGATATGGCTTCGCTGGTCCGGCCCTACGTCAAATGGTCCTACGATCTTCCCTCTGGCCTGATCACCAAAGAGGTGATCCGACGGGCGCATTCGATCATGCATAGCGACGCCATGGGACCGGCCTACCTAACCGTCGCACGCGAGACTCTCACCGCCTTGCATCACTCAGCCGATATTCGAGCCTTTTCGGCCAAGCGCTTTGGCCCACTTCGCGCCAGCGGGGTCGACGATGACACTATTCACGCCATTGCCGACCGCCTGATGGCGGCGGACGATCCGATCTTGATCACCGCCTATGCCGGCCGCGATCGACGAACCCCGGCTTTGATCGAGCGCCTGGCGCAGCTTTGTGGAATGCGGGTCTATGAGTTCAATCCACTCTATCTGAACGTGTCCCGCACCTCACCCTGCTTTGCCGGATTCGCGACCAAGGATGTGGTCGCGCAGGCCGATTTCGGCTTGCTGCTTGATGTCGATGTGCCGTGGCTGCCGAAATTCGCCATCGAGAATCCCGATGCTTTCTGGGTTCATGTCGATGTCGATGCGCTCAAGAAGGATTGTCCGATGTGGAGCTTTCCAGGCGACATCCGCGTGCAAGCTGACAGCGGACGAGTGCTTGAGCGCCTCCTCGCAATCCTGGAGACGAAAGCGCCGTCCAATTGGACGCAAGCTGCGGCGCTGCGATCGGCAAAATCGGCGAAGCTGTCGGCACAGACCGCCGGCGTGAGACGGCAGGCGCTGGCGTCGCACGCGGGGCGAATGTCGGCGGCCCTGGTCAGCGCAGCACTGGCCGAGGCTATCGATGAGGATGCCATCGTCGTGCAGGAGGCGATCACCAATGCTGTTCCTGTCTGCACGAATTTGCCGCGCACCCGTCCCGGCACCTATTTCGCAAACGGTGGCGGCGGTCTCGGCTTTGGAGGCGGTACGGCATTGGGCGTCAAGCTGGCCAGCCCGGACCGTCTGGTTGTGCATGTCACGGGCGATGGAAGTTTTTGCTTTTCCGCCCCCTCTGCCGTGTATGCGGTGGCGGCTCGCTACCGCCTGCCGATCTTCACAGTCGTACTTGATAATTCCGGCTGGGGTGCCGTTGAGGGGGCGACAAGACGCCTCTATCCCGATGGCGAGGCTGTAGCCGCACAGTCGTTTCATGCCGACTATACCGATGGCATGCGCTGGGAAAAAGTGGCGGAGGCGGCCGGCGCCTATGGTGAACGCGTGGATCATCCGAACGATCTCGCCTCGGCCATCGCTCGCTGCCTGGATGCTGTCGCACACGGGCGCGCCGCGGTGCTTGTTGCCACGCTGGATAAGGTGGGCCGGCACGGAGAGGTTTAGAGCAATGAATCTCTTGCAGGACGTAATGCTCATTAATTCTCTACCGCTGATTCCGGAGCAGAGACAATGCGGCTCCGCATCGAGAATGCATTCTGCCGCACCACGAAACCCGGCCGACGCGCCGGGCATCGGATGATCCGGCTATACGGTTGCGTATAACAATGCCGTGCTACGCGACCATAGGGAGACGAAAGGAGGTTCAATCTAAGCGAAGACACCAAAACTCATCGGCACATGATGATTTAAGGCCGCGCATGATGCCGCAAAAACATAAGGCCGCAAGAGGGAGGTTCATATGATTGCCACGATGCGCGTACGCGCAGGCCAATTGCTATCGTTTGGTCTCTGCGCGCTGACTTTGGCTTTTTCCGCGAATGAAGGGGCGGCCCAGGACACGGCCTCGTTTCCAAACAAGCCCATTCGCATGGTGGTCGGCTTTGCCGCCGGCGGCGGTAATGACATTTTCGCCCGGCTGGTCCAGAACGAACTGCAGAAACGGACCGGCTGGACCGTAATTGTCGAGAACAAGCCTGGCGCCGGCGGGCGCGTGGCCGCCGAATTCGTCGCGCGCGAACCGGCCGATGGCTATACGTTGCTGGTCGGCGCCAGCGGAGCAATGGCAATCGGTCCGCTGATTTACAAGACCGAATACCAAACGCTGACGAGCTTCGTTCCGATCACTATGATCGGTGACTTTCCGCTCTTTCTGACCGTGTCAGCCGATCATCCGGCAAAGACGCTCAAGGAATTCATCGCCTGGACCAAGGAGAACGCCGACAAATCGAATTACGCGACCTCATCGCCTGCTTTCACGCTGCCATCCGAATTGTTCAAGATGAAGTCAGGCGCAAGCGGGACGGCCATTCCCTACAAGAGTTCGGGGGAATCGATTCTGGCGGTGATTGCCGGCAATTCGACCATGACGATTACCGATCCGCCGCCGATGATGCCGCAGGTGACCAGTGGCAAACTGCGCGCGCTAGCCGTGCTCTCGCAGGAGCGCTTTTCCGATCTGCCCGAGGTGCCAACCATGACCGAGGCCGGCATTCCTGATGTCAATGTCAGTCTGTGGAGTGGGTTTTTCGTGCCAACCGGCACACCAAAGCCGATCATCGACAAGCTGTACAAGGAACTAAGCACGGTGATCAAACAGTCGGACGTCGCGCCAAGGCTGCGCGGTTTAGCCGTGCGCCCGAGTGGCGCCGGTCCCGCGGAGTTTTCCAAGCTGATCGCCGAACAACAGAGAATGTGGGCCGGCGTGATCAAGGCCGGCAATTTGAAGTTCGGAAACTAAGGATCACTCGATCGACAGGGATTGGATGAACGCATCTTCGCTCGCGCGATCCAGGAATGACCTTTCAGAATTTCTGCTTTCGCGAGAGTGAACGGAACAAGGATGTGCTTCGACCAAAATAAAAAGACTACAGGCGCGAGCGTTCTTTTTTGATTGCAATGACCGGGTTGTCTGCACCGGAAACATGAATCCGCGCACACGAAGAGTCCACCAGGATGGCTCGAGAGTGATGCGTCCCGACGCGCCGAATAGTCGGGATAACGATGCGTCTTTGCTCGGCAACCACTCGTCCGTGTTGTTATGGTGCACATGGGTGCGCGGCACGCGGCGCAAATGCCGTTGACTTGGCACAACAATTTGGTCAAGGCATTCTCGACGATCTGCCGGTCTACCGATACAACCGCACCCGCGCCCTCCCCCGCGCGTTATCCGGTCAGCTTCTGGCCACGACCACCGGCACGAGCAGTGCGAGTCGTAACGGCCGCCGGTATGGATCACGTGGCGTCCGGCGTTGATGGTTTTGGGGTGCCTCGAACTCGCTGCTAAGAAATGAGAAATTCCCTAGAGCCGGATGATGTAGGCAATCTCAATGCAGTGCGCAGCTCTCGGATCATCCAAAAACTCACGCCAAAGCTATTGAAGCTTTCTTATCCTGATTGCGGCAGCGGCTGATTTGAAAGAGGCGACCATGCAGAACAAAGATATCGTAATCGAAGACTTGTCGATGATAAAGTTGTTGGCCGCGAACGCAAGGCTTGAGCGGCTATGGACGGGTGCGAAATGGGCGGAAGGCCCTGTCTATTCTCATGAAGACGACTTCGCTCGTGTGGAGCGACGTTCCCAACAACCGTATGTTCAAATGGACAAGAGAGGACGGCGCCCGTCTATTTCGCGCACCCTCTCAGTTCGCAAACGGCAATTACCGCGATCTCCAAGGCCGGCTCGTAACTTGCGAGCATCTGGGGCGCCGCATCAGCCGCACCGAGGCAGACGGCAACGTCATCACGCTGGTCGGTCATTACAATGGCAAGCGACTTAATTCCCCCAACGACCTGACCGTCAAGACCGATGGCACGATCTGGTTCTCCGACCCCGACTATGGGATCATGAGCAACGACGAGGGCTACATGGCGCGGAGCGAGATCGGCTCCAACAATGTCTACCGCTTCGATCCGACCTCGGGCGAGGTGAGCGTGGTCGCCGACGACTTCGAGAAGCCAAACGGTCTTGCGTTCAGTCCCAACGCGGACAAGCTGTATATCTCCGATTCATCGCGGTCGCACGATCCCGACGGCCAGCACCATATCCGCGTCTTCGACGTCGTGAACGGCCGCCATCTCAGGAACGGCCGCGTCTTTGCTGTGATCGAGCCGGGAATTTCCGATGGGCTACGCATTGATGAACACGGTCACGTTTTCACCAGCGCAGGCGACGGCATTCACGTTTATTCAGAGGTGGGCAAGCGGCTGGGGAAGATACTTGTTCCCGAAGCGGTGTCGAACTGCACGTTTGGCGGGCCGCGCCGCAGTCAATTGTTCATCACGGCGACCTCATCTGTTTATGCAATCGATCTCAATACGAAAGGTTTGTAACAAACTTCAATTTTACCAAGTCATGTAGGCAAGCGCCCTTCTATAAACCGAATTAAAAAGGCTTGTTTGGAGTTTTTTTCTCCGGACGTTTCTGCCAATGTGGATTGCTCACGTCGCCGATCAGGGCGACTAGAAGGTTTTGTACGCGGGGTGTCAAAAAATAGAATGATGCTGACCGCCATCAATAATTAGACTCTGACCGACAGTGTAAGTGGCAAACTCGCTGCAGAACATGGCGCAAAAGGCACCGAGGTCGTCGGCTTCACCGAATTTGCCGGCCGGGATGCGCAGAAACTCGATCATATTCTTTACTTCGGTCTCGTAGGACGTCTTGCCTGGGGAGCCTGAGAAAAAGCGGTCCGACCGGAAGCGGTCTTGTATGCCTCCCGTATGGTGCATCCCGGGCAGGATGTTGTTGAGAATCACGTTGTCCTTCGCCAGCGGTCTCGCCATGGCTACCGTGAAGTTCGCAAGCGCGGACCGTGGGGGGCCGGACAAGAGACGGAAATGCATCGGTTCTCGGGCTGCGAGCGTCATGATGTTGACGATGCGACCCCACTTGCGCGCCCGCATGCCCTCGATGACACCCTTCATGAGTTCGATCGGTCCAAGCATACCGGTGGACAGGGCTTGCTGCCAGTCTTCGATGGTGACTTCACGGTAGTCGGCCGTGAATTTCGGCGGCGAGCAGGTAATGACGAGTATGTCGGGCTCGGGGCAAGCTACCAGCAGCCGGTCGCGACCTTCCGGGGTACTGTGATCGGCGACGACCCATTTGACAGGGATATTGGCCTTGTCCTGGATCTCGGCCGCGGCAGCAACGAGGCGATCCTGGTTGCGCGCCGAGATGACCACCTCGACTCCTTCACGCGCCAACGCGAGTGCGCTGCTCTTGCCGAGGCCAGCGCTGGCACCCGCGACGATGGCCTTGCGACCGCGAATACCCAGATCCATGATTACGACTCCTGTGCGTTCGTTTGCCGCAAATACTTCTTGGCGATGTGAAGGCCGAGCCGGGGATAGCTTTCGGCCAATAGTCCCACCCCGTATAGAATGTATTCCTGATCGACATAGAAATTGGGCGAGCGCGGCTTCAGGCTCGTGGGATTGCTGTTGTCGTAAAGCGCCGCCCCAAGCATCTGCAGCGGCCATTTGCCGTATTTGAACAAGCCGCCGGTGCCGATCACGTTTGCGACCGGGGTGAGGTCCTTGCCGTGCTGCACCTTTATCTCCTGCGTGAGCGCATATTCGGTTTTGATTGTCCCGGCGTGACGGGTCACCGCGACCCCAGCGGCACATTTTGCCAGGGCATAGTCAACGCAGGCGTCGTCCATATCCTGATCAGGCACCAGGCCGACATTTCTGGACAGAGCGATGATTTTCTCTTCGAGCCTGGCGGTAGTCATACCAGTCTCGGGATGCCGCTCGCGAACGTACGCCATCAGTGGATCGACGCCGACAAGCTCCAGGATGGTCGCAGCGTTGTAGCGAATCCCTAGATCGCCCTCGACGGTTCGCTTGGTTCTTGTTTCGGGAAGGCCTCGGAGCACGGTCGTCGAATCCGCCGTACCACAGTCGCACACGGAATGAATGTTGATCGTCGCGCCGCCGACTTCGACGATCAGCAGCGGACCAATGCCCTCTTCTCCAACAATTCCGTCTGCCACCAATGTCGCCGCCTGAAGCGTGGCTTTCGGCGTTGGAACGATCGTCTCGCCTATAAAGTCCTGTGCCTCACTGAGACCTTTCGCCTTCGTGATATGATGGATAAAAACTTCCCGAATGAGAGCTTTGGCAGGCTCGATGTTAAGATTATTGAGCTCCGGCAGCACGTTTTCCGCCACATAGTTCATCTTGCCGGCACCGGTGAGAATGCCTTTGATCTCATGAGCTGCGACGTTATTGCCGGCAATCAAGATCGGCGCCTCAAGGGATGAGGCCGCCAACATCCGTGCGTTGTGGAGGATGACCTTCTTGTCGCCTCCATCCGTCCCGCCGCACAGCAGAAGAATATCGGGGCGCACGACTTCGAGATTGCGAATCCGGTCGGGGTCCAGTTCAAAACCCGAAGACCACACGACCTTCGCCCCTGCGCCAAGCGCCGCACGGCGCGCAGCCTCCAGAGTCAGCGCCGGAACCAGTCCGATGGCAGCAAGCTTAAGTCCTCCCGCCGCGCTGCTGCTGGCGAATTTTCGGACGACGTCGCTTTCCTTGAAATTGCAGGTCGAATAGAGATCGTCAAAGGCCCGACGCATTCCGATCGTAACGTCCGTATCAACGGTTGTCAGCGACTGGGCGCGGCCGATCAGCGTCTCCGAACCGGCATCGATAGCGAGCACCTTCGTATACGTGCTGCCAAAGTCGGTAAGAAGAATAACGTCCACAGTCTGCTCTTCTGAAACAGGATATTCTCTATTTTGCTTCGAGTGGCAGCGATTATTCGATGCCGAGATCGCTTTTCAGGATATTGACCGCTTCGGCGGCAGACGTCGTGTTGCGAAATACCCGGTCGAAGCCCATCTTCCTGAAGCGGCGCTCCACCTCGGGCCAGTTCTGCTCCAGCTCGAGCGGGGCAGCGACGGTTCCACCCGCATACAGGATGATGTCGGGAATACCTGCCTCGATACACTTGTCCCGCAACCCCTCGCAATCGAGGATACCCATTCCGTACATCGACGAAACGAGGATCGCGTCCGCGTTGATCTCGATTGCAGCGTTGATGAACTCCTCCTGCGGCACCACGGCTCCCAGGAAGGCCACCTTGAAGCCGGCTTCTGAAAAAGTCTTTTGCAGGACCCACCCGCCGATCATGTGGGCATCGAGCCCGATCGTGCCGATGACAACGCTCATATTTGCCATTTGCAGTCCCTCAATGAGGTTTCGCGGCAGGCCGCGGCAGAATCGACGCGAATTGCAGGTCCTTAACGACAGTCTCGAGACTTGCCGGCACGCCTTCCTTTGCTTCGCGCTCGGCTATCTTGGCGCGATGATATTCGAGCACCTCCCTGGGCAGAGGGATGTTTCCGGGATCGAGATAGCGGACAGCACGCTCGGCATCGCGCATGACGACAACCTTGCCGTGATTGTATTTCCATGGCGTGAGCATCGTATCGATCCAGCCGTATTCCACTCCCTTGCACAATCCGACGGCGATATCGCCGTTTCCCGCCTCCAGACACTTCTCCAGCAAGGCGCGCACTTCTAGCTCGATCATCTTTTCTTCGAGGGCGCTTTGTTCGTTCGGCGGCAGTTTCTGCGTGCCCATCAACGTCAGCATATGCCGGGCGATACGCACCGATTTCGCCATGCCCTCCTTGGTCGGCGTCGCCATTGCCTCATCCTGACATTTGAGGAAACAGCCGGTTACGCCTCCCATGATAGGAATGACCGCATTCCAGGCGATCATGGCATTCGCTTCTTCTTCGCGCGGCGGCCACGCCCCCAGGAACGGAAAGGCTGCCGTCACGAAGTGCATGTCCTTGTAACCGAAGCGCGCGCAATATTCGTAGCATAGCCGCTCCGTCACCCGGATCATCGCGGCATCTTGAAATCAGATTCATGTTCAGGCCGTGCAGAAGGGTCTGGTATCGCACCCCCTGCTCAGCGGCCAGCAGCGATTCGGATACGCACACGAAGGAACGAAAGCCGGCCGAGTCATAGCCGGTGAGATTGGATGAGTTTTCCGGCGAGATCGGAACGCCATTTTCGGTATAGATGCCCGCCAGCCGGCATTCGTATTGATTGATGCGGATTTCCTCTTCGAGAGTGATGTCCTTGCAATGAGCAATGACTTCCTGCAATGAGCGGGTATTGCATCCACACCAGCCCGCAGCCAACACAATCTCGGATGCAAGACGTCCATCCTCGTCCGTCGAATTGAAGTGCAGCGGGACCGATACCGCGCGCGCGATCTTGCGCGCATCTTCCACGCCGAAATTCACAACCGGCCAGCCGTTGAGCAGCGACATGCCCTCCTTCCGGCTTCGGTCGATACCGACCTGAGCCGCGGCGAAATTGCCTTTGCGGGTGTAAGAGTCGGAAAAAATCGTCCAGCGCCCCAGCGGACCGAGTTCGGCTTCGGTTTCGACATATTGCAGACCTTCGATCATGTACTCGGTCAGAGCGCGGCCAAACATTGGGATGAGTACGTGTTGGCCTTTATCTTTGGCCTCCTCCATCAGCAGGGCGACATTTTTTCCCGCGGAGATGTCCTTCGCAGCGGCGATGCATTCACCAAGGTTCGAGATATCCTTTCCTGTCGGCCACTGGGGCAGCACCTCTTCGTTTCTGATTTTTAAGAATTGTTCGTCTGTCAGGCGCTTGTTGCGTACTCTTATTTCCTGCGACATTCCGACACCTTGTGAGGAGACAAAGAGACACTCTCGTCGTCGAGAGCCGCGCTTAGCCGACAACCAGCAGCCCTATTATCGTGCGAACATCCTTGACCTCATCCAGCCCGAATATCGCGTCACGCAGCTGTGCCGCCTGATGCGGCGGCAAGGGTTTGCGCGCATACTTCATGCAGTCATCGAAACGCAGCCGGTGCTCGTCGTCGCCGAGCGGATTGTCGGGAAAGCCGGGCGCGATATCGAGCGCTTTCGCGAACGTCTTCTGACCCCGCGCGCGGATTGTGAGGTCGACTGCGGTATGACCCCGCTCGTCCATGGATGAATCGGAAACAACCTTGATCCGGTCGATCAGTGCAAGAACCTCAGGTGCCTGAACATCGGCTGGACGGAAATGCGTTAGCGCGGAGCCTTTCCTGACCAATGCATTGGCCACGCAATATTGCAGGCTGAATTGGGCATTCACGCGCGGGTTGTTCCCGATCGCGAAATCGCCGCCGACTAATTTGTACGCATAAGGGGGCACGCGGACTTCGATCGCCTCGACTTCGTCCGGCGAAACATGTGCTTCACGCACGATGCTGAGAGCCAGCTCGGTGACGCCCTGTGTACAACCGCAGCTCGGATATCGCTTGAAAACCGCATTGGTAAGGACAAACCGCTTGCCCAGGTCCTGCAGCAGTTCACCCGGCTTGACGCGGTCGCGGCCAAACAAGTGCCCATAGCCATAAATGCCATCGAGAAAGTTTATTGGCCCGGTGATGCCGTTTTTGGCCAGCAATGCGCAGCTGATCCCCGCCTCGGCGACCCACCCCTGGATCAGCCGCACAGCGAGGGAACCGTCGACATTGCTTTGAAAGCTGCCGCCGCAGCGGTTGAAAGCAAGCGCGAGCGCGTTCAGCGTCTGGTCTTCGTCGAGGGAAAGCAAGCGTGCGGCCGCGGCCGTCGCGCCGAAGACTCCGGCCACGCCCGTGGGATCAAATCCGTCATAAGTATCCTCGGTCAGGTTCAGACGGGAGGAAACCTCGGCACCGGTCACGAGCGCGGTAAGAAATTCCCTGCCGCTGCACCCGCCCATCAGCTCGGCCGCTGCGAAGGCTGCCGGCACCAGCGATGAGCCGATATGAAGGCCGGGTGCCATGGCGTCGCAGAAGTCGAGCGCGCGAGCCATGACCGCATTCACCATTGCTGCGCTCGTGACCGGAAGTTTATTGCCGTGCACCATGACCGTCGCTTCCGGAACGCCGCCCTGGTGCCGCAGCATCGTCAGAATCTGGCCACACCCATCCTCGCCAGCGCCGGCCACGGCGGTGCCGCAGACGGCCAACAAGATTAGTTTCGTCAACTTGGCCGGCTCATCCGGGATCTGCTCGCGCCGAAGCGCGCTCACAAAGGCCGCCAGCTTGCGCTCGTTCGACCTGCAATCGTGCGACATAGCCATCGATCAGCCCCCGGCCGCAGAAATTCTGAAATAGTAGATACATCTCATATTTTGTATCGCGCTGGCGTCGCTCCTGTCAATCGACCGGCGCAGGCGAGCAAGCCCCGGATGCAGCGACCCCGTCGCGCGGTCCCGGCGATTGCATCCTTCTCATTGTTGCGAAAGACGAGGAGCTGCGCGGAAAGACGTCTTCACACCGCATGCCGCACTTGAATTTGCGGCCGCGTTGTGGCGCGGCTGCGCTCCGGCTTCCAGCTCCTTCCGCAAGCGCCGGGTTTTTATCGACGCGCCAAACGAGCTTTGCTTGCAGGCCGGGTCGCGCTCTTTTTGGAGCTCTTGGATGATTCAGCTTTGGAATACGAAGCGACAGGCTGAGTAGGCCCCCATTGGTATCCCAGCCTTTGCGACAGTTCGTTGGCGGCCGCCTTCAGGGTCGATGCAAGCATGCCGTTCGGATCCGTATTCAGCGCGCCCCGAATCCCGACAACCGTTATGGCCAATACGATATCTTTGTTGGAATTAAACACCGGCACAGCCATGGCGGCGACCCCGGGCACCAGATGGTCGCCTTCGACAATAGCCAACCCGGCCTTGCGAAGGTCGTCATCGAGATTCATCACGGCGTGACGTAACCGAAGCCCCTCAGGAACAGCCGATGAGGCAAGTGCTTTCTTCACCAGTGGTTCGTAAACGGTAGGCGGCAAATAGGCGCCAAAAATTCGGCCGCTGGCTGTTGTGACCATGTTCAGAGCGGTTCCCATATCGACGCTGACGGTAACCGCGCGGCGTGGACGCTCCAACCGTACGACTATCGGGCCGTTCCGGCTCCACGCGATCAGCGCAACCGCCTCATTGATCTCTGCGCAGAGTTTGGCGACGGCACTCAATCCCAATCGGATGGCATCCTGTCGATCGGCTGCCACGAGACCCAATGTCATTGCGAGAGGACCGAGATCGTAGCGGGACGTCAGCGGATCCTGCTCGACCATGCCGGTTCGGACCAGGCTGACAAGATAACGGTGCGCTTTCGCGGAAGACATGCGGGCGAGAGCGGCGATGTCCTTGAGCGCCATGGCGCGATGACCGTTCACGATCACCTGCAGCACTCTCATCCCGATCTCGAGGGACTGCACACCATGTTTGCCGCCAACTTCGCTCACAACGCGCCCTTTTACGTTCAAAGCACAAAAGCATCGTCAGGTAACCCGAATGACGGTTCTTGGTCGAGAATACATCCGCCCGCAAGTGCAAAAGTATTTCAGAAATCCGCTCCGCCGGCCACTCGCGGCGTGTTGCGACAGACGCAGTCTCGGAGACATCAAGGAACTTAATATCGAGCTTATCTCCCGCAGCCCAGCAACAGGTGGGTAATAGACGTTCTGACCTAAGTCCGCTTTGGCTCAATGCAGGCTCGAACCGGTCGAAAACCCGTTCGGCCCGAAAGTGTTACCCATGTCTCCAGTATGAAACGTAACCTATGTGTGCGGAATGGACCCTGGTTTGACTGGCTGGCGACGCAGTGCAATGCGAACCAGTCTCCGCCATCTCAACGCAAATAACAGCGTAAAATACAGCGTAAAACGCCATTTTCAGGCACAGAGACGGTGGTGTGCGACGGAAACTTCAATTTTTCCAGGAGGATGCGTCGAAAATCACACGTCATAGGAACAGCGAAAGAAGTAGCCCAAATTCCTCTGTTCTGACGTTTTTTTCGCGCGCGCATGTGCCGGCGATGAATATCCGCTAGAAGGAAAAACGGGAGAAAACCTGTTTGATGAAGAGGTTAGGACCGGCCAGGGTACACTTTGTTTCTTCTTGGGGAGGCTTGACCTGCATTTGAAGTGGCTTACGTTGTTTCAATGAAGTTCTATAAGCGCAATCAGGTCGAGGAAGCCATTTCCCGCACATTGGGAGAGCGTTCCAAGGCACCCAGTGCGGAGTTACTCGCGCGGATTAAACGATTGTTGGACACGGACCGCGCCGAAAAAACCAACCGTAAGCAGAGCGCGTTTGTCAGCGTCGCCTCGGGAGGCCAAGGACACGAGAACAAATTCTCGAATTATGATGCGTTCGCGATTTTGCTCGGTTTGCGAATGCTGGGCACGGGCTGGTCGCAAACCCAGGTCGTGAAAGTGCTAAAGCAAGGCAGACGAGAACTGCAAAGCGCTTACCAGAAGTATCGGTCTTTTAAACCAAAAGAGTATGAGGCGCGGCCTGGGCTTTTGGGCATTGCAGGTGTGCCCGCAATCGGATTTCTATTTGCGAGCTATGATCAATCCGACTCGGCTCAGATCGTCGCGATGGACGATGCACAAAATCTCCAAAGCCTGATGCGAAAACCGGGCCAATCCATGAGCGTATTTGGAGTCGGAGACATTCCTGTCCTTGAGCGGAATCTGGAACAGGTCCTCCCTCGCAAGCGCGGTCGCGCCTAGGTTTGCCGTCCTAATTTAAAACGTCTTTTACCACTTTTATTTCGCCGCACCGCTCCCCAAGTATATCGACTGCCTCGGTGGCGCGGACGCTTGTAGTGTTAAAAGTGGTTACAATGCGAGGCCCTGGTTATGGACACATCTGATGAGGGTGATGGCGCTAGGCCGTCACCCCGCAATTATCGTGTTGGCAAAGGGAAACCCGACAAAAGCAAGAGCTGGAAAAAGGGCAAAAGCGGCAACCCGAAGGGTCGCCCGAAAGGCTCCAAGAACATCAAAACCATCGCGCGTGCCGCTGCGAAACGCACGATCACCGTAACCAAGAACGGCCGCAAAAGGCAGCTGACCTATCTGGAACTGGGTGTCGAACGCCTGCAGGCGGATGTTGCGCGCGGCAGCCGTGGTGCGTTCCGCGAGTATGTGACGTTCCTCGAACGCCATCTCGATCCGAACGAAACCAAGCTCTCGATGCAGGACCTGACCGCGCAGGATCAGTGCGCTGCTTGACTACGTCTTTAGCCGCACAAAGCAACTCAGAAAGAAGGAAACTAAGAGATGAATGCAATCTTCAAACATCGCATTTTGAACGCAGCGATACGGACCGACTTCATGTGCTTCCTATGGATGGTGTTTCAGACCATCGATCCGGCGGCGAACTACAAACCCAATTGGCACTACGAAGCGTTCTTCGAGATCGCCCAATATATGATCAACCGGGTGCGCGGGAAGAAGGTTGTCTGTGCCCCACCCCGCAGCGGAAAGTCGATGTTCTTTTCCGTGGCACTGACGGCCTGGATCTTGGGGCATGACCCCACGCGCAAGATCGTCTGCATCAGCTATAGCAAGGAATTGGCGGCGAAGTTCGCTAATGACTTTCGCCGTGTCGTGAAATCAGAGTGGTACAGGCGCGCCTTCCCGCACACCGTCGTTGCGGACTGGAAGGATACCGAGGTTGAGACCCACTTCACCGCAGGCGGCTATCGGCTCGGTACTTCAATTGCCGGTATGTTGCTCGGTCGCGGTGGCGACCACGTAATATGGGACGACCCCATCAAGCTGCAGGATGCGCATTACGACACAAAACGAGAATGGGTCAATAAGAACCTCCTCAGCGCTAGCATTTCGCGCCTGAACGATGGAATTCAACGGTTCCGTGCTTGGGTGCATGCAGAGGGTACACTTCGACGATGTCGTAGGAGTGCTTCCTTCCGATTACGAGGTGCACAATTTTCCGGCGATTGCGCTGGAGGATGAGAGTATTCCGCTGGGTGACGGGCGATATCATCTTCGCAAAGCCGGTGACGCGTTGCACGCCGAACGCGAGCCGGTCTCGCTGCTGCGTGAAATCCAAGAGCAGGTCGGAGATGAAGAGTTTCTTGCTCAATGGCAGCAGATGCCCGTGCCCCCTGGCGGTCTAATCGTCAAGAAGGAGTGGATTCACTACTACGATGGAGAGTTGCCGCCCGGCGGATTTTACTTTTTGAGCTGGGACACCGCCGGGAAAACCGGTCCCCGAAACTCCTTTTCGGTGTGCACCGTGTGGTACCGAAAGGGCAACGTGGACTATCTCGTGGACATCGTGCGCGGGCGTTTTGACTATCCGACGCTCCGTGACACTGCGGTCGAGATCGTCAAGCGCTACAAGCCTCGGATTGTTTTGATCGAAGATGCGTCGACCGGCATCGCGCTGGGTGCCGACCTGCGCAGGTCGGCGATCTGCACCGTCAAGCTCATCCCTGTGGCCGGCGATAAGATCGGTCGCCTTTTCGATGTCACCGGCAAACTCGCGTCGCGTTGCGCGCTTTTTCCAAAACACCAGCCGTTCATGCGTGAATTGCTGGAGGAGATGCTGCGCTTCCCTCAGTCCAGGCACAGCGACCAAGTGGACAGCATCAGCCAGGCGCTGGCCTATGTCGACTCCACCTATACGCTCGATTACATTCGCTGAACACCATCCCATAGCTGCGCCCGTCAATGGCGCGCGCAGCCTAACGCTTAAAACTGGTTAGGAGCCTGTGATGCGTAAACCAAAGCCACAAATCCGGGGCGGCAGAATCTTTTAGGGATAGCTTGAAGACGAAGAATCGCAAACGTCGTGAGGATCTAAGCGCGGTCAGCACCGCCGGCAATGGCCGATCCCGCAATGACTTGCTGCCGAAACTGCAACTTGCCGACCGAGACCCGCGCACCCTTGTAATTCCTGATCGCAACGTCCGTGCCACCGAACCCTCCCAGATCCGAGCTGTCAGTCATTCGATCTCGGTATCGGGCTTTGTCGACCCGGTGCTGATCGATCCCGCCGGGAAGCTTATTCATGGCGTGGTCAGCGTTCTCGCCGCCATAGAGCTAGGCTTGCCTACTGTGCCCTGCATTATCGCCGGCCATCTCAATGCGCAGGAGCAGCGCGTCGTCCGCCTGGCTCTAAATCGGTTGGGCGAGCGTGGCCGCTGGTCAATGCCCGACCTGAAGGCCGAACTGATTGAGCTTATCGACGACGGTATCGAGATCGAGGACACCGGCTTCACCATCCCCGAATACGACCACATCACGCTCGACGACGACGTCGAACCGTTCGAAAAAGGACCGCTTGCACCCGAGGCAGGCGCTAAAGCGATCGCACGCGTCGGTGATGTGTTTGTTTTCGAAGGCGGCCATCGCCTGATCTGCGGCGATGCGACGGATCCCGCGGTCGTACGCCGCACTGATGCAGGGCGAGCAGGCCCGTTTGGTTTTTACCGATGAGCCGTATAATGTGCCGATCGTCGGTCATGTCACAAAAGGCGACGCACCGCGAATTCACGATGGCAAGCGGCGAGATGTCTGACGAGCAGTTTCTGACCTTCAACAAGGCCTGGATCGGCGTCGCCATCGGCTATCTTTGCGATGGCGGCTTGATCGGAACTTTTATTGATTGGCGGAGCTACCCGAAAGTCGATGCCGCCGCATTGGCGAGCGGCCTGACGCCGATCAATCTGATCGTC
>CAWDOW010000005.1:0-799488 GCA_963804015.1 uncultured Pseudomonadota bacterium
GCCGTTCGGTGTCCTCGCTCGGTGCAGGCACCGCGGCCTCGCGAAAGGCGAGCCGCCCGCCAGCCCAGCTTTGCAGCGGCAAATCCCAGCCTTCGGTCCAGTAGGGGTAACCGGCGAGCCAGACTTTTCCGGAAACACGATCAATTCCGCGCCGGCCGCGGCCGCTTCGGCGATATGGGCCTCCGCGCGCGTCAGCGAGGCTTCCTTGTCGAGAAAGCGCGGCGCCTTCTGCACGATCGCTACCTTGACGCTTTCGCGTCCGCCGAGCACAGGTTTCTTGCCGACCGCCATGGGAGCCTCTTGGGCTGGTGTTCGTGTTGCAGGATCATTTTGCCGTCCGGGCGGGATCCGGTCTTGCACCAGCCGGTCATGCGATCTTGATCGAGCGGGACACGCGCAATGCGAAATGTGGCGGCGTTCAGCGGCATCGACGGATCGTCTTCCGGCCGCGGACAGGTTTCCGTATTGGGCGGACGTGGTGGCGCAGACCTTTGTGCCGCTGGAATGCGATGCGCCTTCAGTGGCGCGATTTTTCCGGCAGTATCCGCCACCGGCGGATCGGACGGATCGGCATCGCCGATGTCCGCGCCTCGGCGCAGCGCGTGCGGCGCACGCGTGCGAGATCGTGCAGGCGCCGGCGACGACATGATCGTCGTCGTTCATGTCGAGGGCGTCTGCCATGTCGGCCAGCGATCGCAATCGGCGACGCTTCGTCCCGGCGAGGGTACGCTCGTATCGGCGGAGCAGAACTATTTCTTCGAGTTTCCCGATCGCTTCCGTCAGCTCGTGCTGAAAGTGCCGCGCGCGCTATTGCAGGGCAGGCTCATGCGCGGCGGCGGACTTCGTCTCGCGGGCGGCCCGGCGATCTGCTGCGCCATCTGGCGTTCGCTGCGCTCGACGAGCCGGATGAACCTTCCGATCGGCGAGGAAAACGGGATCGAGCGCGCGCATCGGCGAATTGCTGCGTTCGGCGGTGACCGGGCCGGCGAGCGAACCGGCGGCAGAACCGCGCGGAACCGGCGCGCTACGATCTGGCGCAGGCTTCATCCGGCACAATCTCGCCGAGGCCGCGCTCAATCCCGCAGCGGTCGCGGCTCAGCTCGGCCTGTCGCAGCGCACGCCTGGCGCGGATTTCGCGCGCCACGGCGTGACCATCGAGCGGTCGATCTGGTCGCGACGGCTTGCCGGGGCGAAAGCACGATCTCGCGGACCTGCGGCTTATGCGAGCGGTCGATCACCGACATCGCCTTCGCATGGGGCTTCAACGACGCCGCGCATTTCAGCCGCGAGCTTTTCGAATGCTTTCGGCATGACACCGACGCGGTTTCGCGCGATCGCTTGTCGTCTCAAGCGATAGGATCGGGATACGCATGACAAGGTCGATCGCGCCGGATCGATCTCGCTGCTCGCGGTCGTCGCGCCTGTTCGCAGACGCACGGCCCGCGCCGATGATCGTTTCATCGGCCGCTGGGCCATCGATCCTGCGGGCTGCAAGTTCTGTCGGCGAGCACCGCCGAGACTGCGCCGCTGGTCGTCACCGATACCACCGGTCAACTGGTTCGGGTATCCTCGTGCACCATCAAGAAATCCTACCGGATCGGCGAGGGGCTCTATCTGCAGGCGCAATGTTCGAGCGAGGGCAAGAGCCGCGTCATGCCGATCGGGTTGCAGATCAAAGGCAAGAAGCTGCACGTCACCTGGGACCAGACCAGTCGCCGGCGACATGCAGCGCTGCCGGTGACGATGCCGCTATCTGACGCTGCTTCGACGAAATCGAGGATCGGTCCGGTCAGCGCGGTGTCGTCGGTGCCGATCGCAAAGCCGAGCGACAGGTGGCTGTGCTTCGTCGAGCATCGAGCAGGCGCGGCTTGCCGCCGGGCGCCTGCGCCATCGCCGCCACGAGCTTCTCGAATTGCGGAATGAAGGGCGGCGGATCGAGCTCGGCATAAACCACCATCGACGGGACCGGCAAGTTTGCGCAGGCCGCCGATCGGCGAGCGCGCGGCATAGAGGAGCGATCGTTGCCGATATAGGAGCGGTAATCGTCGGTCAGCGGAAAGTCGGTGATGTCGTAGATGCCGGAGGTCAGGATCAGGCCGGCGATGCCGAGGCCGTCGGCGCCGTGGAATTGCGGCATGGCGGCATAGGTGCCGGCATGGGTCGCGCCGGCCGAATGCCCGAACAGAAAGATCCGCGACGGATCGCCGCCGAAGCGCGCGATATTGTCGTCGCCCAGCGCACCGCGAGCGCCGACATCCTCCGGCACCGGCCGGCCAGGGCGCCTGCGGCGCCAGCCGGTAGGTCATGTTGACGCCGACCAGGCCGTTGCGCGCGGCCCAAAGCGGGACATTGTCGTAGAAGGGCGAGCCCGGTGTCGACTTGTTGCCGCCGGTGAAGCCGCCGCCATGCACGAAGATCAGCACCGGCCGCGTGCCGCTGGCGTCGTCGGCGACGAACACGTCGAGCAGGTTGCGGTCCGCCGGACCATATCTGGATGTCGCGCGTGACGGTGACGCCGGCATAGGGCTCGCGCTCGTGCAGCGGCGCGTAGATCGCACCGGTCTTGGCGGGGTCGATCACGCGGCCGATGGCCGCGATCTTTTCAGCAATTTCGGGAGACATGGAACCTGTCGCAGAAGGATGGTCGGAGCGCATGCCATAGCGCGCGGCCGGATGAACGCTATCGGCCGTAACGACGACCACCCATTCACAAAGTTCTGACAAGTGCGGCCATCGCTGCGACATTGTCGGTGCTAACATCGATCGGTCGCGCGGGGTGGAAGCGCCGCGGAGGATGGCATGAGCCGGGCTCACGTCAGTCTATTGCGCCGCACAATCGCAGCCGCGATTTGCGCTGCGATCGCTTGGCATGTCTGCTTGTGCAGTCTGCGTGCCGTCCGGCTTCGGCGCAGGGCAAGGCCGCCAAGCCGCCGCGGCCGCTGATCCTGGTTCCGGGATTGCTGGGCTCGCGGCTCTGCCGTCCCGATCCGGACGATCCCAAGCAGACGCAGGTGGTGTGGGGCACGCTGCGCGCGCTGCGGCAATTTCCGACCATCCGGCTGTCGCGCGACGACGGCGCGAACGATCCGATCAAGCCCTGCGGCATCGTGCGCGAGATCGTGTTTCTCGGTCTCTACAGTCAGGACGTCTATGCGCCGATGATCCGCCATCTGGAGCAGACCGGCTATCGCGAGAACCGCGACCTGTTCTGATTTTCGATTACGACTGGCGCCGCTCGGTGTTCGACAATGCCGTGGCGCTCGAACGTTTCGTCCGCGACAAGGTGCCGGACGGCAAGGTCGATATCCTCGCGCATTCGATGGGCGCGCTGGTGGCGCGCGTCTATGTCATGCAGGGCGGCGGCAGCGAGCGCGTGGCGCGGCTGTTCAGCGCCGGCGCGCCGTTCCAGGGCTCGGTGAAGGTGTTCCAGACCGTCGAGAAAGGCTGGGGTGCGCTCAATCCGGCGATGGGCGGCCTCGACGGATTCCGGCGCACCATTCTGTCGTTCCCGTCGGTGTTCGAATTGATGCCGCGCTATGGCGGCTGCTGCGATGCCGGCGGCGTGCGGCCTTCAACGCCTCGAAAGTCCGCACCTGGAAGGCGCTCCACTGGGAGGGCGTCGATCCCGACACCATGCCGGATCTGGGGACGACCTTCGCGCGCATCCGCACGCTGGAATCGATGGTGGTCAGGCCGATGCCGAAAGGCGTCGAGGATGTGCTGCTGGTCGGCGTCGATCAGCGCACGCCGCAGCGCGCCGGCTTCAACGGCGAGGGCCGTACCGCGGTGCTGAAAGTCCAGACCACCTGGGCCGGCGACGGCACCGTGATCCGCGACAGCGCGGTGCTCGAACGCATGCCGCTGCATCCGACCAGCTTCGCCGATCATCAGCGCATCCTGCACGATCCGCAGATCCAGGCTTTCCTGCGGGTGGCGCTGATCAAGGGCGTCGATCAGGCGCTGGCCTCGGTGCCGGTGCGCCCGCGCGGCAAGGTGCGCGCCGCCGACGGCAGCCTGACCGAACTGGTCGGCGTCGTGGTCGAGCCCGACGAGCCGATCTACAAGACCGGCGACATCTGCAAGGTGCGGGTGCATCTGCGGCTCGGCGACATCACGAAGTTCGATCCGGCCTCGATCAGGCTGACGCGGCGCATGATGGACGGCCGCGAAGTGCCGATCGCAGCTGTCGCCCGATCCGGACTCGTCCGATCCGACCAATCCGTTCGAGCAATCCTTCGTCGGCACCTTCGAGGCCGGCGTGACCCCCGGCAAGGGCATGCTGAAGGCGGTGTTGCAGATCGCCGGCAGCAAGCCGCGGGTGGTCGAGCAGCCGGTGCCGGTGATCGCGCGCTGAGATTTTGCATTAAAGATTTCGGTTCAAGTCGCGGCTGACTTCGCAGGTTTGGCCTTTCCGGGCGGCTTTGTGCTAAGGCGCCGCGGATGAAATCGCGCGGCCGACCGGCGCATCGCTCGACCAACAAGCAGGCGCCCCGGCGGCGGCCGCGCCGCGCCCGTGCGCGGCAAGCCGGTTGCCCGGCCGTCGCCAAGCCGGTCGTGCAGCCGGCGGTCGGAAGCCGCCGAAGCGCGAACGTGCTTTCGCCCGCCGACGCGGCGCTGACCGCCCAGGTGCAGACCGTCACGGTCACGCCGGACGAAAACGGCATGCGGGTCGACCGCTTTCTGGAGGCGCGCTTTCCCGGCCTGTCCTTCAGCCATATCCAGCGCGTGATCCGCAAAGGCGAGTTGCGGGTGAACGGCAAGCGTACCGAACCCAAGAACCGGCTGGAGGCGGGCCAGCAGGTCCGCATTCCGCCGCTGCGGCTCGATCCGGAAAAGCCGCGCCCGCGCGAGCGGCAAGGACGACGAGACCCGCGACTTCCTGAAATCCATCACGCTCTACGAGGACGACGACGTGATGGTGCTGAACAAGCCGATGGGGCTTGCGGTGCAGGGCGGCTCCGGCACCACCCGCCATCTCGACGGCATGCTGGGCGTGATCCGGACCAAGGACGGCCAGCGCCCGCGCCTGGTGCACCGGCTCGACAAGGATACCGCGGGCTGTCTGCTGATCGCCAAGTCGCGCTTTGCGGCGGCCGCGCTCGCCAAGACCTTCCGCTCGCGCTCGGCGCGCAAGATCTACTGGGCGCTGGTGCCCGGCGTGCCGAAGCCGAAACAGGGCCGGATCTCGACCTATCTCGCCAAGGAGCAGCGCGAGGACGATTCGGTGATGCGGGTCGCGCAGCATGGCGAGGAGGGCGCCAGCCATGCCGTGACCTATTACGCGGTGGTGGAGACGGCGGCGAACCGGCTGGCCTGGCTGTCGCTCAAGCCGGTCACCGGACGCACCCACCAGTTGCGCGTGCAGCTTGCCCATATCGGCCATCCGATCGTCGGCGATCCGAAATATTTCGATATCGAAAACTGGCACTTGCCGGGCGGCATGCAGAACAAGCTTCATCTGCTGGCGCGCCGGATCGTGGTGCCGCATCCGCGCGGCGGGACCATCGACGCCACGGCGCCGTTGCCGCCGCACATGGAGCAAAGCTGGAACCTGCTCGGCTTCGACGGCTCCCGTTACGATCCGATCGAGGATGCGCCCGAAGGGCTGATCCGCGTGTCGACGGACCTGAAAAGGCCTTGCTGCGTTCCTATATGTAGGCGGAGGCAAGTCGCCCGGGCTCTTCAGGAATTGGATGAGGGACATGCAAAAACGCTTGATGATCCTTGTTCTGCCGCTGCTTTTTGCCGGCGGGCTGGTCCGTTTCCGTCGCCGCCCAGAGCAGCGATGAGTTTCCGTTCTCGATCATGGCGCCCGAGCCCGGCGAACGCCGCGCGCGCCGGCCGAAGGCTGCGCCCAAGCAGGTCGCTCCCGCACCGGCGCCGAAAGCCGAGCCGTCCGGCAAGCGCGCAGAAGCGCAGGCGCCGCGTCCGGTCCGCCGCGGCTCCTCGTCGGCCTCGGCCATTCCGGTCTATCGCTCGCCGGTGACGCCGCTCGGCACCGCGCCGCAGGTCGGCAATGTCCAGCCGCTCGGCCATCCGGGTTCGCCGTCGGTGATGGTGCCGGGAATCCAGAGCAATACCGGACCCGGCGATGACGCCGCCGCGCCCGCCCGGCCAGAGCCAGCAGGACCGCACCATCAATTGCGTGCATTCCGGCACCGCCGAGCGGCGTCGGCCCCGGACAGATCGGCAGCTTCACCCAGAACTGCGTCAATCGCTGATCGTCGAATCCGACAGGCCATCGCTACCGCAGGCCGGCGTTGATCTTGTCGAGCGCGGCCGAGCCCGGGCACAGCTCCTTCTCGCCCAGCGTATTGAGCGGCTGCTTCACCGTCTTCAGCGAGGCATGCAGGTCCTGCGGCTCGTCGGCGATGTAGAGCACGCCGGTCACGATCTGGCCCTTCGGCCGCGTGCCGCTGCAGGAAGCCCATCGCCGCGGTGCGGTCGTGGATGTCGTAATCGGCGCCGATCTTGCGCAGCGCCAGCGTCGTGCCGTCATGCTGCTCGACCAGTTGCACCGTGCCTTCGGCGTAATCGACCGTGATCGGCGCGCGGCCGGCGATCACGTCGAGCCGGTTCACCGCCTCGTTGTGCTCGCGCACATAGTCGAAGCTCTTGGTCGAGCCGGCATGATTGTTGAAGGCGACGCAAGGCGAGATCACGTCGAGGAAGGCCGCGCCCTCGTGCTCGATCGCGGCCTTGATGATCGGCACCAGCTGCTTCTTGTCGCCGGAGAAGGAGCGGGCGACGAAGGTGGCGCCGAGCTGCAAGCGCCATCGCGGCCAGATCGATCGAATTGTCGGTGTTGATGACGCCGCGCTTGGACTTCGAGCCGCGGTCGGCGGTGGCGGAGAACTGGCCCTTGGTCAGCCCGTACACGCCGTTATTCTCGACGATATAGACCATGTTGACGCCGCGCCGCAGCGACATGCGCGAATTGCCCGAAGCCGATCGAGGCGGAATCGCCGTCGCCCGACACGCCGAGATAGATCAGGTCGCGATTGGCGAGATTGGCGCCGGTCAGCACCGACGGCATGCGGCCATGCACGGAATTGAAGCCGTGCGAATTGCCGAGAAAGTAGGTCGGCGTCTTCGACGAGCAGCCGATGCCGGAAATCTTGGCGACCCGGTGCGGCTCGATCGACAGTTCGAAACAGGCCTCGATGATGGCGGCGGTGATCGAGTCATGCCCGCAGCCGGCGCACAGCGTCGAGATCGTGCCCTCGTAGTCGCGGTGGGTATAGCCGAGCTCGTTTTTCGGCAGCGCCGGATGATGGAATTTCGGTTTGGCGATGTAGGTCATGATCGATTCCTCAGCGACGCCACCCGTCGCCGCGGCTGCACCTTCATCTGGTCGAGATGATCGCCGATCGCCTTGGCGATGAAGCGCGCGGTGATCGGCGTGCCGTCGTAATGCAGGATCGGGATCAGCCGCACCGGATCGATGCCGCATTCGTTGACGATCAGCGAGCGCAGTTGCGCGTCGCGGTTCTGCTCGACCACATAGACGAAGTCGTGATCGGCGACGAACGAGTTGACGCTGGAATGGAACGGGAAGGCGCGCAGCCGCATGCGGTCGAGCTGATGGCCGCTTGGCCTCGATCAGCTCGATCGCCTCGTCCATCGCGGGCGAGGTCGAGCCGAAATAGATCACGCCGTATTTCGTCGGCTTCTGCGCATTGGCGATCAGCGGCCGCGGCACCAGGTCCTTGGCGGTCTCGAATTTGCGCAGCAGGCGCTGCATGTTGTCGACATAGGCCGCGCCTTCTTCGGTATATTTCGCGTAGCGGTCGCGCGAGGTGCCGCGGGTGAAGAACGAGCCCTTGGTCGGATGCGTGCCGGGATAGGTGCGGTAGGGAATGCCGTCGCCATGCACGTCGAGATAGCGGCCGAATTCGGTGCCGGCTTCGAGCTCGGCATGGGTCATCACCTTGCCGCGGTCATATTGGCGCGTGTCGTCCCATTTCAGCGGCGCGCACAGCCGGTGGTTCATGCCGATATCGAGATCGAGCATGACGAAGACCGGCGTCTGCAGCCGGTCGGCGAGATCGAACGACGACCGCGCCGAATTCGAAGGCCTCGTTCGGGTCTTCCGGAAACAGCATCACGTGCTTGGTGTCGCCATGCGAGGCATAGGCGCAGGAGATCAGGTCGCATTGCTGGGTGCGGGTCGGCATGCCGGTCGAGGGGCCGGCGCGCTGCACGTTGAAGATCACCGACGGGATTTCCGCGAAATAGGCGAGCCCGATGAATTCCTGCATCAGCGAGATGCCGGGGCCGGAGGTCGCGGTGAAGGCGCGCGCGCCGTTCCAGGCGGCGCCGATCACCATGCCGATCGAGGCGAGTTCGTCCTCGGCCTGGATGATGGCGTATTTGGCCTCGCCGGTTTCCTTGTCGACGCGCAGCTTCGCGCAATGGCGCGTGAAGGCCTCGGCCAGCGACGAGGACGGCGTGATCGGATACCAGGCGCAGACGCGTGGCGCCGCCATAGACCGCGCCGAGCGCCGCCGCCGAATTGCCCTCGATGAAAATCCGGTCGCCGACCTTGTCGGCTGGCGCACCCGCAGCCCGATCGGGCATTGCAGGTTTTCCAGCGCCCAGTCGCGGCCGAGATGCAGCGCATGCACGTTCGGGCCGATCAGCTTGTCCTTGCCCTTGTATTGCTCGCCGATCAGCGTCTCGATCACCTTGACGTCCATGTCGAGCAGGGCCGACAGCACGCCGAGATAGATGATGTTCTTGAACAGCTGGCGCTGGCGCGGATCGGAATATTCCTTGTTGCAGATCGCGGTCAGCGGCACGCCGATGACGTTGATGTCCTCGCGGAATTTCGACTGCGGCAGCGGCTTGGTCGAATCGTAGAGCAGATAGCCGCCGGGCTCGATGCCGGCCACGTCCTTGTCGAAGGTCTGCGGGTTCATCGCCACCATGAAATCGACGCCGCCGCGCGCGCCGAGATGCCCGTCCTCGGTGACGCGCACCTCATACCAGGTCGGCAGGCCCTGAATGTTGGACGGGAAGATGTTGCGCGGCGACACCGGCACGCCCATCCGCATCACCGCGCGCGCGAACATTTCGTTCGCACTCGCCGAGCCGGAGCCGTTGACGTTGGCGAAGCGGATGACGAAATCGTTTACGCTGCTGAGCGCTGCGCCTGACATTTCTTCGTCACCCGCATGAGCCATTTCGATCAGGTATTTCTGCATGTCCCAGGCGCCGGTCGGACAGCGTTCGGCGCACAGCCCGCAATGCAGGCAGACATCCTCGTCCTTGACCATGACGCGGCCGGTCTTGAGCCCGTTCGCGACATAGAGGTCCTGCGTCAGGTTGATGGCCGGCGCCTCCAGCCGCTGGCGCAGATCGGCTTCCTCGCCGTTCGGCGTGAAGGTGATGCAGTCCATCGGGCAGATGTCGACGCAGGCATCGCATTCGATGCAGAGCTTGCGCGCGCGAACACCGTCTGCACGTCGCAATTCAGGCAGCGATGCGCCTCGCCCAGCGCGAGCTTGACGTCGTAGCCGAGTTCGACCTCGGCCTTGATGTCGCGCAGCGCGATCTGCTTGTCGCGATGCGGCACCCGGTAGCGCTGGTCGAGCGTGATGTCGTTGTCATAGGACCATTCGTGGATGCCCATCTTCTGGCTGACCACGTCGACATGGGGCAGGGGACGCTCGGTGATGTCCTCGCCCGACAGCAGCCTGTGGATCGAGAGCGCGGCGTCATGGCCGTGCGCCACCGCCCAGATGATGTTCTTGGGTCCGAACGCGGCGTCGCCGCCGAAGAACACCTTCGGATTGGTCGAGACGAAGGTCTTCTCGTCGACCACCGGCATGTCCCATTTGTCGAACTCGATGCCGATGTCGCGCTCGATCCACGGGATAGGCATTCTCCTGACCGACCGCGACCAGCACGTCGTCGCAGGGGAAATGCTGGTCCGGCTCGCCGGACGGCACCAGATTGCGCCGGCCCTTGGCGTCGTATTCGGCCTTCACCTTCTCGAAGGTGATGCCGGTGAGCTTGCCGTTCTCGTGGGTGAAGAATTTCGGCACCAGATAATTGTGGATCGGGATGTCCTCGTGCATGGCGTCTTCCTTTTCCCAGGGAGACGCCTTCATTTCCTCGAAGCCGGAGCGCACCACCACCTGCACGCTCTCGCCGCCGAGACGGCGCGCGGAGCGGCAGCAATCCATCGCGGTGTTGCCGCCGCCGAGCACGATCACGCGCTTGCCGATCTTGTCGATATGGCCGAACGCGATCGATGACAGCCAGTCGATGCCGATATGGATGTTCTTGGCCGCTTCCTTGCGGCCGGGAACATCGAGGTCGCGGCCGCGCGGCGCGCCGGAGCCGACGAAGATCGCGTCGTAGTTTTCCGACAGCAGTTCCTTCAGCGAGTCGACGCGCTGGCCGCCGCGGAATTCGACGCCGAGATCGAGGATGTAGCCGGTCTCTTCGTCGATCACCGAATCCGGCAGCCGGAATTTCGGGATCTGCGTGCGCATCATGCCGCCGGCCTTCGGATCGCCGTCAAGACCACGCATTCGTAGCCGAGCGGCGCAAGATCGCGCGCGACGGTGAGCGAGGCGGGCCCGCCGCCGACCAGCGCGACGCGCTTGCCATTCCTGATGCGCGCCTTCTTCGGCATGCGCCCGGACACGTCGTCCTTGTAGTCGGCGGCGACGCGCTTCAGCCGGCAGATCGCGACCGGTTGCTTCTTCGACGCGGCCGCGCCGGCAGGCGGGCTCGCACGGGCGGTCGCAGGTGCGCCCGAGAATTCCCGGAAACACATTCGACTTCCAGTTGATCATGTAGGCGTCGGAGTAACGCCCCTGCGCGATCAGCCGGATATATTCGGGAACGGGCGTATGCGCGGGGCACGCCCATTGGCAATCCACGACCTTGTGGAAGTAATTGGGATCGTCGATGTCGGTTAGTTTCATCGACTCCTCTCGCGCGCGTCCCGGAACCGTTCGGTTCCTTCTGCTGCTTTGGGACCGGCGAGCCGCTGGCGGCAGGCTGGCATTTCTATCCCCGTGGGCCGGCTTTCTGTTGAACCGAATCCGAGGCAGATTTTAGTCAGACCAATTATGAAATGCCACACACGCGCTGTCGCATCACGTCATTCTGCGTCTATGGTTGATGTACGATTTGCGGCGATGCAGCGCGAATCGCGATGTTTCAGGTCGAGAAACAACGCTTCCGAAGCCCGATTGAAAGGCCGCTTGTGAGGTCAAAGCGGCCGGGCCTGGAACTGGACGGCAGATGACCGGATTGTGCAATGCACAAGCGCCGCCGGCGCGTCATACGAAAGTGGCATGGTTGCTGTTGCGCGGCGGCATCCGACCGCGCGGCCGATGCCGCATCGATCGCAGATCGCAATTCACGGGAGCGGTTCTGAAGCTCATCGTTTTCGATTGCGACGGCACGCTGGTCGACAGCCAGCACATGATCTGCGGCGCCATGCAGCGCGCCTATGACGCGCATGACATCGTCTGTCCGCCGCGCGAGACCGTGCTGTCGATCGTTGGTCTGTCGCTGCGTCAGGCTTTCGAGACGCTCGGCCGCGGGCAGCGGGATTTTCCCGTCGACGGCATGATCGAGCGCTACAAGGAAGCGTTCTTCGAATTGCGCCATTCGCCGGAGCATCAGGAGCCGCTTTATCCCGGTGCGCGCGAGGCGATCCTGACAGCTCGGCGCGCGCGAGGATTGCGTGCTCGGCATCGCGACCGGCAAATCGCAGCGCGGCGTGCGCGCGATCCTGACGCATCACGATCTGCTGTCGCATTTCGCAACCATCATGACCGCGGACGACGCGCCGTCGAAGCCCGATCCCGGCATGCTGGTGAATGCGATGCGCGAGACCGGCGCTGCGCCGCGCGACACGATGATGATCGGCGATACCAGCTACGACATGGAGATGGCGCGCGCCGCGGGCGTGCATGCGATCGGCGTGAGCTGGGGCTATCATGCGCCGGACATGCTGCGTGCCAGCGGGGCGGAGCGCGTGATCGAAAGCTACACGGAACTCGGATGCCGCGCTCGAGACTTTGCTGTTCGCGCGCGAGCCTGCCTGACTAACCGGAGCGCCACCGATGCGCGACATGTTCGAGGACATCTTCAAGAACGATCCGCTCGATCCGATGGAGGCGGCGCGGCGCAACGTGCGGCCGACCTTGCGCAAGCGCTTCTACGAGAATGCCGCGGTCGCTGCGAACGGCGACCTGTTCGAGGTGATGCTCGACGGCAAGCCGGTGCGCACGCCGGCGCGCCGGCCGCTGGCGGCGCCGTCGCGCGAACTGGCGCAGGCCATCGCCGACGAATGGCAGGCGCAGACCGAGGTGATCGATCCCGCCAACATGCCGCTCACGCGGCTTGCCAATTCGATCATCGACGGCGTCGCCGACAATCCCGGTCCGGTCGCTGCGGAGATCGTCAAATATCTCGGCTCCGATCTTCTGTTCTATCGCGCCGACGGACCGGAGAAGCTGACCGAATTGCAGGCGCAGGCCTGGGACCCGGTGGTGGAATGGGCCGCCAAAACGCTCGGCGCGCGTTTCATCCTGGTGGAGGGCGTGGTGTTCGCCGCCCAGCCGGAGGAGGCGGTGGCGGCGGCGGCGAAGGCGATCCCGACCGAGATCTGGCGGCTCGGCGCGGTGCATTCGGTGACCACGCTGACCGGCTCGGCGCTTGCTCGCGCTGGCGCTGTGCGCAGGACGCGATCACGTCCGATCAGGCCTGGGCCGCCGCCCATGTCGACGAGGACTGGCAGATGGCGCAATGGGGCCGAGATGCGCTCGCGATGGAACGGCGCGCGCATCGCCAGGCCGAGATGGACGCCGCGGCGAAAATCCTGTCGCTGGTGAAGATAGCGTCACGAAGCCGCCATGTCCTGAAGGCCTTATTGCCGGCCATGCCCATGCTCAATCGCAGAATCTTCACCGCCGCGCTTGCGAGCGCCGCACTCGCTCCCGGTTCCGGCGCGCGCCGAGCCCGAATTCGAACTGCGGCCGGATTTCGGCAAGCGCTTCGAGGAAGTCGGCACCCAGGGCGTGTTCGTGGCTTACCGGCTGCGCGACAACCGCCTGATCGTCACCGACGAGGGCCGGGCGCGGCGCGAATATGTTCCGGCCTCGACCTACAAGGTGCCGCATGCGCTGATCGCGCTCGAAACCGGGGTGGTTGCCGATGCCGACAAGGAACTGATCCGCTGGGACGGGCAGGTGCGCTCGATCGAGGCCTGGAACAAGGATCACACGCTGCGCAGCGCGATCGCGGTATCGGCGGTGCCGGTTTTCCAGCAGATCGCGCTCCGCATCGGCAGCGAGCGCATGAAGAAATATCTCGACGCGTTCGATTACGGCAATCGCGAGGTCGGCTCGCAAATCGATCGCTTCTGGCTCGACGGCCCGCTGAAGATTTCGGCGCTGGAGCAGATCGAGTTTTTCGAAAGGCTGCGCCGCGGCGACCTGCCATTGTCGCAGCGCAGCCTCGATATCGGGCGCGACATCATCCCGTCGGAATCGGTGTCCGGCGGCTTCGCTGCGCTACAAGACCGGTGCCGTCGGCATCGATGGCACGGCGGGCGAGAAGGCGGCGTTGGGCTGGGTCGCCGGCTATGTCGATCGCGGCGAGGATTCATCGATCTTCGCGCTCAATCTCGACATCCACGGCCAGCCCGATCTGGCGCGACGGCTGCCGATCGCCAAGGCGATCATTGGCAGAGCTGGGGGCGATTTAAGCGCGTCATCCGGGCGCATTCGCAGCATGCGAACCCGGAATATCTACGGACACAGACTTGCTCACGTCGGGTTCGCGAACATCCGGCCGCGCGATGCGCGGACCCGTCGGTTCGCACCCCGGAATGACCGAAGCTATTACTGCCCGGTCGGCGAGCCCCTGCGGCTGGCCTCATACAGGAACCACACCCGCTTCTCGGCCTCGTCGATGAAATTCTCGAGCAGGCTCGCGGTCGCGACATCCTTGTGTTCGTCGCACAGATCGTGCGCCTCGCGCATCGAGGCGATGCAGCGCTGATTGTCCTCGCGCAATTCGGCCAGCATGTCCTGCGGATCGACATATTCGGCATCGTTGTCGGAGAGCCGCTGCTTGCGCGCGATGTCGCCGATCGAGCGCAGCGTGGTGCCGCCGATCTTGCGCACGCGCTCGGCGATGACGTCGGTGGAGGCGAAAAGCTGGTCGGCCTGCTCGTCGAACATCAGATGGTAATCGCGAAAATGCGGCCCCGAAACATGCCAGTGGAAATTCTTGGTCTTCAGATAGAGCGCGAAGGTATCGGCGAGGATCGCGTTGAGCGCTCCGGAAATGTCCTTGGTGGCATTGCTGCCGAGATCGGTCGGGGTGGCGAGGCGGGGCTTGGTCTTTTCGGCGCTCATGGTCGGTCCTTCAAACGGCGGGAAAAATGAAAACTATCACGGCTCATCATGACGATCGTCTGGCGGCGGGAAAAGCCACGGTAAACGGGGCGTTAACGGCCGTTTCACCGTTGGCCGCTAGGCTTACGGCCGCCATGACCGCGATCAATACCGTGCCCGGACTTTTGGTTCCCTTGCAGGGAACTTTGTCGGGGGAGCTATTCGCAGCGCGCAATACGGCGAATGCGGGCGCGCCTTGCCCTCCGCGACCGTCGTGGCGGGCCAGGGAGGCGCAAGCGCGGCCTCCGTGATCCTGACGCGGCTCGCCTCGGCCCAGGGCGGCATGGCGCCGCTGCTGGCAGACCTGTCCGCGGCGCTGGCGCGGCCCGATCTGCCGCAGGCGGTGCGGGAGGCCGCGCAGACCTTGCTCTCCTTCCGGCTTGATGGCACCGCGCTCGGCGGCAAGGCGATCGAAAGCGCGGTGCTGAATTCCGGATTGTTTCTGGAAGCCACGCTGGCTTCGGGGCGGCCCGGATCGGGCGACCTGAAAGCGGCTTTGCTGTCGCTGCGGACCGCCCTGCAGACGACGATTTCCACCGCGAAAGCTCCCGGGCTCGCCGCATCCTTGCCGCCGCCGCACCGGAGCGCACTTCCGACCGCACAGCCACCGGCGCTGCCGTCCATTGCCATGCTCGATGGCAACGATGTGGGCGCGAAGCTGCTGGCCGAGACCGATGCCGCGCTCGCGCGCACGACGCTGCTGCAGTTCGCCTCCCTGCCGGATTCCGGTCCGTCGCGTCAAAGCGATATGCCGCAGCGGCTGGTGGTCGATATTCCGATAGCCACACCGCAGGGCCATGCCGTCATCCAGCTCCAGGTCGAGCAACAGGTCGAGCACGATCGGCAGCGGGAAGAAGGCGAGGGCATCCGCAGCCCTTCCTGGCGCATCAATCTGGCCATCGACATCGAACCGCTGGGGCCGGTGCGGGCCAGCGTCGCGCAGGTCGACGGCCGTACCCATGTGACGATGTTCGCCGAGCGCGAGGCGAGCGCGCGCGCGCTGCGCAACGATCTGCCGGCCTTGCAGTCCCAGCTTGCGCAGGCTGCGCTCGAGCCGGGCGACCTGCATTGCCGCAGCGGAATTCCGGCTCATGAGCCTGCGCCCGCGGGCCTGTTTGTGGACCGCGTCTCGTGAGCGAGCGCAAGGTCGCGGTCGCGATGAAATACGAGGCGCCTTGCGCTCCCCGAGTTATCGGCGGTCGGGCGCGGGGAGGTGGCGCAGCGCATCGTGGAAACCGCGCAGGCGAACGGGGTGCCGCTCACCGACAATCCGGCATTGGCCGAGGCTTTGTCGCGCATCCCGATCGATCGGGAAATCCCGGAAAGCCTGTACCGGGCGGTGGCCGAGGTGCTGACCTTCCTGCTTCGGACTTCGGGAAAACTGCGGTAGTCTTCGCGACAGGGCGAGCGGCGGGCTTGAGGCAGATCAAACGGTCCACCCCATCTCAGGCAATAGCCTGTAAAATGATCTCGTCTCGTGCAGCGAGAGTTCGATCATGATCAGTCTTGAGGATTGCATTGCCTTCAGCGGTCTGACGGAAGAAGAAATTCTCGCGATCGCCGAGCACGAACATATTCCCGAAGCGGTCGCCTGCGGGCTTGCGAAATATTTGGAGACGACTCCCGGCGGCGGCGATGTCATTCGCGGCATGATCGTGGACGACATCCGGACCGCGCGCACGCGCGGCGACACGGCGCATGTGCGGCATCTGCTGCATGTATTGCACCATTTCCTGCGCTCCCATCCGCAATCGTGTCCGGCACAGCATCCGTGGAGCCGGCTGTTCTGACGGCCTTTCAGGCACCGATTTCTCGCGCGCGGCACGGTTGATAGCAAAGCCGGTTTGTAGGACATTTGCGTCATGTCCCGCAGACTGACCGGATGGCTCGCATTGATAGCGCTTTCGATCGCGTTGGCGCAGCCGTCGCTCGCGCAGACGAGGCGCGCGCTGGTGATCGGCGTCGACGATTATCGCAACGTATCGAAGCTGCAAAAGGCGGTCGGCGACGCGCGCGCCATGAAAGCCGCGCTGGAGAAGCTCGGCTTCGAGGTCGATCTTCTGACCGATCCGGATCGGGCGGGCTTCAACACCGGGATTTCGGCCTTCGCCCAGAAGCTGAAGGAGGGCGACGTCGCGCTGGTTCATTATTCGGGTCATGGCGTTGCGCTCGACGGCGAGAATTATCTCCTGCCGGTCGACGCGCCGCGGCCGGACAAGATCGACAAGGAGGGACTCAAGCTTGAGACCTTCGCGCTGATGCCGATGATCGAGCGCATCCGCGCGACCGGCTCGAATGTGCAGATCGCCATTGTCGATGCCTGCCGCGATAACCCCTATGCGCAGAGCGGCACGCGCTCGATCGGCCGCAGTGGCGGGCTGGTGGAGCCGGGACGAAGGCCGGCCAAGGGGAGGGGCGGTTTCTTCATTCTGTTCTCGGCCGGCTTCGGACAGACCGCGGCCGACCGGCTGGACGATCGCGACCGCGAGCCGACCTCGGTCTATACCCGCATGCTGTTGCGCAAGATGGCGGTCGAGGGCAAGGCCATCACCGATCTGGCGCGCGAGGTGCGCGAAGACGTCGAGGCGCTGGCCGCAACCGTGCGGCACGAGCAGCGGCCGGCCTATTACGACGAATTGTCCGGCCCGCCATTCTATTTCGCGCCGCCCAGGGCCGGTGCGAAGGATCCGGGCGCCGTGCGCGACCTCGAACTGGCATTCTGGAATTCGATCCAGGACTCGACGTCGCCGGCCTTGCTGCGCGAATATCTCGACCGCTTCGGTGCGAACGCGACCTTCGCCTCGATCGCGCGCGAGAAGCTCGAGGCCCTCGAGGCGCGCCAGCCACCGGCGCAGACTTTCGCAAGTCCGCCGCAGGCCCAGCCGCAACAGACCGTCGCGCTGAATTTCCAGCCGAGCTTCGATTGCCGGACCGATACGCAACCGGTCGAGCGCACGATTTGCGGCGATGCCGCGCTCGCCTCGCGCGATCGCATCCTGTCGGAAACCTATTACCGGATCGCCGACCGGCTGTCGCAGTCCGAGCGCATTGCGTTGCGCGATCGCCAGCGCGAATGGATCAGGCGGCGCAATGCCTGCGCGACCGATTCCGGCTGCATCGCGCGCGCCTATGATGCGCGGCTTGCGCAATTGCAGGGCGGGGCGGCGCCGCAGGTCGCGATCCTTTCCGAACCGGCGACGCGCGCGGCTTCGGCGAATGTGGCGCCGAGCTTCGCCTGCAGCGGCCCGCTGTCGAATGTGGAGCGCATGATCTGCGCCGACCCGGCGCTCGCCGAGCGCGACCGGCGGCTCGATGCGGTCTACAGGCAGGCGCGGGCGCGGCCGGGCGTGGCCGAGACCCAGCGCGCCTGGATCCGCGTTCGCAACGTCTGCACCGATGCCGCCTGCATCGCGCGCGCCTATGACAGCCGCATCGGCGAATTGAGGCGGCGCTGAGCATCGTCATGAAAGTCACCCTCGACCTGTCCAAGCTGCTCGAACAGGGCAAGATCACTCCGGCCGATGCCGAGCGGCTGAAGGCGCTGGCCGCGCACGAGACCGGCAATCTCGGGCTCAACATCCTGACCGGCTTCGGCGTGATCGCGGCAAGCGCGGGCGCGGTCGCGTTCCTGCTCACCGCCTTCAGCTTCACGCCGCTATCGGCGGCGGGGATCGGCGCGGTGGCGTTCGCGCTCGGGCTTTCGCTGCTGCTCCTGCAGGGCGAGGTCTGGCGGCTGCTGTCGCAGACGCTGATCGTGATCGGCGGGCTCACCGGCGCCGCCGGCCTGTTCATTCTCGATCAGCGGCTCGCTGCGGGTGGCGCTGCTGGTCACCGCGATCTTCGCGCTGACCGCGATCCTGGCGCGTTCGAGCCTGATGGCGGCGTTGTCGGTGCTGTCGCTGGCGGGAAGTCTCGGCGCCCGCACCGGCTATGTGCACGCGGTGTATTCGCTGTCGATCCAGGAGCCCGCGGTCACCATCATTGCTGTTCTCCGCGCTGGCGCTGGTGCTCTATCTGATCTCGCTGCGGGTGCAGGGCCGACTACGAGCGGATCGCGATCGCGGCTGCGCGCACCTGCCTGGTGCTGGTCAATTTCGGCTTCTGGATCGGCTCGCTCTGGGGCGACCGGCTGCGGCTCTGGCGCTACTGGACGCAGAACGACATCACCGGCGGACCGGAATTCACCGCCCGCGGCGCGGTGATTCCGGATTATGTGTTCTCGATCGGCTGGGCCGTGGCGCTGATCGCGGTCGGGGTCTGGGGCGTGAAAAGCGGCCGGCGCTGGGTGGTCAATATCGCCGCCATCTTCGGCGGCATCCATTTCTATACCCAGTGGTTCTCGATCCTGGGCGCCAATGCGATCTCGGTGCTGCTGGCCGGCGTGATCCTGATCGCGATTGCGATGGGCCTGCGGGCGTTCAACAAGGCGTCCGCAACGAACGTCGCGGCCGCGTAAAGGCCGGCGCGACGGCGGCAATTGCAGAGAACCGCATCACCTTTTGGTAAGCCTTCGCACGCATAATCGCAACCCTGGGTAGATCAGGGCAAAGCGCCGTGCAGCCGGTCTTGAAATATGTCGGGATTGCAGTTGCTGCGGTGGTGCTCTGCGCAGCGGCCTGGGCCGAGCTTGTGCACGACTGGCAGACGCCGCGTTCGGACTTCGTGCGGGACGAGGCGCTTGGCGTCAATGTGTCGACGTCGCTTGTGAAATTCAATGCGCTGGCAAAGGAGATGAAGGAGCAGCACGGCGAGCGCACCAATGTCTCGCTGGAATTTCCCGGCGCCCGTGTGCGGGTCGAACAGGACGGCAAGACCATCCACGAACGAAGCGTTGGCGCAGAAATTCAGGGACGTGATCGGCATGTTCATGATCGGCCGGCGCGGCCGGGCAACGGACATGCCGCATTTCCGTTCCGTCTGGCGCCGGACCAGGATCTCAAGCGCGTCGACCGTACGCTGGCCGATGCGCATCCGCGGCCGCTTCGGCAAAGCGCTTCCGCAGCGCTGGACCTCGTTCACCGATCAGGACTGGTCGATCGGCGAATGCATCCATCTGCCGTCCGGTCTCGGCCTCGGCGGCGCAGGCCTCCTGATCGGACTGCGCAAGGGTGCGGCCTGTGTCGTCACCTGGCGCCGCGGGCAACCGGTATCGCATGCTGGTCAGCGTCAGCGTCGCGCAGGGCGACCCCTGGCTGCGCCCGTTCGGCCGCAGGCTTTGCCGCGCCATCACCGAGACCGCCCTGGCACAGCTCGATAACGACGGAGCCGCAATGCCGACCTTTGCCGGCTGCATTCTCGCCGATCGGCCGAACCGGCAGGGCGCGAAGGAGATGCTCACGTCCTTCACCTATTCGGTCGGCCCGGGACACCGGCTTGCGCTGATGGACTAGAGTCGTCCAGGGAGAGGTGAATGCTAGGCGACCCGCGCGTGACGCCCGTTCCCGGCCCGTGCTATCCCTTGTCCCGCCGATTTTCGGGCACGGGGCACCATGAAAGACATCATCGAGAAGCTCGACATCCGCCGCGGCGACGCCAAGCAGGGCGGCGGCCAGACCCGCATCGACGCGCAGCACAAGCGCGGCAAGCTGACCGCGCGCGAGCGCATCGAGCTTCTGCTCGACAAGGGCTCGTTCGAGGAATTCGACATGTTCGTCGAGCACCGCTCCAACGAGTTCGGCATGGAGAAGCAGAAAATCCCGGGCGACGGCGTGGTCACCGGCTGGGGCACGGTCAACGGCCGCACCGTGTTCCTGTTCTCCAAGGACTTCACGGTGTTCGGCGGCTCGCTGTCCGAGACCCATGCCCAGAAGATCGTCAAGGTGCAGGACATGGCGCTGAAGGCGCGCGCGCCGATCATCGGCCTGTTCGATGCCGGCGGCGCCCGCATCCAGGAAGGGGTGGCGGCGCTCGGCGGCTATGGCGAGGTGTTCAAGCGCAACGTGATCGCCTCCGGCGTGATCCCGCAGATCAGCGTCATCATGGGCCCCTGCGCCGGCGGCGACGTCTATTCGCCGGCGATGACCGATTTCATCTTCATGGTGCGCGACACGAGCTACATGTTCGTCACCGGCCCGGACGTGGTGAAGACCGTGACCAACGAGGTGGTGACCGCGGAAGAACTCGGCGGCGCCTCGGTGCACACCACCAAGATCTCGGTCGCCGACGGCGCGTTCGAGAACGATGTCGAGATGCCTGCTGCAGATGCGCCGGCTGATCGACTTCCTGCCGTCGAATTGCAAGTCGGGCGCGCCGGAATGGCCGACGCTCGACGATCCGGACCGGCAGGACTTTTCGCTCGATACGCTGATCCCGGACAATCCGAACAAGCCCTATGACATGAAGGAGCTGATCCTGAAGGTCGTGGACGAGGGCGACTTTTTCGAAATCTCGCCGACCTTTGCCAAGAACATGGTGACCGGCTTCGGCCGCGTGGCGGGGCGCAGCGTCGGCTTTGTCGCCAACCAGCCGATGGTGCTGGCCGGCGTGCTCGACAGCGATGCGTCACGCAAGGCCGCGCGCTTCGTGCGCTTCTGCGACGCCTTCGAGATTCCGATCGTCACGCTGCGTCGACGTGCCGGGATTTCTGCCGGGCACGGCGCAGGAATATGGCGGGCTGATCAAGCATGGCGCCAAGCTGCTGTTCGCCTATTCGCAGGCGACGGTGCCGCTGGTCACCGTCATCACCCGCAAGGCCTTCGGCGGCGCCTATGACGTGATGGCGTCGCAAGCATGTCGGCGGCGATCTCAATTATGCCTGGCCGACCGCGCAGATCGCGGTGATGGGGGCGAAGGGCGCGGTGGAGATCATCTTCCGCGCCGATATCGGCGACGCCGACAAGATCGCCGCGCGCACCAAGGAATATGAGGAGCGGTTTCTGTCGCCCTTCGTCGCCGCCGAGCGCGGCTATATCGACGACGTGATCATGCCGCATTCGACGCGAAAGCGGATCGCGCGGGCGCTGGCGATGCTGCGCACCAAGCAGGTCGAGATGCCGGCAAGGAAGCACGATAATTTGCCGCTTTAGCGATCTGTCGCGGGTTGTCTCCGGTTGTCTCCATCGGTAACATGCACGCCATGGCTGTATGGCGTGGGAGGCTACCGTGCAGGCTGCTTTCGCACAGAATATTTCCACACTGACGATTGAGCCCCGTTCCGGTTTCGTGAGGCTCGCATTTTTCGGCTGCGCCTTGCTGGCGAGTATTCCAGCCGCGGCTCAGACCGCTCAAATCCCGACAGAGAACCGCGCCTGGGTCACACTCGGAGCCGGCCAAGCCGCGCCTTATGACGCTTCGCGACTTGCGTCGCGATATCTCGGTTACGCGGTTCTTTCCGGCCGCTCCTACGACACAGCGAGAAAGGAAAATGGCAGGTGGCAGCTCACCAGCAGCGTCCAGCCGCAAGACGAAGCGCTGATGCCGAAGGCGCTGCGCAGCAGCACGCGGGTCGCGGTCGGCGGTCAGATCTGGAATCTCACGCATGCCAAGGAAGGCCGGCAATGTCCGGCGGACAACCCCAATTGCGGAGCCTGGAATGGACTGGGGGTTCAGTTCTGGAAGCGGCGAGCCAGCCGAGCCAAGGGCTATTGCAGCGAAGTGGTGATCGCGTTTCGCGGCACGCAAGGAGGAGTCGCAGGCTCGCTCTTTTCGAATATCAACCCGATCAGCGTTTTCGTGAAGATTCTCGTGCCTGGCGTCGGCGCCGATCACTATGAACAGGTCCGCGTCAACATCGACAACTGGGTCAAGGAAGTGAGGGACCTCGGTTGCAGAAATGCGCGCTTCGTCGCCGTCGGCCATTCGCTTGGCGGCGGGCTGGCACGCCACGCGGCCTATCAGAATTCCTATATCAGCAAGGTCGTCACCTTCAACACTTCGCCCGTCAGCGCCTGGAGCAGCGTCGATCGCGAGCGCCGCGAGCGCAACGTGAGGGGACTGGAAATCGAGAATGTCGTGGAGAGCGGCGAAATTCTCGGCGCGCTTCGGGCGCCGGCGATGGCCTATGGCGGATCGACAAGCTGCGATCCGCAGGAGCGCACCATCGCATTCAACGCCTTGCACAACAATCCGCTCGGACAACACCAGATTTGGCCGCTCGCACAAAAGCTCCACGATTGGAAGGCGCGACGAGGCGGGCGCATTGCCGATGCGGCGCTGCCGCAATTGAGCGCCGCGCAGAAGGCACAGCTCAATTGTCTGACCGAGCCACGCGAGCAATATCTGGCGCGCACCGATCCGCAGAGAAGGGCAGTGTCAATCTCCGGTCCGACGGTTACCGTGCGTCCGTTCCAGCCGAGGGCGCCGGGGCAGCCATAGACGCCGCTCGTCGCGGCCGCTGGCGGTATCGCAACAGGCCAGGGGTGAGGTCTGTTCGGCGATTTGCATTTGCGCTAAGCCGGTTCGCTGCTCGAACCGCAAATCGTCTGCACAGGTGCATTTCATGCGAAGTCTCCCGCGCCGCCATCGCGATAGCCGGCTTCGTCGTGTTGCTCGGCATGGCCGGCTGCGCCAGCACCGACACGGCGCCTCCGCAGCCGCCGCTGCCGCAAATGACGACCACGCCGTCCGGCCTGCAATATGCCGACACATTGCCCGGCACCGGCCGCGCGCCGCGGCGCGGTCAGACCGCGGTCGTGCATTACACCGGCTGGCTCTACACCGATGGCAACAAGGGCAAGAAATTCGATTCCTCGGTCGACAAGGGCCGGCCGTTCGAGTTCAAGCCCGGGCAGGGACAGGTGATCCGCGGCTGGGACGAGGGCGTGATGACCATGAAGACCGGCGGCAAGCGCACGCTCATCGTCCCGCCCGAACTCGGCTATGGCGCGCAGGGATCGCCGCCCGACATTCCGCCGAACGCGACGCTGATTTTCGACGTCGAGCTGATTGCGGTGAAGTGAGGCGGGCTGCGCGGGCGCGGTCGTTAGAGTTCTCGCACCTTCACATTTGCCTTCTTCGCCACCGCCAGCATCCGTCTGTCCGCGGTGACAAGCGTCGCGGCTTCCCGCTCGGCAAGCGCCATATAGAAGCAATCGTTTATCGGATGCCGCAGGTCGATGGCGAGTTCGAGCGCCCGTGGTGAAGTTCTTCGTTCGGAACGAGGCTATCGAAGGGTCCAAGGATGGACCGGAGCGCCGCAATCGCGATCGTCGCGCGCGATGTCGCCACGCCGCGCCGCCTTCCAGAATGCATTGCCGACTTTCAGTGGCCACGAGAGATGGTGCGATCAATCCGCTCTGGCTTCGCAGCGCGCGCGCGCGATCCGAACCGCTTTCACGGAGTACCCACTTCGCAACGACGCTGGCATCGACGACAAGCGTCAACGGTAGCGCTCGTCGTTGTCACGCCACTCGCGGATATCGGCGGTGGAATCGCCGGATACCTTTCCGATTTTCGCCCGGATGCGGTCGATTTCCGCCCAGGCCTCTGCCTTGCTCGGCTTTGCGGCGGCGGTCAGCGCCTCGCGGGCGAGATCGCTCACGGACTTGCCTTGTGCCTTGGCCTTTTCCTTCAGGCGGTCGGCGGTCGCCTGATCCACGTTTCGCACCAGAATATCGACCATGTCGCGCTCCATGTGCGCAAGTGGATGATATCAACTTGATATCAAGATGGCGGCGCGCCCGCCATTTGTCAAATAGCCTTGACAATATTCCTATAGCAATATAGTCCTATCCCCGCTCACCCGAGCGAGGGACGTTCTGCAGACGTGCCGCACGGGGGTGAGTGCGGCGCCTGCGCGCGGGGCTCGTAACCCCGCACCCGGGCGGACCCGGGGTTGGTTTTCTTTTTCGTTCCTCTCGGTACCTCAACGTTGATCTAGATGCTGTTTTGCAAGCAAACTTGTGGACAGACGATCACCGTTTGTCGTCTGATTTCCCGCTTTGAGCTACCTATTTGAGGACGAGGTAGCACCCGTGGGAGGTTGCGATTCCGCGAATTCACCTGACCAAGTTGGCCATCGACAAATTGCCCGTCCTGAAGAAGGACAACGTCTATTGGGATAAGGGGCTACCCGGCTTCGGCGTGAAGGTTACCCCGAAAGGCCGGAAGGTCTTTTTGGTGATGTATCGATTGGCGGGTGTCGGCTCGCGAGTGCGCAAGTATACGATCGGTCCTTACGGTCGCGTCACGCTGGCCATGGCACGGGCGCAAGCCCAAAAGATCTTTGCCGCGCGCCTGGATGGACGAGATCCGGCCCAGGAGAAAAAGCAATTACGTCGCCGGCTGGTGGTTGACCGGATGGATGATCTTGTCGAAACCTTCATTCGGGAGCGCGTTTCCAAGATCAGGTCCGTAAGGAAGGTTTCCAACCTGCTGCGTCGAGATGTGCTTTCGCATTGGGGGACCAAGAGCATTCACGAGATCAAGAAGCGCGATGTCATTGAACTGGTGAGCGAAGTATCTCAACGAAGCCCTCATGCCGGTTACAGACTGCTCAAAGTGCTGAAAACACTTTTCCGGTGGTGCGTTGGCCGCGCCGTTATCGATAGTTCGCCGGCTGAAGGAATTCCTTCGAATTGGCGAGAATCCAGTCGTGATCGCGTGCTGACCGATAACGAACTTGCCGCGATCATTCTGGGCGCCCGGCAATTGCCCGGGCCGTTTGGTAGAATCGTCGAGTTTCTCGCACTGACCGGTCAGCGTCGCGAGGAAGTAGCCCAACTGACTTGGAATGAACTGGATCAAGATTCCAAGTCGTGGCGTATCCCCGCGGAGCGGAGCAAGAATGGCAAGGCTCACATCGTTCATGTTTCGGAGCCGGCCTGGGCCGTCATCGCAGGATGCGAACGGACAAGCGATTATGTGTTCGCGACGTCTGGATCGAAGCCCTTTCAATCGTTCGGAAAGGCGAAAAGGACGTTAGACGAACTCTGCGGTATCCGCGGCTGGCGGCTGCACGATCTGCGTCGGACGATTGTTTCGGGAATGGCCCGTATGGGCGTTCCGCCTCATGTGGCGGACAAGATCCTCAATCACCAATCGGGTACGATCTCTGGGGTCGCCGCGGTATATCAACGGCACGAGTTCCTGGCTGAACGGAAGGCTGCACTCGACAACTGGAGTGCTCATGTGGTGACCATCGTGGCTGCGGCTAGTGTTAAAACACTGGCCGCTGATTTGGCTGCTGCGTGAGCCTTAACCCGCTTCATGGAAGTTAGGGTAGTCGCCCAAAATCCGCTGGCAAAAGACGCCAGCCACGTTGTCACGTCCGCTTATGGGAGTGAACCGAACTCAATCAGCAACTGGCTGCACGTCCGAATCTGACCCATTAGCGGACATTGGCGTCGCAGGACACCACCGCTGATCGCAAGGGATTGGAAGCTGGTCTCAACGGCTGGTAATCTGGCGCCCAAACTTGTTAAGGAGGCAGACATACCAACTCAACAGGATGTTTCCAAACACTACACACATAGCAACTTAGTTGCTGCGATCCAAGGTGGGATCAAGTTTCTTGGCAAGACGGTCAAATCCGTAACCGTCGATGATCTCGCGCCTGTGGATGAGTTTCATATCGGTGGTCGTCAGGCATCCGAAGATTTCTTGAGCCAACTCGACCTTAGTCCCGAAAAACAAGTACTCGATGTTGGATGTGGACTTGGAGGAGCCGCACGCTTCGTCGCCAACCGTTACGGCTGTCACGTTACTGGAATTGATTTGACACCCGAATACATCGAGACCGCAAAGGTGGTCTGCGTGTGGGTAGGGTTAGATAGGCTCATTTCCTTGCATCAAGGAAGTGCGCTTGCCATGCCCTTTGCCGATGGCGCTTTCGACCGCGCATACATGTTGCATGTCGGCATGAATATCGACGACAAAGCGAAGCTTTGTTTGGAGGTTAGCCGTGTATTACGATCGAACTCGCTCTTCGGAATCTATGACGTCATGAGGATTGACGACGGCGAGCTTACGTATCCTGCCCCGTGGGCAACAACGGCCGCATCTAGTGCGTTGGCAAAGCCTGCTCAATACCGTGAGGCGCTGAAAAAAGCGGGCTTTTCAGTTACTGCCGAACGTAACCGACGTGACTTTGCGCTAGCGTTCTTTGACCATTTACGCGCCAGAACCGCAGCAGCCGGGGGTCCACCACCTCTCGGACTTCACATTTTGATGGGCAGGAACACCCCGGACAAGGTGCAAAACATGATCCAAAACATATCCAACGGCCGCATCGCACCAGTCGAATTGATCGCTCGGAAAGCGTGACCATCCGCCACCGATGCCGCTATTGGCCCATCGCGTCGTTTCGGCGCGATACGGAATCCTATCGCTATCGGGGCATAGCGGACTCTCGCAAGCCGTCCGCCCGACAGATTTATGGGTTCACGGCCTAGTGTCGCTATCTGGGACAAGCAGACGTAACGCGGACATCCCGCTTCTGTAGCGATTGACTGACTTCCGGCATCGAACGCGCACGAGCAATGTCAATTCCCCGACGGGGCGGAGCCGAGGCGATGGACATTCGATCGATACTGACTGAGCTATGTGCGGCTTTTAATGCCCACGATCTTGATCGCATCATGGCGTTATTTTCTGACGATTGTGTCTTGGAGATGCCGAGGGGGAGCAAGCCGTGGGGTTCTCGTTTCGAGGGCAAGCGGAACGTACGAGAAGCACTGGCAACACGCTTTGAAGGTCTGCCTGACGTCCACTACAGCAACGATGAGCATTTTGTGGATTCGACATCCGATACTGGCATCTCAAAATGGACCCTCTCAGGCACCACCCGCGAGGGAACGAGACAGGAGGTCCATGGTTGTGATTTCTACACGTTTTGCAATGGGAAGGTGATCCGCAAGGACTCATATTGGAAAATCTTGGAGTAAATTCCGATGTTGGCTCCTCTCGCAACTCGTGCAATTTCAGCATCGGCGCGCCGTTGTTAAGCGGACATCGCGGACTTATGAGTACACGCTCGATTCATTTCATCTGAATTTGGCTCAGATACTCGACAATCGCCTGTATTCAATTCTGAATGTCGGCCTCGGGAGGGCACGGCAGGTCGAGAAGCCTGTCAAACTCATCCTGTTTAGGCGCTTTCTTTCGTTTATCAGGTGGGGCCCCATGTCGGCATCCCCAAATTGGCATCTCGCTGAGGCGGTGTGATCTGGGCGACTTGCGCCCATCAATCATCTCATGAACAGCGGTTTTCAAAAATACACCGTTGTTTCTCTTCGCTACTGTCGTCAAATCGGCGGGTTTTGGCTTCAGCGTTTTGCTCAGCGGGCCTTTCCCCTTCCCATTAATGCCGTGGCACACTGCGCAATTCGATAGATATTCCTCTTTACCATCCAAGCTCGATGCAGACGCGTTCGAGCCAACACAAAAGGTTGCGAACATCAGACATTGCGCTGCAATTCTTAGCATGGCCGTCTGTCCACTTGCGCGGAAGAAGCATGGCATCCAATATTGCTACTGACAACCCGAGGCAGGCCGTATCAGAAAGCAGCAGTTGTTGGTCTCGGACTATTCTGGCCTGCGCGCCATCAGTATTCGTTCCCATCAAATTCGGGCCGCTCTTCGCCCCACCGATCACGAAGTGTTTTCCAGATTTTTTCGAGTGATTAATCGCCGTGGTTTGCATGGTCGGCCCAATTTCGGCCGACGTGCACCGCTATGATTGCGAACTCGGAGACATGTTCATCCCCTCGTGCGGCTAACTCAGGGGCGAGTAGGCATGGTGGAACGATCGCGCGATGATGGCGGCTACGGATTTATATCGCGGCGCGCCGCCAGCCAAAAGTATCGACACAAAGCTACAAGGCCAAGATGATATGTAGGTACGAGTGAGCCATTAACCGCGACGGGAGACAAGGGATGTCTGAAACCGATAAGGTTTTTGCTGGCTCCATTCCGGAAAACTACGACCGCTATATGGTGCCGTTGATTTTCGAGCCGTACGCCGCGGATATTGCACGGCGCGCAGCATCCTTGGCGCCAAGCGCCGTTTTGGAAACCGCAGCGGGCAGCGGCGTTGTCACCCGCGCCTTGGCGCCAAGACTGCCCGGGGAGCAAGCTATATCGTAAGCGACCTTAACCAGCCGATGGTTGACTACGCCGCATCGCGACAACCTCCCGACACTCGGATCAAATGGCGCCAAGCGGATGCTCTCGCGCTGCCGTTTGAGAATGCGACTTTCGATCTCGTTTGTTGCCAGTTCGGCGTGATGTTCTTTTCCGACCGCTCATCTGGCTACCGCGAAGCGAAGCGAGTACTGAAGTCCGGAGGATGTTTTTTGTTCAACGTATGGGACCGCCTCGAGGAGAATGTTTTCGCGGATGAAGTGACAAACGCTCTCGCAAAGGTTTTCCCAAACGATCCGCCACGATTTCTGGCACGCACGCCGCACGGCTATCACGATACGGGGCTGATCCGCAGCGAGTTGGCGAAAGCCGGGTTCTCCCGTGTCGAGATCGAGACAAGGGCCGAACAAAGTCGCGCGTCCTCGCCGCGCCATCCTGCCATTGCCTATTGTCAGGGAATCCCCCTTCGCAACGAAATCGAGGCCAGAGACGCCAGAAAACTTGAAGCCGCAACTGACTACGCCGCATTCGTGATTACGAGCAAACACGGCAGCGGCGAAGTTTCTGCCAAAATCCAGGCACACGTAATCATGGCGATGGCCTAGATGTTTGGTTGTCCGTAGCACCGCATCAATTTGGTCGTAAACGGATCGAAGCGGACATCGACGAAACAATAGCGGTGTCAAAGTTGGTCTGTTGAAGTGAGACAAGTTTGGGTGAGATATCGGATGGTGAGACAGAAGCGCTGAACGAGCCTATGTTTCTGGGCAAGATCGCGAGATTCGCGCGCAAGCTATCCCTCTTCATGCAACTCGTCATCCACGCCAGCGACAGGTCCTGGCGCGCACTCAATCAGCTGGCCGCATCTGGCCGAGGGACAGGCCCGCACCGCCATGTCGCGAGCACTTACTAAGCCGATAGACTTTAATTCCTTACGGGGAGAAATCGACTTCAGGGTCGAACACGCGGCGTGACCGCGCGAGATTAAAGACGCTACGCTTAGTAAACGTTGCTGGAGCGCCGCTCCAGCAGATTGACACCCGCTAATCTCTCAAGGCTTGCTGCAGTGCGAATGTCGCCACAGAGGGCAGAACTCAGAACGTCCGCTCGGCAATCGCTTTCGGCGTGCAGCAGACATGTGGACAGAGGGTCAGTGTCGTAAATGACCCGAAACGGACCTGGAAGAACCGCGTCCATTGCATCGCAGCATGCGACTTTACCCGCTCATCTGGTATTCTGGATCGGTAAAAGTGGAGGAGCCTCGAGTGAGACGGCGGGAATTCATTGCAATTCTTGGCCCTGCGGTCGCGTATCCGATCGTGGCACGTGCGCAGGAAGCTGGGCGGACGTATCGTCTTGCCTTTCTGGTGCCGGTTGCTCGGCACTCCCCAGGTGTTGTCGCTTTCCTTGATGAACTACGTATCAATGGATTTGTCGAGGGGCAGAATTTGCATGTCCTGCCGGATGGGTTCGAAGCACGGAACGAGCATATTTCTGAGTTGGCCGCGTCATTGGTAAGCGCGCGTCCTGACGTGGTTCTACCTGGCGGCGACCTAGCGATCCGCGCCATCCAGCGAGCGAGCCTGACAATTCCAATCCTGGCCATGACTGAGGATATGGTCGCTTCAGGTTTTGCGGCTTCGATCGGACGGCCCGGAGGCAACGCTACACGGGGTCAGCCTGCTTTCGCCGGAGCTCGACGGCAAACGACTTGAAATCTTGATAGAGGCCTTGCCCGGCGTACAGCGAACGGCAGTACTTGCAGACGCCACGATCACACCGGCGCGCCATCTTGAAGCGCTGCAGAATGTGTTTCGGTCGCGTGGAACAGGGGTAGCTGTAGTCAGCGTCTCTGCGGCGGATGAAATCGCCAACTCGATCAACGACGCAAGGGCATCAGGTGTCGAGGCGATGAACGTACTATCCTCGCCGATGCTCTATCTCAACCGCCAGATCATCTATAGTCGGGTGGCGGATGTGCGCGTGCCGACTATTTATCAGTGGCCAGAGATGGCCAAGGAGGGCGGCTTTATGGCCTATGGTCCGCGCTTCCCTCAACTTTTCCGTCAACGAGCGCGGATGGCGATCAAGGTGCTTCGGGGCATCAAGCCGGCTGACATCCCGATAGAACAACCGACCAACATCGAGCTTGCCATCAATCTGAAGACAGCGAAGGCACTTGACCTCACCGTCCCGCCGACGCTGCTTGCCCGCGCCGACGAGGTAATCGAATGAAGCGGCGAGAGTTCATTGCGCTTCTTGGTAGGGCGGTGGTCGCGTGCCCGCTCGCTGCGCGTGCGCAGCAGCCTGGAATGCCGGTGATAGGGTTTCTCCACGTCGGGTTACCCCAACCATACGCGCGCATGGTGGCCGCCTTCCTTCAAGGCCTGAGCAAATCCGACTTTGTTGAAGGTAGGAACGTCGCGATCGAATATCGATGGGCCGAGAACCAAACCGATAACTCCCAGCCATGGCTGCCGATCTTGTACGCCGGGGAGTTGATGTCATTGCGCCGGCAGGCGGCCCCGCGTCGGTGCGCGCGGCAAAGTCAGCGACGACGACAATTCCGATCGTATTCAGCCTAGGCTCGGATCCGGTCGAGATCGGTTTCGTCGACAGCCTCAGCCGACCGGGTGGAAATGCCGCCGGCGTGACTTTCTTCGCCAATGAATTGGAAGCGAACGGCTCGACCTGCTCAGCGAGTGGTCCCAGGGCCGATGCAATCGCCTACCTCGTCGACCCGAGCAATCCGATACCGCGACGGCCGGTGCGGGCAGGTGGTCAAGTACTCGGACGACACGTTCACGTTTTCAATGCCAGTACCGAACGTGACTTCGACCTTGCCTTCGCAGGGCTATCCCCGACGACGGCCGGCACGCTCCTGGTCGGCCCCGATCCACTTCCACGGCCGGCGTGGACAGATCGTCACGCTGGCGCTCCAGTCTGCGATGCCCACGATGTACCAGTTTCGTGAGTTCGTCGCAGCTGACGGCCTGATCAGCTACGGGGTCGGCTTAGAGGACACGTACCGACAGCATGGCATTTACGTCGGTCGCATTCTCAAAGGTGCCCACCCGGCTGACCTTCCGGTTGTGCAACCGACCAAGTTCGACTCGTCATCAACCTCAAGCTCGACAAGGCGCTCGACCTTACGGTGTCGTCGTCCCTTCTAGCTCGGGCCGACGAACTGATCGAGTAAGAGCAAGTGCTTGCTGCACTGCATTAGTCTCTTCCCCGCACAAGCGGACATCGCCGACCTCTCATGTTGCCGAAAGCGAGCCTGATTTCAGCCACTACCAGAATGTCACATTGGAGCGGTTATGATTTCAGTCTCCTGAGCCTGGAGACCACTTATAGGCGGCGGGACTTATTAGATTGTAGGTGGTGCGTCAGTTGCATCGGCGCTCAATGCTATGCGAAGCAGCGCGCCAGTTCCAATTGTCGGCATTCTCGGACCTCGGCCGAATTCGGTCCCTTCGGCGATTCAGATTCGGCAGGGTTCGTGAGCTTCGTTACGTTGAAGGACAAATGTCCTGATTGAAGCCCGCTGGGCGAATGGGAAGATTCGGGCTTCTGCAGGATTGGCGGCCGAGCTGGTTCACCTTGGTGGTGTGCTCGTTACGTCGCTGACGCAGGCCACTTGGCGGCCAGAGCAGAAGTGACAAACGGATGCCCAATTGTCATGGCTCGTGTCGGTGATCCCGTTGCCGCGGGGCTTGTCGCTTCGCTCGCACGTCCTGGAGGGCGTGTGAGCTGGAACGACCACGGTCTGATCGTTGATATTGTCCGGCAACGATGGAGTTTGTTGAAGAGAGATCACTCCTAGCGTGACGCGCGTGGCCGTCCCTTTGGAACCCAGCCAGATAGCGCACTTCCAGAAGCTCCGGTTGAGTCAGGTTGAATCACCTCGCGGTCGCTGGGCTTCGGATTCAGTTGCTTGAGGCAACACTCCTTCAGACTTTGATCTGGCCTTCGGAAGTATAGCCAGAGAGCGGATCGAAGGCTCTCGCTCTTCTGGGAGACCCGCCATGTCAGTGCTAACACGAGAATCATCGCGAAGTCGGCACTCAGGGATCAACTTGTCACCGTCTCGAACAATCGGTGATGGCGAGGCAGGAATTCTTTTGACTTACGGACGCTAACCTTCCTCGGCTCACAGGAGGGCAAGCGTGTACGTGGACAAAATTCTGAAAGGAGCGATGCCGGGCGATTTGCCGGTAGACCAGCCGACGACTTCCGAGTTGATCGTGAAGACCTCTACGTCGGCCGAAATCGCTCCACGTCGCGGTGCCACCGTGCTACTCGCCACGCTGACAGGTGATCGATGAAGCGGCGCGATGTTAATTGCACAATGTTCTGATTGACGAGACATCCACTATTCGTCTCTATCAGTTGAAGATCGGCATGACAGGGCGTGGTCAAAGCGACTTGATGACCCAACAGCGGCCGTTCAGGACGCCATGGGACCGTTCTAGGCCCTATCGGATATGCTCACTTAAGGCGATCCGATGCCTGGTCCTGAGCCTGGGGGACAGACATGATCAGGCGGCGGGAATTTCTGAGTGTACTCGGAGGTACAGCTGCGGGATTGCCACTCACAGCACGCACACAGCAGACCACACCGGTAATCGGGTTTCTCAGTCGCGATCCCCAGCGAGTCACATCGGTCTTCTGCTGCCTTCCGTAACGGCTTCTTCGAGGACGCATTCACCGAAGGCCGGAACATGCATATCGCGTTGCGATGAGCGGAAGGCCGTTACGAGCGCCTCTCGCCTTCGATGAAAGATCTAATGAAGCAGCGCGTTTCCGCGATCTGGCCTTTGAGCCGCCCGCGGCGCTCACCGCCAAAAGGGCAAGCTGTCGATTCCGATTGTATTTACCGTCGGCTTCGATCCGGTCCCAGCTGGTATCCTGCCCAGCCTTGACCGACCGGGTGGCGACATAACCGGTGTCAGTTTTGCGGCCCGCTGGCCGCCAAGCGTCTTCGGCTTTTACGTCAGCTCATTCCAAAGACCGACTTCGTGGCGGTGCTGGTCGATGCAGATTCTGCAGGCGTTCAAAGCCAGGTCAGTGATCGTCGACTGCGATGCGCGACCTTGTAGGCAGCGCGGGTATTGTACGCGCTTCAGAAACTGCAGAAATTGACGACGTGTTCACATCCATCGCGCATCAGCGCGTCACACGCTTATCGTCTGCGGCGATCCTTTCTGACACCGTGCGCGGTCGGATCGTTCCACTTGCAGCACGCCACTCGGTGCCGACGATTACCACTGGCGCGATTTACGTTACTGGTGGGGGCTTGATGAGCTACGGCGCCAGCATCAGCGATGCTTATCGGCGATCCGGGTCTACACTGGTCGCATTCTAAGGGCGGGCGACCGCGGTTCCCTGTCTTGCTCCCGACCGGGGTCGAGTTCGTCATCAATCTTCGACGGCAAGTCACTCACACTCGTGGTCCCTACGACTATACTCGCTACCACCGATGAGGTGATCGAATAACAATCTTTTTTCTCACGGCGCGAAGGCACGCGGTTCGCAGAGGCTCCTGCCATGCCGACGATAGCAGATTTGCCGCCAATGGGGTCAATTTCCCCCCCTGTTTACTATTGCGACACAGGCCGGCGTGCATGTTCGAATAGTGAAGGTCGCTTCGATCTCTAGCAAGCGCTTTGAGCCGCACCATGCCACCGTGGAGAAGCCTGTGCGGCGGCGAGAATTTCTTGGTGTTTTGGGTAGCGTGTCGCAGCGTCGCCGCTCGTCGCACGCGCACGACCGCCGGCACACCCGGTGATCGGTTTCTGAGGAATACGTCGCCAGACGAGGCCGCCCACCTACGTGGCCGCTTTTCGCACGGGCTTGAGCGGAACCGGCTACGTCGAAGGTCGCCATGTAATGGTCGAGAAATATCGTTCGACGGCGGCCAACCGATCGATCCCGTCCATCGCCGCCGACTTTGGTCAATCGCCCGTCAGCGTTTGTGTTGCGCTCGGAAGTATCGCCAGCTGTGCGCGCAGCCGAGGCGGCGACTACAACGGTCCCGATCGTCTTCATGCTAGGTGCCGACCCGATCAGCTTCGCTTCGTGACTAGTCTCGATCGTCCGGTGGCAATCTCACGGGTGTCATCAATTTAAATCTCCAATTGGCGCAAAAATGGCTTGAGAAATTCTCCATCAATTGACCCCCGCAACGACGACGATTGCGCTGCTTGTCAATCCGAGCAATCTTGCAACGACAGAGGGCTACATGCGGGAGATAGAGACCGCGGCCCGCAGGCTAGATTGAATTTTCTTATCCTGCATGCCAACGGCGCGCACGATTTCGACAAGGTTTTCACCAGTGCGAAGGAACGCGGTGCTGGAGCGCTTGTAATCGTTGCAGATCTACTTTTCATCAGCAATATCGGTCGGCTTGCTGCGCTGAGCCTGCTCCATTCCTTGCCGGCAATCTTTCCCCATTTCGCGAATTTGTCGTCGCGGGTGGCCTGGCTAGCTACGGGACAAACCTCGCTGATACCTACCACCTCGCTGGCGTCTACACTGGTCGCATTATTAAAGGCGACAAGCCCACCGACCTGCCAGTGCAACAAGCCACTAAGGTTGAACTGGCCATCAACCTAAAGACCGCCAAGGCGCTCGGTCTCAACGTGGCGCCCGCATTGCTTCTCGCGCCGACGAGATCATCGAATGAACCGGCGCGGCTTTCTCGCTTTTGCGGGCGCTGCTTCCAGCACCGCTTTTTCTGTGGGCGCCGCATTCTCGCGCACAACAAGCAAAGATTGCGGTGCTCGGCGTGCTGGCGCTCGGCAACCCGCCGCCCGACACGTTCCTCATAGCGTTGCGAGCCGGACTGCTACAGGTTGGCTATAGCGAGGGCCGCAACCTCCTGCTGGACATCCGCCTCGCTGACGGAAGCGCCGAACTTCTGGCACGACAGGCGGCCGAACTGGTGGCGGCGAAGGTCGATGTCATCGTCGCTTACCAGACGCCGGCCGCCACCGCCGCCAAGTGGGCCACGCGGGAAATTCCTATACCGGTTGTCTTCGGCGCTACGGGCGATCCCGTCGGAACCGGTCTTGTCGAGAGCTACGCACGCCCCGGAGGGAATTTGACGGGCACGACTGCGGGCGCGGTGGAGGTTGCAGGCAAGATGGTGGAACTCATTCGCGAACTGCTGCCGTCGGCGCTGCGCTTCGCAGTGCTTGCGAATGCAGGTGACACCTTTACCCAACCCTTCCTCGCAGAGATCGCTCGCGTCGCGCACATCGTCAATTTGGAGCTAACTCCGGTAGTGGTCAAGTCCGCGGACCCGTTGGACGCGGCCTTCGCGAGCATGGTCGCCGGGCGCGCTGAAGCCGTAATTATCCAGGGCAGTCTAGTGAGCAAGAGCCGCCGTTGAACTCGCTTCCAAGTATCGGCTGCCGTCAATTGGCAGTTCAGCCGCTTTGCCGCGTATGGGCGGCTTGATGTCCTATTCGGCTGAGTTTCAATGCGATGCTGCGCGAGACGGCCGTCTTTGTTGACAGATTCTCAGGGGCGCGAAGCCCGCTGAACTATCCGGTGACTTTCCCGAGTGCGTTCCAGATGATCTTAGAATCTCAGGACTGCGAACGGGCTTGGCGTCACGATCTCAGAGAGTGTTTTTACAGCGCGCGAATGAGGTTATCGAATGAGGGGCAACTTTGGTACTCTCAGATGATTTGCCTTCTGTTGAGGTGCTGAGCGCGGTTGAAATAGGCCCAGTTCCCGCTTTTTTTCGCGGTGGTTCGGAAATTACGATGACCATCGTCCACGCGCCGGACAATGCAGCTCTCGCGCCGAACCGGCCGCGCCTTCCCGCACCCGTAGGCGGCTTTTCGCCGAGTATGTGTGCTCTGTTCGCGGCTGTGGTTACCCTCGCTCTCCTAGCGGACGGATCGTCGACGTGTGGTTCTACTATCGGGAGCATAAGAACGCGTTGGTTCGCATCCAGCGCGAGCAGGCCGAGGCCGCGTCCTCGAAGATTGGCCAGTTCATCATCGAGATCGAAAGCCAACTTGGCTGGACCAGCGCAGCTGCCGTGGTCGACCGGCAACGTCGAACAGCGTCGCTTCGATGCATTACGTCTCCTTCGCCAGGTTCCCGCCATCACTGAGCTGTCGCAGATCGACGCTACAGGCAAGGAGCGCCTTCGGGTGTCGCGGCTCGCCATGGATGTGATCGGCAGCAACGCCGACTATTCGCAGGAGCCGAAGTTCGAGGATGCGGTGGCCAACAAGGTCTATTACGGACGGTCTACTTTCAGACGTAAATCCGAGCCCTATATGACGCTCGCCGTCACCGGGACCCGCCGCGATGCTGGCGTCAGTGTTGCCGAGGTCGATCTCAAGTTGATCTGGGACGTCGTGTCGCACATCAAGGTTGGCGAACGAGGGCAAGCCTATGTCGTTGACGGGCAAGGCAAGCTAATTGCGCACCCTGATATCAGCCTTGTGTTGCGCCGCACAGATATGTCCAACCTTGCGCAGGTAAGAGCGGCGCGCGAGAGTCCGGGCAGAGTCGGTGCCGAGCTAAGCCCAGGCCGTTCAGAACATCCAGGGGCAAAGCGTACTGACGGCTCATGCGCCGGTGCCCAAACTGGGATGGCAAGTGTTCGTCGAACTACCGGCCGAGGAGGCTTATGCGCCGCTCTATGCCTCTTTGCAGCGCTTGGCCCTGATCCTAGTTGGCGCGCTGATCTTCGCCGTGCTGGCCGGCATGTTCCTGGCGCGCCGTATGACCGGCCCGATCCAGACGTTGCAAGCCGGTGCGTCGCGCATCGGCAGCGGCGATCTTTCGCATCGCATCTCGGTTAAAACAGGCGATGAACTGGAGGCTCTCGCCGACCAATTCAATGAAATGACCAAACGGCTTGAGAGAATCCTATGCCGGCCTGGAGCAGAAGGTAGCGCAACGCACCGCAGAATTGTCAAAATCGCTAAGCGAATTGCGAGCCGCGCAGGATCGATTGGTACAGACAGAGAAACTTGCGTCACTCGGACAGCTTACCGCCGGGATTGCGCATGAGATCAAGAACCCTCTCAATTTCGTGAATAATTTTTCATCAATATCCTCCGAATTGATTGATGAGCTCCAGACCGCAGTGAAAGAAGCGAAACTCGACCGAAAGTCGCCGCGGAGGTAACCGAACTTGCCGATATGCTGCGCGGCAATCTTGAAAAGATCGTGCAACACGGGAAGCGCGCCAATTCGATCGTCAAGAACATGTTGCTGCATTCCCGGACCGGCTCCAGCGAACACCGCCCCGTGGACATCAATACGATAGTCGAGGAGAGCTTGAACCTCGCCTACCACGGCGCCCGAGCTGAGAAGCAAGGCTTCAATATCACGCTGGAGAAGGCATTCGACCCGGCGGCCGGCGAGGTTGATCTGTTTCCTCAGGAAATGACTCGGGTATTTCTGAATCTTGTCTGCGAACGGCTTCTATGCTGCGACCAAACGCAAGACCGACGGGGACGGAGAAAGCGGTTTTGAACCTACGCTATTAGCTGCGACCAATGATCTTGGCGATCGCGTGGAAATCCGAATTCGCGATAATGGCACCGGCATTCCGCCAGAGGTCAAGGCTAAGATGTTCAACCCATTCTTTACAACGAAACCGGCTGGAGAAGGTACCGGCCTCGGTTTGTCTATCAGTCACGAGCATCGTCGTGAAGCAGCATGGCGGAATGATCGAGGTCGAAAACCAGGGCGGGTGAGTTTACTGAATTCAGGATTACACTGCCTCGCAACGCGGCGTCTTACGGACGATCAGGAAAGTCGATGTGAGCCTGTTGGTGCTTGTTGTTGACGATGAACCGGACGTCGAAGCGCTGTTTCGCCAGCAATTCCGGCGCGAGTTGCGCGCCGACCGTTTCGTCATGATCTTCGCTCAGTCCGCGACGGACGCCCTGCAGCGCATTCACGAGTCAGCCAGCGCCTCCCTCATATTGATCCTGTCCGATATTAATATGCCGGGCATGAGTGGGCTTGAATTGCTACCTAAAGCCAAGACTGCGAGGCCGGATGTTCCAATTATCATGATCACCGCATATGGTGACGCAGAGACCAAGCGTAAGGCGCTTGATGGCGGTGCCCGAGGCGTTGCTGACCAAGCCAATCGACTTTGGCGCGCTGCGCAATGAGATCGAATTCCGCATTGGCAGTGCAGCATGATCTGCTCAAGGATTCTTGTGGTTGACGACGAGCCGGATCTCGAAAACCTTCTGATACAGAACTTTCGGCGTCAGATCAAAGATGGTATCGTTTCATTCCTTTTCGCGCGCGATGGTGTCGATGCCTTGTCGATGCTGCAAGCCAATCCAGGCGTTGACTTAGTGATTAGCGACATCAACATGCCGCGGATGGATGGCCTTCCCTTTTGGAGAAGTTTCAAGAAAGCGAAATGAAGCTGTCGACAATTATCGTGTCAGCCTATAGCGATATGGCCAGTATCCGGGTGGCCATGAGATCGAGGAGCGTTTGATTTTCTTACCAAGCCCATCGATCTCGGCGATCTGGAGACAACCATCGCGAGGGCCATTCGGCACATCGGGAAGATGCGTGAGGCTCGTCGACGTCAGTCTGAGGCCGAGCGGGCGCAGGCATCCTTGTCGCGATATTTTTCTCCAAACCTGGCGCAGCGGCTTGCGAGCGACACAGATACGATCAGTCTGGCGGGACAGCGCCGGGAGATTTCGTCGATCTTCACCAACATCGCCGGATTTACGACCTTGGTAAAGTCTCTCGAACAGGAAGTCTTGAGCCCGCTGCTGAACGATTATCTTACGGGCATGACGGACATCATCTTCATGCATGATGGGACCGTTGCCAAGATTATCGGCGATGCGCTGCACGTGCTGTTCGGCGCGCCGGGTGATCAGTTGGACCATGCGGCCCGCGCCGCGGCTTGCGCGCTGGAATTGGATCAATTCGCGACGTCGTTCCAGGAGACCTGGCAGCAAAGGGGTATCCCGCTCGGCGCGACGCGGATTGGTGCGCATTCCGGCGCTGCCATGGTTGGAAATTTCGGCGGCGGCCGCTTCATCGAATACTCTGCTTATGGTGATACCATCAACGTCGCGGCCCGATTGGAAGGCGTAAATAAGCAACTTGGCACTCGGGTATGCGTAAGCGCGGATCTCGCGTCGAAGATCGATCATTTCCACGGTCGGCCGATCGGCGATCTGTTGTTACGCGGCAAGAGCAGCGCGATGCGCGTCTTCGAGCCATTGACTCCAGAGCAACATCACCATCCCGCTACTGCGAGCTACAACAATGCATTCGGCCTTCTGGAATGCTCCGACCCCAATACTATCACGGCGTTCGCTGCGCACATTGGCAACTATCCTGGCGACAAGCTCGGGAATTTTCATCTCAAGCGGCTACTGAATGGTGCGAATGGAACGCAGGTCGCAATGCAGTAAGCTGCAGTCACTGTGGCGCCGGATACAAGCCATAAGAACCAGCGCCTCTTTGAGACCAAGTTTCGCAGCGAAAATTTTGTTCAAACTCAGAAAAGTTGGCCCTGGCGCGCTGGTGAACGATAGCGCCGGCGGGAGGACGCAAATCCGAAGCGATCGGCTGCGAAGTCGACGACATCCAGTGCGAAATTCGAGTCGAACGATACATGAGCCGGTTACAATAATTATGACTGCTTATGCACGAAAGCGACTTGCCGCAACTCCTGCTATCTGGTCGTTGACGGTGGCAAAGCGGACATTGCTCGAACCTCCTCATAGCGAGGCGAATGACCAAGCTGAGATCTCGACCTTGCGCTTGTTATCGCATCTAAGAGTGGTAGGGTGCTCCCTGCCAGAACGGCAACCAAACTCGACATGCTGGCGAGTTCTAGGCGCGCAGATATAAATCGTCGTAAGCTCATCTTGCGGACCGGTGCTGCGACGGTAGCACTTTGGCCGTTGACGCTCATCGCGCAGCGCGCAGTGAAAGTTCCGCGTCTTGGTGTTCTGCTCTACGGCAATCCGCAGACAGACCCGAACATCGAGTTCCTTTCGGCGTGGCTTGCACGACCTCGGGTACGTCGATGGGAAGAATATTACAATCGAATATCGTTACGCAGATGGTAGACCCGAGCGATTGCCGATGTTGGGATTGGAGCTTGTGCAGCTCAAGCCAGATGTACTGCTTGCGCTCGGCGGTGACGTCGTCCGTCATGTTCATGCTGCGACGCGAGAGATTCCGATCGTTTTCGCAATCAGCTCGGATCCGGTGCGTAGCGGATTGGTGGCAAGCTGGCGCGACCTGGCGGCAACGCAACCGGGTTCACATTCTTGCAAGATGAACTTGCCGCAAAGCAACTCGTTCTGCTCAAGCAGGCGGTGCCGCATATCTCTAATGTCGGGTTCCTCTTCTATCCCATTCACCTCGACAACGAACTCCGCGAAGCAGAGCGGGCTGCACTCGCTCTGGCGGAGTTAAGCTTCATCCGGTCGAAATGCGGGGGCCCGATGATCTGGATCGTGCCTTCGACCAGCTAACGCAAGTCGGCGTCGACGCTTTGTATGTCGTGTCGTCGCGCCCGACTGTTGCGAGTGTAGCGCCCATAGTCGGCTTCGGAACGACAAAAAAACTACCGGTGGTTGGTGGCTGGGGCACTTGGGCCGAGGGAGGGGCACTTATTTCATACGGCCCGAATGTACTCGAAATTACGAGACAATCGGCAGCCTATGTCGACAGGATTCTGAACGGGGCAAACCTGCCAACCTTCCAGCACAACAACCGACACGATTCTGAGCTGGTGGTCAATCTCAGGACGGCGAATGAACTCAGAATAGCCATCCCGGAGTCGTTCTTGCTGCAGGCAGACCAGGTGATCGAATAGATTTGCCACAATGACCCGAATGACACCGAACGGACATACCCATCTGCCGCGGATACTGTCAGTTTTTGATTCGCCTCGGATATCGGCCAACACGCCTGTTGCTACATCGGAATTTCGAACACCATCACTTTGAAATGGCTCGTCTCCCAAGGGTTGGTCACGCCTTTTCGGCCCTCTATGAACTCGATGTCAGCGCTTGAAGCCATGATCGCCCGATTGGGCCTAAACGCACTATCGGAAGTCCGAGAATGAAAGTTTTCGGGAGACGCTTGGGCGAGCCATTGGATTGTTCCTACAGGAAGCCTACGCTCAGTCGAGCATTGATGTTGCGCGCACTTTTGAATCGAGATTGCCCAAGGCTGTGAACTCGCTTCAGAAACCTTGAGCGCGCTGACACCCGGACTGCGAAGTTCTCTTGATATTGAAGTCGCTCACCTCATGGCAAAAGCGGTGGCCCAGAACCCCTCCTATCGTTCGATTGAGGAAGCCAAGATCTTTCTGGAGGGTTTTGCGGTGCAGGCAAGCACCGTTGCTCATGCGGCGCGTGTCACCACCGCATTGTTGAAGAATACTAAGCACAAGGGTGGTCGCGACGCACTGCATTGGCATGACGTTTTCACGAAGGCAATAATGCAGATTTGCGAATTGAACGACATCAAGCCGAAAATCAATACGAACCGGGTGACAGATGATCCCGAAGGTCAATTCCTGGACGTTGCCGCAGGTTTGGAGAAAGTCCTCTATCCAAAAACATGCGCTCACCAAGCCGAAGTCGGCGCTTGTTCAGCGCCTGAAACGAAGTCTCAAAAGGCTCAAAGCAACCACAGGGACAAAACCATAAAATTCTGGACAGGGTTTTGTCCCTGTGATCGTCGCCGCTCGTTCCTCCACATAGGGGCTGGATGCCTGGGATAGCCGGGCAATTCGCCGGCTGGATTATCGTCCAGCGGGATGGTTTGAGCGGTCGTCGACAGCATTGCGAGAGTAGGTCGCTGGCGTACGCCGCCGTTTCGAAAAGCGCGGAGGACGCCATGAATACCCAGGACCAAGACCAATCGAGATTGACCGGCTGATGACGCCCGCGGAGACCGCGAGCCAGCTCGGGGTGAGCCTTTCGTGGCTGGCGAAAGCTCGCTTGAGCGGCGATGGCCCGCGCTACGTGAAAATTGGGCGTTCGGTCCGTTACCCCGAGAGCATACGTGCGCGAGGATACTTGCGCTCGCGCACGCGAAGCTCGACCAGCGAGAAGTAGCAGAAGCGGATGTAGGAGCGCGGAGAATCAGCGGCCGCCAGCTCTGAATATTCGTCCATGTCACTACATCAGCAGGAACGAACGAATACTATAATCAATCAGTATTAGGAACGTATATACGATTATATATAGCCTATATACTGTTGACATTATCCTAAAATACATCAGTATCTACTTGCGTCCATCCCAATCCGGCGCCGTGGCAAAGGACGACGTCCCAATGACTGAAAGCAAGCTCCTGGAGTTGTCGTTTGCGGATGCGGTGAGGGCGATCGAAACGGCGCCGGAATTGCCGGCTCGGAAGCGCACGCATTGGGTCTGCTCCTTGCGGCAGATCGCCAAGGGGCTCGACAAGCCTCTGGACGCCATCCCCGCTCGTTGGACAGCGGTTCGGTTCCCGATTGGACGTCTCCACTATGCCCGCGTGGGGTCGACGCCGAAGACCCTTGCCAACCATAAATCGAATGTCAGGGCAGCTCTGCTCTGGTTCGCCGATGAAAAGGAATTGCCCACCCGCGGGGTGCCGTTCGCGGACGGTTGGAAGCGGCTGCGCGACCAGCTTATCGACCGTCGTTCGCGCTCGATCCTGTCCTCCCTGATGCGCTATTGCTCGGCGCGTGGAATGGCGCCTGAAGCCGTCAATGAGGCGGTCGTCGATGCCTATATGCGTTACCGAGCGGAGACCACGGCCCTAGCCTGCAGACAATGGAGCCCGTCGGGCGATTGCGCGAGCTTGGAATGGCTGCATCGGACGTATCAAGGGTTGGCCCGAGCGCCGCCTCCATGAGCCACCGATCAAGACGATGGAGGGGCCTGCCTGGGAGGATTTTCCGGGAGGGTTGCGGGTCGAGCTCGATAGCTACTTGATCGGGCTTGCCCGCATCAGGAGGGGAGCGAACGGCAAACGCATCCGTCCTTGCAAGGCATCGACCGTCAAAACCCGTAGGGCTGAGCTTGTAGCCGCTGCTCGCATGGCAGTGCGCGAAGGCATCCCCATTACGAGCCTTGTTTCGTTGGAGGCTCTGCTCGAGCCCGCGGTCGTGGAAAAGGTTCTCGAAGCCTATTGGAAGGGTGATGGCTCAGAGCCGCGCACGTATACGATCGACCTGGGCTGGAAACTCCATTCGATAGCCCGCGAGATCGACTGTTTTGACACGGGCGCCATGCAGCGTTTGGATGAGATCCGGGCTGATCTTGAAACCTATCGGCGCAAGGGCCTGACCGAGAAAAACCTGAAGGTCATCCGCGAGATCTTGTCCGGGAAAGTCTGGCCTGATGTCGTCAATCTGCCCAAGGCTTTGATGCAGCAGGCCCGATTGCTCAAAGGACACGCCCCCGTGAAGGCTGCGGTCACGGCGCAGCTGGCGGTGGCTATTACAATTCTGACGTTTGCGCCCGTTCGGCTGGAAAATCTCGTCCGAAATCCGGCTCGACGAGAACTTGATCAAACCTGGCGGTCTGGCGTCTCCTTATACACTCGTGTTCCCCGACTATGATGTGAAGAACCGTGTTGAACTGGAGTTTCCGCTAGATGCAGAACTAACTGCGCTCATTGACGAATACATCCAGGAATTCCGATCAATTCTGCTGAGGGGACACAATGATCTCTGGCTGTTCCCTGGAGAGGCCGGCGGTTGCAAGGACGCAAAGACGTTTAGTGGTCAGGTGACGCAGCGGATCGACAAGGCGACCGGCTTGCGCATCACCGTGCATCAGTTTCGCCATGCTGCTGCGGCCATCCTGTTGAAGCACAGGCCCGGCGAGTATGAACTGGTTCGGCGCGTGCTCGGCCACCGCAACATCCAGACCACAATCAATTTCTACTGCGGCCTCGAAACTACCCAGGCCAACAAGATGTTCGGCGACATCGTGCGTCAGCAAATGACGTTCGATCCCGAGCCGGCTTAGGTGCAGGCACGATCATGCCGCGATCATCTAAAAAATGACTGTGCCGACACCGCCTGCAACTCATCGGTCTGCTGGCGTACGCTCCCTGCCGGTTGAAGAATGGCCGGCAGCCGACAGAGAGGCATGGGCGATCGCCTGTAGGCCGGGAGAGCGCCTGAGACGCGGCGGGGCCGCGTCCCATATGAAACCAATCACCCGCAACGACCTTGCCCGGCGCTACGGGTACTTTCTCGATTACGTGAGGAGATCGGGCGAAACGCTCAACTCCGATGCCGGGGCTGCCTTTTACGTTACCCCTGAACGGGCAGAAAATTATATCGCCGAACTCAAAGGCCGAGTCAGCACGGTCACTGTCTACGGATCGATCTACAAATTGCGTCGTATGGCTCAGTTGCTCGCGCCGACGCGTGATTTTGTCTGGGTCATCGAACTGGAAAAGGATCTGGAACTGGTCATGCAGCCCAAATCGAAATTTGGGCGCTTCGTCTACACCGACGTACTCGTCGAAGCCGGCATCACATTGATGGCCGAGGCTGATGCGGCAACGCACCGGATCCGGCCCTGTGGCGGGCGCGACAGTTCCGCGACGGGCTGATGATTGCACTCTTGGCGGTTTGTCCCGTGCGCCTGAAGAATTTTGCTGCCCTCGAAATCGGCAGCACTTTGGTGCAAGCCGACGGTTCGTGGTGGATTGTGCTTGCAGCCTCCCAGACAAAAGAAGGCCGCCCAGATGAACGGCCGGTACCGGCCTTTCTGACGCCGCCGATTGACCGCTATCTTGCAACGCATCGGCCTGTCCTCGCCCACGCCAAAGATGTACGAGGCGCCCTGTGGTTGTCGTCGAACGATGGCAGGGCTCTGACGTATCCCGCTGCCGAGAAGGCAATTACCCGGACTACCCTGGCAACGATAGGGATGAGCATCAGCCCCCATTTGTTTAGGACCGCGGCCGCCTCGACCGCCGCCCAATACGCGGGCCGCACTCCTCATTTGGCGAGCGCGCTGCTGCACCACACTGACCCGACAGTGACCGAACAACATTACAATCGAGCCAGCAGCATCACGGCCGCACAGTCATATGCGGATGTTGTTCGCGGATTTCGGAGCGACGACTAATAAGGTCGCAAATCGACAACGAGGGTGAGTTTCCGAGTTCGCTATCCCACCAATGGCGACCGAAAGCATAACCTGCTGGGAGGTCTGCTTTGTGCAATCGTTGAATAACTCAGGGGCGAGCAGACATGATCACTCGATCGCACATGATCGCCGGCTGCGGGTTTTATATCGCGGGCATTGGCTGCGGCATCGGGATCAGCTTGGCGAGCTTCCTGAGGTTCTGGGCGGTGGCGGCGAGGTGGAACTCGTCGCGGGCGCCGCATGGTCCTCGTAGTCGGAGCCGGTCGAGCCTCAGGATGCGCTTGAGGTGGGCGAACAGCATCTCGACCTTCTTCCGTAGGCGCCGTGAGGTGACGTAGTCGTCGGTCGTGGCGATGTCGCGGGCCATGTCGCGGGCGCCTTCGTGGATCGAGCGCGGGATCTTGCGCGCCGGCGTCTTGGGGCAGCAGCGTGGCTTCAGGGCGCAGGCGTCGCAGTCGTGCTTGCTGGCGCGGTAGCGCAGCGTGCCGTCCTGTCGGTTCGACCGGGGTCGTCCAGTCGCTGCCTGAGCATCTTGCCGGCCGGGCAGATGTAGAGATCGCTGCTCGTGGTCGTAGGTGAAGTCTTCGCGGTCGAAGGTGCCGTCGCTGCGCTGGCGACTTGTCGAAGACCGGGATGTGCGGCTCGATCCCGCGCTCGTGGACCAGCCAGGCGAGCATCTCGGCCGAGCCGTAGGCGCTGTCGGCGGCGAGCCGCTCGGGCTAGAGATCGAAGCGCTCCTCCGTCCGCTCGATCATGGTGCGGGCGGCGCCGACCTCGGCCTGGCGGATGGCGCGGTCGCCTCGACATCGACGATGACGGCGTGGTCGAGGTCGATCAGGTAGTTGGTGGCGTAGGCGAAGAAGGCGTGCCCCTTCAGCGCGCCGGTCCATTGCGCCGCCGGATCGGACCTGCGACACGAACTTCGGCTTCACCTCGCTGGCCGCGCCCCAGGCGGCCTCGTCGAGCGTGTCGAGATACTCTCGGACCGACCGGCTCGTCTCGCCAGAGCCGTCCAGTCCACCGTCTCGCATCCTTCGGCGGAGCGCTGCTTGTTGGCGTCGGCCTTGATCAGGCTGGCGTCGACCGCGAAGCCTTCGCCGCCGACCAGACCCTCCTCCATGCAGCGCCGGACACGGTCTCGAACAGTTCGCGGAGCAAGATCGCTGTCGCGGAAGCGGCCGTGCCGGTTCTTCGAGAAGGTCGAGTGGTCGGGCACCGTCGCCTTCGAGGCCGAGCCGGCAGAACCAGCGATAGGCGAGGTTCAGGTGGACCTCCTCGCAGAGCCGCCGCTCGGAGCGGATGCCGAAGCAGTAGCCGACCAGCAGCATCCGGATCATCAGTTCGGGATCGATCGAGGGCCGGCCTATCGAGCTGTAGAAGGGCGCAGATGCGACCGAAGATCGGACAGGTCGACGAACCGGTCGATCGCGCGGACCAGGTGATCGGCCGGGACATGCCGCTCGAGGCTGAACTCGTAGAACAGCGCTTCCTGATGCCACGTCCGTTCGCCCATCATCGCCGTCACTCCAGGCTCGTTGCCTGAGTAAATGAGCGATCTAATGCGCCGACAACGTCAGAGTTATTCAACAAAATCTGCCATAAGCTGACATCGCGCCAATGCCAAAACAATGAGGGACGGCCCCTAGCTGGGCATGTTCAGGGCGGTCAAATCGACCGCCCAGCTTCCATAGCATCGTGGTTGTGTCACACGTTATCAGCGGAGAGAACGCCGCCGGACTTAAACAGAAAACCTGCGATGCCCGCTCCAATCAGCGGCGCGATGATGAACAGCCACACCTGTCCCAGTGCGCCGGGATTGGTACCCATGCCAACAATCGCTGGGCCGAGAGAGCGCGCCGGGTTGACCGAAACTCCCGTCACGTTGATCCCAACGATGTAAATCGCTACCAGCGTCAGCCCGATAGCCAAGCCAGCGAACTGGGTGGGAGCGCCTTTTTGCGTCACACCAAGGATGCAGACCAGAAAGAGAAAGGTCGCGACGACCTCGAAGATAAACGCCGAGAGCAGATTGTACTGACCGAGGTAACCCGAGCCCCAACCATTCTGTCCAAGACCTCCAGTCCAGCCTGCCGATTTGCCGGATAGGATAATGTAAAGCACAGTTGCTCCGGCAAGTGCGCCCACGACCTGTGCGATTACGTAAGAAATAAAGTCACTCATCGTCATGCGACCTGCGACTAGCACTCCAAAACTCACGGCAGGATTCACATGGCAACCAGATATAGGACCGATCCCATAAGCCATCGCGACGATGGCCAATCCAAATGCGAACGAAATTCCGAGTACGTCAATGGCCGTAGGTCCTGTCCCCATTCCGGCGATGACTGCCGCGCCGCATCCGAAGAAAACAAGCGTGAACGTCCCGATAAATTCTGCAGTTATCTTTTTCATGTGCTCCTCATGTTGCGTTAGCTGATTTCATAACGATTGCGTATCTTCGATACGGTGATGCCTGACATGCTGATAGCTCCATTCGCGCACAACCGGCACTACTCGCGGAACAGCAACTCCATGGCCGTGCGTAGTGGGCTCGACAAGATCGGATTAAGTTTCGAGAATGGGAATTCGTTCAGCAGAAGAATTGCAAGGCAGGTCGAAAGCGCGACGCCGAAAACCAGTTGCGCCAGTAGCATGGATTTTGGCCTGTCGATATGAGCGATGGCGATAGCGAATTGGGTGAGATTCGCGAACATCACCATTGCGTGCCATTTTATGGTGAAGCCGCGATTTTCTGCGAGGATTACACGCACTTGTCGCTTCTCGCGCATGTGCACGAACGCATCGAGCAATTTTGAACGACGGGGCCGCATTGCGGCCGACCGGGCCTGAAACCAACAGATTGGAAATCCTGCGGACTCTGGCGAGAACTTCAAGGGATCGTTTGCCCTCAACCATCAGCGGCCAATCCTTCTCAATCACGATGTTCGCGTAGTCGACCAGGGCGTTTCGCAGCTCAAGTCTGTTGCTCATCTTGGCCTTCCGACAGCCGGGCCAAGTTGCGGATCGCGTCGCCCTCTTCGATAACGGCTTGCTGCGCCACCTGGTTGCGAACCCAGATGTCGTTGGCGAGAAATGCTGCGAACAGGCCGAACAGCAGTGATACGGTGCCAACCGTGGAGGCGTTTGTGCTGGAGGAGAGCGATGCGCGCCAACGTGCGGGCAGCCGACTGACCACCCATGTTAGCAACAGCGCCGGCCCAAGCCCAGCAATGACACAGGCCGCCACGACCGCCACCGGCGACCAATCGAGAAATCTGAACAAGGCGCTCTCCCTAACCTCAGGGGCATGAAAAAACACAATCAGAAATCAAGGCTCACGAGAGTCGGATTTTGACCCCAATTCAATTTGTTCCCGCATCCATTGGAGTAGGAGACGCGCCGAACCAAGATTTCTGGAGACGAACTTCAGCGACTAGAGGCATCGTCAATGAGCTTGCCAATCGCCTCCATAAGCGAAGCCCTGCGGATCGGCTTCAGGAAGAAATACGAAATGCCGGTTCCAATGCATTTCTCTCTAACGCCTAGTTCGTCGTATGCAGTGATCATGATGGTAGGAATTCGAATGCCGATACGATTTAGATGCCCGTGCAGTTCAATTCCCGTCATTTTTGGCATTTGAAGGTCAACGACCAGACATGCGGGCCTTCCTTGCTCCAGCGACTCCAAGAACTCGTCAGCGGAGGCGTATGTCCCTGTTTGGTAGGGGGATGTTTCAAACAATCGCGCAAGCGCGTTTCGAACCGATGGATCGTCATCAGTAATAGCAATCTGAGGCCGTCGGGTTGACATCATAATTGGTATCTAGGGAAATCAACATTTGATCGAGTTGGACCTAGTACCTAGACTTCAACGTCACTCAACCGGACCCAAGCGATAAAGTAGTGGCGCCAAAACATGTGGACCCGATCGTCACTTCGTGGACCCAAGGGGACGCGGAAATTCATTACCCACATGCTTGACTGCTTGTGCGCATATCAACACTTCACAACTGTGCTGGAAAAGGAGCACCGGCATCGTCGAAACCCTTCGTCTCATCAGGCTAGAACTCGATCGCTGTATTCATCCATGTGCGACGCCTCGGCGTCCGAGACTGCAGCGCGATTGATCGAATTGACAGATGCAAAGCCGGTGACGGATGCGATTGCGATTTTTGCGCCTGACAACGACGGCCCTTCGCGTGTTCCCGATCGAACGGTGGATCTTCGCGTTCCTTAGGTGAATGACTTCACGTTGAGCAGCGTGTTCTTGAAGGCGTCGACCGAACTGATGTCGGGCTTGGGCGCACCGTCGCGTACCGCCACGCCTATGCCGGCTCGGACGATGTCCACACGCGTATCACCAGCAATCTTGCCTTGCTTGATAAGATCATCCACTTCGGCCGAATCGATAATGACGAGGTCGAACGCTTCACCGGCCTCGATCTGCTTTCTGAAGGTTCGCCCGCCCCGTACTGGATTACGATCTTGTGTCCCGTGGCGCGCTCAAAATTGGGGAGAAGCTCCCGAAGGCTCCCTCATCCCGGCACCGGCCATGACCTTGACTTCAGCAGCCGTCGCCGCGACGCCTTGCGCCTAACAGGGCGATGGATCCTAATTTTGCCGCGGCGGCGAGTGGACCTATTCTCATTGTGTTCCTCCCTAGGGACGGTTGTCACGTAACGCTATCGAGTGGGATGGAGGGATTTCGACGAGATGTCTCGTCTTTGGGTCAGTTGCGTCGGATTAGTGATCTGCGCGTTGAGTTTGCTCCACCCCGATGAGCGGACATTTGGCACTACAGTCGGCACGGCAGAGAATTCCCCGAAGCTATCTTGATAGTGCTACCTAAATGAAACCTGGGTCGATCTCTTATCGGCGTATCTCTATCCAAATATTGATAAATATCAGTTATTTTAACCCGCTCTCGATTAGTCCGACTACCGGGCGGTGCCGGGGCACGCGCAAAAAAGTTTACGCAGTTTGCGCAAGCGCAACTGCTATGCCGGGACTACTAGGGGTCCCTGCCAGGAGCTGGCTGACCGGCGTCTCTCGCGGTTCGGGAGACGCGTGAAGCAAAGCGCGGCCCGGCACCGCACAAACGTCCTCGCAATCAAGCTTGCGCAGATTGCGTAAACTTATCTGCGCGGAGCGTCGGAGGGCGGGGTGTCCTTCGCCAAAAAGGACGCCGGTGCCGAGGCGTGTTGCCGTCGCGAAAGCGGCGGCGATGCGCGGACGCGCAACATGGAAGACCAGCGCCTTCCGGCGCTCCACGCCCTCGCAATTTTTGCGGGGCAATTTCCGAAAAGCCCGGGCGCTTCGCGCCGCGGGGCGCGGCCACGCACCTGCAATCGCCATCGCGATGGAAAGACATGATCCCGACACAAGCTACGGCCAGAACGCCGCCCCGGCATTGCGCTTCGCACGTTGCGAGCTACAAGGGGCCGGCCAATACCGGTGTATCGATCAGGGAGAAACGACCGATGCGCGCCTTTTCACGACGTCACCTGATGGCCGCCTGCGCCGCCATCGCAACCTTCAGCATCGTGTCCACAGGATTTCTGACCATGACCGACGACGCCTCCGCCCAATCCGGCAAGCCCGTGACCACCTCGTCGGGATTGCAGTTCACCGACAGCCAGGTCGGCACCGGCGCGCAGCCGAAACAGGGCCAGACCGCGGTGGTGCATTACACCGGCTACCTCAACGACAACGGCGCCAAGGGCAAGAAATTCGATTCCTCGGTCGATCGCGGCTAGCCGTTCGAATTTCCGGTCGGCGCGGGGCGCGTGATCAAGGGCTGGGACGAGGGCGTGGCGACGATGAAGGTCGGCGGCAAGCGCACGCTGATCGTCCCGCCGGATCTCGGCTATGGCGCGCGCGGCGCCGGCGGCATCATTCCGCCGAACGCGACGCTGATCTTCGATGTCGAATTGCTCGGGTTGAAGTAAGGACGGCATGCGTACGGCGCAGACCCGTCGCGTTCAGCGCAAGCATCCGGCGGGTTTTCGCTCCGTGACCATCTTAATCGCCTTCCTGCATCATCTCGCGGCCTTCACGCTGGTGTCGGCGCTCGCGATCGAATTGATGCTGATCCACCAGAAGCTCAATGTCGCCAATATCCGGCGGCTGCTGCTGGTCGATGCCTTTCTCGGCGCCGCGGGCATTCTGCTGGTGGTCGGGCTGCTGCGCGTGTTCGTGTTCGAGAAGGGTGGCGATTATTATTTTTCAATTCTCGCCTTCATCGTCAAGCTCGGCGTGTTTATCGGGTGGCCGCGTTGTCGCTGATGCCGACGCTCGAATTTCTGTCCTGGCGCAAGGCGCTGCGCGGGCGAGATGCCGGTGATCGCCGAGCGGCGACATCGCATGTCAGGCACCTTACACGGCGAACTGATGGCGATCTGGTGATCCTGCTCTACTCGGCGATCATGGCGCGCGGCGGCTGGGTCTAGCCGACTAACGAGCCGCCTTGGCTTGCAGCGATTTCAGAGTTTCGGCGTTCGGGCAGAAGCTCTCGAAATTCCGGCTGGCGCGCCCGTTGCCGAGTTCGTCGGCGCAGTGGAATTTCTCCGTGCATCCGGAGCAGGCGCGTTCGAGCTCGCGCAGGATCTCTTGCGGCACCTGACGTTCGTCGACCTTCACCGCGTTCATCATCTGGCACAGCAACTCGGCGGAGCCGGGCTCGCGGCCGATCAGCCAGCGCAGGTCTTCCGGGCGGCCGCGCATATGAGCGCGCAGGCGTTCCGATTTCCTCACCCCGGCACTTCTCAAGGAATTCCAGGTCGCGCTGATAGGCGCTCGGTCGGAACCAGTCCGAGAGAGCACTGATCAGCGGCCATTGCGCCTGTGTGGTCATGGGAATCTCCCAAGAATGCGATCTGGCAGCATCTCATCTGCCGGGACATTCGCCTTGATCCTGATCAACCGTGCGGCGGTTTATTCCTTCACCGGACAGGCCTTCACCTCGCTTGGAATTTTTCGCGCCGCAGCATCCGGTGCTTGGAATATCGCGAGATAGCCGAGCCGGCCGGTGAGCGTCGTGAACGATAGCTCGCGATAGCCGACCGCTGCCATCTCGCAGCGCAACAGCGCCGGCGGCGTGCCGTGTTGCCAGGTCTGCCGGTCGGCATCGAGAATGCCGACGATGCCGCCTTGCTTCATCGCAACGGCAAGGTTGTGCAGGAAGGCGAAGGGCTGCGCGATCTCGTGATACATGTGGACGAGGACCGCGGCATCGATCGAATTTGCCGGCAGGCGCGGATCGTGCGGCTCGCCGCGCGAGACGGTGACGGTCGGAAGCCGCGCTTTCAGGATGCGCGCATTCAGGTCGCGCAGATAATTCGGCGTCACGTCCTGCGCGAATACGCGGCCGTCGGGACCGAGCAGCTTCGCAAGCCGTATCGTGTAATAGCCCGAGCCCGCGCCGATATCGGCGACGCTCATTCCGGGTTTCAGACTTCATCAGCGCGAAGACCTGCTCGGTTTCCTTCGCGGCATCGCGGTTGGCCTCGGTGTCGAAAATCGGGCTGATGATTTCGGCGACCGGCCGGCTCGGCTTCGGAAAGACGGCGGCGGGCAGGCCGGGCGCGCCGAGGAATGCTTGTCCGCCCTTCGCTGGTTCTTGCGCGAAGGCGCCGGCCGTCATCGCAGCCGTTATCGCGATCGTCATCAGAACACTCGGAAATCTCATGAGCGCCTCGTCCGGAACGGCCTGATGTTACCCTGATCCGATGCTCGCGGCACGATGGCCGATCTGCGTTTGGTGCGCGAGTCTGACGATTGATTAAGACCGTGGCGAGTGGTTAGCTCTGCGCGATAGCCGCGATCTGTTGCCTGCACGGAGTTACCGTCATGTTCTCGCGCTTCGCTGTCGTTTTGCTTGCGTTATTTGCCGCTTTTGGCGCCGGGCGCGGTCAGGCCCAGGAAATCACCCTCACATTCAGTCATTTCCTCGGACCGAAGAGTTTCTTTCAGGTCGATGTGGCCGAGCCGTTCGCGGCCGAACTTGCCGCCAAGACCGACGGCAAGGTGAAGGTGCAGATTTTCAACGGCGCCGATCCGCAGGGAAAGGTGACCGAACAGGCCACCAACGTGAAGAACGGCGTGGTCGATATCGCGCTCGGGCTTCGCGGCGCGGAAGGCGACAAGTTTCCCGGCTCCTCGGTAATCGAATTGCCGTTCCTCGTCCCCGACGCCTTGCGCGGTTCGCGCGCGCTTTGGGGGCTGTATGCCAACGGCACGCTCGCCGACGAATACAAGGACTACAAGGTGCTCGCCTTGTTCGTGCACAATCCCGGGTTGATCCATACCACCGGGAAGCGGGTTTTGTCGCTTGCGGACCTGAAGGGGCTTCGCCTGCGTTCGCCCAACAAGACGGTGTCGGCTGCGCTGGAACATGTCGGCGCGGTGCCGGTGCTGCTGCAGGTCAACGACGTCATGGCGGCGGTGAAGGACGGCAAGATCGACGGCATCGTTACCAATTGGGGCAATCCGCTGCAGGGCTTCAACGATTACATGAAGACCCATACCGATACGCAGTTCTACACCTCGGCCTTCTTCATCGTGATGAACCGCGCGAAATTCGATTCGCTGCCGGCCGATGTAAAGGCGGCGATCGACGCGATGTCGGGCGACACCTGGTCCGCGAAATTCGGGCCGCTCTGGGACAAATGGGACAAGCCGGTGCGCGAGGGCGCTTCCGGTCCCGGCCAGGAAGTGATCATCCCGGACGCTGCGATGATGGCGCAATGGCGAGACGGATTGCGGCCCGTCACCGACAATTACCTTGCCGAATTGTCCAAGACCTTTCCGAACGCCAGGCAGGCTTACGAGAAGCTGAGCGCCACGCTGCGCCGCTGACACCTACGGGAGAATGTCCGATGTCAAAGACCGCCATCGTGTTCGCGATCGTGGCCGGCGCCGCCGTCGCATCCGTCGCCTCGGCGCAGACGCGCTGGCCGGCCGGCGACGAGATCGGCATGGCCAACAATCTCGGTCCCGCGACCTGGCAGCGCTGCGCGCCTTTGCTCGCCGATCCGAAGGCGAAGTCCTACGAGGTTTCGCACATTCGCTCCAACACCATGCCGCAATCGCCGTTCGGCGCGCCGCTGGTCGACAAATACCGTCCGACCGTCGGCATTCCAGGCACCCGTCACGCCTTCAACGGCGAGGAGGCGGTGAGCGGCGAGGCCGGCGCGCAGGGCACGCAGATGGACGCGCTCGGGCATTTTGCGGTCCTGCCCGAAGCCCTGGGACGGCAAGAGCGAATTTCCGTCCGGCCGCGCCACCTATTATGGCGGCTATACGCAACAGCAGGTGAAGCCTTCCGCGGACGCGCCGTTGCAGAAGCTCGGCATCGAGAAGGTGCCGCCGATCGTCACCACCGCTGTGCTGCTCGACGCCAAGACCCATCTCGGCAAGGGCAGCGCGATGGCAGCCGGGCGCGCTTGTGACCGCCGCCGACATCGAGGCGATGCTGAAGGCGCAAGGGCTCGGCACACGCGGGCTGATGCCGGGCGATGTGCTCTACATCTATACCGGCTGGGGCGACGGCTGGGTCGATCCGGACACCGGCAAGACCTATTACACCAAGGGTCCGGGCCTCTCTTACGACGCCGCCAAATACATCGAGGACAAGCAGGTGGTGCTGGTCGCGCTCGACAATCCGTTCACCGATCCGGTGCCGGACGGCATGCTGCAGGGCAAGGCGGGTCCCGCCGCCGGAACGCCACCGGCGTTGCCGTTCGCGATCCATCACCACAATCTGGTGCAGGCCGGTATCCACCAGATCCAGAACGCCAATCTCGGCGATCTCGCGAAGGACAAGGTCTGGCTGTCCTGCACCATCATCCTGCCGCTGCGATCGAAGGGCGGTTCCGGTTCGCCGGTGCGGCCGGTCTCGATCGGGGTTCCGGGGCAATAGCCGCGCGCAAGCTCCGGCCTGACATCGCGTACCGGCCTTGATCCGCATCAAGGGACGTGGCGCGCGATCATATTCAATTGCATGAAGATGTCGGCTGCGTGAGAATGCTGCCGAGCTGCGGCTGACAAGCCGAAGGTCGTGCCGCAAACGGCAAGGGAGAGATGCCATGGTCCGGGCAAGGTTCAAGTATTTCGCCGCATTCGCCGTCTGCGCGATCGTCGTGGCGGCGCGGCCCGCCGCGGCGCAGGAGGCGCTCGTCACCTACAAGAGCTTGAGTCCCGAAATCGCGCTCGATCTCGCGCGCGCGACGCTGGAGGATTGCCGCAAGCGCGGCTTCCAGGTCGCGGTCGCGGTGGTGGATCGCTTCGGCCAGACCCAGGTGATGATCCGCGACCGCTTCGCCGGTCCGCATACGCCCGCGACCGCCGCCGGCAAGGGTTGGACCGCGGTCAGCTTCCGCACCAACACCACCGATCTGGTCGGCATCAGCCAGCCCGGCATGCCGCAGGCGGGCCTGCGCGATCTGCCGGGCGCGGTGATCCTGGGCGGCGGGGTGAGGGTGGAGGCGGGCGGCATCACCGTCGGTGCGGTCGGGGTGTCGGGTGCGCCGGGCGGCGACGCCGACGATGCCTGCGCCAAGGCCGGCATCGCTGCGGTGCAGGACAAGCTCGATTTCTGATTGAGCCGTCCGTATTGCTCCCACTTGCCGACCCGGCGCCGCAGGCGCAGTCTTCCCGTACGACCGCAAATAATGCGGCGATCACGGGAGGACGCTTCGATGACGCCAGGGCTGCGACGTGTCCATCTCGTTCGGCGCCATGCTGGCGCTCGCATTCGCGACCGGCGCGCTGCCGGCCGCCGCGCAATATCCCGAACGCAATATCACGCTGATCGTGCCTTATGGCGCGGGCGGCGGCACCGACATCACCGCGCGCATGCTGGCGAAGGATCTCGAGGCCGTGCTCGGCAAGCCGGTAACGGTGGAGAACCGAGCGGGCGGCGGCGGCTGGGTCGGCTGGGGCTCGCTCGCGCAGGCGCAACCTGACGGCTACACCATCGGCTATCTCAACGTGCCTTCGATGTATGCCGGCTATCTCGACCGGCAATATAATCGCAAGGAGACGCTCGACAGCTTCACGCCGCTGATGAACCACGTGCTCGACTACAATGTCTGGGCGGTGAAAGCGGATTCGCCGTTCAAGACGCGTGAAGGACGTGGTGGAGGCGGCGAAGAAGGCGCCCGAAGCACGATCAGCATCTCGGCGTTTGGCGCGGGCTCGGACGACCATCTCGCCATTCTCTCGATGCAGAAGGAGAACGGCATCAAGCTGATCACCGTGCATCACAAGTCGACCGCCGACGCCAAGACCGGCGCGCTCGGCGGGCATTTGCAGGTGCTCGGCGCCAATATCTCGGAAGTGGCGGAGGAGGTGCGCGCCGGCACGATCCGCATTCTCGGCGTGATGGCGCCGGAACGCTCGCCGTTCCTGCCCGAATGCGCCGACCTTCAAGGAGCAGGGCTTCAACCAGGTCTGGTCGGTCTCGCGCGGGATCGCGGCGCCGGCCGGCCTGCCGAAGAATGTGCAGGATACGCTGACGGCGGCGCTCGAGAAGACGCTGAACTCGGCGGAGCATCAGCAGAAGGCCAAGGCATTGTCGCTCGAGCCGCGCGTGATCAAGGGCGCCGACTACGCCAAGTTCCTGAAGGACAACGAGGTCAGCACCAAGACGCTGATGGGCTGGTGAGAGATTCGACGGCGATGATGGGTGGCGCGGGGCGCATGAAGCAGATTGCTCGAGGTCGATCGGCTCGAAATCCAGATCCTGGTCGACAACGCGACCGACACGCTGTCCTCGACGCCCGCGCATGTCGAAAGCGAGGGCGCCGGACTGATGCGCCGCGGCGTGCGCATCATGGGCGGCAAATGCCTGTGCTGCGCGGCGCACGGGCTGTCCTGCCTGGTGACCGCGACGCGCGGAGACGTGAAACACACGCTGCTGTTCGATACCGGGCCGGAAGAATATGCCTTCGAGCGCAATGTCACGCGCCTCGCCGCCGATATCGGAGCGGTCGAGAGCTATCGTGCTGTCGCACGGGCATTGGGATCATGCCGGCGCGCATGCTGCTCGCGCTCACCATGATCCGCGGCCGCAATGGCGGCAAGCAGATCGCCTTCCACGGCCATCCGGAAATGTTTCATTCCCGCGCGGTGAAACTGCCGAATGGCGGCGTCCGGCAGATGGAGGATGTCCCGAGCGTCGAGGCGCTGACCTCGTTCGGTGCCAAGGTCGTGTTGACGCGCGAGCCGCAATCCCTGCTCGACGACATGTTCCATGTCAGCGGCGAAATCCCGCGCGTCACCGGCTTCGAACGCGGCTATCCCGGTCAGGTTCGGCGCGATCGCCGACAGCGCCGAATGGGAGCCCGACGAAATGCTGATCGACGAGCGCTGGCTCGGCATCCATGTGAAAGGCAAGGGGCTTGTGGTGCTGACGGCCTGTTCGCATGCCGGCGTCGTCAATGTGCTGACGCATGCGCGAGCGAGCTTTCCGGGCGTGCCGCTTCACGCGGTGATGGGCGGGCTGCATCTGTCCGGGCCGAACGAGGCCGTGATCGCGCCGACGGTCGAAGGCCTGCAAGCCCTTCGGGCTGAATACCATCGCCGCCGGTCATTGCACCGGGTGGCGCGCGATGACGGCACTCGCCAATGCGTTCGGCGATCAGGTGCTGGCGCCGACCGCGGTCGGCAAGCGCTATTCGTTCTGAGCGAGCAAACCTTAGCGCTTCGCGACCGTGACCTTCTTCGGCGGCTGCTTCTTTGCGGCCGTCGTCGCGCCGTCTTTCTTGCCCTTGGCGATCTTGCTGTTCTTGCCGTTCTTCTTGGCGTTCTTGGCCTGCTTCTTCTTTTTCAGCGACGCCTCGTATTTCTTGCACTCGGCATGCTCGGCCTTCTCGAGTTCCCGGCGCTCGTCGCGCGTCGCCTCGCGGAAGAATTCATGGCGTCCGGCCTGCACCACCGGCACGAATTCCTTCCGGAACCGGCAGGCATTCTTGGCAGGCGTCAGCGACGCATTCATGTAATAGCGGATGTATCTGCGCCTCGACGGCGCTGCGGCCTTCGAGCTCGTCGCGTGCGATCTGCTTCGAGATAGGCCCAGAGCGCTGCCGCCGCGCACGGTGCGCTGGGCGAGCGGCAGGCAGGCGAACGAGAACTGGCAGACCTTGCCGCGCTTGTAGAAGACCACGTCGCAGATGTTGGAGCCGCCCCAGATCTTCCGATTGGCGCGGGCACGCGCGACCACGACATGGGCGATGTGGCGCTGGCCTTCCTCGGTCTCTTCGGTCGAACCGCCTTCGAAATAGACCGCGAGCGCGAGGCAATAGAGATTGGTTTCTGCGGTGATGTCGCGGTCGCGCCGCATCGTGTCGCTGAGCGGGATCTTCGTCCTGCTCGAACGGCGCGTAATGCGCCTGCGCGGGCGTGCCGGTCCAGATTGCGGTGATGGCTGCCAATACAAGGCAAAGCGATGCGAGTCTTGATCTGCATGTCTCCCCCCAAATGTCTTGCCGCAAAATCGATAGCTTCAATGGCGACGCAAATGGACCCCCGTCGCGAGCTGTTAGATTCCCAATGAAAATGTGGCGCTCGAAGGGCAAATGGTTAACAAATACCAAACTTTTTCACAGGTTTCGCGGGTGCGTCCGTATTCCGCGAGTGCGCCCTGTGACTTCCAGACTGCGAGACTCGAATGGTGATCCACGATGGCCGCACACCAAGCCATGCCGCGTTCAACTACGAAGACGCCTCGCCCGAGGTGCGCGCGGTGTTCGACGACATCAAGACCTCGCGCAACGTGCCCGACGTCAACAATTTCTGGAAATATCTGGCGCGCGATCCGGCGCTGCTGAAGCGCACCTGGGAGAGCGTGAAGGAGGTGATGGCGCCCGGCGCGCTCGATCCGCTCACCAAGGAGATGATCTATCTCGCGGTCAGCGTCACCAATGGCTGCGGCTATTGCATCGCAAGCCACACCGCGGCGGCGCGCAAGGCCGGCATGACCGACGCGATGTTCGGGGAGGTGATGGCGGTCACCGGCATGGCGAACGAGACCAACCGGCTTGCGAACGGTTATCGCGTGCCGATCGACCAGATGTTCGAGTAGTCCGTTCGCCGCTGCGGAAGCGCTGAGCGCGCATTCCGCGTACCATTCTTCCGGACAGGGCAGCAGCATCGCCCATAATTCCGGACCGTTCTTGACGACTTTCATCTTCGGCGTGAGGCCGCCATTGCGCGCGATCCAGTCCTGCACCGGATCGGGATAATAGGACATCAGGTCGGCGGTGCCGGCGGCGTTCGCGACCTTGGTCCGGAACGGCCAATTCTGCACCGTATAGGCCTCGTGGAAGCCCAGGCTCGCGCGCGGCGTTACGCAGATCTTGTTGCGCGGCACGATGCCGAGCACCAGCGTGCAGGCCGAATTGCAGATGCCGTCGATGATCACGCGCTCGCCGCGTTCGCGCGATGCTGCTGGTATTTCGACCTTGTACCTCTCGACCTCGCCGCCGTGATCGCGCGTGATGCGCAGATCGGCATGAGCGGATATCGAGACAGCAACAGAAGGAGAGCCGCGACCCCCGGACCGCGCATGTCCACCCCGAACTGATTCCAGACGCAATACTAACTGGAGACCCGCAAGGGCATCCGCAGGGCCAGACCTTGGCGAAATCTGGTTTTCAATTGGTTAACGCTGCGGCGCGCGATTGCCGCAGCGACGGCCCAGCCGCGACAATGGCGGCGGGGGTTTCATGATACTGCTTGCGGTGTTTGCTGACGCAGTCGCTGCGTCTTGGCTTCAGATCGCCGGGCGAAGCTGCTGCTTGGCGAGGTGATCGTTGACGGACACCACTCCGGGCGTTTCCGCGACCAGGATCCGCAGCGCCTTGCGCTCCGTGTCCGAGTCGACCGTCCCCCACAGATCGACGACGCCGCTGGTGACGATCACGTTGATCATCGCCGGATGCGCCCAAGGCTGTTCCCACAGGCGCGCCAGGATGTTGTCGCGCAAGGTGGAGTCGCTTACCGCCACGGCTCCGGCAAAGGCCGGTTTCGCGCTGGCCAGCGCCTGCAGCAGATTGGCGCGGCTGACGATCCCGACGACCTTGCCGTCTTTCACGATCGGCACGCGCTTGATGCGGTTCTTCTCCAGCAGACCGCGCGATCTCGGCCAGGGACGTGTCGGGCGAGGCGGTCACGACCGCCCCACTCATGACATCGGCGACGCGGATGCCATGCGCCTTCACGAAGCTCGATGCCAGCGGTATCGGTGCCGGAGACGAGCCGCAGCCACCAGGATGGCTTCTCCTCGGTGCCTGATTCCGTGCGCCGGATCAGGTCGCCTTCCGAAATGATGCCGATCAGCTTTCCGCTCTGATCGACGACGGGAAGGGCGCTGACGCCCTTCTCGAGCATCGTCTTTGCAGCAGACTGCACATTCGCGTCCGGCCCGATCGTGATGGCGCCGGCAGTCATGACATCGCTTGCGTTCATGATGCGCCTCATCTTGTTCGGCGCATCGTACCGGGGCGTTCGAATTCAGCGCTTGATATCGATCAAATCAATAGACCACCACGCCGCGGATGCTTTCGCCCTTGTGCATCATGTCGAAGCCCTTGTTGATGTCCGACAGCGGCAGGATGTGCGTGATCAGCGGATCGATCTGGATCTTCTTTTCCATGTACCAGTCGACGATCTTCGGCACGTCGGTGCGGCCTCTGGCGCCGCCAAAGGCGGTGCCTTTCCAGACCCGTCCGGTGACCAGCTGGAACGGCCGCGTCGAAATCTCCGCGCCGGCGGGCGCGACGCCGATGATCACCGAGACGCCCCAGCCGCGATGGCAGGCTTCCAGCGCCTGCCGCATCACCGTGACATTGCCGGTGCAGTCGAAGGTGTAGTCGGCGCCGCCGATCTGGTCGGCGCCCTGCTTCGTCATGTCGACGAGATAGGGGACGAGGTCCTTGCCGATTTCCTTGGGATTGACGAAGTGCGTCATGCCGAAGCGTTCGCCCCAGGCCTTGCGGTCGTTGTTGATGTCGACGCCGATGATCATGTCGGCGCCGGCAATCTTCAGGCCCTGGATCACGTTCAGCCCGATGCCGCCGAGCCCGAACACGATCGCCTTGGCGCCGATCTCGACCTTGGCGGTATTGAACACCGCGCCGATGCCGGTGGTGACGCCGCAGCCGATGTAGCAGATCTTGTCGAACGGCGCGTCCTCGCGCACCTTGGCGACCGCGATCTCCGGCAGCACCGTGAAATTCGCGAAGGTCGAGCAGCCCATATAGTGATGCAGCTTCTTGCCGCCGAGCGAGAAGCGCGAGGTGCCGTCCGGCATCAGGCCTTGCCCCTGCGTGGCGCGGATCGCGGTGCAGAGATTGGTCTTGCGCGACAGGCAGGACGGGCATTGCCGGCATTCCGGCGTGTAGAGCGGGATGACGTGATCGCCCTTTTTCACCGACGGTGACGCCGGGGCCGACATCGACCACGACGCCGGCGCCCTCATGGCCGAGGATCGCGGGGAACAGTCCTTCCGGGTCGGCGCCGGACAGCGTGAAATCGTCGGTGTGGCAAATGCCGGTGGCCTTGATCTCGACCATCACTTCGCCGGCCTTCGGGCCTTCGAGCTGCACCGTCATGATTTCGAGCGGCTTGCCCGCCGCAACCGCCACCGCCGCACGCACGTCCATCGCCACGTCTCCGATTCCTGTGATTCCCGCTCACGTATTGTTGGCGCAATCATTACGGCCATTGCATTCTTGCCTGTCATGCACCGAATGCAATGCGGCATGCAATGACATTGGCGCGTGCATCGGCTATGCACGGCGGCCCTGCCGGGATCATTTTTCGTGAATTCATCCGCATCCGACCTGGCGCTGCGCGCAGCGCCGCTTGTTTTCGTGCTGCTGTGGAGCACGGGCTTCGTCGTGACCAAGCTCGGCTTGCCCTATGCCGAGCCGCTGACCTTCCTGATGTGGCGGATGATTTTCGTGGTCGCGATCCTGCTGGCGATCGTCGCGATCGTGCGGCCGCCCTGGCCCGACCGGACGCAGGCCTGGCCACAGCGCCGTCGACCGGCATCCTGATGCAGGCCTCTATCTCGGCGGCGTCTTTGTCGCGATCAGCCAGGGCGTCCCGGCCGGCATTTCCGCGCTGATCCCCGGCCTGCAGCCGATCCTGACCTCGACCATTGCCGGCCGCTTTCTCGGCGAGCGGGTGACGCCGCTGCAATGGTGCGGGCTTCGTGCTCGGGCTGATCGGCGTGCTGCTGGTGCTGCATGACCGCACGCTGTCGGCTGCCGGCACCACGTTCGGATGGATCTGCGTCCTTCGTGTCGCTGCTCGGGATCACGCTCGGCACGCTCTATCAGAAGCGCTTTGGCGGTGCCGATCGACTGGCGCACCGGCAATCTGTTGCAGTTCTGCCGTGCCTCGTGCTGTTCGCGGTCGGCGGCCTTCGCCTTCGAGACCCGCCATGTGATGTGGAGCATCCAGTTCATCTTCTCGCTGTTCTGGCTCGGTGGTCGTGCTGTCGATCCTCACCGTCGCGCTGATGTATTGGCTGATCCGGCGCATTCCGGCGTCGCGGGTGGCGAGCCTGTTCTATCTGGTGCCGGCGACCGACGGCGGTGATGGCGTGGCTGATGTTCGACGAACGCTGAATGCACTCTCGATCGCCGGCATCGTGCTGTGCGCGGCGGCGGTGTTCATCGTGAATTATCGCAAGGCCTGAAACGCCGCGAGCGCGCGCTTGCGCGCCAGGTCGTGATCGACGATCGGGGCGGGATAGGTGCTGCCGAGCGTGACGCCGGCTTCCGCCAGCATCAGCGGCGGCGCAAGCCACGGCTTGTGGATGAACTTGTCCGGCAGCCTTGCAAGCTCCGGCACCCAGCGCCGCACATAGGCGCCGTTCGGATCGAATTTCTCGCCCTGCAGCACCGGATTGAAGATGCGGAAATAGGGCGCGGCATCGGCGCCGCGAGCCCGCGACCCATTGCCAGCTTGCGGCGTTGTTGGCGGGATCGGCATCGACCAGCGTGTCCCAGAACCATTCCTCGCCGCGCCGCCAGTCGATCAGCAGATGCTTGATCAGGAACGACGCCACGACCATGCGCACGCGATTGTGCATCCAGCCCGTCTGCCAGAGCTCGCGCATGCCGGCATCGACGATCGGATAGCCGGTGCGTCCGCGCTGCCAGGCTTTCAGCGCCGCCTCGTCGCTGCGCCAGGGAAAGGCGTCGAAACGCGCTTGCAGGTTCTTGCTCGCGAGGTCGGGAAAATAGTGCAGCAGGTGATACGAGAATTCGCGCCAGCCAAGTTCGCTCAGGAATTTCTCGATGTCGCGCGATGGCGCGCCTCTTGTCGGCGGCGAAGCGCGCGGCGTGGAAAATCTCGACCGCGCTGATTTCGCCGAACCGCAGATGAGGGGAGAGCCGCGAGGTCGAGGGTTTGTCGGGCCGGTCGCGCTCGTCGGCATAGCCCGCGATGTCGTCCAGGAAATCGGCAAGCCGTTCGCGCGCGGCCCTTTCGCCGGGCGTCCAGCTTTCGCGCAGGCCGCCGGCCCAGTCGGGTTTCGTGGGCTCGAGATGCCAGTCATCCAGCCGGTCGGAGACGATGCCATCGGGCGGCGGCAGGCAGCGACTTCGGCGCCGGCAGCGGCGAACGCGGCTCGCCGAGCGACAGCACGCGCTTCCAGAACGGCGTGAACACGCGCAGCGGGCCGCCATCCTTGTTCAGAAGTCTTGCCGGGCTCGACCAGCAGATTGCCGGGGAAGGTGCCGCCGCTGATGCCGCGCGACTTCAGCGCCGCGATCACCGCGTCGTCGGCGGCGATGCCGGCGCGGTCATAGCGCCGGTTCCAGTAGACCTTGTCCGCCTGCGCTTCGCGCCGCCAGCGCCGGGATCACATCGCCAGCCTTGCCGCGGCGAAGCACCAGCCGCTGTCCGAGCCGCCGCAAGTCCGCGTCGAGCGCGCGCAGCGATTGCGCCAGCCACCAGCGCGACGCGCCGCCATGCGGACGAAATCCTGCGCTCTCTTCGTCGAGCACGAAAACACAGATCAGCGCATCGGCCTTGGCGCCCGCTTCAGCGCCGCATGATCGCGCGAGGCGCAGGTCGTCGCGAAACCAGACGATGCGAGGGCGCCAGATCGCTGCTCGACATGCTATTTGCCGAATTTCCCCGCGATCACGAGCTGGGTCTGGGTCACGATGGCGGCGAGCTTGCCGTCGCCGCGCGGTGATTCTGGTCTGCCAGACCATGGTGGTGCGGCCGCGATGCAGGGCCGTGCATTCCGCCCGCGCCACGTCGCCGACATGGATCGCGGCGAAGAAATTGGTCTTGCTTTCGATGGTCGCGGTGGTCGCACCCTCCGGGAGATTGAGGATGGTCGCGGCGCCGCCGAGATCGTCGGCGAAGGCCATCACCGCGCCGCCATGCAGGTTGCCGTTGCGGTTGCCGAGTTCCGGCCGCACCGGCAATTCGGCTTCGATCCGGTCGGGCGCATACGAGATCACCTTGATGCCGAGCGTGTTGCAAAGGGCGGCGGCTGATCCTGTCGCATGGTTTCTTGCTGCATGGTTTCCTGATGCGTGTCGGGCCTGTGCGGACGGCTCGCTCGCTTGCCACAAACGGCCGTGGACTGAAAAGCCGCCGGGCCTGAAACCTTTCGGCGCGCTGCGCGTAACTTTCCGACGGCTAGTCAGGACCGCCAGGGGACGCCATGAAGCGCTATGTCATTCTTTATCTCGCGACACTGATCGTGCTGGTGCCGCTGGATTTCCTGTTTCTCGGCGTGCTGGCCAAGGATTTCTTCAAGGCGCAGGTCGGTCCGGCGCTGGGCGATCTCAACGTCATGCCGGCGGTGGTGTTCTATCTGCTCTATCCGGCCGGCATCGTGATTTTCGTCAGCGCCGCCGCGGGCTCGAACTGGCAGCATACGCTGCTTTATGGCGCGCTGTTCGGGCTGTTCTGCTACGCGACCTTCGATCTGACGACGCTCGCGCTGCTGAAGGGCTGGACCTGGCCCGCGGCTCTGGTCGACATCACCTGGGGCGCGGTCGCGACCGCCGTATCGGCGACGCTCGGATTGTTGATCGCGAATGCGGTCCTGCGTCACGCCTGAGCGCCGAAAATCCGTTCCAGCCAGTCATGGGCGAAGACCAGGTCCTGCTGCGTCAGCGCATGTCCCGCCGGCACCATTTCGAGCGTGACCTGGGCGCCCGCTTCTCCGAGCAAGGCCGCGAAATAGGACGGCTGTTCCGGCGGCACCAGCGGGTCGTCCTTGCCGGACAACAGCAGCACCGGAAAGCCGGCAAGATCGGGCAACGGCCGCGGATCGAACGGCAGCATCGGCCGCATCAACAGCGCGCCGGCCAGCGCATCGGGGTCGTGCAGCATCAGCGACCAGCCGATATTGGCGCCGTTGGAAAATCCGAGCACCAGCGGGCGCTCCAGACGATAGGTCTGGCGCGCCAGCGCGACGAAGGCGGCAAGCTCCTGCGTGCGGGCGTCGAGATCCTCGCGGTCCCAGACGCCTTCGTCGAAGCGGCGGAAAAAGCGGTTGAGGCCGTCTTCGGAAACCTTGCCGCGCGGCGAGAGCAGGGCGGCTCCCGGCATCAGCATCTCGCCCAGCGGGATCAGGTCGTTCTCGTCGGCGCCGGTGCCGTGCAGCAAGAGAAGCGGCGGAAGCGACGGGTCGCTCGCCGGGATATAGCGGTGAATGAAACCGAGATCGGGAGCCTGTGCCACGGACGCATCTTACACGCGGTCCGTGACAAACAGGCAAGATCAAGGGACGCGGAGCTCGTCCGCGTCCCTGACGGTTTCCCGGGCTATTTCGGCTGCGGGACGATGCGGATATAGGGCTTCGGCGCCTTCCAGCCCTGCGGCTAGGTCTTCTTGGCGTCGTCGTCCGACACCGAGCCGGCGATGATCACGTCCTCGCCCTGCTTCCAGTGCGCCGGCGTCGCGACCTTGTGCTTGGCGGTGAGCTGCAGCGAGTCGATCACGCGCAGCACTTCGTCGAAGTTGCGGCCGGTGGTCATCGGATAGACCAGCACGAGCTTGATCTTCTTGTCCGGGCCGATGACGAACACGTTGCGGACGGTCTGGTTGTCGGCGGCGGTGCGCTTGGTCGGATCGCCCGACACCGCGGCCGGCAGCATGCCGTAGAGCTTCGCGACGTTGAAATCGGTATCCGCGATCATCGGATAATTCGGCTCGAAGCCTTGCGTCTCCTTGATGTCTTTCGCCCAGTCGGCATGGCGGTCGACCGGATCGACCGACAGCCCGATGATCTTGACGCCGCGCTTGTCGAATTCCGGCTTGATGCGCGCCATGTAGCCGAGTTCGGTGGTGCAGACCGGGGTGAAGTCCTTCGGGTGCGAGAACAGCACGCCCCAGGAATCGCCGAGCCATTCGTGGAAGCGAATTTTGCCCTGCGTGGTCTCCGCGGTGAAATCGGGCGCGGTCTCGTTGATCGAAAGCGTCATGACTTATCCTCCTGGCGGGCGCGTCTCGTCGCGAGGCGCGGCAATCGATCGATTGTAGATTATCGATCGCAGATGAGGCTTGGACGCCGGGCGGCGTCGGGGCACGGTATATAGCCGCGCCGCGGAAGCAAATATAAGACGCGAATGTTCCGCTTTGCCCGCGGGCCGGAGCGCAATATTCTCGCCTGGTCCGGCAGGCGGAAATAATCCTTTCATCACAGCCGTTTGGACCAAGGCTCAAGCGATCACAAGATGGATATCCAGGATTTGATGTCGCATTTCGCGGTCGCGCTCGGCATCGGTTTGCTGATCGGTATCGAGCGCGGCTGGCGTACGCGCGCGGAGGTGCCGGGCAGCCGCACCGCCGGAATTCGCACTTTCACGATTATCGGGCTGCTGGGCGGCACCGTCGGTGCGCTTGCGCAGGCCGCGGGCATGCCGCTGACCGTCACCGGCGGCCTCGTGCTCGGTCTTGGATTTGTCGCTTTTGCCACGGCCTTCACCTGGATGTGTCGCGACGAGAATCTCGCCGACAAGAGCTATTCGGCGACCACCGCGATCGCCGGCATGCTGACCTTCGCGCTCTCCGCCTATGCCGTGATCGGCGACATGCGAGCGGCGGCGGCTGGCGCGGTTGCGACCGCCGGAATTCTCGCATTGCGCGCACCGATGCACGACTGGCTGACGCGCATCAGCGAACGGGAATTGCGCAGCGCGCTGATCCTGCTTGCCATGACTTTCGTCGCGTTGCCGATCGTGCCCAACGATCCGATCGGACCGTTCGGCGGCGTCAATCCGCGCGAAATCTGGATCATCGCGATCGTGCTGGCGGGCGTCTCCTTCGCCGGCTATGTCGCGGTGAAAGCGCTCGGCGCGACCCACGGTACGTTGCTCGCGGCAGCCGCCGGCGGGCTCGTATCCTCGACCGCGGTCACTGCCTCGAATGCGCGCCGCGCGGCGGCCGGCGAGGGCTCGCCGCGGCTGCTGGCGGCCGGGGTCGCGATTGCGACCGTCATTTCCTTCGCGCGCGTGCTTGCCGTCACGGCTGTGCTGAAGCCCGAATTGCTTCGCTATGTGGGACCGCCGCTGGCGGCCGCCATCCTGATCGCCGCGGCCTTTGCCGCGATCTCGGCCTTCTGGCGCGCGGACGGCGAGGACACCCCTCAGGAGGTGACCTTTCGAAATCCGTTCGGGTTCTGGTCCGTGGTCGGATTCGCGCTCCTGCTCGGCGCGATCGTGCTGGCCGGGCGCGCTCTGGGCGAAAGCCTGGGTGCCGCCGGCGCGATTGCCGGCGCGCTGGCCCTGGGACTTGCCGATGTCGATGCGGTCACCGTTTCGATGACCCGGCTGACTCCGCAGCCCCTGGCGCTGCCGGACGCGGCGCTCGCCATCCTCGCGGCGGTCGCTAGCAACAATGTCGCCAAGACCGTGATCGGGGTCGTGGCCGGGCGCGGGGCCTTTGCGCTGGAGATCGCCGTGATGACGCTGCTGTGCCTGGTCGGGGGCGGCCTGGCCTATTGGCTGGCGCTGTCTGTGAGCGCCGCCTGAATCCGAATTGACTTTTTTGCTGCAGCGCCGAAAAGTCGCTGCGATTGGGGGCTTCCGCCGCATGTTCAAGCGTATCCTGATCGCCAATCGCGGCGAAATCGCCTGCCGGATCATCAAGACCGCCCGTCGCATGGGCATCGAGACGGTCGCGGTCTATTCCGACGCCGACCGCGATGCCCTGCATGTCGAGATGGCGGATGAAGCGGTTCACATCGGACCTCCGCCGGCGGCCGAAAGCTATCTGCTGATCGACAAGATCATCGCCGCCTGCCAGGCCACGGGCGCCGAGGCCGTCCATCCGGGCTACGGCTTTCTGTCCGAGCGCGAGGCCTTTCCGAAGGCGCTGGAAGCCGCCGGCATCGTCTTCATCGGGCCGAACCCGAAGGCCATCGCGGCGATGGGCGACAAGATCGAGTCCAAGAAGGCCGCGGCCGCCGCCAATGTCTCGACCGTGCCCGGCTATCTCGGCGAGATCGCCGACGAGAAGGAGGCGGTGAAGATCGCCGACGAGATCGGCTATCCGGTGATGATCAAGGCCTCCGCCGGCGGCGGCGGCAAGGGCATGCGCATCGCCTGGTCGCGAATGCCGAAGTCGCCGAGGGCTTCGCGCGCGCGAAGTCGGAAGCCAAGTCGTCGTTCGGCGACGACCGCATGTTCATCGAGAAGTTCATCGTCGATCCGCGCCACATCGAAATCCAGGTGCTCGGCGACAAGCACGGCAACGTCATCTATCTCGGCGAGCGCGAATGCTCGATCCAGCGCCGCAACCAGAAGGTGATCGAGGAAGCGCCGTCGCCGCTGCTCGACGAGGCGACGCGCAAGAAGATGGGCGAGCAGGCGGTCGCGCTGGCCAAGGCGGTCGGCTACGACAGCGCCGGCACGGTGGAATTCGTCGCCGGCCAGGACCGCTCCTTCTTCTTCCTCGAAATGAATACGCGGCTGCAGGTCGAGCATCCGGTGACCGAACTGATCACCGGCATCGATCTGGTCGAGCAGATGATCCGCGTCGCCGCCGGCGAAAAGCTCGCGATCAAGCAGAGCGACGTGAAGCTGACCGGCTGGGCGGTGGAGAGCCGCATCTATGCCGAGGACCCGTATCGCAGTTTCCTGCCCTCGACCGGCCGGCTGGTGCGCTACCGGCCGCCGGCGGAATCGCAGAAAGACGGCGTCACGGTGCGCAACGACACCGGCGTCTACGAGGGCGGCGAGATTTCGCTGTACTACGATCCGATGATCGCCAAGCTCGTGACCCACGCGCCGACGCGCGCGCAGGCGATCGACGCGCAGGCCGATGCGCTCGACGCCTTCTATGTCGACGGCATCCGCCACAATATCCCGTTCCTGTCGGCGCTGATGGCGCATCCGCGCTGGCGTTCGGGCAAGCTTTCGACCGGCTTCATCGCCGAGGAATTTCCCGACGGCTTCCACGGCGTGCCGCCGCAGGGCGAGGTCGCCCATGTGCTCGCCGCGGTCGCGACCGCGATCGACCACGTGCTGGGCGAGCGCAAGCGCCGGATTTCCGGGCAGATGCCGCATCGCCTCGTCACCCGCGAGCGCCAGCGCGCGGTGTGGCTGAACGAGACCGAATACAAGCTCGAGGTGACGCGCGCGAACGGCATCGATCGAAGTCGCCTTCCGCGACGGCGGCGCGCATGTCCATAAGCTGGAATCGGACTGGAAGCCGGGCGATCCGGTCTGGTCCGGTCTGGTCGACGGCAAGCCGGTGACCGTGCAGGTCAGCGCGGTGCCGAACGGCTTCGATCTGTTCTTCCGCGGCGCGCAGACGCGCGCCTTCGTCTATACCGAGAGCGAAGCGGCCTATGCGCGGCTGATGCCGGCGAAGAAGGCCGCCGATACCGGCAAGTCGCTGCTCTGTCCGATGCCGGGCCTCGTGGTCTCGATCGACAGTGACGGAAGGGCAGGAGGTCAAGGCCGGCGAGACGCTGGCGGTGGTCGAGGCGATGAAGATGGAAAACGTGCTGCGCGCCGAGCGCGACGCCACCGTGAAGAAGATCCACGCCAAGAAGGGCGACAGCCTCGCGGTCGATGCCGTCATCATGGAATTCGCCTGAGCCGCGCGCCGCGGCCGCATTGGCGATCGCCGCCCGCCATGCGAGCATGACGCCATGAACTCCTTCGAATCGCTCATTCCGTCCGGCGACCTGAAGCAGGGCCCCTATCTCCGATCGCTGGTGGCGCTGCTGATCGGCGCGATCCTCTCGCACATGCTGACCGCGCCACTGGTCACCGCGCAGCTTGGTCTCGTGCCATTCGTGGTCACCCAGTTCGCCTTGCTGTGGTGGTGGTTCGCGCTGATCGTGAAGCGGCTGCGCGACGCCGAGCGCAGCTTCCTGGGCGTCACCGCGGTCGCCCTGATCGACCTGTTCGCGCTGCTGCTGCTCGCGGTGATGCTGGTGCTGCAATTCAGCGATACCAGCGCGGGCGCGGCCGCGCCCTATCTGCCGGCCTCGCTTTCGCTCCTGATCTATCCCTTCGTGTTCCTGTTCAACTCCATCACCGGTCCGGTCGCCAACACGCAGGACCTGCAGGTCGCGCTGCTGGCTCTGTTCGTGGTGGCGCCGCTCTTGCTCACGATCTTCTATTCGTTGTGGGCGGCGGCGCAGCCGTCCGAACTGCACACCACGGAATAATGCTGCATTTCGCCTATGGCTCGAATATGAGCCGCGAACCGATGCGGCAGCGCTGCCCGGGCGCGCGCATGCTGGGTCGGGCGATCTTGCGCAAGCATCGTTTCGTCATCATGGCGAACGGCTATGCCTCGGTGGTTCCGGCGCCGTCGGACGACGTGCATGGCGTGTTGTGGCGCATCACCCCGCGCGATTTGGCCGCGCTCGACGCCTATGAGAACATTGCCGGCGGGCTCTATCGTCGCGTCATGGCGCCGGTCACGCACCATGCGGCAACCGTCACGGCCATGACCTATCTCGGCTGCGAGAAGCGCGAAGGTCATCCGCGCAAAGGCTATCTGGAACTCGTGATCGAATCCGCCCGCGAGGCCGGACTGCCCGCGGAATATATCGAAGGTCTCGCGCGTTATTCAGGCGGGCGGTTTCTTTTGAACGCGTCCTCCGGCACCGGAGACAGGACATGAGCGAGCACGTCATCCGCCGCGTCATCATCCGCGGGCGCGTGCAGGGCGTAGGCTATCGCGACTGGACGCGTTACGTCGCGCGCGAGCGCGGGGTCGAGGGCTGGGTGCGCAACCGCAAGGATGGCAGCGTGGAGGCGGTATTTTCGGGAGCACCGGATGCCGTGTCGGGAATGATCGCGGCCTGCCGGAAGGGCCCGTCGAATGCCCGGGTGGAGTGGGTCGAACAGCATGACGCCTTGGCCGGGGATCTGGATGCCCGGCGTCCAGGCCAGCCATTCAGCGTGATCGCAACTCTCTAGTTTCTCGATGCAACCGGTTCCGGCTGTGAATGGATCTAAGCGCTGGCAAGCCGCGGGCGTCGCCGGCGCAATCTGCGTCGCATCCAGATCAGCAGCCCGGTCGACAACAGGGTCACGAAAGCCGCCGAAATCAGGACATTGATCGACGCGGAAAGGGTGCCGCGCCAATTGCCTTCGTGAAGGAGCCGCGGCCAGTTGCGCTGCGTCGGCACGAGCCCGTCGCGAGAGACCGCGAATGCGCGCATCTCGCCGCCGTCATTGATGCGCGCCAGCATCGCGTTGCCGCGGGGCCGGATCCAGGCGACGTGGCGGAGGTCGTATTGGGCGCCAACCTTTGTCACCGCCTCGCGCAGCGACACCAGCGGGGCCGGCGAAGCCGGGCGCTGCGGCGTGGATGCCAGCGTCCATCCGAAGGCGAGGAAAAGTCCGGTGAGCGGGCTGAGAATCAGCAGCGGCAGCAGAATCCAGGCGGTGCCCTTGTGCCAGCCGGACAAGCTATGGCTCAGCCGCGGCCAGCCCATCGCGATGCCGAGCGCAATCAATACCAGCATGGCGATGGTCGAGGCCGTCACGAGCCAGCCCAGTTCAAGCAGGAAAGTCTCATGCAGCCGGCGATTGGTCAGAAAAAAATCGGCCAGGAAACCGGGCGAGGAAATCGTCTGGTTGGTGCGCAAGTCGACATGGATCGCATCGTTGCGCCGGGCGCCGCCAATCGAGACCGTCTCATTATAGGCGCGCACCACGAGCGATCGCGCGGTGCCGCCCGGATCGTGCGTGGCGAGCGCGGCGGTCACGCGTTCGGCAATCCCATGGTCCGGACGCGCGCCGCTGTCCTGAACGATCGGCTCGAACGAGAGCACAAGCCCGGTAATGATCAGGATCGCCAGGGGAATCGAAAAGCCCAGGGTGATCCAGCGATGAAGGCGCAGAAGCCAGTAGTTGAGCATGGGGCACCGGTATCGATAGCGACGCCGACAGGTTATTGCGGGGCGGAGACGCAGCCAAATTACCGATACTTAATTTGATGAATTTGATCTGGCGCATAGCGCGCCCCGATCCGCGACGACGGCGAATTCAGGTAACCGGCTCGGCGATCTCGGCTCCGAAGACCGGATCGAATTCCGCCCTCAGCGCGTCGTCGAGATCGGCCATGGTCACCGGCAGCCCGAGATCGACTAGGCTCGTGACGCCATAGCTCTGCTCGCGCACGCCGCAGGGCACGATCCCGGAAAAATGCGACAGGTCGGGCTCGACATTGATCGCGATCCCGTGCAGCGACACCCAGCTTTTCATCCGGATGCCGATCGCCGCGATCTTGTCCTCGAAGCCATAGCCTTTCTCCGGGCGACGCACCCATACCCCGACGCGATCGTCGCGCCGCTCGCCGCGGACATTGAAATGGAATAGCGCGCGAATGATCCATTCCTCGAGCGACGCCACGAAAACGCGGATATCCGGTCGCCGCCGTTTGAGGTCGAGCATGACATAGGCCACCCGCTGACCGGGACCGTGATAGGTCATCTGGCCGCCGCGGCCGGCACGATGGACCGGGAACCGCGCATCCAGCAACTCGGCCGGCGAGGCGCTGGTGCCGGCGGTGTAGAGCGGCGGGTGTTCGAGCAGCCAGATCAGTTCCGGTGCCCGACCGGCGGCGATATCGGCGACGCGGCTTTCCATTTCGGCCAGAGCCTCGTCATAGCCGGTCAGGCCATGCGTCACCCGCCATTCGGCAGCCGGGAAACCGGGCCGGACGGGGCAGGACTTGGCAAGCTGGTCGCGCGCGTTAACCACTGATTCACCATAGCATGGTGACCTGCAGACAGGCTCCATTCCGGGCTCAGAGGAAATAACCACGTGCCAACTCTCGACAAGGTCTCGCTCGATATTTCGGTCGTTCTCGGCACCTGCGTGATGCCGGTCCACCAGGTCCTCCGGCTCGGCCGCGGCGCCATCATCGAGCTCGATGCCGGGGAGGAGGACGACGTGAAAATCCTCGCCAATTCCATGCCGGTGGCCGAGGGCACGGTGGTTGTGAGCGGCAACCGGATCGCGGTCGAGGTCAAGCGGTTGCTGCCGAAATCCCCCGATATCCGCTGAAATTCCGTGCGCGGCGGACTGCCGCGCTCTCAAAAAGTCGGTCGCCGGGAACCCTTGTCCCGCCGAAGCGCATTTGTTACATGCTGCCCGACCTCACGCCGGGATATCCGGCGCATCACCCCACAAAGCGGCCGTGGCGGAATTGGTAGACGCACTAGCTTGAGGTGCTAGCGGGTAACACCGTGGAGGTTCGAGTCCTCTCGGCCGCACCATATTCATAAAATTCGACGACGAAGTGCCGCGCGCGCAGCTATGGCGCGCCACGTTGTTTGCGCCGCACGATTCAACCGCGTACAAGCCGGACGATGTAGCCCACAATATTTCGCAGGGTCCGGCGTCGCATGCTCGATCATCCCCACCAGAGCGATCCGGCGCCGCAAGACGCGCTTCGCGACGAGACCGGCGAGATTCGGGCCGACTATCTGGAGCGCGTGCGCGACGCGGTCGTGCACCATGACAGCGCGGTTCTGCGCCGCCTGGTCGGCGAACTGCACGAGGCCGATGCCGGCGACCTGATCGAGGCGCTCGATCCGGATCTGCGGCCGCAGCTCATCGAGCTGATGGGCAAGGACTTCGACTTCTCGGCGCTGACCGAGGTCGACGACACCGTGCGCGAGGACATCCTCGACGAGCTGAAACCGGAGACCGTCGCCGAGGGCGTGCGCGAGCTCGATTCCGACGACGCCGTCTACATTCTGGAAGATCTCGACCGGAAGGATCAGGACGAGATCCTGCAGCAGCTGCCCACGGTCGAGCGGGTCGCGCTCGAACGCAGCCTGACCTATCCGGAAGAATCCGCCGGCCGGCGGATGCAGACCGAGTTCATCGCGGTGCCGCCGACCTGGAATGTCGGGCAGGCGATCGACTATATGCGCGAGACCGTCGATCTGCCGGAACGCTTCTACGAGCTCTATGTCGTCGATGGCGACCAGAAGCTGCTCGGTGCGGTCGCGCTCGACCGGCTGTTGCGCACCAAGCGTCCGGTTCCGGTCACGGACCTGATGGACGAAGACCGCCGCAAGGTACGCGCGACCGACGACCAGGAGAAGGTGGCGCGGCAATTCGAGCGCTACAACCTCGTCGCGGCGCCGGTGGTGGACGAGAACGACCGCCTGGTCGGCGTGCTCACCTTCGACGACATCGTCGACGTGATCGAGCAGGAGGCGGAAGAGGACATCAAGGCGCTGGGCGGCGTCAGCGCGCATGAAGAACTCTCCGACTCGGTCTGGACCATCGCCAAGGGCCGCTTTCCCTGGCTGTTCGCCAATCTCGCTGACGGCGCTGCTCGCCGCCTGGGTGATCGAGCAATTCGAACGTCTCGATCGAGAAGATGGTGGCGCTCGCGGTGCTGATGCCGATCGTGGCCTCGATGGGCGGCAATGCCGGCACCCAGACCATGACGGTCGCGGTGCGCGCGCTTGCGACCCGCGAATTGTCGCGACGCCAATGCGTGGCGGGTGGTGCGGCGCGAAGTGCTGGTCGGGCTTCTGAACGGCTTCGCTTTCGCGGTCATCATGGGCGCGGTGGCGATCGCCTGGTTCAGTGTCGCCGATCTCGGTCGTGGTCATGGGACTGGCAATGGTCTGCGGTGCTGACCGCCGCGGCGCTCGGCGGCATCGTCATCCCGCTGACACTGACGAAGCTTGGCGTCGATCCGGCGGTGTCGTCGGGGCCGTTCGTCACCACGATCACGGATGTCGTCGGATTCTTCTCGTTTCTCGGTATTGCGACGCTCTGGTTCGGGCTCAAGTGAGCGCGGGTGCGGCGACGCAGCGCGTCGATCGCGAGCGTAATGTCGGCCGCCTTGACCGATTTCGGATCGAGCAGGCTCTGTCCGAACAGATAGGCATAGACCATGACCGCGCGCGTCTCGGCCTCGCGCGCGCCATATCCCAGACGCACGAACAGCGAGGCGACATGGCGCAGCCGTTCGGCATCGACCGCCTGCACCGCGGAAGCGGCCGCCGCGTCGTTGCGGGCGAGCGCGCGGATCGCAAGCTCGATCGCAAGCCCGCGCGCATTGCTGCGCTCGCGTATAGAGCTCGATCAGCCTTCGCAGGGCGAGGGCGGGCTCGGGCGCCTGTGCGGCCTGCTCGCGGATCGCGGCGATGCGGCCCTCGCTCCATTGCGACAGCATGGCGTCGATCAGCGCGCGCCGGTCGGCGAAATGCCAGTAGAAGCTGCCCTTGGTGACGGCGAGCGCCTTGGCGAGCGGCTCGACCCGGACGGCGTCGATGCCGCGCTCGGCCAGCGCTTCGAGCGCGCTCGCGATCCAGGCCTGCGCATCGAGCGGGCCGGGCTTTTCGGTGGAACGGGCTTCGGACGGGCCATGATCAGGGTGAAGCGGCGCTTGACTCTTCGGGGTCGAAAACATACGGTACCGTATTGAAACATACGCTACCGTATGGAACAGGTCAAGTCGTCAGGTCACGCCATGCAGTCTTTCAGCCCGCGCAATCCGGAATGGGAAGCCCGCGTGCGCGAGAGCTTTGCGCGGCAGTCCTTCATGACGCTGATCGGCGGCGAGATCGAGGATCTCAAGCCGGGCGCCTGCCAGGCTGGCGCTGAAGGTGCGGCCCGATCTGTGCCAGCAGCGCGGCTTTCTGCATGGCGGGGTCACGACCGCGCTCGCCGATACCGCGGCAGGCTTTGCCGCCTATTCGCTGATGCCGCGCGAATTCCGCTCCGCTCACGGTCGAACTGAAGATCAACCTGATGTCGCCCGCGGTCGGCGAGCGTTTTCGTTGCCGAGGGCCGGGTGCTGCGCTCCGGCAAGACCCTGACCATCGTCGAGGTCGATGTGAAGGCGCGGAGCGAAGGGCGAAAGCAAGTTGATTGCGCGCATGCTCGCGACCATGATCTGTATCGAGAATACGTCCGACGCTCCGGAAGAGAAGCGCGGCCACGTGAGCATTTCCGGCGAAAGCATGCCCCGGACTTGATCCGGGGTGTGAAGCGGTTCGCCGCAGAAATGCGAACAAGCGAATAAACTCGTTCGGAGGAACGCCATGATCCCCAATAGCTGGTCCGGATTCAATTTCGGCCTCGGCGAAGACGTCGACATGCTGCGCGACAGCGTATTTCGCTTCGCGCAAGCCAAGATCGCGCCGCGCGCCGACGAGATCGACCGAAAGAACGAATTTCCGCGCGACCTGTGGCCGAAGCTCGGCGATCTCGGCCTGCTCGGCATCACGGTCGAGGAGAAATGGGGCGGTTCCGGCCTCGGCTATCTCGAACATTGCGTCGCGATGGAGGAAATTTCACGCGCCTCGGGCTCGGTCGGCCTGTCCTATGGCGCGCATTCCAATCTCTGCGTGAACCAGATCCGCAGGAACGGTTCGACCGATCAGAAGAAGCGCTATCTGCCGAAGCTGATGTCCGGCGCGCATGTCGGCGCGCTCGCCATGTCGGAGCCCGGCTCGGGCTCGGATGTGGTCTCGATGCGCACCCGCGCCGACAAGAAGGGCAACAAATACATCCTCAACGGCTCCAAGATGTGGATCACCAACGGGCCGCTCGCCGATACCATCGTGGTCTATGCCAAGACCGACGCCACCGCCGGCGCCCGCGGCATCACGGCGTTCCTGGTCGAGAAGAAGTTCAAGGGCTTCTCCACCGCCCAGAAGCTCGACAAGCTCGGCATGCGCGGCTCCGACACCGGCGAGCTCGTGTTTCAGGATTGCGAGGTGCCGGAAGAGAATGTGCTCGGCGCGGTCGGCAACGGCGTCAATATCCTGATGTCGGGTCTCGATTACGAGCGCGTGGTGCTGGCGGCAGGCCCGCTCGGTCTGATGCAGGCCGCGATCGATCTCGTCATCCCTTACGTCCATGACCGCAAGCAATTCGGACAGCCGATCGGCCGCTTCCAGCTGATCCAGGGCAAGATCGCCGACATGTATGTCAACATGAACGCCGCCAAGGCCTATGTCTATGCGGTGGCGAAGGCCTGCGACGAAGGCCGCACCACCCGCGAGGACGCGGCAGGCGCGATCCTGTTCGCCTCGGAAAAAGCGACGCTGATGGCGCTGGAGGCGATCCAGACGCTCGGCGGCAACGGCTATATCAACGAATTTCCGGCCGGGCGGCTCCTCCGCGACGCCAAGCTCTACGAGATCGGCGCCGGCACCAGCGAAATCCGCCGCATGCTGATCGGGCGCGAGATTTTCGAGAAGACGAGATGAACTCACCATGGCCGAACCGCTTCTGACCTATCGCGGCGCCGTCTATCCCTGGCATTGCGATCACATGGGCCACATGAATGTCATGTGGTATGTCGGCAAGTTCGACGAGGCGACCTGGAATTTGTTCGGCGAGCTTGGCTTGAATCGCGATTTTCTGCGCGCCAACGATCGCGGCATGGCGGCGGTCGAGCAGAACATCGCCTACAAGAGGGAGTTGATGGCCGGCGACGTGGTCACGGTCTATTCGACGATCCTGGAGGTAAAGGACCGGGTGCTGCGCTTCTCGCACGAGATGCGATCCAATGGCGGCCCCGACATCGCAGCCACCACGATCCTGACGGCGGTGCATCTCGATACCAGGGCGCGCAAGGCTTGCGCGTTTCCGGCCGAGGTCAGGAGCAAGGCGCAAGACCTGGCAATTCCGCCGCTGGCTGATCGGCCGCTGGACGATCCGCGCGGATCGCCTGCGTTAATGGTTCATTGAACGATTGGCCCCAGAATCGCTCTCATGAATCACAAGCCCGATTTGCGTCTGCGACTGAAGGCCGATGGCCGTATCGTAGAAATCCTGCCCGACGGCTCCGAGCGCATCGTCTCGGAGACCAGCCATTTCCCGCAATTCACCACGCCCTCGGCGCCTGCGCTCCGATAGCGCTGACGCCGCCTATGCGCGCGCGATCCGCTCCGCCGCCCGCATGACCCAGGCCGAATTCGCCGCGCGTATCGGCGTTCCGGTCGAGACCGTGCGCAACTGGGAGCAGGGCAAGCGCTCGCCGCGCGGGCCGGCGCGCGCGCTGCTTCGCATGATCGAGGGCGCGCCGGACGTGGCTTTCTCGGTGCTCGGCAAAAAGCACTAGTTTTTTCAGCAATCCAGCATTCCGTCCGCGGCTTGGCAGACGCCCGGCCGCGCGGCATTCTTCGCGCGCGCCGATTGGCGGCAGGCGAGGGTTGCGAATGGTTCCCGTGATTGAAGTCAAAGGTGCGTCGCGTGGCCGCATTCCCGGCAATTCCGTGCTCGACCGCATCGCCAAGACCCACGGCAAGTCCGAGGCGCAGGTTGCGCTGCGCTGGCTGGTGCAGCAGGACATCATTCCGATCCCGCGCACTGCGACGCCGGAAAAGCTGAAGCAGAATCTCGACGTGTTCGATTTCATGCTCGCCGATTCCGAAATGGCGGATATCGGCAAGCTCGCCTTGCCGGACGGCCGCATCGTCAATCCGGCGCAAGCGCCGAAATGGGACGTTTGACTCAAGCGATGCAATATCTCGACGCCAAGGGCGCGCATATCCCGGTTCTGGGTCTTGGCACCTGGACCTTGAAGGGACGCGACTGCGTGCGTCTGGTCGAACAGGCGGTCCGGCTGGGATACCGGCATTTCGACACCGCGCAGATGTATGGCAACGAGCGCGATGTGGGCGAGGGCATTCGCGCCTCCGGCATCAGGCGCGAGGACGTCTTCGTCGTCACCAAGGTCTCGCCGGACAATCTCGCGCCGCGTCTGCTCGAACGTTCGGTGAAGGATTCGGTCGGCGCCTTGCGCCTCGGCGAAATCGATCTGCTTGCTGCTGCATTGGCCGAACAAGGGCGTGCCGCTGAAGGATACGATCGATGCGCTGGTCGCCGCCAAGCGCGACGGGCTCGTGCGTCATATCGGCGTGTCGAATTACACGGTGGCGCTGATCGAGGAGGCAAGCCGACTGTCGGGCGAGCGGCTGGTCTGCAACCAGATCGAATTCCACCCCTTTCTCGACCAGACCAAGGTGATCGCGGCCTGCCGCAAGCACGACATGGCGGTCGTGGCCTATTCGCCGATCGCCAAGGGCGATGCCAGGAACGATGCGGTGCTGGCTCGCATCGGCAAGGCGCATGGCAAATCGGCGGCGCAGGTGTCGCTGCGCTATCTGATCCAGCAGGGTATCGGCGCGATCCCTCGCACCAGCAAGGTCGAGCGGCTGGCGGAAAATATCGCGATCTTCGATTTCGAGCTGAGCGAGGAGGAGATGCGCGAGATCGCGAGCCTGGCGCGTCCGGACGGGCGGCTCACCGATTGGGCCTGGTCGCCGAAATGGGATTGAGCGTGGTTTCGGACGACGCGGCTCTGGTGCTGTTTTCCGGCGGGCAGGATTCCACGATCTGTCTCGGCTGGGCGCTCGAGCGTTTCGCGCCGCGTCGAAACCATCGGCTTCGATTATGGCCAGCGCCATGCGGTCGAACTGTCGCAGCGACCGGTCATCCGCGATCGCCTGGCCGCGCTGAAGCCGCAATGGCGCGAGCGGCTCGGCAGCGACCATGTGATCGACTTGCCGGCGCTCGGTGCGATCTCGGAGACCGCGCTCACCCGCGATGTCGCCATTGCGCTTTCCGATAACGGCCTGCCGACTACCTTCGTGCCCGGCCGTAACCTGATATTTCTGTGCTTCGCCGGTGCGCTTGCCTATCGGCGCGACACGCCGCATCTGGTGGCCGGCATGTGCGAGACCGATTATTCCGGCTATCCCGATTGCCGCGACGCCACCCTGAAGGCCATGCGGACCGCATTAAATCTGGGTATGGACCAGAACTTCACGCTGCATACGCCGCTGATGTGGATCGACAAGGCCGCGTCTTTCGCGCTCGGACATGAAATCGGCGGGGACAATTTCATGCGAGTGATCGTGGAGGACACCCATAGCTGCTATCTGGGCGAGCGTTCGCGCCGCCATAATTGGGGCTATGGCTGCGGCGAATGTCCGGCCTGCCAATTGCGGGCGGCCGGCTTTGCGAAATGGATAGAAGAATGCCGAAAGGAACCATGACCAACGAGACCCGGCGCTGGCTGGAAGGCGGGCTGTTCTTCGTCCTGTTCTGCCTGACCATCCCGGTGGCCAATTGGCTGATCCTGAATGTCGGCACCGTCTGCACGCGCGACGGACCCTGTCTGATCCCGGTGGCGCCGAACCTGATGGCGCCCTCGGGCGTGCTGATGGTGGGCGCCGCGCTGGTGCTGCGCGATCTCGTGCAGCGCAGGCTCGGACTCGGCGCGGCGGTGGCGGCGATCCTGATCGGCGCCGGCATTTCCGGACTGATCGCGCCGCTGGCGCTCGTCACCGCATCGGCGACCGCGTATCTGCTATCGGAATTTGCCGATCTCGCGGTCTATACGCCGCTGCATGAACGCCGCTTCGTCGCGGCCGTGATCGCCTCGAGCGTGGTCGGCCTGATCGTGGATTCGATCGTGTTTCTGTGGCTCGCTTTCGGCTCGCTCGAGTTCCTGGCCGGTCAGGTGGTGGGCAAGGCCTGGATGGTGCTGCTGTCGCTGCCGTTGATCCTGTTGCTGCGCCGGCGCGACGAACAGATCGGACTCGGGCCGGCCTGACTCGATCATGCAGGTGACTGTCATCGATGAGCGCGCTCGACGATCTGCGTCATGTCACCACCGGCACCATCACGACGCTGCTGCTCAAGCGCGGCATCCGGCATAGCTGGATGAGCGGGCCGATGCCGCTCAATTACGCCGGCAAACGCGTCGTGGGCCCGGCCTTCACGCTGCGCTTCGTGCCGGTGCGCGAGGATCTCGCGACGCCGGAAAGCTGGGGCAAGCCGATTTCCACCCGCGCCGCGATCGAGGACATGCCGGAAGGCTGCATCGCCATCGCCGACGCGATGGGCGTGACCAATTCCGGCATTTTCGGCGACATCCTGTGCATGCGCATGGTCAAGCGCGGCGTACAGGCGCTCGTCACCGATGGCGTGATGCGCGACAAGGTCGGCGTGCTGAAGACCGGCCTGCCGCTCTGGTGCTCCGGCATCGCCGCGCCGCCGTCGGTGAACGGGCTGACCTTTGTCGGCTGGAACGAACCGATCGCCTGCGGCGGCTGCGCGATTTTCCCGAACGACATCATCGTCGCCGACGACGACGGCGCGGTGGTGATCCCGCAGGCACTGGTCGAGCCGATCGCCAAGGAAGGCGCTCGAGCACGAGGAATACGAAGAGTGGGTCGTGCGGGAGGTGGAGAAGGGCGTCAAGTTGCCCGGCCTCTATCCGATGAACGAAGAGACCAAGAAGCGCTACGAAGCAGAGCGAAAGAAGAAATAGCCTTCCGATTGCCGAAAGAGCTTGCATGTTCGGCCTGTCCAAAGTCTTCGGTTTTTTCGCGCTTCCGTCCAATCTTCTATTTTCGCTGGCGCTCGCGGGCATCCTGCTGATGGCGACGCGCTTTCGCCGTTTCGGGCAGGGGCTGACCATCGGCGCGGTGCTGCTGGCGGTGGTGTTCGGTCTTTCGCCCGCCGGCAACATGCTGATTTTCCCGCTCGAAGAGCGCTTCCCGCAATGGAAAGCGGGCGGGGTCGCCCCCGACGGCATTGTGGTGCTGGGTGGAGCGATCTCGCCCGATGTGTCGTCGGACCGGGGACAGCCCGCGCTCAACGAGGCGGCCGAGCGCATGACCGCGGTCGCCAAGCTCGCGCGCGACTATCCGAAGGCGCGGATCGCCTTTACCGGCGGTCGCGGCCGGTTGTTCGACGGCGCGAGCGAAGCGCATTTCGTCGCCGACCTGTTCGAAAGCTTCGGCATCGCCCGCGACCGGCTGATTCTGGAAGACCGCGCGCGCAATACTCAGGAGAATGCCGTCTTCACCAAGCGATTGGTGCAGCCCAAGCCCACCGAACGCTGGCTGCTCGTGACCTCGGCGCATCACATGCCGCGCTCGATCGGAATCTTCCGAAAGGCCGGATTCGATGTCGAAGCCCATCCGGTGGATTTTCGCACCCGCGGCTCTGCCGACCTGAAGGGGCCGTTCGGCTCGATCGCGGCCGGGCTCGCGCGCACCGACGCCGCGATGCACGAATGGGCGGGGCTCCTGACCGGATGGCTGCTCGGCCATACCAGCGAGCTGTTTCCGGGCCCGCAGGCGCCCGTCGGGCGGCTGCGACAAGGCGAAAGAAAATTGCCGCCCCTAAAGTTCGTGCCGCGGCGTCATGGTTACCAAATCGAAAACATTTCGGCCCAGCCTCCGAAGCGAGAGATTCGCAAGGAGACGATCGTGTCGGCCCATATTCGCGTCATCCCGGTCGAGGGCGTAACCGAGCTTCCCGATTTCGCCGCGCAAGCCGTCTCCGTCGGAAGAGCTTCGACAGCGCCGAGAGCGCAACGAATTGCTGTTGCTCAGATCGCGACCGGCCTTTCGGTCGTGCTGGTGTCCTGCGCCTGGGTCTTTCTCGCGCTCGACTGAACGACCTTCTCGAGTATGATGCTGATCCGAAGGAACCGTCACGGACTTTTCGGCGATCATGCTCTATTCCGCGACCACGGCGGCGCGCGAATCCGACCAGAATTGCCGCCCCCACATCACGGCGAAGATCGCGATGCTGGACAGGAACAACAGCCAGGGCGAGATGAACCAGCCGAGATAGCCGAGCGCGAAGAAGAAGGCGCGCTGGCCGCGGTTGAAATGCCGTCCTGCGGATTCGCAGAGCTTGCCGGTGCGCAGCGCATGCAGCCTGGCTTCGGCGATGTCCTTCTCGCGTCGCCGGCGGCATCGCGCCGATCATGATCGCCACATAATTGTAGAGGCGATAGGACCATGCGAATTTGAAGAAGGCATAGACGAAGATCGTCGCGAGCCCGATGGTCTTGATCTCCCATTCCATCCGCGTGGTCGGAATCCCGAACGGCAGCGTGGAGACGATGGTGATGAGGTCCTCGGTCGAGCGCAGGACCGTGAGCGTGCCGCCGATCGCGATCAGCGAGGTCGAGGCGAAGAAGGCCGTGCCGTTCTGCAGCGAGCCCATGATCTGGCCGTCCAGCATGCGCATGTCGCGGCTGCAGCATCTGCTGCATCCAGTCGTCGCGATAGCCGTGCATGCGGGCGTTCAGGCCGCGTCGCGCCTTTCGGCGTCCATTCCAGCAGCACCGCATAGACGATCCAGGTGACGCTGAAGAAGGCGAGGGCGAACAGGTCGAGCGGCGCAAACAAGGGCATGACGGGCTCTGGCGGTCGGTCAGGGATCGCCATCCTCAAGGATCGCGGGCCGGCCGCAACCACAAATGGGCTTGCGGGTCGGGCCTGGAGAGAGTATTAGACTAAAGTAGTAGAGGGCCTTCGAGTCCCTTACCGAGCGGCCCTCCGGAACCATCGAGGAGACGGCCAATGGCACAACAACAGACCCAACCGGAAGAGCAATCGACCCTGTCCGTGATGTTGTGGACGGGTGGCGCGCTTCTGCTTGTGGCGTTGCTCGCGATTTACGCCGCCATGTAGGCGGGAAGCGCATCCAATTCATGCGCGGCGCGGCCTTCGGGTCGCGCCGCTTTCGTTTGGCGGGTGCTTGACCGGAGCCGGCCAAGTTTCGACATTGCGGCGAAACCGGAGACCCACGGAATGCCGCAGACCATCACCCAAAGCGTCCGCTCGCTGGTCGAGGAGGCCGAGAAGGAACTCGACAACATGGCGGTCGAGCGGGCCATCGGGTTGCACGGCAATGACGACGTCCTGTTCGTCGATATCCGCGATGTCCGCGAATTGCAGCGCGACGGCAAGGTGCCCGGCGCCTTTCATTGCCCGCGCGGCATGCTGGAATTCTGGATCGATCCGGAAAGCCCCTATCACAAGGATTTCTTCGCGCAGGACAAGACCTATGTGTTCTTCTGCGCCGGCGGCCTGCGCTCGGCGCTGGCCGCGCAGACCGCGCAGCGCATGGGACTGAAGCCGGTCGCCCATATCAGGGGCGGCTTCGGCGCCTGGAAGAAGTCCGGCGGCCCGGTGGAAATGCCGGCGCCAAGCCTGAAGATCCTGAAGCCGAGCCTTCGTCATGCAAGAGCGGAGCATTCGCGCGACTGATCGCAGCGATCAGTTCTTTTCGCTTGCAGGCGCGCGCCTGCGTCTGAAAGATGAATGGCAAAGGGAGCCGCATGTCGCTCAAGCTTATTCTCGGCAACAAGAATTATTCGTCCTGGTCGCTGCGGCCCTGGATCGCCATGCGCCATGCCGGCATCGACTTCGACGAGGAAGTGATCCCGCTCTACGAGCCCGGCAGCCGCGAGAAGGTTCTGAAATATTCGCCGACCGGCAAGGTGCCGGTGCTGATCGACGGCGACATGGTCATCTGGGAATCGCTTGCGATCCTCGAATCATCTCGCCGAGAAATTTCCGAAGGCGCAGCTCTGGCCGTCCGATCCGAAGGCGCGGGCGCATGCGCGGGCGGTGTCGGCGGAGATGCATGCGGGCTTTGCGCCGCTGCGCAGAGCATTGCCCGATGAACATGCGACGTGTCGGCAGGAAGCGCGAACTTGACCGCCGAGGTCGCAGCCGACGTTCGCCGAATCGAGGAGATCTGGACCGATTGCCGCGCGCGCTTCGGCACCGGCGGACCGTTCCTGTTCGGCACTTTCGGTGCAGCGCCGACGCCATGTATGCGCCGGTGGTGTCGCGCTTTGCGAGCTACGCGATCGGGGTGGGTGCCGCCGCCGAAGGCTATATGGCGTCGGTGATGGCTTTGCCGGCCTTCCGGGAATGGCGCGACACCGGCGTCGCCGAGCCGTGGATCATGCCGGGCAATGAACTGGATTGAGTGCGGCCTAACCTGATAGCGCAAAAAAAGAAAACCCGGCCGCTGGCCGGGCTTCCCGTTCGAAGCGCGCTTGATGGGAGTACATCCGTCCCGGCGCATTTCGAAGCTTGAGCGACCTTCGCAGGCATTTGTTAACAATTTATGACTTTCAAATCGTTAACGCCCGAGTTGGCCGCTGATTAGGTCAGGCGTCGAGGATCGCCACAATCCGGTGCGTCGCCGGATCGATCACCAGGATATCGTCACCAACCAGAACGAAGCGATAGGGTCGCCATTCCGGATAGACCTCGATCACCGCCGCCGGCAGCGGATGCAGCGTCACGCTGCGCGGCACCACAGTGCCGACCGCGATATTGAAGTTGACGTTGGTCACCGGGCGCACATTCGACTGACGGATGGTGGTCGAAATCTTGGTGCGCTGTTCGGCGGTCAGCGATGCGCCGCCCGACGAACCCGCGGCGCCCTGGCCGGTGGTCGAATCCTTGCGAGACTTCGAATCCGCCTTCATGTCGCCCTTCGACGCGGGCCGCTCCTGCTGAGCGCGATCCTGGTTCTCACGCTGCGGAGCGCGCTGATCCTGCGCCTGAGCCTTGCCGGATGGATTCTGCGCGCGGTTGTCGCGGGAATCTTCCTGACGCGGCTGCTGCGAGGGCTGCGAACCGCTGTCCATCCGGCCGCTGCTGCCCGGCATGGCCGGCTGCTGCTGTGCCGCCGGAGCCTGTCCGCCGGCGCCGCCCGCGCCCGGCCTGTCCTGCGCCGCAGCCGGTACCGGCGCTTGCGATCAGCGCCAGCGCCGACATCGAAATCAAAAACTCTTTCCTCATGAAGGGCTCCTGTCATTCCCGTTTCTGGAACCCCCGTGCTCCGGACATTCCGGTCAGGACATGAACGTCCGGCTTTGGCCAGCGTTCCAATTTGCATTCCTTTTCGACATCGGCCGCTGCATAGTTCCATGAAACCGGAATCGGGGAGGGGCCGAGTGGCGCGCATCGATTCGAATATCGATCCGAAATCGCGTGAGTTCCGCGCCAATGCCGCGCAATGGCAGGTGTTGATCGACGAACTGAAAGCCGCGCGTGCGGTGGCGGCACTCGGCGGCAACGAGAGGTCGCGCGAGCGCCATGTCGCACGCGGCAAGTTGTTGCCGCGCGACCGCGTGATGCGGCTGATCGATCCCGGCTCGCCGTTCCTGGAATTGTCGCCGCTTGCCGCCTTCGACATGTATGACGACGCGATCCATGCCGCCGGGATCATCACCGGCATCGGCCGCGTGTCGGGCCGCGAATGCATGATCGTGTGCAACGACGCCACCATCAAGGGCGGCACCTATTATCCGTTGACGGTGAAGAAGCATATCCGCGCGCAGGAGATCGCGCGCGAGAACAATCTGCCCTGCATCTATCTGGTCGATTCCGGCGGCGCGAATCTTCCGAACCAGACCGAGGTGTTTCCCGACCGCGATCATTTCGGCCGCATCTTCTACAATCAGGCGCAGATGTCGGCCGCGCGCATCCCGCAGATCGCGGTGGTGATGGGCTCCTGCACCGCGGGCGGCGCCTATGTGCCGGCGATGTCGGACGAGACCGTGATCGTCAAGAACCAGGGCACGATCTTTCTCGGCGGTCCGCCGCTGGTGAAGGCCGCGACCGGCGAGGTGGTGAGCGCGGAGGATCTCGGCGGCGCCGACGTGCATACGCGAAAATCCGGCGTTGCCGATCATCTGGCTTCGAACGACGAGCATGCGCTTGCGCATCGCGCGCCGGATCGCCGCCAATCTCAACACCACCAAGCATGTCGATATCGCGCTCGCGGCCTCGCGCGAGCCGCTGCATGACGCGGCCGAGCTTGAAGGGCTCGTGCCGACCGACCTGAAGAAGCAATATGACGTGCGCGAAGTGATCGCGCGCATCGTCGACGGATCGGAGTTCGACGAGTTCAAGAAGCTCTACGGCACCACCATCGTCACCGGCTTTGCGCATCTGCACGGCATGCCGATCGGCATTATCGGCAATAACGGCATTCTCTATTCCGAAAGCGCGCAGAAGGCGGCGCATTTCGTCGAACTCTGCTGCCAGCGCCGTATTCCGCTGCTGTTCCTGCAGAACATCGTGGGCTTCATGGTCGGGCGCGACTACGAAGCCGGCGGTATCGCCAAGGACGGCGCCAAGATGGTGACGGCGGTGGCCTGCGCGCAGGTGCCGAAAATCACGGTGATCGTCGGCGGCTCGTTCGGCGCCGGCAATTACGGCATGTGCGGACGCGCCTATGGACCGCGTTTCCTGTTCACCTGGCCGAATGCGCGCATCTCGGTGATGGGCGGCGAGCAGGCGGCCTCGGTGCTGGCGACGGTGCGGCGCGAGAATATCGAGGCGGCCGGCAAGCAATGGTCGGAGGTGGAGGAGGAGGAATTCAAGGCGCCGATCCGCGATCAATATGAGCGCGAGGGCAGCCCCTATTACGCGAACCGCGCGGCTGTGGGACGACGGCATCATCCTGCCGAGCGAAACCCGCCGCGTGCTGGCGCTGGCGTTCTCGGCCGCGCTGAATGCGCCGGTGCCGGAGACGCGGTTCGGGGTGTTTCGGATGTAGCGGAGAATTTCGGCGGAACTGTTGAGGCTCGCCGAGCTTATCTTCATCTACCCCACAAGATGGAGATGACCATGTTTCGGGTTTATTCCGGTCCGGCCGGGGCTGAGAGCCATTCGCCCGATCGAGAAGGGCGCTCATCTGTTCAAGGAATTCGAAGCACTCGACGAGGCGATGAGCTTCGCGCGCCACCTGAAGCGGACCGGCCGGGTCGCTTTGCTGATCGAGGGGGATGACGGCACCCATCTCGACCGCAAGAATCTGGCAAAAGAACTGCATCGCGAGGCGAGCGCTTAAGGCAGCTAGTTCAACAAAGGCGGCCGAAGGTGGATATTTTCGTCGGCCTCGCCGCAATCGCGCTCGTCGTATTTATCGTGGCGGGTGTGGTCCGCGGCGCGATATGCTGTTGGCATGGCGCCCGCAGTCCGCGGGCGCGCTGACCTGAGGAATGCCGATGCCATCGCCCGATTACAAGACCGCTCTCATCGTCGGCGCAGGCTCCGGCCTCAGCGCCTCGCTGGCGCGGCTGCTGTCGAAAGTCGGGCCTCAAGATTGCGCTTGCCGCACGCACTCCGGACAAGCTCGCCGATCTCGCGGGCGAGACCGGCGCCAAGGTGTTTGCCTGCGACGCCTCGAAACGAGGAGCAGGTGACAAGCTGTTCGCCGATGTCGATGCCGTGCTCGGCGCGCCCGATGTCGCGATCTACAATGCGAGCTTCCGCACCCGCGGCGCCTTCACCGAGCTTGTGCCCGCCGATGTCGAGAAGGCGATCGCGATCACCGCCTTTGGCGCGTTCCTGATGGCGCAGCAGGCCGCGCGCCGCATGCTGCCGAAAAAGAACGGCGCCATTTTCTTCACCGGCGCGTCGGCGAGCGTGAAGGGCTATGCGAAGTCCGCGCCCTTCGCGATGGCGAAATTCGCATTGCGCGGGCTGTCGCAAAGCCTTGCGCGCGAATTGCAGCCGCAGGGCATCCATGTCGCGCATTTCGTCATCGATGGCGGCATCCGGTCCGAACGGCGGGTGGAGGCGCCCGACAAGCCGGAATCCATGCTCGATCCCGGATGCGATCGCGCAGACCTATCTCGACATTCTGCGCCAGCCGCGCAGCGCCTGGACCTCGGAGATCGAGCTTCGGCCCTGGGTCGAGAATTTCTAGACCTGCAGGACCAACCCATCCACAGCGCAGTCGAGTTCGACATCGCTCAGGCGTGCGAGCATGTCCTCGCTCAGATGGGTAAGGACAACGCGCTTCGCGCCGATGCGCGGCAGGTGATCGCGGAGCGCCGCAAGCGTCATATGCGATTTGCGCGGCTTCTCGTACATATAGCATTCGCAGATGAAGAGATCGGCGCCGTGTGCGGCATCGATCAGCGTGTCGGTCCATTCGGTATCGCCCGAATAGCACAGATTCTTGCCGGCGCTTTCGACCCGCCAGGCGAGACAGGGTCCCGCACGCTCGTCATGGACCACGGGATAGGCCGTCACCGTCCGGCCGTTCAGCGTTACGGGTTCTCCGATCGCGATCTCGTGCAAATTCAGTTCAAAGAGCAGGGTGCGTTCGCCCGGAAAGGCCAGCGCCATCGCCCGTTCGTACCAGAGGTGCAAGCCCGGCGGGCCTACGATCAGCAGCGGCGCCTTGCGCTTCACGTTCAGTTGCGCGTCCAGAAGGAAGAACGGAATGCCGCCGAAATGATCGGCGTGGAAATGCGTGAGCAGGATGGCGTCGATATTTTTGCGGTCGACGCCGAGTTTCTTCATCGCAACCAGCGAGCTGGCGCCGCAATCCATCAGGAAGGCGCCGGCATCGTCCTCGACATGGATGCAGGTGTTGAAGCGGCCGCCCGAGCCGAAGGCATCGCCGCAGCCGACGAATGTCACTTTCATGTCGGGACCGGGGCCATGCGTGGTCGTACCCTTGCGCTCACGGTTGACCCCGCTTCACCAGGTCGGCGCTGTCATCGGCGATGTAGATATCCTTGCGGCAGGCGACACGCATCTCGATACCGAAAATCGCGCGCATGGTCAGAAGCGCAACGAAAATCCCGAGGATCAGCGCGGCATAGGCCGGCAACGCATGCGGCGACAGGCTTGGGATGCCGTACAGCACGAGCGCGTCATTGCCGCCGGGCAAGAGCGCGGTGCCTAGCCCCATCAGGGTGCCGCCGATGATGTTGCGCAACCACGACCAGCGCGGCCGCCAGTCGATGCGGAAACTTTTCCGCTGCCAGGTTGAGGCGAGCATGCCGAACACCACTGCGCACAGCACGATCCAGCGTCCATAGGCCGGCGGCGGACGAGTGCCGAAATAGCTCTCGATCACCTGCTGCAGGGTGGTGGTGTAGCCCGCCGAACCGAATACCAAAAAAATCGTGCCGCTGGCGAGCCCGATCAAAAGCGCGGCGGTCGAGAGCCGGTATTGAGGGGCAAGGACCATGCTGCGCAATGTCGAGTCCGGCGGTCGCGCGCGCCACAGCCGCACAAGCTCATAGACTGCCCATAGCAGCAGGACGGCGCCGATGAACGGCGCAATCCATAGCAATTCCGGCACCAGGCCGGGCGCCGCCGCGGGCCGCGAAACCACGTTCGATCCAACCAGCAGAACGAAGATCACGACACCCAGCACGAAACCGCCAACGGTGATCAACATCCCGACTTCTCCGTCCACCATCCGCGCCATCGTCGCATAGGCGCAGGCGCCGTTAATTCCGGAGCCGATGCCGAACAGCAGGCCGCCTAGGATCGCGGTGTAGGTGAGTTGCCAGCCGCTGATATTGGTAGCGGTCTGCGGTACCAGTAGAAAAACCGGGATCGTGATCGCAAACACCCAGATCGCAGACTTGCCGATGCTGGCCAGCATGTAGCCGGTGCGCGAATGCGTCATCTCGGCAACGGCCCGTACGGTGCAGACGCTGGCGCGATGGGCGGCGAAACCGAGGATGCCGGCCAGGATGCAGGAAACGATGAGAGCGAACATGATCCGCAGGGGCCCGACACTGACGGAGGCGGACCTTAGCCGCGAAACATTGACCGGCGAAAGGGCGGAATATCCGGCTTCCGAAGGCGATTCACGGGCCAGCGCACGAAAACGCCCGGTTCTTCCGAGCAGGACACATTACCGTCTTTGAACATCGCGGATGAATAGCGCATCGTCGCTAACTATATGATTAGAATAACAAAAGCGGCTGCCTCGGTTTGGTCGAATTTTTCCCCACGGCGGACGCTGGAGGTGATATAGTTTGTCATGTGAATGAAAATTCAGGGCTGTCGACCGGATTGGCGTCCGGATCGCGACTTTGACGCAGGCGGGGGGCGAACCTGTCGCGCAGAATGGAGTGGAGCGTGTTAAAATCGCACAAATTCACGATCGGCCAAACGGTGCGTTACATTGCCGGGCCGCTCAATCGGGCCACCGCCGATGGCACTTTCAAGATCATGAAGCTGCTGCCGCTGGAAGGCGACGAGCACCAATACCGCATCAAGAATACCGAAGAAGCTTTTGAACGCGTGGCAAAGGAAAGCCAGCTCGATCGCTATCGCTAAAGCGACGACTTCATCAGACCCGGTCGGCTCTGGCGCGCAAGCTCGCCCAGCCCTCTTGGACCTTGACCTTGAACGTATTCCAGTTGGCTTCCACCACGTCCCAATTGACCATCGGCCGATGTTCCGATGCGTTTGGGCCGTTGACTTTGGTCGAGCTTGACATGCTGTCGTGGTAATACGCGCCGGCCAAAAGCAATATAGCGCCGAGCACCATTCCGAGGATCAACCGCATAAAGATTCCTCCCGTCACCCGATCGACCGGACGAACGTGCGAGAATACGAATGGTTCCGCCGGGAACCACCTGGTACCGCGGAGAGACATATGCCGATCTTCATTACGCAAGGGCGCTATACGCGCGAAGCCATCAAGGGAATGGTGGTCAGTCCGGAGGATCGGGCTGATGCGGTTTCTCGGCTGTTGTCGAAGGTTGGCGGTAAATTGATCGGGTATTATCTGACATTCGGCGAATACGATTTTCTGTTGATCGCGGAAGCGCCGGGCGAAACCCAGATGGCTGCGGCTTTACTCGCAGCCGGGAGCGGTGGCGGCGTAACCGGGCTCAAGACCACCCTTGCCATGACCTCGCTGGAGGCCAAGGGAGCATTTGCGGCCGCCAGCGATCTTACCGCCGGGTTCCGTTCCGCAGGTGGCGTTTAAGGCAACGAAGCGTCTTGCTTTGGCCGATTTTAGGGCGTCCAATTCCAGCAAGCGGCGGATTGGGCGGACATGCCGGACTTTCATAGCATGACCGATGTGGTCGGATTGCCGATCTGGATGATCGGATTTTTTGCGTTGGTGATCGTGGTGTTGCTTGCCATCGCGATCGCGCGCGTCGGTTCGCGCCATACCTTCGGATTTTTTGCACAAGTGGCGGCCTCGCTGGTTCTGGTAGGCATTGCCTGGTTCTATCTCGATCGCCTCGGCGAGCAGGATCGCTCCGAATATCGCCGCAATATCGAAGCCCGTCTGTCGGCGCTGACCGCGCAAGCCTTGCTGCCGAATTCGAATCTCGCCTGTCTTGATGCCGGTATCGGCGAGGTCGTGCAGGAGGCGTGCGAAAAGGTGTTGTATTCGAGTCCCGAACAGGTATCGGCGGCACTCAGCTTTATTGGGGCGCGGCTCGATATTCTGCGTGATATCGCGGCATTGCAGGATCCGGACGAGGCGGCTTATGACAAGCTGCGCGCGCCGTTGATCAGTTCCTTGCAGGCTGATCGCTATGGTCTGGTCGCGCAAGTGCTGCAGGGTCGCGATCGCTGCTCGCCGGACAAATGCCATGCGTTCGAATTCCTGCCGAATCGCGACCGGGTCGTAGCCAACATGAATGAACGTGCGTACGAGACGCTGGTAACGCGCCACGCCCCGGCTTGGGGCGACAAGTCGGCTGCGCCGGCGCTTGCGGCCGCGGCGCCGCCTCCGCCGCCCGCCAAGGAGCCATCGCAGCTTCCCATCAATTTCCCGAGCGCGGCCTCGATACCGCCTGTCAGCATCATGGCGAACGAGCCGGGGATGCCCGGCCAGAACGGTGTCGACGCGCCGCCGAAATCCGAGGCCAAGCAGCCGCCGGCTCCGCCGCGCCGTCCGGCTCAAAAGGCGGCGGCACAGCCGCGACCGCCGGCGAGGTCGCAGCCGCCCGAGCCGCAACAGGCGCAGCCATTTCCGCAACCGGTGGCGCCGGCGGTGCAGACCTCCGGCGCGCCAACGTCGATTCAGCCGCAATAATACAGACGCAACCGCTGGACCGGCTTTGGGTCTTCCTTTGCGGCGGCGAGGCGGGCATTCTGCGCACAACCTTGCTAGCGTCCCGAATCCGAAATTCGCTTGATTTTGCCGCTCGCCCGTTGCGAATTTCGGATTCGAAGGACACTAGCGAGCCTATGATTCTAGTGTGGTGGTTCGGAAGTCCGCTTGACGAGCTTGCCGCGAACAATGAAGCGGACTTCCGAACCACCACACTAGTCGGATTCTTCCATGTTCAAGTCGGTTCTGATCGCCAATCGCGGCGAGATCGCCTGCCGCATCGCTCGCACCGCGCGACGAATGGGCATTCGGACGATCGCGGTCTATTCGGACGCCGATGCCCATGCGCCGCATGTGCGGCTGTGTGACGAGGCGCATCCAATCGGGCCGCCGCCCGCACGCGAAAGCTATCTCTCGGTCGAAAAACTGCTTTCGGTCGCGCAGGCCAGCGGTGCCACCTGCATCCATCCGGGTTATGGCTTTCTTTCGGAGAACGCGGAATTCGCCGAAGCCTGCGCCGCCGCCGGTGTGGTGTTCGTTGGGCCGCCGCCCGCCGCGATCCGCGCCATGGGGCTGAAGGACCGCGCCAAGGCGCTGATGCAGCAGGCCGGCGTGCCGGTGGTGCCCGGCTATCACGGCGACCAACAGGATCCGGCCTTCCTGAAGCGCAAGGCCTACGAGATCGGTTATCCCGCCCTGATCAAGGCGGTGGCCGGGGGCGGCGGCAAGGGCATGCGGCTCGTCGAGAAGCACGCCGATTTCGATGCCGCGCTTGAAAGCGCCAAGCGCGAGGCTGCGTCCTCGTTCGGCGACGATCGTGTGCTGATCGAGAAATATGTGGCGTCGCCGCGCCATATCGAAATTCAGGTCTTCGCCGACAAGCGCGGCAATGCGGTGCATCTCTACGAGCGCGACTGCTCATTGCAGCGTCGCCATCAGAAGGTGATCGAGGAGGCGCCCGCGCCGGGCATGTCGGAAGATTTGCGAACCCGCATGGGTGCAGCCGCTGTCGCCGCGGCCAAAGCCGTCGGCTATGCGGGAGCAGGAACGGTGGAATTCATCGCCGACGGTGCCAATGGACTGAAGCGCGACGGCTTCTGGTTCATGGAGATGAACACGCGGCTGCAGGTCGAACATCCGGTCACCGAGGCGATTACCGGCTTTGATCTCGTCGAATGGCAGTTCCGCGTCGCTTCCGGAGAGCGGCTTCCGGTGACCAACCAGGCAGAAATTCCGCTGCGCGGTCATGCGGTCGAGGCGCGGCTTTATGCCGAAGACCCGGAACGCGACTTTCTGCCATCGACCGGAAGACTTGTGGCGTTGTCATTCCCGCAAGAGGAGGGCATCCGCATCGACAGCGGAGTGGAAGCGGGCGGAGAGATTTCGCCTTACTACGATCCGATGATCGCCAAGGTGATCGCGCATGCCGATACGCGGCAAGACGCGCTCGACAAATTGGCCTCGGCGCTCGACCGAACCCTGGTTGCCGGACCTCGCACCAATCTGGCTTTTCTCGGCACTCTGAGCCGTTCGCCGGATTTCCGGGACGGAAAATTCGACACCGGCTATATCGCGCGTCACAGGAGCGAGCTTGGGCTCGATGTTTCCGGCATCGACGCCGCCGCGGCGGCGCGTGGCGCCTTGTATCTGCTGGCGCCGCCGAGCCGCGGGGAGGCGTCACCCTGGGATAGCGCGGACGGATTTCAGCTTTCAGGGCCGCGCAAGCTCGCGCTGCCGATCGTGGTGAATGGAAATCCCAACATTGCGACGGTCGATTTTTCGAGCGGCCAGATGCATCTGCGTGTGCAGGACACCGGGCCGGACATGAATGCTACGCTGATCGAGGGACCGCAATCGATCTATGTGCTGCGTGGCGGACGGCAGACGCAGATTGCACTCGCCGATTTCGATTCCGGAGATGCGGATCATGTCGGCGGCGACGGCGTGGTCCGGGCACCGATGCATGGCAAGCTGCTGGCGCTCCTGGTCGAAAAGGGTGAGATCGTCGCCAAGGGGCATCGCCTGGCGGTGATCGAGGCGATGAAGATGGAACACGCGCTCACCGCCCCGTCCGATGGCGTAGTGGGTGAGATTGTGGCGGAGGTTGGCGGCCAGCTCGCCGAAGGCGCCCTCATCCTTACGATCGAGCCACCCGACGCCTGACCTTCACTTTCTGTGGAGTCCCGGCCGGCCGGATTTGACGGGGGCCGCGCGGACCTGTTTTTGTCCGTTCATGCCGCTTCATCTGATCAAGCTCTGCGTCGGCTGCGATTCCATCGACGACCTGAAGGAATGGGTCTCCGCCCGCCTGAAGGAGAAGAAGAAGCGTGGGCAGAAGCCCGAGCATATCCACACCACCCGCATGGTCCCCAAGCGCGCCGACGAGCTGAAGGACGGAGGCTCGCTCTATTGGGTGATCAAGGGGCAGGTGGCGTGCCGCGAGCGCATCCTGGATATCCGCCCCTTCGTGGACCGCGAAGGTATCGGACGCTGCCGTGTGGTGCTCGACGGCAAGATCGTCCCGGTTTTGCCGCGGCCCTATCGCGCCTTTCAGGGCTGGCGCTATCTTGCCCACCCGGACGCGCCAGGCGACCTTGAGCGCAGCGCGCCGGGCAGTGCTGCCATGCCGGAACAGATGCGGCGCGAATTGCGCGAACTTGGATTACTCTAACTTTTGGTTTCAGGGTGCTATAAGCACCGCCGAAAAGTGAGAGCATGATGCCGAAAAGTGTGAAGCGCTTTTCGGAACACATCGTGCTCGAGACCAAGAGAATTGAGGAAAGCCATGATCATCGGCGACCAGAACGAAGTCACCGTCGCAGTCCTGGAGGCGATGGAAAAGACACCGGATCCGCGCTTGCGCGAGATCGTCACGCTCATGATCAAGCATTTGCACGGATTCATCCGCGAGGCGCGGCTGAGCGAGGAGGAGTTCCAGCAGGCCTGCAATTTCATCGCGCGGCTCGGCCAGAAATCGGATGCATCCCATAACGAAGTGGTGCTGATGGCGGGCTCGCTCGGAGCGTCGTCTCTGGTCTGCCTGCTCAACAATGGCAACAAGGGTCAGACCGAAACCTCGGCCTCGATGCTCGGACCGTTCTGGCGGCTGAATTCGCCCGTCACCGAGAATGGCGGTTCGATCGTGCGTTCGCCGACTCCCGGGTCCGCGCTGTTCGCCGAATGCACGGTGCTCGACGGCGAAAGGCGCACCGATCGCCGACGCCATCGTCGATGTGTGGCAGTCTTCGACCGAGGGGCTCTACGAAAACCAGGATCCGACCCAGGCCGACATGAATTTGCGCGGCCAATTCCGCACCGATGCGCAAGGCCGCTTCGGTTTCCGCTCCATCCTGCCGGCCGGTTATCCGATCCCGATCGATGGCCCGGTCGGAGATTTCATCCGTGCGGTGAAGCGGCCGCACAATTACCGGCCCGCTCATATCCACTTCCTGATCTACAAGCCGGGCTTCAAGACACTGATCTCGCAGATCTACGTCAACGACGATCCTCTGCTCGAGACCGACGTGCAGTTTGGCGTGACCAAGGCGCTGATCGGCAATTACGTGCGCCATGAGAACGAGCCGGCGCCGGCCGCCGACGTGACGGGACCCTGGTATTCGTTCGCCTATACCTTCGCGATGGAAAACGGCGAAGCCAAGCTGCCGCGCGCGCCTATTACCGGCAAGGCGGTGAAGCTGACGCCATCGCCGGCCATGGCGAAATAGTTCCTTCGCCCTAAAGCGGACAAGAAGTTTTGACCGAAGGTATTGGCGAGAGACCCGTCGTTTGATGGGCCGCTCGTCCCGCACGCTTCTTTTCGCCTCCCAGGATCGATATGGCCGGGCTTCGACGTCTCGCGACGCTTGCAATCTGCGCTGCCCTGATGGCTGCACCGCTGAATGCGCTCGCACAGCAAGTCCAGATCGTGCAGGCCAATCCGTTTCCAAAGCCGATCGGAAAGCCACCGGCGCAAGCAGAGCAACCGCGCTCGCAGCAGGCGCCAGCTGGCGACGCCGTCGGCAGCGTCGCCAGCGTCACGCAGCCTGCGACGGTCGTCCGAGGCGGTGCGCCCGCTGCCGCGTTGAAAAAGGGCGATCCGATCAAGCAGGGCGACCGGCTGTCGACGGGATCGGGCGGGACGCTCGGTATTACCTTCGATGACGAGACCACGTTCAGCCTCACCGCCAATGCGTCGCTGACGGTCGACGAATTCGTCTATAGGCCGGGCCAGCGTGGCTCGGCGACCATCAATGTAGTGCGAGGCACCGCGGGCTTTGTCGCCGCACAAGTGGCCAAGACCGGCGACATGAAGGTAACCACGCCGGGAGCGGTGCTCGGCATCCGTGGCACCACCGGCGTGATCGATGTACCGATTAATGCGCCCTCCAATGTGAAGCTCTATCAGGACGCCGATGGCCGGGTCGGACGCATCGAGATTTTCGGACGCGATGGCGCACGGGTTGGCGAACTGACCCGGGCCGCCACCGGTTACGCGCTTCAGGTTGCCGGCCAACGCCTGGTCGCCACCGCCTTGACCATTTCAGCCGAACAATTGCTGCGCGACCGCAATCTCGTGCAGCGCGTCTTCTCATTCCAGAATATCGGACGGCAGCTCAACATCCGGCGGCTGAACCTGCGTAATCTGACGCCGGGCAACCTCAATCCGCGTAACCTCGATCCGAGACGCGATCTGGATCCGCGAAATCTGCCCAGGCAGCAGCTTCCCTCGATCCCTGGTATCCCGGGAATTCCGGGGCTGGGCCGGTAAGGCTAGTGGTCCAATTCTAACATTCGCATCCGTTTTCGGCAGGCTCTTTTGCGAATGTTAGAATCAAAGGACCACTAGCAAATATTAGATTCTGGTGGAGCTTTGGATTTGACATTCGCTTTGCGAGCCCGCGACTGGGTGGGTAGCGAATGTCAAATCCGCTCCACTAGACCCCGATATTGTCGATCAGCCGGGTCTTGCCGAGCCTGGCTGCGACCAGGAGCCTTATCGGACCGTCGCTCCCGGAAGCGACGGGCGCCAGGCTCTCGGCATGACGGGCTTCCAGATAATCGACCGCAAAGCCCGCGTCGGACAATGCCGCGTGGCCGCTTTGCATCGTATCGGGCACCGGGTTGCCGGCCCGGATCGCCTTGGCGCATTCCTGCAAGGTCCGGTGCAACAGCGGTGCCAGGTTCCGCTCCGTGGCCGACAGGTAGACGTTTCGTGACGACAACGCGAGCCCGTCCTTTTCCCGTTTGGTGGTACAGCCGACCACGGAGAGCGGCATGTCGAGGTCTTTTGCCATCCGCGTGACGACCTTGAGCTGCTGATAGTCCTTTTCACCGAACATGGCGAAATCCGGGGCGACCTGAAGGAACAGCTTGGATACGACGGTCGCGACGCCTCCGAAAAAATGCGGACGGTAGGTATCCTCAAGTCCGGCTTTGGCCGGGCCGGCCGGCGCAATCGCGGTCGAAAAGCCGTCCGGGTACATCGCCTGCTCGGTCGGCAGCCCAGATCAGATCGACTCCAAGTTCGGTGAGTGCCGCAAAATCGCGCTGGAAATCGCGCGGGTAGGACGAAAAGTCTTCGGTCGGGGCGAATTGCTTGGGATTGACGAAAATCGAAACGACCACGGATTTGGCCCGGCGCCTGGCCGCTCGCACCAGTGCAAAATGCCCGTCATGCAAGGCGCCCATTGTGGGAATCAGCGCCACGCGCCGGCCGCCGCGGCGAAGCCGCGTCACGTGTTTTCGTAAAGTGCTGACGGTTTTGGCAATGGCAGGTTTCTTGGCCATCAAGCTTCCGTGTACTCGGGCTGTTGCGGAAGCGGCAGACTGGCAAAGACGTTGCCGCGCGGCCACGTGAGTTAATGATGAACAAGCGATATCGCGAACGGCCCTTGACCGATCGCGTTGCAAAAAAGAGGATGTTTCCGGGCAGGGTATTGCGTCATGCTGGTCCAGGCGAATATTGGCCCGCACAAGTCTGCGCACGTTATCGTCGTCGGAAATGAAAAAGGCGGGTCGGGAAAATCGACAACCGCCATCCACGTCGCGATTGCGCTTCTGAAGGCGGGGCAAAAGGTTGCAACGGTCGATCTGGATTCACGCCAGAAGAGCCTGACGCATTATGTCGAAAACAGGAAAATGTGGGCCCGGCGCGAGAAACTCTCGCGCTCGAGATTCCGCTTCATTTCTGCGTCGCCCGCAGCGACGGCCTTCGCAATGACGAGAACGAGCAGGCGGAATTCACTGCCTTTGCGGAAACCATTGCCGCGGTCGAGCACAACCATGATTTTGTGGTGATCGATACGCCGGGTTCCGATTGCTACCTGATGCGGCTGGCGCATGCGATGGCCGATACGCTGATCACGCCGCTGAATGACAGCTTCGTGGATTTCGACGTACTCGGGACGGTCGATGCCACGACCTATGCGCTGACCGGCACCAGCCACTATTCCGAGATGGTGCGCGAAGCGCGCCGCCAGCGCCGCAAGGTCGACCAGGAAGCGGCCGACTGGGTCGTGGTGCGCAACCGGCTTTCCACGCTTGGCTCGCGCAACAAGCGGCTCCTGTCGGAAGGCCTTCAGCAACTCGGCCTGCAACTCGGCTTCCGCGCGACCGACGGCTTCTCGGAGCGTGTCATCTACCGCGAATTCTTCCCGCGCGGCCTGACCGCGCTCGACGCCATCGACGAAATCCACGCTCGGCACCCGCCCGAACCTGTCGCATGTGACCGCCCGCGAGGAGGTTCAGTCGCTGCTCGGCGCCCTGATGCTGCCGATCGACGAGAAGGGCAGACGGCGCGCCGCCGCCCGCGCGGAATGGTTCAGCTCCGGCGCACAAGCCTCTGGAGATCCAGGATATCTTGGATTGAGCGTTGCCGGCGCGGCGCATGCGGCCTCGCTGCGCGAGCCGCGTATCTGCCGTCGCTGGCGACGCGTCCCGGAATTGCGACCTGATCAGCGCCGAAGGCGCTCGAAGCAAGATAGGGTCGCAGCGCGATGGTCGCGGCGAATGTTACAGGCACCGGCGCAGTTCGGCGAACACATCATAAAGTGCGGCGCGGAACGGGCGCGCAGTCGCAACGGCTCCGGAGACCGCGCAATCTGAAGCCGGGATGAGCAAGGAACGTCAAAAGACCGAAGTCCCGATCGAAACCGGCGACCGCCCGGTTTCCGCGCGGCCGGAGATCGACGCCTTCCTCGCCAAGGTGCGCGCCATGCCGTCCACGCTGGTGCCGGGGCAGCGGGGGCGGCTGGTATTCGCGCTCGATGCCACCATGAGCCGGCAGCCGACCTGGGATGCCGCCTGCCGCCTGCAGGCCGACATGTTCCTAGAAGCCTCGTTGATCGGCGGTTTGGATGTGCAGCTCGTCTATTTCCGCGGCCTTGGCGAGTGCCGAGCATCGGGCTGGGTGGCGCAGCCGGAAAAGCTCGGCGCATTGATGGAAAAGATCGATTGCCGCGGCGGCCATACCCAGATCGGCAAGGTGCTTTCGCATGTGCGCCGCGAGTCCGAGCTGAAGAAGGTGCAGGCTTTGGTCTATGTCGGCGACGCGATGGAGGAGGCGATCGACGATCTCTGCGCGGCCGCCGGCGAACTCGGCTTGCTGCGGCATCCCGGCCTTCATGTTCCAGGAAGGCCATGACGCGATCGCCGAACGGGCCTATCGCGAGATCGCGCGGCTCAGCCGGGGTGCCTATGGCCGCTTCGCGCCGGGCGCCGCCAAGGAACTCGCCGAATTGCTGCGAGCGGCGGCGGCCTATGCGGCCGGCGGGATCAAGGCCCTGTCCGATCTCTCCGCCCGCCGGCATGGCGGCGCCCAGAAGCTCCTGCAGCAGATGAGCGGCTGATGCCCACCATCCTGCTTGGCATCGCGCTTCTGTTTCTCCTGATCTGGGCGCTCTACGGCTTTACCAAGGTCGACGCCAAGGTCCTGGTGCCGATTCTGAAAAAGGCCGGCGGCATTGCCGCGCTGGTCGGCGCCGGCTTTCTTCACGGTGCGCGGACAGGCGGCGATCGGATTGCCGCTCGGCTTTGCGGGTCTGCAGTCTGCTCGGCTGGATGCCGGGCGCGGCGAGCTTCGGCCAGCGCACCAACAAGAGCACCGGACAGGTTTCGCGCGTCAGTTCCGAATTTGTCGAGATGGAGCTCGATCACGACAGCGGCGCGATGCGCGGGCGCATTCTGAAAGGCCGCATGGAGGGCGTTACGCTCGATGCGCTCGATGTGCCGGCGCTGATGTCGCTCTTGCCGGAGATCGACGAGGAAAGTCGCGCGCTATTGATGGCGTATCTTGACCGCCGGGAGCCCGGCTGGCGTGAACACGCGGATGCGGGTGCGACAGCGGGGTCGGCGCGATATCGACCGCGGAAAAATGACGGAAGAGGAGGCTTATCAGATCCTTGGCGTTGAGCCGGGAGCGAGCGCCGCCGACATCGGACGGGCGCATCGGGCGCTGATGAAGAAACTCCATCCCGACCAAGGGGGATCGACGTATCTCGCGGCTCGGGTCAACGAAGCCAAGGATCTTCTTCTCAAACGCCATCGCTAATCACCCCAACACTCACTCAATTCGATCAGTTACGCACCGCGAAGCAGGACATCTTGCTCTTCTGCAATTCCTTGCAGGCGAGTTCGGCGGAGCTTTCCCGCAAGCCGGCGAAACGCGCGCGGAAATAGCGCTTGTCTCCCTTGGAGAAGACTTCCGTATAGGCCTCTGCATCCTTCAAAAGGCTGCCCGCCTTGGCGCGAGCGGTGGCGAGCTTCTCCTTGGCTTCGGCGACATCCTCGAAGGCGCCGACCTGCAGGATCCAACCGCTGCGCGGCTTGCTGGTGGAAATTGCCGGCATCTCGACCTTTTGCGGCGCGGGTGGTGCCGCGACCGGTACGGCCGCGACTACAGCGGGCTTTACAGGATTTTCCTTAACGGGCGGTGGAGCCGGTGCGATCGAAGCGGTCACCGTGCGCACCGGCACGTCCTTCGCGCCGTCTTTGGCCACATCCTTGCCCGGCAGCACACCCAGCACGCCTGGACGCGAACCGGGCGGAGGTGGGGGCAGAGTTTCGAATCTTGCCTCCGGCTTCGGTGCCTCGACCGGAGCCGCGGCGACCAGCGCCGAGCGTGCGGCGATCGGCTCGGGTGCGAATAGCGACATCGCGGTCGCGGTCTTTGCCGCCGCCTTGACGGAAAGGGTCTTCACCAGGAGCGGCCGGATCGGCTCGGTGGAGCCCGGCGCGGGCTGATCTGCGGGCGCTACCGCTGCGACCTGAATCTCTTGCGCGCGATTGCCGGCCTTTGCCGGCGGCTGCTCCGGCTTCTGTGGAACGGCGGCGCCGGCAGAGGCGACACGCACCGGCTTTTCCGGCGCAGCCACCGCGGCCGGAGCCGGCATCGGGGCGGCGTCCGCAATTTCGGTGATCTTCGGCGCCGTGCGCTTGACCGAGGCAAGCGAAACCTTTTGCTCGATCAGCGTGCGCATTTTCGCATCGCGCGCGCCCGGCTGAAACGCCACCCAGCACGACCGCGACGATCCTGCGCTCGCCGCGCTGCACCGCGCTGACCAGATTGAAGCCGGACATGCGCGTATAGCCGGTCTTGATGCCGGTGACGCCATCGACGCGGCCCAGCAGGCGATTATGGTTCGCCATTCTCACGCCGCGATAGGCGAAGGACTGGGTCGAGAAATAACGATAATAGCGCGGAAAACGATCCTGAATGGCAAGGCCGAGCAGGGCCTGATCGCGCGCGGTGGTGACCTGATCGGAATCCGGCAGACCCGACGCATTCTTGTAGACCGTACGCGACATGCGGAGCGCGCGGGCCTTCCTGGTCATCAGCCTGGCGAATTCCTCTTCCGATCCGGCGAGATGCTCGGCGATCACGACCGCCGCGTCATTGGCGGATTTGGTCACCAGCGCCTTGATCGCATCCTCGACCATCAGCGTCTGACCGGGGCGCACCCCGAGCTTGGTCGGCGCCTGGATCGAGGCATGAGCCGACACTTCCATCTGCGTATCGAGCCTGGTCCTTCCGGATTCCAGCCGCTCGAACAGCAGATAGAGCGTCATGATCTTGGTGAGCGAGGCGGGATGGCGCTGCGCATCCGGCTGGGTCGAATGCAGCACGTCGCCGGTATTGGCATCGACGACGATGTCTGCATAACGCGGCTCGTACGAGGACGCGCTCTGCGAAACCCGCTTGAAGACTTTCCGTTTGCCGCGTGCATCCGCGGCGCTTGCGAACAAAGTGACGAGGGCTACAGCCGACGCCAGAGCGACAACGCCGCAACGCAGGCCAAACGTGGCCTCGGTCGATACGCGGAACATGGTCAACCGTCCCCGTTCGCTTGGGCGCTCGCCGCGCCCTTTGCCGTTCCCCACGCGGTCCCCCGCGGCCCGGCTCGCGCAGCCGGACGGCGTATAAACCACAGTCAATCAGGGTAAGAGCGTGGCGTTGCCAAAAGGTTAATGAAAACTGAGGGTTAGGTTTTTATATGCAATGCAATAATTCTACTTGCATTTTTGTGCGATGCAGCATAAATGACACTCGAACGATCAATGTGACCGTTCCGTGGGCAATCCAAGCGGCTTTGTGGCCGGAACAAAGGGCAATGACATGATCAACACATTCGATACCAAGAACTTCGACGAATTCCAGAAATTCGGCAAAGAAGGCGTGGATGCCGCCACCAAAGCGCTCGGCGCCGTTTCGAAGAGCGCGCAGGCGATTGCGGTCGAGACCGTCGATTATTCGAAGAAGGCCTTCGAAGAGAGCACTGCGACCATCGAGAAGCTGTTCGGCGCCAAGTCTATCGAAAAGGCGATCGAGATCCAGCAGGACTACATGAAGAGCGCCTATGAGAGCTTTGTCGCCCAGGCGACCAAGATGGGCGAATTGTATGTCGACCTCGCCAAGGAAGCCTACAAGCCGTACGAAGGCTATCTGTCCAAGCTGACCCCGGCGAAGTAATCGCGCTTGTCTTGTTAGGGCATGATCCCTGGGGACGTAAGAAGCCCGGCCGTACGGCCGGGCTTTGTGTTTTTGGCGCAGCGCTCGGCGCTGCTATTTTGCGAGCCTTAGATTGGCGAGGTTCTGCGCGATCGTGGAGAACACCGCCGAGAGCTGACTTGCATTCTGCACGTCGTAATACATGTCGGGCTTGGTCGCGCATTGCTGCAGCAGGCTCGCATTGCCGTTGATCACGCGGATTGTATAGAGCTTGATATTGGCCGCCTTCACGTTGTTGCAAGCGAGCGTGGTGCGTTGATTGATCGAGTTCTGGTTGGTCGACCAGCGGTTCTCGGTGTTGTCGCCGTCGGTCAGCAGAATGATTACCTTGTCGAGGTCGGTCTGGGCTGCCGCCGCATTGAACGGTGCGACCGGCGACAGCGACTGGAATGCCACCTGCAGGCCGATTGTGACGTTGGTATTGCCGACCGGCTGCATCGAGTCGATCTTGGCATTCAGCGCGGTCCAGTCATTCGTCAGCGTCATCATCGGGACCGGACAATTGCTTTCCTGGTGCGCGGAATAGAGCGTCGCCTTGATCGACGTGGTCGTGCCCGCATTGGTCGTGTCGTAGTTCTGGTCGCGGTCCCATACGCATCCGTTCCAGGTCGAGTGCGGCTTCGGACCCCAGGTGCCGCCGTTATTCTGGCAGGAAGTCTTGCCGGTATATTGCTTCTTGCTGCAGCCCTGATTGGCGCTGTCCGCCTCCCACTCGTCCCAGCGAATCCAGGTCGCGTTGACATTGCCGGTGCCGACATTGACGTCGGTGGCGAACGGCACGATCGACACCTTCACGTCTTCCGGCTTCTTGGCTGCATTCTGCAGCGTCTTGAGCAGGTCCTTGGCCGCGAGCTTCAGTTGCGTCATCTTCTGCGAGGACGCCATCGATCCGGTATTGTCGAGCGCCAAAGCGAGTTCGAGCCGCTTCATGCCCCAGACCGCCTGTGCGGTGGAGCCGATCGCCATGGTCGGCTGCCAGATGCCCATGAAGGTGGTGGGGACCAACGCCTTGGCTGTGATATTCAGCACGAAGCTCCCGGGCGTCGGACTGGTGAAAGTCGGTGTCACGATGACATCCTGCGCTTCCGCCCGATGGAAATTGGCGAGGAAAACAGCCAGCGCCCTGGCATTCAGTTGATCGGTGGTCAGGGTCTGGGCGTCTTTCGAAAGGATCAGCGCGGTCGAATCGAGCGCCGCCTGCATCGCCGTGCGGGCCGAATTGGCGCGGCTGTAATCGACCGCCGAGCCGATCGCCGCAATCATCGGAATGGTGGCGAGCGCGAAAGTCATCGTGACGTTTCCGCGCCGGCTGCGCCGGAAGGCCCGAAGACTTCGGTAGACGCGCCGCGAAATGCTGTTCATGACGACACCCGAGCTTTTTCGTTGCCTGAGGTGTAAACGGCCCGTCTGAAAGGGCTGTAAAATTCGAGCGGAAAAAGTGGTTACAATTCGTAAACGATTTCGCTCAAGTTCAAGATCTGCCGTCGGGCCCTGAAAGACTTTCGGCCGGGTCGCGCCGAGGCGGCACGGCCGGAAAATGGCTACTTGGCGAGACGCAGGTTGGCGAGGTTCTGCGCAATCGCGCTGAACACAGCGCTCAGCTGGCCGGAATTCTGCACATCGAAATACATGTCGCTGCGAGTAGCGCAGTTCTTCAATAACGTGGCATTTCCATTGATGACCCGGATCGCATAAATCTTGATATTCGCCGCCTTTGCATTGGTGCAGGCGAGCGCCGTGCGCGCGTCGATCGAACTCGCACTCGTGACTTTCGAATTATTCGAATTTTTCCACGACTCGGTGTTGTCGCCGTCCGTCAAGAGAATGATGACCTTGTCGAGATCCTGCTTCGGGGCCGATGCCTCCGAGAGCGGTATGCCGGCGGTGAGCGCGTGCCAGGCCCAGATCAGGCCGATGGTCACGTTGGTATTTCCGTTCGGCTGCATCTCGTCGATCTTGTTGTTGAGCGCCGTCCAGTTATTGGTCAGCGGCAGCAGCTTGGCGAGCGAACCGCAATCGGAAACCGGAAATTTTGTATCCGTAGTGGTCGGTGCATCGTCCCGGGTGTCGTATGGATAGGTGCGGTCGCGAACGCAGCCTTCCCAGTAATTTTTCCAGTTGCTCGAATTGCAGCCATAGCCGGAACTCGAGCCGTTGCAATCGATTCTGTCGATGTCGAACCAGTCATTGTCCTTGTAGGCAGTGCCGAGATTCACGGTGGTGTCGAAGGGAACGATCGCGATCTTCACGTCGTCCGGCTTTTTGGCTGCGGTTTTCAACGTTGAAATCAGATTTTTCGCCGCGGCCTTGAGCTGCGTCATCTTGCCGGACGACGACATCGAGCCTGTATTGTCGAGCGCGAGCGCGAGTTCCAGGCGCTTCATGCCCCAAACCACCTGGGCGTTGGCACCGATCGCCATCGTGTCTGTAAACATGGCGGCGAGCGTCGTGGGTATTCGTGCCGTCGCGGTCAGATTGAGCTGGAAGCTGCCGACATCCGTTGTCGTGAAGGTCGGTGTGACCGCGAGGTTGGTTATTTCCGCTCGGTGGAGATTGGCGCGGACGATGGCGTCGGCCTTGGTGGCAAGCTGGGCGGCGGTCAGGGTCTGCGCGTCCTTTGACAGGATCAACCCGGCGGAATCGACCGCCGCTTGAAGCGCGGTCTTGGCCGAATTGGCGCGGCTGTAATCGACCGCGGCGCCGACGCCGCCGATCACGGGGATGGTGGCGAGCGCGAATGTCACCATGACGTTGCCGCGATTACTGACGCGAAACTCGCCTGCAAATTTGCGGATTGAATTCAGAACAACGCTGAAAGCAGGCATGGTTTTATCCCGTCCCTTGGCTGGGGCAATCATGACGGAGGCGGGTCAAGGGGCGGTAAATGGGGAGGGCGCTTCCACATCCGGCAACCGCAAATTGCGCCGGCGTGGAGAACTGCGTCGCAACAAATTGATCCGCAATCGAGCGATTGCGTTTACCTTCGGTTAGCCTTGCGACATCCCCGGTTTATTTGGCGATCCGCAGATTGGCGAGGTTCTGCGCAATCGAGGCGAACACGCTGTTGAGCTGGGTGGCCTCGTCGACGTCGTAGAACATTTCCGGCTTGGTGGCGCAGCCGCGCAGCAGGTCGGCGTTGCCGTTGATCACGCGCACCGTATAGATCTTGATGTTGGCTGCCTTGGCATTGGCGCAAGCCTTCTCGGTGCGCGAGTCGATCGAGGACGCCGAGCTGGTGAAGCGGTTCTGCGTGTTGTCGCCGTCGGTCAGCAGTACGATCACCTTGTCGAGGTCGAGCGCGGGCTCGGGCGCATTCATCGGCGCCACCGGCGACAAGGTCTGCCAGGCCCAGACCATGCCGATGGTGACATTGGTGTTGCCGGTCGGTGTCATGGCGTCGACCTTGCTGTGGAGCGCGGCCCAATCGGTCGAGAGCGGCATCATCGCGGTCGGGCAATTGGTCGCCTGGTGGGCGCGGAACTTGGTCGCCTGCGAGGAGCCCGGTGCGGTATTCTGAACGTCGTAATTCTGGTCGCGGTCCCAGACGCAGCCGTTCCAGGTGCTGTGGCTCGCGACCGTCCAGACCTTGCCGGCGCCATTGCAGGTGGTTTTGGTCTTGTAATAGGTGTTTGTGCAGGTTCCGTTGGCGTCTTCCCATTGCTCCCAGTCGATCCAGGACTCGTCCTTGAATACGGTGCCGACATTCACGTCGGTGGCGAAAGGAATGATCGAGACCTTCACATCGTCGGGCTGCTTGGCGGCCGCCTGGAGGGTGTTGAGGAGATTGTGGGCCGCGGACTTGAGTGCCGCCATTTTGCCGCTCGAGGCCATCGAGCCGGTATTATCGAGCGCCAGCGCGAGATTGAGCCGCTTGATGCCCCAGATAATCTCGGCGGTTGCCGAAACCGACATTTCGTTGGTGCCGATCAGGGTGGCAAAGCGCGTTGGGACGGTGGCGGTGCCGGTCAGCTTGAGCGAGAAACTGCCCTGCTGGGGCGCGTTGAATACGTAGCTGACCGAAACATTCTGCGCTTCCGGCCGGTTGAATTGCGCGTTGAATACGGCGTTGATCCTGCCGGCAAGTTCGCCGCTCGACAGGCTCTGGGCGTCTTTCGACAGGATGAGCCCGGTGGAATCGAGCGCCGCTTGCATCGCCACCTTGGTGGCGTTGCCGCGGCTATAGTCGATCGCGGCGCCGGTGAACCCCATCAGCGGGATCAGCGACAGCGCAAGGAACGGCGCGGCACCGCCGTGAGTGTTCTTTAGAAATCGTCCGAGCAACATCGGGCCGCCTCCGAACCGTCGGGTAGGTTGACGTTGCCATCACTCTTGGGCCGCAGCTTTTGAGAATCACTTGCCGGATTTGTGAGGAATTCGGGCAAATTTGCCGGAAATTATCCTCATTTGGGCGGATGATCCGGGGCATGGCGGCTTGGTGCGTGTGTGACTGGTATCGCAAGTGCCTTGCGGGTCTTGAGTTTTTTGGATTTCCGCTTAACTCCGCCGGTCTGGCACAGCGCTTGCTCAGCCACTATGATGTGGCCGTACGGTTCCTATGCCTGGAAGCGAAATTCCGTCCTGCGAATGCTTGAATGCGCCATGCTGTCTGATCGACCTGCCGCCGCCCTGGCGTCCACCCGTCGTAGCGTCTCGCGCGCGCGCCTGTTCGGGCCGATCATGGCCGACGACGACAAGAAGAAGCGGCAGGATAACGGGAACAAGGACGGCCGTCAGGACAGCGGCCCCGGCACGGCCGTTATCACCAAGACGCGGCCGCAGACCAAGCGACCCAACCTGTATCGGGTGCTGCTGTTGAACGACGACTACACCCCGATGGAATTCGTCGTGCATGTGCTGGAGCGCTTTTTCAACAAGGACCGCGAGGCAGCGACGCAGATCATGCTGCATGTCCATCATCACGGCATTGGCGAATGCGGCATCTATACCTATGAGGTCGCGGAAACAAAAGTGACGCAGGTAATGGACTTTGCGCGCAAACATCACCATCCTTTGCAATGCGTTATGGAAAAGAAGTAGCCTTGGAACGAACTGGCCCGGAGACGGAACCAGCCTTGCAGAAGAAAGCGCGTTGTCGATGAGGGGACGAATGGCCGGGGGCGGCCACACAATTGGACCTCTTGGGGACCTTTAAGGACATCGGATGCCAAGTTTCTCGCGCAGCCTCGAACAATCGCTTCACCGGGCGCTTGCGCTCGCCAATGAACGCCACCACGAATACGCGACCCTCGAACATCTGCTCCTCGCCTTGCTCGACGATTCCGACGCGGCCGCTGTCATGCGTGCCTGTAACGTCGATCTCGACAAACTGCGCCGCGCTCTGACCGCCTATCTCGAGGCCGAACTCGAAAATCTGGTCACCGATGGCGGCGAGGACTCCAAGCCCACCGCCGGCTTCCAGCGCGTGATCCAGCGCGCGGTGATCCATGTGCAGTCGTCCGGCCGCGAGGAAGTGACCGGCGCCAATGTGCTGGTCGCGATTTTCGCCGAGCGTGAAAGCCACGCCGCCTATTTCCTGCAGGAGCAGGACATGACCCGCTACGATGCGGTCAACTATATCAGCCACGGCATCGCCAAGCGTCCGGGTCTGACCGAGTCGCGCCCGGTGCGCGGCGCCGACGAAGACGCCGACGCCAAGGCCGGCGACGAGCCGAAGAAGAAGGGCGACGCGCTCGAGGCCTATTGCGTCAACCTCAACAAGAAGGCGAAGGACGGCAAGATCGATCCGCTGATCGGCCGCGATCCCGAGATCAACCGCACCATCCAGGTGCTGTGCCGCCGCCAGAAGAACAACCCGCTTTTCGTCGGCGATGCCGGCGTCGGCAAGACCGCGATCGCCGAAGGGCTCGCGCGCCGGATCGTGCATGGCGAAGTGCCGGACGTGCTGCGCAATTCCACCGTGTTCTCGCTCGACATGGGCACGCTCCTGGCCGGCACCCGCTATCGCGGCGACTTCGAGGAGCGGCTCAAGCAGGTGATCAAGGAGATCGAGGCCACGCCGGGCGCGATCATGTTTATCGACGAGATACATACCGTGATCGGCGCCGGCGCCACCTCGGGCGGGGCGATGGACGCCTCGAACCTGCTGAAGCCCGCGCTCGCGTCCGGGACGCTGCGCTGCATCGGCTCGACCACCTACAAGGAATATCGGCAATATTTCGAGAAGGACCGCGCGCTGGTGCGGCGCTTCCAGAAGATCGACGTCAACGAGCCCTCGGTCTCCGATGCGATCGAAATTCTGAAAGGTCTGAAGCCGTATTTCGAGGATTATCACAAGCTCAAATACACCAACGAGGCGATCAAGGCTGCGGTGGAATTGTCGGCGCGTTACATCCATGACCGCAAGCTGCCGGATAAGGCGATCGACGTGATCGACGAGTCGGGCGCGGCGCAGATGCTGCTGCCGGATTCCAAGCGCAAGAAGACCATCGGCATCAAGGAGGTGGAGACCACCATCGCGACCATGGCGCGCATTCCGCCCAAGAGCGTGTCGAAGGACGACGCCGAGGTGCTCCAGCATCTCGAACAGACGCTGAAGTCGGTGGTGTATGGACAGGACAAGGCGGTCGGGTCGCTGTCGGCCTCGATCAAGCTGGCGCGCGCCGGTTTGCGTGAGCCGGAAAAGCCGATCGGTTGCTATCTGTTCTCGGGACCGACCGGCGTCGGTAAAACCGAAGTGGCAAAGCAGCTTGCATCGTCGCTCGGCGTCGAACTGATCCGCTTCGACATGTCGGAATATATGGAGCGTCACACCGTCTCGCGGCTGATCGGCGCGCCTCCGGGCTATGTCGGCTTCGACCAGGGCGGCTTGCTGACCGACAGCGTCGACCAGCACCCGCATTGCGTGCTGCTGCTCGACGAGATCGAGAAGGCGCATCCCGACCTGTTCAACGTGCTGCTGCAGATCATGGATCACGGCAAGCTCACCGACCATAACGGCAAGCAGGTGAGCTTCCGCAACGTGATCCTGATCATGACCACGAATGCGGGCGCCGCCGATCTCGCCAAGGGCACCTATGGCTTCACCCGCAACAAGCGGGAAGGCGACGATGTCGAGGCGATCAACAAGCTGTTCGCGCCGGAATTCCGCAACCGTCTCGACGCCACCATCACCTTCGCCCATCTGTCGGAGGAAGTGATCTCCAAGGTGGTCGAGAAATTCGTGCTGCAGCTCGAGGCCCAGCTCGCCGACCGCAACGTCACGATCGAATTGTCGGACGAGGCGTCGCGCTGGCTGATCGCGAACGGCTATGACGAACTCATGGGCGCACGTCCGATGGCGCGCGTGATCCAGGAGAACATCAAGAAGCCGCTCGCCGACGAGGTGCTGTTCGGCAAGCTGAAGGACGGCGGCCATGTGAAGGTCGTGGTCGAGAAGAACGAGGCGGGCAGAGACGCGCTCGGCTTCGAATATCTCGACGGCCCGGTCACGCCGAAGCCGGAAAAGCTGCCTGCTGCCGGCACCAAGCCGAAGCGAAAGCCGCCGCAGCGCAAGCCGAAGCCGCCGTCCGGCAATGGCGGCAATTCGGGCGGCCCGGATTCCTCCGGCCGCGGTTCGGTGCCGAAGGTGCCGCTGGTGAAGGTGTAAGCTTGCCGTCGCCGGCTTACGCCGGCACGGTCGCACCCTCGCGGATTTTCTGCAGGCGCTGCTCGTTGCTGACGTAAGCGCGCGCGGCCTCGGTGCCGAGCAATTCCGGCGTCTCGACATCGCCGTCGGCGACCGCGCTCATGGCGAGATCGGTATAGGCGAAGCGTTGCGGATCGCGCTTGATGCGCAGATAGACCCGCCGCAGCCGCAGATACAGCGCGCCCCATCGAGCGAGCTTGACCGCGGTCTCGGTGAAATATTTCGGATAGAATTGCCAGATCGGCTCGATCGCAAATCCCGGGCGCCGGTCGCGGCGGAATTTGCGCCGCAGGAATCCGCTCTCCAGCGGATGAATATTCTCGAAGTCGATGCTGCCCTTGAACCAGGTGATCAGGAACAGCGCGTTGCTGGCATTGGCGCCGGCCGAGGCGACCCGGCGCAACACGGTCTCGATGTGTTCGGGGGTGTAATAGCGCTGCCAGGCCAGCCGGTAGGCGCGCTCCCAATCGGCGCGGCTCATGCGCGGATGCGCGGTACAGGTGTGGTTGAGGTCGTAGCGGTTGAGGTCGGCGTCGAGCGCGACACCGGCGCGATGCAGTTTGAGATGGTCTTCGGAGCCGGGCAGCGGCGTCAGATAGAAGAACTCCAGCAGGTCGACCGGCAGCTCGCGCTTGATCACGTCGATGTCGTGCAGGATCGATTCGACGGTATCGTTCGGGAAGCCCAGGATATAGCCGGCATAGGTGATGACGCGCGCCTTCTTCCAGGCGAGCAGCATCTTGCGATATTCGGTGATCTTGTTCTGCCGCTTCTTGGCGCCGAGCAGGTTGTCGGGATTGATGTTTTCCAGCCCGATGAACACGCGCCGCACGCCGGCGCGCGCGCATTTCTCGACGAAATTCGGCAGCTTGTGACAGAGCGTGTCGACCTGGATGATGAAGCCGAGATTGAGCTTCTCGACCTCGCGCAGGTGAATCAGCCGGTCGAGGATCGCCTCCCAGTCCTTGTTGCGCGCGAAATTGTCGTCGGTGATGAAGAAGCTGCGCAGCCCCTGCGCGTAATTGACCCGCACGATCTTCTCGATGTCGTCGGGCGAGCGCCTGCGCGACACGCGGCCCTGGACGTTGATGATGGTGCAGAACGAGCATTGGTAGGGACAGCCGCGGCCCGCATCGAAGCTGGTGACGCCGCCGGCGGTGCGCTGCGCGCGCTCGGCCGCCATCAGCGGAATCGGCGTGCCTTCGATGCCGGGCAGGTCCTTCATGTAATTGTAGAGCGGCTTCAGCGTGCCGGCGGCTGCATCGCGCAGCACCTCGTCGAGCCGGCCTTCGGCTTCGCCGGCGAACAGCGACAGGCCCATCGCGCGCGCGCGGTCGAGATCGGGATCGACACCGTCGAGCATCGAGAGCACGCCGGAGACATGAAACCCGCCGACCGCCACCGCAATGCCGCGATCGATCAGCGGCCTCGCGATATCGAGTGCGCGCGGAAACTGGTTCGATTGCACGCCGGTCAGCATCACCACGCCGCCGCCGGCGTTGCGGATCAGGCGCGCGATCTCCTCGGTGCGGATGCGGGTATTGGTCTCGTCAAAGGCATGGATGTCGATATCGACGTCCTCGCCGAGCACGAATCGTTCGGCGCAATCCTTGGCCAGACCATAGAGCGAGGCGAGCGAATTGGACGGGATCGGCGAACGCATCCACTGAATCACATAGCCGGATTCGTCGTAATGCGACGGCTTTACCAGAACGAGGCAGAAGCTGCGCCGCGTCGCGGCTCGTTGGACCGTCGCTCATGCAACCCCCAAGGCTCGATCTCTCTAGCACCGATCGCCCGCTTTTAACATCCGGGGGCCGCGTTTTGGCGCCGCAGGCAACCGACCATGTTGCGGTGCAGTCCGAGGCGCTTTTGCGTCATTGCTGCCGGGACTTAGCAGTTTTCGACCTGGCGCTTTCGGACGCCGCACTTGCGATAGGTCAATGTAGTGGGCAGGGCGCCCCCGCAGCTTGCCGCCACAAGCGCAAGAAAGGCGAGGACAATGTCATGGCGAAAATCATCGGTGCGATCGCGACCTCGCACACCCCGACCATCGGCTTCGCCTATGATCGCAACAAGCAGGCACGATCCGGTCTGGGCGCCGATCTTCGAGGCCTACAAGCCGATCCAGAAATGGATCGCCGACAAGAAGCCCGACGTGCTGTTCATGATCTACAACGATCATGTCACCTCGTTCTTCTTCGATCACTATTCGGCCTTCGTGCTCGGCATCGACGACGAATATTCGGTCGCCGACGAAGGCGGCGGCGCGCGTGCGCTGCCGCCGGTGAAGGGCCATGCCGGACTGTCGCACCATATCGGTGCGGCGCTGATGGCCGACGAATTCGACATGTCCTTCTTCCAGGACAAGCCGATCGATCACGGCATGTTCTCGCCGTTGTCGATGATGGCGCCGCACCAGCCGCAATGGCCGGTCTCGGTCGTGCCGCTGCAGGTCGGCGTGCTGCAATTCCCGATCCCCTCGGCGATGCGCTGCTGGAAGCTCGGTCAATCGCTGCGGCGCGCGATCGAGAGCTATCCCGAGGACCTGAAGGTTGCGATCGTTGCGACCGGCGGGCTGTCGCATCAGGTGCATGGCGAGCGCGCGGGCTTCAACAACACCGAATGGGACGCGCAATTCCTCGATCTGCTCGAACGCGATCCGGTGAAGCTCACGCGAGATGACGCTTGCCGATTATGCGCGGCTCGGCGGCGTGGAAGGCGCCGAAGTCATCATGTGGCTGGTGATGCGGGGCGCGATGTCGGCCAATATCCGCAAGATCCACCAGACCTATTATCTGCCGACCATGACCGGGATCGCGACCGCGATCTACGAGAACGAGGCGGTCGAGGCGATGGCGGATGACGACATCAACGAACGCTATCGCGCGCATATCGGCGAGCAGCTCGCCGGTGCGGAAAATCTGCCCGGCACCTATCCCTTCACCCATGCGCGCAGCCTGAAGGGCTATCGGCTCAACAAGTTCCTGCACCGGCTGGTCGAGCCCGACCATCGCGCGCATTTCCTGAGCGACCCGGAAGCCGCCTTTGCCGAGGCACGCTTGTCCGAAGAGGAACGCGAGATGGTGCGCAAGCGCGACTGGCGCGCCATGATCCATTACGGCGTCTGTTTCTTCATGCTGGAGAAGCTTGCCGCGGTGGTGGGCTCGTCGAACCTGCACATCTATGCCGGCATGCGCGGCCAGACGCTCGACGATTTCATGAAGACCCGCAACGCGCCCGGCGCGCTTTATTCGGTCGCCGGCAAGGACGCGACGTCGTTCGACTGGGACAAGAAAAAGGCGACGGCCTGAGCGGCCGTCGCCCGCAATGCGGCGTCAGGCCTTCTTCGGCATCGCCGCGTTGTCGAGTTCGACCTCGCGCTTGTAGGCGGGGCGTTGCGTCAAGCCGCGCCCAGTAATCCTCGAACACCTTGCGTTTCTCGATCGTGCCGAATTGCATGCCGAAGCCGAGATGCGAGCCGACATAGACGTCGGCTGCGGAAAACCTGTCGCCCGCGATATAGGTTTTGCCTTTCAAGGCGCCTTCGAGCGCATCCAGGGTGGCGCCATAGGTGCCGTAGCCGATCATGCGTTCGCGATCGGCCGGCACCTGAAAGCCCAGCGCCTTGTTGCTGGCCGCGGCTTCCAGCGGACCAGCCGCGAAAAACAGCCAGCGATAATAGTCGGCGCGATCGGTGGTTGCGGGCGCGAGGCCTGCCTGCGGAAAGGCGTCGGCGAGATAGGCGCAGATCGCCGCATTCTCGGTGACCACTTTGCCGTTATGCGTGATGGCCGGAACCTTGCCCATCGGATTGATGGCGAGATAGGCCGGCGCCTTCATCGAACCCGCATAGTCGAGGATCTCGGTGCGATAAGGGATGCCGGTTTCCTCCAGCATCCAGCGCGCGACGCGGCCGCGCGACATCGGATTCGTGTACAGCACAAGCTCTGTCGGCCATCGGCATTTCCTCACTTTCAATCAAAAGAACATAACAGGAACATCGGTGCCTGTCATCACCCGATCCTTCGCACGGCATTGCATGAAGCGCTGTGAAGCCCGGACCATTGCGCGCGCATTTGAGCTTTCCGCATGGTGCGCGCCATGCCGGTGCCTCCCAAGCTCGACTTTCCGAGTGACATGACCGCGTGGCTGGGCGGCATCCGCTCGGCCTGGCTGTCGATCTTCGCCTATGTGCTGTTCGGCACCTATATCGGCATCGGCGCGCTGGCCTACGATTTCAATTTCAGCCTCGTCTGGGTGACGCTGTCGACGCTGCTGGTCTGGGCGGGACCGGCGCAGGTGATCCTGATCTCGACGCTCGGCGGCGGCGCGCAGCTGATCGAGGTCGCGATCGCGGTCGGCCTGAGCGGCGTGCGGCTGCTGCCGATGGTGGTGGCGCTGATGCCGGTGCTGCGCGGCCCGAACACCAAGGCCTATCAGCTGCTGCTGCCGGCGCATTTCACCGCGGTCAGCATGTGGGTGGAATCGATGCGGCTCGCGCCGCAGATTGCGATCGAGCGCCGCATTCCGTTCGTCAACGGGCTCGCCACCGGCTACCTGATGTCGGCGGTGATTGCGACCGTGCTCGGCTATTATCTCGCCGCCCGCCTGCCGGTCCTGTTCACGGCGGCGCTGTTGTTTCTCACGCCGGTCTCGTTCCTGGTTTCGATCGTCCGCAATTCCAATCTGCTGGTCGATCGGCTGGCGTTGATCCTCGGTCTCGTGCTCGGCCCGGTGCTGGCCTATCGCAATATCGAGCTCGACGTGATGTGGGCGGGCATTGCCGGCGGCACCATCGCCTATCTCGCGCACCGGGTGCGGGAGGCGATGCGATGAGCCTGATGTCCTCGCCGCTGTGGCCTTACGTCGTGCTGGTGCTGGTCGGCTTTCTGCCGAACGAGGTCTGGCGCTGGGCCGGCTTCCTGCTGGCGCGCGGCATCGACGAGGCTTCCGAAATCCTGGTCTGGGTCCGGGCGGTGGCGACCGCGGTACTGGCGGCCGTGATCGCGAAGCTGATCTTCTTTGCGCCCGGCGCGCTGGCCTCGGTGCCGCTGGCGGTGCGGATCATCGCGCTGATCGCCGGCTTTGCCGGATTTCTGCTGTTTCGCCGCTCGGTCTTTGCCGGCGTGGCGACCGGCGAGGCGGTGTTGATCGCGGGCGCGCTTCTGTTCAGACCCTAAAGTCCTTTCGGATTTACCCAATTCGTTCGAAAACGCTTTATAGCCCCTGCATCGCGGCGGCGAGCTTCTTGGCGTAGTCGGCAAGCGTCTCCGGCTTTTCCTTTTCGGTCGCCGGCGGCTTCATGGCGACGCCTTCCTTGCGCGGGATGACATGCACGTGCAGGTGGAACACCACCTGTCCGCCGGCGCTTCTCGTTGAATTGCTGGATGGTAACGCCGTCGGCGCCGAATACCTGCATGCCGGCTTTGGCGACATGCTGCGCCACCTTCATGACATGCGCGAGATCGTCCGGCGACACGTCCAGCACGTTGCGCGCCGGACTTTTCGGGATCACCAGCGCATGGCCGGGCGCGCGCGGCATGATGTCGAGAAAGACCAGCGAGCGGTCGTCCTCGTAGACCTTGTGGCAGGGCAATTCGCCGCGAATGATCTTTGCAAAGATATTGTTGGAATCGTAGGCCGGCATCCTTCACTCCAGAATTATTCGAAGCCTGATCTTTTCCGAAAACCGGTTGCCACTTTTCGGGTTCATGCTTCAGTCTTGCGGAAAGGGGCCAGCGCTTCAAGCTCGCGGCCGGCCGCATCCACATAGGCGCGTTCGCTCTTCAGATAATCGGCGATCGCCCGGCGCAGCGCCGGATCGGCAATGTAATGCGACGAATAGGTGGTGACCGGCACATAGCCGCGCGCGAGCTTGTGTTCGCCCTGCGCGCCGGCCTCGACCACCTTGAGCTTGCTGGCGATCGCAAACTCGATCGCCTGGTAATAGCAGAGCTCGAAATGCAGGAAGGGATGATGTTCGACCGCGCCCCAGTGGCGGCCATAGAGAGTGTCGCGTGCCGATGAAATTGATCGCGCCGGCGATATGGCGGCCGTTGCGTTTGGCCATGACCAGCAGGATGCGGTCGGCCATGGTCTCGCCGATCATCGAGAAGAAGGCGCGCGTGAGATAGGGCCGCCCCCATTTGCGCGACCCGGTATCCATGTAGAAGCCGAAGAAATCGTCCCAGATCGCCTCGGTCAGATCGCGGCCGGTGAGGGGATGGATGGTGATGCCGCTGTCCAGCGCCTCGCTGCGCTCGCGCCGGATGGCCTTGCGCTTGCGGGAGGCGAGGGCGGCCAGAAAATCGTCGAAACTCGCATAGCCGTCATTGCGCCAATGGAATTGCTGGTCGGTGCGCTTCAGGAAGCCCTTTTCGCCGAGGAAGTCCCAGTCCGCTTCGGGCAGAAAGGTGACGTGCACCGATGAGGCGCGTCGCCGCTCGCACAGCGCAAGCAGACCGGCGGCCAAAGCCTCTTTTGCTCGGTGTGCCTGCAGTCCGGGCCGGACCAGGAGCCGCGGGCCGGTCGCCGGCGTGAACGGCACCGAGACCTGCAGCTTCGGATAATAGCTGCCGCCGGCCCGCTCATAGGCGTCGGCCCAGCCGTGATCGAAGACGTATTCGCCGCGCGAATGCGATTTCAGATAGCAGGGCGCAGCGCCGAGCAATTCGCCTTCGCAGGTTTCGACCAGGACATGCTGGGATGCCCAGCCGGTGCGCGCCACGGCCGATTGCGAGCGCTCCAGTGCCGACAGGAAAGCGTGCGAGACAGGAACGGGTTGGCGACCGGGCCCGAAGTGTCCGCTTCAAGTGATAGATGAACGCCTTCATCCGATTCGTCAGGATGGCATTGCCGCCTCCCGGCGGGCGCAGGCGTCCCAGGCCTCGGCCGGAACGTCGCTCAGGGCTCCGACGACGCGGACCTGAAGCGGAAGCGGAGGAAGGGCGTCACGGGCGGTTTCGGACATCGGGCTTTTCTTACCCGGTTTTTATGGCCGAAATCCCTCAAAAATCATCTGGCTGGCATACCGGCGGGCAATCTTGCGCTGTTCCTCGGTCCGCACTGTCCAGGTGAGCAGCGGAAGCCCGAGCGCATAGCGCCCGAACAGGGGCGCGGCCGAAGGCAGGTCGCGCACCGACCAGGCCAGGAAATGCGGACGCGAGCGTAGCGCCTCGCCGAGATAGCTCAATGCGCCGCTCTGGCCGCTGTCCTTTGGATTTCTGATTTCGGCAACCAGCCCGCGCGGCAAGCCCGGCGCTGACGCGCGCAGGGCTGAGACCATCACCGGATCGAAGGACATTGCGGCGACCGGCCCGGCATAGCCCTGCAGGATTTCGGCCATGCGCGCGACCAGGCGCGTATCGCCGTCACAATGGCTCTTCAGTTCGATCACCAGCGTCACGCGACCGGCCACGAGGTCGCACAATTCGGACAGTGTCATCATACGATCGGCGGTGTTCTTGAACGCGATGGTCTTCAGTTCATCCGATTTGCGAGAGAGGAGTGCGCCCTGAGCGCGTGGTCAGCCGATCGAGCGTGATCATCGTGAAACACCATCGCTTCGCCGTCGGCGGCAAGCTGCAGGTCGCATTCGATCGCGTAATTGCCGGCGACGGCGGCCGCAAAGGCCCGCGACGTGTTCTCGATCACGCCATTCGCCGCGTCGTGCAATCCGCGATGCGCCACCGGCCGCGCGGTCAGCCAATCGAGTCCGGGCATGGCGCTGGTCAGATCACCTCGAACATGCCTTCGACTTCGACCGCGGCATCCATCGGCAGCACCGAGACGCCGACGGTGGTGCGCGCATGGCGGCCTTTGTCGTCGAAGGCGGTGACCATCAAGTCGGAGGCCCCGTTCATCACCTTGGGCCCGTCGAGAAAGCTCGGCACCGCGTTGATGAAGCCGCCCAGCCGAACGACGCGCGTGATCTTGTCGAGATCGCCAAGCGCGCTCTTGATCTGCGCCAGCAGATTGATCGCGCAGGCGCGCGCGGCCTTCTGTCCGTCCTCGACCGAAACCTCGGCGCCGAGCTTGCCCTTGGCGACGAGCTTGCCGTCGCCGTCGAGACAAAGCTGGCCTGACACCACGAGCAGGGAGCCGGTGCGGACGAACCCGACATAATTTGCGACCGGCGCCGCCGGGATCGGCAACACAATTCCGAGATCGACCAGCCTTTTCTCGACCGCACCCGCCATTCAGACCTCCTTCACCGCTTCCGCCTCATATTGGACGCATTGTATTCGCCGATTGAATGGCGGACCGCAAGGGTTGTCGCCGGTGCCGGCGGTTGCGGCTTGTTGCTGGCGATCCTATTCTTGATGGGCGTGGCGAGGATGCTTCATGAGCGATGCACGGTATTTGAGCTTTGCAATTCCGATCCTGTTCGGTGCGTCGGTGGGGCTTGCATTCGCCGCGCCGGCTTCCAAGTCGGATGTGGTCGAGCTGGTTCCGCATCGTGCGGTCTATGATCTGAAACTCGCCTCCGCGCGCGGCAACAAGCCGGTCGAGTCGGTGCGCGGGCGCATCCTCTACGACTTTTCCGGCAGCGCCTGCGAAGGCTATGCGCTGCAATTCCGTCAGGTGTCGCAGATCGATGCCGGCGAAGGCAGCCGCATGACCACGGACCTGCGCGCTACCACCTGGGAGGACGCCGCCGCCAAGACCTTCCGGTTCAATTCGCAGAACTATATCGACCAGAAGCTGAAGACCGCGGTCGATGGCCGCGCCGAACGAACCGGCGCCCGCGTCGGCGTGAACCTGAACAAGCCGGCGGTGAAGAAATTCGGTCTCGATCAGAACGGCATATTTTTTCCGACCGACCACATGCGCCGCATCATCCTGGCCGCGCGTGCCGGGCAAGACCTTGCTGCGAGGGTCCGGTTTACGACGGCTCCGACAATGGCGACAAGATCTACGACACGCTCAGCGTGATCGGCGCAGCCGATCGACCCGCAGGCGAAGAAGCCGGACGACGCCGCCGCCAAGGACGATGTGCTGCTGAACATGCGCCGCTGGCCGGTCAGCATCAGCTATTTCGAACGAAACAACGACAAGCCGAACAAGCCGGGCGAGCAGACTCCGGTCTATTCGATCCGTTTCGAATTGTACGAGAACGGCATCTCGCGCGCGCTGGCGCTCGATTACAACGACTTCGTCGTCGCGGGCGAGATGACGCAGCTCGAAATTCGTCCCGCCAAGCCCTGCAAGTAACGGCCGCAAGCGGGTCAGGTGTCGCCTTCGTCGCGCAAGGCGATACCGCGGATCACTGCCTTGCGGCCGAATTTCGCCCGCAAGGTATCGAGCGCGTATTCGCTGGAAGCGGTCTTGCTGGCATTCGGATCGAGCAGATCGCCCGGGTCGGCGGCTTGCCGACGATTGCAGGCCGGATACGCCGATGCCGATCAGGCGGAATTTGGTGCCGTCGGTCTCGCGCGCGAGCAGTTCGCGCCCGCAGTCGAAAATGCGGCGCGCGAGCTGCGTCGGATCGCCGAGCGAGCGGGCGCGGGTGCGGATCTGGAAATCCGCGGTCTTGAGCTTCAGCGTCACCGTCGAGCCGGAGATCGCGTTGGCCTTCAGCCGCGCGGAGACCTTTTCGCTCAGCTCCCAAAGGATCTTTTCGAGCGGCCGCAGCGCCCCGATATCGGTATCGAAGGTGGTTTCCGCCGACACGCTCTTGGCGTCGCGATCGGGCACGACCTTGCGATGGTCGATGCCGCGCGCCAGGCGCGAGAGCCTTTGGCCCTCGACACCATAGAGCCGCATCAGATCGCGCTCGTCGGCCTTCTGGAGATCGGCGATCATGCGATAGCCGTCACGCGCGAGGCGCTCCTGCGCCACGCGGCCGACGCCGAAGATGATCGAAACCGGCTTCGCCGCCAGAAAGTCCGGCGCGTCGGCGCGGCCGAGCACCGCAAAGCCGCGCGGCTTGTCGAGGTCGGAGGCGATCTTGGCGAGGAACTTGTTGTAGGACAGCCCGATCGACACCGTGATGCCGATCTCGCGCTCGACCTCGGCGGCAAAGCGGGCAAGCGACTGCGCGGCGCTGCGGCCATGCAGCCGCTCGGTCCCGGACAGATCGAGAAACGCCTCGTCGATCGAAACCGGCTCGACCAGCGGCGTCAGATTGCGCATCAGCGCGCGCACCTGCCTGCGCCACTTCGGCATATTTCGCCATGTTCGGCCGGACGACGGTCGCATGCGGGCACAGCCGCCGCGCCTTGAACATCGGCATCGCCGAATGCACGCCGAAGGTGCGCGCGATATAGCAGGCGGTCGAGACGACGCCGCGGGTCGCGCCGCCGACGATCAGCGGCTTGTCGGCAAGCGAGGGGTCGTCGCGCTTCTCGATCGTGGCGTAGAAGGCGTCGCAATCGACATGGGCGACGGCGAGCGCGTCGATTTCCGGGTGCCGGACGAGGCGCGGCGAGCCGCAGGCCTTGCAGCGAGGGCCGGTCCGCAGTCTCGGCGAGGCAATCGCGGCAGAAGCCCTCGATCGTGCGACGCTCCCGTCATGGCGTGTCGCGCTCCCAGCGCCGGCCTGCCAGCAGCGTCGCGGCACTGCAGGATATCGGCCGGCCGGTTGCCGGTTTCTTCGGCAAAGACGACCAGCTCGGTCTCATTGTTGGCGAGATGGTCGAGTACGCCTGCCAGGAACAGCGGCTCTCTCGCGGCGGCGCGGATGTCGGCCGGTCCGATGCCGGTTGCAGCCAGGAAGCGCCCGAGCCGCTCGGAATCGGACGCAAGGAAGGTCAGGGCCTCGATGGCAAGCTTTTCCGCCAACGCACGAGTTGGGGCGCGGGAGCGCGAGCGGGGCTTGTTAACCATCGCTTTCCGTTTGCCTTTCCGTAACAAATCGGAACTACCTTCGAGATGTGTACCCGAGTCCGCGCGTTTGCGGCGCGGAACTCTTTGCCTTGGCGCTGGGCAGGGTGGAAATGGCCCGGGAGGGGCGGGGAATGGCCAAGACTGTCCTGATCGTGGAGGACAATGAGCTCAATATGAAGCTCTTCCACGATCTGCTGGAGGCGCATGGCTACCAGACCGTCGGCACCCGCAACGGGATCGACGCGATGGATCTTGCGCGCCAGCACCGGCCGGACCTGATCTTGATGGATATCCAGCTGCCGGAAGTCTCCGGTCTCGAAGTCACCAAATGGCTGAAGGACGACGCCGAGCTGAAGGCAATTCCGGTGGTCGCCGTCACGGCCTTCGCCATGAAGGGCGACGAGGAGCGCATCCGCGCCGGCGGTTGCGAGGCCTATCTTTCGAAGCCGATCTCGGTCGGAAAATTCATCGAGACCATCCGTCATTTTCTCGGAAATGCGTAGAGGCTTTCGCCGCATGACAGCCCGCGTTCTTGTCGTCGACGACGTTCCGGCCAATGTGAAGCTGCTCGAAGCGCGGCTCTCGGCCGAGTATTTCGACGTGACCACGGCCCATAGCGGCGCCGAGGCGCTGGCGGCCTGCGAGCGCGCCGAATGCGACATCGTGCTGCTCGACGTCATGATGCCGGACATGGACGGCTTCGAGGTCTGCCGCATCCTGAAGAGCAATCCGGCGACCCATCATATCCCGGTGGTGATGGTCACCGCGCTCGACCAGCCCTCCGACCGGGTGCAGGGCCTGCAGGCGGGCGCCGACGATTTTCTGACCAAGCCGGTCTCCGACATCGCGCTGATCGCGCGCGTGCGCTCGCTGACGCGGCTGAAGATGATGACCGACGAATTGCGCATGCGCGCGATGACCTCGCGCGAGATCGGCATCGAAAGCGCCGAGCGCGAGGCGATCACCGAGCAGGGCAGGCAGGGCCGCATCCTGATCGTGGACGACCGCAAGTCGTCCTACGAGCGGCTGGCCGCGATGCTCTCGGACGAGCATATGGTCGATGTCGAGCCGGACCCGGCCGCGGCCCTGTTCCGGCGGCCGAAGGCAATTACGAACTGATCATCGTCTCGCTCAGCCTCGAGAATTTCGACGGCTTGCGGCTGTGCAGCCAGCTCCGCTCGCTCGACCGCACCCGCAATATGCCGATCCTTGCGCTATGCGAGCCGGACGACAACACCCGGCTGATGCGCGGGCTCGAGATCGGGATCAACGACTATCTGCTGCGCCCGATCGACACCCACGAACTGCATGCGCGCGTGCGCACCCAGATCAAGCGCAAGCGCTATACCGAGCGGCTGCGCGACAATGTGCAGATGTCGATCGAGGCTGCGATCACCGACGGCCTGACCGGACTGCATAACCGCCGCTACATGGAAAGCCATCTCGGCAAGCTCGTCGAGCAGGCCGCCTCGCGCGGCAAGCCGCTTGCGGTGCTGGTGCTGGACATCGATTTTTTCAAGTCGATCAACGACAATCACGGCCACGATTGCGGCGACGACGTGCTGCGCGAATTCGCCATCCGGGTGCGCAAGTCGATCCGCGGCATCGATCTGGCCTGCCGCATGGGCGGCGAGGAATTCGTGGTGGTGATGCCGGAGACCGACATGGCGGTGGCCGCGACCGTCGCCGAGCGGTTGCGCCGCAAGATCGCCTCCGAGCCGTTTCCGATCGAGCAGGGCAAGAAGAAGATCGATGTGACGATCTCGATCGGGATTGCCGCGATGGAAACCTCTCATGACAGCGCGGCCCAGTTGCTCAAGCGGGCCGACCAGGCGCTCTATCGCGCCAAGCGCGACGGCCGCAACCGCGTGGTCGCCGACGCCGCCTAAGTCCAGGGCTTGTTCGCGTCCAGGGCTGGCTCGCGTACAGGGCGTGTTCGCCGATTTCGGCGCCGCGCTTGCAGCGACAACGCAATCGGCCAGCGACACCTAGATCGTCATCGACAACGTGCCCGTAGCGCGGCAAGTCACTCTTTGGGCCGACCAAGACCCTTTAGAAAGTCGTGGTGGCTGATCGGCGCTCGGTCGGGCTTAGCATCCCATGGTCGCGCAGGGCCTTCATCGATAAAGCGCTGCGCGTCCTTTTTCCTGACTTCGGCGATCCATTCCGAGTAGGTCATGCCGTCAGGGACGGGTCCGCTGGGCAATTTGGTCTGAGCCACGGCGGACGACGCAAGGAATGTAAACAAGAATCCCGCAGCAAATGTCTTCAAAGGGTTGATTGTCATGAACAACGGATAGCACTGCGTCAGTCCATTGACCATCGGAGAAACCCTAACGCTGAAGCGGCACGCTCGTTGCCCTTTGATTGAACCATCTCCCCAGAGAAAGTATTGGGTCGGTGACCCGCCCATAGCGGTTCGTAGTCGTGGCTAGTGTTTGCCTTCACGGGTCGCAGGCAACCGCACGCGTGGTCATTGTTCCCTCCAGCCCGGTTGTAGCTGGTGACCATTCACCTATGGAGGCTGGTTTACCAAGTATAATAACGTCAATTCTTCAGGTTGACGGGAGGTTGCTCGCCCGATCAAGGACTTGGGCTTTGATTTCCCGGGGGGGCAAGGGTAGCCTCGTTACAAGATAAAAAGGGGGCCTCGAGACCCCGATCTCAGGACCGGAAATGCGGATCCGGCATCCTGCTGAGACGAAATCTGGCTGCAAGCTTATCGAAAACCCTGCGGAGTGCTCAGGTCCGCCGCATCTCCTGGGTCCGTGGGGTTCGGCCGGCCCGGGGGCGGTGACGAGTGGCCTCCTCATGACACCGCTCCCGGCCGGCCACCCTGCGCCGTACCATTATGCACAGACTTGCGCTTGTAGCAATCTCCGGTTGAAAGAAATGCCAAAACAAAAAAAGCGCCGCAAGGGCGCTTTTTTCGCGTCCGGGTGCGGAACGCCGGGTTTACTTGATCTTGGATTCGCGGAACTCGACGTGCTTCTTCGCGATCGGGTCGTATTTCTTCTTGGTCAGCTTGTCGGTCATCGTGCGCGAGTTCTTCTTGGTCACGTAGTAAAAGCCGGTGTCGGCGCTGGACACGAGCTTGACCTTGATGGTGACGGCTTTCGCCATGACGGAACCTCGATAGATCGGGATTTGGGGATCGGGATTTGGCCGGAACCTAGCGGCGGCGGCGCCAAAGTCAAGGAATGGCTGCGCTTTCAGGAAATCAGCTTTCGTAAGAAAATTTTCCGCGGCATCCGGTAGAACGGCACCGGCAGGTCATGGCTGAAGCCCGCGGCAACCCGCGCTTCCAGCTCCTGCAGCATCACGCTCGGTGACGGTCGGCAGATCGAGATTGCGGGCCTCCGCGATCGGCAGCCAGACCAGTTCGACGAGCTCGGCGTCGGGATGCACCACATTCTCCACGCGGTGCGCGATCGCGGTGGCATCGACGGCGAAAAAGCGCGTATCGAAGCGGCGCGGCCGTGCGCGAAGGCGTGATCGCGCGGGCGATGAAATGCAGGATCGAGAGATCGGGATAGAAGCCGGCGCGGGCGAATTCCGACCAAGGCCCTTCGGGCACGGCGCGGCGCATCGTCGCGTCGCGCGCCGAGGATCAGGCCGGTCTCCTCGAAGGTTTCGCGAATCGCGGCGAGCGCAAGCCCGCGCGCGCGCGCGGCGCTCGGCCGCTGCATGCTCGGCCATCAGGTATTTCTCGGTGAACGGATTGAGGCCGGCGGCGATCGGCATCAGCCGGTCGTTCGGCTCGAGACGGCCGCCGGGAAACACGAATTTGCCCGGCATGAATTTGTGCGCCGTGATGGCGCTTGCCGAGCAGCACCTTCGGCGCTGGTCCCGGACCGGTCGACGATGATCAGCGTCGAGGCATCCTTGGGTCGCACATTCGGAGAGGTGCGGTCGCGCTCGACCGCTTCATCCGCTTGGCAGAAATCGTGGTCAGTCATCGCGGTCCGCTCTTGGCTGGCGTCGAGCGGCGGCGACGTCGATCGTCTTCCGGCGGCGCGTCGGGATCGAAGCCGTGCATGCGGGTTGCCCATTGCCAGGCGACGATCGCGCCCTTGATCGGATGCATCAAGCGCGAAGGCAAGCACGAGCGTCAGCGGCAGCCACAGCGCGGCATGCACCCAATAGGGCGGAGCGAACGCGGTCTCGACCGACGAGCACCAGCGGCACGACGATGTGACCGACGATGGACGATGTTGAAATAGGCCGGCGCGTCGTCGGCGCGATGATGATGCAGCGCCTCGCCGCAGGACGGGCAATGGTCGTTGACCTTGAGCAGCGCGCGGAAGATCCGGCCCTGTCCGCAGGCCGGGCACCGGCCGCGCAGGCCGCGGAAGAAGGCCTGCCATCCGTCACGCTGCGTCCGGAATATTTCGGCATCTGTCATCGCGCTTACCCGCGCCGCTTTCGCGGCAGTCGTTGCTGTTCTGTTTGCGCCCGCGCCGGTCGTTCGGGCGCGGCTTCGACGGCACGAAGCCGCGCCGCACCGGCCGCTCGCGGCGTCCGCTCGAAAGCAGTTCGAAGCGCAGCGCGCCTGCGACCGGAATGGCCTCCACCAGCTTCACCGTGACCCGATCGCCGAGCCGGTAGGTCTCGCCGGTCGAGCGTCCGATCATGGCGTGGCGATCCTCGTGATACTGGAAATAATCGTCGCCGATATTGCGTGCCGGAATGAATCCATCGGCGCCGGTTTCGTCAAGCTTCACGAACAGTCCGGCGCGCGTGACGCCGCCGATGCGGCCCTCGAAGGTCGCGCCGATCCGGTCGGCGAGATGATGCGCGATCAGCCGGTCGACGGTTTCGCGCTCGGCCTCCATGGCGCGCCGTTCGGCGGCGGAAATGCGGGCCGAGATCTCGTTCAGCGTCTTGACGTCGGCGTCTCTCCGGCAAGCCGCCGTCACCGAGCTTGAGCGCGCGGATCAGCGCGCGATGCACGATCAGGTCTGCATAGCGGCGGATCGGCGATGTGAAATGCGCATAGCGCCGCAGCGCCAGCCCGAAATGCCCGTAATTCTCGGCGGAATATTCCGCCTGCGCCTGGCTGCGCAGCACCACTTCGTTGACCAGGATTTCGGTATCGCTGCCTTTCACGCGCGCCAGGACGTCGTTGAACAGCGCCGGCCGCAATACGCTGCCTTTCGGGAACGACATGTCCATGGTGCGAAGGAGTTCGCGCAAGCCTTCGACCTTCTCGAGCGAAGGCTCGTCATGCACCCGGTAGATCAGCGGGAGTGCCGGCGCGCTCCAGCGTCTCGGCCGCCGCGACATTGGCGAGGATCATGAATTCCTCGATCAGCCGATGCGCGTCGAGCCGCTCGCGGGATGATGACGCGGTCGAGCGTGCCGTCGGCTTTCAGCAGGATCTTGCGCTCGGGCAGATCGAGATCGAGCGGGCCGCGCGCGTCGCGCGCCTTTTGCACCGCGCGATAGGCGGCGTAGAGCGGATCGAGGATGCGTTGCCTTGATCGGGCCGGTGGTGTCGTCGGTGCGGCCGTCGAAGGCGTCCTGCGCCTGCTGCATAATGCAGCTTTGCCGCCGAGCGCATCAGCACGCGGTGAAACGTGTGCGAGCGCTTGCGGCCGTCCGGCGCGATCACCATGCGCACGGCGAGCGCGGCGCGATCGACATTGGGCTTCAGCGAGCACAGATCGTTGGAGATGCGCTCCGGCAGCATCGGCACGACGCGGTCCGGGAAATAGACCGAATTGCCGCGCTCCAGCGCTTCGCGGTCGAGCGCCGAGCCCGGCCGCACGTAATGCGCGACGTCGGCGATGGCGACGGTGACGATATGGCCGCCGCGATTGTTCGGGTCGCGATCGGGCTCGGCATAGACCGCGTCGTCATGATCCTTGGCGTCGACCGGATCGATGGTGACGAGCGGGAGCTCGCGCCAGTCCTCGCGGCCGGACAGATCGGCCGGCTTCGCCGCCTCCGCTTCGGCGATCGCGGCCTGCGGGAAACACATGCGGGATGCCATGCGCATGGATTGCGATCAGGCTGACCGCGCGTTCGCTCTTCAGCGAGCCCAGCCGTTCCTTGATGCGTGCCGGTCGGCAGGCCGAAGCGGCCCTCCTTGGCGACATCGGCCGCGACCAGTTCGCCGTCCTCGGCGTCCAGCGTGGCGTGCGGCGCGATCGCAAGCTCGCGGCCGAGCGACTTCTTGTCGACCGGAATCAGCCGTCCGCCGCCGCCCGGCAGCTTGCGGAAAATGCCGAGCATGCGCTTCTTGGCGCGGTCGAGAACCTTGATGACGCGTCCGGAATAGGTCGCGCGGCCTTCGTGTTCGGAGAGCTTGTCGACGCGAAGCAGCGCGCGGTCGCCGATGCCGGCGGCTTCGCCCGGTTTCGGCCGGCGCGGGCTCGCGATCAGGATGTGCGGCGCCTCGCCATGCGCCTCCTCGTCCCATTCGGTCGGAACCGCAATCAGTTCGCCGTCGCGGCTGCGCGTCGTGATGTCGGCAAGCGTGACCTGGGGCAGGGTGCCCGGCTTGTGCAATTTCTTGCGGCGCGCCTCGACCGCGCCTTCGTCGGCGAGGTCGCGCAGCACCCGCTTCAGCTCGGCGCGGTCGGCATTCTTCAGGCCGAAGGCGCGGGCGATCTCGCGGGTGCCGGCCTTGCCGGCATGGTCCTTGATGAAGGCGAGCAGTTGCTCGCGGGTCGGGAAAGCGTGGCGTCTGGTGTTTGGTGCGGGCCAAGATCTTTCGGTTTCGGGTCAGCCGGCTTTGCGTTTGCGTTCAGCCGGCGCCTTGCTGATCGACCGCTGCCGACCGCAGCCGCCGGCTTGGCTTTCAGTGCGGCAGCCGCCGGCTTTCGGCTTTGCCTTCGGTTTCGCTTTGGCCGCGGGCTTTACCTCGGCTTCGGGCTCGTCTTTGACCGCCTTCTTCGCCTTCTTGGCCTTTGCCGGCTTTTCCGCAGCCTCGGCCGCTGTCGCGGCTTTGGCCTTTTTCGGCGCGGCTTTCTTCTTCTTGCCGCCGCCGGCCGCGATGCGCGCGTCGATCAGGGCGACCGCTTCTTCCAGCGTGACATTCTCCGGCGTCTTGTCGGACGGCAGCGTCGCGTTGACGCCGTCATGGCTGACATAGGCGCCATAGCGGCCGTTCTTCACGATGATCGGGCCGCCCTTGTCGGGATGGTCGCCGAGCGAACGGCCGGGATCGGCGCCGAAGCGCCGGCCCTTGCCGGGATTGGCCTTCTTCTCCGCGATCAGCGTGACCGCGCGGTTGAGCCCGATATTGAGCACGTCGTCGCCCGGCTCGAGATTGGCGTAGGTCTTGCCGAGCTTCACATAGGAGCCGAAGCGGCCGATGCCGGCGATGATCATCTCGCCGCTCTCCGGGTCCTTGCCGACATCGCGCGGCAGCGAGAGCAGGCCGAGCGCCTTTTCGAGATCGACGTCGTCGGGCAGACAGGCCTTTCGGCAGGCCGGCGCGTTTCGGCTTTTCCTTGGTTTCCTTGTTGCCTTCGCCGAGCTGCACATAGGGACCGAAGCGGCCGCCGCGCAGCGTCACGTCGAGGCCGGTCACCGGATCCTTGCCGAGCACCTTCGTCGCGGTGTCGGCGCCGTTCGCGCCCGGCGTGAGCTGGCGCGTGTAGCTGCATTCCGGATAGCGCGAGCAGCCGACGAAGGCGCCGAAGCGTCCGACCTTCAGCGACAACTGGCCTTCGCTGCAATTCGGGCATTGCCGCGGGGCGCCGCCATCCTCGCGCTTGGGGAAGACATGCGGCCCGAGCAGCTCGTTGAGCGCATCGAGCACCTGGGTGATGCGCAATTCCTTGATCTCGCCGACCGCGGCGATGAAATCGTCCCAGAAATCGCGCAGCAACTGGTGCCATTCGAGCTCGTTGTTCGAGACGCGGTCGAGCTGCTCTTCGAGGCCGGCGGTGAAATCGTATTCGACATATTTCTGGAAGAAGCTCTCCAGGAAGGCGACCACGAGGCGGCCCTTGTCCTCGGGCACGAGGCGCTTCTTGTCGATGCGCGTATAGCCTCTGTCCTTCAGCACCGCGAGGATCGAGGCATAGGTCGAAGGCCGGCCGATGCCGAGCTCTTCCATGCGCTTGACCAGCGAGGCTTCGGTGAAACGCGGCGGCGGCTCGGTGAAATGCTGGGTGGCGCTGATCGATTCCTTGCGCAAGCGGCTCGCCCTGCGACATCGCGGGCAGGCGCTTGAATCCTTCCTCGTCGGCATCGTCGTCGTCGTGACCTTCCTGATAGAGCGTCAGGAAGCCGTCGAACTTGACCACCTGGCCGGTGGCGCGCAGTTCGAGCAGGCGGCCGGCGACCTTGGCCTCGATGTCGACGGTGGTGCGTTCGAGTTCGGCCGATTCCATCTGGCTGGCGACCGCGCGATTCCAGATCAGTTCGTAGAGCCTCGCCTGATCGGAATCGAGCGCGCCCTTCGACGTCGCGCGGCGTGCGCGTCGCGTCGGTCGGGCGGATGGCTTCGTGCGCTTCCTGCGCGTTCTTCGACTTGTTCTGATAGTTGCGCGGCGCAGCCGGGACATAGTCCTTGCCGTAATTCTTGCCGATCATGGAACGGATGCCGGCGATGGCTTCCTCCGCCATGTCGATGCCGTCGGTTCGCATATAGGTGATGAGACCGACGGTCTCGCCGTCGATGTCGATGCCTTCATAGAGCCGCTGCGCGATGCGCATGGTGTGGGCGGGCGCGAAGCCGAGCTTGCGGCTGGCTTCCTGCTGCAGGGTCGAGGTGGTGAAGGGGGGCGGGGGATTGCGCCGCGCCGGCTTGGCCTCGACCGACGACGACCGTGAAGGCCGCGGTCTCGAGCGCCTTCTTGAAATCCTCGGCTTCCTGGCCGGAGCCGATATCGAGCCGCGTGATCTTGCTGCCGTCGGCGCCGACCAGGCGCGCTTCGAAACTGATCGTTGCGCGGCGTCGCGAGCGTCGCGACCAGCGACCAATATTCGCGCGCGACGAATTTCTCGATCTCGAGTTCGCGGTCGCAGACCAGCCGCAAGCGCGACCGACTGCACGCGGCCGGCCGAGCGCGCGCCCGGCAATTTGCGCCACAGCACCGGCGAGAGCGTGAAGCCGACGAGATAGTCGAGCGCGCGGCGCGCGAGATAGGCATCGACCAGCGCATGGTCGATCTTGCGCGGATGCTTCATCGCATCGGTGACCGCCTGCTTGGTGATGGCGTTGAACACCACCCGCTCGATTGTCCTGGTCCTTGAGCGCGTTCTTCTCCTTCAGCACCTCGAGCACGTGCCAGGAGATCGCCTCGCCCTCGCGGTCCGGGTCGGTGGCGAGGATCAGCTTGTCGGCGCCCTTCACGGCGCGGGCGATGTCGTTGATGCGCTTCTGGGCGCGCTCGTCGACCTCCCAGATCATCTTGAAATTGTGCGTCCGGATCGACCGACCCGTCCTTGGCCGGCAGGTCGCGGATATGGCCGAACGAAGCCAGAACCTCGTAGCCCGGGCCGAGATATTTATTGATGGTCTTGGCCTTGGCCGGCGATTCGACGACGACGATATTCATGTAATTCCAATGGCTTAAGTCCGGCCTTCGGGCCGCATCGGGCGATTCCGCCCCTTAAGTGGGGCCGGACCATGGGTAAATCGACCCCTTAAGTCAAATGACCGGTCCGTGTCGGGCTCAAAAGCCGGAGCGTTCTGAAGTTGGAAATTGCAACCTATGAGAGTTTAATATAGTCATACAACCTAACGCCGAGCCGCCGGCGCCGCGCCATGTCCCGAAAAGCGCCCACTTCCGAACGACGATCGGAACGAGGCGGCCGAGCTACATCGCCGACATGAGCGGCAGATCTTGCCTCGATGGCGCGCCAGCACGGTCTCGACACGCTCGGCTACCTGCTCGATATGGCGAAGCTCGAGGCCGAGACGCGCAATGCGGCTGAATGGCGGCAACGGCCGCACGGACCTAGAGCAGGCTGACCCGTCCGCCGGCCTGCCGCTCGAGCTTGCCGGCGATTTCCAGTTCCAGCAGCACGGTCCGCACCACCGCCGCGCGCGCTCCGGAAAGCCGGATCAGGTCGTCGATGTCCGACCGGCGTCGGGCCCGAGCAGGCCGACGATGCGGCGGCGTTCGTCGGCGGCCGGCTCGTCGGTACCGGAGTCGCGCTCCCGGTCCGGCTCCTGCGACCGGCCAGTCGAGGGTGCGCCCGAGGATCGGCCCAAGCACGGTCGAGGATGTCGGCGGTCTCGGTGACCAGGGTGGCGCCCTGCTTCAGCAGGCCGTTGGTGCCTTCGCAGCGCGGGTCGAGCGGGGAGCCCGGCACCGCGAACACCTCGCGGCCCTGTTCGTGCGCCATGCGCGCGGTGATCAGCGAGCCGGAGCGCCGCGCCGCCTCGATCACCACGACGCCCAGCGACAGGCCGGAGATCAGCCGGTTGCGGCGTGGAAAGTCGCGCGCGCGCGGCTCCCAGCCGAACGGCATTTCCGAGATCGCCGCGCCGCGGTCGAGGATCTGCGCGAGCAAGTCGCCATGCTCCGGCGGATAGATGCGGTCATGGCCGCCGGCCAGCACCGCGACGGTGCCGGTTTCGAGCGAGGCGCGATGCGCGGCGGCGTCGATGCCGCGCGCGAGCCCGGACACGATGACAAAGCCGGCTTCGCCCAGTTCGCGCGCGATCTGGCTCGGCGAATTTCGCGCCGGCGGCCGAGGCATTGCGCGAGCCGACGATCGCCGATCATCGGCTGCAGCAGGATGTCGGCATTGCCGCGCACCGCGAGCAGCGGCGGCGCATCGTCGATCATGCGCAGGCGCGCCGGATAGTCGGGCTCGCCGAGCGCGACGAAGCGCGCGCCCATCCGCGCGCGCGGTGCTGATTTCGCGTTCGGCTTCCTGCACCGAACAGATCGCGGCCGGGCGCCTGCGCGCCGCCGCGCCGCGCGAGATCGGGCAGGGCATCGAGCGCCGCGCGCGCGCCGCCAAAATGATTGACCAGCGCGCGAAAGGTGCGCGGCCCGACATTCTCGCTGCGGATCAGACGCAGCCAGTCGAGCCGCTGCTCGTCGGTGAGCTGTCACACCGTCAGGCCTGGCTCGGCGCGCGGTCACGGCTTCACCGCCGGATTGTCCGATCTTGGCTTCGGTGCCCGGCGATCAGGCGCGCGATATTGGCGCGGTGCATGATGAAGACGAGCAGCGCCAGCACGAAGAACAGCGTGGCCTGCGGTCGCATGGCCGAGCGACCACAGGATCGCGGGCGTGGCGGCGCTGGCGAGCAGGCCGGACAGCGACGAATAGCGGGTGGCGGCCGCGACCGCCGACCCAGATCGCGGCAGAAGATCAGCGACGGCGAGCCAGGAAAAGCCGAGCAGCACGCCGATAAAGGTCGCGACGCCCTTGCCGCCCTTGAAGCCGAGCCAGACCGGAAACAGGTGGCCGAGGAAGGCGCCGAGGCCGGCGGCGAGCGCCGCCTCCGGCCCGAACAGATAGCGCGCGATCAGCGACCGCAGCGGTGCCCTTGAGCATGTCGCAGAGCAGCGTCGCGGCGGCGAGCCCCTTGCGGCCGGTGCGCAGCACATTGGTGGCGCCGATATTGCCGGAGCCGATGGCGCGGATATCGGGGCCGCCGAACGCTTGGTCAGCAGCAGGCCGAACGGGATCGAGCCGAGCAGATAGCCGAGCGCCAGCGCGCCGATCAGCACCGGCCAGTGCAGTTGCGCCATCACGCTCGACCAGTCCGGCATGTCTCCGCCTCGCCCCCTCGCGCGCTGCGTGTCAGGCGGAAGCGTACTCGTAGACGGTGCGGCCGGCAACGATGGTGCGCACCACGCGGCCTTCGCAGCCGCGCCTCGTCGAACGGCGTGTTCTTGCACTTCGATTTCAGCTCGCGCGGATCGAGCACCCAGGCGTGTCCGGATCGATCACGATCACGTCGGCGGGCGCGCCGTTGCGCAAGCGTGCCGCCCGGCAGGCCGAGCAGTTCGGCGGGCCGCGTCGACATCGCCGCGAGCAGGGTCGACAGCGACAGCGTTCGCGCATGCACCAGGCGCAGGCCGGCGGTCAGCATGGTCTCGAGCCCGATCGCGCCGGGCGCGGCTTCGGCGAAGGGCAGGCGCTTGGTCTCGACATCCTGCGGATTGTGATCGGACATGATGACGTCGATCAGGCCGTCCGCCACCGCCTGCGACCAGCGCCGCGCGGTCGTCTTCGGCGCGCAGCGGCGGCGCGAGCTTGAAGAAGGTGCGGTAGGGGCCGATGTCGTTTTCGTTCAGCGTCAGGTGATTGATCGAGGCCGATGCCGTGACCGGCAGGCCGTCGTCCTTGGCGCGCCGCAGGACCTCGAGCGCCTGCCGCGCAGGTGACGGAGGCGGCGTGATAGCGGCCGCCGGTCAGCGCCACGAGGCGCATGTCGCGCTCCAGCATGATCGCCTCGGCTTCGCCCGGCATGCCGTGCAGGCCGAGCCGGGCGGCGAGTTCGCCCTCGTTCATCACGCCTTCGCCGACGAGATCGGGATCTTCGGTGTGATGCACGATCAGCGCGTCGAAGTCGCGCGCATAGGTGAGCGCGCGGCGCATCACCTGCGCATTGGTGACGCTGCGCGCGCCGTCGGTGAAGGCGACCGCGCCGGCGGCCTTCAGCAGGCCGATCTCGGTCATCTCCTCGCCTTCGAGGCCCTTGGTCAGCGCCGCCATCGGCTGCACGTGCGACGATGGCGGTGTCGCGCGCGCGCCGCAGGATGAAGTCGACGATCGCCGGATCGTCGATCGCGGGCGAGGTGTCGGGCTGGCAGATGATGGTGGTGACGCCGCCCGCCGCCGCCGCCTGGCTCGCGGTGGCGAGCGTCTCGCGATATTCGGCGCCCGGCTCGCCGACGAAGGCGCGCATGTCGATCAGGCCGGGCGCCACGATGCGGCCCTTGCAGTCGATGATCTCGGTGCCCTCCGGCACGCCGGCGGCGCCGATGCCGCGCTTGGCTTCGCGGATCACGCCGTCGGCGATCAGCAGATCGCCGCGGAAAGTCGAGATCGCGCGACGGATCGACGATCCGGGCATTGGCGAGCAGGATCGGGCGGCGGTCGGAGAGCATGGGTGTCACGCATTCGGCAGGTTGCGCGACAGGGCTTCGAGCACCGCCATGCGCACGGCGACGCCCATCTCGACCTGTTCGCGGATCAGCGACTGCGCGCCGTCGGCGACGGCGGAGTCGATCTCGACGCCGCGGTTCATCGGGCCCGGATGCATGACCAGCGCGTCCGGCTTGGCATAGGCGAGCTTCTTCTGGTCGAGACCGAAATAGTGCGAAATATTCCTGCGTCGAGGGCACGAACGAGCCGTTCATGCGCTCGCGCTGCAGCCGCAGCATCATCACGATGTCGGCGTCGCGCAGGCCCTCGCGCATGTCGCGCGTGACCTCGACGCCGAGCCGCTCGACATGCCGAGCGGCAGCAGCGTCGAGGGCGCCGACCACGCGCACGCGCGCGCCGAGCGCGTTGAGCAGGATGATGTTCGAGCGCGCGACGCGCGAATGCAGGATGTCGCCGCAGATCGCGACGGTCAGGCCCTCGATCGCGGCCCTTGTTGCGGCGGATGGTCAGCGCATCGAGCAGCGCCTGGGTCGGATGCTCGTGCGCGCCGTCGCCGGCATTGATCACCGAGCAGTCGACCTTCTGCGCCAGCAATTCGACCGCGCCCGAGGCGTGATGGCGCACCACCAGGATGTCGGGGTGCATGGCGTTGAGCGTCATCGCGGTGTCGATCAGCGTCTCGCCCTTTTTCATGGCGGACGAGATCGACCGACATGTTCATGACGTCGGCGCCGAGCCGCTTGCCGGCGAGTTCGAACGAGGACTGGGTGCGGGTCGAGGCTTCGAAGAACAGGTTGATCTGGGTGCGGCCGCGCAGCGAGGTGCGCTTCTTCTCGATCTGGCGGTTGAGTTCGACGAATTCCTCGGCGAGGTCGAGGAGGCCGACAATCTCGTCGCGCGAAAGCCCTTCGATCCCCAACAGATGCCGCCGGTTGAGGACGAATGACGATGTGGCCGCAATGTTCATTAAAGGCGGGTCTATAGGCTGATCGTGCGGGCACCGCAAGACGGTAACGCCGTCATCCCCAATCTTGCTGAATCGGCCGGAAACGGCGAGCCGTACGCATGGTAACATGCGGCGTGACCGGGAGGGCCAAGATGGCCGGCCGCGAGACCGATCCGGGACTGAACCAGCCGCCGCCCTACATCGACGTCGATCTGTATGGAACCGACCTGCCGCTGCGCGAGGCGGTGACCGGCAATGGCGCGGGCGCCGACGAGGCGGAACTCGCGCGGCTCGGCCGGCATTGGGGCAGTGCCGAGATGTTCGAACTGGCGCGGCTCGCCGACATCCATCCGCCGGTGCTGGAAGGCGAGGTGGTGAGCGTTCCATCCCGCCTATCACCGCTTCATGGCGGAGAGCCGGGCGGCCGGGCTGCACAACCTGACCTGGAACGCCGATGGTTCGCGCGCCGGTGCGCCGTCCGAGGTCAGCGCGCGCGGCGCGCTTCTACATGATGGCGCAGGTCGAGAACGGGCATATGTGCCCGATCACCATGACGCGGGCGTCGGTCGCAGCGCTTGCCGCGGCTCCCGATCTCCTTGCGCAGCTAGATGCCGAAAATCGTCGCGCGCGCCTATGATCCGGCCTTCCGGCCGTCGCGCGGAAAGATCGCGCATCACGCTCGGCATGGGCATGACCGAGAAGCAGGGCGGCACCGATGTGCGCACCAACACCACGCAGGCGGTGGCGGACGGGACGGCCTACCGGATCGCCGGACACAAGTGGTTCATGTCGGCGCCGATGTCGGATGCGTTTCTGGTGCTGGCGCAGGCCAAAGGCGGACTGACCTGTTTCTTCATGCCGCGCTTTCGCCCCGACGACAGCGTCAACGGCCTGCATTTCCAGCGGCTGAAGGACAAGCTCGGCAATCGCTCGAACGCGTCGTCCGAGGTCGAATTCCGCGATGCCTATGCGTTGCGCGTGGGCGAGGAGGGACGTGGCATCCGCACCATCCTCAAGATGGTGCAACTCACGCGGCTCGATTGCGCGATCTCGTCGGCCGGCATCATGCGCGCGGCGCTGGCCCGCGCGCTGCACAATGCGCGCCATCGCGTGGTGTTCCAGAAGAAGCTCGTCGACCAGCCGATGATGCGCGCGGTGCTGGCCGATCTCGCGCTCGAGGTCGAGGGTGCGACCGCCGCGGTGATGCGGCTGTGCCGTTCCTTCGATCTTGCCGCGACCGATCCGAAAGAGGCGCGACGCGCGCGCATCCTGACGCCCGCGATCAAATACTGGATCTGCAAGATCGCGCCCGGCTTCGTCTATGAAGCGATGGAATGCCTCGGCGGCAACGGTTACGTCGAGGATTACGTGCTGGCGCGGCTCTATCGCGAGGCGCCGGTCAACGCGATCTGGGAAGGCTCCGGCAATGTGATGGCGCTCGATCTGCTGCGCGCCATGTCGAATGCCGACGATGCGAACGCGCTCGTCGGCGAATTGCTTGACGAAGTGAGCGGACTTTCCCGGCAGGGCCGAACGGAAGGCGGCAATGGAGAGCCTGCTGTCAGAAGCGGAATTGGAAACGCGAGCGCGCGAAGTTCGCAGAGACAATCGCCTTGCTGGCCGCGGCGGCGGCGCTGCAACGAGACTGCGCCGCAGATCGCCGAGATGTTCCTGCAAGCGCGATTGCAACGGCGAGCGTACGCGGCTCTACGGGGCCGGTCGTCCGCACGAGGTTTCGTCGCGATTGCTGGAACGCGCATCCCCGGATTGACCGGCTCAGGCCCGTTCCTTCGCCAGCCGCAGGAAATCGAGTGCGCCTTGCAGGATGAAGATCGCCGCATGCTGATCGATGACGGCGGCGCGCCTGGCGCGGCTGGCATCGACGGCAATCAATTCGCGCTCCACGGCGGCGGTCGAAAGTCGTTCATCCCATAATGCAATCGGCAGTTCGGTCAGCCGCGCCAGGTTGCGGGCAAAGGCGCGGGTCGATTGCGCACGCGGACCTTCGGACCCGTCCATGTTGAGCGGCAGGCCGAGCACGAAGCCCGCGGCGTTACGCTCGGAAGCGAGCGCGAGCAGGCGGGCGGCGTCGGCCTGAAAGGCCTTGCGCGCGACCGTCTCGACCGCGGTCGCAAGCCTGCGGTCGGGATCGGAGGCGGCAACCCCGATGGTCTTGGTTCCGAGATCGAGCCCGATCAGCGCGCCGCGCGCGGGCAGGTGAGGGACGATCTCCGACAAGGGAAGAATGAGGGCCGGCATGCCGGTCTCATATCACCAAGCGAGGCGGAAGCGGATTGTGATATTGAATTCGCCCGGAAACCGCGATTCCCCCTGCATGACCGAAACTCCGACTGCCGCCGACGCCACGAATCCCATTGCGTCCGCTTGCGTGCCTTGGGGCTTCTGGGCTTCCACCGGCTTCGGGCTTCTCTCGATCCTGGCCTGGCTCCTGGTCCAATGGCTCGCGGCCGTGGTGATCTTCGCCTGGCTCGGGATCAACACGCAGTCGACCGCCGACGAGATCAAGGCAGTGGCCTCGCATGGCGCCATGATCGCGGCGGCGACGATCGGGGCCATGCCGGCCGCCGTTGCCGTGCTGGCGCTGGCCGCGCGGCTCGCGCGCTGCCGGACCGTCGATTATCTCGCGCTGGTCCGGCCCACGCGTTCCGATCTGCTGCTTGGGCTTGCGATCCTCGCGGTGCTGCTGCCGCTCGGCGATCTGTCGTCCTGGCTGACCGGGCGCGACATCGTGCCGGCCTTCGTGGTCGAGGCCTATCGCACCGCGCGCGCTTCCAACACCGTGGTGGTCTTCATTCTGGCGCTGGTCGTCGCCGCACCTCTGATGGAGGAATTGCTGTTTCGCGGATTTCTGCTGCGCGGCTATGCCGCTTCGAGGCTCGGACCGATCGGCGCGATTCTGCTCACGTCGGCCGCCTGGGCGTCGCATGCATGTCCAGTATGAGGTCTTCTATGTCGTGCAGATTTTCATTCTCGGCTGCGTGTTCGGCTGGCTGCGGCTGCGCAGCGGCTCGACGATTCTGACCTTGATCCTGCACGGGCTGGTGAATCTCACCGCGATTGTCGCAGACCGTCTTTATTGCCGAGCGGGCCGCTTAGCGCTTTGGGAGAAACCCGTCGCGGATCGCTTCGATCCGATTCGACGGATTACGCACGGTCTGCTGCGCGGTCCGGGCTATCGCCTCGTCGCAGGCGACAAATCCGTTGTGACGGATGCGCCAGGTTTCGTTGTCGATCAGCCGTTGCTCGCAGATATTGCCCTCCGACGGTGTGATCAGGATCGAGCCGGTCTTCAGCGTCGTCGGCGGAATTGCCGAGCGCCACGGTCTTGGGGGCGCCACCGCTCACAAAGTCGGGAATGAGCTTCCCGTCCGACAGGCTTGCGGCCACGACGAACACGATCAGCACCGCCGCCAGCACCGCGCGCTGCCCGTCGCGCGCCACCCAGACCGCCGTCGCCTTTGAATTGCGGGAATCTCGCCATAAGGTACCGTTCCGAAGCCGCCGCAATCCTAGAGCCTGCTTGATTGAGAATTGGTTTGCGGCAGGAAGCTTTCGATATTTCAGTGGCTTGTTAAGACGGCCCGAGCCTGGGAGCTTGTAACCTGGTGCGATTGCCCCAACATGAAGGGGCTGGAAACGATCCCGTGACTGCATCCATGAACACCAACGTCTTGCCGGAAATCCCGGTGGTCGATGTCCGCCAGCGGCGGCCCGCTCAGGCAGGCCGAGCAGGGCGCCGAACGTGCGCGCGCCTTGCGCGACGATTGCCTGACCTTCTTTCCGTCCGCGACCGCGCTCGCGCTGCCGATGCTCGACCGCATGACGCGGCGCTGGCTGTCGCGTTCGCAATCGCCCTATGTCGGCGAGATCGAGCGCATCGCCGCCGCGCTCGGATTCAGCGGCATCTGGTTTCTCAACGGCTCCTATCAATGGGGCTGCACCGCGCTGGCGCGCGAGGAGGACGGCGTGCCGTGGCTTGTCCGCACGCTGGACTGGCCGTTTCCGGGACTCGGCCGTCATGTCGAGATCGCGCATAAATGGGGCGTGGCCGGCGAATTCCATAACCTCACCTGGCCCGGCTATGTCGGCGCGTTGACGGCTTCCGCGCCCGGACGCTTCGCCGCCTCCATCAATCAGGCGCCGCTCTGGCGGCGCACGCGCCATCCCTGGTTGCGGCCGGTGGACATCTTGGCCAATGCGATCGCGACCTGGAACGTGCGACACATCCCGCCGGATCAATTGCTGCGTCAGGTATTCGAGACCTGCCCGGATTTCGAGGCGGCCCGCGCGATGCTGGAACGCACACCGGTCGCCCGGCCGGTGATCTTCACGCTGGTCGGCGTCAAGCCCGGCGAGCGCTGCGTGATCGAACGCACCGAAGAGGATTTCACCACCCGGCGAACCATGACGGTCGCCGCCAATGACTGGCTGGAGCGGCGCGATCCGTGGGAGGCGCGTGTCGGCGGCGACATGGTGTTGACCTGCGCCTACGACGAGGCGTCCGAGAACAGCCGCAGCCGGCGCGAGACCATCGACAGTTTCGACGGGTCGCTGGTGCGCCAGCCGTTCGGCTGGCTGACGGCGCCGGTCCATAACCGTTACACGCGGCTTGCCGCCGAACTTTGCCCGGCGCGCGGCATCGTGCGGGTGATGGGTCTCGATCAGGCGGCCGATGACGGCCTGGCGCAGCAGGTGACGCAGATTCGCGAACTGGAGCAGCCGGCGCTGGCGGCCTGAACTCGAATTTGTCGCTTGTTGCGGGGCTTGCCGCTGCCGTCATTCCACGGCCATAGTCCGTGCGTACCGGGCTGAACAGGCCGCAGCAGTCCGGGATGTCCGGTTTGCCAAGCGGCCGGTTTCAGGAGGAAACGATGAAGGCTCTGGTTCTTGCCGCCGTGCTCGCGCTTGCGGCCGGCAGCGCGCATGCGGCGGCCTGCAAGGTCGAAGCTGCCAACAAGAAACTCGCGGGCGCTGCGATGAACAGCTTCATGACGAAGTGCGAGAAAGATGCGACGGCGGCCTGCACAAAGACTCCGACGACAAGAAGCTGTCGGGCGCTGCTCGCAACAGCCACATGAAGAAGTGCGTCGCCGACGCTGTCGGCGGCTGATCGCCGTCACGATCGACCGGGCGAATCCGTGATGAGCGGGTTCGCCGTCGTGCCATTCGCTTGCTTAAAGACTAGAGTTTTTTCCAGCTGATCTCGCCGAGGTCCTCGCGAAAGGCGAAGCGCTTCAGGTGGTCGACCACCACATTCTGGGTACGTCCAGCGTCGCCTCATCCGCGGCTTCGATGCGCATCGTCAGAACGCCGTCGGCGGCCGCGAATTCGCAACGGCGATCCTCCGAAAAAGGAATGCTGCCGCGCTCGGGCGTGAACTCGACTGCGAATTTGTGGCTCCAGTGCTTGCAGACCTGTTGCAGATAGCGGCTGGCCGAGGCGGTCGAAACCTGCGCTTGCGATTGAACCATCCGGGAAACCCTGTGCTGTCATATGCTTGCTCGCACAGATAAGCGTGGCGCCGGCAGCAGGCAATCCATGCGGACGCTGTTTGGGGTTATTCCAGATTGCCCGGGGTTCTGGAGCGGAAAGTGCTGCGTACGGCGTCCATTCGCTGTCCCACATGATAGGGCTGCAGCTCGGGAATGGTCGAATTCCAGCCTGCGGCACGCTCGCATTCCACTTCGCCGCCGTCGCGCATGCTCCAGGTTGTATTGTCGATCCAGCGGCGGCGGCAGACATTTCCGCCGATCGGCACGAACAGGATCGCGCCGTTACGCAGTTCCGCGCCGGTGGCCGCGGCAAGCTGCGCGTAATTGAGGGCGGCGCGCTCGCTGGCTGCCGCCATTTGCGAATGCACGCCATAGCCGCCAGCCAGGATGCAGCCGAGCAGAGCGACGAGCGAAGCGGCGGCGATCAGGCCGCGTTGAAGGTCGCGGCTGCGGCGGCGCCGAACGACCACGGGTGCGGCAAGTCTCGCAACCTTGAGGTTGCGTGCGGCAGGCACCCTGGGCGCGGGCTTCAGGGCCCGCGAAATGCGCTGTATGCTTTCCCGACGATTGTTCATGGCGGCAATCTGCGGATATCCCATTCCGGTCCGATGAAAGAAGCCGGCCAAATTTGCCTCGAATTGTAGATGAAAAGCGCCGCGCGGAACGTGGCGCGCGACGCTGGGGAGCGCTTTGGCTTTGGTCGTCACTCAGCGCGTGACCAGCTTTCGATAGAGATGCCAGGTGGCATGGCCGAGTACCGGCATCACGATCGCAAGCCCGATGAAGGCCGGCAGCGATCCCAGCACCAGCAGCGCGGCGACGATCAGGCCCCAGGCCGCCATGGTTACCGGGTTGGCCGCGACCGCCCGTACCGATGTCAGCAAGGCCGGCGCCGCGCCGATGTCGCGATCCAGCAGCATCGGAAACGAGATGACGGAAACGCAGAAGGCGATCACCGCGAAGATGAAGCCCGCGAGATTGCCATACAGCATCAGTTTCCAGCCGGCCTCGGTGGTGAAGACGTCGCGGATGAAGCCGGTAATCGATTCCGGCGCAAGCACCCCGAACAGCGACTGATAGATCTCGCGCGCGACATAGATCCAGGCGAGGAACAGCGCCATCAGCAGGATGCCGAGTGCCACGATTGCCGGGAACGAGGGCGAACCGACCACGCTGAGTGCCGCGCCAAAAGAGGCCGGCTCGCCGGCTTCGCGACGGCGGCTCAGTTCATACATCATCAATGCGGCGACCGGGCCGAGCAGGGCGAAGCCCGCGGCGAGTGGAAACAGCAACGGCAGCACGGCATAGCCGAAGGCGAGGAGACCAAGCGCCGCGCCCACGATCGGATAAATCAGGCACAGGAAGATGGCGTGAGTCGGCCAGGCGCAGAAATCGTCCCAGCCCTGCCGAAGGGCATCGCGCAAATCGGAGAAACCGATCCGCCGCACCTGCGGCAACGATGTGAGGTCGTCGGTCGGGTTGAGAACGTGGAAACTGGCCATCAGCAATTCTCCCTGTGCCGCTTTGCGTGCGGCCGGGCGAACGTGGCGCGGTGCGCTTGTTCACGGCAACCGGTCACGTCAGCCGCGACCTGTCGGGAAATGCTAGCGCACGAACGGCGATTTGCGCCTTCACGCTTTCGTGCGCAGGCCGGCACGCATTGCAACAAGCGGTATTCTTGTGACAAGCGGGCCTTGAATCCGTCCGCTAGAATGCGCGACATGGAACGCCACCTGATCGCCGTGAAAGCATGAAGTTAAGAACCGTCGCCATCATAGGCGCGCTAGCGGGCGCCACGGCGCTTGCGATTTTCGCAAGCATCGCCGTGCCGCTGATGAGTGTGGCCACGGTTTTCGCTCCCGGTCCGCCGGCGCCGACCGATGCGGCCATGATCGCGCATTGGGAAAAGCATCGCGGCACGCTCGACAAGATCACCGAGATGCTTCGCTCCGATCCGGCGCTGAACCGGCTCGGCATGACCTGGAGCGACCCGGCCGATCCGGACGCGCGCCTTCGTCGAGCCGGAGCGGCTCGCGCAATATCGCGAGCTGATGAAGAGCGCGTCGATCATCAGCTTCGGCCGCGGCCATCGCTCGATCCATTTCCTGTTCCATGCCAGCGGGCTTTCGGTCAGCGGCTTCGGCAAGAGCTTCGTGCGCGGGGAAGCTTCGCCGCATGCCGAGATCGTGGACAGCGATCTCGATGCCGCGGCGGCCGGGCGCGGCAAGGTATTCCTGCAGCGTCCGATCGCGGATGGCTGGTGGCTGCAGCGCGACAGCAGTTGAGCGGCCGCTGCAGCCGCTGGCTAGGCCAGCAGCTCCGCGAATTCCGGGTTCTTGCCGATGAAGGCCGCGATGAAGGGACATTTCGGCACCACTTTCAGCCCGCGTGCGCGCACCTGTTCGAGCGCGCCACGAGCGAGCCTGGTACCGACGCCCTGACCCGACAATTCCTTGGGCACCTCGGTATGCTCGAAGGTCACGATGCCGGGCGCGAGCGTGTAATAGGCCATGGCGACGTGACCGCCGACCTTCAACTCGAAGCGCTGCGCCTCGGCATTGTCGACGATCGCGTCCACCATGCGCGGTCAGGCCGGCCGGATTTCGCGCGCCCGCCGATACGGCACGACGAACAAGGCCGCTACCGGCAGATGGAACAGCACGCCGGCAATCAGGATCATGGCGATCTGCACACCCGACAGCATGCCGTGCGCGTGCTCGTACCAGAGTGCCCAGATGGTGAAGGGCAGGAACAGCACGATCGAGGTGACGAGGCCCGGATTGTAGACCCGGAAGCGGATCGACGTGACAATATGGGTGAGTGCGTTGATGAATGTCAGGCCGACCCAGATCAGGCCCAGCCAGCGCAGCGGTCCCGGAAACACGGCCGCGAGAGCGATCGGCAGCCAGACATATCCGACATTGACCAGCGCCACGCCGCCTTCGGACACCGGCCAGTCGTCGTTGCCGCTCTTGAACACATGGGCATTGGCGAATTGCCGGAAACCGCCCGGCCACAGATGCTCCTCGTTCTGGTGAATCATGTAGATCACGAGCATCGCCGTGAAGATTGATTGTTCGCTGGTCGGGGCCGACCGGAACAACACGAACCAGACAACGGCACTGATGACGATGAGGGCGGGCAGCCACTTCTGCCAATTGTCGGAGACGAAAGTGAGGGGGTGCATGCGGAGCGGTCCTGTGAGATGGGAAACGCACGCGACTCAGTCTTCGAATTCTAGCACAGCGCCGGTAACGCGTATTTGTCTGCCGCGGGTCTTCGTTGACTTGGTTTGGCTGACAGGTTCGCGCATGAAAGCGCCGCAGAGCAGAAGGGTCATCGGCATGCTGACGAAGAAATCCATCGCTGGCCATGTGCGTCGTTGCGACCGTTTTTGCCGTGCCGATGAGCGCGCGGGCGCAATCGGCGGAGGACCGATACATCGCCGACCGCGACGCAGCGATTGCCCGTTTCACGCCGGAGCGGATGCCGAAGATCGAGCAGCCACAGATGGATGACGAGGAAAAAGCCCGAGCCGCGCTCGAAAAGCAGATGCTCGCGATCGTGGGTCCTTCGGCGCCGAAGGGCTTCGGCACCGCCAAGTTCAATCTCGGCAGCCTGTTCACCGGCGACATGGATTTCGGCAGGCTCGACGGTCTTGTGTTTGAGGCCGATGACGGCCGCACCCAGATGATCGTCACCACGCTGCCGCTGTTGCAGCGTTGGCTGAAATCGAAAGCGGAGCTTTCGGCCGACCCGGATACGGCGATCGCGCACGACCGCGTTCCTGATGCATGCGGTGCAGACCGACGCCGCCATCCTGCGCTATGCCGATATCCCGCTCGGTACGCCGCGAACCTTCGCGATGCTGGTCGGCCGCACCCAGGATCAGGCGCCGACCGAAGCGAGCGAGGTATTCGTCGCTGCCATTCGCGGCGATCGCGTTTTCATCGCCAGCGCCGAACTGAAGCAGCCGATCGCGATCGCCGCCTGTTCCTCGGCGCGACGCAGCCGGACCAGCGGATCGAGAAGGCTGTCGGATGCCGGCGCCGAAAAAGGGGGAGGACGACGAGGCTTTTCCAAGCGCATGGAAACGATGCGGGACGCGGCGGAGGCGGATTTCCTGAAATGCTTCGCCGAGCGCGCGCCGAAGGAACCGCGCTTTGCCGCCGCCATTGCGCGCGCGAAGGAACTCTATGACCGCATGCCGGTAAAGTGAGTCTCTGCATAGTCCGCGCAAAAGCACGACGGCAGGCTGGAACTTGCGCGCACGGCGGCGGTTGTCCTTGCGGTCATCATTTGAGCGCGCCACCGGCGTGCATGACACCGCAAAGGGCAGGATATGGCAGCAAAGAAGAAGACCGCCAAGAAAAGACGCAAGCGCACGCGAGCCGCCGCACGCCGGTGCGCCGTTCGACGACGCGCCGCGCTTCCGGCCGGCGCACCAGTGCGATGAGCACCGAGTTCTTCAATCCGTCGGGCTGGGTCACGAGCCTGCTCGGTTCGCAGACCGGCCGCAAGATCATGGCCGAGGCATTGGTCGCTGCCGCCGCCGCTGCCGCAGGCGTGCTGGTGGCTTCGCGCACCGAGACCGGCAAGAAGGCGGGCAGGGCTGATCGCGGATGCGGGCCGCCGCGGTGGCGCGATTGCGAAGGAGGCCGCGGTCAGTGCCGCAAGTGCCGCTGCCGATGTCATCACCGCCACGGCCGGAGACGCCATTTCGATCGCCGCCAAGCAGCTTCTCTCCGGCGGCGCCGCCGAGCCGGACATGGCGGAAAATGCGGCGCGCCGCCGGGCCGGAAACCGGGCTCATTAATTAGCCCTGGGGTCGGGATGGTCGGGCCAGCCCGGCCATCCTTCGTTTCGGTCGGGTTTTCTGCATCCATTCCATCCGCGGTCGCATCCGCGTCCGATGATAGGTGCAGTTCGCACGAGGAGGATTACTTTTTCGCGGCCAGTTTGCGCGCAATGTCCGCGACGCCGTCGAACCATTCCTCGGGCCCAAGCGCGCGCAGAGCTTCCGGTTCCGCGTAACCCCAGGCGACGCCGCCGAACGCAATGCCGGCAGCGCGCGCGGCTTCGAGATCGCGCATCTCGTCGCCGATCGCGATCGCTTGCGAGGGCGCGACACCGGCGCGCTTGACGACGCGCTTGAACTTCGCGGCCTTGCCGAACAGCGAAGCACCGCAGGCATAGTCCGAAATCAGCCTGGCGCTGTCGCCGAGCTGCAAGCGCGTATTGGCCTCGTTGTCGGACGACACCAGTGCCAGCCGGATGCCGTCCTGCGCCAGCGTTCGCAGCATGTCCGGCACGCCCGCAAAGAGCGGGATGTCGTGCAGCGCATTGCGCTTCATCGCCCGCATATGGGTGGCGATGCGCGGCACTTTCCAAAGCGGAACGTCGAGCATCTTGAGAATGTCGCGCGAACCGGACCGGCGCATTTGCTCGATCTCGTCCGGCGTGAGCGGGCGGAAATCGAATTCGCGCGCGACGTCGTTCAGCACCTGCCGGAACCAGGGCAGGCTGTCGGCGAGGGTGCCGTCGAGATCGAAGATGGCGAGGGAATAGGACATGGGGGCAATCGGGGCTTGCTCGCCGAACCGGTTGTGAAGTCAAGCATTCGGGCCGGTTCGGAAACCGCGCGGCCGCCGCGTCCTCAATCCACATCCTCGTTCGGGATTTTCAGCATCCGGCCGCAGGCCTTGCAATGCACGGCATCGGGGTCATGCGACAGCAGCCCGCAATCGGGACATTCGAAGCGCACCTTGTTCGGCCGCAGCACCGCGCGGGCGAGATTGAAGAACAGCGTCACGCCGAAAATCATGATGACCACCGAGATGACCCGGCCGGTGGTGCCCTGCAAGGTGATGTCGCCGAAGCCGGTGGTGGTCAGCGCGGTGACGGTGAAATAGAGCGCATCGACGTAATTGGTGATGCCGGGATTGCTCTGATGCTGGGTTTCGTAGACGAAACCCGTCATCACGAACAGAAACACCGCGAATTTGGCGACGGAAATGATGATCGCCTCGTTGGCACGAAAATAGGGAAAGTCCGAACGCAGCCGCGCCAGCAATTGCGGGCTTTGCAGCAGGCGCAGCGTGCGCAGCACTCGCAGGAAGCCCGCCGGCTCGCCAACCAGCGGCGCCAGAAACGACACCACAGCCGCGGCGTCGGCCCAGGTGACGGGATGCAGCAATTCGCGCCAGGGCTTGTCGCTGATGATCAGCCGCGCCAGCAGGTCGGCCAGGATGAGCAGGCCGAAGGCCACGTCCGCGACCTCGATCCATGCGGCGCGGGTGACGAAGGAGGTGGCGATGATGAAGAGCAGGGTGACGATATCGAAGGCCAGAAGGCCATAGCGGAAGCGGTGCGCCTGCTGCGAATTGCCCTCGTACAGGCTCTTCAGCCATTTGCGCAGATCGCCGAAACGGGACGGGGCGGGTGGGGGCATCCTGCGGTCTCGGGAAGCAATGGCCATGACGCGGAAAGCGCCGTTCCCTCTAACCTGCGAAGGATAGAGGCAGTTTGGGCGAGGGGGATTATTTTTTTTCTGCTTTAGGTCAAAAGCCCTTATTCTGCCGCCGCTAATGTGGCCGGGACAATCGACGACGGAAGGCAGGGCTTCATGGCAAAAATCACCATCATCGTCGGCCATTCGCAGCGGCAGACCTTGTGCGAAGGGCTGGGCGAAGCCTATCGGCGCGGCGCGCAGGGCGCCGGCCATGACGTGAAAATGTTCGTGCTGTCGGACATGAAATTCGACCCGATCCTGCACGAAGGCTACCGGCGCGAACAGCCGCTCGAGCCCGATTTGCAGGCGGCTTATGACGCGCTCGCCGCGAGCGATCACTGGGTGTTCCTGTTCCCGCTGTGGCTCGGCGATATGCCGGCGATCCTGAAGGGCTTTCTGGAACGCGTGCTGCAGCCCGACCTGATCCACCGCAAGGGCACCGCCAAGGCGATGAACTGGCGGATTTTCGAGAACAAGTCGGCGCGCCTGATCATGACCATGGGAATGCCGGTCTCGATCTATCGCCTGTGGTATCGGCCGCATGCGCTGAAACTGTTCCGCCACAACATCCTCCATTTCATCGGCGTGAAGCCGGTGCGCGAGACGCTGTTCGGCATGGTGGCCGATGTCTCCATCGACAAGCGCGCCGGATGGCTGAAAGAAGTGGAGGCTTTAGGCAAGGAAGGCGCCTGAGGCGCGGCCGGTTCATTCCTCGCGCCACACCTCGCTTTCCGGCAGGGTGGACATCACGAGTTCGCGCCACTCCTCCACCGCCGCCCATTCCTCCTCGTTGCGCTCCATCATCTCCGGAAAGGTGTAGAAGCCGCGATCGTCGTCCATGCCCTTGAGAAACAGCAGCGCCTCCGGCGGCACCAGCGGCAGCCCGCGCAGGCAGCCGCGCGCGTCGCTGCGGCAGGCCCGCGCACGCCGGCAAGAGGGTTTTGCGCAGAGCCGCCAGAGGCAGAACATGTCGGCGATCAGGCGCGCGGATTTCGCGGATGGAGAGGCGGGGGGTGTATTTGGTTTCGGATTGAAGCGGCATGGGGTTTCTCCGTTGTTTCGGTAGCCCCCGCGCAAGCGGGGGTCCATACGCTCGGTGGTGGTTATGGGTCCCCGCTTTCGCCGGGACGACTGGGTTGTGAACAGGCGTGCGGGATCGCCCCTGTTTTTGGAGGCGCGGGGTACGCCTTTCACTCATCGTCTCGCGTCGTGCGCGAGAAGGGGGACGGAGCACCGGATGGCGCACCTGTCCTTTCAGTGTGCCGCATGTCCTTGCGAACATGCGGGCGCCTTCCGGCGCTCCGTCGTGACGTTTAGCGGCGCCGGGCCGCGCTTTGCTTCACGCGCTTCTCGCAGATCGCGAGAAACGCCGGTCAGCCGGCTCCCGGCAGGGGTCCCTAGTGACCCCGGCATAGCAGTTGCGCTTGCGCAAACTGCGTAAACTTGTTTGCGCGTGCCCCGGCGCCGCCCGGGAGCGAGGCTTGCTGGCCTCGCGCGCAGGCGCCACACCCGATCCACACGACACGGAGCAACCGGTTCGCGTCCCTACGCGGGATTCGCTTGGCCCACTTACATTCCTTGCGCCTGCGGCGTTGCGGCCACCGTCACCCGTGCATCGCAACGACGACGCAGCAGATCGCCCAGAACAGCGGATATTCGCAGCCGCCGATATTCCAAAGCCATTTGCCGTCGCTGACGCGCCAGGCCGCCCAGGTGGCGACGAACAGAAACACCGCGACCAGCGCCGCGACATAGCGCGTATGGATCGCGAACACGAGGCCGATCGAGCCTATGAACTCGATGACGATACAGGCATGCACCCAGGCCTTGGGCGGATAGAGCCGCCACTGGCGATAGATTTCGTAGGTGAATGGCAGGTCCTTCGCCTTCATCACCATGTGGGGCACCAGGAACAGCCCGCAGATGATGCGCAGAATGTTGAATTCGTTGGTCAGGTCGAAGGCTTGGGCGAAATGCTGGGTAAGGGCGGCCATCGTTGGTCTCAGGCGTGGGTTGGAGGCAGCGGCATGCAGGCGGGGGATATGCAAGCGGCAAGCCGACTCGCCAATCCGGGCAGATCGAAGCAGAGGCGGCGGCGGCGTGCAAATGGGGGAAGGGCTGCTATCAGGGAGTGTTGGGGCGGGGAAGCGATGTGAACCCCCACCCGTGCTATACTGACGGTGAGGAGTATGGCCATGCACGATCGGATCGAGATGAACCCGAAGATCATGGGTGGAAAGCCCGTCATCCGCGGCACGCGGGTGCCGGTGGAAGCGATCCTGCGCAAGCTCGGCGCCGGCATGCCCGAGAGCGAAATTCTCGCCGATCATCCGCATTTGTCGGTCGAGGATATCCGGGCGGCGCAAGCCTTTGCCGCGGACTACATTGCCGAAGATGAAGTCGTGCACGGCTGAAGACCCCGTGCGTTGGCTGGTCGATGAATGCGTCTCGGCACGTCTGGTCAACCGGTTGAGAGAAGCCGGCCATGATGTCGTCTATGTTCTTGAAGTCATGCCCGGTGCAGACGACCGTGAAATCATTGACGGGGCCAATCGCGATGGCCGCATTCTCTGACCGACGACAAGGATTTTGGCGAACTGGTCATTCGTCAGAAGTACAGGGTGCCTGCGTTGGTTCTGATGCGGACCGGAAGCGACGATTACAGGCAGGCATGGCAACGGCTTGAGGCGGCAGTCGAGCTGTTGGGCTCCAATCTGTTCGGCCGCTACACGGTGATCGAAAGGGCGCGATTTCGGAGCCGAAGATTGCAAGCAGGCGAGAATACGAAATGAAATCGATTGCGCATCCCGGCCGCTTTCTGAAACGCGAGCTTGCCGCGCGCGACCTCAGCGCCAACCGGCTGTCGCTCGATCTCGGCGTGCCGTCCGGACGCATCACCGACATTCTCAACGGCCGCCGCGCCATCACCACCGACACCGCGTTGCGGCTCGGCCGCTATTTCGGCAGCGTAGCGTTTCCCGGCCAAGTGGGCACCGGTTGGTCGAAGGAAACGCGTCACCTCAAACTTGCGCAATTCTGGCTCGATCTGCAGAGCCAGTATGAGATTGCCGTGGTGGAGCGGGAGAAGGGCGCGGAGATCGCGAAGCGGGTGCGGCCCGTGGATGCGGCGTGACAGCGCGGATTTGCAGATAGCGCCTTATTTAGTAATCCATTTGCCGGTAGCGTCGAAATGGTTCGATTTCACAAATCCACCAGTGTTCCATAGTGCATCGAAAGCGGGACGAGCGGCTCTTTGATAGTCCACCTCGGTGCCGTATTGCTCGATAACGATTTCAGGCAGTTCCAGAACGTCGCGATCGGATCAAGGGAACGCCATCAAACGGCTTTGGGGATACGCCCAAATAGGCGCCTCGAACGCCCTGCAGCGAAATCATCAACACAATTGGCGGCGGCACATCCAACAGTTGCTGCGCGGAGAGATATTTCGGCAGGCACTCGAAAATCCAGCGATCAAAGTCGAGCGATGGAATGAACAATGATCCCTGCTGCAGGTCAGAAACCACACGAACTTTCACAGCTTCTATCGCGCCGTTCCGAAACAGTTGCGTATAGGACCAGCATTTTCCATCGGAGCCATGAGACAAAATAGAAAATCCATCGAAATTTATTTGCGGAGAAAAGCCCATGCTTTGCATTGGCCGTAGCAGACTTTGAGCTGAGTGTGCTCGTTGCAGATCAATCTGGTTTTCGAGTCCAAAAGCAGCTGAAGGAACAAGGTGTACGACAAGTCGGCCGCAGTTTTGCGCTAAGGGGGCGATTGCTTCGCCCGCGTCTATCTTTGCCAATCGCTCGGCGCGGAACGCACGGACGCGGTCCAGCGCACTAGCAGTTGATGTAAAGACGACACGCAGCTCCTCGACACTAAACTCATAAGCGCCCGCAGAATTGCGGCCGTAAATTCGGTTTGTGTTGCGCGCGCTAACTCGATGCGGCGGATTCCAACTTTTGGGTATTCGCAGTAAGATGACATGGCCGCCCGCGCCTAGTTGTATGGACTTCATTCGTAGTCCCGCTATGCGGGGCTCAATGCCGTCGCGCGCCAAATTCTCCAGTCTTTGAAGGTCTTTGTCAGGATCTTCGCTCAGCGGGGAAATTTTTGTTGGGACGCCACCAGTTTCATCTAGGCCGATAATTAGGTGCCCACCGGCTGTATTGGCAAACGACGATACATCTTTAAGGAACTCCTTCGTCTCGGCGTCGGTGCCGCCATACATGTCACGCTTGTAATCGAGCAGTATTCCTTCCGGTACTCCGTTGGCGAGATGCTGCTCTAAATGGCTTCCGCAATATCTTGAAAATTGATGCTCGAAAAACTCATAAGCTGATCTCTTTGTCGCCTATTTCTACTCCGCCGCTTCCACCCGCTTCCGCTTCGGCCCGCCCCGCGCCAGCACCGGCTTGAGATACGCGCCGGTGTAGCTGCGCTTCTCCTTCACCACGTCCTCCGGCGTGCCGGCCGCCACGATCTCGCCGCCGCCGTCGCCGCCTTCGGGGCCGAGATCGATGATCCAGTCGGCGGTCTTGATGACTTCGAGATTGTGCTCGATCACCACCACCGAATTGCCGGTCTCGACCAGCTCGTGCAGCACGTCGAGCAGCTTGGCGACGTCGTGGAAATGCAGGCCCGTGGTCGGCTCGTCGAGGATGTAGAGCGTGCGGCCGGTGGCGCGCTTGGACAATTCCTTGGCGAGCTTGACGCGCTGCGCCTCGCCGCCCGACAGCGTGGTGGCCTGCTGGCCGATATGGATGTAGCCCAGCCCCACGCGCTGCAGCGTGGTGAGGATGTCGCGGATCTTCGGCACGGCCTTGAAGAAATCCGCGCCTTCGTCGACCGTCATGTCGAGAATGTCGGCGATCGACTTGTTCTTGAAGGTGATGTCGAGCGTCTCGCGGTTGTAGCGCTTGCCCTTGCAGGTCTCGCAGGTGACGTAGACGTCCGGCAGGAAGTGCATCTCGATCTTCATCACGCCGTCGCCCTGGCAGGCCTCGCAGCGCCCGCCCTTGACGTTGAAGGAGAAGCGGCCGGGCTCGTAGCCGCGCGCCTTCGATTCCGGCAGGCCGGCAAACCATTCGCGGATCGGCGTGAAGGCGCCGGTATAGGTCGCGGGGTTGGAGCGCGGCGTGCGGCCGATCGGCGACTGGTCGATGTCGATGATCTTGTCGAGATGTTCCAGCCCCTCGATCCTGTCGTGCGGGGCGGGGGCGTCGCTGGCGCCGTTGAGCTTGCGGGCGATCGCCTTGTAGAGCGTGTCGACCAGGAACGTGCTTTTGCCGCCGCCGGAAACGCCGGTGACGCAGGTGAAGAGACCCAGCGGAATTTCGGCGGTGACGTTTTTCAGATTGTTGCCGCGCGCGTTGATGACTTTCAGCGCGCGGTGCCTGGAGGGCGCGCGGCGCTCGGGAACCGGAATGCCATATTCGCCGGTGAGATATTTGCCGGTGATCGAATGCTTGTCGGCCATGATCTCGGCCGGCGTGCCGCGCGCCACGATCTGCCCGCCATGCACGCCGGCGCCGGGGCCGATATCGAGCACGTAATCGGCGAGCCGGATGGCGTCCTCGTCATGCTCGACCACGATCACGGTGTTGCCGAGGTCGCGCAGGCGCTTCAGCGTTTCGAGCAGCCGCGCATTGTCGCGCTGATGCAGGCCGATCGAGGGCTCGTCGAGCACGTAAAGGACGCCGGTGAGCCCGGAGCCGATCTGCGAGGCGAGGCGGATGCGCTGGCTCTCGCCGCCGGAGAGCGTGCCCGAGGCGCGCGCGAGCGTGAGATATTCCAGGCCCGACATCGACCAGGAAGCGCAGCCGGTCGCGGATCTCCTTCAGGATGCGGACCGCGATCTCGTTCTGCTGCTTGTTGAGCTGCTTCGGGATCTCGCTCGAACCATTCCGCGGCGCGCTTGATGCTCATCTCCGAGACCTGCCCGATATGCAAGGTCCCGATCTTCACGCACAGCGCTTCGGGCTTGAGGCGATAGCCGTTGCAGGCGTCGCAGGGCACATCGGTGAAATACTTGCCGAGCTCCTCTCTGGCCCATTCGCTCTCGGTCTCGCGGAAGCGGCGTTCCAGATTGGTGATCACGCCCTCGAACGGCTTTTTCGTCGTGTAGGAGCGAAGCCCATCGTCATAGACGAAGCGAATGTCGTCCTCGCCCGAGCCGTACAGGATGGCGTCCTGCGTCTTCTTGGCGAGCGCCTTCCATTTGGTGTCGAGCGTGAACTTGTAATGCTTGGCGAGCGCGTCGAGCGTCTGGGTGTAATAGGGCGACGACGACTTCGCCCAGGGCGCGATCGCGCCCTTGCGCAGCGAGATATCCTTGTCGGGGATTACCAGTTCGGCGTCGATATGCTGCTCGACGCCGAGCCCGCCGCATTTCGGGCAGGCGCCGAACGGGTTGTTGAACGAGAACAGGCGCGGCTCGATCTCGGCAATGGTGAAGCCGGAAACCGGGCAGGCGAATTTCTCCGAAAACAGCAGGCGCTCTTCGGCATGAGAGCCTTTCAGGCGCTTGCCTTCGACCGCGACGCCGTCGGCGAATTCCGCCACCGCCATGCCTTCGGAGAGTTGCAAGGCGGTCTCGAAGCTTTCGGCCAGCCGCTGGGCGATGTCGGGGCGCACCACGACGCGGTCCACCACCACGTCGATATTGTGCTTGAACTTCTTGTCGAGCGCGGGCGCATTGCCGATCTCGTAATATTGCCCGTCGATCTTCAGCCGCTGGAAGCCGCGCTTCATCCAGTCGGCGATCTCCTTGCGGTATTCACCCTTCCGGTCGCGCACCACCGGCGCCAGGATGTAGAGGCGGGTGCCTTCGGGCAGCGCCAGCACGCGGTCGACCATCTGCGACACGGTCTGGCTTTCGATCGGAAGTCCCGTGGCGGGCGAATAGGGTACGCCGACGCGGGCGAACAGGAGCCGCATGTAATCGTAGATTTCGGTGACGGTGCCGACGGTCGAGCGCGGATTTTTCGAGGTGGTCTTCTGCTCGATCGAGATGGCCGGCGACAGCCCGTCGATCTGGTCGACGTCGGGCTTCTGCATCATCTCCAGGAATTGCCGGGCATAGGCCGACAGCGACTCGACATAACGGCGCTGGCCCTCGGCATAGATGGTGTCGAAGGCGAGCGACGATTTGCCGGAACCCGACAGGCCGGTGAACACCACCAGCGCGTCGCGCGGCAGGTCGACATCCACGTTCTTGAGATTGTGCTCGCGTGCCCCGCGGATCGAGATGATCCGGCGGTCGGCGGCGCGAGCTTTCGGATCTTGTTGAGCTTGTCGAACAGATCGTCGTTCATGCTGCCGGTCTTCGGAAAAGGGAGGTCCGGCGCACGCAGTGGACGGACGCATGTTCGGGAAACGATCGTGTGCGAACATAGTGAGAACGGTCGCGCTTCGCCAGACCCGATACGCATGGCCGGTCAGCGGTTCCGGCGTCTGGGGACAAGTCGCGCCGGAACGTAGAACATCGAGCGATCCCACGCGTAACCGATGCGGCCGGCGACCGTCGCATACCAGTTGGTGGTGGCAAAGCCGTTCACGACCACACCCGGAAGCGTCAGGCTCGCGCTGGAATTCGGAATCGGTCCAGGACCATTGGCCTTCAATGCCGAACACCCACGGCGTTCCCACCGGCTGCCAATTGATGCCGGCCTGGGCACCGCCCAGGAATTGATCCTTTTCGAGATTGAAAACGCTGCCGAGCGGAATGATCGGCAAGGCCGGCGAGAGCGTCGCAAGCGTCGCGTCTTCCTTCTGCCAGCCCCAGCCGGCATGACCGCCGATATAGAAGCCCGACCAGTTGAAAGCGGGCACGATCACCGGCGCCTTGTAGACTGGTCGCGCGATGTCGGCGGCGTTGGCGCTGGCGCCCATGACAATGGCGGTCGCGGCGGCGGCTAAAATTCCCTTTTTCAGCATGACCTGTTCCTCGCAAGCCCGGAGCAATGAACCCAGAATACCAAGCGCCGGCGTCGGCCACTGCAGTCTTTCGGCAACACTCGCGCGCAATCTACAGTCGCAGGGCGGATATCCCCCGATGGATGTCCTGCGTTTGGGATCGGCCGTGCCGAGGCGTTGGAACGATGCGTGAGCGGTTGCGGATGCTGGGCGCCGGCGATGCCCGTGCAAGCAAAAGGGCCGGCGCGAGGCCGGCCCCTTGCGGTTTGCGTCAACCCGTTGCGTCAGTATTTCGCCATCACCGGCGCCTTGCCGTAGCCGCCGAACTTGTAGGTGAGCCGTGCCAGACACGGTCTGAACGGTCAGATCGAGATTGTGGTCGGTGCCCGGATAGAACGAGCCGCCGTCGAAGTGCACGCTCGGACGCGTTGATGTTGGCCGAGCCGAAGTCGTAATAATTGTATTCGACACCGAAGATCCAGTTCGGAGCAAAGGCGTATTCGACACCGACACCGAGCGTCCAGCCGTTCCTGCTGCCGTCGACGTTCACGTAGTCGAAAGTGTCCTGCACATAGTCATTGTAACGATGCATAGGCCCAGCCGCCCTTGACGTAGCCGAGCACGTTATTCCAGGCGTAACCGACGCGGCCGGTGACCGGTAGCCATCCAATCCACCTTGGATTGCCAGGTATCGGTTGCCGGGAAGAACGGGCTGATCTGAACGTCCGAGTTGAGCCAGGTTTTCATGATGGCGCCTTCGATGCCGAACACCCACTGCACCGGCCTGCCAGTTATATCCGAGCATGTCCGCCCAGCACTCCGCCGCTCTTGCTGTAGTCGAAGGTATCGCCGGCAACGAGATTGTAGTGGCCGGAGGTATTGAAGCTGTGATCGAAGTCGGCCCGTCCCCAGCCGCCATTGATGCCGATGTAGAAACCGGTCCAGTCATACATCGGCACCACGACAGGCGCGGCCTTGTAGACCGGTCGTGCGATGTCGGCAGCGTTTGCTGCTGTCGCTGCACGAGAATGCGATTGCCGCCGCGACTGCAATCCGGATTTTGGACATTGAAGCCCCCTAATGTTCGAAGTGATTCCAGATTAACAGAATGGCGACGAAGAAACTGTGGTTTTTCAGCAACTTCGCACTTATTCACACTCGGTCTGCGGGATATGCGATCGTTGTTGCTGCATAGGGAGGGTTAAGTCGCGAAGCGCGAGCAGAATTCAGAGAAATGCCTGCGCGGTTTCAGGCGATCGGCGTTAAGGCGAAATTGGCGGTTTGGCCTGATCATGCGCGTGAATGGAACCTGAAGTCCGTTGGTGGCGTTGACCAGGTTCAGGCTCTTGAACCGAGAGGGCTATGTCCGTGGCCACACGTGCGTATTGGTCCGGCCGCATCCGGCTGGCTCTGGTCTCGATCCCGGTCGACATCGTTCCCGCCACCAAGTCGGCCAGCCGCATTTCCTTTCACCAGATTCACGAGCCGAGCGGCAAGCGCATCCGCTACGAGAAGGTGGTGCCGGGGATCGGACCGGTCGATACCGACGAGATCGTCAAAGGCTACGAGGTCGAGAAGGGCAAGTATGTCCTGCTCACCGACGAGGAAATCGCCGACGTGAAGCTGGAGGCGAAGAAATCCATCGACCTCGTCCAGTTCGTCGATGCCGATGCCATCGACCCGATCTATTTCGAGCGGCCATTCTATGTGCTGCCCTCGGAAGAGGATGAGGACGCCGAGGAAGCCTATATCGTGCTGCGCGACGCGCTGAAGAAGACCAAGAAGATCGGACTCGGCCAGATCGTGATTCGCGGGCAGGGCTCGATCGTTGCGATCAAGCCCTGCGGCAAGGGACTGCTGATGGAGACGCTTGCGCTATGCCGACGAGGTCAAGAAAGCGGACGGCACCTTCGACACGGTGCCGGCCAAGAAAGTGGACGCCGATCTGGTCGAGCTTGCCGAGGAACTGATCGACAGGAAGGCCGGCGAATTCCATCCCGAGAAGTTCAAGGATTCCTACACCGTCGCGCTGCGCGAACTGATCCGCGCCAAGCAGGAGAAGCGGCCGCCGCGCGCGATCGAGGAAACGCCGCCGGCTTCCAACGTGATCAACCTGATGGATGCGCTGAAGCGCAGCGTGCGCGGCGGCGGCGCAGAGCCGCAGGGTCGCGCAAGAGTTCGAACGACAATGCCAAGTCCTTGGCCAAGTCCTTGGCCAAGTCCTCGCGCAAGACGCAAAGCCGCGACAGCAAGGCGAAGAAGACCGGCGCGCAAGACCAGCCGCCGCAAGGCCGCGTAGCGGGCGAGCATCGATGCCGAGCGGCAGCCTTCGCGACTATCACAAGAAGCGCGATTTCAAGCTCACCGCCGAGCCGAAAGGCAAGGTCGCGAAGCGCAAGTCCGGTACGCGCAAGATCGGCAAGCTGCGCTATCTGATCCAGAAGCACGCCGCGACGCGGCTGCATTACGATTTCCGGCTGGAATGGAACGGCACGCTGATGAGCTGGGCGGTGCCGAAGGGGCCGAGCGAAAATCCCGACGACAAGCGGCTGGCCGTGCATGTCGAGGATCATCCGCTCGACTACGGCAATTTCGAAGGCACCATCCCGAAAGGCCAGTATGGCGGCGGCACCGTGATGCTGTGGGACCAGGGCACCTGGACGCCGCACGAGGACGATGTCGACGCGGCCATGAAGAAGGGCAAGCTCGGTTTCACGCTGCATGGCAAGCGGCTGCAGGGAAACTGGGCGCTGGTGCGACTTCGCAAGCGTTCGCCGAAGGACAGATACAAGAAAGATTCGGACAACTGGCTGCTGATCAAGGAGCATGACGAGTTCGAGCGCAGGACCGGCAAGCTCGCGACCGAGCGCGAAACCTCGAGCGTGAAGTCCGGCCGCTCGATGGACGAGATCGCCGCAGGCAAGTCGGTCTGGCATTCGGACACCGGCAACGGCAAGCCGGCGGCGGCGAAAAAGGCGCCGGCGCAAAAAGCAGGCGGTGAAGAAGCGCAGCGCGGCTCAAAAAAAAAGACTCGATAGGCCGCGCGGAAAACTCCCGGGCTTCGTAGAGCCGCAGCTCGCAACACTGGTGGACGCGCCGCCCGCCGGAAATGACTGGCTGCACGAGATCAAGTATGACGGCTATCGCGCGATCGCCTCGCGTCGGCGGCGGCAGGGTCGTCATCCGCACCCGCAACGGTCTCGACTGGACCGGCAAATTCCGGTCGCTGGTGCCGGCCTTGCAGGAATTGCCGTGCCAGAGTCGCGCTGCTCGATGGCGAGATCGCGGTCGCCGACAAGCCAGGCCACACCGATTTCGGCGCCTTGCAGGATGCGCTGTCGCGGCGGCAAGCGGCCGCATGGCCTATTACCTGTTCGATCTGCTCGAACTCGACGGCGAGGACCTGCGCAAGCGCTCCGCTGATCGAGCGAAAGCAGGCCCTGAAAAAATTGCTGGCGCCGGCAGGCAACGGGCCCGCTGGCCTATTCCGACCACGTCATCGGCGGTGCCGACGAAGTCTTCGCCAAGGCCTGCAGGCTGAAGCTCGAAGGCACTGATTTCCAAGCAGGCCGGACGCGCCGTATCGCTCCGGCCGCAGCCGAACCTGGCTCAAGAGCAAATGCGGCTTCGAGCAGGAATTCGTCATCATCGGCTGGCGGCCTTCGAACAAGGCGGGCGCGGCCGTTTTCCTCGCTGCTGCTGGCGGTGCGCGAGGGCGGGCAATATCGTTACGCCGGACGCGTCGGCTCGGGCTATTCCGGCGCCGGGCTCGATACGTCTGTCGCGTCAATTCAGGACGCTGGCGCGCAAGACGCCGCCGGTGAAGGATGTGCCGCCTGCGATCGCGCGGCATGCGCATTTTCGTGGAGCCGAAGCTGGTGGCCGAGATCGCCTTTCGCGGCTGGACCCGTGACGGCCTGGTGCGGCAGGGCTCGTTCAAGGGATTGCGCTCCGACAAGCCGGCGGCGCGAAATCGTGAAGGAGACGCCGATGCCGACACGCAAAGTGGCGAAGGCTGCGAGCGCAAATCGACGCGCTGCAAGAAGTCGGCGAAGAAGGTCGCGCGATGAAGACGCCGGTCATCGGCGGCGACCGCGTGGCGCCGAGGAGATCGGCGGCGTGCGCGTCACCCATCCCGACAAGGTGCTGTTCAAGGCGCAGGACGTCACCAAGCGCGAATTGATCGAGCATTATCAGTCGGTCGCCGAATGGATGCTGCCGCATATCGCCGATCGGCCGATCAGTCTGGTGCGCTGTCCGCAAGGCATCGGGCGGCGAGTGCTTCTTCCAGAAACATGCCTCGGAAGGTTTTCCGGACAATGTTCAAGGCGGTACGCATCAAGGAGAAATCCGGCACCGACAATTATCTCTATATCACCGACCGGCGCGGCCTGGTCGCCGCCGTACAGATGGGCGTGCTCGAACTGCATGTCTGGCAATGTCATGTCGACGACGTCGAGAAGCCGGACCGGCTGGTGTTCGATCTCGATCCCGATGTCGGACTCGACTTCGTCCATGTGCGCGAAGCCGCCAGACACATGCGCGATCTGCTCGACGAACTCGGGCTCGAAATCCTTTGCGATGGTGACCGGCGGCAAGGGCGTGCATGTGATCGCGCCGCTGCAGCGCAGGCATTCCTGGGACGAGCATCGCGATTTCGCCGAAGCGCTCGCCCGCATGATGGCGGAGCAGCATCCCGACCGCTATGTCGCGACCATGTCGAAGGCCAAGCGCCGGGGAAAGATCTTCGTCGATTATCTGCGCAACACGCGCGGCGCGACCGCGATCTGCCCGTTCTCGACGCGGGCGCGGCCGGGCGCCTATGTGGCGATGCCGGTGTCGTGGGAGAAGCTCGCAAGGCTCGACAACGCGCATCCGGTGGCGGTCGGGGAGGCGGCCAGCGTTCATGGGCCGCAGGCGATCCCTGGCCCGGCTATTTCAAGCTGCGCCAGGGGCTGCCGAAGCTGAAGGGATAGGGGCGGGAGCAGTTGCGGGGACGCCATCCGCATGCTAGAACAAAACAGAGAACAAGGCTGGCCCCAATCTCGCCAACGGTTGAAACCTTCCGGCGAGTGCCCACTTGCGGGCCACCTCTTGTGGAAAAGGGCAATTGGACAGCGGCAGTGCGCGCTATGGCGGCCGCTTGGGCCTAGTGTTCGACGCAGAGATATTCGGAACGGAGATTGGTGCGATGGCGGGTTCGGTCAACAAGGTGATCCTGATTGGAAATCTCGGGCAAGGACCCGGAAATCCGGCGCACGCAGGATGGCCGCCCGATCGCCAATCTGTCGGTCGCGACCTCCGAAAGCTGGCGCGACAAGGCCACCGGCGAGCGCAAGGAAAAGACCGAATGGCACCGGGTGGTGATCTTCAATGAGGGGCTGTGCAAGATCGCCGAGCAATATCTGAAGAAGGGCGCCAAGGTTTATCTCGAGGGCGCGCTGCAGACCCGCAAATGGACCGACAAGGACGGGGTCGAGAAATACTCGACCGAGGTGGTGCTGCAGGGCTTCAACTCGCAGCTGACCATGCTCGACGGCCGCGGCGGCGGCGGCGAGCGTTCGGACATGTCCGGCGGCAGCGATTTCGGCTCGTCCGGCGTCAGCGGCGCGTGCGCGCAAGCCCGCGATGGCGGGCGGCGGCCGCAGCGACATGGACGACGAAATTCCGTTCTGAGCGGCGCGACGTCCACTACCCCTGCTTGCAGTTCAGAAATCGGCCTGTTTTAATTGCGGGCCTGTTTGAAAAAGGGGAGAGGACTATGACGCTCGCGCGCGTGTCAATTCTTGCCTTCGCTGTGCTGTCGGCCGTGTGTTTTTCGGTTTCCGCCGATGCGGCGCCGAAGGCGCGGGGCGGACTGAAAGTCGTTCGCGGTTGCGCCTATCTCGTTCCAAGTGCGTTCCCGCCATTCGTGCACAAGGTGCTCAACGGTTACAAGCTCGTCGAGGCCTATCCGTGGTGGCAAGGCGTGCCTGTGAGAACCCGCGTCAATGTCTGGGGAACGGTATCGGAGATCGGCATCGGCGGCTCCGGCCCCTATCTGAATGTCGTGCGCTGGACGCCCGGCATCGGCTCGCCCTGCTGATCGCTCCCGACTTCGAGACACGCACCACTCGACAATCGCAAGGGTTTCGTGCCCGTTGGTGTCGGGTGTGCGCATGTTCGAAATCTATGGCTGGCTGAAGCTCCTGCATATTGTCGGTGCCGCCATTCTGTTCGGCACCGGCCTTGGCATCGCGTTCTTCATGCTGATGGCGCATCGCTCGCGCGATGCGGCGGCGATCGCCCATACCGCCCGCTATGTGGTGATCGCCGACATGGTGTTCACCGCGAGTGCGGCGGTGGCGCAGCCGATCACCGGCATCGCGCTGGCGCAGGTCGCCGGCCATTCGCTGACCGACTTCTGGATCGTCGCCTCGGTCGTGCTTTATGTGTTCGTCGGATGTTGCTGGCTGCCGGTCTTATGGCTGCAAAAGCGCATGCGCGACCTTGCGGTCAGGGCGCAGCAAACCGGCTCACCGCTGCCCGCGGATTATGACCGCTATTTCCGAACCTGGTTCATTCTGGGCTGGCCGGCCTTCATCGCCATGGTCGCGATATTCTTTCTGATGATTACGCGGCCGAATTGGGGGTGACGCAGCTTGCGCATTTGCGGTGACGCCCGCGCTCATGCGAGATTTCCCGCATGGCCGATCTCGCAACCAATCTCCTGCGCGCGCTGAAGGCGCATGGCGCCCGTGAAATCTTCGGCATTCCCGGCGATTTCGTGCTGCCATTCTACAAGGTGATCGAGACCTCGCGCATCCTGCCGCATTTCGAATTGAGCCATGAACCGGCGGTCGGCTTCGCGGCGGATGCGGCGGCGCGCTTTCACGGCGGCATCGGCGTTGCGGTCGCGACCTATGGCGCCGGCGCCTTCAACCTCGTCAATCCGATCGCGGGCGCCTATGCCGAGCGTTCGCCGGTGGTGGTGATCGCAGGCGCCCCGGGGGCGCGCGAGCGCCAGAGCGGGCTGTTACTTCATCATCAGGCGCGCGATGTCGATACCCAGCTCGCGGTGTTCCGGGAAATCACCTGCGATCAGGCGGTGCTGACCGATGCCGCCACCGCGCCGCGCGAGATCGCGCGCGTGCTGCACAGCGCGTCGGAACGCTCGCTGCCGGTCTATATCGAATTTCCGCGCGACATGGTGGCGGCGAAATGCGAGCCGGTGCGTCCGCTGCCGCGCCGCGCCGTCGACCAGGAAGCGCTGGCCGAATGCGCCGACGAGATCCTGGATCGCCTGCGCGCGGCGAGGAAGCCGGTGATGGTGGTCGATGTCGAGATCCGGCGATACGGCATCGAGAGACCGCGTCGCGGAGCTGGCGCGCAAGCTCGGCCTGCCGGTGGTGACGACCTTCATGGGGCGGGGGCTGCTTGCCGATGCGCCGGATGTCGTCGCCGGCACCTATCTCGGCAGCGCCGGCGACGAGACGGTCCGCCGCCTGGTCGAGGACGCCGATGAGGTGCTGCTGCTCGGCGTGATCCTCTCCGACACCAATTTCGCGCTGTCGAGCCGGCAAGCTCGATCCGCGCCACACCATGCTCGCGATCGACCGCAAGGTGCGCGATCGCCCATCATGTCTATTCCGACCTGCCGCTCGATGCGCTGGTGGAGGCGCTGATCGAGCACGCCGGCACGGGCCCGCGTGAAGCGCAAGCAGATCAAGCGTCCGAAGGTGCGCTATCCGCGCGGCCTGAAGGCCAACGACGAGCCGGTCGCGCCCTCCGACATCGCCTGCGCGATCAACGATCTGTTCGACCGGCACGGCCCGATGCCGATGACCGCGGATATGGGCGATTGCCTGTTCACCGCGATGGAGATCGAGAATACCGCGCTGGCGGCGCCGGGCTATTACGCCGGCATGGGCTTCGGCGTGCCGGCCGGCATCGGGGTTGCGGCCGCGACCGGAGAGCGGCCGCTGATCCTGGTCGGCGACGGCGCGTTCCAGATGACCGGATGGGAACTCGGCAATTGCCGCCGCTACGGCCTCGATCCGATCGTGGTGCTGTTCAACAATTGCTCCTGGGAAATGCTGCGGGTGTTCCAGCCGGAATTGAAATTCAACGATCTGTCGGACTGGAATTTCGCGGCGATCGCGCCTTCGCTCGGCGGCCATGGCGAACGGGTGACAACGCGCAAGGAGTTGCAAGAGGCGCTGGAGCGTGCAGTTGCGCGGCGCGGGCAATTTTCGCTGGTCGAGGTGATGCTGAAACGCGGCGAGACCTCAAAGACGCTGGCGCGGTTCGTGAGCGGGTTCAAGGCCGTGAGGGAGCGAGGGGCGAAAGGGTAAATCGCGCAGCGACGGCTTGACCGCCTCAAATTGGCGTCACCCCAGATTCCGAGCTTTCCGCAGATCATTGTTGATCCGCGTCTGCCAGCCGTCCCCTGAGGCCTGGTAGGCTTCCAACACATCGCGATCGAGCCGAAGAGAAATCGCTTTTTTGGTCGGCGCCTTCTGTTTGCCCCGACGCTGAATTGTGCTGGCAAGTTCAGGGAAGACCTCGCCGAACGACTTCGCCTTGGAGAAGTCGCCTTCGGTCCATTTCGGGATTGTCGGACACCGCCCGCATGTCCTTCAGCAGTGTAGCCTCTGGCCTTCTTAGTTCTTGAGAGCTTCGGCATACATTTTCCTTTCATCGAGTACGCGCCGGGCGCATGCTGATCGACGCTGACGGCCTCGCGCCCATATCTCGCGAACACGACACAGATCACGCCATCTGCGTCTCGGGCCTATCCCGCGCCACCGCATGTTGCGAGACGGGATGATCAAGGCGTCGGCGAAGAACGCCTCAGTCAAATCCCGAAAATCCAGTCGATGCTTTCGAGATTGGCGAGCCGCTTCGGCTCGTCCCAAACGATCTTCATGAGTTTCTGTATATACGATTTGTGGTCTTATCAGTCAAGCAAATTGTAGATACATTCTGCAGCGGCGCGCTAGCTCCACACCGCGCGCACGCCGTCGATCACGAACTGCACCGCGAGCGCGGCCAGCACCACGCCGAGCAGCCGTTCGAGCACCACATTGCCGGTGATGCCGAGCAGCTTCGACACCCGCCCGCCGAGCAGGAAGGCGATCAGGCACAGCACCAGCACGATGGCGATCACCGCCAGCAGACCGGCAAGCTGAACCGGATCGCCCTGCGCGCGGCCGGCGAGCAGGATCGCGGCGGTGATCGCGCCGGGTCCGGCCATCAGCGGGATCGCCAGCGGGAAGGCCGCGATATTGCGGACATGCTCCTCGAGAGCGGCTTCCGCATCGACGCTCTGGCGCACGAGGCGCACGCCGAACACCATTTCGGAGGCGATCGAGAACAGCAGCAACCCGCCCGCAATCCGGAAGGCGGGCAGCCCGATGCCGAGAGTTGTTGAGCAGCCAGTCGCCGATCAGCGCCGCGCCGCACAGGATGGCAAAGGCGATCAGGCTTGCGCGCAACGCCACCTGGCGTCGCGCGGCGACCGGCAGACCTTGCGGTCATGGAAACGAAAATCGGCACCAGTCCGGCCGGGTCGACCACCACGACCAGCGTCACCAGAGCGGAGATGAAAAATTCGGTGGGCATGACCCTGGAAACCTCGCGCGCGCGCGGAAAAAAGGCAATGGCGGGGCGGGTTCGGAAGCTCCCGAAAGACACCCCATAAGCATTTGAAATAATTATAGAAATAAGCCCATAAAAGATGCGAAATCATTAGCCTTGCGGGAATGAATCGGCTATTCAGGCGCCAACTGGATTCTCCCGGAAAACACCCTTGCCCGACGCCGATAAACCCGCATCCGGAGGCGCGCTGCCGCCGGATATTCGCCCCGTGTCGATCACGGAGGAGATGAAGCGCTCGTATCTCGATTACGCCATGAGCGTGATCGTGTCGCGAGCGCTGCCGGACGCGCGCGACGGCCTCAAGCCCGTGCACCGGCGCATCCTCTATTCGATGCACGAGCAGGGGCACACCCCCGACAAGAAATACGTCAAGTCGGCGCGCATCGTCGGCGACGTGATGGGTAAATATCACCCGCACGGCGACCAGGCGATCTACGACGCGCTGGTGCGCATGGCGCAGGATTTCTCCATGCGCCTGATGCTGATCGACGGGCAGGGCAATTTCGGCTCGGTCGACGGCGATCCGCCGGCGGCCATGCGCTACACCGAATCGCGGCTCGCCAAGCCGGCGATGTCGCTGCTGGCCGATATCGACAGCGACACCGTCGATTTCCAGGCGAACTACGACGGCAACGAGCGCGAGCCGGTGGTGCTGCCGGCGCGCTTCCCGAATCTGCTGGTCAACGGCGCCGGCGGCATCGCCGTCGGCATGGCGACCAACATCCCGCCGCACAATCTCGGCGAGATGATCGACGCCTGCGTCGCCATGATCGACGATCCGGCGATCTCGATCGACGATCTCAACGCCATCATTCCGGGTCCGGATTTCCCGACCGGCGGCGTCATCCTCGGCCGCGGCGGCATCCGCAACGCCTATCACACCGGCCGCGGCTCGATCGTGATGCGCGGCAAGGTCGAGATCGAGACCGTCCGCAAGGAACGCGAGGCCATCGTCATCACCGAAATCCCGTTTCAGGTGAACAAGGCCACCATGGTCGAGCGCATCGCCGAACTGGTGCGCGAGAAGAAGATCGAAGGCGTCGCCGATCTGCGCGACGAGTTCGAACCGCGAAGGCTATCGCGTGGTGGTCGAGCTGAAGCGCGAAGCCATCCCCGACGTGGTGCTGAACCAGCTCTATCGCTACACGCCGCTGCAGACCTCGTTCGGCGCCAACATGGTGGCGCTCGACGGCGGCCGCCCGCTGGTGATGAACCTGAAGGACCTGCTGACCTCCTTCATCGCCTTCCGCGAAGAGGTGGTGTCGCGGCGCACCAAGTTCCTGCTCAACAAGGCGCGCGACCGCGCCCATGTGTTGGTCGGGCTCGCCATCGCGGTCGCCAATATCGACGAGATCATCCGGCTGATCCGCGCCTCCAAGGACGCCAACGAGGCGCGCGAAGCGCTGATGTCGCGCAACTGGCCGGCCAAGGCGGTCGAGGCGATGATCACGCTGATCGACGATCCGCGCCATCGCATCAATGAGGACGGCACCTACAAGCTGTCCGATACCCAGGCCCGCGCCATCCTCGACCTGCGCCTGCAGCGCCTGACCGCGCTCGGCGTCGAGGAAATCCAGGCCGAGCTCGACAAGCTCGCGGCCGAGATCAGCGACTATCTCGACATCCTGCGCTCGCGCGCGCGCATCCAGTCGATCGTCAAGGACGAACTGGCGGCGGTGAAGAGCGGAATTCGCCACGCCGCGCCGCACCGAGATCGTCGAGCAGATGGACGAGGTGGAGGAGGAAGACCTCATCCACCGCGAGGACATGGTGATCACGGTCTCGCACCAGGGCTACGTCAAGCGCGTGCCGCTTTCGACCTACCGGGCGCAGCGCCGCGGCGGCAAGGGCCGCGCCGGCATGCAGACCCGCGAGGAGGATTTCGTCGCCCGCCTGTTCGTCGCCTCGACCCATGCGCCGGTGCTGTATTTCTCCTCGCTCGGCCGGGTCTACAAGCTGAAGGTCTGGAAGCTGCCGGTGGCCGCGCCGCAGGCGCGCGGCAAGGCGCTGATCAACATCCTGCCGCTGCAGCAGGGCGAGCGCATCACCACCATCATGCCGCTGCCCGAGGACGAGACCACCTGGGACAAGCTCGACGTCATGTTCGCGACCACCAAGGGCACGGTGCGGCGCAACAAGCTGTCGGATTTCTCCGACGTGCGCCCCTCCGGCATCATCGCGATGAAGCTCGCCGACGGCGAGGGCATCGTCGACGTGCAGATCTGCACCGAGAAGGACGACGTGCTGCTGACCGCCGCGCAACGGCCAGTGCATCCGCTTCGCGGTGCCGGACGTGCGCGTGTTCGCCGGGCGCTCCTCGATGGGCGTGCGCGGCATCTCGCTGGACGAGGGCGACCGCGTCATCTCGATGTCGATCCTGCAGCATGTCGATGCGACCGCGGACGAGCGCGCGGCCTATCTGAAGCGCGCCAATGCGGTGCGGCGCGGCGACGAAGGCGACGTGGCGGAGGCGGACGAGGAAGCCGATGCCGAGGAGGCCACCGACACCATCGAGCTTGGCGAGAAGCGCTATGTCGAAATGTCGGCGATCGAGCAATTCGTGCTGACCATCTCCGAAAAGGGCATGGGCAAGCGCACGTCGTCCTACGAATACCGGATCACCAATCGCGGCGGCAAAGGCATCGTCGCGATGGGTATCCTGGAAGGCAAGAAGGGCGCCAAGACCATCCGCAAGAAGACCGGCAAGCTGGTCGCGTCGTTCCCGGTCGAGGAATCCGACCAGATCATGCTGGTCACCGATGGCGGGCAATTGATCCGCACCCGGGTCGAGGGCGTGCGCATCGTCAGCCGGTCGTCGCAGGGCGTGATCGTGTTCGATACCGCCGAGGACGAGCGGGTGGTGTCGGTCGAGCGGCTGTCGGAAGAGGGCGACGACGTTTCCAACGGGTCGTAACCGGGCGCGCGAGCCCGAACAATTTTCAATCGAAAAATCTGTCACGTCCGCGGCGCATCCTGTGCCGCGGCAAGAGGGGTGGGTGCCATGAAGGCCGAAGACGCTGGCGAATTGATGGATCCGGAGAAGACGCAGGGACACGTTCAAGCAGCGCGCGGCGGTGGCCATCGCGTTCTTTGCGATGATGCTCGCGATCACCGGCCTGGGCGGCAACAACGCCACCAAGGAAGCGCTCAACAGCAACATCATGGCGTCCAATTACTGGAATTTCTTCCAGGCCAAGAACATGCGGCAGACCGCGTTCGTGCTGTCGGCCGACCAGCTCGAACTGGCCTGGGCGAACGATCCGGCCTTGTCGCCGGAGGCGCAAGGCCGAGCTGAAAAAGAAGGCGGAGGCCTATCGCAAGACCATCGCGCGCTATGAGTCGGAGCCGGATACCCGCGAGGGCAAGAAGGAACTGATCCAGCGCGCCAAGGAATACGAAGCACAGCGCGATCACGCGCTGAAGCAGGACCCGTATTTCGACTATGCCGAAGCGCTGCTGCAGATCGCGATCGTGCTGATCTCGGTTGCGATCATTGCCGATCTCGGCTGGCTGGCCTTTTTCGGCGGCGCGATCGGCGTGATCGGCTCGCTGCTGATGGTCAACGGCTACACGCTTTGGGTCAATGTCCCGTTCCTGGGCTGACGCTTCGGCCTAGCGCGCGCCGGCGGCCTCGAGGATTTTCGACCATCGCGGCATAGCCGCGGCTGCTTCGCGTGCTGCAGCGGCGTCACGCCCTGGCGGTCGGCGATGTTGACATCGGCGCCGGCCGAAACCAGCGCCTGCAGCGTTTCGGTGTGGCTCTTGCCGCCGTCGCCGAGCACGATCAATTCCATCAGCGCGGTCCAGCCCAGATTGTTGACGTGATCGAGCGGCGCGCCGGCCGCGATCAGCCGGCGCACGACTTCCGCATGACCGAGATGAGCGGCGGCGATCAGCGCGGTGCCGTCATAGACCGAGGTAATGGCGCGCGGATCGCCGCCGCCCTCGATCGCGATGTCGAGGCCTTCGAGGTCGTTGGCGACGGCGGCGATGGTGATGATGTCGTAGCGGCCGAATTCCAGACGGTTCGGATCGGCCTTCAGCCGCAGCAAAGCGCGGGCGGCATCGTATTTCTTCAGGAAAATCGCGACGTGCAGCGGGCGTGCGCTGCTGGCGGTCGGCGCCATTGACCGGATCGCCGGATTTCACACCCCGCTCGATCGCCTCCACGTCGCCGCGTGCGGCCGCCTGGTGCAGACCGATATAGCTGCCGATCTCGCTTTCCGAGGGCGGGACTTGCGCGAAGTGCGACGGACGAAAACGCGGATAGAAGCAAGGACGGAAGCAGGAACACGCATGCGAGACCGCGGCTGGTGCAGCGAGGGTAGGCTATGCCGGGCGTTCTTCACGGCGCAAGCCGGTCAGCGCACGGTGCGGCGGATGAAATCGCCGGCCGCGAGATAGACCCGGACGTCCTGATCGGACATCGGCCAGGCGAAGGCGCCGGCTCGGATCGCGCTCGACGGTCTCGGCGGCCACCTGATGCGAAATCTGGCTCAGCCGCGTCGTCGAGAACTCATCGGAGCGGGCGATATTCTGCGGACCGGGCTTCTGGTCGAGGCCATGCGGAAGCTTGATGCGGTCGGCGGAGACCACGCGCACGCGCAAGCGCCCGGCCGGCATTGCGGGTTTCGTCGCGCAGGCAGCCGCTGCGGTAATAGGGCCAGTCGCGCAATTCGCAGCCGGTGGCGTCCGCGCGGTCGCTTTTCTCGACCGGCGGCGGTGCGCTCGCCTGAACCAGCGTTCCCGGAAACAAGATCATCGCTCCCGCCGCCAATGCGGCGAGACCCGCGATTGCCGAAAGGGCCCGTAACATCGCCTGTCCCCAAAATTTGCGCCCAAGATCGCGTCTATGGCCTTTGCGGCCGTTGCCGCTACGACGCGCGGAGGGGCCTTTTGGTTCTGCCTGCCGGGCGATCAAAGAAACGTGTAAGCGGCTGTTGAACGCTCTCCCGGCCCTGGAAAGCGGCCTTGCGGGCCGGTCTTTGGCGGGCTAGACGGGCGGAATGCCGCGCATTGCCCTGTATGCCGGGTCGTTCGACCCCGTCACCAACGGTCATCTCGATGTCGTCCGGCAGGCGGCCAAAATTTGCGACCGCCTGGTGCTGGCCATCGGCATCCATCCCGGCAAGACCCCGGTTTTCACGCCGCAGGAGCGGCTCGACATGCTGGCCGAGTGCTGCAAGCCGGTGGCGCGCGAGACCGGCTGCGAGATCGGCTATTTCACCTTCGACGATCTGGTGGTGACGGCGGCGCAGCGCGAAGGCGCGACCATCCTGATCCGGGGACTGCGCGACGGCACCGACTTCGATTACGAGATGCAGATGGCCGGCATGAACGGGGCGATGGTGCCGCAGGTGCAGACGGTGTTCCTGCCGGCGTCTCCCGCCGGTGCGCCCGATCACCGCCACACTCGTGCGCCAGATCGCCAAAATGGGCGGCGACATTTCGCATTTCGTGCCGGCCAATGTCGCCGCGCGGCTCAAGGCCAAATTCAAATAATCCGCTTTCCGGGAGCTTTCATGATCCGCATTCTCGCATGTTCTGGCGGCGCTCGTTTCTTGCGCGCCGCCGTGCTCCGCTCCGCCCAGTCCGATCCGCAGAACACGCTGGTGCTCGAAACCACCAAGGGCAATGTGGTGATCCGGCTGCGCAACGACCTCGCGCCCGGACACGCCGCCCGCATCAAGCAGCTCGCGCGCGACGGCTTCTACAACAACGTGCCGTTCCATCGCGTGATCGCGGGCTTCATGGCGCAGACCGGCGACGGCGATCGCGGCGACGGCCGCGGCAAGTCGAAATATCCGAACCTGAAGGCCGAATTCTCGCAGGTGCCGTTCAAGCGCGGCATCGTCGGCATGGCGCGCGGCAGCGATCCGAATTCCGGCCAATTGCCAGTTCTTCATCACCTATGCCGACGCGCCGCATCTGAACGGCGGCTACACCGTGATCGGCGAGGTGGTGTCGGGCATGGACAATGTCGACAAGATCAAGAAGGGCGAGCCGGTGGCCGATCCCGATCGCATCACTGCGCGCCTTCGTGCAGGCCGACGGCAAGAAATAAGGAGAACCACAATGGCAGCCGATCCCGAAAACACGCTGAAGCTCGAGACCACCAAGGGCGACGTCGTCATCGAAATGCGGCCCGATCTCGCGCCCGACCATGTCGCGCGCATCAAGGAACTGGTGCGCGAGGGCTTCTATGACGGCATCGTCTTTCACCGCGTGATCGACGGCTTCATGGCGCAGACCGGCTGCCCGCAGGGCACCGGCACCGGCGGCTCCGGCAAGAAGCTGAAGGCGGAGTTCAACGCCGAGCCGCATGTGCGCGGCATCGTCTCGATGGCGCGCGCGCAGAACCCGGATTCCGGCGACAGCCAGTTCTTCATCTGCTTCGACGACGCGCCGTTCCTCGAACAAGCAATATACGGTCTGGGGCAAGGTCGATCTCCGGCATGGAGAATGTCGACAAGATCAAGCGCGGCGAGCCGGTGCGCGATCCCGACAAGATCGTCAAGGCGACCATCGCGGCGGATGCGTAATGGCTCATCCCTCCCTGAAGGGCAGGGTCGACGCGCCGAAGCGCGGTCGGGCCCGGGATCCATATTCCAACTCGTGATCGCCCGACTCCGGCGCTTCGCGCCAATCCTCGCCGCCTTGCAGGGAGAGGTACGAGATCTTGCGATGCTGCACCTCGCTCTTCGACTTCGACCTGCCGCCCGAGCGCATTGCGCTGCGGCCCGCGTCGCCGCGCGATGCCGCGCGGCTGCTGGTGGTGCGGCCGGGCGCAGACGCCGGAGACCGAGGACCGCATCGTGCGCGACCTGCCGGATCTGCTGCGCGCCGGCGATGCGCTGGTGGTCAACGACACCAAAGTGATCCCGGCGCGGCTGTTCGGCCGGCGCATCGGACGCGGCGAGGAGCCCCGGATCGAGGCGACGCTGCACAAGCGGCTCGACGGCTCGCGCTGGCTCGCCTTCGTCAAGCCGGCCAAGCGGCTGCAGCCAGGCGACACCATCCGCTTCGGCGACGAGGGCAAGGTCTGTTTCCTCGGCCAGCTCGATGCCACGGTCGAGCACAAGGGCGAGGGCGGGGAGGTGACGCTTGTCCTTCGCCTTCCACGGCGCGGTGCTGGACCAGGCGATCGCCGAGCGCGGCGCGATGCCGTTGCCGCCCTATATCGCCGGCAAGCGCCCGGCCGACGAACGCGACGTGACCGACTACCAGACCCTGTTCGCCGACGAGGAGGGCTCGGTCGCGGCGCCGACGGCGGCGTTGCATTTCACGCCCGATCTGGTGGCGCGGCTTGCGGCGCGCGGCGTCGCGCTGCACAAGGTCACGCTGCATGTCGGCGCCGGCACCTTCCTGCCGGTGAAGGGCGAGGATACCGCCGAGCACAAGATGCATGCGGAATGGGGCGAGATCGACGAGGCCACCGCCGCGGCGCTGAACGACGTGCGCGCGCAAAGGCGGGCGCATCGTGCGCGGTCGGCACCACGTCGCTGCGGCTTCTGGAAAGCGCGGCCGACGAGAGCGGCGCCATCCGGCCGTTTCGCGGCGAGACCGATATCTTCATCACGCCCGGCTATCGCTTCCGCGCCGTCGATCTGCTGATGACCAATTTCCATCTGCCGCGCTCGACGCTGTTCATGCTGGTCGCGGCGTTCTCCGGGCTCGAGACCATGCAGCGCGCCTATGCGCATGCGATCGCCGACGGCTATCGCTTCTATTCCTACGGGGACGCCTGCCTGCTACATCCCGCAGGCGAAATGAGCGCAGCCCTTCTCCTTCCACCTGATCGCCACCGACGGCACCGCGCGCGCGGGCGAGATCGAGACCGCGCATGGCCGGATCGCGACGCCGGCCTTCATGCCGGTCGGCACGCAGGCGACCGTGAAGGCGGTGATGCCGGAGGAGGTCGCGCGCTCGGGCGCCGATATCCTGCTCGCCAACACCTATCACCTGATGCTGCGGCCGGGCGCCGAGCGGGTGGCAGCGCTCGGCGGCCTGCACACGCTTCATGAACTGGCACAAGCCGATCCTGACCGATTCCGGCGGCTTCCAGGTGATGTCGCTGTCGCAGCTGCGCAAGCTCGACGAGCGCTGCGTCATCTTCCGCTCGCATCTCGACGGCGCGATGTACGAGCTCTCGCCGGAACGCGCGATCGAGATCCAGCGGCTGCTCGGCGCCGACATCTCGATGCAGCTCGACGAATGCATCCGGCTGCCGGCGAAGCGCGAGGAGATCGCGCGCGCCATGCAGCTGTCGCTGCGCTGGGCGGAGCGCTGCAAGCGCGCCTTCGAAGGCGCAAAGCCGGGACACGCCTTGTTCGGCATCGTGCAGGGCGGCGACGATCCGGCGCTGCGGGTCGAGAGCGCGCGCGCGCTGGTCGACATGGATTTCCAGGGCTACGCCATCGGCGGGCTCGCGGTCGGCGAGCCGCAGGCGGTGATGCTGTCGATGATCGATATCGTGTCGCCGGAGCTGCCGGCGGACCGGCCGCGCTATCTGATGGGGGTCGGCACCCCGGACGATCTGCTGGAAGCGGTGTGGCGCGGCATCGACATGTTCGACTGCGTGATGCCGACCCGCAACGGCCGCCACGGCCTGGCCTTCACGCGCTTCGGCCCGGTCAACCTGAAGAATGCGCGCCATGCCGACGATCCGCGGCCTCTCGACGAGGCAAGCCACGACCCGGCGACCCGCACCTATTCGCGCGCCTATCTGCATCATCTGGTGAAGGCCAACGAGACGCTCGGCGCCATGCTGCTGTCGGCCGATCAATCTTGCCTATTACCAGACGCTGATGCGGGGCGCCCGCGAGGCGATCGCGGGCGGTTCCTTCGAGGCGTTTCGCGCATCGCGAAAAGAAGGCTGGGAGGCGGGCGACATCCCGCCGCGCTGACGGCTTGTGCTTGAAAAATCGCGCGAAAGCGGTTTGGTGCTCCCGAAATCGGGAGGAAACAGAACAATGACAGGATCACGCACATTTCGTCCGCCGCGCGGTCGTCGCAGGGCTTGCGGCGGCGGCGCTCGCGCTCGCCACCGCGCCAGCTCTCGCGCAGGGCAAATATCCGGACCGGCCGGTGCGGATCGATGCTGCCGTTCGGCGCCGGCGGCGTCGCCGACATCACCACGCGACTGGTGGCCGACAAGCTCGGCGAGAAGCTCGGCCAGCGTTTCGTGGTCGAGAACAATGCGGGCGCCGGCGGCATCGCCGCCGCGCGCGCGGTGCTGCAGTCGCCGGCCGACGGCTATACGCTTGCGGTGCTGACCAACGGCACCGCGGTCAGCGTCGGGCTGTTCAAGAGCCTGCCGTTCGATCCGATCAAGGATTTCGCGCCGGTCTCGGCGATGGGCTATTTCGACCTCGTGCTCGTGACCAATGCCAACGGGCCCTACAAGACGCTCGGCGATTTCATCAAGGCGGCGAAGGAAAAGCCCGGCCAGCTCAATGTCGGCACCATCGCCGCGGGCTCGAGCCAGAATCTCGGCGCCGAATTGTTCAAGTCGGTTTCGGGCCTGGATTTCGTGATCGTGCCGTTCAAGACCTCGGGCGAGGTGCTGGTCGGTCTGGAGCGCAACGACGTGCAGATGGCGGCCGAGTTCTATGCCGCGCTCCGTGGCGGGCTCGATGCCAAGAAATTCATTCCGGTCGCGATCTCGGGCACCAAGCGCGGCGCATATCTGCCCGATGCTCCGACCGCGAAGGAGGCCGGCGCGCCGAAGTGGGAGGTCACGTCCTGGAACGCGATCTTCGCGCCCGCCGGCACGCCGCCGGATGTCGTCGCGACGCTTGAACAAGGCGCTGAACGAAGTGCTGGCCGATCCGGACGTGCGCAAGAAGGCGCTGGAACTCGGCATCGACGCGCGCGGCTCGACCCCGCAGGAAATCCAGGACCGCCTGAAGGCCGACATCGTCAAATGGGGCCAGGTCATCGACAAGGCCAAGATCGAGAAGCGATAGGGAATGTCAGCAGGTCTCGATCTGTCGAAGCGGCGCAAGCCCGCCTTCGCGCTGCCGACAGGCGCAACCGATGCGCATTGCCATGTGTTCGGGCCGGGCGCGGTCTTTCCCTATGCGGAAGGCCGCCGCTATACGCCGGAAGACGCGCCGAAGGAGATGCTGAAGGCGCTGCACGATCATCTCGGCATCGAGCGCGCGGTGATCGTGCAGGCGAGCTGTCACGGCAGCGACAACCGCGCGATGCTGGATGCGCTGGCCTGGCGGCCGGATCATTATCGCGGCGTTGCCATCCTCGATCAGAATACGCCGGGCGCCGAGATCCCGGTGATGCATCGCGCCGGCGTGCGCGGCGCGCGCTTCAATTTCGTCAAGCATCTCGGCGGCTCGCCCGACATGGCGGTGTTCGCCAACATTCTGCGCCGGATCAAGCCGCTCGGCTGGCATGTGGTGCTGCATGTCGATGCGCCCGACATCGTCCCGCTGTCCGACATGATCCGCGGGCTGACCTTGCCGTTCGTCATCGATCACATGGGCCGGGTGCCGGCAAAGGACGGCGTCGATCAGAAGCCGCTGCTGGCTTTGCTCGATCTCGCCAAGCTCGACCGCTGCTGGATCAAGGTCTGCGGCTCCGAGCGCATCGACATGCCGCCCTATGACAAGGCGGTGCCGATCGCGAAGAAGATCGTCGATGCGATTCCCGATCGCGTGCTGTGGGGCACGGATTTCCCGCATCCCAATTCCACCCATGAGGCCGACGAGGCCGATCTCGTCGATCTGGTGCCGAAGATCGCGCCGGATCCGGCGGTGCAGAAGAAGCTGCTGGTGGACAATCCGGCGAAGCTGTACGGGTTTTAGTCGTGATCGCAACATTCTGCGTTCATTCCCGCGAAAGCGGGAATCCAGTCGCAAGAATCTGGGTCCCCGCTTTCGCCGCGACGAGCGGGAGAATGGGTGGCCTACGCAAGCCCCGGAAACAGCTTCAGCGCACGGCCGGTCGCTGGCCGCGCGATCCGAGTTTGAACTCGTCCTCCCGTAGGCGCTATTTTCGTCGCGTCAGGTCGTGCCGTACAGCCACTCGATGCTGTCGTAACTCTGCGCGGCGTGCGCGGACGACAGCATCATGTCGCGCAATTCCGCCGCCGGCCCGCGCGCGTGATAGAATTCGCCATAGACCCGCGCCATGATCTGCACCCGCGCGGTGCGCAGATATCGCTGCTGCTGATAGGCCGTGAACGCCGCTTCGAGATCGTCGGGCTGCGCGGCGGCCTTTTCGGCAAGCCATACCGCGTCCTCGGTCGCCTGGCAGGCGCCCTGCGCGAGATATTGCAGCATCGGATGCGCGGCATCGCCGAGCAGGGTGACGCGGCCCTTGGACCATTCCTTGATCGGCTCGCGGTCGCACAGCACCCAGAATCGCCAGGTCTCGATCCGCTCCAGCATGCGCAGCACTTCCGGCCGCTGGCCCTTGAAGTGACTGAACAGCAGTTCCTTGTCGCCTTCGGTGTTCCAGCCTTCGACATATTGGTCGGAATGGAACACCGCGACCAGATTGTAGAGCTCGCCGCGGCGCAGCGGATAATGCACGAAATGGGTGCGCGGGCCGGCCCACAGGATGATGCCGGGCTGCCAGAGATCGGCCGGCACGTCCTCTCGCTTCAGCACCGCGCGATAGGCGATGTGGCCGGAGACCCGCGGCTTGCCGTCGCCGACGACCTTGGCGCGGACCTTCGACCACAGGCCGTCGCAGCCGATCAGCGCACGGCCTTCGATCCGCTCGCCGTTCTTGAGCATGACGGTCACGACCTTGCCGTCATCCTCGAAATCGATCACCTCGCGCTCGGTCTCGAGCGTGATCAGATTGGAGCCCTGGCAGGCTTTCAGGAAGGTGGCGTGGATGTCGTGACGGTGGGTCACCGCATAGGGCTGCTGGAACCGGCGGTAGAATTCCTCGGTGATCGGAAGGTCGGTGATCAGCTTGCCGGTCAGCGCGTCGCGCATTTCCTGATGCGGCGGCTTCCAGGCATCGGCCAGGATCGCGTCCTTGAGGCCGATCTTTTCCAGCGCCTTGAAGATATTGGGGCCGAGCTGGATGCCGGCGCCGATCTCGCGAAAGCCGTCGGCCTGCTCCAGCACCCGCACGGAGAAGCCCTTCAGCGCCAGCGCATAGGCGGCTGCCAGGCCGCCGATGCCGCCGCCCGCCATCAGAAACGGCAGATCCCGCCCGTTTGTCTTCGACATCGCCAAACCCCTGCAGCGCCTGGCGCCGCTTGCTGCGGCGTCCATCCCGTGTCGTATGGCGCCAGTCTTAGACGGGTCGGATCAGGCTGAAAAGCCGCACCAACGAAATGGCCCGCCATGCGAAATGGCGGGCCATGATTTCCGTCAGGCTGAGGCAGAAAGGTCAGTTTTCCGTCGGCACCGCGAGGGCGATGCGGAATTCATGCGTCGCAGGCGTCGCAGGACCAAGTGTTGCGGATCTTGCCATGACCCAGAAATTCGGTGGCAGCAGCGGCAAACAGCATGTCGCCGCATCGCGGGCAGGCCGGCCTCAGAAAGAAAGGATAGGGGTTGCGGGCCGGATCGCCGGATGAAAGTCTCATTGACGGTCCTCCTCGGTTCAAGTTTCCCCCACTAACAATCCCTGTTACTTGCTCTTCGTGGCAACATCACGACACATTCTCGCGAGCCTTAACAAGGCATCTCACGCAGCGCCGAAAGACCGACTGTATTTTAGCTGCATCCTTGATATCGCAATGCACAAGTCGCGGAACCGATTGCTGCTCGCGTTTGCTAGAAGCCGTTCGCCGAGAGGTTTGCTTGCCGAAATATCTGCCCTGGACCGACCCGGACATGGGGAATATCGAGCGCGCGCTGAAACGCTACAGAACCATCGGGTTGGAAGCGAGTTTCGATGCGGAGCGGGCTTATGACGGCGTGGTGACGCTGTCGCAGGTCGATCCTCGCGTGCCGGACGCGCCGATCGTCACCTTCGAAATCCACAAGTTCGAACGCAGCGACCATCCCAACCGGCAGCATTGGGTGGTGCAGCTTCAGTCGATCGGCGGCAGGGACAATGCCCAGCGGCAGCATGGCTGCGTGTGGGCGGGCTCGCTGGTCTTCGTCATCGCGAAGGCGGAACTGGATTTTCAGCACGGCTTTGCGTCGACCGAAACCTTCGACATGGCGGCCAACGCCTATTGGCTGCGCTGAGCGAAGGCGGGCATGGTGCCCTCAGAATTCTTCCTTCCGGTCGACGCAGTCCATTGCCGCGGCGTCGCGCGAAAGCGGCCCAGCAATTTCTGGTCGCGCCAGACTTCAATCTCGCGGCCGTCGAATTTTGCCATTTCTGCGGTCTTTTGCAGCGCCTCTTCGATCGTTTGACAGCGAAGAATGGCGCTCGCCGAGGGCCTGCGGCCGTCGCCGAAAAAAAACAAAAGAAATTCCAACACTCAAAAGAACCCCGGTTGCAATCAAGCGGGGCACTCTGCTTGGAACTCGCGTGTTGATATTTGATCGAGATCAATGTCGTTCGGAATAGTCGAAATTTACGTAAAGGCGGACACCCACCGAAGCGGCACTCAATTTCACATCATCAAAGCTGCGTCTTCGGCGCAAGTCGGCGGATAGGGTGGTTGCACGAGCTGCGAGCGTTCGTAGCGCAGAATATGTGAGGCAATGCAAGGGCGCTGGCGAAGTCGTCAGCGATCAGAGCAGGGAATGGGGACCCGGGAATGCGGAGACACCGGTCGCACCCAAAGCCTCGATGGCTTCCTGCTCCTCTTCGATCCGCCGCTCGATTTCCGTCTTTTTCGGACGGCGTTTTAGCGGCTTCAAGCAGTCCGATATATCGTTCGATGTTTTCCTGATGAATGCGAATACGTGCAGCGAGTCCATCCGTCATAGATCGCTCCCTTCGTTTCGTCGCTCCCCAACTGGAATTCCAGCTCGAGACGGCGACGCCAATCGGTATTCACCGCCGGAAATATTCTATTGCGAACACCATGACGGCGCCAGATAGCCGGAAACGCTTGTCATCCGTGGCCGGTTCCCGGCCGACCGTCGCTGACAAATTTTCGTTTACGCCCGACATGGCTGGGAGAGAGCGTCGCGCCCGCACGGCTCGGTTCAAAAGCGATCGATATGCCCTATGATGCAGGTGGACGTCATCCCTGAGCACGGAGGAGCGACCATGCCGACTTTCATCTGTCTCATCAATTGGACGGACCAGGGCGCGAAGAATGCAAAGGATGCGGTCAAGCGCGAACAAGCAGCACGAAGCATCGCCGAGAAATTGGGCGGCAAACTGGTAAGCGCCTATGTAACAACCGGCCAATACGATGTCATCGCGACGCTGGATCTGCCCAGCGGCGAAGCGATGGTGAAATTCGCCAGTGCGGCCTCGGCGACCGGCAATGTTCGCACAACGACGGTGCGCGCCTTTACGTCGGAAGAGTTCAGTAAACTCGCTGCGGAAGTCCCGACGCCCTAGAGCCTTTCCGGCTTTGATGGAATCAAAGCCGGGGCACTAGGTATTCGTTTGACGCGTTTTCTTCACGCGAACCGGTATCCACTTCGCTCGAAAACGCTCTGGCGCGATCGCTGAGGATCGTTGTCCTGCGACCATCGGGCGGCCTGACCGGGGCGAACGTTGCAAAAAAGCGGCCCCGGATGAGGTCCCAACATCGCTGCGCGATCAGCCATCGCAAGATTCGAAGGCGGAGATCCTTGCAAACCTTGGTGAGCCCGATGGGATTCGAACCCATGACCTACTGATTAAAAGTCAGTTGCTCTACCGACTGAGCTACAGGCTCCCAGGCCAAGGGACCCGGAATGAAAGGGCGGCGATTTCGGATGGCAGCGCGCCGACGCGCCTTGCCGCGAACGGCGGGGCGACACATAAGCCCTGTTTCCCGGCAGGACAACGAAAAACTGCCGCCTCCGGCGCACTGTCCTGTGCGCCGTTTCTGGCCTCCGGCGGTGCGGTTTCCGGGCTTGTGCGGGTTGTGCCGAAGGCCAGGTTGCCCCTACCTGCCGAGCAAGCTTTACTGAGCGCCGACAGCCCTTCCGGAGCCCGAAAATGCCGATCGTCAACCGCATCGCCGAATTCCATCCCGAAATCCGGGAATGGCGGCGCGACCTGCACGCCCATCCGGAACTGATGTTCGACGTGCACCGGACCGCCAAGACCGTGGCCGACAAGCTCAAGGCCTTCGGCTGCGACGAGGTGGTGCCCGGGATCGGCCGGACCGGGGTCGTCGGCGTGATCCGGGGCCGCAAGGATGCCGGCGGCGGCCGCGCCAAGGTGATCGGACTGCGCGCCGACATGGACGCGCTGCCGATCGAGGAGGCGACCGGGCTGCCCTACAAGTCGACCACGCCCGGCAAGATGCATGCCTGCGGCCATGACGGCCACACCGCGATGCTGCTGGGCGCCGCCAAATATCTGGCCGAGACCCGCAATTTCGGCGGCACCGCGGTGGTGATCTTCCAGCCGGCCGAGGAAGGCGGCGGCGGCGGCCGCGAAATGGTCAATGACGGCATGATGGACCGCTTCGGCATCGAGGAGGTCTACGGCATGCACAATTATCCCGGCATGCCGGTCGGGCAGTTCGGCATGCGGCCGGGCCCGATCATGGCGGCGGCCGACTATGTCTCGATCGAGATCGAGGGCAAGGGCGCGCATGCGGCGCGGCCGCATCTGGGCATCGATCCGATCCTGGTCGGCTCGCAGATCGTCAATCAGTTGCAGTCGATCGTGTCGCGCAATGTCGATCCGCTGGAATCGGGCGTGGTGTCGATCTGCGTGTTCCAGGCCGGCACCACCAACAACGTGATCCCGCAGACCGCGAAGCTCGCCGGCACCATCCGCAGCCTGACCGACAAGGTGCGCGACCTGCTGGAGAAGCGCGTGCGCGAGATCGCGGAGGGCGTCGCCGCGCTGCATGGCGCGAGCGTGAAGCTGCGCTATCACCGCGGCTATCCGGTCACCGTCAACCATGCCGAGCAGACGTCGTTCGCGGCCGAGGTCGCCTCCGAGATCGCCGGCAAGGATCGCGTCGACGACGCGCTGCCGCCGATGATGGGGGCGGAGGATTTCTCCTACATGCTGAATGCGCGGCCGGGCGCCTTCATCTTCGTCGGCAATGGCGAGAACAGCGCCGGCCTGCATCACCCGGCCTACGACTTCAACGACGAGATCATCCCGCTCGGCTCGTCCTACTGGGTGCGGCTGGTGGAGAAGGCGCTGCCGGCGTAGAGTCGCATCGCGACCTCAAACTCGCAAGCCATCGCGAAAGCGAGGACCCGCACGTTCGATGCGGTCCTCGCTTATGGATGTCGCGCGGATGGCTCGCGCAGAGCGAATCTACTGCACCGTCTCCGGCTGCTTCTCGGCCGGCGCTGCGGCCTGCACCTCGGCGATCGCATTGGCGATGGTCGCGGGCGCCTGCGCGGCGATCTCGGGCTGACGCTGACCAGCGCGGTCGCAAGCTTGCGCTGCGGGCCTCGGTCCAGAACGCGAAGTCGTTGATACCGCGGCCTTCGAGGCCCGCGAGCGCCGCCGCCGACAGGAACGGCAGGCTCTGCACCACCAGCACGCAGCGCGAAGATGTAGATTTCGGTGATCTGCAGCGGGTTGGTCGCCACCAGCGTGATCGCGCCGATGATCAGCAGCGAGCCCAGGATCAGCTCCCAGAAGCCGTCGAATTGCAGCGGCTTGCGGTTGCGGTTGCCCTTGGCGGTGCGGCTGAAGGGCAGGTGATCCTTGATCAGGCCGTCGGCGACGGCGCGCGCGACCGTGAGCTGCAGCGACATCGCGGCAAAGATCGCGCCGAGCGTCTGCTTCTTCGGGATCGCGACCCGCAGCCGATACAGCACGCGCGAAATGCAGCGACCGACACGGCGAAGGCGGCCAGGATCGGAATGGTCAGGATCTTGTCGGGAATGGCGATGCCGACAAAGGCCACGACCGGCACCCAGAGCAGGTTCATGATCGCGACCACGACGCCGAGCGCTTCGGCGCCGAGCCAGGTCAGCCAGCCGAGCAGGAAGGTGCGCTTCTGCTCGCGGTTCAGGCTGGAGACGCCCGGCAGGAAACGGCGCCAATGCTTCTTGACGATCTGCGCGCCGCCATAGGCCCAGCGATGGCGCTGCTTCTTGAAGGCGCCGAAGGTGTCGGGCAGCAGGCCGAAGCCGTAGCGGCGGTTGGTGTAATGCGTCTTCCAGCCGAGCTCGATCATGGTGAGGCCGAGATCGGTGTCCTCGCAGATGGTGTCGCTCGACCAGTTGCCGGCGGCGATCAGCGCCTCGCGCCGCATCAGGCACATGGTGCCGTGCACGATGATCGCGTTCTTCTCGTTGCGCTCGACCATGCCGATGTCGAAGAAGCCGGCGTATTCGCCGTTCATGGCGTAATGCATGACGCTGCGGTCGCCGTCGCGATGATCCTGCGGCGCCTGGACGAGGCCGACCTTCGGGATCGGCGAAAACCGGCACGAGATCGGTGAGCCAGCCCGGCGCCACGATGTAATCGGCGTCGATGATGCCGATGATCTCGGCGTCGGGCGCGGTGCGATCGAGCGCGATGCGCAAGCGCGCCGGCCTTGAAGCCCTCGACCTTGTCCTCGCGGACGAACTTGAAGCGTTCGCCGAGCGTCTTGCAATGCTCCTCGACCGGCTGCCAGAAGGCGGGATCCGGCGTGTTGTTGATGATGAGGATGCACTCGAAATTCGGATAGGTCAGATTGGCCACGGCATCGAGCGTGGCTTTCAGCATTTCCGGCGGCTCGCGATAGGCCGGGATATGGATCGAGACCTTCGGGCGCATGGGCTTCCGGCGCGAGCGGCGGCGAGAGCACCTGCATCAGGCGGCGCGGCTTGCGGCCGAAGGCGATGGCGGCAATCTCCTCGATCCGCGCCATCGCGATGAAGACCAGCGGCACCAGCAGCACCACGCCGAGACCGAGCGCGAAGGCTGCACCCGGCACGAAGTAATGACCCTTCCAGAACGCGAACACCGCGGCGAACCAGGCGCCGACCACATGGCCGGTGGCCGCGAGCACGGTGGCTTGCGACAGCGTCGCGCTCATCGCCAGCAGCGGCAGCGAGAACAACACGCCGAGCAGGACCGCGAGCAGCGCCATCTTCCAGTAATCGGGATCGGTGATCGGCCCGGTCCAGGCGAATTTCTGCTCGCGGGCGTCGTTGAACATGCCCCAATATTTGCCGACGCTGCCTTCGAAATTCTTCCAGGGCTGGTCGATGGCTTCGATGATGTTGTAATCGATGCCCATCGCCTCGGCGCGCGAGATGAAGTCGCGCAGCACCATGGCCTGTTCGAAATGGCCGGGCGTGGAATTGCGGAAGTTATAGCCGGCGCTCGGCCAGCCGAATTCGGCGATCACGATGCGCTTGCCGGGATACATCTGGCGAAGCTGCTGATAGCCGGCGAGCGCGGCGTCGACCGCGCCCTTGTCGGTGATGCTTTCCCAATAGGGCAGCAGATGCACGGCGATGAAATCGACCGCGAAACCAGTTCGGGATGGTCGCGCCAGGTGTTCCAGATTTCGCCGGTGGTGACCGGGACGTTGACTTCGCGCTTCACGCGCTGGATCAGTTTGATCAGGCGCGCGACGCTGATCTTTTCCTTGATGCGTTGGCGAGCTCGGCGGCGTTGCGCCGCGGCGGCGATCTGCTCGTTCTCCTCCGGCGTCAGCTTCTCGTCGCCGAGCAGCGCGATTTCGCCGCGCATCACGTGCTCGTTGCCGACCACGACGGCCTGGACGTTGGAATTCCTGCGCGCGAGTTCGATGACCGAGCGCGATCTCGCGCTCGTTGCGCTGCTGGTTGGTGTCGAGCCAGGCACCGGCGGTGACCTTCAGGCCGAACTTCGGCTGCGACCGGCGGCACCAGTTCGACGCCGCCGGTCGAGGAATAGGTGCGGACGGCGCGCGTATGGCGGCGCGAGCATCCGAAGGTCGGAGCGGATCTGGGCGACACTGGTCTTGGCCTCGTCGGCATGGGTCGCGCCCTGGAAGGGCGCGTAGGACATGCTGGCCACCGGACCATCGATGTCCGGCGCTGAGACTTTTTTCTCAGAAAGTGCCCACAAACCTGCATGCACGCAGGCGACAAGCGCGACGACGAGCGCAACGATGCGCATGGAACGCGAAACCAAACGGGGCTAGGTGAAGGACGCCGCCCCGTCCCCTGGGACCAGCGCCTGCTACGACGGTCAGATAGCGTAAGCGAGCCGAATTTTCAATTGCATTCGCGGCATGGCGAATTGATGACGTATGCATAGCGATCGAGATCAACGCGCTCACTGCGTGGATGTTCCTGGCGCAGGTGCGCCGGCGGCCGCGGCCGGTGCCGGCGGAGCCGCCGGATTAATCCAGCATGAATGGACGCGCGCCTGCAGGCTGTCGGTGCGCCTTCGGATCGATCGGACCCTGCTTCACCACGCAGCGGAAGGTCGCCTGGATATGTCCGCCGGGGCAGCCGAAGCGGTCGTACAGGTCGAGGTGCCGGAAGGCGGTATCGAGATCGTCGCGCCAGAGCAGATGGACCACGCGGCGGCCGAGCCAGACGCATTCCGGATTACCGGCCGGTCCGGCGATCTGCTTGGAGACATCGGCCAGGTCGTCGCGGCGCGGCGGGTCCTTTTTCGGATCGGCTTTGGGATCGGCCTGCTGCTGCGGCTGCTGCTGCTTGGCTTTGTCGTTCGGGTTCGGGTCGTTCTGGGCCGATGCCGGTGTTGCCGCGAGCGGTAAAGCGACCGCAAGCCAGAGGATGGCAACCAGACTGGCTGGCACGGATCGCAGGGTACGAACACGTCATGATGGCGAGATACTCGGAAGGCCGTTCCCCCTGAACGGCTTACGGCGCATCAGTCTGCATCCGAATCCGACAGCAATACGGCTTACAGTTCGGCAAGAAGATTTCCGCCTTTCCGGGCCTTTGTCCAGCATCGGTCCGTGGCATCTTGACTGAATGAACAACCGCGCGACGGATTTGTCGCGCAGCATGCGGTTCGTGCGATGGCGTCGCTGATGCAAAGACCGACGCTCCAGTCCAGCATGAACGCACGTTAACCGGACCGCTGGTTCCGGTCGCTGGCTCTGGTCGCCGGTCGGCGTCCTGATCGCGCTGGTCTGGTGGTGGCTCGGCCAGCCGGTTGCGATGACCGGGCGCGGCCGCGCCGGAGAAGCTGCAATGCCTGTCCTACGCGCCGTTCCGGGGCACGCAATCGCCGCTGAACGGCGGCACCCATATCCCGGCCGCCCAGATCGAGGATGATCTGGTCCGGCTGAAGGCGCTGACCGATTGCGTCCGCACCTATTCGATGGAGCTCGGGCTCGACCAGGTGCCGGAGATTGCGCGGCGGGTCGGGATGAAGGTCATCCAGGGTCTGTGGCTGTCGAACAAGCCGGACAAGAACCGTCAGGAAATCGATGGTGTGATCGCGCTCGCCAAGCGTTATCCGGATGTGATCCAGTCGGTCGTGGTGGGCAATGAGGTGCTGCTGCGCGGCGAATTGTCGGCGCAGGATCTCGGCAATGCCATCCGCGAGGTGAAGCGGCAGGTGCCGATGCCGGTGACCTATGCCGATGTCTGGGAATTCTGGCAGCGCAATCGCGACCTGCAGGACGCGGTCGATTTCGTCACCATTCACATCCTGCCTTACTGGGAGGACTTCCCGATCCCGGCCAAGGATGCGGCGGCGCATGTGATGTCGATCCGCGACAAGATGGCCGGCGGTGTTTCCGGGCAAGGACATCCTGATCGGCGAGACCGGCTGGCCGAGTCAGGGCCGGATGCGCGAAGGTGCGCTGCCGTCGCGGGCAACCAGGCGCTGATCCTTCAGGAAATTCTCGCGCAGGCGGAGAAGCGCGGCTACCGGGTCAATGTGATCGAGGCTTTCGACCAGCCCTGGAAGCGCGGCTCATGAAGGCACGGTCGGCGGCTATTGGGGGCTGTTCGACGGCGCCACAAGGCAGCCGAAATTCGACTGGGGCAAGCCGGTCTCCAACCATCCGCATTGGCGCGAGCAGGCGGCCGCCGGCATCGCCTTTGCGGTTCTGATCTTCGCGGTGGCGGCCTTCGGCCGGCGCCAGCGCCGAAACCGGAACGATGACGGCGCCGGCCGGCCGCTGGCTCGCGGTTGCGCTGGTGGCGCTGGCCGGCGGAAGCATGATCGCGCTTGCGGTCGAACGCATGCTTTATGAGAGCCTCGGGATCGGCGGCTGGCTGACTTCGGCCACGCTGGTGGCGCTCGCGCTGCTGATCCCTCCGCTCTGCCGCGATGGCGCTGATGCGCGGGACCGGCATCGCCGCCTTCGCGCAGGTGCTGACGCCGAGCGAAGGCAAGAGCGCCGGGCCGGCCGTTCTGCTCGGATGGCTCGCGGCGGCTGCTGACGGTGATGGCGGTCCAGGTCGCGCTCGGGCTCGTGTTCGATCCGCGCTACCGCGACTTTCCCTATGCGCCGCTGACCGCGTCGATCGTCCCGCTGGTGCTGGTCGCGCTGGTTTGCCCAACGAGCCTCGGGGCGAGCGGCATGCCGAACGCATCGCCGGCGCAACGCTCGCGTTGTCGGCCATCTATATTGCGTTCAACGAAAGCTTCGCGAACTGGCAGTCGCTCTGGCTTTGCGGCTTGCTGCTGGCGCTCGGCGCTATTCTTCTTCGATCGACCGGCCCCGGCCGCGCGAAGCTGAGGATCAGGAGACCTGCCGCCAGCCCGGACAGGGCGGCATTGTGCAGGACGACGCCGAACGCCGCGGCCGCAAGCCCGATCGACAACAGCAACAGATGCGGCCGGATCAGGTTGAGGATCGCGGCGACGAGCGCGACCCATCCGAACACCGAATGTTCGAACAGGATCGTCACCGATCCTGCGGGTGGCGCAAAGCCAGGTCTGCGCCCCGCCCTGGCAGGCAAGTCCGACCGAGGTCAGTTCGATCGCCTGGTAGCGCAGATAGATCGCGTAGCCCAGGCTGACGAGCCCGAGCGCGATCAGCCATTGGGTCTGCCGCGCGGTCGGCGCGAAGAGGGGACGGGAAGCCATGGAGTTTCATGGGTATTTTCCTGCGCGCATTATCGCGCAGAATGTCAGCGCAAGGCCAGCCGCTGTCCGTCGAAGGTGGTCGGCTGGCAGGACAGGCCTGCATTGGCGAGCGTCGCGCAGAGTTTCGCGGCGGTCACCGGCATTGGTGATCGGTCCGACCACCAGCCGCAATTCGACCTGTCCGGTCCGGCCGTCGCGGATGCCGATGACCGGCCGCAGGCCTTCGAGCTGGACCCCATGGGTGCGGCGGATGCGGTCCCAGGCAGTGCGCAAGGCGGCGACGTTCGGCGCGCCGCCGAGATCGACGCCGAATTCGGTTCTCGTGGATACACCTTCGATCGGTTCCGGCGCGGCGCGCCTGAGGCGCGACCGCTTGCGGCGCGACTGCGCTGCGGCGCCGGCTGAGCCGGGGCGGCAGGCGACTGCGCTGCTGGACATTGCCGGAACGGAAGCCACCGGCGCGACATCGGCCGGCGGCGGCGCCGGCTTGCGGCGAAAGCTCGGGCAGGACCGGCTTCGGCGGATTGGCCAGCCGTCCGATCGAGCCGGTGACGTCCTCGTAATTCCGCTCCAGCACGGTCATGCGAGCGAGCAGCCGGTCGCGGTCCTCGGAAAGATTGCGAAGCTGATCGGATAGCCGCCGGTTCTCGATCTCGGCATCGCGGGTCGTGGTCCGGCGCTCTTCCACAGCGGCGACCGGCGCGGTACCGCCGCTGAAGGCCAACGCCAGCCGCCGCTGGCCGCTTTCGGTGAGCGTGGCGAAGGCGACCACGAGCAGGCCCGCCGCCGCCGCTCCGCCCCAGAGGCCGAGAAAGGTGAGGCTGCGCATGTCGATCGGCGAAGCGTCGCTCTCGTCGTCGACGGGAGGGTCCGGTGGCTTGCGCATCATGGTCTTCGAACGAATCAGTTGCCCGAAATGCTAGCAGAAGTGGCGGGCAAACCCGGGCCTTCCGGCGATGGCGGACGGCTTTTCGGCGCGGGCTCGCTCCGCTATGACCGCAGCGCCGAAACGAACCGGAACCGGAATATGGCGGACAGGACATGCCTTGCGGTGGTGCTGGCGGCGGGTGAGGGCACCCGCATGCGCTCGGCCTTGCCGAAGGTGATGCACGAGATCGGCGGACAGACGCTGCTGAGCCATGTGCTGCGCGCGGTCGCGCGACGCCGGCGCGCAAGCCTGCGCGGTGGTGATCGGACCCGGTCACGATGCGGTCGAGAAAGAGGCGTTGCGGCTGATTCCCGAAGCCGAGATCGCCCGCCAGATGCAGCGGCTCGGCACCGCGCATGCGGTGCTGGCGGCGCGCGACGCGCATCGCGCGCGGCTTCGACGATATTCTGGTGGTGTTTGCCGATACGCCGCTGGTGCGCGCCGAGACCCTGAAGCAATTGCGCGCGGCGCTTGCCGACGGCGCCGCGGTGGCGGTCGCCGGATTCACGCCGGCCGATCCGACCGGCTATGGCCGTCTGCTGGTCGAGAACGGCAAGCTGGTCGCGATCCGCGAGCATAACGATGCGAGCGAGGCCGAGCGCACGATCGCGCTCTGCAATGGCGGGCTGATGGCGCTCGACGGCAAGCATGCGCTGTCGCTGCTCGATCGCATCGGCAACAACAATGCCAAGAAGGAATTCTATCTGACCGACGCGGTCGCGCTCGCCAATCAATGCCGGCTTGCGCGCGGTCGCGGTCGAAGTGGAGGAGGACGACGTGCGCGGCATCAACACCAAGGCACAGCTCGCCGAAACCGAAGCCGTGCTGCAGCAGCGCTTGCGCAAGGCCGCGCTCGATGCCGGCGTCACCATGATCGCGCCCGACACGGTGTTTCTGTCCGCCGACACCAGGTTCGGCAGCGACGTGACGATCGAGCCCTATGTCGTGTTCGGACCGGGCGTCACGGTCGATGCCGGCGCGGTGATCCATTCCTTCTCGCATCTGAGCGGCGCGCATGTCGGCGAAGGCGCCTCGATCGGTCCCTATGCGCGGCTGCGCCCCGGCGCGAAGATCGGCAAGAAGGCGCGGGTCGGCAATTTCGTCGAGGTCAAGGAAGCCGTGCTCGAAGACGGCGCCAAGGCCAATCATCTCGCCTATATCGGCGACGGCACGGGTCGGCGAGGGCGCCAATATCGGCGCCGGCACCATCTTCTGCAATTACGACGGTGCGTCCAAGCAGCGCACCGATATCGGCAAGGGCGCCTTCATCGGCTCGAATTCCGCGCTGGTCGCGCCGCTCACGATCGGCGACGGCGCCTATATCGGCTCGGGTTCGGTCATCACCGAAAACGTCCCGGCCGACGCGCTGGCGCTTGGGCGGGTGCGGCAGGTCATTAAGGAAGGCTGGGCTTCGCGCTTGCGCGGCCTGAAGGGCGCGGGCAAGAAAAAGGACCATGCCGGTTGAGCGGCGAACGCTGTCGCCTTTGCCTGTCACACGGCGACACGCATTTTGATTTCCGCCCGGTCCCGGTTGCGGCTCTAAGCGGCACATCGGGGTTTGCGGCGGGGGATAGGCCTTAGATGTGCGGAATTGTCGGAATTCTCGGCCGTGAGCCGGTCGCGCCGCTGCTGGTCGATGCGCTGAAGCGGCTGGAATATCGCGGCTACGATTCCGCCGGCGTCGCGACCGTCGAGAACGGCCATCTGGAACGCCGCCGCGCCGAAGGCAAGCTGCGCAATCTCGAACAGCGGCTCGGCCGCGAACCGCTCTCCGGCACTGGCCGGCATCGGCCATACCCGCTGGGCCACCCACGGCAAGCCGACCGAGAACAACGCGCATCCGCACGCGACCGAGCGGCTCGCGGTCGTGCATAACGGCATCATCGAGAATTTCCGCGAGCTGCGCGACGAACTCGCGAAGCAAGGGCGCACGCTTCGGCTCGGAGACCGACACCGAGGTGGTGGCGCATCTGGTCACCGAGGAAATGAAGAAGGGCCGCTCGCCGGTCGGACGCGGTGCGCGCGACGCTTGCCGCGCCTGCGCGGCGCCTTCGCGCTCGCCTTCATCTTCGCCGGCGAAGACGATCTGATGATCGGCGCCCGCAAGGGCTCGCCGCTGGCGATCGGCCATGGCGCGGCGAGATGTATCTCGGCTCCGACGCGATCGCGCTCGCGCCCTTCACCGACACGATCTCCTATCTCGAGGAGGGCGACTGGGTCGGTGGTGCGCCGCGAGCGGCGTGCGAGGTCTTCGACGCCGGCGGGCAAGCCGGTCGAGCGCGCCAAGCATCAAGACCACCGGCTCGGCCTTCCTGGTCGACAAGGGCAATCACCGCCATTTCATGGCGAAGGAAATCCACGAGCAGCCGGAAGTCGTCGCCCACACGCTGTCGCATTATCTCGACATGGCCAATGAGCGCGTGACGCTGCCGGGCAAGCTGCCGTTCGACTTCACGAAGATCGAGCGCGTGGCGATCTCGGCCTGCGGCACCGCCTATTATGCCGGGCTGGTCGCCAAATACTGGTTCGAGCGCTATGCGCGCCTGCCGGTCGAGATCGATGTCGCCTCCGAGTTCCGCTATCGCGAGGCGCCGCTGCGCAAGGGCGATCTTGCGATCTTCGTGTCGCAATCGGGCGAGACCGCCGACACGCTCGCCTCGCTGCGCTACGCCAAGGAGCAGGGCCAGCATGTGCTGTCGGTCGTCAACGTGCAGACCTCGACCATCGCGCGCGAAAGCGACGTCATCATGCCGACGCTGGCCGGGCCGGAAATCGGCGTCGCCTCGACCAAGGCCTTCACCTGCCAGCTCGCGGTGCTGGCCTGTCTTGCGATCGCCGCCGGCCGTGCGCGCGGCGTGCTGACGCGCGGACGAAGAGCGCAAGCTCGTCCATGCGCTGATCGAGGTGCCGCGCCTGATGAACGAGACGCTGAAGCTCGAAGGCGAGATCGAGGCGCTGGCGCGCGATCTCGCGCAAGAGCACGCGACGTGCTCTATCTCGGCCGCGGCACCAGCTATCCGCTGGCGCTCGAAGGCGCGCTGAAGCTGAAGGAAATCTCCTATATCCACGCCGAGGGCTATGCCGCGGGCGAGCTCAAGCACGGGCCGATCGCGCTGATCGACGAGAAGATGCCGGTGATCGTGATCGCGCCGCATGACGGCGTGTTCGAGAAGACCGTCTCCAACATGCAGGAGGTCGCGGCGCGCGGCGGCCGGATCATCCTGATGACCGACGCCAGGGGCGCCGCCGAAGCCGCGATGCCGGGCGTCACGACCATCACGCTGCCGGACATGCCGCAATTCGGTGACGCCGCTGGTCTATGCGCTGCCGGTGCAGCTGCTCGCCTATTATACCGCGGTCGCGCTCGGCACCGACGTCGACCAGCCGCGCAACCTCGCCAAGTCGGTGACGGTCGAATGATCGGTACGCGACTAGGTCGACCGTGGAATAGGTGGAGATCGGCTACAGTTTCGCCGCAAGCGCCCGGCATTCGGCTATAATCCGCGGTCCCGATGAGCCATAAAGCGCGTGCATGAAGAAGCCTGTCGATCCGTCCGCCGCCGAGCCTGACCTGATCGAGACCGACCTGCCGCCGGCCGGGATGGGCGCGCGTCTGCGCAACTATTTCCTGACCGGGCTGGTGGTGGCCGGTCCGCTTGTTCATCACCGGCTGGCTGATCTGGGCGTTCGTCACCTGGGTCGACGATCTGGTGCGGCCGCTGATTCCCGAAATGTACCGGCCCGAGACCTACCTGCCGGTGCGCATCCCCGGCTCCGGCCTGATCATCGCGCTGTTCGCGCTCACGCTGCTCGGCTTCCTGACCGCGAACCTGGTCGGGCGCTCGCTGGTCCAGCTCGGCGACCACCTGATCGACCGCATGCCGATCGTGCGCCCGATCTACAAGACCGTGAAGCAGGTGTTCCAGATGCTGTTCTCGAAATCGGGAACGAGCTTCCGCAAAGTCGGGCTGGTCGAGTTTCCGGCGCCCGGCATGTGGTCGCTGGTGTTCCTGTCGCAGCCGCCGAGCCCGGAGGTCGTCGAGCCGGCTGCCGGACGGCGACGACCAGATCTCGGTATTCCTGCCGTGCACGCCCAACCCGACCACCGGGTTCTTCTTCTACGTGCCGCGCAAGAATATCATCGAGCTCGATATTCCGGTCGAGGCGGCGGCGACGCTGATCATGTCGGCGGGGATGATCCAGCCCGGCGGGGCCACCATGTCCGAACCCTCGAACGGCGCCGCTGCCATGGCGGCCGCCGCGCGCGCGGCGCAAACGGCGCGCGAGACTGCGAAGCTGGAGCGAAATAGGCGGTTGAGCCTGGAAGAGGAGACGGGGCGATGACTTTCGGCGAAGCAATACAATCTGGCGTTTTCCAATTACGTGAATTTCTCCGGCCGGGCACAGCGCTCGGCCTTCTGGTACTGGGTGCTGTTCGGCTTCATCGGAGGCATCGTCGTCTCCATTCTCGATCTTTCGATCTTCGGTACCGAATCCTGACACGCCGCTCTCGACGATTGTGGACGCTCGGCACCCTGTCTTCCGGCGCTCGCGGTCTCGGCGCGGCGCCTGCACGACATCAACCGTTCCGGCTGGTGGATATTGCTGCAGCTTCATCCCGATCGTCGGCATCATCATTCTCATCATCTGGTGGGCCAAGCCGGGCGAGCCGGGCGCCAACCGCTTCGGCACGAATCCGCTCGGCTGACGCAGATCGCGTGTCGGCAGCCTGATCGTCAGGCCAATTCGTTCAAGGATGCCCACGGAGATCGCGCGTCTCGGGCAGCTACGTGCGCGAGGTTGCAGATCAGGAGACGGGGCTATGGGTTTCACGGAAGCAGTCAAATCCGGATTTTCAAACTATGTGAACTTCTCCGGCCGTTCGGCACGGCCGGCCTTCTGGTGGTGGCAATTGTTCAACCTGTGCGCCGGCATCGCCACGCTGGCGGTCGACAGCGCCATTTTCGGGCTCGGCGAGGGCTACACGCCGATCAACTGGCTCTACACGGTCGCGACCATTCTGCCGTCGCTCGCGGTCGCGGCGCGCCGGCTGCACGACATCGACCGCTCCGGCTGGTGGATTCTGCTGGCGCTGATCCCGCTGGTCGGAATCATCATCCTGATCATCTGGTGGTGCAAGCCGAGCCAGCCGGGCCCGAACCGCTTCGGGCCCAATCCCTACGGCATGTACCGCTCAGCCGGCATCGGTCAGCCGGATCGCGTCGTCGCGCTCGAACAGATAGAGCAGGTGCTCGCAACGCCTCGCCGCGCTCGCGATGTGAGCGCGGGATCGCGCGCGAGGATCAGCGCGGCGTCGTCGCGCGCGGCCGGCAGCAGATGCGCCGTGCGCCTCCGACGCGCGCGATGCGGAAGCGCCGGCAGCCCGCTCTGGCGGGTGCCGAGCACGTCGCCTTCGCCGCGCAGCTTCAGGTCCTCCTCGGCGATGCGGAAGCCGTCCTCGGTCTCGCGCATGATCGCAAGCCGCGCCTTGGCGGTCTCGCCGAGCGGCGCGCTGTAGAGCAGCAGGCAGGTCGACTTGCCGGCTGCCGCGGCCGACGCGGCCGCGCAACTGGTGCAGCTGCGCGAGCCCGAAGCGCTCGGCATGCTCGATCACCATCACGGTGGCTTCCGGCACGTCGACGCCGACCTCGATCACGGTGGTGGCGACCAGGAGCCGCGTCTCGCCGGCGGCGAAGCGCCGCATCGCCTCGTCCTTGTCGGCGCCGCTTCATCTGGCCGTGCACCAGGTCGACCATGTCGCCGAAGCGCTTGCGCAGCGCCTTGAAGCGCTCCTCGGCGGCGGCGAGATCGCTCGTTCTCGGATTCCTCGACCAGCGGACAGACCCAGTAGACCCGCTGGCCGTCGTCGAGCGCGCGGCCGACCGCGTCGACGACCTCCGACAGCCGGTCGAGCGGGATGGTGCGGGTATCGATCGGCTGGCGGCCGGCCGGCTTCTCGCGCAGTTCGGACATGTCCATGTCGCCGAAATAGGTCAGCACCAGCGTGCGCGGGATCGGCGTCGCGGTCATCACCAGCATGTCGACCGCCTCGCCCTTGTGCGCCAGCGCCAGCCGCTGATGCACGCCGAAGCGGTGCTGCTCGTCGACGACGGCGAGCGCGAGATCGTGGAACACGACCTCGTCCTGGAACAGCGCGTGGGTGCCGACCAGAATGTCGATGTCGCCGCGCGGCGAGCCGGGCGAGCGCGCTCGGCGCGCTCGCTTGCCGCGCTCGCGGCCGGTGAGGATTGCGGCGCGGATGCCGGCCGCCTCCGCCAGCGGCGCGATGGTCTTGAAATGCTGGCGCGCCAGGATTTCGGTCGGCGCCATCAGCGCCGCCTGCCGGCCGGCCTCGATCACGGCGGCCGCGGCGAGCAGCGCCACCACGGTCTTGCCGGAGCCGACATCGCCCTGCAGCAGCCGCAGCATGCGTTCGGCCTTGCCGAGATCGGCGACGATGTCGTCGAGCGCGCGCGATCTGCGACAGCGTGAGCGAATAGGGCAGGGCCGCGACGATCGCTCTTGCGCAGATGGCCGTCGCCGGAATGGACGCGGCCGGCTGCGCTTGCGGTCGCGCTCGCGCACCAGCGCCAGCGCCAATTGGCTCGCCAGCAATTCGTCATAGGCGAGCCGCGACCGCGCCGGGCTTCGCCGGATCGACATCCGTCATCTGCGGCCGGGCGATGGATGCCGGCAGCGCCTGCGCGAAGGACGGGAAATTCGTTGCGCGTCGAGGAAGCCGGCGTCCTGCCATTCCGGCAGCGTCGGGCACTTTCGCCAGCGCCGCGTCGATCGCCTTGCGCAGCATGTTGGCGGTGAGGCCTTCGGTCAGCGGATAGACCGGCTCGATCAGCGGCAGCTTGCGACAGGCCCTTCTCGTCGACCACGCGGTCGGGATGCACCATCTGCAGCATGCCGTCGTAGAAGCGCGATGGTGCCGGAGACGTAGCGGGTCTCGCCGACCGGAAGCAGCTTTTCGAGATAGTCCCTGCGCGCGCGGAAATAGGTGAGGACCAGGTCGCCGGTCTCGTCGCTCGCATAGATCAGATGCGGGCGCGCGATCGCGGCCGGGCGGCGCCGGGCGGTGGCGGTCGACCGTCACCTTGACCGTGACGACCGAGCCGGGCTCGACGTCGCGCAGCTTCGGCCGCGCGCGCCGGTCGATGGCGCCGACCGGCAGGTGAAACAGCAGATCGACCAGGCGCGGCACGTCCTCGCGGCCGAGCAGCCGGCGATACAGCTTCTCCAGCTTCGGGCCGATGCCCGGAAGCGATGGTGATCGCGGCAAAGAACGGATCGAGCAGATTGGGCCGCATGGCAGATCACCTATCACAGCTCGGGCTGACAGCGGCTCTGATCGCGCTTGCGAAGGCATGATCTGCCCGAAAACCGGTTTCCACCTCTCGCGGATCATGCCTATATACGCGCGCCCGGCCCGTCCGGGCTTTTGGCGTTGCGGAGCGGACATGACCGGCAGCACACGATCGAGCGAGGGACTGAACGAGCGGCGGCGGCGGCTGCTGTTCCGCTCCTGGCATCGCGGCATCCGGGAAACCGACCTGCTGCTCGGCCGCTTTGCCGATGCCTGTATCGCCGAGATGTCCGACGCCGAACTCGACGAGTATCGAGCGGCTGCTCGAAGTGCCGGATCACGACATTCTCGGCTGGGTGACCGGCGAACTCGACGATCCCGCCGGAACATCGACACGCGCTGTTGCTCGACACGGATCGTGCACTTCCACGCGACGACGGAGGCGGCCGCTGATGGCGCATGTCTCCCGCCGAACGGCTGAAGACCGGCAAGCCGCTGACGCTGTCCAGCGTCGCCGACGGCGCCGAGGGGCTGGTGATCGCCGATCTCGCGCGCGCGATCGCGGCGCGGCCGGACGCGCCGGCGGTCAGCCTGGTGGTGGTCTGCCGCGACGGACCGCGGATGGCGGCGCTGGCGCGCGGGCTGTCGTTCTTCGCGCCCGAGATCGAGCGGCTGGAATTCCCGGCCTGGGACTGCCTGCCCTACGACCGGGTGTCGCCGCATGCCGGCGTGCGTCGCGCAGCGCATGACGACGCTGTCGCGGCTGGCGCGATGTCGAGGCGCCGCGACAAGCCCTCGGTCGTGCTGACCACCGTCAACGCCGATCCTGCAGCGGGTGCCGCCGCGCGACCTCGTCGCCGGGCAGTCGCTGTCGGCCGCGCCCGGCAACGTGCTGGCGATGGAGCGGCGTCGCAAGCTGGCTCGAACTCAACGGCTTATCGCGCGCCTCGACCGTGCGCGAGCCCGGCGACTACGCCGTGCGCGGCGGCATCCTCGATCTCTTCGCGCCCGGCATGGCCGAGCCGGTGCGGCTCGATTTCTTCGGCGACACGCTCGAGACGATCCGCGCCTTCGATCCGGAGACCCAGCGCACGCAATACGATCTGCGCGCGCTCGATCTCGTGCCGGTATCGGAATTCCAGCTCACCACCGAGACCATCCGGCGCTTCCGCACTCGGCTATGTCGCAGGCCTTCGGCGCCGCCGACGCCGCGACGACCTGCTCTACGAGGCGGTCAGCGAGGGCCGCCGCTATCCCGGCATGGAGCATTGGCTGCCGCTGTTCCACGAGCGCATGGATACGCTGTTCGATTATCTTGCCGGGCACGCCGATCGTGCTCGAGCCGCTGCGCCGAGGACGCCGCGCATGAGCGCTCGCGCAGATCGCCGACTATTACGAGGCGCGGCAGAATGCGCCCGCAGGGCGCGGGCGGCGTGCCCTACAAGCCGCTGCCGCCGGACCGGCTCTATCTCGACCGAGACCGAATGGAAGCGAGCGGCTGGAGCGCGCGACAGGTCGCGCGGCTGACGCCGTTCGCCGTGCCCGAAGCGCAGGGGCCGGCGATCGACATCGGCACCAAGCAGGGCCACAATTTCGCGCGCCGAGCGCGCCGAGCCCGGACGCCAACGTGTTCGATGCGGTGACGCGCGCATGTCGCAGGCGCTGCAGCGCGGCGGCAAGCGCGTCGTCGATCGCGCTCTGGAGCGAAGGCGCGCGCGAGCGCATGAGCCATGTGCTGCGCGACCACGGGCTCGCCAACCTGGCCAATGTCGCATCCTGGCAGGACGCGCTGGCGCTGCCGAAGACCGCAGGTCGCGCTCGCGGTGCTGGGCCTCGAAGCCGGCTTCGAGACCGCGCAGGCCGCGATCATCGGCGAGCAGGACATTCTCGGCGACCGGCTGGTGCGGCCGCGCCGCGCGTCGACGCCGGGCCGAGAATTTCATCGCCGAGGCGACCAGCCTGTCGGCCGGCGATCTCGTGGTGCATGTCGATCACGGCATCGGCCGCTTCGTCGGCCTGCAGACCGATCGAGGCGGCCGGCGCGCCGCATGATTGCCTCGAACTCCATTATGCCGGCGGCGACAAGCTCTACCTGCCGGTCGAGAATATCGAGCTGCTGTCGCGCTACGGCTCGGAAGACCTCGACGTCGAGCTCGACCGGCTCGGCGGCAGCGGCTGGCAGACGCGCAAGGCGCGGATGAAGAAGCGCATCCGCGAGATCGCGCACGAACTGATCAAGATCGCGGCCGAACGGCAAATTGCGCGAGGCGCCGAAGCTGACGGTTGCGCCCGGGCATGTACGACGAATTCTGCGCCGGCTTCCCCTACGAGGAGACCGAGGACCAGCAGACCGCGATCGACGCGGCGCTCGACGATCTCGCCTCCGGCCGGCCGATGGACCGGCTGGTCTGCGGCGATGTCGGCTTCGGCAAGACCGAGGTGGCGTTGCGCGCGGCCTTCGTCGCGGCGATGAGCGGCAAGCAGGTGGCGGTGGTGGTGCCGACGACGCTGCTGGCGCGCCAGCATTTCAAGACCTTCACCGAGCGCTTCCACGGCTTCCCGGTCAAGATCGGCGCAGGCGTCGCGGCTGGTGACCGCGGCCGATCTCGCCAAGACGCGAAAGGGCCTCGCCGACGGCACGCTCGACATCGTCGTCGGCACCCATGCGCTGCTCGGCAAGAACATCAAGTTCAAGGACCTGGCGCTGGTGATCGTCGACGAGGAGCAGCATTTCGGCGTCGCGCACAAGGAGAAGCTGAAGGCGCTGCGCGCCGAGGTGCACGTGCTGACGCTGACCGCGACGCCGATCCCGCGCACGTTGCAGCTGGCGCTGACCGGCGTGCGCGATCTGTCGATCATCGCCTCGCCGCCGGTCGACCGGCTGGCGGTGCGCACCTTCGTCTCGCCGTTCGATCCGCTGGTGGTGCGCGAGGCGCTGCTGCGCGAGCGCTATCGCGGCGGCCAGGCTTCTATGTCTGCCCGCGCATCGAGGATCTCGCCGGCGCCAAGGAATTCCTCGACAAGACCGTGCCGGAGGTGAAGGTCGCGGTCGCGCATGGCCAGATGCCGCCGACCGCGCTCGAAGACATCATGTCGGCCTTCTACGACGGCAAGTACGACGTGCTGCTGTCGACCACCATCGTCGAATCCGGCCTCGACATCCCGACCGCCAACACGCTGATCGTGCACCGCGCCGACCGCTTCGGCCTGGCGCAGCTCTATCAGTTGCGCGGCCGGGTCGGGCGCTCGAAGATGCGCGCCTATGCGCTGTTCACGCTGCCGGCGGAACGGCAAGCATCACCGCGCAGGCCGAGCGGCGGCTCAAGGTGCTGCAGTCGCTCGATACGCTCGGCGCCGGCTTCCAGCTCGCCTCGCACGATCTCGACATCCGCGGCGCCGGCAATCTGCTCGGCGAGGAGCAGTCCGGCCACATCAAGGAGGTCGGCTTCGAGCTCTATCAGCAGATGCTGGAAGAGGCGGTGACCTCGCTGAAGGCCGGCATCACCGAGCCGGTCGCCGATCAATGGTCGCCGCAGATCACCATCGGCACGCCGGTGCTGATCCCGGAGGACTACGTCGCCGACCTGTCGGTGCGGCTCGGCGCTCTATCGCCGGCTCGCCGACGGTCGAGGACGAGCAGGAGATCGAGGCCTTCGGCGCCGAACTGGTCGACCGCTTCGGTCCGCTGCCGGAGGAGGTCAAGCATCTGTTGCAGATCGTGGCGATCAAGGCGCTGTGCCGCCGGGCCAATGTCGAGCGCATCGATACCGGCGCCGAAGGGCGCGGTGCTCGCCTTCCGCGACAACACCTTCGCCAATCCGGAGGGACTGATGCGCTACATCGCCAGGCAGGCGCCGATCGCCAAGGTGCGGCCGGACATGAAGGTGGTGTTCCTCGACGACTGGGAGAAGCCCGAGCAGCGGCTGAAGGGCACGACCACGATCCTGCGCAATCTGGTGAAGATCGCCGAAGACAAGAAGGCGGCTTAGTCGGTTGTCGCTGTCCCGGCGCGGTGCCCCGCGCAATGTTGCGGCGCGACCCGATGGCCACTGCTCTTGAATGACTGGGTCCCGCCTTCGCAGACGCATCAGCTTCGCGTTTGCTCGAACGAGCGCAGCGCCCGGGCAGCACGCGCGAACCTAACCCGCCGCCTTCTTCGTCTTTTCTTCAGCCGCCTTGCGGATCACGCCGGCAAGCTGCTCCGGCGCCTGCGCGCCCGACACCGCATAGGCATTGTCGAAGATGAAGAACGGCACGCCCTGGATGCCGGCGGACTTTGCCTGCTCGACCCGCTGCGACACCAAAGCGAGGTCGGCGTCGCTGTCGAGCTTGCTCGCAATCTCGTCGCCGTCGAGCCCGATATCGGCGGCAGCCTTCACCAGCACCTTCTTGTCGGACAGATCGGCGCCTTCGGAGAAATACAGCTCCATCAGCCGCTGCTTCATCTCCGCCGCCTTGCCGATCTGGTCCGCCCAGTGAATGAGGCGATGACTGTCGGTGGTGTTGGGCTGGCGGTTGACCTTGTCGATCGCGTAGGTGAGGCCTTCCTGCGCCGCCGCGGCGGAGACCCGGCCGGCGATTTCCTTGTAGCGCTCGGGCGAGCCGAATTTCGTGGTCAGATATTCCTCGCGCGAAATGCCTTCCGCCGGGATCCAGTCATTCAGAAAATACGGATGGTAATGCACCTCGACCGGCACATCGGACGCCAGCGCGATCGCCTGTTCGAGCCGCTTCTTGCCGATGAAGCACCACGGGCACACGACGTCGGAAACGACATCGATGCGAACTTTGTCCGGATGGTCGGGCATTTTGGATTTCTCCTTGAGCCCATCATCTATGCCGTGAGCTATTCCGCCGCAACCTTGACCGGCGGTGATCCGCTCGAGCAGCGACGACACGGTGTCGGCCGATTTGCGCCCGGTCAGCGTGACCCGGGGGGCCGCCGGCGCCCGGCCGCGCTCCGGATGCAGCATGGTGTGCTTGAGCACGCTGGCGAGGCGCCGCGCCACCACCTGAGCGTGCTTGGGATCGGTCTCGGCAAAGGCCACGAGGATCGAGCCGTCATGATCGCAGCAGGCGAAATCGGCGCCGCGCACGAGCTTGCTGACGAGGCGTGCGGCATCGTTGCGCGCGCGCGTGTCGAAGCGCGGATCGAAGGCGAACCGCGCGACCGAAAGGCCGTTGCCATGCAAGCCTGCGTCGCGCATCACCCGCGTCAATTCGGACATGAAGGCCGGCTGGCACAGCAGGCCGGTCGAGGGATCGACAATCCCGGCCTTGTCGAAGGCATGCAGCGCGCGGCGCAGCCGTCCCTCGAAGGCATGCAGCCGGATCAGCGGCAGGATGCGCGCGATCAGGCCCGGTACGTCGCTTGCGAAGACGATATGCGGCAGGCGCTTCAGATCGATGCCGAGCTTTCGTCCCAGCACGCCGACCGGCAGGTCGCGGAAACGCGAATCCTCGGACATCACGGTCAGCATGGCCTCGACATTGCGCGGATCGAAACCGTCGCCGATCACAAGCCCGTCGGCGTCGCGCGATTTCAGATAGCGGGCGGCGACCTCGATGGTGAGCACGCCGATCAGTCCGGTCTGCTGGCCGAGCCCGACCGAGAGTTGCGGGTAGGAGCGGCCGCGGCCGGCAAGAATGACGGTGGCGTCTTCGAGCGGATCGTTTTCCGGCACCTGCGGCATGCGCTGGCCGGTGGCTTTCGCGGTCTCGGCGCGACGAAGCAACGCCGCATGCAGCGACGCGCACCCGAAGGGCGGAGGCGATGCGGGCCGCAATCGCCTGCGGGTCGGAGCCTTGCGTCATCGCAAGCGATTCACGATAGGCGGGCGCGGCTTGCGCATCGCCGCAGGCGACTACCGGCACGATCGGGGTCTGCCGGGTGATTTCGCGGGTGAGCCAGCTCGCGAGCCCGTCATCGGCGGCAGCTTGCGCATCCGCGAGCACGATCGCGGACGGGTGCGCCGCGGCGATGGCGGCGGCGGCATCGGCACAGCTCGATTCGATCACCGGGAAGGCGCCTGCGGCCGAAATCGCGTCGATCAATGCGGGGGATTGTTGCTCGCCGATGACGACGATCGGGCCTTGCAGCGACATGAAGCCTAGGTCCGCCAATGTAAGAGGCGTAATACCGATAGCCCCGCGTCATTAACGCGCGGTCAACATGCGCCGCGGAAATTGCTCAGGACTGGATCGCGCGGTCGCGAAAGGCGCCGGTGACCAGCGGGCCCAGCCCGAAATCCCGCAAGGTCTGCCGCATCGCCGCAGGATCGGTAGCGTGTGCCGGCGAGCCGCTGCCCGGTCAGGCTCGTGCGGCAAGGCGGCGATCAGGCTGCTCGTCGTCGATCATGCGGATGGCGTGCTGCAGATCGCGCAGCGCGAAGCGATAACCGCCGACATTGGCGAGGCCGGAGGCGCCGCCGTCACCGTGATGGCATTGCTGATCCGGCGCCATCGTGCAGGCATAGCCGGTATCGGTATCCGGCCCAGCCGCCAGCGCGCCGCGAATGCCGAGCGTGCCGGCGGCGGTAACATAAGCTTCTGCGAGATTTCGCTGTCGCCGTCGGCCGACCGAAACGCGCAAGCGGCCAGGGCGCCGGATTGCCGTCCGCGGGCCGCAGCGCCGCGAGCAAAGCGAGTTCGCCGAAGGCGGCCACATCGACCAGCGGAAGTTCGGTCAGCGGCCAGGCCGCTGCTGCCGCGAACCGTTCCGGCGAGCGGCAGATCGAAATGACCGCTCGCAGGTTGCGGGCGCCGAGCAGAGAGGTCTCGGCCAGGCGCAACGCCACCGCATCGGGCACCACCAGAATGTCGCGACGCTTCGATCTGGCGCGACAGGATGTCGGGCGCGAACGGATGATGGAATTCGAGCCGTCCGCCGCTCATCAGCCAGGGCACGAGAGCAGCCGACAACCCGGCATAGGACGAAATCGGCAGGGTGGACAGAATGGCCGAACCCCTGCCGGCGCCGGCATCGCGACCGATCAGAAGACCGGCCGACAGGATTTGCATGGCGTTTCGCTCGACCGGCACCGGTCCGTCGGCACCGACATCGAAGGTGACGGCCGCAATGTCCGCGAAAGATGTCGATATCGTCCGCCGGCGGCATGTCGCCCACGACCTCGTCGATCGGCACGATGCCGTCGGCAAGGCCGCGACCGAAGCCTGCGACCGCGCGGATCGGGAACAGCTCGGCGGCGATCTCGAGCGCGAGCTGACCGTGATCGAAATCGCCGACTCGCCCGCAGCAAAGGATCGCCGTGGCATGCGCACGCGAGAGCGCGGCGACGCATTCCGCGCGCCGCCACAATAGCGGCAGCATCGCCGGCACCATGCCGGCGCGCGCGACCGCCAGAAACGCGATCACGCTGTCGGCGTTGTTCGGCAACTGGATCGCGACCGTGCCGCCTTCGGGAATGCCGATCTCGCGCAGCAGACGCGCGAGCGCGCCGATCCTGCGGTCGGCCTGCGCATAGGTGAGGCTGGCGAGGCGGGTTGCCGGTGATGGCTTCGCTGTCCGGCGGATCTTGCAGCGCCACCCCATCCGGATCGCGCGCGACATTGGCGCGGAACAACGCATCCAAGGTTGCGTTCCTGGCTTTGCCGCCATCCATCATGCGCTCACGGCGCTCCGGGCTTTCGCCACCAGGCTTCCGGCAGATAGCCGAATAGCGGGGTCGTTTTCGGATACTCGATCGAGGTCCAGCGCGCCACCCATTGGTCCGGCAAATGGAACAGCGGGACCACATAGAATCCCGATATCAACAGGCGATCGAGCGCGCGCACCGCGGAAACGAACTCCTCGCGCTCGCGCGCGCGCAAAAGCTCGCGCGATCATGAAGTCGATCGCCTTGCTCCTGGACGCCCATGTAATTGCGCGTGCCATCGACATCGGCCGACGGCCGAGCCCCAATAGAAGCTCTGCTCGTTGCCGGGCGAGAGCGACTGGTCCCAGCGATAGGGCAGCATGTCGAAATCGTAGGAGATCTTGCGGCGGTCGAATTGCACCGCATCGACGACGCGGATCGAGGCCGCGATGCCGACCCGCTTCAGATCGCGCACGAAGGCGATGGCAAGCCGCTCCTGGTCGCGCGAGGTGACGAGGATTTCAAAGGCGAGCTTCTCGCCGGTGTCGCGCTTGCGCAGCACGGTGCCGTCGAGCTCGTAGCCGGCCTGCGCGAACAGGGCGAGAGCCTTCTTCAGGACGTCGCGGTCGCGCCCCGAGCCGTCGCTTTCCGACGGCTTGTAGCGGCCCTCCAGCACATCGGCGCGCACCGCGCCGGGAAACTCCTTCAGCCAGGCCCGTTCGCGTTCGTCGGCGGGGCGGCCGAGCGCGGACAGGTACGAGCCCTCGAAATAGCTTCCGGTGCGCTTCTGCAGGCCGAAGAAGAAGTTCTTGTTGATCCATTCGAAATCGAACAGCATCGCAATCGCCTCGCGCACCCGGATATCGGCGAAGACCGGGCGGCGGGTATTGAAGACGAGCGCGTTCATGCCTTTCGGCAGGCCGGTCGGGAATACGTCCTTGACGTAGCGGCCGGCGCGGAAAGCCGGCGTGTCGTAGCCGGTCTGCCAGCGCGTCGGATCGGTTTCCGCGCGCACGTCGTAGAGGCCTTTCTTGAAAGCTTCGAAATAGGAATTGTCGTCGCGATAGAAGTCGAACTTGATCTCGTCGAAATTCCACAGGCCGCGGTTGATCGGCAAGCTTCGCGCCCCAATAATCCGGATTGCGCACGAAGGTCGCCGAGCGGCCGGCATCGACATGCTTGACGATATAGGGGCCGCTGCCGACCGGCGGCGTGAAGGTCGTCTCCTCGAAATGCTCGACGTCGATTGCGTGTTTGGCGAGCACCGGCATCAGCCCGAGGATCAGCAGCAATTCGCGGTCGGCGCCGGTGTCGAAATCGAAACGCACCGAGCGCGGGCCGGTGATCTCCGCGCGCTTCACCTTGGAATAATAGGTGCGAAGATTGGGCCGGCCCTTGTCGCGCAGAAGCTGCCAGGAAAACACCACGTCTTCCGGCGTCACCGGCTTGCCGTCGGAGAAGCGCGCCAGCGGATTGAGATTGAAGGTGACGTAGGAGCGCTCGTCGTCGGTCTCGAGCGTTTCCGCCAGCAGGCCATAGAGCGTGAACGGCTCGTCATAGCCGCGCGCCATCAGCCCCTCGATCACATAGCCGCGGATCGAGGGCAGCGGCAGCCCGCGCACGATCATCGGGTTCAGGCTGTCGAAGGTGCCGAGCACGCCCTGAACCAGCCGGCCGCCCTTGGGCGCATCGGGATTCACATAGGGCATCGCCTGGAAGGACGGCGGCATCGCCGGCTGGCCGTGCATGGCGATGGCATGGCGCGGCTCCGCGGCGGGCGGCGGCATGGCCGACCGTCAGCAGGGCCAGCGCCGCGAGCGCGGTGCCGAATCGGGCTGGTCGCGGCCCGGGATCTGGACTTGGCAGGACGAGGGGCGGTCGAAAGCGATCACGATGCAAAAGGGTCCGATTCGCTCAATCAAGCGATCCATATAGGCATGTTCCCGGCGGCTTCGCCCGTTGCGACCGGACTTCGGCCATTATGGCCCGCATCGCGACAATTTTTTAGCTTCGCGCTGCGGGAGATTTCGGGTATCAGGCCGGTGCCCGGCGTCACGCTGTCGCCTTTTTTAGGCGGTGAGACAGCGCCGAGGCCGCCGTCAGGCCCAATGCGCCTTATTACCGGCGCCAACGAGGAAAAGAAGGACATGACTTACCGGTCTGCGTCCACACCGGCCCGGCCGGTGGTTCGGACGCTCGCAATGCTTTCCGCGGTCGCTGCGCTGTCGACTTTGGGTTTCGCGGTGGCCCATGCGCAGCAACCTCCGGCTCAGAAGGGCGCGCCCAAGGCGGCGCCGAAGGGCCAGGCGCCCGCCGCCGCTCCCGCCGCCCCGGCCCAGCCGGGTGGCGCCAACCCGGCGGAAGCGCAGGTCCCGCCGCTGATTTATTCGAACTGGACCAAGATCTGCGGCAAGGGTCCGGAAGCGGGCTCCAAGCAGGTTTGCCAGACCGGCAAGGACGGGCGGCTGGAATCCGGCATGCCGGTGGTCGCCGCGGTCGTGATCGAGATGGAAGGCGAGACCAAGAAGGTGCTGCAGGTAACGCTGCCGCCGGGCGTGCTGCTGCCGCGCGGCACCCGCGTCGTGATCGACCGCGACGAGCCGTCGGCCATTATCGGTTCGTTCCTGGTCTGCGCCAATGGCGGCTGCATCGCCCAGCTCGAAGCCACGGCGGATACGGTCGCCAAGCTCAAGAAGGGCCAGAACCTCTATGTCCAGGCCTACAACATGGCGCAGAACGTCATGACGCTCGTCGCTGCCGCTCGGCGATTTCGCCAAGGCCTATGACGGCCCGGCGACCGATCCGAAGGAGCTCGAGGAAAAGAACAAGAAGCTGCAGGACGAGTTGCAGCGCCGCGCCAATGACGCGCGCCAGAAGCTGGAACAGCAGGCGCCGGGCAAGACCCAATAGCCGCATTGCGCAGAAACGTCAGGTTGAGTTGCGCCGCCGGGAGCCTTAGCTTCCGGCGGCGTTTTTCGATTCGCGGATGGCCGGCATGCGCCGGCCGGATTAAGACTTGCGGGAGTGAGGCAGGATGAGTTGCGGACCGCAGCGGTTCGGGAGCCATTTCCGACAGGCGGTCGCGCTGGCCGCGGCGCTCTTGCTGGCTGTGGCCCCATCCGCCTTCGCGCAGCAAAAGGCGCAGCCGAAATCCGCGCCGGCGCAAAGTCAGCCGGCGCCGCGACGGCCGCGCCCCCGGCGCAGACCGCCCCGCCGCCGCTCACCTATTCGAAATGGACCAAGCTCTGCGACAAGAACGCCGAGACCAAGCAGCGCACCATGTGCCGCACCGGAAGCGACGGGCGGCTCGACACCGGCGTGCCGCTGGTTGCCGCGGTGCTGATCGAGGTCGAAGGCGAGCCCAAGAAGGTGCTGCAGGTGACGCTGCCGCCCGGCGTGATGCTGCCGCGCGGCACGCGCGTCCTGATCGACAGTGACGAGCAATCGGCCCAGGTCGCGCCGTTCATGGTGTGCACCAATAACGGCTGCGTCGCCCAGATCGAAGCCGACGTGAACGGCGTCGCCCGGCTGAAGAAGGGCACGACGCTCTATCTGCAGGCCTACAGCATGCAAGGCAGCGTCATGACCTTGTCGCTGCCGCTCGACGAATTCGCCAAGGCCTATGACGGACCGCCGGTCGATCAGAAACAGGTTGAAGAACAGAACCAGAAGCTGATCGAGGAATTGCAGAAGCGCGCGCGCCAGCAGCAGGAGCAGCAAACTGGCGCCGGCCAAGCCGCGCTGAGCTAGTTGATCGTCAGGTCGCGCGGCCGGTAGGCGCCCTTGTCGTCCTTCACGAAGACTTCGGCGACCTGCGGATGACGGATCGGTTCGGCCGAATTGTCGGCCAGCAGATTCTGCTCGGAGACATAGGCGACATATTCGGTGTCGGCGTTTTCGGCGAACAGGTGATAGAAGGGCTGATCCTTGCGCGGACGCACTTCCTCCGGGATCGACAGCCACCATTCCTCGGTATTGTTGAAGGTCGGATCGATATCGAAGACCACGCCCCGGAACGGAAAGATCCGGTGCTTCACGACCTGGCCGATGCGGTATTTGGCGACGCGCGCCTGGATGTCCTGTCTTGGTCATGCCGTTATAATAGGAAGCGCATTCAGCGCGCGTCATCCCTTTCGGGTCCAGGATCGGACGCTTTCCAAATCCGCCGGGACGCGTCCGGCCAGCGGTCAGAGATCGTAGCGGGCCGCCAGTTCCGGATCCTTGCTCGGCAACCAGCCTGGCAAGATCGACCACCACCTTGGCCTGTTTCCAGGTCGCGTCGTCCTGCATCTTGCCGTCGATCATGACCGCGCCGGTGCCGTCCGGCATGGCGTCGAGAATCTTCTTCGCGAAGGCCACTTCGGCCGGGTCGGGCGAAAACACGCGCTTGGCGATCGCGACCTGGGTCGGATGCAGCGACCAGGCGCCGGCGCAGCCCATCAGGAAGGCGTTGCGGAACTGCACCTCGCAGGCCTCCGGATCGGAGAAATCGCCGAACGGGCCGTAGAACGGCTTGATGCCGGCCGCGGCGCAGGCATCGACCATCTTGCCGATGCGTGTAGTGCCAGAGGTCCTGCTGGATAGGCCGCGCGCGCGCCGCCGCCGGCGGCCGCATCCGCCAGCACCTTGTATTCGGGATGGCCGCCGCCGACGCGGGTGGTCTTCATCGCGCGCGAGGCGGCGAGATCGGCCGGGCCCAGGCTGATGCCCTGCATGCGCGGCGAGGCGGCCGCGATCGTCTCGACATTCATCGACGCCTTCGGCGGTCTCCAGAATGGCGTGGATCAGGATCGGCTTCTTCACCGCATGCCGCGCCTCGAGCTGCGCCAGCAACTGATCGAGATAATGGATGTCCCAGGCGCCATCGACCTTGGGCAGCATGATGACGTCGAGCTTGTTGCCGATCGCCGCGACCAGATTCGGTGATGTCGTCCAGCACCCAGGGCGAGTTGAGCGCGTTGATGCGGGTCCACAGGCCGGTCGCGCCGAAATCGGTCGCCTTCGCCATCGCGATGAAGCCGTCGCGCGCGGCCTTCTTGGCGTCGGCCGGGATCGCGTCCTCGAGATTGCCGAGCACCACGTCGACCTCGCGGGCGAGCTGCGGCACCTTGGCGCGGACCTTCTCGATATGCGGCGGCACGAAATGGATCATGCGCTCGAGCCGGACCGGCAATTCGCGCAAGGGGGCGGGGGCGCCGGCGGCGAGCGGCTTGAAGAATTGGCGTGGCAGTTTCATGCACCGAGGATTAGAACACGCCCGCGCTCCCGCCAAGCCGCACTTTCAGGCAATGACCGCCGGCTGTCGGGGGCGGCATCATGTCCATCCTGGAAGCGCCCGCTCTGCCGATGCTGGAAGTCCTCAATCTCGCGCTCCCGTATTTCGGCCTGATCTTCCTCGGCTATGTCCTTCGGCCGCCTCAAGAACATCCCGGAAAGCGGCCTCGAATGGATGAGCTTCTTCATCGTCTATGTGGCGCTGCCGTGCCTGTTCTACCGGATCGTGGCCAAGACCCCGCTGGAGGAACTGGCCCGAATAAGCTTCGTGGTCGGGACCACGCTCTCGACCGCGATCGCCTTTGCCATTGCCTTCGCGATCGCACTTGCTGGCCGGACGCACCAGGCCCGAGGCGACCATTGCCGGGCTCGCCGGCGGCTACGGCAATATCGGTTATATGGGCCCGGGGCTCGCGCTGTCGACGCTCGGCTCGCAGGCCGCAGCGCCGGTGGCGCTGATCTTCTGCTTCGACAGCATCTTGCTGTTCTCGCTGGTGCCGCTGCTGATGGCGTTGTTCGGCGACGAGAAGATGGGGCTGTGGCCCTCGGTCCGGCTCGTGATCCGGCGCATCGTGCTGCATCCCTTCATCGTCGCGACCGCGCTCGGCGTGCTCTCGGCGGCGCTTGCATTTCGAGCCGCCGGTGGCGCTCGACCGGCTGATGCAGTTTCTGCAGAACGCGGCCGCGCCCTGCGCGCTGTTCGTGCTCGGCGTCACGGTCGCGCTGCGGCCGATGCCGCGGCTGACCGCGGACGTGCCGGCGATCATCCCGGTCAAGCTGATCCTGCATCCGCTGATCGTGTTCTTCGTGCTGGCCTGGCTTGGGCCGTTTACCGAAGCCTGGACCTATGCGGCGATCCTGATGGCGGCGTTGCCGCCGGCGCTCAATGTGTTCGTGCTGGCGCGCCAGTACGACGTCTGGCTGAAGGAAGCCTCCGGCTCGGTGCTGCTCGGCACGCTGGTTTCGGTCGTGACGCTGACCGGCGTGATGTACCTGCTGAAGTCGGGCTCATTCCGGCGACGCCGTTCTGAGCTCGCATCGCCGCGCGGACGGCCGTTATTCTTCGGCTTCGCGCAGGGCAATGTCATGACCCAACCGCTTTCCGGCATCACCGTGCTCGATCTGACCAACCTGTTGCCGGGACCGCTGGCGACGCTGATGCTCAGCGGAGGCGGGCGCGCAGGTCATCAAGATCGAGCGGCCCGGCGGCGACGACATGCGCCACTATGCACCGATCTGGCAGGGCACGGGCGCGGCCTTCGGGCTGCTCAATGCCGGCAAGACCTCGCTCACGCTCGACCTGAAGACGGAAGCCGACGCGGCGAAGCTTCGCGCATTGCTTCAAGACGGCTGACATTCTGGTTGAACAATTTCGCCCCGGCGTGATGGACAAGCTCGGCTTCGGCTACGAGGCTTTGCGCAAGGCCTATCCGCGGCTGATCTATTGCTCGATCTCGGGCTACGGCCAGACCGGGCCGCGCGCGCACGGAAGCCGGCCACGACCTGAATTATATCGGCAATGCCGGTCTGCTGGCGCTCGCAGCCCGGTCCCGCGGACGGCCCGGTGGTGCCGCCGGCGCTGATCGCCGATATCGCGGGCGGCGCCTTTCCGGCGGTGATCAACATCCTGCTGGCGCTGCGCGATCGCGACCGGACCGGGCAGGGCTGCCGCCTCGACATTGCAATGACCGACGCGATGTTCACCTTCGCCTGGCATGCGCTGGCGCACCTTTGGGCGACCGGAGCGGCTCCCGGTCCGGGGCAGGGCGAACTGGCCGGAGGCTCGCCGCGCTACCGGCTCTATCCCGCGAAGGACGGAATTGCCATCGCCTGTGCGCCGCTGGAGGACCATTTCTGGCAGCGTTTCACTGCGATCCTCGGGGCTTGAGACGAACGCGGACGTGCCAGCCGTTGCCGCCGCCATCGCGACCAAGACCGCCGCGGAATGGGAGCCGATCTTCGCCAAAGCCGATTGCTGCGTGACCGTGTTGCGCACGCTCGACGACGCCTTGCGCGATCCGCATTTCAGCAGCCGCGGATTGTTCGAGCGCAAATTGCGCGGCGTGGAAGGCGGTGCGATGCCGGCCTTGCCGTTGCCGATCGCCCCGCATTTCCGCGATGCGCCGGACCGCGACAGGAAAGTGCCGCCGCTGATTTAGGACAGCGCTTCGCCCTGCATCAGGCGCGGCTGCGACGCGCGCGGCATCACGCCTTCGCGCATCATCGCGCGCCGCAGCGGCCCGACATTGCCGAGCAGATGCAGCCCGAGCCCGCGCAAAGCCTGGACCGGGAGAAATCCCGACAGCAGCGAGCGGTTGAGCAGATCGACCGCCATCGAGCGGGTCATGACATCGGCGCGCCGCATGGTTTCGTAACGCTGCATGGCTTGCGGCGCGCCCGGATCGTCGCGGCATTCGAGCGCGACCTCGGCAATCGCCGCGGCGTCGCGCAGACCGAGATTGAGCCCCTGCGCTCCGATCGGCGGAAAGCGATGCGCGGCCTCGCCGATCAGCGCGATCCGGCCGGCGGCGAGACTTTGCGCGGTCTCGGCGCAAAGCGGGAAGGCGCCGCTGCCCGGCTCGACCGCGATCTTGCCCAGGATCGAATGCGAACGCCGCTCCAGTTCCAGATTGAGCGCGTCGCCGGACAATTCGCGCATGCGCTCGGCTTCGCCGGCATCGACCACGCAGACGATGCTGGAGCGCTCGCCCGGCAGCGGCACGAGAGTGAAGGGGCCGTGTTCGGTGTGAAATTCGGTCGAGATGTCGCGATGCGGGCGGCCGTGGGCGACGTTGTAGGTGAGGGCGACCTGCGGGTAGCTCGCGCTTCGCAACTCGATGCCCGCGGCCTCGCGGCAGATCGAATTCCGGCCATCGGCGCCGACCACGAGTTGCGCGCGCAAATGCGTGCCGTCGGCGAGTTCGACTTCGATATGATCCGCAGAGGGCCGCACGGCAACCGCGCCAACCGGATAGCGTTGCAAGCCCGGAATGTCGGCGGCCTTGCTTTCCAGCGCCGCCACCAGATGCCGGTTCTCGATGTTGTGTGCGAATGCGTCGAGCCCGATTTCCGCGCAGTCGAAGCGCGTCTCCGGCGCGCGCCACAGCCGCGCGGTGTCGTCGACGATCCGCAATATCCGCAAGGGCGCCGCATGGTCCCTGCACAGGTCCCAGACCCCGAGCGTCGAGAGCGCCGCGACCGAGCTCGTCAGCAAGGCCGTGGTGCGATGGTCGTCACCCGCGCGTGGTCCGATCAGCGCGGTCGCAAAGCCTGCGCCGGCCAGAGCTAGTGCGGCCGTCAGCCCGGAGGGCCCGGACCCCACCACCACAGCCTGGAAATCGTTGCGCTTGCGCATCAGCCATCCTTCGGTTGCCAGTCTTGTTTCACGAAGTCTTGCCCCGAATGCGGGAAACGGGGCAAGCTTACAGATATCCATCAGGCCCGATCTCAGCCATGCCGGACACGCAGATGCGGCCCAACGATCCGCAAGGGAACCCATCCGCGGACGAGGCGATCACGGCGGTGTCGCAGGTCGCCTATGGCTTCATGGGCTCGCAGGCCTTGTTCGCGGCGCTCGATCTCGGCCTGTTCACGGCGCTGGAAACAGGCCCGATGGAAGCAGAGGCGCTGGCGAACAAGATCGGCGCGCAGCTCGATCCGCTGCGGTCGCTGCTGGAGGCGTGTCTCGCGCTTGGCCTTGTCATTCGCGAGGGCGAAAGCTATCCGCAACAGCAAGGCCGCCTCGCGCTATCTGGTAAAAGGCGCGCGCGGCTATATGGGCGACTATTATCTGAAGCAGATCGCCGAGACGCTCTACCATCAGATGCCGGATGCGCGCGCGGCCTTGCGCGGGCGAGGGCGCCGCCACCTATTCGCATTTCCTCGACGATCCCGGTCCGCACCGAAGCCTTCATCCGCGGTCAGCATGCGGGTTCGGCAGGTCCGGCTTATCTGCTTTCGCGCAATCCCGATCTCGCGAACTACAAATGCCTGCTCGATCTCGGCGGCGGCTCCGGCGCGTTTTCCATAGAAGCCGTGCGGCGCAATCCAAACCTTTCGGCGATCGTGTTCGACCAGCCGCAGGTGATCGCCTTCGCGAAGAAATTCATCGCCGAGGAAGGCTTCGAGGATCGTATCCGCTGCGTCTCGGGCGATGTGGTGAAAGACGAATGGCCGCCGGCGGCGACCTGATCCTGCTCTCCTACATCGTCAGTTCGTACCGGCCGCAGGCATTGCAGGACATGCTGAACCGCGCGCATGCCTATCTGCCGAAGGGCGGCGGCATTTTCATCCATGACTTTGCGATGTATGGCGACCGGCCGGGGCCGCGCAATGCCGCGCTCTGGCAATTCGCCAATCTCGCGATCTCGGCCACCACCTATCCGCACCGGCAGGACGAGATCGTCGCCGCCATGACGAAAGCCGGCTTCGCCGAAGTCGGCATGCGGCCGCATATTCCCGACATTACCTTCCTGTTCTCCGGAAAGCGGCTCTGAATGAGCGGGCGCCGAAAGCCTACGCGCACGCGCCAAGGCGCGCGTGAGGCGCGTACCTGCGCCCTTCCTGGTGCATATCTTCACCGCCTGCGGCGCCGGCTGCGCCCTGATGGCGCTGCTCGAAGCCGCGCGCGGCCAATGGGTCCTGATGTTCGTCTGGCTCGCGGTGGCGCTGGTGATCGACGGCGTCGACGGAACGCTGGCGCGGCGCTTTCGCGTCGCGGAGATATTGCCGCGCTGGTCCGGCAATGCGCTCGACCTCGTGGTCGATTTCACGACCTACGTGTTCGTGCCGGCCTTTGCGCTCGCGACCTCAGGCCTGCTGCCGGCGTCGGTCGCCGCACCGCTTGCGATCGCCATCGTGGTCGTCAGTGCGCTCTATTTCGCCGACGAGGAGATGAAGACCCAGGACAATTTTTTCCGCGGCTTTCCGGCCTTGTGGAACGCGGTCGCCTTCCATCTGTTTGTGTTGAAGCTGCCGCCCTGGGCCAATGCCTGCGTGGTGGCGGCGCTGGTGATTCTGACCTTCATGCCGCTGCGCGTCCTGCATCCGTTCCGGGTCACGCAATTCCGCAGGCGTCAGTCTGGTCGCGCTCGCGACCTGGAGCCTGCTCGGCATCTATGCGCTCGTCAGGAAGCTCGATCCGGGCGCGATTGTCGCATGGTGCCTTGCTGCGCTTGGCGTCTATTTTCTCACGATCGGGCTCGCGACCGCCGAGGACTGAGCGGAAATCATGATGCTGCAACTGCTGACCGATCCGAGCGCCTGGGCCGCTTTGGTGACGCTTGTCGGTGCTCGAGATCGTTCTCGGCATCGACAATATCGTCTTCATCGGGGTCCTGATCGCGCGTCTGCCGGCGCGGCAGGCCAGGCTCGCGCGCCAGGTCGGGATCGGGCTGGCTTTCGTGTTCCGGGTCGCGCTGCTGCTGACGCTGACCTGGATCATGCGGCTGACCGCGCCGCTGTTCACGCTGTTCGGCAACGAATTCTCCTGGCGCGACCTGATCCTGATCGGCGGCGGATTGTTCCTGATCGCCAAGGGCACCAGCGAAATCCATTCCGAGGTCGAGGCGCAATACGAGGAGCCCAAGCCGGGCGGCAAGCGCGCCTTTGCGTTCATCCTGGCGCAACTTGTCGCCATCGATCTGATCTTCTCGCTCGATTCGATCATCACCGCGATCGGGCTGGCGCGCGACATCGAAATCATGATCGCGGCGGTCTGATCGCGATGCTGGTGATGTATTTCGCGGCGGTGCCGGTCTCCGCCTTCATCCAGAAATATCCGACCACCAAGATGCTGGCGTTGTCGTTCCTGCTGCTGATCGGCGTGGCGCTGGTCGCCGACGGGCTGGGCTTCCACATTCCGCGCGGCTATATCTATTTCGCGATGGCCTTTGCGGGAGCGGTCGAGCTGTTTAACGTGCTGGCGATGCGCAACCGGCGCAGGCGACCGAAGGCCCTGACCCGCAAATGAAAGAAATCGTCCTGATCACCGGCGGCGGCCGCGGCATCGGCGCCGCCACCGCAAGACTCGCGGCCGCGCGCGGCTATGCGGTCGCGATCAACTACAAGAGCAACGCCGAAGCCGCCGCCAAGGTCGTCAACGAGATCGAAGCGGGCGGCGGCCGCGCCACTGCGATTCCAGGCGACATGGCACAGGAAGCCGATATCGACGCAGATGTTCAAGGCGCTCGATCGCTTCGGCCCGCTGCGGCATCTGGTCTATTCGAGCGGCGTGACCGGGCAGGAATTCGCGCTTCGAGGCGGTGTCGACGCAGACCTTGCGCGACGCGCTCGACATCAATGTGCTGGGCGCGATGCTGTGCGCGCGCGCCGCGATCCCGCGGCTGTCGACCAAGCATGGCGGGCAGGGCGGCACCATGACCTTCCTGTCGTCGGTGCAGGCGAAGATCGGCGCGCCGGGCGAATATGTCTGGTATGCCGCCGCCAAGGGCGCGGTGGATGCGCTTAGCGATCGGTCTTTCGAAGGAGCTCGCGGGCGAGGGCATCCGCGTCAATGTGGTGGCGCCGGGTCCGATCGATACCGAAATCCACGAGCCCGGGCGGCTCGCGCGGATCGCGCCGCAGCTCCCCACCGGCCGGGTCGGCACACCGCAGGAGGTCGCCGAGGCCATTCTTTTCTTGATGTCGAATGCGGCGAGCTATACCAGCGGCACCATCCTGACCGTTTCGGGCGCGCGCTAGCTTCGGCTTGCGCCGGTCGTGCCGCGCCCCTATGATCCCGCCGAATTTGTCAGCGTGCCAAGGCGTGCGCGCATTCGAGGGAGGATAACGATGGTTGCAGCGGTCCGGGTTCACAAACATGGCGGGCCGGAAGTGCTCACCTTCGAGGAGATCGAGGTGCCGGCGCCGGGCCAGGGCCAGATCAAGATCAGGCAGCATGCCTGCGGGGTGAACTACATCGACACCTATTTCCGCATGGGCATGTATCCGTCTCCGGTCGGCATGCCGTTCGTGTCCGGCAACGAGGGCGCGGGCGAGGTGATCGCGGTCGGCCCCGGCGTCACCGACATCAAGGTCGGCGACCGCGTCGCCTATGTGGTGGCGCTCGGCGGCTATTCGGCGGAGCGGCTGCTGCCCGCCGACCGGGTGGTGAAGATCCCGGCGAGCATTTCCTACGAGCAGGCCGCCGGCATGATGCTGAAAGGCATGACCGCGCAATATCTGCTCAACCGCACCTACAAGGTGACCAAGGGCACGACGGTGCTGATGCATGCGGCGGCCGGCGGCGTCGGCCAGATCCTGTGCCAATGGGCGAACCATCTCGGCGCGACCGTGATCGGCACCGTCGGCATCGAAGGAAAAGGGCGAGATCGCCAAGGCCAATGGCTGCCACCACATCATCTATTATCGCGACCGAGGATTTCGCCGCCAAGGTGAAGGAGATCACCGGCGGCAAGCTGTGCGACGTGGTCTATGACGGCATCGGCAAGACGACGTTCCCGGCCTCGCTCGACTGCCTGCGTCCGCTCGGCATGTTCGCGAGCTTCGGCTCGGCGTCGGGCCAGATCGACGCCTTCAACATCAACATCCTGCAGACCAAGGGCTCGCTGTTCTGCCACCCGCCCGACGCTGAACAATTACGTCGCCAAGCGCGAGGACCTGGTCGCGACCGCGAACGACCTGTTCAACGTGGTCGCCAGCGGCGCGGTCAAAATCCCGATCAACCAGAAATATCCGCTGAAGGATGCCCAGAAGGCGCATCGCGACCTGGAAGGCCGCGAGACCACGGGGTCGTCGATCCTGATTCCGATAATGCGCGCAGCCCTTGCTACGCTCCGGCATGCGCGCTTTGCTAGTCTGTGCACCGCGGATCCGCGCTTTGCGCGGCTCGACCCGCGAACTCCAGCGGGGACCCAGAGCCAAGACCGCTGGATTCCCGCTTTCGCGGGAATGAGCGGGGACAGGGTCGAGCGATCGAATGGACGTATTCATCGGCGAATGGGGCAACCTGCTGCTGCGCTGGGCCCACATGATCGTGGGCATCGGCTGGATCGGCACCTCGTTCTATTTCGTGGCGCTCGATTATTCGCTGAACCAGAAGGAGCGCAAATCGCCCGGCGTGTTCGGCACCGCCTGGCAGGTGCATGGCGGCGGCTTCTATCACGTCGAGAAATTCACCGTCGCGCCGCCGAATCTGCCGCCGCATCTGCACTGGTTCCAGTGGGAGGCCTATCTCACCTGGGTCACCGGCTTCGGCCTGCTGATCATCCAGTATTATTTCCACGCCAGCGCCTATCTGATCGATCCGCCGGTCATGGAGCTCGAGCCGTGGCAGGCGATCGCGATCTCGATCGCCTCGCTGCTGGTGGGCTGGGTGCTCTACGACAACATCTGCAAGTTCTGGGGCGACCGCACGATACCGCTCGCGATCAGCGTGTTTCTGCTGATCATGCTGGCGAGCGTGCTCTACACCAAGGTGTTTTCGGGCCGCGGCTCCTTCATCCATGTCGGCGCCTTCATCGGCACCATCATGGCCTTCAACGTCTTCATGGTGATCATCCCCGGCCAGAAGATCATGGTCGGGCAATTGCTGCGCGGCGAGGAGCCGGAGGCGAAATACGGCAAGGTCGCCAAGCAGCGCTCGCTGCACAACAATTATCTGACGCTGCCCGTCCTGCTGATGATGGTGTCGCCGCATTATCCGTTCCTGTCGGCGCATCCGCAGGCCTGGCTGGTGGTGGCGCTGATCCTGCTCACCGGCGCGCTGTTCCGGCACATCCTCAACCAGATCGATATCGGCGAGCCCTGGGAGAAATACGGCTGGGCCACGCCGGTCGTGGCCTTTGCGCTGATCTGCGCGATCTTCCTCACCGCGCCGCGCGAGGCGGTCGACAGTCCGGGCCGCCGGTATCGGACGGCGAGGTGCTGGCGCTGACCACGAAGCATTGCATCATGTGCCATGCCAAGCAGGCCGACGCATGAAAGCTTCAAGGAGCCGCCCAAGAATGTTACGCTCGAGACTCTCGCCGATCTCAAGCGCTTCAATCAGCTCATCATGATCCAGACCGTCCGCAACAAGGCGATGCCGCTCGGCAACCAGACCAACATGACGGACGACGAGCGCGCGCAGACTGGGACGCTGGCTCAGCGCCCATTGACGATGGCCGCCGCAAGCGACATCGCTCCCGACGTTACCCGGCTCGGCGCGCGCGCCGAGGCGATGCTGTCGGAGCTCGGCCGGATCTCGACCGAGCCGCAGCGGCTGATCCGCCTCTACCTGACGCCCGAGCATCGCAGGGCCGCCGACCTGATCGCGTCATGGATGCGCGAGGCCGGCATGACGCGTGACCGAGGATGCGCTCGGCACCGTGCGCGGGCATTGGCGGCCCGAAAGGAAGAAGCGACTTCTGATCGGCTCGCATATCGACACCGTGATCGATGCCGGCAAATATGACGGGCCGCTCGGGGTCGTGACCGGCATTCTGGCGGTGCAGGAGCTTGCCGCGCGCGGCGTCGATCTGCCGTTCGGCATCGACGTGCTGGCCTTCGGCGACGAGGAGGGCTCGCGCTTTCGCACCACGCTCGCGGGCTCGTCGGCCTGCGCCGGCGTGTTCGACCGCGCCTCGCTCGCCTTCCCGGATCGCAACGGCGTGACGCTCGGCGATGCGATCAAGGCCTATGGCAAGAATGCCGACGACATCGACAAGGCGGCCTACGACCCCGCGAATGTCGTGGGCTATGTCGAGGTGCATATCGAGCAGGGGCCGGTGCTGGAAGCTTCGAACCTTCCGCTCGGCGTGGTCACCGGCATTGTCGGGCAGAGCCGCATGCGGGTCGTGGTGCTGGGCGATGCCGGACATGCCGGCACCGTGCCGATGCGCATGCGCCACGATGCGCTTGCCGGCGCCGCCGAACTGATGCTCGCGATCGAGCAGACCGCGATCGAGAACGAGGAGGACGGCATGGTCGCGACCGTCGGCCGCATCGAGGCCTCGCCCGGCGCCACCAACGTCATCCCCGGCCGCGTCGGCTTCTCGCTCGAATTCCGCTCGTCGACCGACGCCAAGCGCAAGGCCGCGATCGAGCAGATCAAGGCCGGACGCGCAGCGGATGGCGTGCGGCGCAAGCTCGAATTCGCCTTCGAGCCGTTCCACGAGACCAATACGACCGCCTGCACCCCGTTCATGCAGAATCTGTTCGCGGATGCGATCATCGTCGCTCGGCTACGAGCCGATGCGGCTGCCCTCCGGCGCCGGTCACGACGCGCAGGTGATGGCGAAGCTCTGTCCGATGGCGATGCTGTTCGTGCGCTGCAAGGGCGGCATCAGCCACAATCCGGCGGAATTCGCGAGCGAGCCCGATATGGGGCTCAGCATCGCAGCGCTCGTGCGCTTCATCGAAGCCTTCGCGAAAAGAGGATCGGCATGACCGTCCTTCATCGACGCCAATTTTCCGCGCGAGGTGGATTTCCTGAAGGCGCCTGGTGCGCGTGCCGTCCGACAATCCGCCGGGCGATTGCGCGCGCCATGCCGAGGAATCCGCGAGGCTGCTGGAAGCGCTCGGCTTCAAGGTCGAGCGCCACAAGGTGCCGGACGAGGTGGCGAAGAAGCACGGCATGGTGTCGGCGACCAATCTGATCGTGCGCGAGACCTTCGGCAGCGGCAAGGGACCGGTGATCGCCATGAACGCGCATGGCGACGTGGTGCCGCCGGGGCAGGGCTGGACGCACGATCCCTATGGCGCGGAGGAGAAGGGCGGCGCGATCTATGGCCGCGGCGCCGCGGTGTCGAAATCGGATTACGCGACCTATGCCTTCGCGCTGCTGGCGCTGAAGGACAATCCGGCCGGGCTCGACGGCACGGTCGAACTGCATCTGACCTATGACGAGGAAACCGGCGGCTTCACCGGGCCGGAATGGCTGCTTGAAGCAGAAGCTGACCAAGCCCGACATCGCGTTTTCGGCGGGCTTCTCCTACGCGGTCGTCACCGCGCATAACGGCGTGCTGCATCTGGAGATCACCGTGCGCGGCAAGCAGGCGCACGCCGCGATGCCGGAAAGCGGCGCCGATGCGCTGGAAGCCGCGACCAGGGTGCTGACCGCGATCTACCAGGAGCGCAAACGCCTCAACCGCATCAAGTCGAAATCGCCCGGCATCGGTTCGCCCAAGATCACGGTCGGGCTGATCTCCGGCGGCTTCGCCACCAACGTGGTGCCGGACAAGGTCGTCATGCGCCTCGATCGCCGCCTGATCCCGGAGGAGAAGGGCACGAAGGTCGAGCGCGAACTGATCGCGCTGGTGAAGCGCGCGGCCGGCAAAGCGCGAAGGCAAGGGCATCAAGGTCGATTGCAGGCGCGTCATCCTGGCCGAGCCGCTGAAGCCGCGGCCCGGCGTGAAGAAGATCGTCGAGATCCTCCAGCGCCACGCCAAGCGCGAATTGAAGGTCGCGATCAAGGAAATGGGCGTGCCGCTCTATACCGATGCGCGCCATTACAGCGCCGCCGGCATTCCGACGGTGCTGTACGGCGCCGGCCCGCGCTCGATCCTGGAAGCGAACGCGCATTCGGCGCAACGAGCATATCAAGCTGTCGGATCTGAAGGCGGCGACCAAGATCGTGGAAGCGAGCTACGCGATATGCTGCGCGCCTGATCCAACGCGCGAGACCTCGTCACGCGGCGGCTGAATTGTCCGGCGTGAGCAGGAGCGCGGACTCGACCCGATTGCGGCCCAGATGCTTGGCCTTGTACAGGGCGCTATCGGCCGCGAGCAACAATCCCTCCGGCATTCGGATCGTTCCGCCGGCGCGCGACAACGCGGTGGCGGCACCGATGCTGACCGTGACTCTGCCGCCGCCTTCTGTATTCTTGTGATGCGGAATTCCGGCATCCAGCGCCGCCCGGCGCAAACGCTCGGCGATCTCGATCGCGCCCTGTATATCGGTGTCGCGCAGGACAACGGTGAATTCCTCGCCGCCATAGCGCGCGACCATGCCGGCAGGATGGTTCAAGGCATTGCGCGCCGAAAGCGCAATGACACGCAGGCAATCGTCGCCGGCCTGATGCCCGTAGGTGTCGTTGAAGTCCTTGAAGCGATCGATATCGATGAGCAGAAGCGACATCCGGCCGCCGGTCAGCAAGGTGTGGGACCACTCGCGGTCCAGCGTCTCGTCGAACGCGCGGCGATTGGCGATACCGGTCAAGCCATCGGTCATCGCAGCTCTGGCCAGCTCATCCTCGAGCTTCTTTCGCTCGACTGATATCGCGGAAGACGGCAACGATTTCGCCCGCGGCGCCGATCTCTTCGCCTCGTACCATCCGGGCCTTGCCTTCAACCCAGAGCGAATTGCCGTCCTTTTTCCGCAGTCGCACGACGAGCGTTCCCTCGTCTTGCGTCCCTCCGTCGAACGCCGCGATATCGGCTTCGACGGCCGCGATATATTCGGGCAGGATAAATGCTTCCGGACCGCGGCCGATCAAATCCTCCGGCAGCCAGCCAAGCAGCCGCGTGCAGGATGGAGAAACATAGGCGGTCTTTCGATCGGCGCCAACTTCGACGACGATATCCGAGCTGTGTTCGGCCAGCAGACGAAAATTGGGTTCAAGCGCAGACGCCGGAGATCCCGCCTTCCTGCCCAGACCAATTTGCCGAAGATATTCCGCGATCGATCGCATCGAGCTGCCCTATTTTACGGGCAGTGTTGCGGGTAAGAATGAAAAAACCGTGCACGCAATGCGTAACCGGTGCTGCCGGAGATTTGCAGCCCGCGCGGGTCCTAAAATCCCACCGCACTTCCGTACAGATCGTAGTCGTCGGCGCGCTCGATCTTCACCTGCGCGAATTCGCCGACCCGCAGCGGCCGGCGGCTCGCCACATGGACCGCGCCGTCGATCTCCGGCGCGTCGGCTCTGGCTGCGGCCCTTGCCGCCCTGCGGCGTGACTTCGTCGATCAGCACCTGCAGGCGGGTGCCGACCTTGCGCTTCAGGCGGCGCGCCGAGATCGCCTGCTGCTTCTTCATGAAGCGATGCCAGCGCTCTTCCTTCACCTCCTCCGGCACCGCGCCGTCGAGTGCGTTCGCTGTCGCGCCGTCCACCGGCTCGTATTTGAAGCAGCCGACGCGATCGAGCTGCGCCTCGTCGAGCCAGTCGAGCAGCAACTCGAAATCCGCCTCGGTCTCGCCGGGAAAGCCGACGATGAAGGTCGAGCGCAGCGTCAGGTCGGGGCAGATCTCGCGCCAGCGCGTGATGCGCTCGAGCGTCTTTTCCTGCGCGGCCGGCCGCTTCATGCGCTTCAGCACGTCCGGGCTCGCATGCTGGAACGGGATGTCGAGATAGGGCAGCACCTTGCCCTCGGCCATCAGCGGGATGACCTCGTCGACATGCGGGTAGGGATAGACGTAATGCAGCCGCACCCAGACGCCGAGCTCGCCGAGTTCGCGCGCGAGATCGAAAGGAACTTCGCCTGCACCTCGCGGTCCTGCCAGCGGCTCGCGGCATATTTGATGTCGACGCCATAGGCCGAGGTGTCCTGCGAGATCACCAGCAGTTCCTTGACGCCGGCCTTCACCAGCTGCTCGGCCTCGCGCAGCACGTCGGCGGCCGGGCGCGAGACCAGATCGCCGCGCAGCTTCGGGATGATGCAGAAGGTGCAGCGATTGTTGCAGCCTTCGGAAATCTTCAGATAGGCGTAGTGGCGCGGCGTCAGCTTGAGGCCCTGCGGCGGCACCAGATCGACGAACGGATCGTGCACCGGCGGCAGCGCGCGATGCACCGCGTCGATCACGCTCTCGTATTGCTGCGGCCCGGTGATCGCGAGCACGTTCGGATATTGCGCTCGTGATCTTCTCGGGCTCGGCGCCCATGCAGCCGGTGACGATGACCTTGCCGTTCTCCTCCAGCGCCTCGCCGATGGCGGCGAGCGATTCCGCCTGCGCGCAGTCGAGAAAGCCGCAGGTGTTGACGATCACGACATCGGCGCCCGCATGGCCGCGCGCGAGTTCGTAGCCCTCCGCGCGCAGCCGCGTGATGATGCGCTCGGAATCGACCAGCGCCTTCGGGCAGCCGAGCGAGACGAAGGAGATGCGCGGCGCGGCGGTCATAACTCGATGAAAGGCTGCTCGATCAAACAAGGAAGGCGCGGCGTTAGGGCAGGCGGGGGAGCGGGTCAACCGCTAATTCGGATCGCGCAGGCGACGTCCGCAAGGCCGCCCGCGAATCTGGCGCAAATTCTGCGCTTTCGGCGGCAATCCGGCGACTTCAGCCGGGCGGCGACAGTCAAAAAACTGTCGTAATTCAATGGCTTGGCGGTAAAAATCTGCAATCTTCGGAAAATCTTAACGAAATCCGCCTTTGATCGAAGCCGCGCCAATGGCGTGCGTTCCGCGTTGGTCCGGCCGCCAGGCGGCGAGCGGCGCGTCGAAAGGGCTGCGAGAGAACGCAATGAGCATGTTCCATTTGCCGCGCCTTGCCGTCGTCGGGTTGCTGGCTGCGAGCCTGTCGGCCTGCGGATCGCTGTCGACCTTCGAGGGTTTTCTGTCGGCCGACGGCGAACTCGCCGCCAAGAAGCCGGCCACCGGCAAGGCCTATGTTTTCCGCGGCATGGGCGGGCGCTTTGCCTCGTTCGAGATGGATTATCTGCGCGACAAGATCGCCGCGAGCGGCGATCGAGGCCGAGACCTATAACCACATCAACTGGTGGGGACCGGCGGAGGAGGCGATCGCGCGCTACAAGAAGAATCCGCAGCCGATCATGGCGATGGGCCATTCCGCCGGCGGCGACGCCGCGATCGATTTTGCCTGGAAGCTGAAGCGCGCCGGCGTGCCGGTGAGCCTGATCGTGGCCTTCGATCCGACCCGCAAGGCCGCGCAACGTCCCGAACAATGTCGATCGCTTCATCAACATCTACCAGTCGATGAATTTCTTCGGCGGCGGCTATGTGCGCGCGTCGGAGGATTTCCGCGGCCATTTCTCGACCGTGGACCTTCGCAATTACTGGGAAGTGCTGCACGTCAACATGGTCAAGATCCGCGGCCTGCAGGACAAGGTGATCGCCAAGGTGGTGCAGATCACGACGCTGCCGGTGCAGCTCGAAGGCCCGACGGTTCCGATCCGCTATATCATGCCGCGCGGGGAGCCGATCGAATTGTGGGATTCCGGTGTCGCGGTCCAGAGCGAGGCGGGCGATACCGTGCGCAGCGTGGCGCAGCGTTATGCGGTTCCGGCTTGGGCGGTGGCGCAGCTCAACGACGTCAGCGCCGAATACCACATTCCCGGCCGGCAAGCGGCTCGATCATTCCGCGCCATCTGGAAGCGAGCCCGATGATGGGCGGCGCGCTCACGAGCTTCGCGCCGCAGCGGCGCTGAATGTCATGCCGGCTATCCGGGCATGACGCCTGCGGACTACTGCGCCTTCTTTCCCGATCCGTCGTATTGCTTGAGGAAGGCGGTCAGGTCCTGAATGCGCTTCTCGTCCTTCAGCCCGGCATAGATCATCTTGGTGCCGGGGATCTTCGCGCGCGGATTCTGGATGTATTCGGCGAACACCTTCTCATCCCAGACGATGCCGGAATTCTTGTTGGCGTCGCAGTAATTGTAGCCCTCGATCGTTCCCGACTTGCGTCCGAACAATCCGTTGAGAACCGGACCGACGACGTTCTTGGCGGTCTCGCCGACCTGATGGCAGGCACGACATTGCACGAAAACCTTCTCGCCGGCGGCGGCATCCTGCGCGCGCGCCGGAACGGCAAACGTCAACGACGGCAAGCGCGGCAATCACAATCGACTTCATGGGATTCCTCAACAGGCAGGAAGGTCAGAGTGGGATGAAACGGTAGGCATTGCCGGAACGTTCCACGATGCCCGAGCCGGCCAGGCAAGGTGAAACCCGACCAGCGGGGTATTGTCGCCCGCCAATTGGTCGAGAAGCGCCTTGCGGGTCAAGACCGCCCGGTCGCGGTCGAAATCCGCATCGCCACCGAACCGCAGGCATCGTCGGTGCAGGCGGTGCGGCGTCGCCGCCCGCATCGCCGTGCTATTCCCGTAAGTGATCAGAGCGAGTCGGCAGCATCACGCGAAGATGTCGGCGAAGATGCCCTTGTACCAGCCCATATTCTCTTCCTGCGTCTGCTTGCGCAGTTCGGCGGCTTTCGCCGGTCTTGGAGATGAAGGTTTCGACCGCGAAGATCTTGCCGTCCTTCGGCTCGTAGCGGCCGCCGACCTTCACCGTGTCGTCGGTCTCGATCAGGCTCCAGCAGGTGTTGGTGTAGCGGGCCGGGAAGGTCGGCGACTTGGTCAGTTCGCCGCGGATCATCATGGCCGCGACCTTGGCCTGGCTGTTGGCGGAGAACGCCGATTTCGGCATGTCGCCCGGGATGCAGGCGTCGCCGACCACGTAGATGTTGGCGTCCGTCGGCCGACTGCATGCTCTCCGGCTTGATCGGGCAGAAGCCGCTGTCGTTGGCGAGACCGGCGTCGCGCGCGATCTTGCCGGCCATCTGCGCCGGGATCACGTTGACGAGCTGCGCCTTGTAGTCGGCGAGATCGGTCTTCACCGTCATGGTCTTCGGATCGACGCCCTTGATGCCGCCATGCATCTTCGGATCCTGCCACTCGATCATGCCGGGATAATGCTTCTGCCAGCCTTCGATGAACAGCGCCTGTTTGGAGAAGTTCGGCTTCGGATCGAGCACGATGATCTTCGAATTCTTGTGGCCCTTGGCCTTCAGCACATGCGCCATCATCGAGACGCGCTCGTAGGGTCCGGGCGGGCAGCGATAGGGATTGGGCGGCGCCACCATCACGATCAGTGCGCCGTCCTTCAGCGCGTCGAGCTGCTTCTTCAGCAGCTGCGTCTGCGGGCCGGCCTTCCAGGCATGCGGCATCATGCTCGGCTGGCGGCTTCCGAATAGCCGGGAACGGAATCGAACTTGATGTCGATGCCGGGCGCGACCACCAGCCGGTCGTAGGGCAGCGTGCGCGCCGTTGGCGAGCCGCACCAGTCTTCTTGTCGCGGTCGATCGCGGCGCGCCGGTCTGTGGACGAGCTTGATGCCGTATTTCTTGGCAAGACCGGCATAGGAATGGGTGATCGAGTTGTAAGGCGCGGAAGTCGCCGAGATAGAGATTGGAATGGAAGCAGGTGACGAATTGCTTCAGCCGGCTCGACCAGCGTGACGTCGATCGCGCCGCCGGAATCCGCGCGCGACATATTTCGCGAGCGTGGCGCCGCCCGGCCCGCCGCCGATCACCACGACTCTGGGCTTGGCCTGCGCGATTGCCGGCATGGCGAGCGAGCCGGTGGCTGCGAGCGCGCCGGCGCCGCCCAGGAATTGTCTGCGATTGCTGTTCACGATTTTCCTCCCTTGCGTTTGACCGGCTCCGCGGCCGCCTTCAGGCTCCCGAAATAGGCCGCAAGCGCTGCGATCTCCTCGGGCGACAATCGGTTGGCGATTGTCTGCATGACGGGATTTTCCCGGTCCTTGTTTCGATACTCGTTCATGATCTGGACGAAGGACGTCTCCGGCCAGCCGACGATCGGCGGAATGCCGTCATACTTGCCGGACAATTGGTGGCAGGTGACGCATTCCGACGACAGATATTGTCCGAGCGCGCGGTCGCCGGATGCATGCAGCATTGTCGCAGGCAGCGTCGACAAGCGCCGCCAGCGTCATGAGCCGCACGCGGCTCGCGGACAGCGCGTCGCGCATCTACTCGACCTTCGGACCCTTGCCCGGCTCGGGCGTGACGTCCACGGCGCGGGCGCGGCCGGTGATTTTCGCCTCGCCGGGCGCGCAATTGGTCATGCAGGGATTCTTCTGCCAGAACGCCTTTTCGGACACCTCGCGGTCATCATCGAAAAAATTGCCCTCGTTGGGAAGCTTGATCGTCCTAAAATTTTTGTCACTTAGCTCAAAATCTTCCGTTTTGATGACGTCGTTTAGAAAAAGCACATAGGCCGTGATGGCGTAGAGTTCGTCGTTGGTCAGCGTCTGTGCGGCGCCGAACGGCATGGCGCGGCGGATATAGTCGATCAGCGGTCGATGGCATAGGGCCAGTAGGAGCCGACCGACTTGACCGGATCGTGGCTCGCGAGCGAGCCGTTGCCACCCGACAGGATCGGCCAGCGGCCGGCGCTTTCGCCGAATTCGCCGTGGCAGCGCGGCGCAGCGCTCGACATAGAGCGGCTCGCCCTGTTTCACCGTGCCCTTGCCGACCGGAAGTCCGTGACCGTCCGGCCGGATCGTCGATGTCCCAGCCGGCGATTTCTTCCGTGGTCGCCGCGCGGCCGATGCCGAGCTTTGCCGGCTGTGCGTGGCCGGGCTGCGGTCGGCCTGGTCGCAACAGCTTTCTTTTGCGCGCGACGCGCCTGCGGGGCGCCAGGCGAGCGCGCGCAGGCGAGCAAGGATGCGGCGACGAGCCTACGAGATTTCGACATTCTCGACCTCGCCGTTCTTGTGGACGTGCCACGTCTGGATGCCGTTGTTGTGGTAGATCGAGTTCACGCCGCGGACCTTGCGCAGTTCGTTCTTGGTCGGCTGCACGTAGCCGGTCTCGTCCATGGCGCGCGATTGCAGCAGCAATTCGCGGCCGTCCCAGTCGAACTCGAAATAGAAGCGGGTGAGGGCCTGTCGAGCACCGGGCCGTCGATCTTCGCGCTGCGCCAGTTGCGGCCGCCGTCGAGTCGAGACATCGACGCGCGCGATCTTGCCGCGGCCGGACCAGGCGAGCCCCGACAGCACGGTGAAGCCGGATTTGTGATTGAGCGGCGCCTGCGGGGAAGGATTGGTGATGACGGACTTCGCGTCCATCACATAGGTGAAGCGCCGCGCCTTTCCGTTCTCCAGAAGGTCGGTGTATTTCGAGGTTTCCTCGCGGTGATGCCAGGGCTGGTCGCCGACCTCGATCCGCCGCAGCCATTTCACCCACATATTGGCTTCCCAGCCGGGAATGACCGCGCGCACCGGATAGCCGTTTTCCGGATAGAGCATCTCGCCGTTCATGCGATAGGCGATCAGCACGTCGTCGAGCGCCTTCGCGATCGGCAGCGAGCGCGTCATGGCGGCGGAATCGCCGCCTTCCAGCAGCAGCCATTTTGCGTTGGCCTTGACGCCGGCTTCGTTCAGCAGCGTCTTCAGCGGCACGCCGGTATACATCACGCAATGCACCATGCCGTGCGTGTACTGGCAGCCATTGAGCTGCGCGCCGCGCCATTCCATGCCGGAATTGGCGGCGCATTCGCAGAAATAGGGCCGGTTGACGCGCGGCATGCGCTTGATGTCGTCGAGCGTGAAGATCAGCGGCTTGTCGACCAGGCCGTGCAGGACCAGCCGGTAGTCGGCCGGATCGACCTCGGCGATGCCGGAATGATGCCGCTCGAAGCACAGCCCGTTCGGCGTGATCGGTGCCGTCGAGCGCGTGCAGCGGCGTGAAGCGAGACCGAGCTTTCGCGCGAGGCGGTGAGCCATTCGACGTCGCGGCGGATCACGTCCTTCTCGAAGCTCGATGGCTTGCCGTAGGCGCGCACCGCGACGCCGTCGCCGAGCGAGCGCGACCAGTCCGGCACGTTCGGCGGCTGGTTCGCCGGATTGCCCTGGCCGGGCGGCATCGCGTTGGCGGCGCCGGCCGCGAGCACGCCGCCGCGCCGCGCAGCAGGAAACCGCGCCGCGTCGGCTTGTTCGTTCGTGTCTTTCATCGGCGGCCTCCCGGGGCGTTCAACTGCATCAATGCGTATGTGTGCATGTGTTCGGCCAAAAAAAATCAGACGCCGATCACGCGCACATTCTGCAGCTCTTTCGGAGCCACGACCTTCTTCGCGGCGATGTGCTTGGTCACGAGGTCCCAGATCGGCGGGCCTTCGGTGCCTTCGTTCACGCTGGCCCAGCCGGCGACGACGTAGTCGCGCGCGGGATCGAGCGGCTTGCCGCTCTTCAGATGCGTGAGATCGGAGATGCGGCTGCCGCCCGGCTTGCCGACATCGATGGTGTAGGACAGGCCGCCGACCCGCACCATGTCGCCGCCCTGCTGATAATAGGGATCGGGGTTGAACAGGTTGTCGGCGACGTCCTCGAGAATTTCCTTCAGCCGCGCGCCGGTCATCGGCATCCGGTAGACATTCGGATAGGTGATGGCGGTGGCGTTGTAGATGTCCTCGCGGGTGATGTCCTGACCGGGCAGCAGCGTGTTGCCCCAGCGGAAGCCGGGCGACAGCGCGATCTCGGCATCGCGGCCGGAAATCAGCGCGTCGCAGATCACGTCGTCGAGCGTGCCGTTGAAATTGCCGCGGCGGTACATCAGCGTGTCGGTGCGACCGACCACCTCCGACAGCATCTTCTCGTGCGGCTCGCGGAATTTCGCGATCGTCGCCGCCATCTCCGGATCCGGACGCGATCGCGTCCGAAAATACCGGGATCAGCCGGAAGCGGTGACCCTTCACCTCGCCGTCGCGCACGTCGAGATCGAGGCGCGAGACGAACTTGCCGTGGCTGCCGGAGGCGACCAGCAGCGTCTTGCCGACCTTCACCACGTCGGGCAGCGCGTCGTGGGTGTGGCCGGTCAGGATCACGTCGATGCCGGAGACGCGCGAGGCGAGCTTGCGATCGACGTCGAAGCCGTTATGCGACAGCAGCACCACGAGCTGGGCGCCATCCTTGCGCGCCTTCTCGACATTGCCGCGCAGATCGTCCTCGCGGATGCCGAACGACCAGTTCGGGATCATCCAGCGCGGATTGGCGATCGGCGTGTAGGGGAAGGCCTGACCGATGACGGCGATCTTGACGCCGCCACGCTCGATCATGGTCGCATGGCTTGAACGCCGGCTCGTCCCATTCGGTGTCGCGCACATTCTGCGCGAGGAACGGAAAGCCGAGCTTGTCCGACGATTTCCTTCACGCGGTCGGCGCCGAGCGTGAATTCCCAGTGACCGGTCATGGCGTCGGGCTTCGAGCAGCGCCATGCAGTCGACCATGTCCTGGCCCTTGGTCTGCAGCGCCGTGTAGCTGTTCTGCCAGGTGTCGCCGCCGTCGAGGAAGATGGTGCGCTCGCCGCGCTCGGCGCGGATCGATTTCAGGATGGTGGCGATGCGGTCGAGGCCGCCGAGCCGGCCGTAGGTCTTCGCCAGCGCGACGAAATCCTCATAGGTCAGCGCATAGGCCTGCGCCGATCCGGCCGGGATCTTGTAGTGATCGAGCAGCGCGCGGCCGGTGAGGTGCGGCACCAGGCCCTTGGCGTCGCCGGTGCCGAGATTGATCGAGGGCTCGCGGAAATAGATCGGGCGAAGCTGCGCGTGCAGGTCGGCGACGTGCACCAGCGTCACGTTGCCGAGCGGCTCGAAGCGCAGCAGTTCGGCTTGCGTCAGCCGCTGCTGGGCCAGCGCCTTGGTCCAGCCGGCCGGCAGGATCGCGGCGGTCGCGGCCGCCAGCTGGATGAAGTCGCGACGTGAAATCATCCCTGCACCTCGGCGCCGCCTGTTCGCAGGGTCGAACGAAAGCTCAGAGCACCTTGATGCTGTCTTCGCCGACGATCTTGGAACCGTCGTCGTCGAGCCAGGTCAGCACCACGGGTCCGGATTCCATCGCCTTGAACTTGAACTGGATATACGGATTGGCGGAAATCGCCGGCTCGAAATCGGCGGAGAAGACTTCCTTGCCGTTCACCGTGGCGGTGAACTTGTTGAGGATCTTGCGCGGGATCACCTTGCCGTCGGCGCTCTTGCGCTGGCCGGTTTCCATGATGTGCGAGACGAGCGCCTTGACCTCGACGATGTCGCCTTTCTTGGCTTCCTTCTTGTCGAGCTTGATGCGCGGTTTGACGGACGATGCAGCCATTGTTGTTCTCCTGAAAGCGGGGTGAGGGGCTTTGGTCTGCGCGGCGTCAGCCGCCGCAGCCGCCGATCGTCACCTTCACCTGCTTGCTCGCGGTGTAGAACTTGCCGTCATTGGTCTTGGCGACCGCGACGATGTTCTGCGTATTCGCCAGACGGATGCGGGTATTGGCTTCGGCGACGCCGCTTGCCGGCGTGAAATGGAAGGTCGCAATGCCGGCATTCGGATTGCCGTCGGCGAGCACGATCACGTCGGTGATGTAGTCCTTCTCCGTCATCGGGCTTTCGACCGTCACCGTGATCGGCACGGTGTTTCCGTTCTCGGCGATTTCCGGCAGGTCGAGCTTGACCTTGCCTTCGACCGGCACGGCGCCGCCGGTGAATTTCTTCGTCATCTCGTCGATATTGTTGGCGGCGTAGGCGGGCGTAACCGATTGTCCCAGCGCCGCCGCTGCGATCGCCGCGGCACCGACCGCGAATGCCTGCCGGCGCGTCATGCAATGCGTTCATTTCGTTTCGTCTCCTGAACCGATCGGCCATAGGTAGCGATGCGGATGTCGATCCGCAACTCAATTATGACGGAAGATGCGATGCCACGGTAGCGCGTTTGGCCGCAAGGCGCCGGCGCCAAATCGTTTCCTCCCTGCGCAAGTCCGCATGAGCTGCGGAACATATTCATTTCTTGAAAGTGTCTAACGGCTTCGCAGCGTTCGCGCAATCATTTTTCTTCTTCGCACCGCACAAATAGCAAAGTCTTCTCATGCGAAGAAATGCATGTATTGTTTCGTCTAAACGGCACTTGATCTCGAAGGCCGATGCTTCGTACAGCCAATAGGCGAAGCGCGACGAAGCGAAGAAATGCAGAACGCGGGAGGATTAGCAGGTGAATTTCCGTCCGATATTTTTGCATCGTCCTCGGTCTGGGCTTGCTTCCCGGATATTTCGCCGTCGCGCAGGACGCGGCGACGGAAAAGGCCATCGAGCGCTACCGGCAGATGTTGAGGGAGGATCCCTGGAGCAATCCGGGCTTGCTCGATTCCGATCGCGGCGAAGCGTTGTGGAAAACGCCGCGCGGACCGAAGAATGTCACGCTCGAGCAATGCGATCTCGGCAAGGGACCCGGCAAGGTCGAAGGCGCCTTCGCCGAATTGCCGCGCTACTTCAAGGACGCCGACCGCGTCATGGACGTGGAGACGCGACTGCTGTGGTGCATGGAGAAGCTGCAGGGCTTCAATCCGCGCCGATCTCGTGAAGCGTCCGCATCCGGGCGGCGGCCAGCCGGTGAAGGAACTCGGCGCGATCGCGACCTACGTCGCCAACCAGTCGGCCGGGAAAGAAATTCGCGGCCAAGCTCGATCAGCCGCAGGAAAAGGCGGTCGTTGCGCTGGGCGAGGAACTGTTCTTCCGCCGCTCGGGACCGTTCGATTTTTCCTGCGCGACCTGCCACGCGGCGGAGGGCCTGCGCATCCGCCTGCAGGGCCTGCCGTATCTGTCCGACCCGAAGGAGGCGCGCAAGGTGATCGGCGAATGGCCGGCCTATCGCGTGTCGACCACGCATGTGATGACGATGCAGCACCGCATGTATGACTGCTATTGGCAGATGCGGATGCCGGAATTGCAGCTCGGCTCCGATGTCAGCATCGCGCTGATCGCCTATCTCGTGAAAACGGCGGAGGGCGGCGAGATCGCCGCGCCCGGCCTGAAGCGCTGAGCGAAGGGAACCGCAGCCATGAAAAAACTTCCCTTCGTTTTCGCCGCCGCCATTCTCGCGGCTTCCGCCGCCTTCGCGCAGCAGAAACAGACCGTGCCGGCCGGCGCGGCCGATGCCGCCATCAAGGCCGCGTTTCCGGGCGCGCCCGAGCAATTCATCCCGCGCCTGTCGCAGGACGAGACGATGAAACAATGCTCGGCCAGCCACAACAATCCGCCGAAGGCGGTGGCCGACAAGATCCAGAGCGAGGCGAAGGCCTCGATCGAATATCCGGCCGACGGCAAGTTCATCGGCGACTGGAAGAAGGGCGAGGCGCTGGCGCAGAACGGTTACGGATTGCGCTTCACCGATTATCCGCCGACGCGCGCCAATGGCGGAAATTGCTATGCCTGCCATCAGATCATCGAAGCAGGAAGTGAGCTACGGCACGCTCGGCCCGAGCCTGTCTGCAATACGGCAAGCTGCGCAACTTCGCGGATGCCGAGGTGAAGCTGACCTACGAGAAAATATACAACTCTCATTCGGCGCTTCCGTGTTCGAATATGCCACGTTTCGGGACGAATAAGGTATTGACCATCGAGCAGATCAAGGATGCTGTTGCGCTGCTGATGTCGCCGGACAGCCCGGTCAACAAGGACTGACTCGTTTCATCGCCGAAGGAGATCACCATGAACGATACCTCGAGGCGCAACTTCATCGGCGCGCTGGCGCTGTCGGGCGCGGCGCTCGGTGCGACGCGGGTTGGCGCCGCGCCAGCGCAAGCTCAATCTGTCCGACATCAAGAAGGATACCGACGTCGCCTGCCTCTATCACTGCGATTTCGGCGACACGCCGCGCTTCTCGCAGATGCTGACCAACATCAACAATCACCTGTCGGCCTACGAATTCGATCCGATGCGGGTGAAGCTCGTGATCGTCGCGCATGGCGCCGGCATCAAGTATCTTCCTGGCCGACCGCTCCGGCACGCCGTGGGAGAAGGACCAGATCGACGAGGACATCTACAAGCGCTATCGTCGGGCTGACCAAGTTCGGCGTCGAGGCTTATCTCTGCGAGATCACCTACAAGCGCAACAAGATCGATCTCGCGAAGACCCGCAACGATCCGTTCCTGAAATTCGTGCCGTCGGGCGTGGCAACGGTGGCGGAGCTGCAGAGCAAGGGCTTTGCGTATCTGAAGGTGGGCTGAGTTGTTCCGACTAGCTATTCGCCTTCAGAAACTCGGCCAGGCTGGTCTTTCTCGTAAGCCTTGTCGGCGACGAACCGGAACATCGCCGTGAACGGCTTCGGCTCCATATAGCCCTGCCAGCGCGCGACCTCGCGGTCGGCGGGTTTCTTCTGCGCCAGCCCGTCGGCCTTTTCCGGAAAGAACTGGAAGGTCGGGGTGAAGCGCACTCCGTATTTCTGCGCGAATTGCTTTTCCGGCAGCCGCTGACCGTCGAAATCGGTGACTTCGCGGGCGCCGATGATGTTGAGCTGCAGGACCTCGAACCGATCCTTGATGAAGCTCTCGATCGCCGGATCGGCGAGATTGATCTCGTGGATCTTCTTGCAATAGGGGCAGCCCTTCAGCTCCCACATCACCACCAGCCGCTTGTTCTTGTCGCTCGCTTCCTTCAGGTCGTCGGAAAGGTCGAGCAGGCTCTCCAGGAACCACGGCTTGGTATAGAGCCCGTCGTCGTTCAGCTTGAGTTCGGAAGCCGAGACCATGCGCGGGAAGGGCACGAGCATCGCCGCGGCGCCCGCGATCAGGCTCCGGCGCGATAACGACGACAAGTCTCGGGTCTGTGATATTCATGATCTTGCAATTATATGATCGCGGGACCGGCCTGCAATGGGACGCTGAAGGATATCACGTGCGCTTCGCGAAGGGCTTGCTTGCCGGATTTGCATTGATGGCGAGTCGCGCTTTGCCGGCGCTGTCGGCCGAACTCGTGATGTATCGCCGCCCCGGCTGCCCCTATTGCGCTGGCCTTCGACCGCGAAATCGCGCCGGCCTATCCGAAGACCGAGATCGGCAAGAAATTGCCGCTGCGCGAGGTCGATATCCATCGCGGCCCGGACAAGTCGGTCCTGCTCAAGAGCCCGATCCGCTACACGCCGACCTTCGTTCTGGTCGAGGACGGCCAGGAAAGGGCGCGGATCGAGGGCTATCCGGGAGAATTCTTTTTTTGGCCCCGTTTGGAAAATCTTTTGCCCTGACGCGCGCCGACTTTGAAAGTTCCATCCCTTTCAAATACTTGCAAGATGGCGCATGTATGCTCCGCTGAAATTCGCGGAGCAATCCAATGGTCACCGCCCTGGCGCGCAAGCCGAAAAAGCCGGAAATCGATATCGACGACATGCTGCGCAATGCGCAGGCCGCGAGCGATTTCCTCAAGGCGCTGTCGCACGAGGCGCGGCTTGTCATCCTCTGCCTGCTGATCGAAGGCGAGAAATCGGTCACCGAAATCGAGCAGCTTCTGAAACTCCGCCAGCCTGCGGTGTCGCAGCAGCTCGCACGGCTTCGCGCCGACGATCTGGTCGAGACCCGCCGCGACGGCAAGAACATCTATTACTCGCTGGCGCGCCCGGAAGTTCGCCACGTGATCGAGGCCTTGCATTCCGCCTTCTGCGCGCCGGATCGGCCGCGCTGACCTATACGAACCGGACCGAAGGATCCGGCGGGAGCCGACCAGATGCTAGACGATCTTCCACTCAATCTCGTGCGGCTGGCGCTTGGCTTTGGCCTTGGCGCCGCTTTCGGCTTCGTGGCCCGGCGAGGGCGTTTCTGCACGCTCGGTGCGATCGAGGATTCGGTCTATTCCAACGACACGCGCAGGCTTCGCACCTGGCTGCTGGCGATCGGCGTTGCCATTGTCGGCGTGCATCTGCTGGAAGTGTTCGGCGAACTCGATCTCACCAAGTCGATCTATACCGGCTCGCGGCTCGAACTCGGCGCGCTGATCATCGGCGGTCTGATCTTCGGCTTCGGCATGGCGCTGAACGGCACCTGCGGCATGGGTACGCTGCGCCAGATCGGCGGCGGCGACCTGCGCGCGGTCATCACGTTTCCTCGTGATCGGCGTGACTGCAATGATGACCATGCGCGGCCTCACCGGCGTCGTGCGCGTCGCCGCCACCGATCCGCTCGCGGTCGATCTCGGCGCCTCGGTATCGCAGCGGCTGCCGCATCTTGCCGGCCTGTCCGGACAGGCCGCGACCGTCGATCGCCATCGTCATCGGCCTTGCGATCGCAGCTTTTGCCTTTACCCATCGCGGCTTCCGCGCCACCCCGCGCTTTGCGGTCACCGGCATTCTGATCGGGCTGATCGTGGTCGGCGGCTGGTGGGCGACCGGCATCCTGGGCTACGATTCCTTCGACACCCGCCGGATCGAGAGCTTCACCTTTGTCGGCCCGCTCGGCGAAACCCTGCTTTACGCCATGCTGTCGACCGCGCTCAGCGTCGATTTTCCGATCGGCGCGGTGATCGGGCTTCGTCGTCGGCGCCTATCTCGCGGCGATCTCGCGACGGCACCTTCCGCTGGCAGATCCCGGCCAATGTTTCCGAACTCAAGCGCCGTCTGATCGGTGCCTTTCTGATGGGCTTTGGCGGCATCACCGCGCTCGGCTGCACCATCGGGCAGGGCGTGACCGGGGTGTCGACGCTGTCGGTCGGCTCGGTCATCGCGCTGGTGTCGATCGTCGCCGGCGGCAGGCTCGGATTGTGGTGGATCGTCGAACGCGGCCGCGCGGCCGCGGGGCGGCCGGTCATCGGCGCAGCAATCCCTGCGACGGCGCGCAGCACCAACATCAATCGCGTGAGCTGTACCGAGCCGTGATACACACAAGTCTGCGCCTGGAATTGGTGCGGCAAATCTGCATCAAGACCTCGCGGCCGCGCCGCGCGTTGACTCCATTCCGGCGCTATCGAACAATATCGCACAACAAAACCATGCCCGATCATCGGGCATGAAAGCGTCGATACTTCGTTCTATCGACGGTTCAGGGACTGCAACCAATACGGCACCGGTATCACGGCATAATGGCATTGCTCGAAACACGCGCGCTTAAGGCGTTTTACGGCGATTTCCAGGCGCTGTACGGAATCGACACTGAACTGGCACCGGGCGAGACGGTCGCGATCATCGGTGCCAATGGCGCCGGAAAATCGACCTATCTGAAATCCCTCGCCGGTCTGATCCGCAACGACGCCGAAGCCGTGATGTTCGACGGCCGCGCGATCGGTGCGATGCCGGCGGCCTCGGTGATGAAGCTCGGTATTTCGCTGGTGCCCGAGGGCAGGCGGCTGTTTCCGTCGCTGAGCGTCGAGGAAAATCTGCTGATCGGCAGCTACGGAAGGAATGCGGCCGGCCCCTGGTCGCTCGATGAAATCTACCGGCTGTTTCCGGTTCTGCGCGAACGCAGGAACGCCGCCAGCACGACGCTATCCGGCGGACAGCAGCAGATGGCCGCCATCGGCCGCGCACTTGTTTCCAATCCGCGCATCCTGTTGTGCGACGAGATCAGCCTGGGTCTCGCGCCGATCGTGATCCGTGACATCTATGCCGCGCTGCCGCGGATCAAGGAAACCGGCACCAGCGTGATCGTGGTCGAACAGGACATCGTGCAGGCCCTGCAGGTCGCCGACCGGGTCTATTGTTTCCAGGAAGGGCGCCTGTCGCTCACCGGCCGCCCGCGCGAGTTGTCGCGCGAGCAGATCCACCACGCCTATTTCGGGTCCTGACGTGCTGCAATCAGCGCGGTACCGCGAACCCGGCCGGGAATAAGTCGCCGGCCTCGTTCTTGAACACGAAATTGGTGATGGCGAAGCCGTTGCGGTTTTTCTTCACGATGAACTTGAAATACATGTAGTCGACCTCCCGATACAGGCCGACATAAGTCACCTGTCGCAGCACGTCGCCATATCGCTCGTCCGAAACCTTCTCGATGAAAGCCGGCTTTCCGATCCGTCCCAGCACGGCGAGATTGCCGTGGAAGGATTCGAAACTGTCCGACTTGTCGATCAGCTTCAGAAAGTCGCGCGCGAATTCCTGCGTGCGCCCGGCGGCGATATTCGCGATCGCATCCGTCATCCACTTGTCCGGATCGGAGAGCACGACGATGTCGGCACGCGATCCGGCCGGAGCGAGGAGAAAAAAGACGGCAGCCAACAAGCCGGCAATGCGCATGGGTTCTTCCCTCCGAATTCAATGCCCAAGATTAGCAAAACTGTGATGGCGCCGCGACCGGTTCGTCCGGCGGAGCCACTGCCGCCATTTCCGGTGCAAAACTGCGAATTTGCCACACCCCGATGACGAAAGCGACGGTCCTTGCGCCTCGACGCGTTCGGACGCGAGGAATACACTTCTTAGCTGTAAATTGGCCGGGGAGAATTCCATGGAACAGATTCTCATCAATCTCGTCGCAGGGGCGCTCGGTGGCGTCGGCGCCGGCAAGACATCGCCGCAATTCGATCTCGGCATGATCGGCAACATCATTTCCGGTGCGGTCGGCGGCGGCGTACTGGGGCAGGTCGTGACGCTGCTGATGCCCTCGATCATGGCAGCGGCGCAGGCCGGCAATCTGAGCGTCGGTGGCGTCATCTCCCAGGTGATTGCGGGCGGGGCGGGTGGTGCAATCCTCACCGCCATCATCGGCGCGATCAAGAACAAGGCCGCCGCCTAGGCGATCCGGTCATCGCTTGTCGGCTTGCCGTCCGGCGCGACCATGCGCCGGCGGCGCCGGATTCGAACGGGTCCATCGCGCGGTTGACGAGAACGGCGCGTTGACGCTTACCGGCGCGTCGATTGCCACGCCGCTAACGCAACGCCGCCCAGAGCACCACCGCCAGGAAAACCACAAACAGAATTATGGTCCATGTCGCCGATGCGAGGAATTGATCGATCAGTTCACGCATTGGATTGTTATGCCACTGACAGCGCCAATGTTGCGAAAGCCAGCTTTGCAGCTTCCCGGCATTGCGCCAATCGATAAATCGGGTGCCACAGGATGGCGGAAGGGGTGAGATTCGAACTCACGGTACCCTTGCGGGCACGGCGGTTTTCAAGACCGCTGCCTTAAACCACTCGGCCACCCTTCCGACTTTGACATTCCTAAAGAATTTCCGATTCGCAATGCGACCAGGCGCGCATCCGCCCATTCGCTACCATTTGCGGCGGCAAGCGCCGGTTTTCGTCTCCGATCTGTTCTGGGCCGCCAGGCGAGCTGGAGCTAATAGCAGACCCTCAAATCGAACCGCCAGCGGTTTCAACGCGACCAAACGGGGTCCTCACGGGAGGTCGCCATGGGCGGTTCCATCAGCCGGATCCTACTGCTTGGCCTGCTGTTGCTGGCCTTGCCGGTTCTGCAGGGTTGCAACAAAGTTTGGGCAACATGGAAAGACAAGACGATTTCAGTCACCACCGCATCGGACGGCATCGAATTGGTGACGAAAGCAGATGCGGCCGAAATCAACATCGGTCGCCGAAGGATCGTCCTTACCGACGATAGCGTCTCAATGGATGGCCGGCAGCAATCTGTCAGCCCTTACAGGCGGGTCGTCGTAACCGAGGAGGCGGGTGCGCTCAAGTTGACGCTGGATGGCAAGCTGGTGCTCTGACGTTGGAGACCGGCACCCGACGAATTTCCCGACCATTGCCTTAAACCACTCGGCTCTGCGAGAGGCGAGGACCAAATGAGAAAGGCCGCCCTGAGGCGGCCTTTCGGAGAATTCGGTCTCGGCTATTTCCATCCGGCCTGCCGGCTGCAGGCATCGCGCTCTTTCTTGTGGGTCTTTTCCCATTGAGAGATGGACTGCGATTTGTTGCTGTCCATCTTTTCATTCATGCACATGCAATAGGCTCGCGCGATGGCCGGTGTTGCGCCGGGCTCGCCCCTATTGTCATCGATGCATTGATTGATCCACTTCATATCGTCAGCATTCAATTTTTGAGCCGATGCAGGCCCGGTGACGACAAAACTCGTCGCAACAATAATCGCGGCAACCAAATGCTTCATGATGGAATTCCCTGACTGGACCGTGAGTCGGTCTGCACGAGTGGCTTAGCAGCAACCGCACGACAGCCAAACGACCATCCCAGGCAAATCTGTTCGCGCGAGGCAACTTCGCGCTACGGCTTGCTGGGCTGCGTCACGCTCACAGGATCGGAGCCCGCCATGCTCTCTTCCAGACCTTGCTCCAGTTTACGTTCCTTCTTGTCCTTCAGGCCTTTCGCATAGTCGGAGCGGCCGACCTGGGGATCGCCTCCGCGCTTCCTGGTGGCAGGTTGTTTCATGCGGCGATCTCCGTGCTGAGAAGGAATAATTCGCGGCGGATCGGGAGGTTCCGCGCGCATTCGGCTCGGACGAAGCAGGGCTGGAGCTTCTTTTCCGATCGGACCCCGACTTTACGGAAATATTACGTGGGCCCTCTCTTCGCTTGCTGATAGCGTCCCGGGCACGATCGGAAGGAAATCAATGAATGCGCTGATATTGATGACCGTTTACGTCGTGGGAGTCGCCGCCTTCGAAGCCGTTGCGGTCGGCATCGGGTTCATCACCGACGTGATGTGGCCAACCTGGAGCATGATCATCTTCCTGGGCACCACCGGGGCGGCGATCTGGATCGCCTGGCCGCTGGCACTTTGGCTGACACGAAACCTTCCGAGCTGAAGCCCGCGGATATAGGCCGGACGGTATTCCGTCACGTCGGCGCACCGGAACCCGTGCGAGGCCGGGCCTGCCACCGAAAAGCCACCGTTAACCAACTGAACAATCTGCCCATTTGCGTGGCGGATGGGTCACGCTATGGTGAATATGGGGAGGGGCCGAGCGCCCCTTGCAATGCCAGTTGACGCCATTTGGGGAAGGAATGCCGTCGCTTCGGGGGAATTGGAATTGCGCGATCCGCACGGGCGCCGCACTCGCGGCCTGCCTGTGGCTTGCCAATTGCGCCTCGTCCGACAAATTCGCCCGCAAGGTCGATCCGAAATATGGCGTCACCTCGAGCCCGCGCGTGGTCGCTGACGGCGAGCGCGTCCCCAAGGGCGGCGGTGTCTATCGCGTCGGCAAGCCCTATGTCGTGGCCGGCCGCACCTTCGTTCCCGAGGAAGACACAAACTACAGGGCCGAGGGCTACGCTTCCTGGTACGGGCGCGATTTCCACGGCCGCCTGACCGCCAATGGCGAAGTCTTCGACCAGGAATTGATCACGGCCGCGCATCCGACCTTGCCGATGCCGTCCTATGTGCGCGTCACCAATCTGTCGAACCGCAAATCGCTGATCGTGCGGGTCAACGATCGCGGGCCGTTCCATGGCGACCGCGTCATCGATCTGTCTCACAAGAGCGCTCAATTGCTGGGCTTCAAGGATAACGGTGTCGCGCGAGTGAGGGTCGAATATATCGGCCGTGCTGCACTGGAAGGTTCCGACGACAGCCGCCTGATCGCGACCCTGCGGCAAGGCGAGCCCGCGCCTGCGCCGATTCTGGTCGCGTCCGCAGGCAGGCCCGCGATCGCGTTGCCGGAGCAGCCGCGCGTTGCTTATGCCGGTGCGGTCCCGGTGCCGGCGGGGCGGCCCTATAATCTCGGCGAGCCGGTGACGCCCGGCTTCACCGAAGTAACCGCGGCCGGCCGCAAGGGTCGTCCGTCCGTTGTCGAAACCGCGCGCCCGGCAGTTTCCGGCCGCCCTTCGCTGCGCTATGATAGCCAGGCCGGGGTGATCAGCGGTCGCGGCCTTTATTGAGCGTCCAATCCCGGTTTCGCTGAAGGGGCGGCATTGCTGCAAGCCGGGGGTTGCCGGGTTGCGCACCAATCGGGCCACGGATTGCATCCGTGCGCGGAGCGTTGTCTGGCAATGAAACGTCTACCCATGAATCTTGCATCGATCCGTTCGCATGTATTGCCGCTTTTGGCCGCAGCCTCGGTGCTGGCGGCCGGCATCTATGCGCTCGTTCGCAGCGCCTGCGACCATTGCCGGCGGCAAGACCAAGGACGATGTCGGCTTTCAGACCGCAGCACCGCACGCGATCCTGATCGAAGCCGAAACCGGCACGGTGCTGTTCGAGAAGAATGCCGACGCCCTGGTCGCACCAGCCAGTCTCGCCAAGCTGATGACCGCAGGAGACGGTGTTCAACGAGATCAAGGAAGGCAACGTCAAGCTCGACGAGGAGTTCGTCGTCAGCGAGCGCGCCTGGCGCAAGGGCGGGGCGCCGTCCGGCGGCTCGACCATGTTCGCGCCGATTCACAGTCGCGTCAAAGTCTCCGACCTGCTGCAGGGCGCGATCATTCAGTCCGCCAATGACGGCTGCATCGCGCTCGCCGAAGGCATCGCCGGCAACGAGGAAAATTTCGCGCGGCTGATGAACGGCCGCGCGCGCGAGCTCGGGCTGACACAATCGAATTTCACCAATTCGACCGGACTGCCGGATCCGGAACAGCGCGTGACGTCGCGCGAACTCGCCAGGCTGGCGCGCCATATCATCATGACCTATCCGGAATTCTATAAATGGTACGCCGAGAAGGAATTCACCTTCAACAAGATCCGCCAGCAGAATCGCAACCCGCTGCTCGCCATGAATATCGGCGCCGACGGCATGAAGACCGGCTTCACCAACGAAGCCGGCTACGGCCTGGTCGGATCGGCGGTGCAGAACGGCATGCGGCTGATCGTGGTCGTCAATGGTCTGAAATCGGGCGATGAGCGCGCGGACGCAGCGAGGAAACTTCTGAATTACGGCTTCAACAGTTTCGAGCAACGGCTGCTGTTCGCCGAAGGCCAGCAGATCGGCGATGCCCGCATGTTCGGCGGCGAGCAGCGCTACGTGCCGCTTCAGACCGTGGGCGCCAAGGAAGTCCGCCTGATGGTGCCGAAGAATTCCAGCGATCGCATTCTCGCACGGGTGGTCTATCAGGGGCCGATCCGGGCGCCGGTCGACAAGGGCAAGGTAGATTGCGTCGCTGAAGGTGTGGCGCGGCGACAATGTCGCGCTCGAAGTGCCGTTGCAGACCATGCAGGCGGTCGAGGCCGGGCCGCTGCACCGGCGCGCGGCCGATGCCATGACCGAATTGTTCGGCGGCTGGTTCCGCTCCGGCCTGAAAAAGCTATAAACGCTGCGCAAGACAGAACCCGAGACACAACGCATGCGCGGCAAGTTCATCACCTTCGAGGGTGGGGAAGGCACCGGCAAATCGACCCAGGCCAAGCTCCTGGCCGATCGGCTTTCGGTGCTGGGCCTCGGCGTCAAGCTGACGCGCGAGCCCGGCGGCTCGCCCGGCGCCGAAATCATCCGGCACGTGCTGCTGTCGGGCGCGGCCAAGCCGCTCGGTCCGGAGGCGGAAGCCATGCTGTTCGCCGCCGCGCGCGAGGACCATCTCTCCCACACCATCCGGCCTGCGCTCGAAAAGGGCCATTGGGTGATCTGCGACCGCTTCGCGGATTCGACGCGCGTCTATCAGGGCGTGCTCGGCCATGTCGATGCCGCGCCTGATCCGGCGGCTGGAAAAGATCACGGTCGGCGACACGCAGGCCGGATCTGACGCTCGTGCTCGATGCGCCGGCCGAGACCGGGCTTGCACGCGCTCAGGCGCGCCGCGGCGATTCCCATACCGACCGTTTCGAGAGCGAGAATCTCGACTTCCATAGCCGGCTGCGCGAGGCCTATCGCCAGCTCGCGATCGACGAGCCGGATCGCTGCTTCCTGATCGATGCGAGCGAACCCCAGGAACGCGTCACCGAGCGGGTCTGGGCGGTGGTGAATCGCAAGCTCGATCCGGCGACCGCGCCGCTTGCGATCGAGGAGATCGGGCGATGAGCCCGAAGCGGGGCGAGGCCGAGGACGCGGGACGTCCCGCATCCACGCGAGACCCAGCGTTCTGTTCGGTCATGAAGCGGCCGAACGGACGCTGCTCGACGCCTACAAGTCCGGACGCATTCCGCATGCCTTCCTGATTGGCGGGCCGCAGGGGATCGGCAAGGCGACGCTGGCTTTTCGCATGGCGCGCTTCGTGCTCGCCCATCCGGACCCGATGGCGGACGCCGTGCAGCACGCAAAGTCGCTCGCGGTCGCGCCCGAACATCCGGCCAGCCGAATTCGATGCGGGCGCAATCGCATCCCGATCTGCTGGTGCTGGAACGCACGATCGGCGACAACGGCAAGCTGCGCAGCGTGATCCGGGTCGACGATGCACGGCAGGTCACGGGCTTTCTCGGCACGACGGCAGGGCTCGGCGGTTGGCGTGTGGTGATCGTGGACGCGGTCGACGATCTCAATGCCGAAAGCGCCAATGCGCTGCTGAAAGGACTGGAGGAGCCGCCGTCGCGGGTTCTGTTCCTGCTCGTCAGTCATGCGCCGGGCTCCGTGCTTGCTACCATCCGTTCGCGCTGCCATCGTCTGATGCTGCGTCCGCTGTCGAAGCCGGCGCTGTCGCAGGCCTTGGCTGCGGCGACCGGGGAGGTGCCGGACGAGGCCGTGCTGGCGGCAGCGGAGGGCAGCGTCAGCCGTGCGCTGTCGCTGTCGGATGGGCCGGCCTTCAAGCTGCGCCAGCAGGCTTTGGCGCTGCTCGCGCGTCTGCCGCAATTCCGATCCGCGCGAACTGCATGCGCTCGCCGACGGCATTGCCGGCAGCGACCCGCGCCTGCTTGAAATCGTGCTCGACGCCATCAATGACTGGCTGTCGGAGCGGCTGCATGCGCTTCAGGGCGACGCTGCCCGCGCCGCCCATGTCGCCGGTATCTGGAGCGAGGTAAACCAGGCCGCGCGCTCGACCGACATCTACAATCTGGATCGAAAGCCGTTGATTTTCCGCGCCTTCGGTCGCCTTGCCGAGGCCGCGAGCGGCTGATAGCTGTGTCGCCCTGCAATCTGGCCGGGCACCTCATGGCGAAGAAATCCAAGCGCAAGACGAAATCGTTCAAGCGGACCGGCAAGCGAACCAAGAAGGTCGGTTCGTCCAAGCGAGCCAAGCGTATCTTGGTCACGAGGACAGCGGCCGCCAAGAAGCGAGCGGTGAAGAAGCGCGCCACGAAAAAGAAGGCGGTCAGGAAGAACACGGCTGTTGCGAAGAAGCCGAAATCAAAGTCCGCAAAACCAAAATCCGTAAAGTCAAAGTCGGCGAAGCCAAAGACAAAGGCGACGACGCCGAAGCCGAAGCCGAAGCATGCGCCCGACACGGGTCGTCCGCGCTACTACATCACCACCGCGATTTCCTACCCGAACGGCGTGCCGCATATCGGTCACGCCTATGAGGCGATCGCGACCGACGCGATTGCGCGCTTCATGCGGCTCGACGGCTATGACGTCTTCTTCCTCACCGGCACCGACGAGCACGGCCAGAAGATCCAGCAGACCGCCGCGCGCGAAGGCCTGACCGCGCGCGAATTGCTGGAGCGCAACGTGCCGCGCTTCCAGGCGATGGTCGAGCGGATGAACTGCTCGAACGACGATTTCATCCGCACCACCGAGCCGCGCCATTACGACGTCGTCGAAGGCGATCTGGGAGACGATGCAGAAGAATGGCGACATCTATCTCGCCAAATATGCCGGCTGGTATTCGGTGCGCGACGAGCGCTATTTCGCCGAGGACGAGACCCGTCTGAACGAGCAGGGCACGCGCCTTGCGATCGAGACCGGCACGCCGGTCGAGTGGGTGGAGGAGGAGAGCTATTTCTTCCGGCTGTCCGCCTATCAGGACAAGCTGCTCGACCTCTATGCGCAAGCATCCCGGACTTCGTGCTGCCGAAGGAACGCCTGAACGAGGTCGCGAGCTTCGTGAAGGGCGGCCTGCAGGACCTGTCGATCTCGCGCACCACCTTCGACTGGGGCATCCGGGTGCCGGGCAACGACAAGCACATCATGTATGTGTGGGTCGATGCGCTGACCAATTACATCACCGCGGTCGGCTATCCCGACATCGACAGCGAGCTGTTCAAGCGCTACTGGCCGGCCGATCTGCATGTGATCGGCAAGGACATCGTGCGCTTCCACGCGGTCTATTGGCCGGCCTTCCTGATGTCGGCCGGGGTCGCGGTGCCGCGGCGCATCTTCAGCCACGGCTTTCTGTTCAACCGCGGCGAGAAGATGTCGAAGTCGACCGGCAACGTGGTCGATCCGTTCACGCTTGCCGACACCTTCGGCGTCGATCAGGTGCGCTATTTCTTCCTGCGCGAAGTGCCGTTCGGGCAGGACGGCAATTACAGCTATGAGGCGATCGCCAGCGCGCATCAATGCCGAGCTTGCCAACGATCTCGGCAATCTCGCGCAGCGCTCGCTGTCGATGATCGCAAAGCAGCTCGGCGGCGTGCTGCCGGCGCCGGGCGTGTTCTCCGACAACGATCAGGCGATCCTGGCCGCGGCCGACGCGATGATCGCGGGCGCGCGCGAGGCGATGAAGACGCAAGCAGCTGCATCAGGTGCTCAATCAGGTCTGGGCCGTGGTCGCCGACGCCAACCGCTATTTCGCGGGCGAGGCGCCCTGGGCGCTGGCCAAGACCGATCCGGCGCGGCAGGGCACGGTGCTCTATGTCACCGCCGAGGTGATCCGGCAGGTCGCGATCCTGGCCCAGCCCTTCATGCCGGACTCGGCCGGCAAGCTGCTCGACCTGCTCGGCGTGCCGGCCGGACGAGCGGGATTTCGACAAGCTCGGCGGTGCGCACCGGCTGGAGCCCGGCATCACGCTGCCGGCGCCGGCGGCGGTGTTCCCGCGCTATGTCGAGCCGGAAGCGGACAAGTCCGAAGCCAGGGCCTGAGCCGCGGCGATGGCCGAACTTCTGTTCGAGAACCAGCGCCAGGCCCGGAAAGCGCGGCTGGTCGTGCTCGGCACGATCGTCTGGTCGCTCGGCTGGCTTTACTGGTCCTCGGTGATCGCGCAGACCTACGGGCTTGCGGCGGGCGACGGCGGCATCGCTGCGGCCGGCAGGCCAGCGCTACATTATCGCGCTGCTGATGCTGGCGGTCGCGTTCGCGCCGCTGATCGGGATGCTGGTCTATGGCCGCGTCTATCTCACGCGCATCCGGCGCGACGGCGACCGGCTCGAATTGACGTCGCTCGGCTTTCTGTTGCCGTTCCGCTATCGCGATCGACCTTGTCGGAACTCACCGGCGCCACGACATACAAGGGCAAGGCGACCGGCCGGGTTTCGGTCGACGCGCCCTGGATTACGTTGCGGGTCAAGGGCCGCAGGCTGCCTTTTGTGATTGACCTGCAGGCCGAGCATGTCGACAAGAACGCCATTCTCGGATTGGATGGAAAGCGGCAAGACGAAAGACTGACATGCTGGTCGACAGCCATTGCCATCTCGATTTTCCGGATTTCGCCGACGATCTCGACGGCATCGTTGCGCGCGCGCGGGCGGCCGGCGTCGGCCGCATGGTCACGATCTCGACCCGGGTGCGCAAGCTGCCGGACCTGCTCGCGATCGCCGAGCGCTTCGACGACGTGTTCTGCTCGGTCGGCACGCATCCGCACAACGCGCACGAGGAACTCGATATCGCCGCCGCCGACCTCGTGGCGCTGACCGCCCATCCCAAGGTGGTGGCGATCGGCGAAGCCGGCCTCGATTATTTCTACGACAAGAGCCCGCGCGCCGCGCAGGAACAGGGCTTCCGCGCGCACATTGCCGCTGCCCGCGAAACCGGCCTGCCGCTGGTGATCCATTCGCGCGAGGCCGACGACGACATGGCGCGGATTCTGGAGGAGGAAACCGGGAAGGGGGCCTTCCCGGCCGTCCTGCATTGCTTTACCGGCGGCACCGACCTCGCCCGCCGCGCTATCGCGCTCGGGCTGCACATCTCCTTCACCGGCATCCTGACCTTCAAGAATTCGCAGAACCTGCGCGATATCGCGGCCTCGCTGCCGGCCGACCGCATTCTGGTCGAGACCGACGCGCCGTATCTCGCGCCCGGCAAATATCGCGGCAAGCGCAACGAGCCGGCCTATGTGGTCGAGACCGCCAAGACGCTGGCCGAGACGCGCGGCGTCTCGGAGGCCGAGATCGCGCGCCAGACCACCGAAAATTTCTTCCGGCTTTTCAGCAAAATGCCGCGCAATATTTCAGCCGCCGCATGAACGCTCGACACTCACCATCCTCGGCTGCGGCTCATCCGGCGGTGTGCCGCGGCCGGCGCTCGGCTGGGGCGCCTGCGATCCGAACAATCCGAAGAACCGACGGCGCCGCTGCTCGATCCTGGTCGAGCGCGCGGCTGCCGGACGGCAAGACCCAGGTGCTGGTCGACACGTCGCCGGACCTGCGCGAGCAATTGCTGGATGCCGACGTCGACCAAGCTCGACGGCGTGCTGTTCACCCACGAGCATGCCGACCACACCCACGGCATCGACGATCTGCGCGGGCTGTTCATCCGCCACCGCCGCCGGCTCGATGCCTATCTCGACGAGCCGACCTCGCGCGCCATGCATGCGCGCTTCGGCTATTGCTTCATGACGCCGCCCGGCAGCGACTATCCGCCGATCCTGACCGAGCACCGGCTGGTGCCGGGCAAGCCGGTGACCATCGAGGGCGACGGCGGCCCGATCACGGCCTTGCCGGTCCTGCAGGACCACGGCGATATCCCGTCGCTCGGCTTCCGGTTCGGCAATGTGGCGTATTCGGCCGACCTGGTCGGCATGCCGGACGACAGCGCGGCGGCGCTGACGGGCCTCGATCTGTGGATCGTGGACGCGCTGCGCCATACGCCGCATCCGAGCCATTTCTCGCTGTCGCAGACGCTCGACTGGATCGGCCGGCTGAAGCCGAGGCGCGCCGTGCTGACCAACATGCATACCGATCTCGACTACGACGCCTTGCGCGAAACGCTGCCGCCGAATGTCGAGCCGGCCTATGACGGCATGCAGATTTCGGTTTGAGGTAGCGCAGATGAAGCTTTTGCAGATCTCCGCCAAGCTCACTGAGTAACGCACGCAAAAAGTCAGGATGAGGACAAGTCATGACCGCGTGAGGATAACTCGCTAGCCTGTTTCAGACCGAGCTGCAGACCGATCCAAATATATTCCATAATATGTCTTATGCGAATCAGGTTGACCGGGCCAGCCAATTGGGGATGGCGGTCGAAACCGCTTGTGATGCCGGCTCCGCGGCTTGCCAGATCGACGCCATGAAACCCTCCCGCGATATCCAGCGTCTGATCGAGATCATGGCGGCGCTGCGCACGCCCGAGACCGGCTGCCCGTGGGACCTGAAGCAGGATTTCGCGACCATCGCGCCATACACGATCGAGGAAGCCTACGAGGTCGCCGATGCGATCGCGCGCGGCGATCTCGACGATCTGAAGGACGAACTCGGCGACCTGCTGCTGCAGGTCGTGTTCCATGCCCGCATGGCGCAGGAGCAAGGCGCGTTCGATTTCGGCGACGTGGTGCAGTCGATCACCGAGAAGCTGATCCGGCGGCATCCGCATGTCTTCGGCGATACGCGGCGATCTGACCCCGGACGAGGTCAAGGGCCTGTGGGACCGGATCAAGGCCGAGGAGAAGGCCGAGCGGCGCGGCGGCGCGGCCGAGGCGCCGCAACGACGAGGCGGGCGCCCTCGCCGGCATTCCGGCCGGCCTGCCGGCCCTCACCCGCGCGCTCAAGCTGCAGCAGAAGGCCTCCAAGGTCGGCTTCGACTGGAACGATCCGCGCGCGGTGCTCGCCAAGATCCGCGAGGAAACCGACGAGATCGAAGCCGCGCTCGACGGCAGGCGACCATGCCGCGGCCGCGGGCGAGATCGGCGACCTGATGTTCGCGCTGGTCAATCTGGCGCGCCATCTGGACGTCGATCCCGAGGCGGCCTTGCGCGCCACCAACGCCAAGTTCGAGCGCCGCTTCGCGGTCGATCGAGGCGCGCTCGCGAAGCACGGCAAGACGCCGGCCGAGGCCACGCTCGCGGAAATGGATGCGCTCTGGGACGAGGCGAAAGCGGCCGAGAGGCCCTGCTCAGGACGCCAGCGCGGTCGCGGCGAAGCGCGCCCGCACCTGACCGGCCTTGGCCGGATCGGCCCGCACCGACGATCGCGATCCGGCCGTCCTCGCCGACCGATTTGGCGATCACTTCGGTGTTCCGGTGCAGCCAGGACAACCCGGCGCCGTCCGATCCGTCGAGCACCAGATCGATCACCAGCCGGGTCTCCGACAGCCGCTCCTCGATGGCCGCCAGCAGCGTGTCGATGCCCTCGCCCGTCAGCGCCGAGACCAGGATCGGCCGGTGCTCCGGATCGCTGCGCGCCGCGCGGTTTTCGATCGTCTCGCGGTCCTCGCCGCGACAGCCGGTCGATCTTGTTCCAGACCTCGATCACCCGGTCGCGGCGCTGTTCGTCGATGCCGAGACCGCTCAGCACTTCCTGCACGTCGCGCGATCTGCGCCTCGGTGTCGCCATGCGAGACGTCGCGCACATGCAGGATCACGTCGGCCTCGATCACCTCCTCCAGCGTCGCGCGGAAGGCCGCGACCAGCATGGTCGGCAGGTCGGAGATGAAGCCGACGGTATCGGACAGGATGACCTTGGCGCCGTGCGGCAGCTCGACCGCGCGCAACGTCGGATCGAGCGTCGCGAACAGCATGTCGGCTTCGAGCACCCGCGCCCGCGTCATGCGGTTGAACAGCGTCGACTTGCCGGCATTGGTGTAGCCGACCAGCGCCACGATCGGATACGGCACCCGCTCGCCGGCTCTCGCGATGGAGCTTGCGGCGCTTCTTGACCTTTTCCAGCTCGCGCCTCGATGCGCGCGATGCGCTCCTCGATCAGGCGGCGGTCGGCCTCGATCTGGGTTTCGCCGGGCCCGCCGAGGAAGCCGAAGCCGCCGCGCTGGCGCTCGAGATGGGTCCAGGAGCGCACCAGCCGGCTCTTCTGGTAGGTCAGATGCGCGAGCTCGACCTGCAGCGCGCCCTCCGCGTCTGCGCGCGCTGGCCGAAGATTTCGAGGATCAGCCCGGTGCGGTCGAGCACCTTGGCGCGCCCAGGCCTTTTCGAGATTGCGCTGCTGCACCGGCGACAGCGCGCAATCCATCACCACGAGATCGATCTCGCGCGCCTTGATCAGGCCGGCGATCTCCTCGACCTTGCCCTTGCCGATGATAGGTCGCCGGGCGGATCTCGCTGAGCGTGACGATGCCGGTCTCGACCACGTCGAGATCGATGGCGCGCGCGAGCCCGACCGCCTCCTCGAGCCGCGCCTGCGGCGAGCGCGTCGCGCTCCGCGCCGGCGTCGCGGGCGCGTTCTGCGCGTCGCAGATGGGCCCGACCACGAGCGCACGGCCGGTCACTGGCCCGGGATTGCTCCTGGGTCAGACGGCCGGATGTCGGCATCGCGGCGGCGTGGCTCCAACTAGCCCTTTTCTCCCGGCGGCGCTTCCTCGGCGCCTTCGAACAGCTGGATCGGATGACCCGGCATGATCGTCGAAATCGCATGCTTGTAGACCAGCTGCGAATGCCCGTCGCGGCGCAGCAGCACACAGAAATTGTCGAACCAGGTGACGACGCCCTGCAGCTTCACGCCGTTCACCAGAAAGATCGTGAGCGGGATTTTGCTCTTGCGGACGTGATTGAGGAAGGTGTCTTGCAGATTTTGGCTCGTTCGGCTGCCATGGCCGTGCGTTCCATTTTTTTGCCCGCTGGCGATGCTGCCGCGAGACGTTTTTTGCCCAGTTCCCGATAGACCGATCGCCGAAATTATTGATTGCCGATTGTTGAAGCCAGTTGTTGAATCCAAGCCCGATCAACCTCGTTTGTCCCCCACGAGGTCCGGGAGCCGTCATTAGATGGCACGGCGGCAGGCCACGCAAGTCGCAACTTGCAGCGCCGGTCGCACCGCTCCGGCGCGACCAATTGTCATGATTTTTCAGCAAAGCGGTGGAAATCCCGCCGGAGCGCGCCGGCGACCAGGCCCGGCGCGCCGTTGCCCACCGGCTGCCCGTCGATCCGCACGACCGGCATCACGATCTGGCTGGCCGAGGTGATGAAGGCCTCGCGCGCCGCCTTGCGCCTCCTCGACGGTAAACGGGCGCTCGTCCAGCGCCAGACCGTGGGCCGCGCAGCACGTCGAGCAGCACGGTGCGGGTGATGCCGCGCAGGATCGCCCGGTCGGCCTGGCGGGTGACCAGCGCGCCGTCGCGGGTGACGATCCAGGCATTGGAGGACGAGCCCTCGGTCACGGTGCCGTCGCTCGCACGAACCAGGCCTCGCGGGCGCCCTGCTCCTTGCGCCGCCTGCTTGGCCAGCACGTTGGGCAGCAGCGCGATCGACTTGATGTCGACGCGGTCCCAGCGATTGTCCGGCAGCGTGATCACCGCGATGCCCTCGGCCGCGATCGCCTCGGTCCTGGCCGGATCGATGCGGCTCGCGCTGACGACGATGCCGGGCCGGGTGCCGGGCGGCGGAAAGGCATGGTCGCGCCGCGCCACGCCGCGGGTGATCTGCAGATAGACGATGCCGTCGCGCACGCGGTTGCGCCGCACCACCTCGTGCAGCACGACGCTCAGCGCCGAAAGCGGCATCGGCAACGCGATCCGCAATTCCGACAGCGAGCGCTCGAGCCGCTCCAGATGCCGGCGCTCGTCGATCAGGCGGCCTTCCCTCACCTCGCAGACTTCATAGACGCCGTCGGCGAACTGATAGCCGCGATCCTCGAAGGAGACGACCGCCTCGCGGCGCGGCAGATAGCGACCGTTGACATAGGCGATGCGCGACACGGCTGATATTCTCTTTGCGCGGTCAGCCGATGCCGAGCGCCTTCAGCTTGCGATGCAGCGCCGAGCGCTCCATGCCGACGAATTCGGCGGTGCGCGAGATGTTGCCGCCGAAGCGGCTGATCTGCGCCACCAGATATTCGCGCTCGAACATCTCGCGCGCTTCGCGCAGCGGCAGGCTCATCAGTTGCTCGCCGCCATTGCCGTTCGGCATCGAGGGCACCATCGAGCCGACATCCTGCGGCAGCATGTCGGCGCTGATCGACGGCATCGGGGTCGCCGCCGGCCAGGATCATCAGCCGCTCGACGTTGTTGCGCAGCTGGCGGACGTTGCCCGGCCAGTCATGCGATTGCAGCACCGCCATCGCGTCTCGCCGATGGTGCGCTTGGGCAGGCCGGTCGCCAGCGAAATCTGATCCATGAAATAATCGACCAGCTCCGGAATGTCCTCGCGCCGCTCGGCCAGCGGCGGCACCCGGATCGGCACCACGGACAGCCGGTGATAGAGGTCCTCGCGGAAGCGGCCGGCGGCGATCTCCGCTTCGAGATTGCGCGCGGTCGACGAGATGATGCGCACGTCGACCGTGCACCTTGGAATTGCCGCCGACGCGCTGGAAGGTCTGGTCGACCAGCACGCGCAGGATCTTGTTCTGGGTCTCGCGCGGCATGTCGGCGATTTCGTCGATGAACAGCGTGCCGCCATGCGCCTCTTCGAGCGCGCCGACCTTGCGCGGCTGACTGCCATTCGCCTGTTCGACGCCGAACAGTTCGATTTCCATCGATTCCGGCGTGATGGCGGCGGCATTGATGACCACGAACGGCCCGCTGGCGCGGCTCGACAAGCCATGGATGGTGCGCGCGCAAAGCTCCTTGCCGGAGCCCGACGGGCCGATGATCATGATGCGGCTGTTGGTCGGCGCGACCTTCTCGATCGTCTGGCGGAGCTGATTCATCGCCGGCGACTTGCCGATCACGGTCGGACGGCAACGGCGAGATCGCCTTCAGCTCCTTGACTTCGCGCTTGAGCCGCGAATTTTCGAGCGCGCGGTCCGCGACCAGCACCAGGCGATCGGCCTTGAACGGCTTTTCGATGAAGTCGTAGGCGCCGCGCTTGATGGCGGCGACCGCGGTCTCGATGTTGCCGTGGCCGGAAATCATCACGACCGGAAGATCGGGATAATTCATCCTTGACGGCGTCGAGCAGCTGCAGGCCGTCGAGCTTGGCTGCCCTGCAGCCAGATGTCGAGAAACACCAGATTCGGCCGCCGCGTCTTGATCGCGTTCAGCGCATCGTCGCCGTCGCGCGCGGTGCGCGTCGCATAGCCTTCGTCCTGCAGGATGCCCGAGACCAGTTCGCGGATATCGGCCTCGTCGTCGACAATCAGAATTTCTGCGCTCATGTCGCCCCACCGCCCGCACGCTTGGATTCTGTCTTCGTCCGTTGAATTGGTGGCGCTGGCTTGCGGCGGATTGACGGCAAAGTGCAAGCGCACCCACGCGCCGCGCTGACCCGCGATCTTTTCCGCCGCATCGTGCAGCTCGATGCCGCCGCCATGCTCTTCCAGAATCTTACCGACGATTGCGAGGCCGAGCCCCGTGCCCTTCTCGCGTGTGGTGACATAGGGCTCGAGCAGGCGCGACGCGGTTTTCGTTCGGCAACCCGATGCCGTTGTCGATCACATCGATATTCGACCTGCTCGCCTTCGCGGGTCGCCGTCACCACGATGCGGCCCTTGCCGGCGCCTTCCGGCAACGCGCCGATCGCCTCGGTGCCGTTCTTGATGATGTTGGTGAGCCCCTGCGAGACCAGACGCCGGTCGAAGCGTGCCGGCATCGGATCCTCGCTGATCGACAAGTCGATATCGATATCGGGATGACCGACCCGCATCAGGAATACCACCTGCCGCACGGTATCGGCGACGTCCTCGGGCTGCATCACCGGCTTCGGCATGCGGGCGAAGCGGGAGAATTCATCGACCATGCGGCGGATGTCGTCGACCTGGCGCACGATGGTGTCGGTGCATTGCTCGAAAATCGCGCGGTCCTCGGTGATGACCTTGCCGTATTTTCTTCGCAGCCGTTCGGCCGAAAGCTGGATCGGCGTCAGCGGGTTCTTGATTTCATGCGCGATGCGGCGCGCGACGTCCGCCCAGGCCGAGGTGCGCTGCGCCGAGACGAGTTCGGTGATGTCGTCGAGCGTGACCACATAACCGTGCACGGCGTCGGCGGTCTGTTCGCTCGTCACCCGCACCGAGAGGTTGCGGTCCCTGCCCTTGCGGCTCATCGTGACCTGGCCCTGCGCCAGCCGCTGACCGCTTTCCATCGCCTGACCGATCAATTCGGAAAGCTCCGGCACCACCTCCAGCAGCGGCTTGCCGGTCAGATCGGCTGCCGGGCGACCCGATCAGTTGCTCGGCGGAACGGTTGAGAATGCTGATCTTGCCCTCATGATCGACGCCGATGATGCCGGCGCTGGCGCCCGCCAGCACCGCCTCGCCGAATCTGCCGGCGGCTGTCGATCAGGTCGCGGGCGTTGACCAGGTCGTCGCGCTGGGTGCGCAGGTCATGCGTCATGCGGTTGAAGGTCTTGCCGAGCTGGCCGAGATCGCCTTCGGATTTGTGCACCGGCACCTGGACATGGAGATTGCCGGTCGCGACCACATTGGCGGCGTCGATCAGGCGGCGGATCGGCGCCACCAGCCGGTTGGCGAAGTTCAATCCGATCAGCACCGCCGACAGCAGCACGATCAGCGCGATCACCGTATACATCAGGCCGAAGGCGACGGTGACGCCGAGCCGTCTCGATTCCATGAGCGGCGTAGTCGCTGACGCTCGCGCGAGTCTCGCGCAATTGCGCGACGATGCGCGGATCGATCAGCCGGACGACATAGAGAAAGAGATTGTCGTAGCCGCGCAGCTTGATGACGCTCGCGACATAGTTGGATTCCGGGATCAGCGCGACCTGCGGCTCGGTGTCGCTCAGGGTCTTCAGAACATCCTTGTTCGGGATCGCGAAATCCTGGGTGGCGCGCACATTCGTGCGTTCGATCACTTCCAGATCGCCGTTCAGGATCACCGCCAGCGGCAGCCCGCGGATGGTGGTTTGGGCGGCGAGGAACTGCTGAAAGCGTTCGCGGTCGGAATCGAATAGCGGCTTGGCGCGCGCCACGTCCTGCGCCATGGCGAGAATGTCGCGCGCGGATCATCTGGGCGTGCTCGCGCAGATAGGCTTCCGACACCATCAGCGAATTTTCGATGATCGCCTTGGTGCGCACCGAGAAGAAACGGTCGAGGCCGCGATCGAGCGTGATGGTGGCGACGATCGCGACCAGGATGGTCGGCACCGCCGCAATGATCGCGAACAGGCCGACAATTCGCACATGCAATTGCGCGCCGGCGCGTCCGACGCGACGCGCCCGCACGATGCGTGCGACTTCGCGCCCGATGATGGCGATCAGCACGAACGCCGCAAGCGCGTTGATGCCGAGCAGGCTGACGACGACATTGTGGGTCGGCGGCAGCGGCGTCAGGCCCGACAGAACGAGGAAGGTCGCGAGCGCCGACAACAGCGCCACGCCGACCGCAATCGATCCGATCAGCCGGAACGACATGCGGCGGCCGGCGAGCGCGCCGGTTTTCTCAAGCGGCAAGGAATGGTCCGCGGTAGCCATCGCCCCCCGAATTGCGATTTGGGATGCGGGCGGCCCATGGCGTGCCCGCAACGAATGATGTAATTATACAACAATGTTGCGCGATTGCGACATTTCCGCGGCAACCTGTGTGGCTTTTTTGCCGGAGCGCCTGACCGACGGAGCAAACGTCAGGTCGTGGTGCGGATGACCTGGATATCGAGGTCGCGGATCTTCTTGCGCAGCGTATTGCGGTTGACGCCGAGCAGGTCGGCGGCACGGATCTGGTTGCCGCGCGTCGCCGCCAGCGCCGCGGTCAGAAGCGGATATTCCACTTCGCGCAAGACGCGGTGATACAGACCGGGCGGCGGCAGGCCGTCCGGCGAAGCCCGAGAAATAGCGCGTCAGATTGCGTTCGACCGCAGCCGAGAGCGAGTCCGGCGTGCCGGCTTCGACGTCCTGCGTCATCGACGGCTGGGTCAGTTCGGATTCGACGACCGCCAGCGTGATGATTTCCTGCGGATAGAGCGCCGCAAGCCGGCGCGCGAGATTTTCCAGTTCGCGCACATTGCCGGGCCATTGATACTTCTTCAGCCGTTCCTGTGCCGCCTGGTCGATCTGCTTGTGCGGCAGACCCTCGCGCTCGGCGATGTGCGAAGAAATGGCGGATCAGATCGGGCACGTCCTCGGCGCGCTCGCGCAACGGCGGCAGCCGCAGCGGCACCACGTTGAGGCGGAAGAACAGGTCTTCGCGGAACAGTCCCTGCTGGATCAGGATACGCAGGTCCTTGTTGGTCGCGGCGATGATCCGCACATCGGTCTTGATCGGCGTGCGGCCGCCGACCGTGGTGTATTCGCCCTGCTGCAGCACGCGCAGCAGCCGCGTCTGCGCCTCCATCGGCATGTCGCCGATCTCGTCGAGGAACAGCGTGCCGCCCTCCGCCTGTTCGAACCGGCCGGAGGAGCGGGTATTGGCGCCGGTGAAGGCGCCCTTCTCGTGTCCGAACAATTCGGATTCGATCAGGTCGCGCGGGATCGCCGCCATGTTGATGGCGACGAAGGGGCCGCTGCGGCGCTTGCCGTAATCGTGCAGCGCGCGCGCGACCAGTTCCTTGCCGGTGCCGGACTCGCCCGTGATCATCACGGTGAGATCGGTCTGCATCAGCCGCGCCAGCAGCCGGTAGATTTCCTGCATCGCCGGCGAGCGTCCGACCAGCGGAATCGACGATCGATTTCGTCCGGCTTGGCGCGCGGCGCTGCGCGGCCTGTCCTTGCGGTTCGGACAAGCGCGCGCCCGACAATGCCGATCAATTCCTTCAGGTCGAACGGCTTGGGCAGATATTCATAGGCGCCGCGCTCGGAGGCGCGGATCGCCGTCATGAACGTATTCTGCGCGCTCATCACGATGATCGGCAGGTCCGGCCGCAACTTCTTGATGCGCGGCATCAGGTCGAACGCATTTTCGTCCGGCATCACCACGTCGGTGATGACGAGGTCGCCCTCGCCCTGGCTGACCCAGCGCCAAAGCGTCGCGGCGTTGCTGGTCGAGCGGACTTCATAGCCGGCGCGCGACAGCGCCTGGTTGAGGACCGTCCGGATCGCGGCGTCGTCGTCGGCGACGAGTATGTTTCCCGCGGGCATCATCGGCCTCGGTTACTCATTGTGATTGGGTCTCCACCGCGGGTTCGGTCGTCTCCAACGGAAGCGCGCCTGAACCGTTTCCCGCATACATCGGCATCAGGATCCGGAAGATCGTGTGCCTCGGACTGGGATTCGCATTCGATGATGCCGCCGTGATCGCCGATTATCTTCGCCACCAATGCAAGTCCGAGGCCAGATCCCGACGGTCTTGGTGGTCACGAACGGGTCGAACAGGTGCGGCAGCAGATCGGCGGGAACTCCCGGGCCGTTGTCCTTGATGCAGAATTCCATCGGCAGCGACACCCGCGAGCGGCTGCCCGGCAGCGTCAGGCGCACGCCCGGACGGAATGCGGTCGTGATCTGGATCTCGCCGTCGATCGCGGTCTCCCCGATCGACTCGGCGGCGTTCTTCACGAGGTTCAGGAACACCTGCACGAGCTGATCGCGATTGGCCAGAACCGGCGGCAGCGACGGGTCGTATTCCTCGACGAAACGGATGTGGCGCGCAAAGCCGGATTGCGCGAGCCGCTTCACATGTTCGAGCACGGCATGGATGTTGACCGGCTCGCGCTCGACCGGACGTTCGTCGGCGAACACTTCCATGCGGTCGACCAGCTTCACGATGCGGTCGGCCTCGTCGCAGATCAGCCGCGTCAGCGTGCGGTCTTCGTCGCCGGCGGATTGTTCGAGCAATTGCGCGGCGCCGCGGATGCCCGACAGCGGATTCTTGATTTCATGCGCCAGCATCGACGGCCAGCGCGCTGACCGAGCGCGCGGCGCCGCGATGGGTGAGCTGGCGGTCCATCTTGTCGGCGATCGTGCGCTCCTGCAGCATCACCACGACATGGCCGGGCCGTTCCGGCAACGGCGCGACGTAGAGGTCGACGATATGTTCGCCGGGATTGCGCGGGGTCGACAGATCGACCCGGTATTCGTTGACCGCGCCGCCATGTTCGCGCACCTGATCGACCAGCGACAGCAGCGGAGATGCCGAACGGAACGAGCTCGCGCAGCAGATGCCGCTTCAGCAGCGGCACCGAAACCTCGAAGAAGGATTCGGCGGCGGAATTGGCATCGATGATCTTGCCGTCGGGCGCGATCACGACGACCGGCAGCGGCAGCGCGTTGACCACGGCCTCCGGACCCTGCGCATATCGAGGCGCGGCGGAATTGAGCTTCATGCCGCGGCCTTCCAGGCAAGGCCCGCAGACGGCTCGAATGGGCCTGAAATGCGTCATAGGCGCGCTGCAATTGCGCCAGCGTTTCCTGCGGAGTTTCGGCGGTCAGCACCTGCTGGCGCCAGCCCTTGATCTCCGTCGTCGCTCACGCCCGCGATGCTCGCCGGCCAGATCGATCGCCGCCGCCAGATGCTTGCGTGCATGGCGGCGTCCGATTTCGATGCCGTGATGGATCGACCATCTCGCGATACAGGTCGGCGGCGATGTCGTGCTGCTGCGCAAGCTGCGGCGTCGTCTTCGGCGGTCCCGCCGGCGAGCGCGCGAGCGATCATCCCGGGCAGCCACGGGCGGCCGAGCGCCGCGCGTCCGATCATCACCAGGTCGGCGCCCGATTGCGCGAGCGCTTCGCGCGCATCGCTCGAGGCTGTTGATGTCGCCATTCACCGCGAGCGGGATCGAAACCGCGTCTTTCACCTTGCGCACCGCGCGCCAATCGGCGCTGCCCTTGTAGAACTGATTGCGGGTGCGGCCATGCACGGTGACGAGCTTCACGCCCGCCTCCTGCGCGCGCCGCGCAAGTTCGGGCGCGTTCATGCAATCGTGGTCCCAGCCGAGCCGCATCTTCAGGGTGACCGGCACCTGCACCGCCGACACGGTCGCCTCGATCAGCGTCAGCGCATGGTCGAGATCGCGCATCAGCGCCGAGCCCGACTGCCCGTTGGTCACGTGCTTGGCCGGGCAGCCCATATTGATATCGATGATGTCGGCGCCGGAATCCTGCCGCGATCCGGGCGCCCTCGCCCATCCAGCGCGCCTCGCAGCCGGCAAGCTGGACCGCATGGATCGCGACCCCGCGTCCATCGGCACGCAGCACCGCGTCGCGCTTGCCGCCCGCGAGCTTTGCGGTTGCCACCATCTCGGATACGACAAGGCCGGCGCCCATCGATTCCACGGCCCGCCGAAACGGAGCGTCGGTTACGCCCGGACATCGGGGCCAGCACGACCCGGTTCGGCAATTCGACCGGCCCCACATTGATGGGATTGTTAGAGGTGGTGATGCTCATCCTGGCATTTCTGCCTAAAAATTAGGCCGTCTGACTGTTGCTTAGAGTTTAGCCAAAACCAGTCATGACACAAGTGCTGCAGTGCAAAAAGTCCCACTTTATGTGCATGGCTTGCCGCGCCAACGGTCGCTGCCGTGCCCGGTAACAATCCATCTTTCCGGTGCGGCGGCGGTGTTGCTCGCGGCCGGCCGCGGTACCCGAAGCGGCGACGGAATTCCGAAGCAATACAGGCCTTTAGCCGGCACTCTCGGCGCTTCGCCGAAGCCTTTCCTTGCTGGCCGAATGTGGCGATGTCGGGCCGATCCAGATCGTCATTCACCCTGACGACCGAAAGCTGTTCGAAGCGGCATCGCAGGGATTTGAACTGCCGGAACCGGTATTCGGCGGCGCGACCCGGCAGGCTTCGGTGCTGGCGGGACTGGAGGCGCTGGCCGCGGCCGGTCCCGATTTCGTGCTCATTCATGATGCGGCCCGGCCTTTCGCCTCTCCCGGCTTTGCTGGCGCGCGGGTTTGAGGCCGCGCGCGCGACGACGGTGCCGCCATACCCGCCTTGCCGGTGATCGATACCGTGAAGCAGGTCGACGACGGCGGGCATGTGCTGCGCACCATCGATCGAACGACTCTGCGCTTCGTGCAGACCCCGCAGGTTTTCCGCTTCCAGCCGCTTGCTCGACGCGCATCGAGCGCGCGCACGCGCAGGGCCAGCTCGACTTTTCCGACGATGCCGCGCTGGCCGAATGGGCGGGACTGCCGGTCTCGACTTTCGAGGGTGAAGTTACCAACATCAAACTCACCACGCCCGACGATTTCCTGCGAGCCGAAGCGATGCTGATCGAAAAGCTTTCCGACATCCGCACCGGCATGGGCTTCGACGTGCATGCCTTTGGCGACGGCGATCACGTCATGCTCGGCGGCGTGCGCATCGCCCATGACCGCGGGCTGTCCGGGCATTCCGACGCCGACGTGGTGCTGCATGCGCTGGTCGATGCCATTCTCGGCGCGCTCGCCGACGGCGATATCGGCGCGCATTTTCCGCCGAGCGATCCGAAATGGCGCGGCGCCACCTCCGACCGTTTCCTGCAGCTTCGCCGTCGACCGGCTGAAGGCACGCGGCGGCATGATCGCACATCTCGATGTGACCATCGTCAGCGAAGCGCCGAAGATCGGTCCGCATCGCGACGCCATGCGCGCGCGCATTGCGCGAGATTGCCGGCATCACCCCAGATCGGGTCGGGGTCAAGGCGACGACCAACGAGATGATGGGATTCATCGGCCGCCGCGAAGGCATGGCCGCCTATGCCACCGCAACGATCCGGCTGCCTTGAGCGTTAAGCCGCCATGCTCGATGACGACATCGTGGAAGCAGCGAAACGTCTGCTCGACATCTGCAAGCGCAAGAACCTCACCGTGGCGACCGCCGAATCCTGCACGGCAGGCCTCGTCGCCGGCACGCTGACCGAAATTCCCGGCGTCTCCAGCATCCTCGACCGCGGCTTCATCACCTATTCCAACCAGGCCAAGCAGGACATGATCGGCGTATCGGCGGCAACGCTTGAAGGCCCATGGCGCGGTCAGCCGGCGAGACCGCGGAAGAAATGGCGCGCGGCGCGCTGGCGCATGCGCCGGTCGATCTCGCGGTGTCCGTCACCGGAATCGCCGGGCCCGATGGCGGCAGCGCGGAAAAGCCGGTCGGACTGGTGCATTTCGGGGCCGCCTGCGCGCAGCGGACAATTCGTCCATGCCGAGAAGCGCTTCGGCAATATCGGCCGGGCCGAGGTGCGCAAGCAATCGGTGTTGCAGGCCTTCCGGATGCTGCACGATCTCGCGGAGCGGGAGCCGGCGCTTGCGCCGCGTGGCGGATGAGTGCGCATGACAGGACACCATTGGCGATCACGGTGTGCCTGGCCTTTGTGGTCGCTGCGTTCGCGCTATTCATTGCGTATTTCGAATGGCCGACATCCCGAATGGTCCGGCAAGGCCATTCGCTCAGCGAAAGCGACATTCTGATATACGACGTACTCCCCATAATCGTCGCGGGCTATGCAATCGGCCTGGGCGCCACAGCGATCACGCGTTTCATCTTTCCGAAGTCGAACATCAAGGCGATTCTCGGCGCCGTCGGAGTCTGTGCGGGGCTCGTGGCGCTGCCATTTCTGGCGCTGGCAGTCGCGATCTCGGGAGCGCCGACCACGCGCGACCTTGGATCGATTGCGATGTTCTTGGCGGTGCCGTTGGCAGTTGGCACATGGGCCGTCATTTCTTCGCATCTGCAAAGACACGACGCGCGTTAGCAGTTTTTACGCCCGCCCGTAGATCTCGTCGGCGCGTTTCTCGAACGCGACGGCAAAGCGGCGGAATGCGGTATCGAACATCGCGCCCATCAGCATGCCGAGCATGCGGCTGCGAAATTCATAGGCGATGAAGAATTTCACGTCGCAGAGCTTGTCCTCGACGGCAGCGAATTCCCAGCGATTTTCCATGCGGCTGAACGGGCCGTCGAGATATTCGACCAGGATGCGCAAGTTCGCGCGATCGAGCGTCGCCCGGCTGCGGAAGGTCTCGCGGATCAGTTTGTAGGCGACCGTCATCTCGGCAACGATGACGACCTTGCCGTCCGGCTGCTCGGTCCGGCTGCGCAGCTTCATCGCGCTGCAGAGCGGCACGAATTGCGGATAGCGCTCGACATCGGCGACCAGATCGAACATGTCGGAGGCGCTGTGCCGGACGCGGCGCCTGGTCTGGAATTCGGGCATCGCGGCCCGCGATCAGGCCTGGGCCAGCCGCGCGGCTTTCAATCGCGCAAAATCCTCACCGGCATGATGCGACGAGCGCGTCAGCGGCGACGACGACACCATCAGAAAGCCCTTGGCATAGGCTATCGCTTCATAGGACTTGAATTCGTCGGGCGTCACGAAGCGCACGACCGGATGATGCTTGCGCGTCGGCTGCAGATATTGGCCGATGGTGAGGAAATCGACATCGGCGCTGCGCAGATCGTCCATCAGCTGCAGCACTTCGTTGCGCTCCTCGCCCAGCCCCACCATGATTCCGGACTTGGTGAACAGGGACGGATCGAGCTCCTTCACCCGCTGCAGCAGCCGGATGGAATGGAAATAGCGCGCGCCCGGCCGCACCGTCAGATAGAGCGACGGCACGGTTTCGAGATTGTGGTTGAACACGTCGGGCTTGGCCGCCGCCACCTTTTCCAGCGCGCCGTCCTTGCGCAGGAAATCCGGCGTCAGGATTTCGATCGTGGTCGAGGGGCATTGCGCGCGGATGGCGCCGATGGTGCGCGCGAAATGATCCGCGCCGCCGTCGTCGAGATCGTCGCGATCCACCGACGTGATCACCACATGCGACAGGCCGAGCTTGGCGACGGCTTCCGCGACATGCTCCGGCTCATCCGCATCGAGCGCGCCCGGCAGCCCGGTCTTGACGTTGCAGAAGGCACAGGCGCGCGTGCAGGTGTCGCCCATGATCATGAAGGTGGCGTGCTTCTTCTCCCAGCATTCGCCGATATTCGGGCAGCCCGCTTCCTCGCAGACGGTGACGAGCCTGTTCTCGCGCACGATCGCCTGGGTTGCGGCATAGCCGCGCGATACCGGCGCCTTGACCCGGATCCAGTCCGGCTTGCGCAGCATCGGACTGTCCGGCCGGCCGGCCTTTTCGGGATGGCGCGGACGCTCCTTTGAAATCGTGTCGATGATGACCGTCACGGCGTGGCCTGAAACCGGATGAGCGTTCAATGGGTTATAAACATTACTTACGGTTTGCGAAGGCTATCCGCAAGGCGGACGATCCTTGCTAGATTGCAAGATGCAGCCGGGGCGGACATTCCATGACTCGCGAACCCTTTACCAGACTGCAGTTTGTGCGGTTCCTGATGTGCTGGCCGCTCTATGTCTGCCTGTTCCTGCTGGTTTGCGAGGCGCTGTTGTCGGCCGCCACCACCTGGCTCGTGATCAAGGTCGGACGCGACGTTGCCAACGGCAACTTCTTTGTCATGGACCTGGTCTGGATCCTGCTGGTCCAGTGCGCGTCCTATGCCGCCGGTGCGATCAGCTGGGTATTCGCCGAACGCGCCGGCATGCGCGCCTTCGGCCTGTATATCGCGCGCTTTGCCCGCGACAACCGTCACTATCCCGACGCTGCTGGGCGACCGTCATGCGCGCGAGCAGGTCGAGCCGTTTCTGACCAGCGAGACTTTCCACACCATCTACAAGCTGATGTACGAGGTCGAGGGCCAGCTCAAGGTTCTGCTGTCGCTGATCTTCAACGCGCATCGTGCTCGGCGCCGAGATCGACGGCGCGTTGCCGGTCGCCTATGCGACGGTCTTCATCATCCTCGTCGGCATGCAATATTTCGTTCGCCATCGCGTCACCGAAATCTATCTCGACAGCCAGCGCTGGAACAATCGCGTCACCGCGCATGGCTATACCGCCTGGGACAATGTGTTCTCGGGCAACAAGTACAATCTGCATCTCTGGTTCAAGGGCTTCAAATTCCGCGCGCGCGAATGTCTCAAGGCGGCGATCCGGGTCATCGTGGCGCGCGAAGGCCTGAGCGCCGCCGGCGCCATCATCGGCCTGACCATCGTGTTCTCGACGCTGACCTATATCGCGTTTCGCGACGCCGGCGACACCGCGATCCTGATCGGACTTGCCGCCACGCTGCCGCGCCAGATCGACATGACCAACGAGGTGCATCAACTCGCGATCGAATATAACGACGTGCTGGCGAGCTGGACCCGAGTCGGCGGCATTGCCGACAACATGCATCCGGAGCCCGATCCGAATTTCAACCGGCGCATCAAGTTCGACAAACTGGTGCTGCGCGAGGGCGGCGAGATCCAGACCGTCACCTCGGTCGACGAGGCGATGAAATTGCTGCTTTCGGCGCCGAGCGGTCGCGTCAATGTGCGCGGCGGCAACGGCTCGGGCAAATCGACTCTGCTCGCCGCGCTCAAATCCGAAATCAAGAACCGCGCCTATTACTGGCCGACCTCGGACCGGCTCGCCTTCGAATTCGCCCAGAAGGAGCCCGATCCCGGCGAGGACGAGAACCCGGAAGAAGCCGAAGCCGAAAGGCCGCAAGCGCAAGGGTTTCTCGTCCGGCGAGCGGCAGATCAAGTCGCTGGAAGAGATCGTGCGGCACACCGATGCGCCGATCTATCTGCTCGACGAATGGGACGCCAATCTCGATGCCAAGAATCGTGCCGCCGCGAATGCGCTGGTCGAGGAACTGGCCGGCCGCGCCCGCGTGATCGAAATCTCGCACCGCGACGCGGCATGAGAACGCGCAGGTTAGTCTGGCTTGGAAATTGCCGCGGGACGTATGATCTCGGAATGGTAGCCTTCATCGACGCACGGCGAGGAAGCCGCGGCCGCCATCGCGCGCGGCCGGGTGCAGGTCGGGACGAGCCTCCAAGCCATGGCTGGGTGGGATCGGCCGCGTTGACAGGAGAGCGCGCTTGAACCAGGAACCTTCGGGCGCCACGGCTCGGTGGCGCGCTTCGGGCACTGGCATGTCCAGCCGAAGGCAGCGCGTCCAGTTCACTGGTCCAGAGCCAGTCCTTCTTCACATTGCGCAAACCGAAGCGCATCCAGACGGACACTCGGTCGGAACTGCGATCAGCGGATCACTGACTGATCTGATTCTCCAGGAGACAAAACTGCGAGCAGTGACGCCAGGACGATGGACTTCATTTCACATCTCCGATCTCCGCGACGACCTCTCGATGATGATCCGGTCCAAATACAAACGCGTCATCGCCTGGACGCAAAGTCAAGGTCGCCCCAAAGTATGACTGCCGCGCTTGCGAGCAGGCGGTTGTGGTTGCGGGAATAATACGCTGCGCCGATGTTAGAAAGGTGCAGTGAACCGTTTGCCGCCGATATTCGCGGGCGGCTCGTTGCGCCGCTTGGTCCGGCGCCTTGCCGCGCATGATCTGCCCGATCTTATGACGCCGGAACGCATCGGACAAATGTTCAGCATCGCTGCACACACGGAAATAGACGAGCACCGCGATGCCACCTTCGTCCGCTGGATTGCGTGTTGACCTGCCGAAGGGTGGAGGTCCTCCCCAGAGCGGCGGTGGGTATTCGGCGAGAGAAGGCCGCCGACACAAGCGCCTCACCCTCCTGCAATATGTGGCTAGGCCGGCCGGCGGCTTCCATGGTGAAGGCGAATTTCAGCGGCACCTGACAATGCGCGGCCTTGCCGTTCTCGATGTGGCCGAGCGTCTGGATGACCTCGAACCAGCGCAGATGCCAAAGCGTTTCGTTGGTGCGAGCGATCGCTATTTCGATAGCGTCTTCGATGCTGGTTCCGACGAGCCGTACATATTCAGCACGCGACCGTAAGCGTCGAGCACGGCTTCCTTCATCGTCTCCGACAGGGTCGGATGCGGGAAGATCGTGTGCATCAATTCTTCCTCGCGTGGTTTCGAGATTCATCGCGACCACGAAGCCCTGGATCAGTTCGGTGACTTCCGGCCCGACCAGATGCGCGCCAAGCAGCTGCCCGGTCTTCTTGTCGAAGATGACCTTGGCCATGCCCTGGTCTTCGCCGAGCGCGACCGCCTTGCCGTTGCCGATGAAGGGAAAGCGTCCGACCCGGATATCGAGCTTCTTGTCCTTCGCCGCCTGTTCGGTGAGGCCGACCGAGGCGATCTGCGGAAAACAATAGGTGCAGCCCGGGAATCAGCGTCTTGTCCATCGCATGCGGATGCAGGCCCTTGATCGCCTCGACGCAGATCACGCCCTCATGCTCGGCCTTGTGCGCGAGCATCGGCGGACCGGCGACGTCGCCGATGGCGTAGATGCCGGGCACATTGGTCTTGCACATGCCGTCGATCACGATGGTGCCGCGATCGGTCTTCACGCCGAGCTTTTCGAGGCCGAGATTTTCGATATTGCCGACCACGCCGACGGCCGAGATCACGCGATCCACGGTCATGGATTGGGTGCCGCCCTTGCCGTCGTCGATGGTGGCGACGACGCTGTCGGCCTTGCGGTCGAGCTTGGTCACCTTGGCGCCGGTGAGAATCTTGATGCCCTGCTTCTCGAATTGCTTGCGCGCGAAGGCGGCGATCTCGGCATCCTCGACGGGAAGAATTTGCGGCAGCACTTCGACCACGGTCACCTCGGCGCCCATGGTGCGATAGAAGCTCGCAAACTCGATGCCGATGGCGCCGGAGCCGACCACCAGCAGCGACTTCGGCATCTTGTCCGGGTTCATCGCCTCGAAATAGGTCCAGACCAGCTTCTTGTCGGGCTCGAGCCCCGGCAGCACGCGCGGACGCGCGCCGGTCGCGACGATGATGTGCTTGGCGGTATAGCTGCCAGGCCCGAGCGAGCCCTTCGGCGCCTCGGTCTTGGACGCCTTCACGGTGATCTTGCCGGGCGCGTCGATGAAGGCCTCGCCCCAGATCACGCTGACCTTGTTCTTCTTCATCAGGAAGCCGACGCCGGTATTCATGCGTCCCGCCACCCCGCGCGAGCGCTTGATCACGGCGGCGGCGTCGAATTTCACATTGTCGGCCGACAGCCCGTAATCCTTGGCATGCTGCATGTAGTGGTAGATTTCCGCCGAGCGCAGCAGCGCCTTGGTCGGGATGCAGCCCCAGTTCGAGCAGATGCCGCCCAGGAAATCGCGCTCCACGATCGCGGTCTTGAAACCGAGCTGCGCCGCGCGGATGGCGGTGACATAGCCGCCGGGACCCGAGCCGATGATGATGATGTCGAAGGAAGTGTCAGCCACTGAGGTCTCCGATTCTGTCGTCGATTTCGGGGCGGCAGCCTCGAAAAGGGCAATTGTTGCCGCCGGATAGCAGGTTTAATCTGCAAAGAAAATACAAGGGAGGATCGTCATGCGCCGGACCTCGCGCGGCCATGCTTGCGGGCATGCTTGGAGGAATGACGATGATGCCGGGTGGAGGCGCATCCGGCGCCGAAGTTACCGTGTTTTGCACGCAAGCGCTGCGTACTTCGCTGATGGACCTGGCACCGCGTTTCGAGGCCGCGACCGGCCACAAGGTCCATCTCGTGGTGGCGCCCTCGGGCCAGCTCGTGAAAAAGATCCAGTCCGGCGACCTGGCCGATCTCCTGATCGCCAATGCCGACAATATCGACGCGCTGATCGCGAGCGGCAAGGTGACGGGCCAGCGCGTCCATATCGCACGCGCGCAGGTCGGGCTTTCGATCAAGGCTGGTAGCCGCAAGCCGGATATCTCGTCGCCTGCCGCGGTGCGCCAGGCCTTGCTCGATAGCGAAGGCGATCGCCTATTCCGCCGGCGGCCTGAGCGGCAACAATTTCGAATTCTGCCATGAACAAGCTCGGCATTCTCGACGAGGTGAAGAAGAAGGCGAAGAACGCTTCGCCGGCCGCCAGGCTCGTGGTGAGCGGCGAAGCCGACATCGCCGTGCAGCAGATTTCCGAATTGATCGCGGTCGAAGGCTCCGAGCTGCTGGGCCCGCTGCCGGCCGAACTCGACCAGGTGACGCAGTTCTCGATGGGCGTGCTGTCGGACGGCAAGTCGAAGGAGGTCGCGCGCGCTTTGCTCGATTTTCTGCGGACGCCGGACGCGCAGGCCGTGATCAGGAGCAAGGGGCTGACGCCGGGCTAGTTGACGTCACTTCTCTTGCGATGTTTCGACGTTGTCGAACGAACGACCAAGACATAAGACGAGATGATGAACAAACGCCGCGGCGGCTAGAACGCAGGCCAAGGCAGACCATTGCATCCAAGATTCGCTAGCGAGGTGCGCTCCAGCGAACGCAATCAACGAAAATACCGCCAACACAAGGGTTGCCGCCCAACTGGCCCGAAACAAGAAATAGTAAAGGTAGATAGCAATCAGAACGGGTATGCCGTAGACACCCAAGAAAAGCACGGCAAACCCGAAGCTCGCCACGTCAAGTCTTCCGTGGCCGACGAAAAGTACAAATCCGACATAGATGGAAACGACAAGCACAAGTATGGCCAACACGTGGCGCATATTGTGTAGCTTTCCCTTACACCACCATCATCACCGGATTTTCGATCAGCGTCTTGAACGCCACCAGCAGCTCGGCGCCGAGCGCGCCATCGACCGCGCGGTGATCGCACGACAAGCGTCACGCTCATCATCATCGCGGCTTCGATCTTGCCGTTCTTCACGATCGCCCGCTCCTCGCCGGTGCCGACCGCAAGGATCGTGGCATGCGGCGGATTGATCACCGCGGTGAAATCCTTGATCCCGTACATGCCGAGATTGGATACCGACGAGGTGCCGCCCTGATATTCTTCCGGCTTCAGCTTTCGCGCTCGCGCTCGCGCCGCGAAATCCTTCATCTGGTTGGAGATGGCCGACAGCGATTTCGTCTCCGCGCTGCGCACGATCGGGGTGATCAGCCCGCCCGGCATCGCGACCGCGACGCCGATATCGGAATGCTTGTGCTTGAGCATGCCGGCTTCGGTCCAGCTCACATTGGCGTTCGGGATGCGCTGCAAGGCGAGCGCCAAGGCCTTGATGACGAAGTCGTTGACCGAAAGCTTGTAGGCCGGCTTGCCGTCCTTGTCCTTGGGCGCCTGCGCGTTGATCTCCTCACGCGCCGCGGTGAGCTTGCCGATATTGCAGTCGACGGTGAGATAGAAATGCGGGATCGTCTGGGTCGAGGCGGTGAGCCGTTGCGCAATGACTTTGCGCATATTGTCGTGCGGGATGACCTCGTAGGAGCCGTCGGCATAGAGCGCGCGGATCTTGTCGTCGCCAAGAGCTGGAGCAACAAGTCCTGGAGCGATTTGCGGTGCCGCGGGCGCAGCCGTTGCGGGCGCAGCCGGCTTGAAGCCCTTGCCGGATTTCGCTGCATCGATGTCGCGCGCGATCACACGGCCATGCGGCCCGCTGCCCTGGATGCTCGCGATGTCGAGACCCGCTGCTTTCGCGAGCCTGCGCGCCAGCGGCGAGGAAAAGATGCGGGCGCCGCCATTGGCTTTTGCGGGCTGCGGGGCCGGCGCCGCAGGTTTCGGGACGGGAGCCGATGCTGACGGTGCGGGAGCGGCTTGCGCGGGCTTGGCTGCAGCCGGAGTCGGCGCAGCTTTCGCGCCGGAGGCCGCCGCCTTCACGTCCTCGCCGTCGCCGGCCAGCACCGCGATCACCTGATTGACCGGGACGTCGGCGGTGCCTTCCGGCACCACGATCCTGGCGAGCGTGCCCTCGTCGACCGCCTCGACTTCCATCGTGGCCTTGTCGGTCTCGATCTCGGCGATCACGTCGCCGGATTTGACCGTGTCGCCTTCCTTCTTCAGCCACTTGGCAAGGTTGCCCTTTTCCATCGTGGGCGACAAAGCGGGCATCAGGATGTTGATCGGCATGATGATGTCCGATCAGCGATAGGTCACGGCTTTGGCCGCATTCACGATGTCGGCGACCGAGGGCAGCGCAAGCTTTTCGAGATTGGCCGCATAAGGCATCGGCACATCCTTGCCGGTGACGCGCACGACCGGCGCGTCCAGATAATCGAACGCCTTCTCCATCACACGGGCGGAAATCTCGGCTCCGATGCCGTTCTGCGGCCAGCCCTCCTCCACCGTGATCAGCCGGCCGGTCTTCTTCACCGATTCGATGATGGTCGCGTCGTCGAGCGGGCGCAACGTGCGCAGATCGATCACCTCGGCCATGATGTGCTTCTTGGCGAGTTCCTCGGCCGCCTTCAACGCGTAGGTCATGCCGATCGAGAACGAGACGATGGTGACGTGATTGCCCGGCCGCACCACCTTGGCCTTGCCGATCGGCAGCACGAAATCGTCGAGCTTCGGCACCGGGAAGGAATGGCCGTAGAGAATTTCGTTTTCCAGGAACACGACCGGATTGGGATTGCGGATCGCGGCCTTCAGAAGTCCCTTGGCGTCCGCCGCGGTATAGGGTGCGATCACGATCAGCCCCGGAATGTGCGAATACCAGGCCGAGTAATCCTGGCTGTGCTGGGCGGCGACGCGGGCGGCGGCGCCGTTCGGCCCGCGGAACACGATCGAGGCGCCCATCTGGCCGCCCGACATGTAGAGCGTCTTGGCCGCCGAATTGATGATCTGGTCGATCGCCTGCATCGAGAAATTGAAGGTCATGAATTCGACGATCGGCTTCAGGCCCGCGAGTGCTGCGCCGACGCCCAGGCCCGCAAAGCCATGCTCGGTGATCGGGGTGTCGACCACGCGCTGCGCGCCGAATTCCTGCAGCAGCCCCTGCGTGACCTTGTAGGCGCCCTGATATTCGGCGACTTCCTCGCCCATCACGAACACCTTGTCGTCGCGCCGCATCTCCTCGGCCATGGCGTCGCGCAGCGCTTCGCGCACGGTCTGCGTCACCATCTCGGTGCCTTCCGGCACGTCCGGCTCGGGTTCGGCGATGACGCTGACATGTTCGAGGGCGGAAACAGGCTCGGCCCTGGCCTGTGGCTCCTCGCTCGGCGGCGCATCGGGTGCCGCCAACTCGGCGAATTTCTGCTGCTGGTCGACCCGAATGGGAGCCGCAGCCGATACCTTGATGTCGGAAGCCTTCTCGCCGTCGCCCAGCAGCACCGCGATCGGCGTATTCACCGCGACATCGGGCGTGCCTTCGGCGACCAGGATCTTGCCGAGCGTGCCCTCGTCGACGGCTTCGACTTCCATCGTCGCCTTGTCGGTCTCGATTTCCGCGATCACGTCGCCGGATTTGACGGCATCGCCTTCCTTCTTCAGCCACTTGGCAAGGTTGCCCTTTTCCATCGTGGGCGAGAGCGCAGGCATCAGGACTTCAATCGGCATGGACGCTCTTTCGTTATCTCACCGTTTGGGACGGGAAGGCGGTGAAGATCGCCGCCATGGCCGCAACAATCACACAGACGACGAAGCCATAGACCGCCTTGTTGACCTTGGCGGCGTGAACGGCCGCCTCGCCCTTCAGGTGCCGCGAGGCGAACAACCAGTTGAATATGGCGTGCCAGGTCATCCCGGCATTCTCTTCGCTCGTCCGGATCGCCCGCAGCGTGCGCGCATAGGTCACCGCGCCATAGACCCAGAGCGCCAGCCCGCCGAGCACGGCAATCAGAAAAACGGTCTTTGCCAGCGCGGACATCGATGGCCTCAGGCCTCAGCGCAGAATGTCGGTATAGAGCTCGGCAGGCTCCGGCTCCGGATCGTTGGTCGCAAATTCCGCCGATTCATTCACCACGGCGCGGACCTTGGCGTCGATCTGCTTCAGTTCGTCCTCGCTCGCCCATTTGTTCTTGAGAATGCGCTGGCGCACTTGCTCGATCGGGTCCTGCTCGGAGCGCACTTTCTCGACCTCGTCGCGGGTGCGGTATTTGGCCGGGTCCGACATCGAATGGCCGCGATAGCGATAGGTCTGCATTTCGAGGATGTAGGGGCCGTTGCCTTCGCGGCACCAGGCCACCGCCTTGTCGCCCGCGGCTTTCACCGCGCGCACATCCATGCCGTCGACCTGCTCGCCCGGAATGTTGAACGAGGTGCCGCGCTTGGAAAAATCCTGCTGCGCCGAGGAGCGATGCACCGCGGTGCCCATCGCGTAGCGGTTATTCTCGATGATGTAGATCACCGGCAGCTTCCAGAGCTCCGCCATGTTGAAGCTCTCATAGACTTGCCCCTGGTTGGCCGCGCCGTCGCCGAAATAGGTCAGGCAGACATGGTCGTTGCCGCGATAGCGGTTGGCGAAGGCAAGGCCCGTTCCAAGCGAAACCTGCGCGCCGACGATGCCGTGTCCGCCGTAGAAAGCCTTTTCCACGGAGAACATGTGCATCGAGCCGCCCTTGCCCTTGGAATAGCCGCCGCGGCGCCCGGTCAGTTCGGCCATCACGCCCTTGGCGTCCATGCCGCAGGCCAGCATGTGGCCGTGGTCGCGGTAGCCGGTGATGACCTGGTCGCCCGCTTTCAGCGCCATCTGCATGCCGATCACGACCGCTTCCTGACCGATATAGAGGTGACAGAAACCGCCGATCAGGCCCATGCCATACATCTGGCCAGCCTTTTCCTCGAAGCGCCGGATCAACAGCATGTCCCGATAGGCGGACAGCTCCTGTTCCTTGCCGAATTCCGCAACCGGATTGCCAACTTTGGCGTGTTTGCCGGCGGCGGGCGGGCTTTGCGTCTTCTTGGCTACGGCCATGTTGCGACCCTGGCGCTCCTTGCATGCAATTCCGGACTGGCCGGCAGACCGATCGACACAAATTCCATAGCGGAAATCGGTGACGGGTTAAAGCGCGCGGGCTGCCTTGTCCGCAACCGCATCAGCGGCGAAATGCCTGACATACAACAGAGAATCGGTACGGTAGGGGGAGCCGCTTTAGGGGCGGCGCAACATCATTACGACATCGTTGGGATGCGCGACATTCAAGAGCGCGCGTGCCCGTTCGTCGAGCATGTCAGGGTCGATCCCGTCGGACCGCAACAGCGCCACCTTGCGCTCCCACTGCCCCTTCTCGACCTTGAGCCGGTCCAGTTCGGCCGTCAGTTCCTGAAGCTGCTGGTCGATCTCGTGCTTGGCGTGCAGGCCGCGCTGGCCGCTGAAGGCATGAAACCAGAAATAGCCGATCAGCGCCGCGGCCACGGCATAGAGGCCGAGCGCAGTGAGAACGCCGCGCAGTCGCTTGCGGGAGACCATGGTCGGAAGATGGCCTGGCCGCTTAAGAGGCGATTAACGATCCGGAGTGCGCCAGCGGCAAGACTGCGCCCTCTCCCCTTGAGGGAGAGGGCTGCTTGACAGCGCACGAGTCGTTTTGGGTGAGCGGGTAACCGTGTCCGATGTCGCCCCTCACCCATCATCGTCGTTGAAATCTGCGCAGCCCTCTCCCTCAAGGGGAGAGGGCGCAGCAGCGGCGACGCTTTAGCCGCCGCCCTCAGCGCACTCCGCCCCGGATAGATCGCCTGATTGCCGAGTTCCTGTTCGATGCGAAGGAGCTGATTGTATTTCGCGGTGCGGTCGGAGCGCGCGAGCGAGCCGGTCTTGATCTGTCCGCAATTGGTGGCGACCGCGAGGTCGGCGATGGTCGCGTCCTCGGTCTCGCCGGAGCGATGCGACATCACCGCGGTATAGGCCGCCTTGTGCGCCATCTCGACCGCGGCCAGTGTCTCGGTCAGCGTGCCGATCTGGTTGACCTTCACCAGGATCGAATTGCCCATCCCCTGCCGGATGCCGTCGGAGAGCCGCTTGACGTTGGTGACGAACAGGTCGTCGCCGACCAGCTGGCATTTGGCGCCGATGGTCTTGGTCAGAAGCTTCCAGCCTTCGAAATCGTCCTCGGCCATGCCGTCCTCGATCGAGGCGATCGGATATTTCGCAACCAGCCCTGCGAGATACTCGACCTGCTGCGGGATGCTGCGCTTCTTGCCCTCGCCTTCGTAATCGTAGACGCCGTTCTTGAAGAATTCGGTCGAGGCGCAATCGAGCGCCAGCACCACATCCTGACCGGGCTTGAAGCCGGCCTTGCTCACCGCCTGCATGACGAAATCGAGCGCCGCTTCCGCGCTCGGCAGATTGGGCGCGAAGCCGCCCTCGTCGCCGACATTGGTGTTGTGGCCGGCCTGCTTCAGCGCCGCCTTCAGCGTATGGAAAATCTCCACGCCCATGCGCAGGGCTTCGGCGAAGGACGAGGCGCCGACCGGCATCACCATGAATTCCTGGAAGTCGATCGGATTGTCGGCATGGGCGCCGCCATTGACGATGTTCATCATCGGCACCGGCAAGGTGCGCGCGGCGGTGCCGCCGACATAACGATAGAGCGGCAGCCCGCTGGCGACCGCCGCCGCCTTCGCGGCCGCAAGCGAGACACCGAGCAGCGCATTGGCGCCGAGCCGCGCCTTGTTGGGCGTGCCGTCGAGCGCGATCATGGTTTCGTCGATACGAACCTGTTCCTCGCGCATCCATGCCGCCGATGGCGTCGAAAATCTCGCCGTCGACCGCATCGATCGCCTTGCGCACGCCCTTGCCGAGATAGCGCGCCTTGTCGCCGTCGCGCAGCTCCACCGCCTCATGCGCGCCGGTCGAGGCCCCCGACGGCACCGCGGCGCGGCCGAGCGAGCCGTCCTCCAGCAGCACATCGACCTCCACGGTCGGATTGCCGCGGCTGTCGAGGATTTCGCGGCCGACGATATTGACGATAGCGGTCATGCAAGGAACACCCGGCTGGCTGGGAGCAATTGGCGCCGCTTTTACAGGATGGACCCAAACGCGCAAGTCGCGCTAAGAGCCGGTCATGGCACGCAGATCGAAGGCAACAGACAAGCTCCAGCTCGGCCGCCCGACGCGGCTGCCCGCCTCACCCGACCAGGCGGTGCTCGACCGCGTGCCCAATCCGCATCCGGACACCCATTACGTCGCGCGCTTCACGATGCCGGAATTCACCACGCTCTGCCCGGTCACCGGCCAGCCGGATTTCGCGCATTTCGTGATCGACTATGTGCCGGACAAATTCCTGGTCGAGTCGAAATCGCTGAAGCTCTATTTCCATTCCTTCCGCAACACGTCCGGCTTTCACGAAGGCTGCACGGTGACGATCGGCAAGCGGCTGGTGAAATTGCTCAAGCCGCGCTTCCTTCGCATCGGCGGCTATTGGTATCCGCGCGGCGGCATGCCGATCGATGTGTTCTGGCAGGCCGGGAAATTGCCGCAGGGCGTGTGGCTGCCGGACCAGGGCGTCGCGCCCTATCGCGGGCGGGGTTGATCCGTCGTCAGGAATGGTCGACGAAACGCGCAACCTCACGGCCGTCGAGATAATCGATCAGAACATCGGCCGCGGCTTCCGCGAACTTTGAATACATCTCGTCGGTCGGCCAGCCGAGATGCGAGGTCAGCACCGCGTTCGGCAGTTTGGTGAGCCGGTGTCCCGGCGGCAACGGCTTCTGATCGAAAACATCGAGGCCGGCGCCGGCGCAATCGCTCGACGCCGCGCGTGCCGTCATAGGCGCGATGATAGTCGTCGAGAATTGCCACCCGCATGCAGCCCCCGGCGCTTCGACGACGGCGGGCAAAATCATACACCGGTTTGACCGGAGCCGCTATTGCGTCCCGGCCGGCGCAGGGGGCACCGGCCGTCGCAGCCATCGCGAACACACCAGGCCCACGCCGGCGACCAGGATCGCGCCCACGACCAGAACCGGCGTCATGCCGATCTTGGCAAAGCCGATGCCGTAGACTACCGGCCCCGCCGCCTGTCCGAGAAAGAACGACGCCGAATGCAGCGCCATCGACGAGCCGCGGGCCTGCGGCGCAAGCTCGGTGGCATAGACCTGGATGCAGCCATGCAGCCAGTAGAAGCCGAAGCCGAGCATCGCGAAGTTCAGAAATTCCAGCGGCCAGGGCAGCCGCAAGGTCAGGATCAGGCAGAACGCCGCCATCACCAGACCGCCGCCGATCATCAGCTTGCGTTCGCCCAGGCTGCGCAGCAGCCACGGCCACGCAAAAAGCGTAGAACACCGCGCCGAGACCGAAACCGGCAAGCACGATGCCGGCGATCGAGGCGCGGGTCTCGCCGGCTTGCTGCATGATCGCCGCCATGTGCGGGAAAATGCCGAACACCACGAGCGACTCGATGAACACCGCGCCGAAGCAGATCTTGGCGAGCGGATTGCGAAAGATCGCGCGGTAATTCGGACCGATGGTCGACAGGTCGAAGCCGGTCGTCTGCTCCTTCGGCGAATTGCGAAAGCCGATCAACGGCCGCGATCACCACCAGCACGCCGAGCCCGCCCACCACCAGGAAGACCGCGCGCCAGCCGGCGAGGTCGCCGACGATGCCGGCGATCGAGGCGCCCAGCAGATTGCCGGTCATGGTGGCGGCGAGCAGCCGCGAGATCGCGACCTGACGCCGCGCCACCGGAACGCGGTCGCCGGCGGTCGCAAGCGAGGTCGGGAAAATACCGCCGGAGGCGATCCCCGCCACCACGCGCGAGGCGAACAGCACGGTGAAATTCGGCGCCGTTGCGCTCACGAAGGCCGACAGCACCAGCAGCACCAGACAGATGCTCATCAGCCGCGTCTTGCTCATCATGTCGGCAAGCGCGCCGAGCGGCGGCTGTACCAGCGCATAGGGCAAGGCGAAGGCGGTCGAGAGCAAGGCTGCGGTGCCGACCTGGACGGTCAGCCCGTCCGCGATCAACGGCACCACCGGATCGACCGAACGGGTGAACAGCGACGTCACAAAGACGATCAGGGCAATGACGAAGAGTTCGCGATTCATCGGGGATTTCGAAAAAAGGAGGGCGGCGGCGGCCGCCGCGGGTCTCTAATCTAGGATCGTGGATGGTACAAACCGCGCGGTATTTCGGGAGATCAGGGTTGCGCGACGGCGCTCAGTGCTTGTGGATCGCGGACTTGGCCAGCTTGTCGAACGCCATCAGCGTGCGCAGCAGCGGCTCGAGTTCCTTCAGCGGGATCATGTTCGGCCCGTCGGACGGCGCATGGTCCGGGTCCTGATGGGTCTCGATGAACACCCCGGCGACGCCGACCGCGACCGCGGCGCGCGCCAGCACCGGCACATATTCGCGCTGCCCGCCGGACGAGGTGCCCTGCCCGCCCGGCTGCTGCACCGAATGGGTGGCGTCGAAGATCACCGGCGCGCCGGTCCTGGCGAGTTCGGGCAGCGCGCGCATGTCGGAGACCAGCGTGTTGTAGCCGAACGACACGCCGCGTTCGGTCACCAGCACCCGCGCATTGCCGGCGCCGGTGATTTTCTCGACCACGTTCTTCATGTCCCAGGGCGCCAGGAACTGGCCCTTCTTCACATTGACCGCGCGGCCGGTCTGCGCCGCCGCCATCAGCAGATCGGTCTGCCGGCACAGGAAGGCCGGGATCTGCAGAATGTCGACGGCCTGCGCGACGCGCGCGCATTGGGCTGCGTCATGCACGTCGGTCAGCACCGGCAGGCCGAGCGAGGAACGGATTTCGGCAAAGATCGGCAGCGACGCTTCCAGTCCGATGCCGCGCGCGCCTTTCGCGCTGGTGCGATTGGCCTTGTCGTAGGAGGTCTTGTAGACGAGCCCGATCCCGAGCCGGCCCGCGATCTCCTTCAGCGCCGATGCCATTTCGAGCGCATGCGCGCGGCTCTCGAGCTGGCAGGGGCCCGCGATCAGCGCCAGCGGCAAGTCGTTGCCGAAGCGCGCCGCGCCCACATCCACGACCGGGTTCGGGATCAATCGTTTGTCCACAAGGTCCTCGTTTTGGCGACCATGCCCCCGCGGGCGGCCGGAATCAACGCTTGCGGCGCCTCGAATACCAGGGTCGCACCGAACGCCGCATCCGGCGGAACCACCAGACGGCCCTTGTGCGCGCCTCGCCTCGATGCCGCCAGCGGAAAACGACGTTTCCGCCTGCGAGAGATCGGGGCATGCCAGCCGAAGCGCGGCCAGCCGTGCGCCGCCCGACAGATCCGGTGCCGCGACACCGAATTGATCCTCGAAGGTTGCGGGCGTCATCACGGCAATATCGCCGCGCGATGTCGCGATCGAGATTTCGCCGGCGCCCGATTGAATTTCCGGCGCGCCGGCAAAGGCCTGAGAACACGACCTGATGGTCCGCCGGATTCGCCGCCACCATCACCACGCCGGCGACGCCGCTCGCCCCGTTCGCATGAGTTCTGGAACGCGGCGTTCCAGAAATTCTCCGGGTAATGCTGCTGGCACACCGCAAGCCCGATGTCGTGCGCCTGCGGATCGCGCGCGAAGGCGAGTGAGAACGCGACCCTGACCGGCGTGCCGTCCGGCCGTCTGCCCTCGCGCTCGAAACGCATCGCCTCGGACGCCGCAATCCCCGCCGCCTCGAACGCGCGCTTCGTCGGCTTTCGGCATCGCGGCTTTCGAGGATCAGCAGCGAGAAGCCCTCGCGATGCTCCAGGAAGCGCCGGTTGAAATCGCCGAACATTTTCGAAAACCCGTCGTCGCCGAGTTTCTCCGGTTCGGCCACGGTCAGGATTTCGATGAAGAAGCCGGGAAACTGCACGAGGTGATTATGCGTGCCCCAGGGATGGCGGTTGCGCGCCCCGACCGTGAAGCCGAGCCGCCGATAGGCGTCGGCCGCGGCGTTGAGGTCGCGCACGGCATGGACGATATGGTCGAGGCCTCGGGCCATTGGCAGTCGCTGACGTCCCCTTAAGAGCCGCGCGCGAATTCACAGCGATCCGAGCGGCAATGCTGTGCCTATAGGACATGTCCGGACGACCGCGATAGGGCTGTCGCGAAAAACTTGATCTGGATCAAGGAACCGCCCCCGGGCCGGCACCCCTAATCCCGAAAAGTTGCGTCTGAAACAGTTGGCTCCTAGAGCCGCGACAGGGGGAAATACGCCGTGCAAGCCTCCATCCAGCATGCCGAACACCATCATGGCCATCCGACCGGATGGCGCCGCTATCGTCTATTCGACCAACCACAAGGACATCGGCACGATGTACCTGGTGTTCGCGATCGTGAGCGGCGTGATCGGCGGCATCCTGTCGGTCGCGCATGCGGCTCGAATTGCAGGAGCCGGGCATGCAGATTTTCGCCAGCGCCCACACCTTCAATGTGTTCGTCACCGCGCATGGCCTGATCATGGTGTTCTTCATGATCATGCCGGCGCTGATCGGCGGCTTCGGCAACTGGTTCGTGCCGATCATGATCGGCGCGCCGGACATGGCGTTTCCGCGCATGAACAACATCTCGTTCTGGCTGCTGCCCGCGGCGATCACGCTGCTGGTGATCTCGATGTTCGTGGAAGGCGCGCCGGGCGAGAACGGCGTCGGCGCCGGCTGGACCGTCTATGCGCCGCTGTCGACTTCCGGCCATCCGGGACCGGCGATGGATTTCGGCATTCTCGCGCTGCATCTCGCGGGTGCCTCCTCGATCCTCGGCGCCATCAATTTCATCACCACCATCTTCAACATGCGCGCGCCCGGCATGACCCTGCACAAGATGCCGCTATTCGTGTGGTCGGTGCTGGTGACGGCCTTCCTGCTGCTGCTGTCGCTGCCGGTGCTGGCGGGCGCGATCACCATGCTGCTGACCGACCGCAATTTCGGCACCACCTTCTTCGCGCCCGAAGGCGGCGGCGATCCGATCCTGTTCCAGCATCTGTTCTGGTTCTTCGGTCATCCCGAAGTCTACATCCTGATCCTGCCGGCCTTCGGCATCATCAGCCAGATCATCGCGACCTTCGCGAAAAAGCCGGTCTTCGGCTATCTCGGCATGGCCTATGCGATGGTCGCGATCGGAGCGATCGGCTTCGTGGTGTGGGCCCACCACATGTACACCGTCGGCATGTCGAGCGCGGCGCAGGCCTATTTCGTCGCCGCCACCATGGTGATCGCGGTGCCGACCGGCGTGAAGATCTTCTCCTGGATCGCCACCATGTGGGGCGGCTCGATCGAGTTCAAGACGCCGATGGTGTGGGCGCTGGGCTTCATCTTCCTGTTCACCGTCGGCGGCGTGACCGGCGTGGTGCTCGCCAATGCCGGCGTCGATCGCGCGTTCCACGACACCTATTACGTGGTGGCGCATTTCCACTACACGATGTCGCTCGGCGCGACCTTCGGTATCTTCGCCGGCTGGTATTACTGGTTCCCGAAAATGACCGGCTACTTTATTCCGAATTCGTCGGCCAGCTGCATTTCTGGCTCGCCTTCATCGGCGCGAACCTGATCTTCTTCCCGCAGCACTTCCTCGGGATGGCCGGCATGCCGCGCCGGATCGCCGATTATCCCGATGCCTATTCGGGCTGGAATTTCATTTCGTCGCTCGGCTCCTACATGTTTTTCTTAGGGCTGGTCGTGTTCTTCTACGGTGTGATCATGGCGTTCCGCCGCAAGGTCGCCGCCGGCAATAATCCATGGGGCGCCGGCGCCACCACGCTGGAATGGACATTGTCTTCGCCGCCGCCGTTCCATCAGTTCGAGCGGCTGCCGGTGATCAAGTAGTCGAGATATTCGTCATTCCGGGGCGCGGGCCCAGCGTCCGCGAACCCGGAATCCAACTGCATACGCAATGCTTGCCGCTGGATTCCGGGCTCGCGCTTTCACACGCGCCCCGGAATGGCGCAAACCTGAGGTTCGTTTACACCAGCCGGCTCCGCTCCACCGCCGCCTCGATGAACGACGCAAACAGCGGATGCGGATCGAACGGCCGCGATTTCAGCTCGGGATGGAATTGCACGCCGACGAACCAGGGATGGTCCTCGTATTCGACGATCTCGGGCAGAATGCCGTCCGGCGACGATCCCGGAGAACCGCATGCCGTGCTGTTCGAGCCGGTTCTTGTAGGCGGTGTTGACCTCGTAGCGGTGCCGGTGCCGCTCGGAGATTTCGGTCGCACCGTAGATGTCGGCGACGCGGCTGCCGCGCGTGAGGATCGCAGGATAAGCGCCGAGCCGCATGGTGCCGCCGAGATCGCCGTTGGCCGCGCGCTTCTCGAGCGCATTGCCCTTCAGCCATTCGGTCATCAGGCCGACTACGGGCTCCTTGGTCGGACCGAACTCGGTCGAATTGGCGTCCTCGATGCCGCACAGATTGCGCGCCGCCTCGATCACCGCCATCTGCATGCCGAAGCAGATGCCGAAATAGGGAACGTTGCGCTCTCTGGCGAATTGCGCGGCGCGGATCTTTCCCTCGGTGCCGCGCTGGCCGAAGCCGCCGGGCACCAGAATGCCGTTGACGTGTTCGAGGAACGGCGCCGGGTCCTCGTTCTCGAACACTTCCGAACTCGATCCAGTCCAGATTGACCTTCACCGTGTTGGCGATGCCGCCATGCGACAAGCGCCTCGATCAGCGACTTATAGGCGTCCTTCAGCCCGGTATATTTGCCGACGATCGCGATCGTCACCTGGCCTTCCGGATTGCGGATGCGCTCGTTGATCAACTGCCAGCGCGACATGTCCGGCTCGGTCCTGGCATCGATGCCGAAAGCGGCGAGCAATTCGGTATCGAGCCCCGCCTCGTGATAGGCCTGCGGCACCGCATAGATGCTGTCGGCGTCGCGCGCCTCGATCACCGCGGTCTCGCGCACGTTGCAGAACAGCGCGAGCTTGCGGCGCTCCTCCGGCGGGATCGGCCGGTCGGTGCGGCACAGCAGAATGTCGGGCTGGATGCCGATCGAGCGCAGCTCCTTCACCGAATGCTGGGTCGGCTTGGTCTTCAGTTCGCCCGCGCTCGGGATGAAGGGCAGCAGCGTCAGGTGAATGTAGACCGCGTGATTGCGCGGCAATTCGTTGCCGAGCTGACGGATCGCCTCGAAGAACGGCAGGCCCTCGATGTCGCCGACGGTGCCGCCGATCTCGCACAGGACGAAATCGTAGCCGTCATTGCCGTCCTTGATGAAATCCTTGATCGCGTTGGTGACGTGCGGGATCACCTGGATGGTGGCGCCGAGATAATCGCCGCGCCGTTCCTTGGCGATGATGTCCTGATAGATGCGCCCGGTGGTGATGTTGTCCTGCTTGTTGGCGGGACGGCCGGTGAAGCGCTCGTAATGGCCGAGGTCGAGATCGGTCTCGGCGCCGTCGTCGGTGACGAACACCTCGCCGTGCTGATACGGCGACATCGTGCCGGGATCGACGTTGAGATAGGGGTCGAGCTTGCGCAGGCGCACCTTGTAGCCGCGCGCCTGCAGCAGCGCGCCGAGCGCCGCCGAAGCGAGACCCTTGCCGAGCGAGGAAACCACGCCGCCGGTGATGAATACGTACCGCGCCTGACCGCGTCATGGGGCTCAACCTTTAGACCGCCCAACTCAATTCGACGAGGGGCCCATCCCCCCGCTTTCGGATAGCTATCCCCACAAATTCGAAGGGCCGGTTTCCCGGCCCTTGCTGATGTGAGGTTCACTGCGCTGCGGCGCCTGCGGGGCACCGGGCGCCGGAGCCGGCGGCTGTTGCGGCGCGCCGGGCTGCAGGCCCTGCTGCTTGAGCACGTCGAGCACGCCGCCCGCGCCGGAACCGAGCGGCGGCGCCGGGACGCCGGGCGCGGCCGGTGCCGGCGCACCGGTATTCAGGATCGAGGTCGGTTTGCGATCGATGCCGGCGATGATCGACAGCAGCAGGCTGGTCGCGAAGAACGCCGCGGCGAGGATCGCGGTCGTGCGCGACAGAACGTTGGTGGTGCCGCGCGAGGTCATGAAACCGCCGCCGCCGCCCGATGACCAGGCCGCCGCCTTCCGACTTCTGCAGCAGAACAAGCCCGATCATCGCGAGCACGATCAGAAGATGGACGACGATGATCACGGTTTGCATGCGACAATGTCCGATATCCGGCCGCGTTCAGGCTTAAGCCGGCGCAGCGATCACGCTGCCATATAGGAAGACCGGCGGCTGTGTAAACGAGGCCGGCAGCGGATTTCCAGCTGGCCTCAGGCGTAAGCCGCTGCAATTCCGAGGAAATCGGCGGCCTTCAGGCTGGCCCCGCCGACCAGCGCGCCGTTCACATTGGCGACCGCCATCAGTTCCTTCGCATTCGACGGCTTGACCGAGCCGCCATACAGGATGCGGATCGCCGGCCCTGCCGATTTGTCCTGCGAAACCAGATAGCTTGCGGATCATGGCGTGGACCTCGGCGACGTCCCCGGGCGTCGGCGTCAGCCCGGTCCCGATCGCCCAGACCGGCTCATAGGCGATCACCAGCTTCGAGGCGTCGATCGCCGGCGGCAGCGATCCCTCCAACTGCCTCTGAATCCTCGCGATTGTGGCGCCGGCCTCGCGCTCCTCGCGGGTTTCGCCGACGCAGACGATCGCCATCAGCCCGGCCCGGATCGCCGCCTTGGCCTTGGCCTTCACCACGTCGTCGCTTTCGCCATGCAGCGCGCGGCGTTCGGAATGGCCCGACGATCACGGCGCTGGCGCCCGCATCCTTCAGCATTTCCGCCGACAGATCGCCGGTGAAGGCGCCGGAAATCTCGGCATGGCAATCCTGCGCGCCGATCGCGACATTCGAGCCCCTGGCGGCGGCAGCAAAGCTCATCAGCAGGGTCGCCGGCGGGCAGAGCATCAGGTCTGTTCGCGAATGTTCTGGCGCGATTGTCGGCGATGATCGCCTCCAGTTCGGCGATCGATTCGCGCCGACCATTCATCTTCCAATTGCCTGCGACCAGCGGACGCGGTTCGTGCGATCATTTAAGTTCTTTCCTTGGCCCAATTCCGGTGGCAAGCGCCCTGCGCTACCAGAGCGCGCGGCGGCTTTCCAGCGCTTTTCCCTTGATCTTCAGCGAGTTGCAGCACATGAGCGCCATCACTATGATGCGCGGCCCTTTTCACCCAAAAGCAAATCACCGAAAGCCCTGAGCGCTCATGCTACGCGGATTGCAAAACGCTACCAAAAACTGGCTCGGCCGACTGGTCACCGGCATCCTGCTCGGCCTGATCGCGATCTCGTTCGCGATCTGGGGCATCGGCGATATTTTCAAGGGCTTCGGATCCTCGACGCTGGCCAAGATCGGCCGCACCGAGATCGGCGTCGAGCAATTCCGTCAGCAATACAATGACCGTCTGCAGCAGCTGATCCGTCAATTGGGCAGGCCGATACCGGCCGATCAGGCGCGCGCGCTCGGGCTGCATCGTTCGCTGCTCGGACAATTGCTGGCCGAGGCCGCCATCGACGAAGAAGTGCGCCGGCTCGGACTGAACCTGCCCGACGAGATCATCGCCCAGCGCATTCGCAACGATCCGGTATTCCGCGGCATCACCGGGCAATTCGACCGCACCCGCTTCGACGCGGTGATCCGCCAGGCCGGCTTCACCGAGGCGCGCTATGTCGCCGAGCAGAAGCAAGGTGCTGCTGCGCCAGCAGGTGATCCGAAGCCTGACCGGCGATCTCGCGGCGCCCGCGATCGCCGTCGACATCCAGGACCGCTTCAACAACGAGACCCGTGCGCTCGATTATTTCGTGCTCGGTGCCGAACAGGCCGGCGATATCGGCGAGCCCGTCGCCCGAAGCGCTCACGAAATTCTTCGACGAGCGCAAGACGCTGTTCCGCGCGCCGGAATTCCGCAAGGTCGATCTGATCATCCTGTCGCCCGAGGAACTTGCGAAATCGATCACGGTCTCCGACGACGACGTCGCCAAAGGCCTATGAGGCCGATCGCAGCGAAATACGTCACGCCGGAAAAGCGCGAGGTGCACCAGATGGTGTTCCAGAACGAGGCCGATGCGCGCGACGTCGCGCAAAAGCTGACGCAGCCGGACACCACGCTTCGAGCAGCTCGCCGCCGCGCCCGACCGCAAGGGCAGCGACATCAATCTCGGTCTCGTCGGCAAGGCGCAGATGCTCGATCCCGCGGTCGCCGATGCCGCCTTCGCGCTGCAATCGGGCCAGGTCAGCGAGCCGGTCAAGGGCCGCTTCGGCACCGCCATCGTCAAGGTCGGCAAGATCGTGCCGGAAGTGGTGCGCAGCCCTCGCCGAAGTCGCAGACGAGATCAAACGCAATCTCGCGCTCGAACGCGCGCGCAAGGAAGTGCGTGCGCAATACGACAAGATCGAGGACGAGCGCGGCGCCGGCGCGCGCGCTTGCCGATATCGCCAAGAAGCTCGGTCTGACCGTGCGCACCATCGACATGATCGATCGCTCCGGCCGCGGCCCGGACGGCAATCCGGTGCCCGGTCTGCCCGCCAATCCGGCCTTGTTCAACGGCATTTTCAGCGCCGATATCGGCGTCGAGAACGATCCGATCCAGCTTGCCGGCGGCAACGGCTATGTCTGGTTCGAGGCGATGTCGTCCACGCCCTCGCGCGAGCGTCCGCTCGATGAGGTGAAGGACCGCGTGGTCGAGCGCTGGCGCAGCGACCAGATCGCCGCGCGTCTCAAGGACAAGGCCAAAGAGGCGGTCGAGAAGCTGAAGACCGCGAGCGTCAGCCGACGTCGCCACCGAATTCGGCAGCAAGCCGCAATTCATCGCCGGCCTGAAGCGCGACCGCAGCCAGGGCGATTTCCCGGCCGATGCGCTCGACGCCGTGTTCCAGACCGGCAAGGACCAGCCGGGCACGACCGAGGGCGCCAACTCGCAATGGATCGTGTTCCGCGTCACCGGCATCACCGTGCCGCAGATCGACATGGCGTCGCGCGGATGCCAAGCGCATCCAGACCACACTCGCGCAATGCCTATTCGGAGGACATCCTCGCGCAATATATCGCGCGGCTGCAGACCGAACTCGGCGCCACCATCAACGAAGCCGCGCTCGCCCAGGTGATCGGCGGCAGCGCCAATTCGAGCGATGGCGCATTGCGCTGAGCGATGGTCATCGAGCCGTCCCAGGAAGCTTTCGCGGCGCGCTACGACCGTGGCGCGCCGCAAGTCGTCTGGACCACGCTGGTCGCCGATCTCGAAACGCCGGTCTCGGCCTTTCTGAAGGTCGCAAGCGGAGCGGCGCCGAGCTTCCTGCTTGAATCGGTCGAAGGCGGCGCGGTGCGCGGACGCTATTCGATCATCGGTCTCAAGCCCGATCTGATCTTCCGCGTGCAGGGCGAGCAGGCGGAGATCAACCGCACCGCCCTCACCGCGCCCGACGCGTTTGCGCCCTGCGCGCAGCCGCCGCTCGAAGCCCTGCGCGAATTGATCGCCGAATGCCGGATCGATCTGCCCGACGAATTGCCGCCGCCGGCCGCCGGTCTGTTCGGCTATCTCGGCTACGACATGGTGCGGCTGATGGAGCGGCTGCCCGACATCAATCCCGATCCGCTCCGCACGCCCGACGCGATCCTGATCCGGCCGACCATCGTGATCGTGTTCGACGCGGTGAAGGATGCGATCACCGTCGTCACGCCGGTGCGTCCGCAGACCGGCGTCACGCGCGAAGGCGGCCTATGCGCGCGCGACCGAGCGGCTTGACTGCGATTGTCGATGCGCTCGACAAGCCGCTTGCCGAAGTCGCAAGCGCGAGCGGTCACGACCGGCAGCATCGCGGCGGCGCAATGTCTCGAACACGACGCCTTCCGAATATGCGCGCATGGTCGCGCAGGCCAAGGAATACATTGCCGCCGGCGACATTTTCCAGGTGGTGCTGTCGCAGCGCTTTCAGACGCCGTTACGCATCTGTCGCCCTTCTCGCTCTATCGCGCGCTGCGGCGGGTCAATCCGGCGCCGTTTCTTTATTTTCTCGATTTCGGCGCCTTCGCGATTGCAGGCTCGAGCCCGGAAATTCTGGTGCGGGTGCGCGACGGCCGCGTCACCATCCGCCCGATCGCCGGCACGCGGCCGCGCGGCGCGACGCCGCACGAGGACGTGGCGCTCGAACGCGAATTGCTCGCCGACCCGAAGGAATGCGCCGAGCATCTGATGCTGCTCGATCTCGGCCGCAACGATGTCGGGCGGGTCGCGAAAATCGGCAGCGTCGACGTCACCGACAAGTTCTTCATCGAGCGCTACAGCCAGGTCATGCATATCGTCTCCAATGTCGAAGGCGATCTGGCGGAGGGCCGCGACGCGCTCGACGCGCTGATCGCGGGCTTTCCGGCCGGCACGGTGTCGGGCGCGCCCAAGGTGCGGGCGATGCAGATCGTCGACGAACTGGAGAAGGAGAAGCGCGGCATCTATGCCGGCTGCGTCGGCTATTTCTCGGCCGCCGGCGAGATGGATACCTGCATCGTGCTGCGCACCGCGGTGATCAAGGACGGCATCATGTATGTGCAGGCCGGCGCCGGCATCGTCGCCGACAGCGATCCGGCCTCCGAGCAGCAGGAATGCATCAACAAGGCCAAGGCGCTGTTCCGCGCCGCCGAAGAGGCGCATCGCTTCGCCAGCCGGGCCGAACGCGGGCAGATAGCTAAACTCCGGAGAGTCGATACGATGGGCCACAGATCATTCGCATGATAGATCGCGCTCGCATGAAGACCAGTTCACACGAGAGTCAAGTGCGATGCACGACGGCGTGTCGGGCTGATCACGCTGGAGCCGGGTCGCTGGACGGCAACACCGTCGCAGTAACGCCCGGCAATGGATCAGGAACAAGCCGCGATCAACGTCCGCACTGTCGTGGCGACCGCATAGCAGTCATCTGCGCCGGAACCGTCCATATTGCACCCGAATGCCAAAACCGTCGCGATCATCATGGCGAACTCAACCTTGCGGTTGAGATCATCCGATCAGCATGTGAAGGATTCAGAGCGTCGCCTTCAGGCTGCGTTCCTCCACGAGTTCTGCGGCTGCATAGTGCGGCTCTGGAAGGACTTCACCCGTTGGCCGGAACGTATCGGAATACGCCGGTCAAGATCGGCGGCAGCAAACACAAGCCGCCGGAAGCCGCGATGGTTGCCGAAGAGATCGAACATCTTTGTGAGTACGTAAACGACAATTGGAAGGGCATGTCGGCCGAACATTTGAGCGCCTACGTGCTTTGGAAACTCAATCGGATCCACCCATTCGCCGATGGCAATGGATCGCACTGCGAGAGCGGTGTCTTATGTTGCGATGAACATCAAGCTGGACAGCCTGCTTCCCGGCACCCGCCACCATTCGCCGATCAGATCGCCGGCAACAAGGCGCCGTATTACGAAGCATCGTTGAAAAGGCCGATACAGCTCTACTTGAAACAGGATCGATAGACGTTGGGCGCTGGAGCAAATGCTCAGCGCCTTCTTGACCCCCCGGAACCCCGCAGTCTAAGACCCGCCAAACCTCTGGGTTGCCGGCGTCATGATCGTCCTGATCGACAATTACGACATCTTTCACCTTCAACCTGGTCCATTATCTGGGCGGGCTGGGGGCGGACGTCGCTGTGCACCGCAACGATGCGATGAGCGCCGACGACGTGATCGGGATGAAGCCCGGACGCGATCGTGCTGTCGCCCGGTCCCTGCACCCCGACCGAAGCCGGCATCTGCCTCGACCTGATCGCGAAGGCCTCGGACAGCGATCCCGATCCTCGGCGTCTGCCTCGGGCATCAGGCGATCGGTCAGGCCTTCGGCGGCGAGGTGGTGCGGGCGCCCTCGCCCGTGCATGGCAAATTGTCGGACATCCGGCACGAGGGCCAGAGCGTGTTTCGCGGCATCAACGGTCCGTTCAAGGCGACGCGCTATCATTCGCTGGTGGTCGCGCGCGACACCATGCCGGACGATCTGCAGGTCACGGCCGAGACCGCCGACGGCCTGGTGATGGGGCTCTCGCATCAAGTCGCTGCCGCTGCATGGCGTGCAGTTTCATCCCGAAAGCATCGCCTCCGAGCACGGCCATCTGATCCTGAAGAATTTCATCGATCTGCGCGCAGAGCTGGAATTCGCGCGCGAACAGTCTGCCCGGCAGACTGCATTGAGGACGATCGCATGGTCGACGAGTTCAAGGCGCTGATCGCCAAGGCCGCAAGCGGCGCCGTGCTGACGCGCGACGAAGCGGCGAATGCCTTCGACCGCATGATGTCGGGCGAAGCCACGCCCTCGCAGATGGGCGGCCTGTTGATGGCGCTGCGGGTGCGCGGCGAGACCGTCGACGAAATCACCGGCGCGGTCACCGCCATGCGCGCCAAGATGCTGAAGGTGACGGCGCCCGCCAATGCGATCGACGTGGTCGGCACCGGCGGCGATGCCTCGGGCTCCTACAACATCTCGACCTGCGCGGCCTTCATCGTGGCCGGCGCCGGCGTCCCGGTGGCGAAGCACGGCAACCGCGCGCTGTCCTCGAAATCGGGCGCGGCCGACGTGCTGACCGCGCTCGGCGTCAAGATCGATCTGCGCCCGACGATGTCGGCCGCTGCGTCGCGCGATGCCGGCATCGGTTTCATGTTCGCGCCCGCGCATCATCCGGCGATGAAGAATGTCGGCCCGACGCGGGTCGAGCTCGGCACCCGCACGATCTTCAATCTGCTCGGTCCGCTCTCCAATCCCGCCAACGTGAAGCGCCAACTGGTCGGCGTGTTCTCGCGGCAATGGATCGAGCCGCTGGCGCAGGTGCTGAAGAATCTCGGCTCCGAATGCATCTGGGTGGTGCATGGCTCCGACGGTCTCGACGAGATCACGACCGCGGGCCCGACCTATGTCGCGGCGCTGGAGAACGGCAAGATCCGCACCTTCGAGATCGCGCCCGCCGATATCGGGATCGAGGCGACGAAGCCGGAAAGCCTGCGCGGCGGCGATGCCGAGCATAATGCGATCGGCGCTGAAGGATGTGCTCGACGACAAGCCCGGCGCCTATCGCGATGTCGCGGTGATGAATGCGGCGGCGGCTTTGGTGGTTGCGGGCGCGGCGAAGGACCTGAAGGACGGCGCCGAGCTCGCGCGCAAGTCGCTGTCGAGCGGCGGCGCCGGCACGGCTCGACAAGCTGATCGCGGTTTCCACGGCTGAGCGCCGCGATGGCCGACATCCTGAAAAAGATCGAGGCCTATAAGCGCGAAGAGATCGCGGCGGCGAAGCGCGAGCAGAGTTTCGCTGCGCTGGACGCTGCGGCGAAGGCGCGAGCGCAAGCCGCGCGGCTTCGCCGCTGCCATCCGCCGCAAGCTCGCCGACGGCGATTACGCGCTGATCGCCGAAGTGAAGAAGGCGAGCCCGTCGAAAGGGCTGATCCGCGCCGATTTCGATCCGGTCGCGATCGCCAAGGCCTACGAGGCCGGCGGCGCCGCCTGTCTTTCGGTCCTGACCGACGCGCCATCCTTCCAGGGCAAGCCGGAATTCCTGACCCAGGCACGCGAGGCGACGTCCCTGCCCGCGCTGCGCAAGGATTTCATGTTCGAGCCCTATCAGGTGGCGCAGGCGCGCGCCTGGGGCGCCGATTGCATCCTGATCATCATGGCATCGCTGTCGACGACGCGGCGGCACGCGATCTTGAAGATGCGGCGATCGTCCTACGGGATGGATGCGCTGATCGAAATCCATGACGAGGCCGAACTGGAGCGCGCCCTGAAGCTGCGCTCGCCGCTGATCGGCATCAACAACCGCAATCTGCAGGACCTTCGAGACCTCGCTCGAGGTCAGCCTTAACCTCGCGCCGAAAATACCGCAGGACCGGATCGTGGTCGGCGAAAGCGGAATTTTCACTCCCGCCGATCTTTCGCTATTATCCGCGTCCGGCATATCCACATTCCTGATCGGGGAAAGCCTGATGCGCGCGACCGACATCGCGGCGGCGACCCGAAATCTGCTGCAGCGACCCGCGCGCGGCGCGGCGGCGGAATGATGTGATGGCTGGGCCGCGTCTCACCCATCTCGGGCCCGCGGGCGACGCCCGCATGGTCGATGTGTCGGACAAGGCGCCGACCGAGCGGATCGCCGTCGCCGAAGGCCGCGTCGTGATGTCGAAGGCGACGCTCGATCTGGTGCTGTCCGGCAATGCCAAGAAGGGCGACGTGCTCGGCACCGCGCGCATCGCCGGCATCATGGCGGCCAAGCGCACCCATGAACTGATCCCGCTCTGCCATCCGCTGGCGCTGTCGCAGGTCATCGGTCGAACTCGCGCCCGATCCGGCGCTGCCGGGCATCGCGGTGCGCGCCACCGTGAAGGTGACCGGGCCGACCGGCGTCGAGATGGAGGCGCTGACCGCGGTGTCGGTCGCCTGTCTCACCATCTACGACATGGTCAAGGCGGCCGAACGCGGCATGCGCATCGAAGGCATCCGTCTGATCGAGAAATCCGGCGGCAAATCCGGCCCCTACAAGGCAGAGGATTAGGCGTGGCGCTGCTGCCGGTCGCAGATGCCTTGCAGCGGGTGCTGGCGCAGGCCAGCCCGCTCGAGAGCGAGCGGCTGCCGCTGACGGATGCTCATGGCCGGGTGCTGGCCGACGATCTGCGCGCGCTGCGCACCCAGCCGCCCGCCGATGTCTCGGCGATGGACGGCTACGCGGTGCGCGCGGCCGACGTCCAGCATGTGCCGACGGATCTGCGCGTCATCGGCGAGGTCGCGGCCGGGCGGCCCTTTCCGGGCACGATCAAGACGGGCGAAGCGGTGCGCATCTTCACCGGCGGCGAAGTGCCGGCCGGCGCCGACACCATCGTGATCCAGGAGAATACCGACGCGACCGGGCGCATGGTGATCGTCACCGCGCTGCCGCCGCCGGGCCGGCATATCCGCACCAAGGGCATCGATTTCAGCGAGGGCGATCTGCTGCTGCAGCGCAGGCGGGTGCTGACCGGCCGCGATCTCGGACTTGCGGCGGCGATGAATCATCCGCATGCTGCCGGTGCATCGCAAGGCCCGGGTCGCGCTGCTGGCGACCGGCGACGAATTGGTGCTGCCGGGCGAACAGCCCGGTCCCGGCCAGATCGTCTATTCCAACGGCTATTCCGATCACGACGCTGGCGCGGCAGGAAGATGCCGAGGTCACCGATCTCGGCATCGTGCAGGACCGCGTCGAGCCGACATCGTGGCCGCGATCCGCAAGGCGCGCGACGCGCAATGCGGACGTGCTGGTCACGATGGGCGGCGCCTCGGTCGGCGATTACGACCTGGTGCAGAAAGCGCTCGCCGACGAAGGCATCGACGCTGTCGTTCTGGAAGATCGCGATGCGGCCGGGCCGACCGATGATGCATGGCAGGCTCGGCAACATGCATGTGCTCGGCCTGCCGGGCAATCCGGTCTCGGCCTATGTCTGCGCCTTCCTGTTCCTGGTGCCGCTGATGCGCACACTCGCCGGCCGCTCCGATATCGTGCCGCAACCGGAGAATGCGCTGCTGGGATCGGACCTGCCGGAAAACGACGAGCGCGCCGATTACCTGCGGGCGCGGCTGTCGCGTTCGATCGCGGGGCGCCCTGGTCGCCACGCCGTTCCCGCTGCAGGATTCGTCGCTCACCCGGGTGCTCGCGGATGCCGATTGCCTGGTGGTCCGCGAGCCCTTTGCGGTCAAGGCGCTGGCCGGTTCACCCTGCGTTATCCTGAAGCTTCCATTTTAGGGAACTCACGCTTTCTTTCACGTCAAATTAAGGGGTTGCGGAACACATATCGAACATATAGTGTATGTTCATGATTTGTTTCGCATCCCTAGGGTCTTGTGACGGTCGTCACGGACCTCGGGATACAGGCCCGGGGGAGACCGCCTGATGCTGACCCGCAAGCAATTCGAGCTTCTGCGCTTCATCAACGAACGCCTGAAGGAAGCCGGCGTGCCGCCCTCCTTCGACGAGATGAAGGATGCGCTCGATCTGCGCTCCAAATCCGGCATCCACCGGCTGATCACGGCGCTGGAAGAGCGCGGCTTCATCCGCCGGCTGCCCAATCGCGCCCGCGCCATCGAGGTGATCAAGCTGCCCGAAATGGCAAACCATGGCGGCGGCGCGACCGGCGCGGCTTCACGCCCGAGCGTGATCGAGGGCAATCTCGGCCGCGTCCGCACCGGCTCCGAGGACGACGAGCGGCCGCCCGGTCGCGGTCCCGGTGATGGGCCGGATCGCCGCCGGCACGCCGATCGAGGCGATCCAGACCAAGAGCCACACCATCAACGTGCCGCCGGACATGCTGTCGTCCACCGGCGAGCATTTCGCGCTCGAAGTGCGCGGCGATTCGATGATCGAGGCCGGCATCCTCGACGGCGACATGGCGCTGATCAAGAAGTCCGAGGGCGCCGACACCGGCGACATCGTGGTGGCGCTGATCGACGACGAGGAAGCCACCCTGAAGCGCTTCCGCCGCCGCGGCGCCTCGATCGCGCTGGAGCCCGCCAACCCGTCCTACGAGGTGCGCATCCTGCCGCCGACGCGGGTGCGCATCCAGGGCAAGCTGGTCGGGCTATTCCGGCGCTACTGAGCCCAGTTCGTCCGGCTCGAGGTCCTGCGGCCGCGGCGTCGCATCCACGGTGGCGCAGCGGATTGCGCGCCGGCGTGACCGCCGATGGCTGGCGCCGGCCGCCCGGTCATCCAGGGACGCTGCGAGGTCGGCGGCCGCGCCGCCTCCAGCGACCAGCGTCCGGCCGTCCCACATCGCCGCCATTGCCCCATCCGGCGCGTGCGCGCGTCGCGATCGATGATCGGTCGCGGCGCAGCCCGGCGGCGCGTTGCGCGCGGTGACGACCACACGGCTGCCTCGCAATCCTCCGCCAGCGCCCTCCGCGGTCAGCGACAGCGCGACCGCCCGTCCGTCGGCGAGCCGCGCGACGCAGCCATTCGGGTCGCAGCGCATGCCTTCGGCGAGCGTCTCGATCCTTGGGCGAGCGCGCATCGCCATCGGCCGCGAGCCATTCCTTCAGCACGAATTCGTCGCGCCGGCTCGACATCACCCGCAGCGTCCCGGCGGCATCGCGCACCGCCGACCATGCCGGCATCGGCCGAAATCAGGATATCGGGCCGCGGCGTCTTCCAGGCCGAGCAGCACGCAGAGCGCAACCAGAGCCGCGCCGCTCCAGCGCAGCGGCGAGCGCAGCAGGCACATCACGACAAGTCCGGCGGTGCCGATCAGCAGCGGCCCGATGCCGAACGCGCCGATGCGTCCGACCGCGCCCGGCAGGCTCGCGACCCACAGCGCCACCGTGATCATCCAGTCGATGCCCTCGCCCATCAGCCACCAGACCGGCCGGTCGAAGCCGAACGGGATCGCGATCAGGCCCAGCAAGCCCGGCCGGCATCACCCAGATCGAGACCACCGGCATCGCCAGCAGATTGGCGAGCACGCCATAGGGCGCGAGGCGATGAAAATGATAGGCCGCGAACAGCGTGGTGGCGGCGCCCGCGACCAGCGACGCGACCAGCAAGCGCCACGATCTCGCGCCCGCCCCAGAGCGCGATGCGGGCGCCGAGCGGCGTATCCGGTTCGGCCGACAGCCAGGGCAGTCCGCGCTCATAGGCCGCGACCAGCGCAAGCGTCGCCGCAAACGACATCTGAAAGCTCGGATGCACGATGGCTTCCGGCGAGATCGCGAGCAGCACCAGCGCTGCGACCGCAGATCGTGCGCAGCGTCAGCGCCGGCCGGTCGAACATCACGCCGATCAGCACGATCGCGGTCATGATGAAGGAGCGCTGGGTCGCGACCTCGGCGCCGGACAGCAACAGATAGAAGGCCGCCACGATCGAGCGCCGCGAGCGCGCGCCCATTTCTTGATCGGATAGCGGCTCGCCACCCCCGGGATCAGCGCGAGCCCCGCGCGCACCACGAAGAAGACGACGCCGGCCACCACCGCCATGTGATAGCCGGAGATCGACAGCACATGCGCCAGGCTCGAGACGTACATCGCCTCGTTGACCGGTGACGAGATGGCGTCGCGCTTTCCGGTGATCAGCGCGGAGGCGATGGCGCCCTTGTCGCCCGGCAGCACCGCGCGGATGCGCGCGTCGATCGCGTCGCGGATGCCGGCGATCGTCGGCCGTCAAGCGCAGCGACAGATCCGGCGCGTTCGGCGGCGTTGCCTGCTTGATCTCGCCGAGCGCGAAGCCGGTCGCGCCGAGCCGCTGGAAATAATAGTCGCGCGCGAAGTCGTAGCCGCCCGGCCGCAGCGGCGTGAGCGGCGGCGACAGCCGCGCCCGCAACTCGACGAAGGACGCGACCGCGCGGCGCCGTGCCCTTGCGCACCGAAACCCGCACGCGCTCCGAGTTTGATGTCGAGACGCGGGCCCGATCATCGCGTGCACGCGGATCACGATGCGGTCGCGAGCGCTCGCGCTCCTCGCGGGTTTCGACGAAGCCGGACAGCGTCACGCCATAGGCGGGCGCGGCCAGAACCGGATGCGCGATCCGCATCGTCTTCCAGGTCGCGAGCGTGAAGCCCAGCGGCGATTGCCGTACGCCGATCATCAGCGGCCAGGCCAGCGGCCGCGCGCGCGCAGCGATGCAGATCGAAAGCGCAAGCGCCGGTGAGCGATGGCGCCGGCCCAGAGCGCCGGCTCGCGGTCGGCGGCGAAATAGAGCGCGACGCCGACGCCGAATGCGATCGGCATCCAGGGCACGAGCCGGCCGGGCGCCAGATCGAAGGCGAGCCATTCGCGCGATGCGGCTGCCGGCCGCGCGCAGCCAGATCGGAAATCGTCGTCGGCGAAGCCCGGCGCAGCAGCGCCGGAACGGGCTGCCGGTCGGCCACAGGCCGCGCACCGGCGCGTGCGCCGCTCCCTGCCCTTGTCCCGCTCGCTCATGATGGGCCGCCCCCGCGCCCCGGATGACGGCGGGAGCTTACAGGCAGAACAGCCGGAAGTTGAACCGCTCAATCCCGCGAAAGCGGAACGCGAGCAAGCTCAGCCCGCCGCCGACGACCTTCGCGTAGCTGTCGCGCAGTCCGATCGTGCGGTTGAACACCAGACTGGCCGGGCCTGGAATCGCGGTCGCGGACGAAATAGCCCTGCCGCTCGAACTGCACCGGCTCGCCGCTATTGTCGCCCGCCAGCGCCGGCTCGAGCTTGGCGTCCGGGCAGCACTTCGAGCGAGTGCGGATTGAGTTCGGCCGCGAAATTCGCCGCATCCGGATCGGGCCGCGTGAACAGCGGATTGTAGAGCCGCACCTCGGCCGTCACCGCATCCTGCGCCGACACCCAGTGGATGGTCGCCTTGACCTTGCGGCCGTCGGGCGCATTGCCGCCCCTGGTCGCCGGATCGTAGGTGCAGCGAAGTTCGATCACCTCGCCGGCCGCGTTCTTCACCACCTCCGGCAGGTGATGAAATAGGCGTAGCGCAGCCGCACTTCCTTGCCGGGCGACAGCCGGAAGAACTTCTTCGGCGGGTTCTCCATGAAGTCTTCCTGCTCGATGTAGATTTCGCGGCCGAAGCGGATCTTGCGCGTGCCGGCGCTCTCGATCGTCGGGATGATTGACCGCTTCGAGCTCTTCGCTCTGTCCCTTCCGGATAATTCTCGATCACGACCTTCAGCGGCCGCAGCACCGCCATGCGGCGCAGCGCGGTCTTGTTCAGCGCCTCGCGGATCGAGAAATCGAGCATCGCGACATCGACCATGCTGTTGGCCTTGGCGACGCCGATGCGCTTGACGAAATCGCGCATCGCCGCCGGCGGCACGCCGCGCCGGCGCAGCCCGGCAAGCGTCGGCATGCGCGGATCGTCCCAGCCGGCGACATGGCCGTCCTGCACGAGCTCGGTCAGCACGCGCTTCGACAGGATCGTGTAGGTGAGATTGAGCCGCGCGAATTCGTACTGACGCGGCTGCGACGGCACCGGCAGGTTTTCGATGAACCAGTCGTAGAGCGGCCGATGATCCTCGAATTCCAGCGTGCAGATCGAATGCGTGATGTCCTCGATCGCGTCCGACTGGCCATGCGCGTAGTCGTAGCTCGGATAGATTTTCCAGGTGTCGCCGGTGCGCGGATGGGTGGCGTGCAGGATGCGGTAGAGCACCGGATCGCGCAGATTGATGTTGCCCGACGCCATGTCGATCTTGGCGCGCAGCACGCGCGCGCCGTTCGGAAATTCGCCCGCCCGCATGCGCCGGAACAGGTCGAGATTTTCCTCGACCGCAGCGGTCGCGGAACGGGGAGTTCGTGCCCGGCTCGGTCAGGGTGCCGCGGGTGGCGCGCATCTCATCCGGCGACTGGTCGTCGACATAGGCCTTGCCGTGCCGGATCAGAAGCTCGGCCCATTCGTAGAGCTGCTCGAAATAGTCCGAGGCATGGTAGAGATGCTTGCCCCAGTCAAAGCCGAGCCAGCGCACGTCCGCCTCGATCGCGTCGATATATTCCTGCTCTTCCTTGATCGGATTGGTGTCGTCGAAGCGCAGGTGGCAGCGGCCGCCGAATTCCTGCGCGATGCCGAAATTCAGGCCGATCGACTTGGCGTGGCCGATATGCAGATAGCCGTTCGGCTCCGGCGGAAAGCGCGTGACCACGGATTTGTGGCGCCCGGAATCGAGATCGGCCTGGACGATGTCGCGGATGAAATCGCGCCCCGCGTCTGTCCGCTGTGGTCTCGTCCAATGCCGCTAGCTCCTGCTGGTGTCAGCCCTATCTGCCAAATTCGCGGGGAGACGCCAAGTTGGCGCGCCAAGATGAGTAGCTTGCGGCGCCCCGCCCTCGCCATATTGGCCGGTCAAGCGCTGTGGCCGTTCAAAATGCCCCATGATAGATGGGGCTCGATTGTCATTTCCGCAGCGTCCGAATCCCTGAAGATGACCGAACCCGTCGTCACCCGCTTTGCCCCCTCGCCGACCGGCTTTCTGCATATCGGCGGCGCGCGCACGGCGCTGTTCAACTGGCTCTATGCGCGCGGCACGCGGCGGCAAGATGCTGCTGCGGATCGAGGATACCGACCGCGAGCGCTCGACCGAGGCGGCCATCGACGCCATCCTCGACGGGCTGACCTGGCTCGGCCTCGACCTGGGATGGCGAGGCGGTCTACCAGTTCGCCCGCGCCGCGCGCCACCGCGAGGTCGCCGAGCAGCTGCTGGCCGCAGGGCAAGGCCTATCGCTGCTATCGCCACGCCGGAGGAACTCGCCGCAGATGCGCGAGACCGCGCGCGCCGCCGGCCGCGCGCGGCTCTATGACGGGCGCTGGCGCGACCGCGATCCGTCCGAGGCGCCCGCCGGCGCCAAGCCCGTGATCCGCCTCAAGGCGCCGCTCGACCGGCGAGACCGTGATCGAGGACCAGGTGCAGGGCCGCGTCGTCTGGCAGAACGAGGATCTCGACGATCTCGTGCTGCTGCGCTCCGACGGCACCCCGACCTACATGCTCGCGGTCGTGGTCGACGATCACGACATGGGCGTGACCCACATCATCCGCGGCGACGATCACCTGACCAATGCCGCGCGCCAGACGCAGATCTACGAGGCGCTCGGCTGGAAGGTGCCGGTGATGGCGCATATCCCGCTGATCCACGGACCGGACGGCTCCAAGCTGTCCAAGCGCCACGGCGCGCTCGGCGTCGATGCCTATCGCGCGCTGGGCTATCTGCCGGAGGCGTTGCGCAATTATCTCGTGCGGCTCGGCTGGAGCCACGGCGACCAGGAAATCTTCTCGACCGCAGGAGATGATCGAGCTGTTCGACCTGCCGCAGATCGGCCGCTCCGCCGCGCGCTTCGATTTCGTCAAGCTGGAAAGCCTGAACGGCCATTACATGCGCCAGAGCGACGATGCCGCGTTGCTGGCCGCGCTCGAAACGGCGCTGCCCTACATTCCGCGGCGGCGCCGAGCTTGCCGGCAAGCTCGACGACAACGCTGCGGCGAAAGCTGCTGACGGCGATGCCGGGCCTGAAGGAGCGCGCCAAGACGCTGGTCGAACTGCTCGACCAGTCGCGCTTCCTGTGCGCGGACCGGCCGCTGCCGCTGGACGACAAGGCGCGGCCGCCGTGCTGACGCCGGAGGCGCGCGCGCTGTTGTCGCGATCTGCTGCCGGCATTCGAGGCGATCCCGGACTGGTCGGCGCGCGGCCACCGAGGCCGCCGTGCGCGCCTTTGCCGAGTCCGCCAATGTGAAACTCGGCAAGGTCGCGCAGCCGCTGCGCGCCGCGCTGACCGGGCGCACCACCTCGCCCGGAATTTTCGACGTGCTGGCGGTGCTCGGCAAAGCCGAAAGCCTCGCGCGCATCCGCGATCAGGCGACGGTCCGAAACCCGGGCCGCGTCGTAAGCCGACAACCCTGCCTTCATCCTTTCGCAAGGGGCTGTGACCGGCTCCGGCCGCACCATCTTGCAGTGCGGAATGGGATGGGATACGCCAAAAGCGCTGGACCATTTCACCGGGTAGCTGGACCTCTTGGCCGGTCGGGATTTGACCGGCTGACCGGTTCCCACTGCCCGTCCGCTCGCAGGGGTTACACGATGGACGCGAAGACGGGTGCCAAGACCGCCAAGCTCTCGATCGGCGACGAAAGCCACAACTTTCCGGTCAAGGCAGGGACCATCGGGCCCGAGGTGATCGACATCGCCAAGCTCTACGCCACGACCGGGATGTTCACCTACGATCCGGGCTTCACCTCGACCGCGAGCTGCGAATCCAAGATCACCTATATCGACGGCGACGAGGGCATCCTGCTCTATCGCGGCTACCCGATCGAGCAGCTCGCCGAGCACGGCGACTTCCTCGAGACCTGCTACCTGCTGCTCTACGGCGAATTGCCGACCGCGACCCAGAAGGCCGATTTCGACAACCGCGTCACGCGACCACACCATGGTGCACGAGCAGATGAGCCGCTTCTTCCAGGGCTTCCGCCGCGACGCGCATCCGATGGCGGTGATGGTGGGCTCGGTCGGCGCGCTGTCGGCCTTCTATCACGACTCCACCGACATCTCCGATCCGCATCAGCGCATGGTCGCCTCGATCCGCATGATCGCGAAGATGCCGACGCTCGCCGCGATGGCCTACAAGTACTACGATCGGCCAGCCCTTCGTGTATCCGAAGAACGCTCTCGACTACTCCTCGAACTTCCTGCACATGTGCTTCGCGGTGCCGTGCGAGGAATACAAGGCGAACCCGGTGCTGGCGCGCGCGATGGACCGCATCTTCATCCTGCATGCCGATCACGAGCAGAACGCCTCGACCTCGACGGTGCGGCTCGCCGGCTCCTCGGGCGCCAATCCGTTCGCCTGCATCGCGGCCGGCATCGCCTGCCTCTGGGGCCCGGCGCATGGCGGCGCCAACGAAGCCGCGCTGAAGATGCTGGAGGAGATCGGCACCGTCGACCGCATCCCGGAATACGTGCAAGCGCGCCAAGGACAAGAACGACCGCTTCCGCCTGATGGGCTTCGGCCACCGCGTCTACAAGAACTACGATCCGCGCGCCAAGATCATGCAGAAGACCTGCCACGAGGTGCTGGCCGAGCTCGGCATCAAGGACGATCCGCTGCTGAGGTGGCGATGGAGCTCGAGCGCATCGCGCTGCACGACGACTATTTCATCGAGAAGAAGCTCTATCCGAATATCGACTTCTATTCGGGCATCACGCTGAAGGCGATGGGCTTCCCGACCTCGATGTTCACCGTGCTGTTCGCGGTCGCGCGCACCGTCGGCTGGATCGCGCAGTGGAAGGAAATGATCGAGGATCCGCAGCAGAAGATCGGCCGCCCGCGCCAGCTCTATACCGGCGCGACCCGGCGCGACTACGTGCCGATCTCGACCCGCAAGGCATAAGCTCTCCGACGATCGGTCGGATTTGCAGAAAGGCCGGCTCGATTTCAGCCGGCCTTTTTGTTTGCGCGTCCGCGAAATCGCGGTCGCCGCGTGCTAGGATCGCGCACCGAATATCGAGTCCAAGGCGTGGAGGGGAGCCATGCCGACGCTTGCGCAATTGATCGTCTGGATTGTCGTCGGCCTGATCGGCGGCACGCTCGCCGGCTACGCCATCACCTGGCACAAGGCGGGCTTCGGCGTCTGGCGCAATGCGGCGCTAGGCCTGATCGGCGCGCTGGTCGGCGGCTTCCTGTTCCGGATGTTCGGGCTGTTTCCGCAGCTCGACAGGATCTCGATCTCGCTGCGCGACATCGTGGCGGCCTTCGTCGGCTCGCTGATCATCCTCCTGGCGCTGTGGCTCTGGGACAAGTTCAGCAAGCCGGCATGAAGTTTCCTCGGCGCGGGATTGAACTACGCCGCCGCGCGCTTCGCGCCGTCATAGGCCCAGGTCATATAGGCCGCGCCCCAGGTGAAGCCGCCGCCGAAGGCCGCGAGCACCAGGCGATCGCCGGTCTTCAGCTGGCTCTCGTAGTCCCAGAGGCAAAGCGGGATCGTCGCCGCGGTGGTGTTGCCGTATTTCTGGATCGTCATCATCACGCGATCCATCGGCAGGCCCATGCGCTCGGCGGTGGATTGAATGATGCGCAGATTGGCCTGGTGCGGCACCAGCCACTGGATCATGTCGGCGCGCAGATTGTTGCGGCTCATGATTTCGCCGGCCACTTCCGCCATCTTGGCGATGGCGAATTTGTAAACCGCCGCGCCTTCCTGATGCACGTAGTGCAGACGCTTGGCGACCGTCTCGGCGGTCGGCGGCATGCGGCTGCCGCCCGCCTTCTGGTGCAGATGGATCATGCCCGATCCGTCCGAGCGGATCAGCGTATCCATGATGCCTTCGCCGTTCGGGCTCGGCTCGATCAGCACGGCGCCCGCGCCGTCTCCGAATATCACGCAGGTCGCGCGGTCGGTATAGTCGATGATGGCCGACATCTTGTCGGCGCCGACCACCACGACCTTCTTGGCCTGGCCGGTGGCGATGAATTGCGAGGCGATGGTGACGGCGTAGATGAATCCCGAACAGGCCGCCTGCACGTCGAAGGAGCCGATCGGGCCGGTGCCGACCATGTCGCAGATCAGATTGGCGGTGGAGGGAAAGACGAAATCGGGGGTGGTGGTGGCGCAGATCAGCAGGTCGATATCGGCGGGCTTGTTGCCGGTGCGCTCGAGCAGCCTGCGGACCGCCTCGGCGCCCATATGCGAGGTGCCGAGCCCCTCGCCCTTCAGGATGCGCCTCTCCTTGATGCCGGTTCGCTCCATGATCCAGGCATCGGACGTGTCGACCATCCGAGCCAGCTCGGCATTGTTCAACACGTAGTCCGGTAGATAGCCGCAAACCCCTGTTATTGCTGATCTTTTCAGGTCGTGACCGTTCTTCATGCAGTCTCGCCGGATGACTGGGCGATGAAAAGAAGCCGCAAATTAGGCGGTTACAGGGCCGGATGCCAGCTTTTACTGCCGGTTGAAAAGCCCTAGTCGGCGGTTCTTGCCGCAACCTGCTTCGACGATCTCGGCGGCGCGCCTCGCCGGCTCGGCCTTGCCGATTTCCATCAGCTCGTCGAGCCGCGCGAACGCCTCGACCTGCGCTCGCCGCTCCGGGCGTGTCGGAAAACAGCGGCGCCAGCGCCGCCGAAAGCCGTTCCGGCGTGCAGTCGGTCTGGATGAATTCCGGCACCACATTGGCGCCGAGCACGAGATTCGTCAGGATCACGGACGGCACCCGGATCAGCCGGCGCGCAATCACCGCCTCCAGCCCGGAGACCTTGTAGGCGGTGATCATCGGCACGCCCGATAGCCCAAGTTCCAGCGTCACGGTGCCGGACTTGGCGAGCGCAGCCCGGGCATTGCGAAACGCCGCGCGCCGATCCTCGCGCTTCACCACGATTTTCGGCCGCAGCGGCCAATGCGCGGTCTCGCGCAGGACCATGTCCTGCAGATGCGGCGTGGTCGGGATCACGATATCGAGCGGCCATACCGTCTTTGCGATTCGCTCGATCGTGCGCCCGAACGGCTCGATCAGGCGGCGGATTTCGTTCTTGCGGCTGCCCGGCAGTACCAGCAGGAGCGGCGTGCCCTGCTTGCCGTCGCACCGCCTCCTCCGCATTGGGGCGAAGCTCGTCGATCTGCTCGACCAGCGGATGACCGACATAGGTGCAGGGCGGACCGCCGAGCTTGCGATGCACCTCCGGCTCGAACGGCAACAGCGCCAGCACATGATCGATATAGCGGCGCATGGCGCGCGCCCGGCCCGGCCGCCAGGCCCAGACCGAGGGCGAGACATAATCGACAATCGGGATGTTGCGGTTCTTCTTGCGCACCCGGCGCGCGACCCGATGGGTGAAGTCCGGCGAGTCGATGATGACCATCACGTCCGGCTTCTCGTCGAGGGCTGCGCGTGCGGTCTGCCGGATGCGGCTCAGGATTTTCGGCAAGGCCTGGGTGATGCCGGCAATGCCGACAATGGCGAGATCGTCGATGCGGAACAGCGACGGCAATCCTTCCGCCGCCATCTCATAGCCGCCGACGCCGCGAAACTCGACCGATGGCCCGAGCCTGGCTTTCAGCGCCTGCATCAGGGCGGCACCGAGACGGTCGCCGGATTCCTCGGTCGCGACCAGAAACACCTTCATGGCGCCAAACTCGCAGCCTCGCTCAGTCCGGCGACAAAGACCTTGGCTCGATCCGCCTTCTCGACCAGCTCTTGCGGTTCGGCGACGATGGTGCCGCCGGCGACCACGGCGAGCCCCGCAAGTCCGGCTGCGATCACTCCATCGATGGTGCGCGGTCCGATCGAGGGCAGATCGAAGCGCCGGTCCTGCCCGGGCTTGGGCGCCTTGACCAGCACGCCGGTGCCGGCCGGCGAGCGGACGCGATGGCTGCGGCGCAGTTCCGCCACCCGCTCCAGCATCTGGTCGGTGCCTTCGGCGGCTTCCACCGCGATCACATGGCGGTTTGCGACCACCACCGCCTGCCCGATATCGAGCGGCCCGATGGTCCGCAGCACTTCGAAGCCAAGGCGGATATCGGCCATATCCCGTTCCGATGGCGAGATTTGTCCGAACGCGCCTTCCGCGACCAGGATCTCCGGCGCGACCTCATGGGCTCCCAGCAGGCGAAATCCGTGATCTTCCAGCATCCGTGCCATCCCGGTGAGCAGATGGTCGTCGCCACCGTAGAAGTGACGGATGGCGCGCGGAAGCACGCGCAAGGTCGCAAGATCGAAATTGATCAATTGCCGAAAGCTCGGCCGCACCAGCGTGCCGATGAAGATCACGTCGCGGCAGCCTTCCCGGCGCGCCAGACGCAGAAACCGGCCGAGTTTGGCGACATGCGACCAGTGATGCGGGTAGTCCTTGACGCGCTCGGGATCGGCCCATCCCTGCAGCGCGAACAGCACCACTTTGCGCCCCTGTTTCAGAAGCGAATCCGCGACCGTGAACGGAAAGCTGCCGCCACCGCAAATGATGGCGACCGGGCCGGAATCGGCATCGACAGCCTGCGCGCTCATGACGCGCCGGCCGGATTTCCTTCTGCGGCCGCACCGGACTTGGTCGCCTTCATGATCGGGCGCGATCCGCCCGCCTTGATGAAGGCCACGACCTTCGCCACCACCGGGTCGTTGGCAAAGCCGCGCTCGACCGCCTCGACCCGATCCTTGAAATGGCCGCGCACCAGAAACAGGGCGCGATAGGCCTGGCGCAGCCCGTGGATATCGGCGCGCGAATAGCCGCGCCGGCGCATGCCGACGACATTCAGTCCATCGAGTTCGCCGCGCTGTCCGATCGCAAATCCAAAGGGAATGACGTCGGCACCGAGCCCGGTGACGCCCGCGATCATCGCGCTCTCGCCGATCCGCACGAATTGATGGGCGGCCGAATGCCCGCCCATGAACACGTAATCCTCGATCTGGACATGGCCGCCGAGCACCGCATTGTTGGCAAGCGTCACGTGATTGCCGACCTTGCAGTCATGCCCGACATGGGAGCCGACCATGAACATGCATTTGTTGCCGATCGAGGTGACGCCGCCGTCATCCTCGGTGCCGGTATTCATGGTGACGCTCTCGCGGATTTCGCAATCCTCGCCGATCACGAGGCGGGTCGGACCGCCGCGATATTTCACCGATTGCGGCGGCGTGCCGAGCGAGGCGAAGGAATAGATCGAGGTGCCGCGTCCGATCGAGGTGTGTCCGCTCGACGATGACATGAGAGATCAGCCGGCAATGATCGCCGATCACGACATTCGGCCCGACCACGCAATAGGGTCCGATCGTCACTCCCTTGCCGATGACGGCTTCCGGCGCGACCCGCGCCGTCGGATCGATCGAGGTTTCGGTAGTTTCAAGCATTGGCGATCATCGCTCCGACTTCGGCCTCCGCCACCAACGCGCCATTCACCTTGGCCTCGCCGCGATACCACCACATCATCCGCTTCCGCGAAATCTTGGTCATGTGATATTCGATGGTGTCGCCCGGCAGCACCTGCTTTCGGAACTTCGCCTTGTCGATGGTCAGAAAGAACACATTCTTGCTCGGGCCGCCGGTGGCGCCGGAGGCGATGCACAGGACGCCCGCGGTCTGTGCCATGCCCTCGATCATCAGCACGCCGGGAAATACCGGATTTTCCGGAAAGTGACCCATGAATTGCGGCTCATTCGCGGTGACGTTCTTGATGCCGATGGCGAATTCGTCCGCGCGCATGGAGATGACGCGATCGACCATCAGGAACGGATAGCGGTGCGGAAGCGACTGAAGAATTCTTGCGATATCCGCGGTCTCGAGTTTGGTGGGCGTCTCGTTCATGACGTTCCGCCTTCGCCCCCGGCCTTGCTTTTCTCGGCGCTGTAATTCTTGGCGGCCCGGTCGAGCCAGGCCACCTCGCGCATCCAGATCTTGGCAGGCTTGGCCGGCAGTCCGGCATAGCGGCCACCCGGTGGAATATCGGTATTGACCCCGCTCATGCCCGCGACTTGCGCCCCATCTCCGATCGTCACGTGATTATTGATGGTCGCGCGCCCGCCCAGCGCGACGAAGTCGCCCAGCGTCACGCTGCCTGCAATCGCGCAATGCGCGACGATGATACAATGCCGGCCCACGCTGACATTGTGGCCAATCTGGACGAGGTTGTCGATTTTGGTGCCCTCGCCGATCACGGTATCCCGAATGGCGCCCCGGTCGATCGCGGTTCCGGCGCCGATTTCGACGTCATCCTGGATGATCACCCGGCCGATCTGGGGCACCTTGGTATGGCCGCGCGGGCTCATCACATAGCCGAAACCGTCCTGCCCCAGCCGGCAGCCCGGATGCAGGATCACCCGGTCGCCGATCAGGCTGCAGGCGATGGAGGTATGGGCACCGACATTGCAATCGCGCCCGATGCGGACATCGGCCCCGATCACCGAGCCCGCACCGACCAGCGTGCCGGAGCCGATTTCCGCCCGCGGGCCGATCACGGCGCCGGGCTCGACGGTGACGCCGTCCTCGAGGCGGGCCTTCGGATGCACGAAGGCGCCGGGCACGATGCCGTCGGCCTCGAACAGCGAGGATGGACGCAGCGCGCCGTGGAACAGCTTGCGCGTCACCGCGACGAAGCCCTGATACGGATCGCGCGCGACCAGCAGCAGCAGACGCGGCGGCGCATCCTTGACGAAGCGCTCGGCAATCAGGCAGGCGCCGGCACCGGTCGCCGTAAGGCCGTCGGCGTAACGCAGGTTTTCCAGGAATGCGAGGTCGTTCGGACCGGCGCGGTCGAGCGGCGCGACGCCGGTGATCATCCGGTCCTGGCGCGCGGGATCGGACAACGTCGCGCCCGTCATCGCAGCAATCTCTGCGACGGTGAGGCCGTGTGGTCGCTTGAAGAAAATCGGATCGGTCATCCCGCCGACACCGCGGTGAAAGTTTTGTCGAATTCGGCCGCGCGGATCAGAAGCGGGTGCCGCCGCCGAAGCGGAATTCCTGAACGATGTCGTAGCTCTCTTTGGTGAGCGGAATGGCATAGTCGAAACGCAGCGGTCCGAACGGCGAATCCCAGACGAGGCCGGCGCCGACCGAGGTTCGAACCAGCTTGCTGTCGGCATAGATCATGGTTTCACCCGGCACCGAGACCGGGCCCTTATAGCCCCAGACCGAGCCTGCATCCGCGAAGATCGCAGCGCGGATGCCGACATCCTTGGGAATGAAGTGGAGCGGAATCTGCAATTCGGCGCTGGCCGCCCAGAAATTCGTGCCGCCGATCGCGTCCTGCGTCGTGTAGCTGGTCAGGTCGCGCGGACCGAAGCCGTTCTGGCGGAAGCCGCGAACGTAGTTCGGGCCGCCCTGGAATTGATCGCTGAAGCGCAACGTGGAGCCACCCCAGGCCTGGATGTTGCCGGCCTGCAAGCGCAGCAACCCGACAAAGTCCGGTATGACTTCGTGATAGAGGCGGAAATCACCCATATTGCGGAAGAAATTGATGTCGCCGCCGAGCCCGGCCAATTCCTGCTTGAATTCGGCGCGGATGCCGGAGGTCGGGTTCTTGTTGTTGTCGAGCGTGTTGTAGATCAGGCTATAGCCGACGAGCGAGGTCACTTGCGCGCCCTGGTCGAAGCTCAGGCGCACCGGCAGCGACGGCACGACAGGTGACGTCCTTACAACCCGTCCGGCTTGTTGTGTCGGATCCCACGGCACCGTGCCATAGCAGGTTCCGTAATCGGTATTCTGCAGAATGGTCTCGGTCCGGAACAGCGAATAGCGCAGTTGCAGCACCAGATCCTCGCGCAATTCGAAGCCAAGACGCATCGCGCCGCCATAGGTCTTGGTGTCGTAGGACTGGTATTGCTGGCCGTTGGTCTCCTTGCCGAAGAGATCGAGCCCAAGGCCAACCGGTAATCGAGGAAATAAGGTTCCACGAACGACAATTCGAAGCCGCGCGCACGCTGGCCGTATTGCACGGCCGCGCGAGCGGCCTGACCGCGACCCAACAGATTGCGCTCGCCGACGGATACTTCGGCGAGCCAGCCGTCGGAGGTCGAATAGCCGCCGGAGATCGAGAATTCGCCGGTCGATTGTTCCTCGACCTCGACATTGATCACGATCCGGTCGGGCGACGTGCCGGGCTCGTTGGTGATCTTGACCGATTTGAAAAATCCGAGATTCTTCAGCCGACGCTCGGCACGGTCGACCAAGGCGCGGTTATAGGCATCGCCTTCTGCGAGATCGAATTCGCGCCGGATCACATAGTCGCGCGTGCGCGTATTGCCGCGAATCTGGATGCGCTCGATATAGGCGCGCGCGCCTTCCTCGACCACGAATACGACGTTGATCTTGCGCGTCTCGTAGTCGCGATCGCCGCGCGGCCGCACGACCGCGAACGGATAGCCGCGGCGCGCGACCGCAATCGCGATCTCTTCGACCGACTTCTCGACCGCTTCGGCATTGTAGACCGCGCCGGACCTGGCGCGCAGCCTGCCGATCAGACTGGACGCCTCGACCGCGCGCACGCTCGATTGCACGTCGACGGTGCCGAACGTGTATTGATCGCCCTCTTCGATCGTGAAGGTCACGATGAAGGCCTTCGCGGCCGGATCGAACTCGCTCACGGCCGAAACGATGCGAACGTCGGCAAAGCCGTGCTTCAGATAGAAGCGGCGAAGCAGATCGCGGTCGGCCTCGATGCGGTCCGGATCATAGACGTCGGACGATTTCAGGAAGCTCAGAATATTGGTCTCGGAGGTCTTGATCACGTCCTTGAGCCGGAAATCGCCATAAGCACGATTGCCGACGAAGCGGATCGACTTGACGCCGGTCTTCTTGCCTTCGGTGATTTCGAAAACCAGATCGACGCGGTTGTTCGGCAGTTCGATGATCTTCGGCACCACGCGCACGTCGAAGCGGCCGTTGCGCCGGTATTGTTCGATCAGGCGCTGCGTGTCGGACTGCACGACCGGACGCGACAGCGTGCCGCGCACCTTCGACTGGATTTCGGCGAGCAGTTGCTCGTCCTTGGCCTTGACGTTGCCCTCGAAGGCAATGCGGTTGATCACCGGATTTTCGATCACCGTGACGATCAGCCGTCCGCCGGCCTGGCGGATCTTGATGTCCTGGAACAGTCCGGTGGCGTAGAGGCCCTTCAGGCCCTCGTCGATCTGGACCGCGCCCAGCGCCGCCGCCTGCCGATTTGAAATAGGAACGGATGGTATCGGCCTCGACCCGCCGGTTGCCTTCGACGACGATCGAGCCTGCGGATTGGGCATAAGCATAGCCGCCCGGCACCGTGACGCACGGCGACGCCAAAAACCACTCCCCCGAGCAGCAAGGCCGTAAGCCCCACCGCCCGCAATACCCGGGCACACATTCCCATTGCCACGCGTTTCTGTCCCACCCCTTCGATCTTCAGAATTGTCGGCAAGTGCCTAACACCACTAGCTTTTACAGCTTGGCGCCAGACCTGCAAACGAAACCCTCTCGCGACCCGTCCTAACCCCCAGCACGTTGCCGCCTCGCCACACCAAACCGCCCCCGCGGTGGTGTTATGAGGCGGCAAGGTGAATGATGTCGTTAAAGGTTGCAAAAATCATCAACATGACGACCAGCGCCAATCCGATCCGAAAACCCATTTCCTGAGCCCTTTCGGACAGCGGACGGCCGCGGATCGCCTCGATCGCGTAGAACAAAAGGTGTCCGCCATCGAGCAGCGGCACCGGAAACAGATTCAGCAGTCCGATCGAGACCGACAGGACGGCGGCCAGATTAACCAAAGCCACAAAACCGACGGAGGCGACCTGACCGGAAATCTGAGCGATACGGATCGGTCCGCCGAGCTGATCGGCCTTTTCGCGCCCGACGACGACCTTGCCGAGATAGGCGAGCGTTCGCTCGATGACGAACCAGGTCTCCTCGACGCCGGCGATCAGCGCCTGCCCGACCGGCAGGGTCTGCATGCCGGGCTCGGACGCGGTCTGCGAGCGCTCGATCCCGAGCACGCCGATCCGGTGCACATTGCCGAAATTGTCCTTCATCTCGCGCAAGGCCGGCGTCGCCTTCAGGTCGACCTTGGCACCGCCGCGATCGACGGTGACCGTGAGTTGCTGACCGGCGCTGGTCGAAACCACGCGCTGCATCTCGGAGAAGGTCGCGATCGTCCGCCCGTCGATGGCGACCACGACGTCGCCGGGCTGGAAACCCGCCGCCGCCGCCGCGCTGTCGGGCCGCACGCCATCGACGCGGGCGGAGGTCGAGGGCTTGCCGTAAAAGGCGAAAATCGCCGCAAAGATCAGGATCGCGAGGATGAAATTGGCGATCGGGCCGGCCGCAACGATCGCAGCGCGGCGCCCGACCGGCTGATGGTGGAAGCTCTCGCGCCGTTCGGCTGCCGACATGGCGGCAGCTCGCGCTCTGGTCGGGCGTCGCGCTGGCGACATCCTCATCGCCGAAAAATTTCACATAGCCGCCGAGCGGAATCGCGGAAATCTTCCAGCGCGTGCCGTGGCGGTCGTTGAAGCCCAAAAGCTCGGGACCGAACCCGACCGAGAATACCAGCACCCGGACACCGCAGAGCCGCGCGACCAGGAAATGGCCGAGCTCATGGAAGAACACCACGATCGGTCAGAACGAACAGGAACGGCAGCATCCAGCCGGTCGAAGCCGCTGCCCCACAATCCGAAATTCTCAAAGAAATTCATCGGCCAGGCCCTGTTGCGCGATCATGAAACCGGTCCATGACCTTTGTTTGACTTAGTTCTGCAGCCGCTCGCTTGCCAGGATTCTCGCCTCGCGGTCGATAGCGAGAGCCTCCTCGACGCTTGCGGGCTCGCGCATGATCCCCCTGCGCGCCGCCTCATCCAGTGTGCCCTCCACGAGCGCCGGAATGGCGGCAAATCCGAGGCGACCGGCAAGAAATTCCGCGACCGCTATCTCATTGGAGGCATTCAAGATTGTCGGAGCCGCCCCGCCGGCTTCGAGAGCCTCGCGGGCCAGCCGCAGGCAGGGAAAGCGCTCGAGGTCGGGCGGCTCGAAATTCAGGTTCGCCATCTCGGTCAGATTGAGCCCGCGCGCCGGTTCCCGGATCCGGTCGGGCCAGGCGAGGCAATGCGAAATCGGGATCCGCATATCGGGCGCACCGAGCTGCGCGATCATCGAACCGTCGATGAATTCCACGATGCCATGCACGATCGATTGCGGGTGTACGAACACGTCGATATCGCGCGCCGGCATCGCAAACAGGTAATGGGCCTCGATCAGTTCGAGACCCTTGTTCATGAGCGTCGCGGAATTGATCGTGACCTTGGCGCCCATCGACCAATTGGGATGGCGCAGCGCCTGTTGCGGCGTGGCTTCGCGCACGGCTTGCGCGCTCCAGGTCCGGAACGGTCCGCCCGACGCGGTCAGGATCAGGCGGCGCACATCGGCGCGGCGGCCGGCGGTGAGCGCCTGAAACAGCGCGTTGTGTTCGGAATCGACCGGCAGGATGGTGGTTCCGCGCGCCGCCGCGCGCCGCATGAACAAGCGCACCGGCACTGACCAGGCATTCCTTGTTGGCGAGCGCGACCGATGCGCCGCGTTCGACCGCGGCCATGGTCGGCGCAAGCCCGGCGGCGCCCGAGATCGAGGCCATCACCCAGTCGGCCGGGCGGGCGGCCGCTTCGACGACCGCGGCCTCGCCGGCGCCCGCCTCGATGCCCGCTGCCGGCAAGCGCGTCCTTCAGTTCGTCATAGGCGCTCGCATCCGCGATCGCGGCGAATCGCGCGCCGAGCGCGATCGCAGCCTTTGCGAGCGCCGCGGCATTGCGCTGTGCGGTCAGCGCCTCGACCCGATATCGCTCGCGGTTGCGCACCAGGAGGTCGATCGTGCTGGTGCCGATCGAGCCGGTGGCACCAAGAATGCTGACGCTGCGGACACCCGGCAGCTGGCTCGGGTTTCGGGCTTGGTCATGTCGACTTGGGCTTCGGTGAGCGGCGGGTACGCGCACGATCATGCCGTTACCAAACCAGCAGGCCGGTGGCCGGCAATTCGAGCCCGCCGCGCGCGACCCCGATCAGCGCCGCCACCACCGACGCGAAAATAAAGCCGTCGAGCCGGTCCATGACGCCGCCATGGCCCGGGATCAGGCCGCTCGCATCCTTGGCGTCGAATTCGCGCTTCAGCCGCGATTCGAACAGGTCGCCCGCCTGCGAGGCGATCGACAGCACAAGCGCGATCAGTCCGGTCGCCGGCCGGATTGCGGATGGAAAACAGATGCGCAATCGCAAGCGCCGCCGCGATTGCGACGATGGTGCCGCCGATCGCACCCGACCAGGTTTTCTTCGGGCTGATCGACGGCGCAAGCTTCGGGCCGCCAAAGGCGCGGCCGGCGAAATAGCCGGCAATGTCGGTGCCCCACACCACCGCAAACAGAAACAGGATGGCCGCGAATCCGAGCTTCGCGTCGGCACGCAGGACCGCGGGCGCAATCACCAGCGCGCTCGCATAGATCATCCCGCCGGCAACCAGCAGCGCATGCCGGCCCGCGGTCACGATCGCAGCCAGCATGCCAAGCGCGATCATCATGACCACCACCGAGAGCGTGCCGATCTCGAACAGCAACGCCTCGAGCGCGAGCACCGCAGCGCCGGTCGCCAGCACCACATAACGGCCGGCCGGCTGCACCAGACCGACCCATTCCCACCAGACCGCCACCGCCGCCAGCGCCCAGAAGATCGTGAATGGCCAGTCGCCGAAATAGGCGGCGACGATGGCGAGCGGCGCCAGCACCGCGGCCGAAGCCACGCGAAGCCACAAATTCCGCGCCGACGGCGTGCTTGTCGTCTCGGCCACAGGCAACGCGGGATCGTGGCCTGGCATGGTCATGTTCCCGCGGCCGCAAGACCGCCGAAGCGTCGTTCGCGCCTGCGATATTCCGAGATCGCCTGTTCGAGCGCGGCGCGGTCGAAATCGGGCCAGAAGGTCGGAACGAAGACGAGTTCGCTATAGGCCGATTGCCACAGCAGGAAGTTGGACAGCCGCTGTTCGCCGCTGGTGCGGATGATCAGATCGGGATCGGGCATATCCGGCAGGTCGAGATATTCCGACAGCCGCTCGGCGGTGATGTCGGAAGCCGCAAGACGTCCGGCGCCGCACTTCCTCGGCGAGCCGGCGCGCGGCGCGCGCGATCTCCTGTCGCGCGCCGTAGTTGAAGGCAACGACCAGCGTCATCCCGTCATTGTCGCGGGTCATGGTCCTCGGCTTCGTCGAGCAGCGACGCGACATCCGGCGCCAGGCCCTCGCGTTCGCCGATGACGCGCACGCGGATGTTGTTCTGATGCAGCTCGGCGAGATCGTTGCGGATGAAGCGGCGCAGCAGTCCGAGCAGATCGCGGATTTCCGTCTGCGGCCGCGACCAGTTTTCCGACGAGAAGGCGAAGATGGTGAGAATGTCGATGCCGAGCTCGCCGGCGGCGCGCACCGTGCGGCGCAAGGCCTCGACGCCGCGGCGATGGCCTTCCCCGCGCGGCAGCCCGCGCGCGGCCGCCCACCGGCCATTGCCGTCCATGATGATGGCGACATGTCGTGGGATTTCGAAATCCGAAGTCCCGTCCAGTGAAACCTTTGGCATCGACATCGTTTCGTCCGTCCGTGCCGGCTCCTTGCGGTCGATTACACCGTCAGGACTTCCTTTTCCTTGTTCGCGAGCATCTGGTCGATGTCGTGAATCATCTGATCGGTCGCCTTCTGGATTTCGGTCGAGAAGCGGTCGTGATCGTCCTTGCTGATCTTGTGGTCTTTTTCGAGTTTCTTGATCACGTCGATGCCGTCGCGCCGCACGTGGCGCACGGCGACGCGCGCGGCCTCGGCATATTTGTGGGCGACCTTGACCAGTTCCTTGCGGCGCTCCTCGTTCAATTCGGGAATGCGAAGCCGGATCACCTGACCTTCGGTCTGCGGATTGAGACCGAGATTGGAATTGGTGATCGCCTTCTCGACCGCATGGACCATGCGAGCGGTCCCAGACCTGGACGCTGAGAAGCCGCGGCTCCGGCACGCTCACGGTCGCAAGCTGCGACAGCGGCATGTGAGTGCCATAGGCCTCGACCTGCACCGGGTCGAGCAGATGCGCGCTGGCGCGGCCGGTGCGCAAGCCGGCAAGCTCCGACTTCAGCACTCCGATGGCGCCCTGCATCCGGCGTTTCAATTCATTGATATCGTGGGTGGTTGCTGCCATCTCGCTATTCTCATCGAACCCAGTCTGGACCTCCGGTCGGCGACCGGTCGCGAACTCCTTCCGATCCAGTCGCGGCCGGCTGCGAATCACGCCCGGACTCAGCTCGGCAACGACGGTCGCGCGGCCCTTTCCGCGCAGGACGGCCTCGATCGCGCCCGGTTCGCGGATCGAAAACACGATGATAGGCATACCATTCTCGCGGGCAAGCGCGAACGCGGTGGTATCCATCACCTTCAGGTTGCGCTCGATCGCCTCGCGCGGGCTCAGCCGGTCGTAGCGGGTGGCGGATTTGTCCAGTTTCGGGTCGGCGCTGTAGACGCCGTCGACATTGGTGGCCTTGAGCACCGCCTGACAGTCAAGTTCGGCGGCGCGCAGGACCGCCGTGGTATCGGTCGTGAAAAACGGATTTCCGGTGCCGCCGGCGAGCAGCACCACCCGGCCCTCGGCGATGCGGTCGAGCGCGCGGCGGCGCGAAAAGTGATCGCAGACGGTCGGCATCGGCACCGCGGAAAACGTGGTGGCCGGCGCGCCATTGCGCGTGATCGCGGCCTCCAGAACCAGGCTGTTCATCACCGTCGCCAGCATTCCCATGGTGTCGCCGGTCGGGCCGCGCGACGCCGCGCGACGACACCTCGACGCCGCGGAAGATGTTGCCGCCGCCGACCACGATTCCGAGTTCAACGCCGAGCTTGTGCGCGTTGACGATGTCGACGGCAATCGCCTCGACCACGGCCTGATCGACACCGAAGCTGCCGGAGCCCGCCAGCGCCTCGCCGGACAGCTTGACGATCACACGTCCATAGACCGGCTTGGTCATGATGCGATCGTCCTTGCTGCCGGCCTGCGATTCAGTTCGTCCCCGCGGCGGCCGCGACCTCGGCGGCGAAGTCGCTGTCCTGCTTCTCGATGCCGTCGCCGAGCTTGTAGCGCGCGAACGCCGTCACCTTGATCGGTGCGCCGACCTTGCCTTCGGCTTCCTTCAAGGCCTGCGCGACGCTCTTCTTGTCGTCATGCACGTAGGGCTGATCGAGCAGGCAGACTTCCTTGTAGAAAGTCTTGAGGCCCGATTCGACGATCTTCTCGATCACGTTGTCGGGCTTGCCGGAGGCTTTCGCCTTGTCGGCGAGCACGTTCTTCTCGCGCGCGATCACGTCGGCGGACAGACCGGACGGATCGACCGCGAGCGGATTGGTGGCGGCGATATGCATCGCGACCAGCCGGCCGAGCGCCGTCAATTCCTGCACGTCGCCGGTCGATTCGAGCGCGACCAGCACGCCGATCTTGCCGAGGCCTTCGGAGATCGAGTTGTGCATGTAGGTGCCGACCGCACCCTTGCCGACCGAAAGCGAGGTGGCACTGCGCAGCGACATGTTTTCGCCGATGGTCGCGATCGCCGATGCGATCGCCTCTTCCACGGTCTTGCCGCCGACCTTGGTCGCCTTGATGGTCGCGACATCGCCACCGGTCGAAAGCGCGACATCGGCGATCAGTTTCACCAGACCCTGGAAGTGATCGTTGCGGGCGACGAAGTCGGTCTCCGCATTGACCTCGACCATGGCGCCCTTGCCGGGCGCGGTGCGAGATGCCGATCAGGCCTTCGGCGGCGACGCGGTCGGCCTTCTTGGCGGCCTTGGACAGGCCCTTCTTGCGCAGCCAGTCGATCGCGGCCTCGACGTCGCCCTTGGTCTCGGTGAGCGCCGACTTGCAGTCCATCATGCCCGCGCCGGTCTGTTCGCGCAGATCCTTGACGAGCGCTGCGGTGATTTCTGCCATGACTAGTGTCCCGAATCCGAAGTCCGCTTCAACCTGCTGCTTGCTCGTGAGCGGACTTCGGATTCGAAGGACACTAGCAAGCTTATGATTTTAGTGTGGTTTGGTTCGGAAATCCGCTTGACGAGCTTGCGGCAACACAGAAGCGGATTTCCGAACCACCACACCAGGGTTCCAGATGGGAGTGCGGCGCGGGTATGCCCGCGCCGTTTCGCTGCGCCTGCCGCCTTACTCGGCTTCGGCGGTGAAGGCCTTGGCCTTGGCGACCCATTGATCGGCGCGGCCGGGCAAGCCGACATTCTCGCCGAGCTTGTGCGCCTGGTCATGCGTCAGGTCGGCGATCTGCCAGTAATGGAAGATGCCGAGGTCGTTGAGCTGCTTCTCGATCGCGGGCGACACGCCCGGCAGCTTCTTCAGATCGTCGGCAACGCCGCGCGGTCCGGGCAAGGCTTCGTAGCCGGCACCGTCGGTCTTCGGCAGATTCTTCCACGATCGGTTCGGCGGCGGCGCCGATATCGATGCCGCGTTCGCCCTGCGAGCGGCCGATATCCGTCGATCGCAGCCTTCGCAATGAGATCGCAATAGAGCGAGATCGCGCGGCTGGCGTCGTCATTGCCGGGCACCGCGTAGGTGATGCCGTTCGGGTCGCAATTGGTATCGACGATGGCGGCGACCGGAATGTTCAGCCGCCGCGCTTCCTTGATCGCGATGTCTTCCTTGTTGGTGTCGATCACGAACAGCATGTCGGGCAGGCCGCCCATGTCCTTGATGCCGCCGAGCGAGCGGTCGAGCTTGTCGCGCTCGCGCTGCAGGTCGAGGCGCTCTTTCTTGGTGTAGCCCTGCGCCTCGTTGGAGGAGAGCATTTCCTCGAGCTTGCGCAGCCGCGAGATCGATCCGGAGATCGTCTTCCAGTTGGTCAGCGTGCCGCCGAGCCAGCGCGAATTGACGTAATATTGCGCGGACTTCTTCGCGGCTTCGGCGATGCCGTCCTGCGCCTGGCGCTTGGTGCCGACGAACAGGATGCGGCCGCCCTTGGCGACCGTCTCGGACACCGCTTCCAGCGCGCGATGCAGCATCGGCACGGTCTGGGCGAGATCGATGATGTGGATGTTGTTGCGGATGCCGAAGATGTAATCACCCATCTTCGGGTTCCAGCGGTGGGCCTGATGGCCGAAATGAACGCCAGCTTCCAAAAGCTGACGCATGCTGTAGTCGGGCAGCGCCATGGTCTTCTCCGGTTGGTCCGCCGCGGATCGGAGTGAACGGCAGGCCGAAAGCCCGCCGCTACCGGACGGTCCCTGTGGCCCATTGTCGGGGCCTGAAACCTAAGATCCGCGTGTGAGATGGGCCGCGCATATAGCCCCGAAGACCCGCAAAGGCAAGGAAAAGCCGGGCATCGGCCCGCTTTCGAGCAAAACGGCCCAATCAGGCCGCCTCGACCGTGACCACCCCCGGCACCGCCTTGATGGCGCCCGCGATCTGGGGCGAGACCTTGTAGCGGCCGGGCAGCCGGACCTCGACCTCGCCGCCATCCTTCAGCATCAGCACGATCCGCACCTCGCCGTCGCCCTTGGGCTCGAGGCGCCGGGTGATGTGGTCGAGCGGGGCCGGGTCGCGCAGGAAAATCTGCATCGATTTCTGCACCTTCTCGGCCGCCTGATCGAGCCGCTCGACCGACTGGATGCGGGCGCGCACCTCCTCGCCCTGGGCCTCGGCGCTGAGCAGCAGCAGCACCGCGCTGCCGGGCTCCAGCAGGTCGCGATATTGCTGCAGGCCCTCCTGGAACAGCACCGCCTCGTATTGTCCGCTCGGATCGGACAGCCCGATGATGCCCATCTTGTTGCCGGTCTTGGTGCGCCGCTCGATGCGCGACACCACGGTCGCGGCGGTGCGCCCCGCGGTGGCGCCGGCCCGCACCGATCTCGCAAATTCGCTCCAGTTCAGCACCTTCATGCGCTGCAGCGCCTTGGCATAATCGTCGAGCGGATGGCCGGTGAGGAAAAATCCGATCGCCTCGTATTCGCGCTGCAGCCGGTCGGACGGCGTCCAGGGCTCGACCGCGGGCAGCCGCAGCGCCTCGCGATCGGACCCGCCGCCGAACAATTCGTTCTGGCCGACCGAGGCTGCGTCATGCGAGCGCTGTCGCCGCCGACAGCATGGCTTCGACCGCCGCGAAGACGCGCGCGCGATTGGGCTCGAGCTTGTCGAAGGCGCCGGCGGCGGCGAGGCTTTCCAGCACGCGCTTGTTGACGTTGCGCGGATTGATGCGGGCGGCGAAGTCGGAGATATCGCGGAACGGCCGGTCGCCGCGCGCCTCGACGATCGAATCCACCGCCTGCCCGCCGACGCCCTTCAAGGCCGCGAGCGAATAGAAGATGGTATTGCCCTCGACCTCGAAAGTGACGCCCGAGCGATTGACCTGCGGGCGGCTCGACCTTGATGCCGAGCCGTTCGGCCTCGGCGCGGAATTCGGAGAGCTTGTCGGTATTGCCCATGTCGAGCGTCATCGACGCCGCCAGGAACTCGACCGGGATAATTCGCCTTCATATAGGCGGTCTGGTAGGCGACCAGCGCATAGGCCGCGGCGTGGCTCTTGTTGAAGCCGTATTCGGCGAAGCGTTCGAGCAGATCGAAGATCGCATCGGCCTGCCATTTCTCGACGCCGCGCTCGACCGCGCCGCTGACGAAATCGCGCGCGCTGCGCCGCCATCTCGCTGCGGATCTTCTTGCCCATGGCGCGGCGCAGCAGATCGGCCTGGCCGAGCGAATAGCCGGCGAGAATCTGCGCGACCTGCATCACCTGTTCCTGATAGACGATGACGCCGAAGGTCTCCTTCAGGACCGCTTCCAGCTTCGGATGGATGTAGTCCGGCTCCTCCAGGCCATGCTTGCGCAGCGCAATAGGTCGGGATATTCGCCATCGGACCCGGCCGGTAGAGCGCGACCAGCGCGATGATGTCCTCGAAGCGGTCGGGCTTCATGTCGAGCAGCGCGCGGCGCATGCCCTGACTTTCCAGCTGGAAGATGCCGACCGCTTCGGCCCGCGACAGCAGATCGTAGGTCTTCTGGTCGTCGAGCGGGATCGCCGACAGATCGAGTTCGACGCCGCGCTGCGCTTCAGGAGATCGACCGCGGTCTTGAGCACCGTCAGCGTCTTCAGGCCGAGAAAGTCGAACTTCACGAGGCCGGCCTGCTCGACCCATTTCATGTTGAACTGGGTGACCGGCATGTCGGATTTCGGATCGCGATACATCGGCACCAGTTCGGTCAGCGGCCGGTCGCCGATCACGATGCCGGCGGCATGGGTCGAGGCATGGCGGTACAGACCTTCGAGCTTGCGCGCGATGTCGAAGACGCGCCGCACCGCCGGGTCGGAATCGCGCGCGGCCTGCAGCCGCGGCTCGTCCTCGATCGCGCGCGACAGCGTCACCGGATTGGCCGGATTTTGCGGCACCAGCTTGCAGAGCTTGTCGACCTGGCCATAGGGCATTTCGAGCACGCGGCCGACGTCGCGCAGCACGCCGCGCGCCTGCAAGGTGCCGAAGGTGATGATCTGCGCGACCTGGTCGCGGCCATAGCGCTCCTGCACGTAGCGGATCACCTCGTCGCGGCGGTCCTGGCAGAAATCGATGTCGAAGTCCGGCATCGACACGCGCTCGGGATTGAGGAAGCGCTCGAACAGAAGCCCGAAGCGGATCGGATCGAGATCGGTGATGGTGAGCGCATAGGCGACGAGCGAGCCCGCGCCGGAGCCGCGGCCCGGGCCCGACCGGAATGCCTTGCGCCTTCGCCCATTGGATGAAGTCGGCGACGATCAGGAAATAGCCGGCATATTTCATGCGCTCGATCACATCGAGTTCGAAGGCGAGACGCGCTTCGTAGTTCTCCGGCGTAAAGCCTGCGGCAATGCCATGCAGTTCGATCTGGCGCGCGAGGCCTTCCTGCGGCGCGCTTTCGCAATTCCACGCTCTCGTCGGTGTCGCCGCGAGGTGAAGCGCGGCAGGATCGGCTTTTCGGTGCGCGGACGGAAGGAGCAGAGCTGCGCGATCTCGACGGTGTTGGCGATGGCTTCCGGCAGATCGGCGAACAGCGTCGCCATCTCGGCGCGGGTCTTGAAATAATGCTCGGGCGTCAGGCGCCGCCGCTCGGTCTCGGCGACCACGCGGCCTTCGGCGATGCAGATCAGCGCGTCATGCGCTTCGTAATCGTCGGGCGTGGCAAAGAACGGCTCGTTGGTCGCGACCAGCGGCAGCGACTGCGCATAGGCGAGGTCGATCAGATGCGGCTCGGCGCTGCGCTGCTCCGGCAGCCCGTGGCGCTGCAACTCGACATAGAGCCGCTCGCCGAACAATTCGCGCAAGCGCAGCGCGCGGGCCTGCGCCAGATCGAGCCGCCCTGCCCCGATCGCCTGATCGAGCGGGCCGGACATGCCGCCGGTGAGCGCGATGATGCCGGCGGTCTCGCCTTCCAGCCAGGCGGCCTGAATATGCGCGGCCTCGTTCGACGGCGTCTCCAGATAGGCGCGCGACGAAAGCTGCATCAGCCGCCGATAGCCCTCGCCATTCGCGGCCAGCAGAACGATGCGCGGCAGCGCCCGGTTGTGGACGGGATTGCGCGGATCGCGCGGCAGGTCGCCGAAATCGATCGCGAGGCAGCAGCCGACGATCGGCTGAATGCCGGACGAGGCGAGCTTCTCGGAGAATTCCAGCGCGCCGAACATGTTGTCGGTGTCGGTGATCGCGAGCGCAGGCTGGCTGTCGGCCTTGGCCAGGTCGGCCAGGCGCCCGATCTTCAGCGCGCCTTCGAGCAGCGAATAGGAAGAGTGCACATGCAGGTGCACAAAGGGTGCATCCGACACCTTCAGGCCTCGCGAATCTGTATCTGGTCGGCGGCAATGGTGGGGATGGCGGCCGGCGATGTCCACTGTCCTGCCGGCGATGCGGCTCCGGCGGCCCCGTTTTCCCCAGGCTCGCCGGCTCAGCTGCGCCGGTCAGTTCAGTTCCGGTCCTCAGCGAGGGAAGCAGCCGGGCACCGGGACACGCAAATCACATGCTCCCTCGCCCGGCCGAAACAGCGTCCTTTTCCCGCGGACGCAACGAAGCGACGTCACCGACCGCTACAGCAACGACACAAACGCTACGCAACCGACGCCACTCACAAGCTGCCCAGAACCTGGGCCCAGATAGCAATCATGCCGAGAAACAGTGACAGCGAGGCCAAGGCAGCAGCCTCTTCCACAACCGCGCGAAACATGACGACCCCCTGTTGGCCTGTCCGATCCCCGGCCCTTCCAAAGGCCAACGAAAGAACGGAAAGAGAACATAGTTCTGTATTTGTTCTCTGTCAAGCGCTCAGACGCCAGCAGAGACGCCGCCAAGGCGGCTTTCTGGCCCGACAGGTCAGCGGATCAGTGCCGGGATTTCAGTGATCGGCGCGCTTGGCGTGGACGCCGGTACCTGACCCATCCGGTCGACCGCGGCGATGCCGATGGCGGAGAAGATGAAGACCATGTGGATGATGGTCTGCCACATCACGCCGGTCTCGGTGTAGGTCGTCCTGCCCGCTGCCGAGCCTGCCGGCCTCGATGAAGGTCCGCAGCAGATGGATCGAGGAAATGCCGATGATCGCCATCGCGAGCTTGATCTTGAGCACGCTGGCATTGACGTGGCTCAGCCATTCCGGCTGGTCGGGATGGCCCTGCAGGCGCAGCCGCGACACGAAGGTCTCGTAGCCGCCGACGATCACCATCACCAGCAGGTTCGAGATCATCACCACGTCGATCAGGCCCAGCACCATCAGCATCATGGCCTGCTCGGTGAGCGTCGGTCGCGTGACGGATCAGATGCCACAGCTCCCTCAGGAACAGGATGACATAGACGCCCTGCGCCACGATCAGCCCGAGATAGAGCGGCAATTGCAGCCAGCGCGAGCCGAAGATCAGCGCGGGCAGCGGTCGCAATTCCTTGGCGACGACGTCATTGGGCTTGGACGGAATCGGCCATGGCTCTCTGAACGGGTTCTCTGGATTGAATTCGGGAGGATGATCCGGCGCGCGCTAGGTGTGCAGCAAGGCTGTCATGTTCAAGGGTGCAAGCGTGTGACGCAGACGGCGATACTCTGCGACAAAGGCGCGCGCTTATTCATTCGGGCATGACCTTCTTCCCGGATCAAGCCGGGATCCGACTTTTCGCGATCATGCCCTAATCCAGTTCCACCACCACCCCGTCACGGATGGTCACGCGGCGGTCCATCCGCGCGGCGAGATCCATGTTGTGGGTTGCGATGATGGCGGCGAGGCCGGACGCCCGCACCAGTTCGGTCAGCGTGTTGAACACGCGGTCGGCGGTGTGGGGATCGAGATTGCCGGTCGGCTCGTCGGCGAGAAGGATGCGCGGCGCATTGGCGACCGCGCGTGCGATCGCGACCCGCTGCTGCTCGCCGCCGGACAATTCGGACGGCCGATGCTCGAGCCTGCGCCTTCAGCCCGAGATAGCTCAGAAGCTCGGTCGCGCGCTTGCGCGCTTCCGCGCTCGAAAGCCCGCGCACCATCTGCGGCAGCATCACATTCTCGACCGCGGAGAATTCCGGCAGCAGGTGATGCGCCTGATAGACGAAGCCGATCTCGATGCGCCGGATGCGCGTGCGCTCGGCGTCCGACAGGGTCGACGTCGCCCTGCCGTCGATGAAGACTTCGCCGCTGTCGGGATGTTCGAGCAGACCCGCGATATGCAGGAAGGTCGATTTGCCGGCGCCGGACGGCGCGATCAGCGCAATCGACTGCCCAAGCCAGCAGCGCGAGTTCGGCGCCGCGCAGGATTTCCAGCGCCACCTCGCCCTGCCGGTAACGCCGCTCGATGGCGTTGAGAAACAATACCGGCCCCCCGGCCTTCTGGTCGTCAGCCATCGGCGCGCTCATTCATAGCGAAGCGCCTCGACCGGATCGAGCCGCGCCGCCCGCCAGGACGGGTACAGCGTCGCCAGCAGCGACAGTGCCAGCGCCATCACCACGACCGCCGTGGTCTCGCCGACATCGACCTGCGGCCGGCAATTTCGACAGGAAATAGAGTTCCGGCGAAAACACCTCGGTCGAGGTCAGCCAGGACACGAATTGCCGCAGCGATTCGATATTGGCGCAGACCAGGATGCCGACCACAAATCCGAGCACGGTGCCGACCACCCCGATCGAAGCGCCGGTGATCAGGAACACGCGCATGATCGCGCCCTGGGTCGCGCCCATGGTGCGCAGGATCGCGATGTCGCGGCCCTTGTCCTTCACCAGCATGATCAGGCCGGACACGATGTTGAGCGCCGCCACCAGCACGATCAGCGTCAGGATCAGGAACATCACATTGCGCTCGACCTGCAGCGCGTTGAAGAAGGTGGCGTTGCGCTGGGTCCAGTCGGTGATGAAGATCGGCCTCTGCGCGCCGTCGATCACGAGCTTTCGCATCTCGCGATAGCGATCGGCATTGTCGATATAGACCTCGAGCGCGGTGACGTCGTTGTTGCGGTTGAAATAGGCCTGCGATTCCGCAAGCGGCATGAACACGAAGATGGTGTCGTAATCCGACATCCCGATCTCGAACACGGCCGCGACCTTGTAGACCTTGATGCGCGGCGTCGTCCCCATCGGCGTGACCGCGCCGCGCGGCGCGACCAGGGTTATGTTGTCGCCCGCGCGCACCGACAGGGCATCGGCGAGACGCCGGCCGATGACGATGCCCTGCCCCTGGTCGAAGCCTTCGAGCGTGCCCTGTTTCAGGTTTTTCGAGATCGAGGCGAGCTTGTCGAGATCGGCGCCGCGGATGCCGCGCACCGATACGCCGGAGGAGTGGAACGGCGACGACGCCAGCGCCTGTCCATCGACCATCGGGATCGCGATCCGTACCCCGGGAACGCCGGCGATCTTCGTCGTCACCGCTTCCCAATCGGTCAGCGGGGATTCCAGCGGCTGCACCAGCAGGTGCCCGTTCAGGCCGAGGATCTTCTCCAGCAGCTCTTTGCGGAAGCCGTTCATCACCGCCATCACGATGATGAGCGTGGCCACGCCCAGCATGATGCCGAGAAACGAGAAGCCGGCGATGATCGAAATGAATCCTTCCTTGCGCCGCGCGCGCAGGTAGCGCAGCGAAAGCATCCATTCGAAGGGCGCAAAGGGGCGGGTCGCGGTGGGTTCGCTCATTCAGAACTCCCCAGCCATCCGATTTCATCCGATTCTGGCCCAATCAAGCCACCACGGATTACCGTGCAGGCCGGCACACACACAAATTCGTGGGGAAAGCTTCAGGCTAGTGGTCCGATTCTAACATTCGCATCCCTTCTCGGCAGGCCTTCTTGCGAATGTTAGATCGAAGGACCACTAGCAATATTGGATACTAGTGGAGCTTTGGATTTGACATCGCCTGGCGAGCCGCGGCTGACTGGGTAGCGAATGTCAAATCCGCTCCACTAGCGCCGTCAGGCGCTTCAGGACGTCGTCGGGCGCCAGCATTTCACGGCTGCCGTCCGCACGTTTCTTGAGTTCGAACTGGCCGGCGGCAAGCCCTTTCGGCCCGATCAGCACCTGATAGGGGATGCCGATCAGGTCGGCGGTGGCGAATTTCGAGCCCGGGCGCTCGTCGAGGTCGTGATAGAGCACGTCGACGCCCTTTTCCTGGAGCGCCGCATAGAGCTTTTCGCAGGCCGCGTCGACTGCGCCATCGCCCTGTTTCAGGTTGAGGATCGCGACCGTGAACGGCGCCACGGCTTCCGGCCATTTGATCCCGGCATCGTCATGGAAGGCCTCGATGATGGCCGCCACCAGCCGCGACGGACCGATGCCGTAGGAGCCCATATGGACCGGCCGCTCCGATCCGTCGGGACCGGCAACCACGGCCTTCATCGGTTCGGAATATTTGGTGCCGAAATAGAAGATATGGCCGACCTCGATGCCGCGCGCGGAAACCTGCGCGGCTTGCGGCAACGCCGCGAAGGCGGTCGCATCGTGCTTCTCGGAGGTCGCGGCATAGAGCGAGGTCCATCTGTCGACCATCGGCCTGCAAGGTCGCGACATTGTCGAAATCGACGCTGGCGGGCGGCACCTCGAAATCGAGATAGTCCTTGTGGCAGAACACTTCGCTCTCGCCGGTCGAGGCGAGGATGATGAATTCGTGGGACAGATTGCCGCCGATCGGCCCGGTCTCGGCGACCATCGGGATCGCCTTCAGCCCCATGCGGGCGAAGGTGCGCAGGTAAGCCACGAACATCTTGTTGTAGGAATGGCGCGCGCCTTCCTGGTCGAGATCGAAGGAATAGGCATCCTTCATCAGGAATTCGCGCCCGCGCATCAGGCCGAAGCGCGGGCGCACCTCGTCGCGGAATTTCCACTGGATGTGATAGAGATTGAGCGGAAGATCGCGATAGGACCGCACGTAAGAGCGGAAAATGTCGGTGATCATCTCCTCGTTGGTCGGACCATAGAGCATTTCACGCTCATGACGGTCCTTGATCCGCAGCATTTCCTTGCCATAGGCGTCGTAGCGCCCGCTCTCCCGCCACAGCTCCGCGCTCTGTATCGTCGGCATCAGCAATTCGATCGCGCCGGAGCGGTTCTGCTCCTCGCGAACGATGGCGTTGATCTTGTTCAGGACCCGCAGGCCGAGCGGCAGGAAGGCATAGATGCCTGCGGCCTCCTGCCGCATCATGCCGGCGCGCAGCATCAGCCGGTGGGAAACGATCTCGGCCTCTTTCGGCGTCTCGCGCAGAATCGGCAGAAAAAATCGCGACAATCGCATGCAGGTATGACTTCCTAGATCACGATGGATTTGGATCGGATCGATCCAAATCCATAAACGTGATCGATTCTAATAGTTTAGGACGTGATGCTGAAAAGCTTCGTCTTTTCGGCATCGACGTTCGGGAATCGGAGCGACAGGCGAGTGAAAGCGGATCGCGCCGGAAAATACAAGCAGCGCCCAACAGGTAAGCAGCAGCAAAACCTTTTTGTGGCAGCCCCTTGCTGTAAGACAAAATGATGTTATAGGGTGCGCCCTCGCGTTGGGCAGGCAAGCCCAACCGGTCCAAGTCTTGGGAGGACCCGCGAGCGCCAAAGGCGCCGCTACGCTTCAAAAGCCATCAAAAGAATGAGCAAAACGCCACGTCGAAGCGTGTTTGCAAGTTTATTGAGCAGGGCTTTTGCCCTGCTCTTTTTCTTTCCCAGACAAGGCCGCTAGTTGAAGTTTCTGCCGCTACAGCCGCGGCGGATAGGCATCCTGCCCAAAGGTCCATTCCCGGCGGAAATGCCCATTCTCGCCCATCAGGCAGACCTCGGCGGTTTCCCCCTTTTCGCCCAATTGCTGCGCCGCATCGACCGCGAACATCATCGCTTCCTGGCGGGTTCGATACGGGCCGAAATTCGCCGTCGCGAAAGCGGATCAGCCAGCTCTCGTCCTGCTGAACGATGAAATAGCGCGAGTTTGGCATGGCCTGCCCTCCATTCATGGCGACCGGTACAACGCCCCTCGCGACCGGGCGTTCCCCGGCAAAGCCACGGGATTACCGAACACTCAAGACGCAACGATCAGGGGAGCGGCCGCGGCAGACCCGGAATGTCATCGAGCCCGATCAGCCGGTACGCATAGATGACGTAGAGCAACGCGTAGACGATCGCCGAGACCAGACGTCGTCCAAAAAATTTTCGACAAAAGGCGTGGCAAAATCGGGGCGCCGGGATCGGTCCCCGGTGTTGTTTCACCTTCGTGCTGAGATTTTATGCCGAACGGTAATACCGCGAACAGCACGATCCACCAGATCAGGAAATAGATCGCCAGTCCGGTGGTGAAGGTCACAGGCGAACCTCAGGCCTGCTCGAGTTCGACCAGCGTACCGCAGAAATCCTTCGGATGCAGGAACAGCACCGGCTTGCCGTGCGCGCCGATCTTCGGTTCGCCATCGCCGATCACGCGCGCGCCTTTTGCTTTCAACTCGTTCGCGGGCCGCGATGATGTCGTCGACCTCGTAGCAGATGTGGTGGATGCCGCCGTCCGGATTCTTCTCCAGGAATTTCAGGATCGGCGAATTCTCGCCCAGCGGCTCCAGCAGTTCGATCTTGGTATTGGGCAGCGTGATGAACACCGTCGACACGCCGTGCTCGTGCTGTGGCACCGTCTCGGACACCTGCGCGCCGAGCGTGGATTTGTAGACTTGCGAGGCCTTGGCGATGTCGCGGACCGCGATCGCCACATGGTTCAATCGTCCGATCATGATGCGATTATACCGTAAGAACGTGGACGTAACAGATGGGCTTCTTGCCCCATTGTTCGGCAAGCGCCGATCGTACCGCCCGCCGCACCGCTTCGGCCAGCGCGTCGGGGTCGCGCCGCTTCGGCTTGGGCAGGGACTCAACGGTGTCGTGGACGGCATCGAGCGCGACATCGGCCAGCAGCAGCCCGGTCTTGCCGAGTTCGGGAATGCCGAGCAATTCGACTTCAGGATCGGCCGCGAGCACGCCCTTCTCGGTCACCGCGAGCGCCACCGTCACCATGCCGACGAAGCTGAGGCGTCTGCGGTCGGCGATGGTGCGGCTCTCGGCGCTGACCAGCACCACGCCGTCCTTGTAGACCCGCCCATGCGGCAGCCCGTCGACGATGCCGGGGGCGCCGGGCGCGATCTGCACCAGGTCGCCGTTGCGGCAATTGACGATATTCGGGATGCCAAGCCGCCTTCCGATCGCGGCATGCTCGGAGAGGTGCAGCGCCTCGCCATGCACGGGCACCAGGATTTTCGGCTTCACCCAGGACAGCATTTCCTCCATTTCGGCGACGCGCGGATGGCCGGAGACATGGACGAGATGGTTGCGGTCGGTGATGACCTCGATGCCCTGGTCGATCAGGCCGTTGATCACGCGTCGAAACCGCCTTCTCGTTGCCCGGGATGGTGCGCGAGGAGAAGATCACGCGGTCGCCCTTGGCGAGCGTGATGTCGGGATGGTCGTCGCGCGAAATGCGCGAGAGCGCCGCCCGCGTCTCGCCCTGGCTGCCGGTGCAGAGCGCCACCACCTTGTCGGGCGGCAGATAGCCGTAGATATCGGGCCCGCGAAAATCCTGCACGCCGTCGAGATAGCCGGTCTCGCGCGCGACCTGCACCACCCGCTCCATCGCGCGGCCGACCACCACCACCTCGCGGCCGCAGGCCTTGGCGCCATCGGCGACCGCCTTCAGGCGCGCGACATTGGAAGCGAAGGTGGTGACCGCGACCCGCGCCGGCGCCGACGCGATCAATTGCGCGAGCGTGCGCGCGACATCGGCTTCCGAGGGCGAGCGGCCATCGCGCACGGCATTGGTGGAATCGCCCATGACCGCGAGCACGCCTTCCTCGCCGAGCCGTCGCAGCTTGGCCTCGTCGGTCGGCTGGCCGACCACGGGCGTCGGATCGAGCTTCCAGTCGCCGGTATGCAGCACGTTGCCGTGCGGCGTGCGCAGGATCAGCGCGTTGGATTCCGGAATCGAATGCGCCATCGAGACGAGCTCGATGTCGAACGGCCCGACATTGAAGCGGCTGCCGAGCGGAACCGTCTTGATGTTGATCTCCGGCGCGCCCGGCTTCGCTCTGGCGCTTGGCCTCGATCAGGGCCGCGGTGAACGGCGTCGCATAGACCGGCACTTTCAGCTGCGGCCACAGATCGAACAGCGCGCCGAAATGATCCTCGTGCGAATGCGTCGAGCACGATGCCGGCGATGTTCTTTCGCTCCTCGACGAGATAGCGGATATCCGGGAACATCAGGTCGATGCCGGGCAGATGTTCCTCGGACGCGAACGACACCCCGACATCCACGATCAGCCATTGCCGCCGGCGCTCGTCGCCGAGCCCGTAGATCGACAGGTTCATGCCGATCTCGCCGACCCCGCCGAGCGGCGCAAAAACAAGCTGTCCGGTCGGTGCCATCAGGCTAAATCTCCGGAGACCTGGCTCCCGCGCTTGCGGCGGTCCGAAATAGACGTCGCCCGCGCTGATCGTGTGCACAGCCAACCGTCCGCCGTACGCAGCATCAGCCGGCCCTGCTCGTCCAGGGTCTCGAAAATCCCCTCTTCGGAACGATCGCCGATCCGGATCGAGACCGCCTGCCCGATGCCCTCGGCGCGTTCGAGCCAGCGCTTCCGGATCTCGCCAAACCCTTGGCCGCATTGCCATATTTCGAGCATTTCGACGCAGCAATCCGTCAGGCCGGCAAATGCGTTCTCGGCCGAAACGTTGGCGCCCAGCCTGCCAAGAGACGTCGCGGGAAACGTCATGCCGTCCGGCGCGCTTGCGAGATTGATGCCGAAGCCGGCAACGACGGCAAGCGCACCGCCCTCGCATTTCCGATTCCAGAAGAATGCCCGCCACCTTGTTCCCGTCGGCCAGTACGTCATTCGGCCATTTGACGGCGAATGCAACGCCCGGTGCAAGCGTCTCGCATGTCTCGCAGACCGCAAGGCTCGCCGCGAAGCCGAGCGTCGCCGCGACCGCCGGCGTGACCGCTTCGGTGAACAGCAAGCTCGTCGTCGAGATTGCCGGGCGCCGAAATCCATTCCCGTCCTCTGCGGCCGCGGCCCGCCGTCTGGTCGCGCGCGACGATCCAGAGCGGCCCGCGCTCGCCGGCGCGCGCCAGCCGCAGCGCCTCGCTGTTGGTCGAATCCAGACGCTCATGAACGATGACGCGGTGTCCCGCTTGTGCCGCGCGCGGCCCGACGACAAATGTCATTGGCGCTCAAAACAGCGACTTGGCCGCGACCTGCGCCGCATCCAGAAGCGGCGCCGGATAGACGATGAACAGGAGATTGAACAGAGCCGGCCACCGTCAGCACCACGGCCTGCTCGCCCGCCATCGGCTCGAAGCTTTTGTGCGGCTCGTCGAAATACATGATCTTGACGATCAGCAGATAGTAATAGGCGCCGACCACGCTGGTCAGCACGCCGATCACCGACAGCACATAGAGCCCGGCCTTGATGGCGGCGAGAGAACACGTAGAATTTGGCAAAGAAGCCGGCAAGCGGCGGAATGCCGGCGAGCGAGAACAGCAGCAGCGCGAAGAAGAACGCCATCATCGGCGAGGTGCGCGCGAGGCCTGCGAGATCGGAGATATTCTCCACCATGCCGCCCGGCCGCTTCATCGACAGCACGCAGGCGAAGGTGCCGAGCGTCATCGCGACATAGATCGCGACATAGACCAGCACGCCCTGCACGCCTTCCGCGGTGCCGGCGGCGAGACCGACCAGCGCGAAGCCCATATGGCCGATCGAGGAATAGGCCAGGAGCCGCTTGATGTTGGTCTGGCCGATGGCCGCGAACGAGCCGAGCGCCATCGAGGCGATCGAGACGAACACCAGAATCTGCTGCCACTGGATGGTGACCGTCGGAAACGCCGTCATGGTGGCGCGCACGAACACCGCCATCGCGGCGACCTTGGGGGCCGCGGCGAAGAATGCCGTCACCGGCGTCGGCGCGCCCTCATAGACGTCCGGCGTCCACATGTGGAACGGCACCGCCGAGACCTTGAAGCAGAGCCCGGCGAGCAGGAATACCAGGCCGAAGGTCAGGCCCAGCCCGCCCTGCGCGGCAGCCTGCGCGATGCCGGCAAAGGTGATGCTGCCGGTCGAGCCGTAGATCAGCGAAGCGCCATAGAGCAGCATGCCGGACGACAGCGCGCCGAGTACGAAATATTTCAGGCCGGCCTCGGTCGATTTCGCCGAATCCCGGTCGATCGCCGCGATCACGTAGAGCGACAGGCTCATCAGTTCGAGGCCGAGATAGAGCGCGATCAGGTCGGTCGCCGAAACCAGCATGCCCATGCCGGTGGCCGCGAGCAGCATCAGCACCGGATATTCGAACTTGCTCATGCCCGCGCGTCTTGACGTAGTCGAACGACATCAGGATCGCGACCGCGGTGCCGCCGAATGTCAGGATCTTCGCAAAGCGCGCGAAATCGTCGAGCACGAAGGAGCCGCCGAAGGTCACAAGCCTGCCGCCCGGCAGCAGGATCACCACGGCGCAAGCCGATCACCAGCAGCACGATGGCGCAGGTGCTGACGATGAAATTGGTCCGCTCGCCGCCATAGGCGCCGACCATCAGCAGCGCCAGCGCGCCGGCCGCGAGAATGATCTCCGGCAGAGCCGGCAGGAAATCGGGGACCGGGATCATCATTTCGCTTTGTCCGCGATGGGCAATTCGACCGCCGCCGACTTTCTTGGCGCCGATCGCCTGCTGATATTGCGCCACCAGCGCATTCACCGAGGCCGACGACATGTCGAGCACCGGCTTCGGCCAGAAGCCGAACAGCAGCGTGAGCGCCACCAGCGGCACGAAAATCGTGATCTCGCGGGAATCGACATCGGTGATGGATTGCAGCTTCGGCTTGTCGAGCTTGCCGAAAATCATCTTGCGGTACAGCCACAGCGCATAGGCGGCCGACAGGATGACGCCCAGCGTCGCAATGCGTCGCGACCGCGACATTGACCTTGAAGGTGCCGAGCAGCGTCAGGAATTCGCCGACGAAGCCGGAGGTGCCGGGCAAGCCGACATTGGCCATGGTGAAGATCATGAAGATCGCGGCATAGATCGGCATGCGCTCGACCAGCCCGCCATAGGCCGCGATCTCGCGGGTATGGATGCGGTCATAGACCACGCCGACGCACAGGAACAGCGCGCCCGACACGATGCCGTGCGAGATCATCTGGAACACGCCGCCGCCGATGCCCTGCGCGGTGCCGGCGAAAATGCCCATGGTCACGAAGCCCATGTGGGCGACCGAGGAATAGGCGATCAGCTTCTTCACGTCCTCCTGCATCAGCGCGACCAGCGAGGTGTAGACGATCGCGATCACCGACAGCGCGAATACCAGCGGCGCGAAATCGGCGGAAGCCAGCGGGAACATCGGCAGCGAGAAGCGCAGGAAGCCGTAGCCGCCCATCTTCAGCAGGATCGCGGCCAGGATCACCGAGCCCGCGGTCGGCGCCTCCACATGCGCGTCCGGCAGCCAGGTATGAACCGGCCACATCGGCATCTTGACCGCGAACGAGGCGAAGAAGGCGAGCCAGGCCCAGGTCTGCAGGTCGCGCGGGAAATCGTGCTTGAGCAGCGTCGGGATATCGAGCGTGCCGGCATGCCAGTACATCGCCATGATGGCGAGCAGCATCAGCACCGAGCCGAGCAGCGTGTAGAGGAAGAACTTGAAGCTGGCATAGACCCGGCGCGGTCCGCCCCAGATGCCGATGATCAGGAACATCGGAATCAGGCCGGCTTCGAAGAACAGATAGAACAGCACGAGATCGAGCGCCGCGAAGGTGCCGACCATCATGGTCTCGAGCACCAGGAACGCGATCATGTATTCCTTGACGCGGTTCTGGATCGAGTCCCAGCTCGCCAGGATGCAGATCGGCATCAGCGCGGTGGTCAGGATCACGAAGCGGCAGCGAAATGCCGTCGACGCCCATCGTGTAATTGGCGTAGCCGGACAGCCAGCGCGCTCTTCTCGACGAACTGGAATTCGGCCGACGTCGGATCGAAGCGCCATACCAGCACCAGCGACACCGCGAAGGTGACGAGCGTGGTCCAGAGCGCGACCCAGCGCGCATTGCGCTTGACGGACTCGTCGTCGCCGCGCAGCGCCATGATGAACAGCGCGCCGACCAGCGGCAGGAAGGTGACGACGGAGAGCACGGGCCAGGTTGCCATCGCTCAGCGCCCCGTAAACATGAACCAGGTGATCAGCGCGGCGGCGCCGATCAGCATGGCAAAGGCATAATGATAGAGATAGCCGGTCTGCAGCCGCACCACGTTGCGCGTCACATCCAGCACGCGGGCCGACACGCCGTCCGGCCCGAAGCCGTCGATCAGCCAGCCGTCGCCGCGCTTCCATAACGTGTAGCCGAGCCATTTGGCCGGACGCACGAAGATGAAGTCGTACAGCTCGTCGAAATACCACTTGTTGAGCAGGAAGCGGTACAGCAGCTGATGCTGGTCCGCGAGACGGACCGGGATGCGCGGATCGCGGATATAGAACAGATAGGCCACCGCAAATCCGATCGCCATCATGATCGTCGGCGTGAACACCACGAGCTTCGGCACATGGTGCATGTCTTCCAGGATGGTGTTGCCCTTCATGAAGGCGAGCGACTGGCGGAAGAATTCCTGCACGTGATGGCCGGCGAAATATTCGTAGAACGGCCAGCCGGCGAGGATCGAGCCGGCCGCCAGCGCGATCAGCGGCACCAGCATCACCCAGGGGCTTTCATGCGCCTCCTCGTAATGATGATGGTCGTGCGGCTTGCCGTGGAAGGTCTTGAAGATCAGCCGCCAGGAATAGAACGAGGTCAGCAGCGCAGCGACCACGGTGCAGGCAAAGCCGTAAGGCGCAAACAGGTTCTTGCCGGCATAGGCCGCCTCGATGATGGCGTCCTTGGAGAAATAGCCGGCGGTCAGCGGGAAGCCGGTCAGCGCCAGCGTGCCGATCACCATCAGCCAATAGGTCAGCGGGATCTTGTGCCGCAGCCCGCCCATATGCCGGATGTCCTGCTCGTGGTGCATGGCATGGATCACCGAGCCGCGACCCAGGAACAGCAGCGCCTTGAAGAAGGCGTGGGTGAACAGATGGAACATGCCGACCGAATAGGCCCCCACCCCCATCGCGACGAACATGTAGCCAAGCTGCGAGCAGGTCGAATAGGCGACGATGCGCTTGATGTCGTTCTGCACGAGACCGACGGTGGCGGCGAAGATCGCGGTGGTGGCGCCGACCAGCGTCACCACGGCCTGCGCATTCGGCGCCAGTTCGAACAGCGGCGACAGCCGCGCCACCATGAACACGCCGGCGGTCACCATGGTCGCGGCGTGGATGAGGGCGGAGACCGGGGTCGGTCCTTCCATCGCGTCCGGCAGCCAGGTGTGCAGCAGGAATTGCGCCGACTTGCCCATCGCGCCCATGAACAGCATCAGGCAGATCAGCGTCAGCGCGTCGGCATGCCAGCCGAAGAAATCGATTGTTTTGCCGGTGAGCGCGGGCGCCTGCGCGAATACGGTGTCGAAATCGAGCGCGCCGGTCATCATGAAGACCGCGAAAATGCCGAGCGCGAAGCCGAAATCGCCGACGCGGTTGACGACGAAGGCCTTGATGGCGGCGGCATTGGCCTCCGGCTTCTGGTACCAGAAGCCGATCAGCAGATAGCTGGCGAGACCGACGCCCTCCCAGCCGAAGAACAGCTGGACCAGATTGTCGGCGGTGACCAGCGCCAGCATCGCGAAGGTGAACAGCGACAGATAGGAGAAGAAGCGCTGCCGGTGCGGATCCTCGTGCATGTAGCCGATCGAATAGAGATGCACGAGCGACGACACCGTCGTGACCACGACCAGCATCACCGCGGTCAGCGTGTCGATCCGCAATGCCCAGTCGACCTTCAGATCGCCGGACTGCATCCAGGTGAACAGCACGATGCGCTCGTCGTGATGTCCGAAGCCGACCTGCACGAAGGCGATCCAGGACAACGCCGCCGACACGAACAGGAACAGCGTCGTGATCAATTCGGCCGGACGCGCGCCGATGACGCGGCCGAACAGGCCCGCGATCAGCGAGCCGAGCAGCGGAAGAAAGACGATCGCCTGATACATGCCTTAATTCTTCCCGCGCATGATTAGCGCTAGCCCTTCATCAGGTTGATGTCTTCGACCGCGATCGAGCCGCGGTTGCGGAAATAGACGACCAGGATGGCAAGGCCGATGGCCGCTTCGGCGGCCGCGACGGTCAGCACCAACAGCGCGAAAATCTGTCCCGATATGTCGCCGAGGAAGCTCGAAAACGCGACCATGTTGATGTTGACCGACAGCAGGATCAGTTCGATCGACATCAGGATGATGATGACGTTCTTGCGGTTCAGGAAAATGCCGAAAATCCCGAGCGTGAACAGGATCGCCGCGACCGACAGATAATGGCCGAGCCCGATGTCATGCTCACTGATCTGCCGAAAACCCCTTCGGGTCCCTCGGCCGGCGACCTTGCGGATTTCGATCGCGGTCGCGGGCGTGCGTGCCACCTGATCCGCAATGTTCTGCCGCTTGACGCCTTCCTTGTGGCGCAGCGTGAGCACGATGGCGCCGATCATGGCGACCAGCAGCACCAGGCCGGCCGCCTGGAAGAAGTAGATGTATTTCGTATAGAGCACGAGGCCGATGGCTTCGGTGTTCGACACGTCGGTCGGCGTCGGCGCCGCGATCACCCGCGGCATGCCCGGCCCGATGCTCCAGGCGCCGACCACCAGCAGAATTTCCGCCAGCAGGATCACCCCGATCAGCGCGCCGATCGGCATATATTGCAGGAAGCCCTCGCGCAATTCGGCGAAGTCGACGTCCAGCATCATCACCACGAACAGGAACAGCACCGCGACCGCGCCGACATAGACCACGACCAGGATCATCGCCAGAAACTCGGCGCCGAGCAGCAGGAACAGCCCGGCCGCATTGACGAAGGCCAGGATCAGGAACAGCACCGAATGCACCGGATTGCGCGACGGCGATCACCATCAGCGCGGACGCGATGCAGGTCGCGGCAAAGAGATAGAAGAAGAGTGCGGGAAGTATCATCGATGCGTTACCGGTACGGCGCGTCCAGCCGGATATTCTGCGCGATTTCCCGCTCCCAGCGATCGCCGTTCGCGAGCAGCCGCTCCTTGTCGTAGAACAGCTCTTCGCGGGTTTCGGTCGCGAATTCGAAATTCGGTCCTTCGACGATGGCATCGACCGGGCAGGCTTCCTGGCAGAGCCCGCAATAGATGCACTTCACCATGTCGATGTCGTAGCGGGTGGTGCGGCGGGTGCCGTCGTTGCGGCGCGGGCCGGCCTCGATGGTGATGGCCTGGGCCGGGCAGATCGCCTCGCACAGCTTGCAGGCGATGCAGCGCTCCTCGCCGTTCGGATAGCGGCGCAGCGCATGTTCGCCGCGGAAACGCGGCGAGATCGGACCCTTCTCGAACGGATAATTCAGCGTCGGCTTCGGCCTTGAAGAAATAGCGCATGCCGAGGAAAAACGCCTGCACGAATTCGGTGAGGAAAACCGAGCGTGCCGCCTGATCGAGTCTCATATCGGCCTCACATCGGCTCATCGGGGCGCGAGCCCGGCGAATTGCAGCACGGCGGCGACGATCACGACCATCGCCAGCGAGATCGGCAGGAACACCTTCCAGCCGAGCCGCATCAGCTGATCGTAGCGATAGCGCGGCACGATCGCCTTGACCATCGCGAACAGGAAGAAGATGAACAGGCATTTCAGCGTGAACCAGACCACGCCCGGCACCCAGGTGAAGGGCACGACATTCACCGGCGGCAGCCAGCCGCCGAGGAACAGGATCGTCGCCATCGCGCACATGGTGGCGATCGCGACATATTCGCCCAGCATGAACATCATGATAGGGCGTCGAGCCATATTCGACCATGAAGCCGGCGACGAGTTCGGATTCGGCTTCGACCAGATCGAAGGGCGGCCGGTTGGTTTCCGCCAGCGCCGAGACGAAGAACACGACGAACATCGGAAATAGCGGCAGCCAGTACCAGTTGAACAGGCCGTATTTGCCGTTCTGCGCTTCGACGATGTCGGTCAGATTCAGCGAGCCGACGCAGAGCAGCACGGTGATGATGACGAAGCCGATCGAGACTTCGTAGGACACCATCTGCGCGGCGGAGCGCAGCGCGGCGAGGAACGGATATTTCGAGTTCGAGGCCCAGCCGCCCATGATGATGCCATAGACGCTGAGCGAGGAGATCGCGAAGATATAGAGGATGCCGACATTGATGTCGGCGATCACCCAGCCGGCATTGACCGGGATCACCGCCCAGGCCGCCAGCGACAGCACGCAGGTGACCAGCGGCGCCAGCAGGAAAATGCCCTTGTTGGCGCCGGCCGGGATGACCGGCTCCTTCAGCACGAATTTGAGCAGGTCGGCGAAGGATTGCAACAGGCCCCAAGGGCCGACCACGTTCGGCCCGCGCCGGATCTGCACCGCCGCCCAGATCTTGCGATCGGCGTAGAGGATGTAGGCGATGGCGACGAGCAGGATCACCATCAACAGCAGCGCTTTGCGCGACGATGATGATCAGCGGCCAGAGCCAGGTCCAGAAGAAGTCGACCATCGCGCTTACTCCGCCGCCGTCATGGTGGAGCGCTGCTCGGCGAGCGCCGAGCATTCGGCCATCACCGCGCTCGCGCGCGCGATCGGATTGGTCAGGTAGAAATCATCGATCACCGAATGGAAGGCGCCTTGTCGGGCGAGCCCGGCAATTGCGCGAGCCTTCGCAGATCGGCGCGCGTCGCCGGGCACGATCTCGCCGATCCGCTGCAGATGCGGGAATGCCGCGAACAACGCCTGGCGCAATTGCGAAAGCGAGTCATAGGGCAGCCGTGCGCCGAGATGCTCGGACAAGGCGCGCAGGATCGCCCATTCCTCGCGGGCATCGCCGGGCGGGAATGCGGCGCGCGCCGCCATCTGCACCCGCCCCTCGGTATTGACATAGATGCCGGATTTTTCCGGATAGGCCGCGCCCGGCAGGATCACATCGGCGCGGTGCGCGCCGGCGTCGCCATGGGTGCCGATATAGACCACGAACGGCCCGCGCTCGACATCGATCTCGTCGGCGCCGAGCGAGAACAGCACGTCGACGTCGCCCGAGGCCATCTGCAGGGCGGTCTTGCCGCCCTCGCCCGGCACGAAGCCGATATCGAGCGCGCCGACCCGCGAGGCGGCATAGTGCAGGACCGAATAGCCGTTCCAGACATCCGACACGGCACCGATTTCCACCGCGACGCGCGCGGCAAGAGCCGCGACCCGCGCGCCGTCATTGCGGGTGAAGATCGAGGCCCCGACCAGCACCAGCGGCCGCTCGGCCCGATACAGGATATCGGCATAGTCGCCCTTGCCCTCGGCAAGCTCGGCCAGCGAGTCCGGGCCCGCGCCGAGATAGTGATACGGATAGGTGAGATCGACGCGGTCGCCGATCAGCGCGATCGGGAAATGTCCCGGCGCGCCAGCGCTTGCGGATGCGCGCATTGAGGATGGCGGCTTCCTTGCGCGGATTGGAGCCGATGATGAGCAGCGCGTCGGCCTGCTCGATTCCGCGGAATCGACGCATTGAACAGATAGGCCGCCCGACCCCAGCGCGGATCGATCATCGAGCCGCGCTGGCGCGCATCGACATTCTTCGAGCCGAGCCGGTTCAGCAATTCCTTCAGCGCGAACATGTCCTCGACCGCGGAAAGGTCGCCGGCGATGGCACCGATGCGGTCCGGCTTTGCCGCTTTCACCTTCTGCGCGACGACCGCGAAGGCCTCGTTCCAGCTTGCCGGACGCAACCGCCCGTTCTCGCGAATGTAAGGCGTGTCGAGCCGCTGCGAGCGCAAGACCGTCGACCACATGGCGGGTCTTGTCGGAAATCCACTCCTCGTTCACGTCCTCGTTGATGCGCGGCAGGATGCGCATGACTTCGCGGCCGCGGGTGTCGATGCGGATGGCGGAGCCGACCGCGTCCATCACGTCGATGGACTCGGTCTTGTTCAATTCCCAGGGCCGCGCCGAAAACGCATAGGGCTTGGACGTCAGCGCACCGACCGGGCACAGATCGACCACGTTGCTCTGCAGTTCCGAGGTCATCGCCTGTTCGAGATAGGTGGTGATCTCCATGTCCTCGCCGCGTCCGATGGCGCCGAGCTCCGGCACGCCCGCGACCTCGGTCGCGAAGCGGACGCAGCGCGTGCAATGGATGCAGCGATTCATCGAGGTCTTGACCAGCACGCCGATATACTTGTCCTCGACCGCGCGCTTGTTCTCCCAATAGCGCGAGCTGTCGACGCCATAGGCCATCGCCTGGTCCTGCAGATCGCATTCCCCGCCCTGGTCGCAGATCGGGCAATCGAGCGGATGATTGATCAGCAGGAATTCCATCACGCCTTCGCGCGCCTTTTTCACCAGTTCGGTGCGCGTGTTGACGACCGGCGGCTCGCCGTTCGGACCCGGGCGGCAATCGCGCACGGCCCAGGCGCAGGAGGCGACCGGCTTCGGCGAGCCCTTCAGCTCGACCAGGCACATGCGGCAATTGCCGGCGATCGACAGCCGCTCGTGGAAGCAAAAGCGCGGGATTTCGGCGCCGGCGGCCTCGCAGGCCTGCAGCAGCGTATATTCCGGCGGAACGTCGACCTCGATGCCGTCGACCACAAGCTTGGTCATCGTACGAGCTCCTGCGGCATCACTTTCCCCAGAACCAGTCGGCCACGCCCGCAGGCGCCGACCACGGCGGCCAGATACGCCACCATCGGGCCCAGCCCTCCGCGCCCTGTTTCCAGATCGCAACGCCACCGCGGCGAGATCAGGAACAGCGGCACCGTCGCGACGAAAACCTGCATCGGCGTCATCGTCGTGCTGTGCAACTGTAGGCGAAGCCGCCGACGAAAAGACCGCCGGCCCGATGATGCTTGCCGACGCGCGCATAATCCGCCGGCGTGCGCTTCGGCGCTTGGGCGGCGGCACATATTCGTGCGGCGCGGGCGGGATATCGTATGCCATCGCCGTCATCTCAGGCCTGCTTCAGCCGGCATTCCGGCGCGACCACGCCGTTGCGCTGCATCGCCGATTTCACGAACTCGATACCGCGTCCGCCGAAGGTCTCGAGAAATCCCGGATCGTTCTGCAGCGTGTCGCACAGAAACGGCAGATGCTCCTTCACTTCGTATTCGCAGGACCTGCGCCATTCCGGCTCCTTCGGAAAGGCGTTCATCACCTCGTCGCAGGCGTAAAGCAGGTACGACACGAACGACTTGTAGCGCTCGAACACGGCGCGATCGCCGGTCTTCAGCTTGTCGAGGTCGGGCAGCGCGAATTCCGGATGCCGGAAATTCAGATCGGTATAGGCGAGATAGACCTGCCGCGCGCCGCTGGCGCGGTTGTTGTGACGGATTTCGCTGAGCTGCATCAGCACCGCGCCGAACCCGCCGATCGCAATCACGGCGGACGCGATCTGCGCGATGTTGCCGTAGCGCTGCCACCAATGCATCTCGGGCGCGGCCATCGCCATCACTCCGCCGCCTGCATCACGGGATTGCGGTGCGGATTCGCCGCGTATTGATCGATGCGTTCCTCGATCTCGTGCCGGAAATGCGCGATCAGGCCCTGGATCGGCCAGGCGGCGGCGTCGCCCAGCGCGCAGATGGTGTGACCTTCGACCTGCTTCGTCACTTCAAGCAGTTGATCGATCTCGCGCTTGTGGGCGCGGCCGTCGGCCATGCGGGTCAGTACGCGCCACATCCACCCCGTGCCTTCGCGGCAGGGCGTGCATTGGCCGCAGCTTTCATGCTTGTAGAAATAGGATAGTCTGGCGACCGCGCGGATCAGATCGGTGGATTTGTCCATCACGATCACCGCCGCAGTGCCGAGCCCCGATTTCAGCTTCGACAGCGAGTCGAAATCCATCGGGCAATCCATGATCTGCGCCGCCGGCACCATGCGCACCGACGAGCCGCCCGGAATCACCGCCTTCAGATTGTCCCAGCCGCCGCGAATGCCGCCGGCATGCTTCTCGATCAGTTCCCGGAACGGGATGCTCATCGCCTCTTCGACATTGCAGGGCTTGTTCACATGCCCCGAAATGCAGAACAGCTTGGTGCCGACATTGTTGGGCGCGCCGAAAGACGAGAACCAGGCCGCGCCGCGCCGCATGATGTCGGGCGCAACCGCGATCGATTCCACATTGTTCACCGTGGTCGGACAGCCATAGAGCCCGACATTGGCCGGGAATGGCGGCTTCAGCCGCGGCATGCCCTTCTTGCCTTCGAGGCTTTCAAGCAACGCCGTCTCTTCGCCGCAGATATAGGCGCCGGCACCGTGATGCACGTAGACGTCGAAATCGTAGCCGTTGATGTTGTTCTTGCCGATCAGCTTGGCCTCATAGGCCTGATCGACCGCCGCCTGCAGGCGTTCGCGTTCGCGAATGAATTCGCCGCGCACATAGATATAGGCCGCGATCGCGCCCATCGCGAAGCCCGCGATCAGGCAGCCCTCCACCAGGAGATGCGGATCGTGCCGCATGATCTCGCGGTCCTTGCAGGTGCCGGGCTCGGATTCGTCGGCATTGACCACGAGATAGTTCGGGCGCCCGTCCTTGCTTTCCTTCGGCATGAAGGACCATTTCATGCCGGTCGGGAATCCCGCGCCGCCGCGGCCGCGCAGGCCGGAATCCTTCATCTCCTTGATGATGCCGTCGCGGCCGCGTTCCAGGATCGCCTTGGTGCCGTCCCAGGCGCCGCGCGCGCGTGCGCCTTTCAGGCCCCAGTCGTGCTGGCCGTAGAGATTCTTGAAGATGCGGTCCTTGTCGGCAAGCATCACTTCTTCCTCTTGTCGGAAGAGTTGGCAATCGGCGGTTTCGGCACGGCGGCTTCGCGCACATTGGCAGCGGCACCGGGTTTCTTGGCGTTGGTATCGGTGAGCGCGGGCCCTGATGTCTTCGGCGCGCTCGCTCCCTGCAAGGCCGGTTCGAGCAGCGTGGTCGCCCCGCCCGCCGGCGCGGAGAATTGCCGGTCGATCTGCGGCCCGGGCTTCACTTCCTTGCCGGCCGCGAGATCGTCGAGAATGCGCGCAAAGCTTTCCGGCGTCAGGTCCTCGTAGAAATCGAAATTGATCTGCGCCATCGGCGCATTCACGCAGGCGCCCAGACATTCCACTTCGACCCAGGACAGGGCACCGTCCGGCGTCACGTCGAACTGATGGCCGATGCGCTTCTCGCAGACCTTGATCAGATCTTCGGCGCCGCGCAGCCGGCAGGGCGTGGTGCCGCAGAGCTGGACGTGATGGCGACCGACCGGCGCCAGATTGAACATGGTGTAGAAAGTGGCGATCTCCATCACCCGGATATTCGCCATGTCGAGAAACTGCGCGACATAGCGGATCGCCGCTTCCGGCACCCAGCCGCCGGCCTGTTCCTGCGCGCGCCACAGCAGCGGGATCACCGCGGAGGCCTGACGGCCATCCGGATATTTCTCGAGCTGCTTCCTCGCCCAGGCGAGATTCTCGGGCGTGAAGGAAAATTCCTTCGGCTGCAATTCTTTCGGGGCGAGACGACGGACGGCCATTAGCGATCGACCTCCCCGAACACGACGTCGAGCGAGCCGAGAATGGCCGACACGTCGGCCAGCATGTGGCCCTTGCAGAGGAAATCCATCGCCTGGAGATGCGCGAAACCGGGCGCTCTTATCTTGCACTTGTAGGGCTTGTTGGTGCCGTCGGCGACCAGATAGACGCCGAACTCGCCCTTGGGCGCTTCGACCGCGGCATAGACTTCGCCGGCCGGAACGTGGAAGCCTTCGGTGTAGAGCTTGAAGTGATGGATCAGCGCTTCCATCGAGCGCTTCATCTCGCCGCGCTTGGGCGGCACCACCTTCTGATCGTCGACCGAGACGCGGCCCTTTCCTTCCGGCGAATTCAGCAGCCTGATGCATTGCTTCATGATCCGCACCGACTGACGCATCTCTTCCATGCGGATCAGATAGCGGTCGTAGCAGTCGCCGTTCTTGCCGACCGGAATGTCGAAATCCATTTCGGCATAGCATTCGTAAGGCTGGTTCTTGCGCAAATCCCAGACCGCGCCGGAACCGCGCACCATCACGCCGGAAAAACCCCACTTCCAGGCGTCGTCCAGCGACACCACGCCAATATCGACGTTGCGCTGCTTGAAGATGCGGTTGCCGGTCAAAAGCGTGTCGATGTCGTCGACGGACTTCAGGAACGGATCGCACCACGCTTCGATGTCGTCGATCAGCTTCTGCGGCAGATCCTGATGCACGCCGCCGACCCGGAAATAGGCCGCATGCATGCGCGAGCCGGAGGCGCGCTCGTAGAACACCATGAGCTGTTCGCGCGGTTCGAAGCCCCAGAGCGGCGGCGTCAAGGCGCCTACGTCCATCGCCTGCGTGGTGACGTTGAGCAGATGCGACAGGATGCGGCCGATCTCGCAATAGAGCACGCGGATCAACTGACCGCGCCTCGGCACTTCGAGCCCCAGCAGCTTCTCGGCCGCGAGGCAGAAGGCATGCTCCTGGTTCATCGGCGCGACGTAATCGAGCCGGTCGAAATACGGGATCGCCTGCAGATAGGTCTTCTGCTCGATGAGTTTTTCGGTTCCCCGATGCAACAGCCCGATATGCGGATCGACGCGCTCGACGATCTCGCCGTCGAGCTCCAGCACGAGGCGCAGCACGCCGTGCGCGGCCGGATGTTGCGGTCCGAAATTGATGGTGAAGTTTCGCTCGGCGGTCCCGGACATCGTGTTTCTTATCCTTGCGCCGGTGCCGCAGGCGGTGCGAATGCCGCGAAAACTTCCGCGCCCGTCATGTTGTGCGTCTTGTTGGCGAAGTCGTAATAGGCCGGCTTCTCGTCGACGAACACCTGGTGGGTGAACGCATAGCCCGTGCGGTCATCGAAGGCTTCGGCCGAAACGTAATATTGGTTCTGCTCGACCAGGCGATAGTAAAGCGGCGTGCCGCATTGCTTGCAGAAGGCGCGCTCGGCCCATTCCGAGGAGCGGTAGACGCCGAGTTGCGTCCTGTCCTCGATCGCAAGTGTCGTGCCGCAATCGCGCACCATGAACGGACCCGCCGACCAGCGCCGGCACATGCTGCAATGACATGCGCCAACATCGCCACTTTGCGGGCTTGCGGTGAACCGCACCGCCCCGCACAGACAACCGCCCGATGCCTTGCCCTGCGCCGATCCCATCAGGCGGCCCTCGCCTTCAGCGCCTTGTCGGCAACCCGCGCATTGAACTTGTCGTTGATCACCACGGCACGCTCGTGCCGGCCTTCGCCGATCACGTCGACGCCGTCATGGCCGCGCACGAAGAAACTGACCTTCTTGCCGTCGACCTTCGTGCATTCGCATTCCACCGTCACCGTCATGCCGGGCGGCGTGGCGGCGAGATGGCTGAAATCGACATGAATGCCGAGCGAGCCTTCGCCCGGATCGAGATGCCGGTTCAGAAGCTCGGTGCAGCACCATTCGAACAACCCGACCATGTAGCCGGTCGCGAACACGCCCGGCATCTCGCGAAAGATTGCGGATTGCGGATAGAATTCCGGCACCGTCTGTTGCTCGGTGATCGTGAAGCAGAGCGAGTGTTTCAGGCCGGGCTTGAGGGCTGTCCTTCATCTCAGGAGCCCTTCCCGCCGGCCTTCTCGTCGCCCGGCAGCTTGTACTCGGTGCCTTCCCAGGGCGAGAGGAAATCGAAATTGCGGAATTCCTGATTGAGCCGTACCGGCTCGTAGACCACGCGCTTTTCGGCATCGTCGTAGCGCACCTCGACAAAGCCGGTGAGCGGGAAATCCTTGCGCAGCGGATGGCCTTCGAAGCCGTAATCGGTGAGCAGACGGCGCAGATCGGGATGACCGGTGAACAGCACGCCATACAGATCGTAGGCCTCGCGCTCGAACCAGTCGGCACCCGGAAATTCCGAGATGATCGAGGGCACCGGCGTCACTTCGTCGGTCGCGACCTTCACCCGCACGCGCGCATTCTGCTTCGGCGACAGGAAATGATAGACCACGTCGAAGCGCTGCTCGCGCTGCGGCCAGTCCACCGCCGTGACGTCGATGAAATTCCAGAACTGGCAGCGCGGATCGTCGCGCAGGAAGCGCACGACTTTCAGGATGTCGGCGGCCCTGGCGGTGACGTTCAGTTCGCCATAGGCGATTTCGAAGCCGGTTACGCTGCCGGGCAGCCCAGCCGAAATCGTCTCGCCGATCGCCTGCAGTTTCTCGCTCATATTCAGCGCTCGATCGTCCCGACGCGGCGGATCTTCTTTTGCAGCAGCATCACGCCGTACAGCAGCGCCTCGGCCGTCGGCGGACAGCCCGGCACATAGATGTCGACCGGCACGATGCGGTCGCAGCCGCGCACCACCGAATAGGAATAGTGATAATAGCCGCCGCCATTGGCGCAGCTTCCCATCGAGATGACGTAGCGCGGCTCCGGCATCTGGTCGTAGACCTTGCGCAAAGCGGGCGCCATCTTGTTGGTCAGCGTGCCGGCCACGATCATCACGTCCGACTGGCGGGGCGATCGCACGCGGCGCAAAGCCGAATCGCTCGGCGTCGTAGCGCGGCATCGACATCTGCATCATCTCGACCGCGCAGCAGGCCAGCCCGAACGTCATCCACATCAGCGAGCCGGTGCGCGCCCAGGTGATGAGGTCGTCGGCGGTCGTGATCAGGAAGCCCTTGTCGGCAAGCTCCGCATTGAGCCCGTTGTAAAACGGGTCATTGGAACCGACCGGCTTGCCGGTCCTCGGATCCAGGATGCCGGTAGCGGCGGGTGATACGACGGCGCTCATGGTTTGCTCATGCCATGCAGACGAGCGTGATATGGCCCGAAAACCGCTTCACATCCCGGATCACGTCCGGGACAGGCCTTTTCGGCACCACGCTCTAATCCCATTCGAGCGCCCCCTTCTTCCATTCATAGGCGAATCCGATCGTCAGCACGCCCAGGAACACCATCATGGACCAGAAACCGAAGGCACCGAGTTGACCGAACGCAACCGCCCAGGGAAACAGGAAGGCCACTTCGAGGTCGAAGATAATGAAAAGGATGGCGACCAGATAAAACCGCACGTCGAACTTCATGCGGGCGTCGTCGAAGGCGTTGAATCCGCATTCATAGGCCGACAGCTTTTCCGGGTCCGGCTGCTTGTAGGCGACCAGGAACGGAGCGACCAGGAGCACAGCGCTCAGGCCCAGCGCCACGACAATGAAAATGGCGAGCGGAAGATAGTCGGAAAGCAGGTCGCTCATCATATCCCTCGCATCGTCCGAAACGGCCGGCCGACCGGGCCAAACCGTGTCCCCTCGACCATCCGGCGGCCTGACCGCCAGACGCCCCCACCTCAAGCCCCGGACTCGCTTGGATCAGCTCGGATTCGTTCCAAGAAAGAAGTGAGGCGAGCCTTAGCGCAGGGATTCTGCGCCCGCAAGCGCCCGAAAAGTCTGACAATTCGATTTCCCGCCCCAAGTTGCCGGGGGCGCTGCGGGGGCCGAATTGGCCATGTCCATCCGGTGCATTTTAGGGGTGTTCCGGCCCGCCCAGGGCCGTGTCGCCGGCCGCCTTGCCGGGATCGCAGCAAAACCGCCCGGCGGGTTATGGGGCAAACGTTCGCAGCTGCGGTTGTACGCAGGCCGGATCGCAACGCGCGACGCCCCCGCACCGTGTCTACGCCGTTTATGCGGGCGCCGTCGCGGCCGCGACTGCAGTGGGACGGAATTGCAACGCCGAGATCGAATCGATTGCCTCGGCGTTCCCGAATCGCGACCAACAACTTGCCGTGAGGCCCGCGATCTTGCTCGCAAGTTTCCGAAAAGTTGCCACATGTCGATCCAACACATTATCCGCGTTTTCTTTTCGCGGTCGGAACCAGTCGTGGATGACGGAGCGTGCGGCCTTCGTGAAACCCCAGTCACATGCTTAACGTATGTGCATGAGTCGGCCGGCCGCTCCCGCGCAGGAATTGCATGCCGTCCGCCCATGCGACAAGATTGCAAAGATGCGTAAGCGCACGAACAGGGGCTTTCGATGGGCGGCCGCCGTCGTTTTCGCCGGCCTGCTTGCGCTATGCGGAATTGCCGAGGCGACCTACAGCGTTTCGAAGGCCGGCGATGCTGCCGCAATTTCCAGCCAGACCAAGAAAAAGAAAGCCGCCAAGGGCAAGACGAAAGCTCGTCAGGCCGCGCAACCCGCCGCGCCCCCGGGCCCGATCCCGCGCACGCTGTTCGGCGCCGCGGAACAGGATGCCGCCGTCATTGCGAATATTCCGAATGCGCGCTTCTGGGCGGATTCGGAACCCGACTATCTGCGCGCTTTGCCGCAGGCACGCGGCCCCTGGCTCATTCTCTCTGCCGGCGGCGAGGACGGCGCCTATGGCGCGGGCCTTCTCGGCGGATGGAGCAAGACCGGCAAGCGTCCCGAATTCACATTGGTCACCGGCGTTTCCACCGGCGCGCTGATCGCGCCGTTCGCGTTTCTCGGACCGAAATACGACGAGATGCTGCGCGACTCCTACACCACCATCAGCGCGGTCGACATTTTCGAAGTGGGCGGCAAGGGCGAAAGCCTGCTCGATACCTGGCCCCTGCACGACCTGATCGCCAAGCGCGTGACCCCCGAGCTTCTGAAGGCGATCGCCGCCGAACATGCGCGCGGACGACGCCTCTTCATCGTCACCACCAATCTCGATGCCGGCCGTTCGGTCGCCTGGGACATCGGCGCGATCGCAACCCGCGGCGACGAGCAGGCGCTGCAACTCGTGCGCAACATCATGGTCGCGGCGATCAGCATTCCGGGCGCCTTTCCGCCGGTATTTCTGGATGTCGAGGCGAACGGGAAGAAGTTTCAGGAAATGCATGTCGACGGCGGCACCGCCGGACAATTCTACATCGCGCCCAACTCGCTGCTGGCCAGCACCGCGACCGCAAAGCTGCCGGCCACGGACATTTATCTGATTGCGAATATGAAGCTTGCGGAGGATTTTTCGCTCACCGAGCGCAGCCTGGTCGGCATTCTGACGCGCACCATGTCGACTGCGATCAAGCACATGCTGCGCAACGCCATCGACCGCGCCTATGCGACAGCGAAGCGCAGCGGCATCGGCTTCTATCTGGCCTATGTAAACCAGGAGTTTTATGCTCCCGCACGCGGCGCCTTCGACCCGGATTATATGAAGGCGCTGTATGAAGCGGGCTATGCCAAGGGTGCGAGCCAGAATCCGTTTTTTCGTGAGCCGCCGGACCTTTCGAACCAGCCAAGAAAAGCGGCAAGATGACATTGTACGTTCAGAGAGGAATGACCATGACCATTGCTAGATGGGTGCAGGGATTGGGCCTCGCCTGCGCCGTATTGCTGGCTGTCCCTGCCGCCGCCGATGCCGCCGCCAAGGGGGCGAAGCCGGCCAAGGCTGCAAAAGGCGGCGGCAGCACCGCAGCTTTCGACGGGCTGTGGAGCGTGCTGATCATCACCGAACAGGGCACCTGCGATCGCGGCTATCGCTATGCCGTTCGCATCAGGAACGGCAGCGTCGGTCATGCCGACCCGAGCCAATTCGAGCTTCCGCATCGCGGGCCGTGTCGCTGGCAACGGCGCCACCAATGTCAGCGTGGCGCGCGGCACCCAGAGCGCCAATGGCAGCGGACGTATTTCCCGCAATGGCGGCGCCGGACGCTGGAAATCGTCGAAGGGCGAATGCTCCGGTATCTGGCAGGCCGAACGCCGCGGCAGCTAGAATTCCCTCGTCGCGTTCCTATCTGTACGGCATCCTTGCACCCGCCCGGCTCCGCCGCGCGGGTGAAGTTGCGTCGGGATAGACATTGCAGCCGGCATGGCGAACGCGCTCTCAAATATCCTCGAACAGGCCCGCCTGACCTCGCAGGCGCTCTACGAATACGGGCAATATCTGTTCGAGCCGACGATACGCCTCGGCGTCACCGGGCTGTCGCGCGCCGGCAAGACCGTGTTCATCACCGCGCTGGTGCATGGATTGCTGCGCGGCGGCCGTTTCCCGGTCTTCGAGGCGCTGGCCGGCGGCCGCATCGCGCGCGCCCGATTGTCGCCGCAGCCCGACGACACGGTGCCGCGCTTTGCCTATGAGGCGCATCTGGAAGCGCTGATCGGTGACCGGCACTGGCCGGACTCCACCAGGTCGATCAGCGAGTTGCGTCTCGTGATCGAATATCAGTCGCGCAACGGCGCGATGCGGGAACTGACCCTCGACATTGTCGACTATCCCGGCGAATGGCTGCTCGATCTGCCGCTGCTTCGCACCAGTTACGAAGACTGGTCGGCCGAGACGATAAGGCTGTCGCGCCTGCCCGACCGCGCGAAACTTGCGGAGGCCTGGCACGCCAATCTCGCCGTGCTCGACGGCTCGGTGCCGGAGAACGAAGCCGCGGCGCAGAACGCGGCGGCATTGTTCACGAACTATCTGCGCGCCTGCCGCGACGAGCGCTTCGCGCTCAGCCTGCTGCCGCCCGGCCGTTTCCTGATGCCGGGAGAGCTTGCGGATTCGCCCGCCCTCACCTTTGCGCCGCTCGACCACCTCACCGCCGACGCCGCGCACGGTTCGCTGCATGCAATGATGCGCAGGCGCTACGAGTCCTACAAGGATCTGGTGGTGCGGCCGTTCTATCGCGATCATATCGCAAGGCTCGATCGCCAGATCGTGCTGGTCGATGTGCTGACCGCGCTCAATGCCGGACCGGATGCGGTGCGCGATCTCGAACGCGCGCTCGCCGCCATCCTCGACAGCTTCAATGTCGGGCGCAACTCGATCCTGTCGGCGCTGTTTGCGCCGCGCATCGGTCACATCGTGTTTGCCGCCACCAAGGCCGACCTGCTGCATCACACTTCGCATGACCGGCTGGAGCGCATCCTCGATCGGCTGATAAAGGGCGCGGCCGAACGCGCGCAATTTTCCGGCGCGAGGATCGACGCGGTTGCGCTCGCCTCGGTGCGGGCGACCCGCGAGGCCAATGTCGGCTCGCTCGCTTGGCACGCTGGCGGCGATTGCCGGCACGCCGATCGCGGGCGAGCATGCCGGCGGCCGCGTGTTCGACGGCAATTCCGAGATCGTGATCTATCCCGGCGACTTGCCGGAGGATCCGGAGGCGATCTTTGCGCCGGGTGAAGGCGGCTTCCGCGGTCTGAATGCGGGTCCGTCCGAGGAAGCCGATTACCGCTTCCTTCGCTTTCGCCCGCCGCTGCTCGAACGCACCGAAGCCGGCGTGCCGGCACTGCCGCATATCCGTCTCGATCGCACGCTCGAATTCCTGATCGGAGACCGCCTGCGATGACCCGCCCGCGCAAGCCCGCCGTCTTCTCTCCCGACGACCCCAATGTCGTCCTGAGCGCGCAGCAGCGATCTCGACGCGATCCTGCGGCCCACCGAAGCGCAATTGCCGGCGCTTGCGGAGGCGAGCCGGCCGAAGCGCCGCTTCCCCTGGCGCAAGGTCTTCTTCTGGGCGGCCGGCGGCCTGATCTCGCTCGGCATCGGCCTCGCCGTCACCAAACTGATCGAGGATCTGTTCGCGCGCTTCGTGCTGCTCGGCTGGTTCGGCGTGGCGCTCGCAGGCCTCGCGGTACTGGCGCTGCTGGTCATTGCCGGGCGGGAGCTTGCCGGGCTGTCGCGCCTTGCCAAGATCGAAGCCTTGCGCGAGCGCGCGGTGAAGACGCTGGCAAGCGACGATCGCGCGCGAGGGTCAGGCGATCGTGCGCGATCTGCTTTCGATCGAGAGCCAGACGCCGGGGCTCGCGAAAAGCCGCGCCGCGCTGCAGACCCATCTCACCGAAATCATCGACGGGCGCGATCTGATCCGGCTCGCCGAACGCGAATTGATGACGCCCGCTCGACCGCGAAGCGCGCCGGCTCGTCAGCAATGCCGCCAAGCGCGTCTCGATCGTCACCGCAGTGTCGCCGCGCGCGGCGATCGACATCTTCTTCGTGCTCATCTCCGCGCTCGGACTGATGCGACGGCTGGCGCTTCTCTATGGCGGCCGGCCCGGCACTTTCGGCCTGATCCGGCTTGCCAAACACGTGATCTCGCATCTCACCATCACCGGCGGCATGGCCGCGGGCGACAGCCTGATTCAACAGGTGATCGGTCACGGGCTTGCGGCGAAACTGTCGGCAAGGCTCGGCGAAGGCGTGCTGAACGGCATGCTGACCGCACGGCTCGGCATCGCGGCGATCGAGGTGACGCGGCCCCTGCCCTTCGACGCGCTGCCCCGCCCGACTCTGACCGAAGTCGCAGGCGGAATCGTGCGCTCGGCCGAACAGGCGGAAAAGGAAAAGCCGGCTCCCAAGGCATGATCCCGCAGTTCGGAGGGATTTCCGCTTTTGATGCTCATCCGACTTCGGTAAGATGCTACTTCGGCCATGCCAGTGCGAACCGATCCGATGTCTTCAGATGCTTCAGGCGAGCATGAGACGGCGCGAGTTCATTACCGTCCTCGGTGCCTTTGCGGCTTCGTGGCCGCTTGCCGCGTCGGCGCAGGCGCCGGGACAAACTTATCGCGTCGGAGCCTTGTTCCCCAATCCGCGCGGGGCGCCGCACGACTGCGATGTTCGAAGAACTGGGACGAGCCGGCTTCCGGGAGGGCCAAAATCTGACCGTCGACTGGCGCTCGTTCGGACAGCGCGCCGATATGGCTCCGGAATTCGCGGCCGAGATGATCAAAATTCGGCCCGACGTAATTCTGGCCGGCGGAGATCCTGCAATCCGCGCGGCCGCGCAAGCGACCTCGACGATCCCGATTCTCGGAATTACCGAAGACCTGGTCGGGTCGGGATTTGCGAATTCGCCGGCCAAGCCCGGCGGCAACATCACCGGCGTCAGCGTCCATGCGGCGGAGCTCGACGGAAAACGACAGGAAATCCTGATCGAGGCCGTACCGAAAATTCGTCGCATCGCGGCCCTTGCCGATACCAATGCGACATCACCGCGGCAGTCTCGGGCGTTGCAGGACGCGGCGCGCCGGCGCGGGATCGAATACTTCGGTTCACTGGGTTACCCGGCCGGACGAGATCACACCGCGCCATCGACTCGGCCAGGAAGATCGCATGCCGAAGCGCTGAATGTCCTCGCTTCGCCCCTTCTGTATGGCAATCGCGCGGAAATCACGGGCATGGCGGCGACGTTGCGCCTGCCGGCAATCTATCAATGGCCGGAGATTGCCGAGGAAGGCGGCCTTGTCGGATATGGCCCGCGCATCGTTCAGATCTATCAGGGGATCGTGGCGCAGCAACTCGTCAAGATGCTGCGCGGCGCGAAGCCGGCCGACATGCCGGTCGAACAACCGAGCCGAGTTCGATCTCGTCATCAATCTGCAAACCGCCAAGGCCATCGGCATCGCAATTCCGGCCGGTCTCGTCAAACGCGCAGACAAAGCTGATCCAGTGACGCCGCACGTCTCCGCGGTTGGCGGATTACGGAATTGTCGGCGCCTAAAATCCCTTGATCAATCCGGCCTCGACCAGAAGCCGGTTGAACCTGCGTGCTTCGGCGCCGTCGTGGCAGAGATAGAAGGCGCCGTTGCAGCGTTGCAGGATCTTCTTCTGCTCGGCGAAGCTCGAATCGAGCGGAAGGCCCGCGGCCTCCTGCACCACCAGCGGCAGATAGGCGGCGTCGAGCTGGTCGCGCGCCGATGACAGATCGACCGGTTTGAAGTTGATCGTGTCGATCGAATAATAGGTCGTGTAATAGCGCGGATCGTAAGCCATCACGCGTTCGGCGATCTCGGCATCGGACAGGCCCGGCTCGACCAGACGCGCGGCGATGGCCGGCGTATGATCGCCGAAGCGCACGATCAGGAAGGCATCGTCCGGATAGGACTTTTTCAGCGACGCGACGAACGCTTCATAATCGCGCGCGCTCATGCGTCTGGCGACGGATATATTCGTCCGCCTCGGCGTCGGCATTGAGCGGCTTCCAGTCCGGCGTCAGGTCGGGACGGAATTGCGTGTTCCACGGGAAGTGATTGGCGACGGTATAGACGAACAGAAACAGCGGCGCCGTTGCCGCGCTCGCGGCCGATCAGCGCTTTCGCCTTGTTGTAATAGAAGGCGTCGGGCTCGACATCGCCCGCACCCATCTCCTTCGCATCGATCATGCGATCGATACCGGCGGTCTTCTGGAAGCGGCGCGCGGAGAGAAAGGCGCCATAGGCCGGATAGAGCGTGAAGGTCTTGTAGCCGCAGCGGCGCAACGCCTGCGGCAATCCGCGCTCGACGCGACCGGCGGCGAGCCGCGTCACGTGGAAGCTCATGCGCCCGTATGAGCGCGCCGACAATCCCGTCAGCACATTGTATTCGGTGTACCAGGTCGGACCGCCCGCGCCTTCGGTGATCAATCGGCGCGTCTGGCCGTCGAAGGATTCGAAATGCCGGCCATAGCCTTCCGGCACCCTGATGCCGGGAGCGCTGCGAATGTCGTAGCTCGAATTCATCCAGCACCATCACGATATGCGGACGCCGCGTCGCCGGCGCGCAATCGTCATCGGCGGCGAGCGGCTTCAGCTTGCCCGCCACCGCGCGATCGATATCGAGGAAGCCGCCATGCGTCAGTTCGCCGAGCGACACCACCATCGAGCGGGTGAAGCTCGAGACGTGGTTCACGCCCTGGAACGGTTCATGCGGAAGTTCGGGAACGGCATTCGACAAAATCACGATGCCGGTCAGCGACATTGCGCCGATTGTAGCGGCCACCCATCTACGAACGCGAATGCGGTCGAACAGCCAGAGCGCCGCCACCAGAACAATGCCGACCAATCGCCAAGCTTGCCACAACAAGCCGCAGACCAGGCATCACCGAAAGCAGAAAAGACAGCGCTGTCGGGATCGATCACCATCACGTCGAGGAAGGTCACCGTCATCCAGGTGATCTTGAACTTGAATTGCGATACCGCGATCAGGAGTTCGAACATCGCAAGCGACAGCAAGGCCGCCACCGCCGGCCGCCGCAGGATCACCAGCCAGACGCAGTTAAGTGCAATCCAGGCCAGCAGAAACAGGCTTTGGGCGAAGAGGCCGATTTCGGTCTGCAACAGCCTGACAACGGCGGCGACATGGATCGCCTGCCGTCAGCGCCAATACCGGCCCTTGCGCCGTGAAAAAGGATTGCAGGAGCCGGAAAACGACGCGAAAGACGCGAAAAATCGGTAATCGACATGACCAGTCCCGCGCCGCGCAATCGGACGCCGCCTCCTATTGTCATCATTCTGTAATACGTCTGTCATGACAAGGGGCGCGGCGCCGCATCCCCTTCCAGCCACTTAAAAAATTCCTGTGCTGGGCAGTGGCAGCCGACGCCCGGCTTGTCCTACATTGAGATTCGTTCCTGGTGAGGGAACGCCCTTCCTCTTCACCAGGAGCCGTCCCATGGACGCAAGCGCATAGCGCCCTCGAACAATCCATCACCCTGAAGCAGGCCAAGAAGCTCGTTCAGTGCATGGCGCACGAACAGAGCTTCCTGCTGTTGTCGCCGCCCGGCGTCGGCAAATCCGAGATGGTGTTCCAGGCCGCAGCCGAATCCGGCCTGCCCTGCCGCTCGCTGCTCGGCACCCAGATCGCCCCGGAGGACGTGAGCGGCGTGCCGCGCATCGTCGGCGAGCGCTCGGTGTTCTGCCCGCCGCGCCTGTTGCTGCCCGAACGGCCGGAGCCGTTCTGCCTGTTTCTCGACGAATTGCCGGCCTGCGCGCCCGACGTCCAGAAGGCCTTCTACTCGCTGCTGCTGGAGCGCCGGCTCGGCGAGCACGCGCTTGCCGGCCGGCACCTGGGTGGTCGCCGCCGGCAACCGCCAGCAGGATCGCGCGCTGGTGCGCGCGATGAGCTCGGCACTGGTCAACCGCGTCACCATCCTCAACCTGCGGGTCGATGCCGACGAATGGCAGGACTGGGCGCGACGCGCCGGCGTGCGGGCCGACATCCGAAGCTTCCTGTCGTTCATGCCGGACGCGCTGATGCGCGAGGTGCCGCACGATCCGGTGCCGTTCTCGACCCCGCGCGCCTGGACCCTGCTGTCGCAATCGCTCGACATGGCGGAGGCCTCCGGCATCCTCAATCGCGAGACCCGCCGCGCGCTGGCCTTCGGCCGCCTGTCGGCGGAGGACGCCGCGATCTTCTGCGCGCTCGCCGAGGAAGCGGTCGGCACGATGGCGCCGCTCGAAAGCTATATCGAGAAGCCCGCGACCCTGCCGAAGGGCGAGACCGCGCGCTGGTTCATCCTCAACTGCATTCGCCAGAATGTGCAGGCCGGCCGCTTCACGCGATTTGAAGCCGCGCGCCGTCAACCGCTTCCTGCGCAGCCTGCCGACCGAGAGCCAGCTCACGTTGCTCACCGATCTGGTCGAGCCATGGGGCGCGCTCGGCGCCGACAAGGCGATGCTCGACCTGTTGAAGACGGTGACGAAGCAATGAACGTCGCCGTCGCCGATGCGCCTCCGATCGCGCGACGCTGAAGCGCATCGAAAACGGCCTGCGCATGGTCACGGTGCCGCTGCCGCATCTCGGCGGGCTTGCGGCGGCGGTGCGCGTCAATCTCGACTGGCGCATTCCGACCATGGGCATTTTCGCTTCCGGGCGGCTGCTGGTGAATCCCGGCTTCGCCGCGCGCCTGAAGGACAACGAGCTGGTATTCGTGCTGGCACATGAACTCCTGCATCTGGCGCTGCGCACCCATGACCGCGCGCGCGGCAGCGGCCGGCTCGAGTTCAACTACGCGCACGACTACATCATCAACGATATCCTGCGCGTCGAATTGGGCTTTGCCTCGATCCCGGCCGGCGGCCTCGACATGCCGGGCGCGCGCGCGCGCAGCGCCGAGGAGATCGTGATCGAGATGCGACGCAATGCCGAGCTGATGCAATCGCGCACGCAGGTGTTCGAAGGCAAGCAGACGTTTCGGTGCGCCGCATGTTCGGGCAAGGCGGGCAACCTGCGGACGGCAAGCGCGAACGAGAACGACGCCGGCGACGTGCTGGCCGACAAGACCGAACGCGAGATGTTTCCGGCCGAAGCGGAGGACGCAGGCGAAGCAGAAGGCTGCGATCGACGAGATCGCCGCGCGCGGCATGGCGCTCGCCAAAGCCATCGCGGTCATGAAGGGACGCGGCAACGGCGCAGGCGCGCAGAGCCGCACCATGCTCGCCCAGCGCGGACAATTCCGTCCAGCCTGGCAAAGCGCTCTGCAGCGCTGGATCGAATCCTCGGCACCCGGCGAGCGCACCTTCACGCGCGCCTCGCGGCGCGGCGCCGAGCGCGCCGATATCGTCTTGCCCGGACGCAAGCGGCAATCCTGGATGCTCAATGTCGTGCTCGACACGTCCGGCTCGATGACCGAAGCGATCCCGTCTGCGCTCGGTGCGATCGCAGATTTCTGCGACGCCGCGGGCGTCGATCAGGTGCGCATCGTGCAATGCGACACCGCCGTCACCTCGGATGTCACGCTGTCGCCCGACGAACTCACGACATTCCATGTCAGCGGCTTCGGCGGCAGCGATCTGTCGGCCGCGATGACCATGCTGGCGGAAGATCCGCAGGTGACCGCGGTCGTGATCGTGACCGACGGCGACATCGCCTTCCCGGCCGAGCGTCCGCCCTATGGCGTGCTGTGGGTGCTGCCGCAGGCCGGCATGTCGAGTTTCAATCCGCCCTATGGGCAGGTCCTCATGATGGACGGGAGCCGCATATGAAAGTCGTGCAGGAACTGGTCGCCTATTTCGACCGCCGCGGACAATTGTCGAAGAAGCAGGTCCGGCAATTGCTCGACAAGGGCTATCTCGCCTCCGACGCGCCGCCGCACATGCTGGAGCTGTCCGGCACGATCGGCGCGACCTATTATTTCCGCGTGCGTGGCGAGACCGAAGGGCCGCTCTGGGGCACCGACATCTATACCGGCGACTTCGAGCCTGTCGGTCGGCAGCCGTCCATGCCGGTCTGGTCAAGCCCGGCGAATCCGCGATTCTGAAGGTGACGACCGTGGCCCCGCTGCCCGAATACAAGGGCTCGGTGCGGCACGGCGTCACCAGCCACGATTTCGGCCGCTATGGCAGCGCCTACAAGCTCTCGGCGATTTAGCGCAAGGCACGTGATGGGCGCTCGGCAGCGTCGGCCAGCAGCTCGAGCAGATCGGCTAACCTATTGAAAATACTCGCCAATAATGGCGGGAGCGACGGAACTCGAACCCGCGGCCTCCGGCGTGACAGGCCGGCGCTCTAACCAACTGAGCTACGCCCCCAATGTCGGGAGTGGTGCGGAGTTAAATGCCACCCCCCGGCAAGTCAAGCGCGGCGGGCTTTTCTCGTTGCACAGCCCCCGCAAAAATGCTCTTGAGCCTTTGAAACAAGGCGTTTCCGGCATGTCCCGAATCGTCTAAAGGCCACAATCCGTGGTTTTTCGTAACGCCGCTTGATGAAAAGGAGGGCCACCCCATGGCTGACAAGAAGCCGGCGACAGCACCGACCGTGACCTTGAAGCATCTTGCGGCTCAGCTTGCCGAGGACCACCAATTGTCCAAGAAGCAGAGCGAACAGATGCTGGGCGATCTCGTGACCCAGATCACGAAGCATCTGAAGAAGGGCGACCGGATTCGGATCGGCGGCCTCGGCATTCTGCAGGTTCGCAAGCGCGCCGCCCGCATGGGCCGCAATCCTGCGACCGGCGAAGCAGATCCAGATCAAGGCTTCGAAGAAGGTGGCGTTCCGCGCCGCCAAGGAATTGAAGGAAGCGATCTGATCGCGCCTTGACGGCGCTTTCGTAATCGCCCTTCTCTTCTATCGATTCGGGAATGCGCGTTGGCGAACAGCCAATGCGCATTTTGTTTTCTGCCAGGGTTGATCGAGCTTCGTTGAATAGACCCGTCGGTTTCCAGTATTCGGGATTATTCCTTGATCGCAGCCCGCTGCCGGCACGCGTCGTCCAGCAACGCAAGCGCACCCGGAAACCCCTTGGCTTGTGCACGGCCGAGCCAGATCGCGGCTTCGCGCAGATCGACAGGCCCGCCCCGCCCTTGCACCAGCGCGTGCCCATAGGCGAACAGATCTGCCGCTTCGTCGCCTTCCGCCGCCCGCTTCAACGCTTCACGCGCAACCGCATGGTGCTCGGCTTCCGAGTCGCAAACAGATGTGCCGCCAGTTCGCGGCAAAAATGCGCAGGCGCCGCGGCTGCGGATTGCCGATACCAGTGCACGGCCTCGTCCAGCTCGGCCCTGTTCGCGCAGGAAGCGCGCGAGATGCGATGCGCCGCGAAAGCATCCGCCGACCTGGCAGCGCGGCGATACCAGCGCATCGCCGATGCGAGATCGACGCGGCCGATCCAGCCGAATTCGCGGTAGCGACCGATCATATTCATCGACCTTGGCATTGCCTTGGCGCGCCGAACGCACGAACAGCGTCAGCGCGGTCGCGGCATCGCCGGGATGACCGGAATCGTGCAGCAGCAGCATGCCGAGATTGAATTGCGCCCAGGCGTGCGATTTCGCGGCGGCCTTTCGAAACAGTTCCATCGCCCTGACTCGATCGACCGAGACGCCCCAGCCATTCTCGTAGCAGCGGCCGAGCATGTTGATGCCGTCGAGATCGCCGGCACCGCGCCGCGATTCCGAAACCAGCGGAAGGCGGCGCCGGCATCGCGCTTCGACGCCATGACCGTCGAGCAGCATCTGGCCGAGCGTCACCTGCGCCGCGGCACTTCCGCCGGTCGCCGCCGCATAGACCAGTTCTGCCAGCCTGCTCGGGCGGCCCCGACAAGCGTTCGCGCAATTCCGGCTCCGCCAGCCGCCGCACCGTCGTGTAATAGATCGGCTCGTCGCGTTCCGGCGTCGGCGTCATCGCGGCCTCACAGCTCGGCCCATCGCCGCAGCAGGTTGTGATAATGGCTCGCGAGCGCGACCGAAGCGCGCTCGTGATCGCCGAGCTTCTGGCGGACCTCGATGATCGCCATATCGAGGTCGTAGAGCAGCATGCGCTTGCCGTCGTCGCGTACCATCGACTGGGTCCAGAAGAACGACGACCAGCGGCTGCCGCGGGTAATCGGCGTCACGTGATGCAGGCTGGAAGCCGGATAGACCACGATGTCGCCGGCCGGCAAGCTTCACGCTGTGCGAGCCGTAGGTGTCCTCGACCACGAGTTCGCCGCCGTCGTAGTCGTCCGGCTCGGTGAGAAACAACGTCGACGAGATATCGGCGCGCAGGCGCACGCCGCCGGAACCCGGAATGACGCGGACCGCACCGTCGACGTGATCGTCGAATTTCATGCCGGCATCGTAGCGATTGAACATCGGCGGCAGCACGCGAAGCGGCAAAGCCGCCGAACTGAACAGCGGGCTGCGCGCCAGTCCGCGCAGGACGATGTCGCCGGCCTCGATCGCGGCCGGCGAACCTTCCGGAATCTGCAGGTTGAATTTCGCCTTCGCGGCCTGATCGCCGGCGGTGCCCTTGCCATCGACCCAATGCGACGCCTCGAGAATCGCACGACATTGCGCGACTTCGTCCGCCGTCAGCAGCTGCGGGATATGGACCATCATGACGCGATACCGGAATGGCCGATCCCGCCGCGGTCATCCGCAGCGGGATCGACGTTCGACACTTCATCCGAACGCTACCAGCGCCCGCGCAACGCAGAGCGACGCGTAGCGCGAGGGCGCGGGCACCGCATGGCCCTGGTAGTAAGCTCGCGTAATACAGCTCGTTGGTGATGTTGTAGATGTTGAATTGCAGCGTCCAGTTCTTGTCGAACTTGAAGGACGTCATCGCGTCGAACTTCCAGAAGCCCGGCACCTCCGCGAGATTGGTGGTGTTGACGAAAGCCTCCGATTGCCAGGTGGCGCCGCCGCCGATCGTCCATTGCGGGGTGAGATCGTAGGTGGTCCACAACGTGTAGCTGTTGAGCGGCGAGTTCGGCAGCCGGTGGCCGAGTTCGGCCAGGTTCGTGGTCTTGGCAATCTCGGTATCGGTATAGGCATAGCCGGTCGTGATCTGCCACTGGTCGGTGATCTTGCCGACGAGCCCGGCTTCGATGCCCTGCGAGACGGCAAGACCCTGCAGCACCAGCGGCCCGGTCGAATTCGTTCGGGTCGGTCGGGATGCGCAGATTGGTCTTCTCGATCTTGAACAAGCGCCGCGGTCAACGTGAGCTTGTTCTCGATCAGATCGGCCTTGGCGCCGACTTCATAGACGACGTTCTTTTCCGGCGGCAGCGCGACGTTGGCGGCATTGTTGCCGGCGCTCGACAAGCGTACCGAGTTCGGCTGCCGGATTGTAGGAGACGCCATAAGCGACATAGATGCTGGAGGTCTTCGTCGGATGGAAGACGCCGCCGAAGCGATAGCTCAGCATGTTGTCTTCGCGGTTGAGATATTCCAGTTGCCGGGAACCGGCTGGCTCTGATCGGCGAAGTCGACCTTGAACGTGTCGTTGCGGACGCCCATCAGGAAATCGAAATACTGGTTCAGCTTGATCGAGTCGGAGGCGTACCACGCCACGGTCTGCGCATTCGTGGTCTGCGTCGGTGCCCATCCGAGAAACTCGCCGCCATATCCGTGTCGAACGGATAGGCGAGACTGGTGCGGCAGGCAGGCGTCGATCGGATCGCACAGATTGGTGCCGATCGAGCCGTTGCTGTTTCGGCCATAGGCGCGCTGCTGCCAGCGCTTTTCGTTGTCGTATTCCATGCCCAGCACCACGGTATGGGTGAACGGGACCGGTATAGACCTTGCCGGTGATTTCGCGTCTGGTTCACGAACAGGCTGTTGTCGGTCTCGTTCCAGAAATGCTGCCGACCGATCGTCATCGCATCGACCGGGTAATTGTAAAAGGCCGGCGGAAACGCCGTCGGAAAGGCGACGTTGTTGGCGCGGCCGAGCGAGCGCGGCGCGGTCGGCATCGACGAGCGATCGACCGTGAAATAGCGCGATCGTATTGGCGAATTTCAGATCCTTGGTCAGGTCGTATTCCCAGCGTCCGGTCAGGATGTTGGTTTCGGTCCAGGTACGATCGGCAAACGGACCGGAGGTCGTGCCGAACCAGTTGTTGCGGTTGATCGGTACCGGGCCGGTGGTCTGTCCGGTGCCGTAATAGCCGCCGCTGGTCAGTTGACCCGTCACCGGGCTGCGTACCGCCTGCGGCAGATAGGGATGGCCGTAATCGGGAACGCTCTCTTCGCCCTGATAGATGTATCCGAGCTTGAGCCGCGACTGCTCGTTGAACTTGTAGGTCATCGACGGCGCGACGCCCCAGCGCTTGGTCCAGACATTGTCGCGACCGGCCGTATCGATATCCTGATAGACTGCGGCGATACGCGCATCGATATTGGCGTAGGAGCCGGAGGCGTCGATATCCGCGCGCACGCCCTTCGGCGTCGAACCGGACAAGGTGCCTTCGAAGAACTTCGCGCCGGTCGCCTGTTTCGAGGTGATGTTGATGGCGCCGCCGGTCGAGCCGCGACCGAAGGCGAAGGCCGACGGTCCCTTGAATACCTCGACCGAGTCGCTGGAGAAGATGTCGCGCGTGTACCAGCCCGGATCGCGAATGCCGTCGCGGAAAATGTCGGTACGAGCCTGGAAGCCGCGAATGAACGGCGCATCGCCCTGCATGCCGCCCTCGCCGGACTGGAAGGTGATGCCCGGCACGTTGCGCAACGCGTCTTCCATCGTGCGCGCGCCCTGATCGCGGATCACCTCCTGCGGTGACCACGTTCATCGTCTGCGGCGTATCGATCAGAGGCGTCGGTACGCGCGAAAGACCCGACGATGTTGCGCGATAGCCTTCTGCACCGGCAGGAGCCGGCTCCGCCGCGCGGCGCGGCTACCGGTGCTGGCGCGGCAACCGCTGCGCGGCGCCGACTGCGTCCGCCGCGCGTACATCGATGGTCGGCAGTGCATCCTGCGCTGCGGCCTGGCCTGCCATCATCGCCGAAGCAATTCCGATTGCAGCCTGAACGAAGGCTTGCGCGCGGTCGAACGAATTCCCAGCTTTTCCGCCGCGACCCGGAACGCGACACACCGATTCACGCATGCGCAATGCGCATGCAACATCACCATTCATCTTTAGCCCCCACGCCCTGATTTCCAACAAGTTTTTCTGCTTAGAACAAGTAAAAACTTGTATATTTTCCAGTGACTTAGCTACCAACATCAGTATTCGAAAAGCAATTGCACAAATGCATGGCTGCCAATTCTTGAATTGGAGCGCGTAGTCAGCTTTCATTAGACAAACTCAAAATCTAGATTTGTTCGCAAACACGACATTTGCGGTTGATTTGTTTTTGCGTTTTGCGATTGAACACCCGATCAGGTTTTTCAGACGGCGAAGATCTCGAGCCGTTGCACAGCGCGCGCATCGCGGCCTCCGCGCGAAGGACAAGAAGCATGATATCGGCGTTTCGAACGCAACTCGCGGCCTTGCTCGCATTCGTCTCGGCTTTCACTCCTCTTCACGCGTTCGCGCAAGCTGCGTCCGAACAGCCTGCGGCAAATGCACCCGCTGCCAGCGGAGCAACCGCTGGACACCGTCGTTCAGCAAGCCGGCGCAATCCCCGCGCACATGCTGCCGCACGATCTGACTCCGTGGCAGATGTTCATGGATGCCGACATCGTCGTGAAAGTGGTGATGATCGGACTTGCCTTTGCGTCGCTCGTGACCTGGACGGTATGGCTCGCAAAGAGCGTCGAGATCCGCTTCGAAAAGCGGCGTGCACGAACAAAGAATCGCTGGCTGGAAAATGCGAGATCGCTCGTCGAAGCCGAGCGCGAATTCGCCAGGGAAAAAGACCCGGTGGCGCGCCTCGTGCGTGCCGCCGCGCATGAGGTCGAGGTCTCGCATACGCTTCCGAAGGAAGGCGTGAAGGAGCGCATCGTCTGGCAGCTCGAACGCGTGGAAGCCACCGCAAGCCGCCGCATCGGCAACGGCATGGGCATTCTCGCGACCATCGGCGCCACCGCGCCCTTCGTCGGGCTGTTCGGAACCGTCTGGGGCATCATGAACAGCTTCATCGGAATTTCGAAGGCCCACACCACGAGTCTCGCCGTCGTCGCGCCCGGCATTGCCGAAGCCCTGCTTGCAACCGCGATCGGTCTGGTCGCAGCGATCCCCGCTGTCGTGATCTACAACGTGTTCACCCGCTCGATCGGCGGCTACCGGCTGATCCTCGGCAATGCCTCGGCCAATGTGCTCCGGCTCGCCTCGCGCGATCTCGACCGCGGCGGCATCGTCAAGCTTCGGCAGGCGGCGGAGTGACGCATGGCTGTTCATTTCGCAAAAGACGACGCCGAAGTCGAAACCCACGAGATCAACGTCACGCCCTTCATCGACGTGATCCTGGTGCTGCTGATCATTTTCATGGTGGCGGCGCCGCTGGCCACCGTCGATATCCCCGTCGATCTGCCGGGATCGACAGCGGAGCCGCAACGCCGGCCCGACAAGCCGGTCTTTCTGACGGTCAAGGCCGATCGCGGACTGGCGATCGGCGAAGACCTGATATCCCGCGACAACCTCGCCTCCGCGCTCGACGTTGCTACCAAGAACAACAAGGATGAGCGCATCTTCGTGCGCGCCGACCGCATGGTCAGCTATGGCGACGTGATGGAGGTGATGAACGCTCTCCGGTCCGCCGGCTATCTCAAGATCGGACTGGTCGGGCTGGAGATGCGGGAAGAGAAGAAATGAAGGCGATCGCCTGGATCGCAGGCGTCGACCAGGACGACGATCTGGAATTGCGGCGCTGGTTGCTGGCGGCTCTGGTGGTTGCCGCCGTCGCATGCGGCGGCGCTTGCCGCTCACCTGTGGTGGCCGATGACGACGGCGGTTCCTGGCGCGGATGCGCCCCCTCTCCTGATCGATTTTGCGCCGGAAGCCGCGGCCCCCGAGACCAAGTCGGACCTCGCGCCCGACAAGGAGGAGTCGGTCGAATCCCAGGCCGCTCCCGAAAAGCAGGTGATACAGAAAGTCGAAGATCAGCCGATCATCGAAGTGCCGCCGACGCCGACCCCGGAGCCCGAAATCGTCATCCCTCCGAAACAGGAGGTGGTGAAGGAACAGCCAAAGCAAGAAACGCCGAAGCCGCCAATCCCGACCGAAAGCGAGCACCCGCAGGCGCAATCCGCCCCGGTCACGACCTCCAATCCGAACCTCGCCAAACGCGCGCCGACAGGCCGTCGCGCCCAATCCCGGCAGCGCGGTCTCACCGCGCGTGCTGCCATCCTATCGCGACCTGGTCAGCGCCCACCTGCAGCGCTTCAAGCGCGCGCCGAAGGGCGGCGGCCGCGGCACGGCCGTTGTGAGCTTCACGATCGACCGCAATGGACGAGTGATGTCACGAAACCTTGCGCGCTCTTCCGGATCGTCGGTGCTCGACGACGCCGCCGTTGCGATGATCAAGCGAGCCAATCCGCTGCCGCGCTTTCCCGCCGGCGATGCCGCAGGAAAGCCTGTCATTCACGGTGCCGATCCGGTACCGGTGAGCTGCGGCGCGCGATCAGCCGCTCGTCAGTCGATCCCAGATGCCGTCCGACCGGCCTTGACGGCGGCGGCGGTTCCGGACTTGCCGGTGGCACAGACGCCGCGGTCTCGGCAGCGCTGCGGAAGCCGCCCGGCGAACTTCACCGAGCTTGCGATCGAGTTCGCCGCATTGCCGATCACTTCGGACTTCAGGTCGTTCAAGTCATAGCGCAGCGAGGCGACCGCCGAGGTCGAACGGACTTCCTGTTCGAGGTTGCGCAGCTCCTGGTTCCAGATTGCGAAGCTGCGTGCCGACATTGTCCGAGACGCCTTGCAAGCCTCCCGGATCATCAGATCGGGCACACCTTTGCGCTCGCCCCGCAGCAATTGCGCGGCCAGGGTTTCCGCCGGCATGCGGTCGACCGCGGTGAGAAGGTCGTCGACCGAAACTTCCTGATTGTCCCGGTTTCTTGCGACTTCTCTCCGCGAGCGACACGATCATGCTGAGCTCTTCCGAGGGTCTCGGAATGTTCGGATGGTTGGGGCTGCCCCGCTCCATCTCGATCAGAGCATGCATCGCGGCGCGAAACGCCTTGTCGATATCCACCTTGCGCAGATCGAACTGGCGCGTTGCATTCGGGATCAACGTCATCGCCAGATACGAGATGAGCGGCGCAATAGGTCCCGTGATTGAACTCGTGTAGCGAGCTGCTTCGTCTTCTGCAGACAATCCGACGCGGACTTGCTGCAGCCCTGGATTTTCTTGCTCGAATCGAGAGCGGTTGAGTGTCTTGCAAATCCGTGCAGGCTCGGCTCATCGGCCGAAGTGATGACCTGCCCTTCGATATATGGCGACTGAAACTCGTTCATGATGCCTCCCCACGCAACGACTGATCCCGGACAAACGCGCAATCACCGGCGACTTCCGCGCCTAAGCCGCGCGTCCCTCCTGCGAGGCAGGTGCGCGGAATTGTGCGAGGTCCTCGTCCTCGCCTCGCGGTTCGGCGCCGGCGGATCCCTCGACCGCCTCTTCCGGTGGCGGATTCAAAAACTGCGCGATCCCGTAGGAGATTGTGGTCTGAGGCGGGTTTGCGAATCCGGTCCCAGCTCGTTTGCCGGCGCCGGCGCGCTGCCAGGATCACCGCCGTCGGCGACCGAACGTTCCGGCTCGCTCTGCGGTCGACGGCGCCTGGTTCCACGGGTGCCGGTTGCGCAGATATCGCCGGCCGCATCGGCGTTCCACCGACGCCGCAACCACCACCTGCTTCGGTTGCGGGCTGCGACCCGCATCGCGCACATCGACCCTGCCGATCAACGCGTCGTTCGCGCTCTTGCCGGCTGGCTTGCCTCGCGTCGCCAGCGTCCGAGCAATCCGACAGGAACGCCAGCACCTCGGACAGATCGGGCATGATCTTCTCGACCGCCCGCAAGGCGCGGACCTCACGGGTCCCTTCGATCTGCCGCTGCATTCGCTCCCGGATTTCGGACAGCGAGTTGTTCAGATCCTCGAGCCCCGGAAAGTCCGAGATCGTCTGCTCGATCACCTTCAGCGCCCGATAGCGATCGAGCTTCGCGACTTGCCGTTCGACGTCCTCACGAACCGACGCCAACGACGAGAGAATTTCCAGACGCACCGCACCCGTCATGCTCAACCCCTGCAACTAGGACGTTTGGCAGGTTAGCAACCTAAATCACAGGTTGCAATATGGATACAGCGCGGCTTTCGGTTGAAGGTTTATCGGCGCCGGCAAATCGGACTTTCGGAGGCGTTGGGACCTTGGGACCTTGGGGCCTTGGGGCCTTGGGCAGCGCTTGTCGGTCCAAGCCTGCGGACCATGGTCAAGCGATGGATCGCCGCTCATCGGCGCGAGGTCGTAATGTGAGTTTATCAAAAAAATCCCCAGCGCCGTGCGTCGGGGATGGGGGGTCTCGGCGCTGGGGCATTACTGTGCCGCCGTTTGTTTGCAAGCGCCGTCGAGCGTTTGAAAGCACTCGACGGCGCTACGCTCGTTTGCGGCTTAGAGCGTGGCCGGTTACTAACGCAACCCGCAGAGACAAACTAATTCGGCGCGAATGCTCGTTCGAGCGAAGCCGTGCGGCAACCTTAATCGATAACGTTACGTCCGCATCGCCCCGATCAAGCGGGCGCGCTCGCTCATTGAACAAGGGCGCGAGGACGCCGCTACAAAGCGGCGAAAAGCAACAAGCCAAGCATCGCTTGCTTGCGGCGCCGGAAGAAACCCAGATGCACAACATTGGCGCCCTGCCGAGAACTTATTGCGTCAGGGTGCTCTATTGATGGCGCGTTATGAAATGCCACAGCCATTGTGACAGCCGACAATGCGTAGACGACTGCAACGATAAGAACAGCGGTCATCATCGTAGTGACCCTCAAGCCGCTTCGCATAGTCCGGAACGGCCGAGTAAACGTCAAGTTGAGGCGTCAACGACATCGACCGCCGCGGCGGTACAATTGTGTGGTTTTGAGCGATGTGCCCTGAGCAACAGATCGATGGACACAACGATCATTCAACTGAACTGCCGGCGGAGAGCCCCGCAAGGACCGGCGTCCGAACGAAGAACTGACGCACATCATAGTTCGCTCGCCGCATTCTGTTTGCCTCTTCAAGTCGCACTCTGGATGGCCGCATAGGCAGTGAATGCCGTGGCCTCCATTTTTCCTCTCTCGTGCCGCATTCAGAAATCAGGATTCAAGGAACTGGCGATGCAAACAAGCGCTGCGCCCGCCACATTGCCGTAGAACGCTTCCGTATTGGAGTTGCACATATGATCAACGCTGTACTGGATGCCGATCGAATCGAGGATGGTGCGATTTTGAAGTTGGAAGATGCACCCAGCAAATGGAACGAGGGCAACGCAATCGTCGTTCGTCGCGATGGTTCCATCGTTACACAACTCGTTGCTCTGGATGATGCAGGCCAGTTCTCATGGAGTCCGTCGGCCTGGCTGGATTTTCATATCCGGCTTGAGCGTGTCGATGACAAGCAGGCTCGCATTTGGCTTCGGCCATACCATCGCGACCTTCTCTCGCGGATGCAGATCGGCGGATATCGATAGGGTGCAAGCCCTCCCCGCGACCAATGCGGTCTTGGGCTGCGTTTTGCCAGCGCACCAAAAATAGCAACGATGCTAAGCATTTCGGCGCCGCGATATGCAGTGCCGGGCATAGGCGTTGAGATCCACATCCCTCCATCGGAGGTGGGACTTGCCTGGCCAGACCTATCCATTCTCGGCCCGATAGCGGCGCTCATCAGCGGTTCAGTCTCGCTTGAGCGAGTACTTTGCTCTGAGTTCAATGACGATTTCGTCGACTATGCTCTGCGCAAGTATGATCACAAGTGGTCGAGCAACCACCGTCGCCGTCCAACCCAGAACTTCACTTGGATGCACGGAAATCAAAGTGTCCGAAATGTTCAGGCGCCCTGCAACGATCTCAGCAAGTTCGCGGGCGGTCTTTTCTTCCATTGGTGTTCGCAAATTTCTAAAGACGAATGCCGGAGCAGAATGCATGCTCATAAAAGAACAATGCAATGATCATCGCTACAAAAATCAGGATCGATAGCAGCGCGCCCTCCCTGCGAGGATCGCCACGCCACAGCGCGCGGTAGCCGTAGCTAACAGCCATTGCTGCCGCGAACGGGATAGCCACCAACCACCAACCGCACATAAGGCCGCCTAAAATGTGCTGCCCGACGCAGCGATAGTGTCGGGGTAGGCCTTTGTACAACACCGGGAACGGTGGCGGAGGGGGCAAGATTCGAGCTTGCGCTACCCTTGCGGGCACGGTGGTTTTCAAAACCACTCCCCTCAGCCCCTCCTCCTCCATCGATATTTTCGCATATTCGACGATTTGCAATGCACGCTAGCGCAGGACCGCGTCGTTGCTGCACCCGCACTGCGACCAAGTGCCTGCGCCAATATTTATCCTGTGGAAAAGAGCGAAGTGACCTTGCAATGATGGTTAGACGAGACCGCGCGGAAGCGTAACCTTCAGCTAGCGGGACCATGGATTATCGGGTGCTACATGGAAGCCGATTTATACCGTAAACTCGCTGGAGACTGCATCGATCAGGCGGAGCGTTCGTCCGACCTCGAGGCCAGGACGAACATCATAAGACTAGCGCATTTTTGGCTTGCTAAAGCTGAACGAGCGGAGGCGAAGACCAAAGCTTGTCCGGCCGGCAGCAACTCGCAGAGGGACTCCGTACAGCAGTCGATTTCCCGTTCTTAACGTAAACCCAAGCCTGCAAGACCTTGCGAACAAAATGGCTCCAGCAGGTTTGGGCTCGGCGCTTTGAACGATCGGCGAGTCGCACGATCAGCCAACGCAGGCGCTCTACCGACCTGACGCTGGCTCTATCGACCCTTTTCAGTACTGACCCTTTCCGCAGGGATTGGTCCCTTTTGCACTGATCACCGGCACGTTTTGCATTTGGTCCTACCCCGTAAGCCATATGCGTTATGTTGTTCGGCAAACGTTCGGCCATTCTGCATGCATTGTGTTCGCCAACTTAAGTGCACGGGTAGTTCGTCAAACTGCATGACGAATAACCGTTGTTGATGGCCGGCGGTGCGCCGACAGTCGCGGTTGGAGCTTTCTTAGCTCGGCGTCGCACAATACGAGCTTGTCGGTGGGGATACTGCTTTGTCGACACACGCGTTGCGTAGCCCGGTCGCCCACAAGGTGGCCGGGTTTTTAGATTTCGACTTTGTTGCCAGTGACCCTCGGACGATAGTTGTTTGAGGATTCCTATGAAGACGCTCTTTTCTTCTGGAATCGGGCTGGCACTTCCTTACGCGCTAGACACGTTCTTCCCGGACATACTTCGCGGTTTCAGCAAGCGTGCAAAATCGGGACTGCGTTTGGACTTTGGTTTTTAGCGTGACGATCGCGTTGATTGCGCGCGCGGCCCCGGCCTTGCGCGATATCTATCGGGAGCGATGCCGCTGGCGAATTTGGTGGATAGCGATTTCGGCAAGTCTCAAAGGGTTACGCTCACCCGATTTGGCCAGATCGCTAATAATGACGGTGAGCTCTTCAACCACGGTTTCTTCCGGCAGTGGAAATTCATCTGGACGCCGCGCCATGTAATCCCGAGCGAGATTGAACGCCTTAAGGAGGCGTTGCAGAATTTCAGGATCAACAGCATCGTTTGCAAAAGACATGATACGCCCGTTGGAACTGATCGGGTGGGCCTTGGCTAAGGAGGCCCCGAACCTATCCGGCGGTTCCGAAACATTGGTGCGGAGCGCTTGGCTTTAGTTAATGTGCTTTTTTGTTCGCCCTTTGCGCGGGATTTAGTCCCACGGCTCCGTAAGGATTCGATAATCGCAGCGCGGCTGAAGTCTTAAGATTCGGTTTGCATTGCCATCTTCTGGCAAGTCGGCGCATACGCCTCCGCTGGGTCCCACCGGTGAACTCCAAGGCTAAGGCACTGATTTTGCTGAAAATGGTGGGCGGTGACGGGATCGAACCGCCGACCCTCTCGGTGTAAACGAGATGCTCTGCCAGCTGAGCTAACCGCCCTGGCCGATCGGGCCCGGATTGGCGCGCTGCATACGCCGCGCGCCCCCAAAAATCAAACGGCGGCGCCGGGGCGCCGCCGCTTATTTGTCAACCGCGGCGATCAGTGCGCGGTCAGCGCCGATCCATCGTCCTCGGCTCCGGCGGCAGCCGCGGCTTTGGCCGGCGGCTCCTCCCACTGTGATCGGCTCGGGCTTGCGCACCAGGGCGCGCGCCAGAACCTCGTCCATGCGAGAGACCGGAATGATCTCGAGCCCGCTCTTCACGTTCTGCGAGATGTCCGCGAGGTCCTTGGCATTCTCCTCGGGGATCAGCACGGTCTTGATGCCGCCGCGAAGCGCCGCGAGCAGCTTCTCCTTCAGACCGCCGATCGGCAGCACGCGGCCGCGCAGCGTGATCTCGCCGGTCATCGCCACGTCGCGGCGAACCGGAATGCCGGTCATCACCGAGACGATCGCGGTGACCATGGCGACACCGGCCGACGGACCATCCTTCGGCGTCGCGCCTTCCGGCACGTGCACGTGGATGTCGCGCCTGTCGAACAGCGGCGGCTCGATGCCGAAGGCGATCGAACGCGAGCGGACATAGGATGCCGCCGCCGAGATCGATTCCTTCATCACGTCGCGCAGGTTGCCGGTGACGGTCATCTTGCCCTTGCCGGGCATCATCGCGCCTTCGATGGTGAGCAATTCGCCGCCCACATCGGTCCAGGCAAGACCGGTGACGACGCCGATCTGGTCCTCGTCCTCGACTTCGCCGTAGCGATATTTCGGCACGCCGAGATAGTCGCCGAGCTCCTTGGCGGTGACGGCAACCGACTTCTTCTTGGAAAGAGTCAGCTCCTTCACGGCCTTGCGGATCAGCGTCGAAAGCTCGCGCTCGAGATTTCGCACGCCGGCTTCCCGCGTATAGCGCCGGATGACGGTGAGCAAAGCCTCGTCGTCGATCGACCATTCCTTGGAGTTGAGGCCGTGCTTGGCGACCGCATGCGGGATCAGATGCTTGCGCGCGATCTCGACCTTCTCGTCCTCGGTGTAGCCGGCGATCCGGATGATCTCCATGCGGTCCATCAGCGGCGGCGGGATGTTGAGCGTATTCGCCGTGGTGACGAACATCACGCTGGAGAGGTCGTAGTCGACCTCCAGGTAATGGTCGTTGAACGTGGAGTTCTGCTCGGGATCGAGCACCTCAAGCAAGGCCGAGGACGGATCGCCGCGGAAATCGGCGCCCATCTTGTCGATCTCGTCCAGCAGGAACAGCGGATTCGACGACTTCGCCTTGCGCATCGACTGGATGATCTTGCCGGGCATCGAGCCGATATAGGTGCGCCGGTGACCGCGGATTTCGGCCTCGTCGCGCACGCCGCCGAGCGAGACGCGCACGAATTCGCGTCCCGTCGCCTTGGCGATCGACTTGCCGAGCGAGGTCTTGCCGACGCCGGGAGGGCCGACCAGGCACAGGATCGGACCGGTCAGCTTGTTGGCCCGCTGCTGCACGGCGAGATATTCGACGATGCGGTCCTTGACCTTCTCCAGGCCATAGTGATCCGCGTCGAGAATTTCCTGCGCGAGCTTGAGGTCCTTCTTGACCTTGGTCTTCTTCTGCCACGGGATCGAGAGCAGCCAGTCGAGATAGTTGCGCACGACCGTCGCCTCGGCGGACATCGGAGACATCTGCCGCAGCTTCTTCAGTTCGTGCTGCGCCTTCTCGCGCGCTTCCTTCGAGAGCTTGGTCTTCTTGATCTTGTCTTCGAGTTCGGCGAGTTCGTCCTTGCCGTCCTCGTCGCCCAGCTCCTTCTGGATCGCCTTCATCTGCTCGTTGAGGTAATACTCGCGCTGCGTCTTCTCCATCTGACGCTTGACGCGCGTGCGGATGCGCTTCTCGACCTGCAGGACGGAGATTTCGCTCTCCATCAGGCCGAGAACCTTTTCGAGCCGCTCGGGCACGCTCAGCGTCTCGAGCAGCGCCTGCTTGTCGGCGATCTTGACCTGCAGATGCGAGCCGATGGTGTCGGCGAGCTTGGCATGGTCGTCGATCTGCTGAACCACGCCGACCACTTCCGGCGACACCTTCTTGTTCAGCTTCACGTAGTTTTCGAACTCGGTGACCACCGAGCGCGCCATCGCCTCGGCTTCGACATGCTCGCCGAGATTGTCGTCGAGCACGACGGCGTCGGCTTCGAAATAGTCGCTGCGGTCGGTATATTTCAGAACCTTGGCGCGCTGCGCGCCTTCGACCAGCACCTTGACGGTGCCGTCGGGCAGCTTCAGCAATTGCAGGACGCTCGCGAGCGTGCCGATCTCGTAGATCGAGTCGGTCGCCGGATCGTCGTCGGAGGCGTTCTTCTGCGTCGCCAGCAGGATGAAGGTGTCGGAGCGCATCACCTCTTCCAGCGCCTTGATCGACTTTTCGCGGCCGACGAAGAGCGGAACGATCATGTGCGGGAATACGACGATGTCGCGCAGCGGCAGCACCGGATAGGCCCGGGTTTCGCCGCGATCAGGGGTGGGCGCGGCTTGTTGGTCGTTGTCATGGCCCGTCAGTCCTTGTTCTTGTGCCCCTCCGATCGGTCCGCATCATGCGCAACCTTCTCGGAGTGCTGGGGAGGCCGGGAGGGGGCATGGCCTTGGATGAGGCACTTTGCCATGCGCGAGGGGGTTGTACGACCCTGCCCGGAGTGGAAGTAACGTTTTCGTACGCTTTCCGTTCGCCTCCATTAATTGGCGTTGCGATCCGCGGGATTCAAGGGACTGTTCCCGGTCCGCCCAGCTACGGAAAATCCTGCAAGAACAACGCCAACCGGCGGGACGCTGCGTCCCGCCAGCCGATAAAGCCTAAGCGATTCTGCGCGCCCTGTCGCAAGGGCGATGGCAAGCTGGTTAAGCCGATGGCCGGCGTATCGGCGGCCCGGTCCGACCGGTCGGCATAGATGTAGAGCGGACGCGCCGTCCCCTCCACCACCTCGCGCGAGATCACGACTTCCTCGACGCCTTCGAGGCTCGGCAGGTCGAACATGGTGTCGAGCAGGATGCTCTCCATGATCGAGCGCAGGCCGCGCGCGCCGGTCTTGCGCTCGATCGCCTTGCGGGCGATCGCGCCGAGCGCCTCCTCGGCGAGCGTGAGGTCGATATTCTCCATCTCGAACAGCCGCTGGTATTGCTTGACCAGCGCGTTCTTCGGCTCGACCAGGATCTTCTTCAGCGAGGCCTCGTCGAGATCCTCGAGCGTCGCGACCACCGGCAGGCGGCCGACGAATTCCGGGATCAGGCCGTATTTGAGCAGATCCTCCGGCTCGACCTCGCGGAAGATTTCGCCGGCCTTGCGATCTTCCGGCGCACGCACGGTGGCGCCGAAGCCGATCGAGGTCGAACGGCCGCGCGAGGAGATGATCTTGTCGAGGCCGGCGAAGGCGCCGCCGCACACGAACAGGATGTTGGTGGTGTCGACCTGCAGGAATTCCTGCTGCGGATGCTTGCGGCCGCCCTGCGGCGGCACCGAGGCGATGGTGCCTTCCATGATCTTGAGCAGCGCCTGCTGCACGCCCTCGCCCGACACGTCGCGGGTGATCGAGGGGTTGTCGGACTTGCGCGAGATCTTGTCGATCTCGTCGATATAGACGATGCCGCGCTGCGCGCGCTCGACGTTGTAGTCGGCCGACTGCAGCAGCTTCAGGATGATGTTCTCGACGTCCTCGCCGACATAGCCGGCTTCGGTCAGCGTCGTCGCATCCGCCATCGTGAACGGCACGTCGAGAATGCGCGCCAGCGTCTGCGCCAGCAGCGTCTTGCCGGAGCCGGTCGGTCCGATCAGCAGGATGTTCGACTTCGCGAGTTCGACGTCGTTGTGCTTGGTCTGGTGATTGAGCCGCTTGTAGTGATTGTGGACCGCGACCGAGAGCACCTTCTTGGCGTGATCCTGGCCGATCACGTAATCGTCGAGAACCTTGCGGATTTCCTTCGGCGTCGGGATGCCGTCGCGCGACTTCACCAGCGAGGATTTGTTCTCCTCGCGGATGATGTCCATGCAGAGTTCGACGCATTCGTCGCAGATGAAGACGGTCGGTCCGGCAATCAGCTTGCGGACTTCGTGCTGGCTCTTTCCGCAGAACGAGCAGTAGAGCGTGTTCTTGGAATCGCTGCCGCCGACCTTCGTCATTCCAGTCTCCGTATCCACCGCGTGAACGACCGACTTGGCGCTCACAATTCCTAACACCTAGCAGGCGGCCAAAGCGTGGCGCCCTGGGCACACTTGCCCCGAAACTCCCTCCCCCAAACCGGCTTTGAGACACTCTAGCGAAGCATGCTAGCCGGGCGACAATCAAGAATCCATTAACGATAACCATCCCTTGGCCAAAGTGAACCCCTAGGCCCTTGCCGCAGGATTCACTGCAAGAGATGTGCCCCGCACATCGCGATTCGTGAACCCTCCGGCGCGCGCAAACGCCGCGGAACGCCGAAAAGGCTGGAAAAGCGTGCCTTGCGGGCAGACTAGGATTGCAGTCTCAAATATTCGCTTAATCCGGCCGTTCAAGCCTGAACGACCGGCCGATTCGCGCGAGCCGTCGCCTCAGGCTTTGCGCAAGCGGGTCTTCGTGGCCGCTTGTCGAGCACCTTGTCGATCAGGCCGAACTCCGCCGCCCCTTCCGCGGTCATGAAGTAGTCGCGCTCGAGCGCGTCCTCGATCTTCTTCAGCGGCTGGCCGGTATGCTTCATGTAGATTTCGTTCAGCCGCTTCTTGAGATTCAGGATTTCCTGCGCGTGCAGCATGATGTCGGTCGCCTGGCCCTGAAATCCGCCGGACGGCTGATGCACCATGATGCGCGCGTTCGGCAGCGCGAAGCGCATATCCTTCTGACCGGCGGCAAGCAGCAGCGAGCCCATCGACGCCGCCTGCCCGATGCACAGCGTCGAGACCGCCGGACGAATGAACTGCATGGTGTCGTAGATCGCCATGCCCGATGTCACCACGCCGCCCGGCGAGTTGATGTACATCGAGATTTCCTTTTTCGGATTCTCGGCTTCCAGGAACAGAAGCTGCGCGACCACCACCGTCGCCATGCCGTCCTCGACCGGACCGGTGATGAAGATGATCCGCTCTTTCAAAAGCCGCGAGTAGATGTCGTAGGCGCGCTCGCCGCGGTTGGTCTGCTCGACCACCACCGGCACGAGATAGTTCATGTAGGTATCGATCGGATCTCTCATCTGAATCTCCCGCGCGAATCGCCTGTGCATGATCTAGCACAGCCGTCGCGCATCATTGCCGGATGCGCCGGTTAGATAGACGCGCCGGCCGCTATCTCAAGCGGCCTTCTCTTCGTCGTCGCGATACAATTCCTCGCGCGAGACTTTCTTGTCGGTCACCTTGGCGAGCGCCAGGATGAAATCGGTGACCTTGTTCTCGATCAGCGGCGCGCGAATGCTCGCGACCGCTTCCGGATTGTTGCGGAACATCTCCCAGAGCTCTTTCTCGCGTCCGGGATATTGCCGCACATGCTCGACGATCGCGCGCGTGGTCTCTTCGTCGGTGACCTTGATGTCGTTTCTGCGCGCAATCTCGTCAAGCAGCAGACCGAGCCGCACGCGGCGATCGGCGATGCGCCGATATTCCTCGCGCTCCTTCTCCTCGGTCGTGTTCTCGTCCTCGAAGGTCTTGCCCTGCTCTTTCAGTTCATTGGTCGCGGTCTGCCACAGATTCTCGAATTCCTGATCGACCAGCGCCGGCGGCAGCGGGAATTTGTGCCGCTCGTCGAGCGCATCGAACAACACGCGCTTGACCTTCTGCTTGGCGACTGAATCGTGTTCGCGCTGGATGCGCTCGCGCACCGCAGCCTTCAGCTTGTCGAGCGATTCCATGCCGAGCGACTTGGCGAATTCGTCGTCGATCGCGACCGTGCCCGGCGCTTCGACCGACTTGACGGTGACGTCGAACACGGCCTCCTTGCCGGCCAGCGGAGCGGCCGGATAGTTCTCCGGGAAGGTGACATTGACCTTGCGATTCTCGCCGGCACCGACGCCGATCAACTGATCCTCGAAGCCCGGAATGAAAGAGCCGGAGCCGAGCGGCACCGCAACGTCCTCCGCCGTGCCGCCCTCGAACGGCACGCCGTCGATGGTGCCGACGAACGAGATGGTGACGCGATCGTCCTTCTCGGCCTTCGCGCCCTCGCCCTTGTCGGCGAAGGGCCGGTTCTGCTCGGCGATCCGCTTCAGTCCCTCCTCGACCTCCTCGTCGGTCGCCTCGGCGACCAGGCGCGTGACATCGATCGACTTGAAATCGGCGAGTTCGATCGGCGCCAGGATTTCCATCGCGACCGTGTAGGCCAGGTCGGACTTGCCTTCGATCACGGCCTCGACCGACTTCTCGTCCTCCGGCAGCGTGACCTTCGGCTGCATCGCCAGCCGGAAATTATTGTCCGCCACGATCTTGGCGTTGACGTCGCGCATCGCGGCCTCGATCGCCTCGGCCATGGCGGAGCGGCCATACATGCGGCGCAGATGCGCCACCGGGACCTTGCCCGGCCGGAAGCCGTTGATCCGAACCTTGCCCTTCAGTTCGTCGAGGCGCTCGCTGACCTTGCTGTCGAGCTCGCTTGCGGGGATCACCACCTTGAATTCGCGGCGCAATCCGTCGGACATGGTTTCGGTCACTTGCATGGCAATCGCCTTCGCTCCTCGATGCCGTCCCAACGGCATTTCTGATTTGAATTCGGTCAGTCCCAGCTTTGGTGCGGGCGGAGGGATTTGAACCCCCACGACTTTCGTCACTGGAACCTAAATCCAGCGCGTCTACCAATTCCGCCACGCCCGCGCGCAGGGCATCGCGCGGCAGAGCAGGTTCGTGGTCTGACCGAGCGGCGCGGCTTATAACACGCGGCCGCAAAGGCGCACCAGAAAAATGGCTGAGCTGCGCACATCAATGCACCGATGCAGTTCAGCCGCGTTGCGACGATCGCGTTCGGCGAACAGCCGACGGTAGACTTCCGGCAGCGCCTCGGTCAGGTCTTCGGCGATCAAGCCCAGGCCCGAATTGTCGCGCGGCCTCTCCATGCACCCAGACGCCGGCCGCCGCCGCTTCGAAGGCCGGCATTCCCTGCGCACACAAGCCGGCGATGATTCCCGCCAGCACATCGCCGGCACCGGCAGTCGCCAGATAGGCAGGCGCATTGTCTGCGATCATCGCGCGACCATCGGGCGCTGCAACCACGGTGTCCGCCCCCTTCAAAACCACGATACCTGCCTGTTTCATGTGAAGCAGAGACGCATGCTTCAAGTTTTTGTTTAACTGAAGAAATCTTCTCTATTGAACTGAATATACGTGCAAATTCGCCTTCATGTGGCGTGTGAATTGCTGTGGATTGCGGGTGATTCGACAGGATTGTAAAGAGCTCTTTCGGGTTATCCCCAAAGCTCGTCAACGCATCCGCATCGAGGATCACGGTGCGCTTTCCGGCGAGCGCCACCTCGACCTTGTGTCGCATTTCGGGACCGACGCCGCCGCCCGGGCCCAGCACTACCGCGTTGATCCGAGGATCATGGAGCAAGGCCTTCAGGCCCTCGGCACCCTCCGCTTCTCGCACCATGACCGCGAGACTGGCGGCTGCATTCACGACCAGCGCGTCACGCGGACTGGCGATCGTGACGAGCCCCGCTCCGGCGCGCAGCGCTCCGCGCGCGGCAAGCCGCGCAGCGCCGGTGCTTGCAATCCCGCCCGACACGACCACGGCATGACCGCGCGAATATTTGTGACCCCCGGTCTGCGGGATCGGAAACAGACTGCCCCAGACGTCCGGCACATTCGAAAAGACGCGCGGCCCGATGCTGTCGAGCACCGAGGATGGAATTCCTATATCGGCCACGGTCACCGGACCGCAATGAAGCCGGCCCGGCAGCAGCACATGGCCCGGTTTCCTGCGAAAGAACGTAACGGTTGAACTGGCTTCGACCGCACTTCCCATCACCGCACCGCTATCGCCGTTGATCCCGCTCGGCAGATCGACCGCCAGGACGAAAGGCGCCGCTTCGGTTGATGGCCGCGATCCATTGCGCCGCGATCCCCTCGATCGGACGATCGAGCCCGGCGCCGAACAGCGCGTCCACGATCACGGCCGGCGAGCCGATATCGGCAGACGGTGGCTCGACCGCGCCGCTGTAACGGGCCGCGGCCATCGCGGCGTCGCCCTTCAGTCGCGAGCGATCGCCGACCAAGATCAGCCGGACCGGATGCCCCCGTTCGGCAAGCAGCCGCGCGGCGACAAAGCCGTCGCCACCGTTATTGCCCGGCCCGGCTATCACCAGCACCGCGGCGGTCGCGCCGAACCTGGCACTGACGGCGTCCGCAACCGCACGTCCGGCATTCTCCATCAGCTCGATGCCGGCGAATGCCACCCGCGATTGCGAGCCGGTCGGCCTGCGCCATCTCTCGGGTGGTCAGAAGCTCATGCATAGTGCAGAAGGCGTGTTTTGCGCCAGATTTCCGATCGGCCGACTGCGTTCTGTCAACGAATTGCACACGAACTAGGCGATCTGCCCATTCTTTGATCGGTTGCATTTTCGGAGCCCGAAACGGCACACTGATAAATGTCATAACCCAATGGCCGATCTGGGTTATCGACTGCCTTAGCGATTGGCACAAGACCTGCTAACGAACGGCGGGTTCCACCGGGCAGGATTCTGGCCGGCGGACCGGGAGAGGATTCGCATGAAAAAGATCGAGGCGATCATCAAGCCTTTCAAACTCGACGAGGTGAAGGAGGCACTTCAGGAAGTGGGCTTGCAGGGCATCACGGTCACCGAGGCCAAGGGCTTCGGACGCCAGAAGGGGCATACCGAACTCTATCGCGGCGCCGAATACGTCGTGGATTTTCTGCCCAAGGTGAAGATCGAGATCGTGCTGGGCGACGACATGGTCGAAAAAGCCGTCGACGCAATCCGCCGCGCCGCGCAGACCGGCCGGATCGGCGACGGCAAGATTTTCGTCTCCAATATCGAGGAAGCAATCCGGATCAGAACGGGGGAATCCGGATTGGACGCGATCTGAGATCGCTCCGAGTTTCAACACCCGTTCAAAAAGGGAACGCGTTCAGATGACGACCGCCAAAGACGTAATGAAGATGATCAAGGACAACGACGTGAAATACGTCGATTTCCGGTTCACCGATCCGCGCGGCAAGTGGCAGCACGTGACGTTCGACGTCACCATGATCGAAGAAGACACGTTCGCCGAAGGCCAGATGTTCGACGGTTCGTCGATCGCCGGCTGGAAGGCGATCAACGAGTCCGACATGAACCTGATGCCGGATCCGGCGACCGCCTGCATCGATCCGTTCTTCGCCGAGACCACGCTCGTCCTGGTCTGCGACGTGCTCGAGCCGACCACCGGCGAGCCCTATAACCGCGACCCGCGCGGCATCGCCAAGAAGGCCGAAGGCCTGGTCAAGTCGATGGGTCTCGGCGACACCATCTTCTTCGGCCCGGAAGCCGAGTTCTTCGTGTTCGACGACGTCAAGTATTCGGCCACGCCCTACAATACCGGCTTCAAGCTCGACTCGATCGAACTGCCGACCAATTCCGACACCGATTACGAGTGCGGCAATCTCGGCCATCGCATCGGCATCAAGAAGGGCTATTTCCCGGTGCCGCCGCAGGATTCGGCGCAGGACATGCGCGGCGAAATGCTGGCCGCGATGGCCAAGATGGGCGCCAAGGTCGAGAAGCATCACCACGAAGTGGCGTCGGCCCAGCACGAACTCGGCCTGAAATTCTCGCCGATGACCTACATGGCCGACCAGTTGCAGGTCTACAAATACTGCATCCACCAGGTCGCCAACATCTACGGCAAGACCGCGACCTTCATGCCGAAGCCGATCTACGGCGACAACGGCTCGGGCATGCATTGCCACCAGTCGATCTGGAAGGACGGCAAGCCGATGTTCGCCGGCGACAAGTATGCCGATCTTTCGGAGATGTGCCTGTACTACATCGCCGGCGTCATCAAGCACGCCAAGGCGATCAACGCCTTCACCAACCCGACGACCAATTCCTACAAGCGTCTGGTGCCGGGCTACGAGGCGCCGGTGCTGCTCGCCTATTCGGCGCGCAACCGCTCGGCCTCCTGCCGCATTCCCTATACCGAAAGCCCGAAGGCCAAGCGCGTCGAAGTGCGCTTCCCCGACCCGCTTGCCAATCCGTATCTCGGCTTCGCCGCGATGCTGATGGCCGGCCTCGACGGCATCAAGAACAAGCTCGATCCCGGCCAGCCGATGGACAAGGATCTCTACGATCTGCCGCCGGCCGAGCTGAAGGAAATCCCGACCGTGTGCGGCTCGCTGCGCGAGGCGCTGGAAAGCCTCGACAAGGACCGCGCCTTCCTGAAGGCCGGCGGCGTGTTCGATGACGACTTCATCGACAGCTATATCGAGCTGAAGATGACGGAAGTGATCCGCTTCGAGCACACCCCGCATCCGGTCGAATTCGAGATGTATTATTCTGCGTGAGCGTGCGTGTTCCTCCCAACATCGCGCAAGCGATGCACCTTTCAAGGGCGGCCATCTCGGCCGCCCTTTTTTCATGTTCGATTATTGAATGACGGCGCCGCTGTCGCGGATCGGACCGGCCCATTTGTCGATCTCGTCGGCGACGAATTTCCGCAAATAGGCGGGCGTTGTACGGTCCGAGGAGACGATGCTCGCACCGAGTGTCTGCAATTGTCGGCGGACTTCTGGGTCGACGAGTCGTTTTCAGCGCCGCCTCGCGCATTTTGGTGACGATCGGCTCGGGCGTCCCCTTCGGAAACAGCAGCGCGGTCCAGGTATAGACCTGGATATTCTGGAAGCCCTTCTCGAACGCGGTCGGCAGATCGGGCAGCACCGGCGAGCGATCGCGCGACAGCGTCGCGAGCGCCTTCACATTGCCGGCCTGCACCTGCGGCACCGCGGTCACCACGATCTCGCACGAAATATCGAGACGGCCGGCCTGCAGATCCTGCATCGCCGGACCCGTGCCCTTGTAGGGCACGTGCTGAAGGTCCGCGCCGATCGCCTTGCCGAGCAGAACGCAGCCCAGATGGCTCGCCGAACCCGGACCCGCCGATCCGTAATTCAGCTTGCCCGGATTGGCCTTCGCATAGGCCACGAATTCCTCGAAGCTCGACGCCGGAAAATCCTTGCGCGCGATCAGCACCAGCGGGATTTCGGCGATCAGCATCACCGGGGTGAAATCGCTCACCGCGTGATAGAGCGGCGTCTTGTACAGCGTCTGCGAATGCGCGTGCGTGGCGATGGTGCCGAGGATCGCGGTATAGCCGTCGGGTGCCGCGCGCGCGACGCGCTGGCCGCCCATCATGCCGCCGGCGCCCGGCACATTCTCGATCACCACCGACTGGCCAAGCTCCCGCCCCATCCGCTCGGCCATGACCCGGCCGAAGACGTCGATCGGCCCGCCGGCGGCAGCCGCCACCACCAGCGTCACCGGCCGCTGCGGCCAGTCCTGCGCCTGCGCGAGACCGGATAGCGCCAGCGTTGCGGCAATGGCTGCCGCGACTTTCGGAAGTTCTCATGGATTACCTGCGAACGGGTTTGCGTGGTCACGCAAACTCAATCATCCGCGGCCGCCGATCGCAAGCGGCGGCGTCGGCTCAGAAGGCGAGGAAGAAGGCGGTGCAAACAGACAGCGACCAGCCCGGTCCACAGGATCGCCCGGTGACGCTTCGGCACGTCATAGGCCCCTGCCCGGCGCCGTTCGGCGATCAGGGCGGCCTCGTATTCGTCGGACGACGAATAGCGGCATGCCATCGCAGCGCCCGCCAGCTCGACATCGAGCGCAAGTGGTGCGCAAGACCCTGGGGCATGAGGTCCCGGAGCGTGAGCCCCGGAAACGCGGAATCGGAGGACAAACTCGACATGCCGTGAGTTTACGGTTCGGCATGGTAAACAATGTCTTGAGGCCAATGCCCGGGAGCCCTCGCATCATGCGCAAACGCATCCGAATCCTGCACCGGACCGCGTATTATTATCATCAGCCCGTCACCTTCGGCCCGCATCGGGCGATGCTGCGTCCGCGCGAAGGCCATGACGTCCATATCGTGAAGGGCGCAATACGAGATCGAGCCCAAGGCCGCGGTGCGATGGCTGCGCGACGTCCACGGCAATTCGATCGCCGTGATCACCTTCTCCGAGCCGTCCGACCGGCTCGTGGTCGCGAGCGAGGTCGATGTCGAGTTTCGCTCCGACAATCCGATCGAATGCCTGATCGATCCGGGCGCGCGCTGTTTCCCGTTTCAATATGCACCCGACGAGCAGCTCGAATTGATGTCCTACCGGCTGCCGAGCTATCCCTATGACGGGCCGATGCTGCAGGAATGGCTGCGCGAACTATATCGACCCGGCCAGACCGCCGAGACCTTCGATCTCCTCGGCAAGCTCAACACCCATATCTTCAAGTCGCTGAAATACGCCCATCGCGACGATCCCGGCGTGCAGCTGCCGCACGACACGCTGTCGCGCGGCTCGCGGCTCCTGCCGCGACTTCGCGGTGCTGATGATGGAGGCCGCGCGGCATTGGGGTTTCGGCGCGCGCTTCGTCACCGGCTATATCCAGATGAACGAAGGCCAGCACGGCGCCACCCATGCCTGGACCGAAATCTACATTCCGGGCGCCGGCTGGCACGGCTTCGATCCCACCAACAACAAGCTCGCCGGCGACGAGCATGTCTCGGTCGGTGTCGCGCGCGAGCAGGAGAAGGCCTCGCCGCTATCCGGCGCCTGGCACGGGCCCGCGGATGCGTTCAAGAACATGGAAGTGTCGGTGCAGGTGGTGCCGATATAGAGCGTCATTCCGGGCGACGCGTAGCGCCGAACCCGGAATCCAGATGCAAATTCCGAAAGGGCGTCTGGATTCCGGGTTCACGTGCTTCGCACGCGCCCCGAATGACAACCGCTACGGCATTGCCGGAACGGCACCGGGCATTCCATGCGCGGCCTCGATGGCCGCTTTCGGAGCCAGCGCCGGCGCCTCGACCGGCGCGGTGCGCGCCTCGCGCTCGGTGCAGACGCGGTTGCGGCCGGACGCCTTGGCCGCATAGAGCGCGCGATCGGCGCGCGCCAGCAGATTGGCGATATTCGCGACATCGGCGAGCGATTCCGCAATGCCGATGCTGACGGTCGCGTTCATGGCGCGACCCGCGATCTCGACGCCGCGCAGTCTCGAAGGCGGCGCGCACACGTTCGCCCACCATCGCCGCGGTCTCGGTGCCGCCCGGCAGGATCGCGGCAAATTCCTCGCCGCCGAGCCGGCCGATGATGTCGTGCAGGCGCATGCGAGGTGCTGGCGGTGGCGGCGAAGGCCTTCAACGCTTCGTCGCCGATCTCGTGGCCGAAGCGGTCGTTGATCGATTTGAAATGATCGAGATCGAACATCATCACCGTCACCGACTGGCCGAGCTTGCGCTGGGTCTCGACCAGCTTCTCGGCCGCTTCGAAGAAGCCGCGGCGATTGAACATGCCGGTCAGATGATCGGTCATCGCCGCGGTCTTGTGGATCAGCGCCGAATGCTCCTTGGCCATCACCACCACGATGAAGGCGGTGCCGACGACATAGAGCAGCGTCAGCAATGCGAAGAGCGGAAACCAGCCGCTGCCGGTCATCGGCGAAGCGCTGGTGAACAGCGTGGTGGTCAGGATCGGCGACAGGAAGATCGCGCCATGCAGCACCGGGATCAGCACATTGCGCGCCAGCGCGGCCCTGCTGCTGCGCGACTTGCGCCGTTCGCGCCGCAACTCGATCGCGGTCAGCACCGCGTAGGCAAGTGATGATCAGCGAGGAAATCACGACGCGCGCATTGCCGAATTCGATCAGGTCGGGCATGCGCGCGGCCACCAGCCACACCACGGCTCCGGCGATCGCAGCGGCCGGCATTGCCGTGCGGCCGTGAAATTTGCGCGCGCCGCTCCAGATCAGTCCGCAGCAGGTGAACAGAAGCGCGCTCGCCAGATCGGCGCCGCCCGCGGGCAGCATCTCGGGGCTTACCATCCAGAGCGCGACCGCAAAGCCGCCGATCAGGTAGGCCGCGGCCCAATAGCCGAGCGCCCGGACCGAGCGGTCCTGCAGCCAGAGCACGAACAGGAAAATGCCGAGCAGCGCCGTGACGCAGGTCGAAACCAGAAACAGGGTCGGAAGATCGAGCGGCATAGAGCCTTTCTCGCATTCTGCCGAGTTGGCCCGCCGCGCCCACTCTTACGTTTCGCGTTCTCATGAATAGGTCGACGCATGTTGTCGCCTGCTTTCGGCGGACCGACGCATTTTCACTAAAAACGCCAGTAAAAAAGGGGCCAATTGGCCCCTTTTTCGATGCAAGTTCGGATTGGATGGTTCGTTGCGCGCGATTAGCGCTTCGAGAACTGGAACGAACGGCGGGCCTTGGCGCGGCCGTACTTCTTGCGCTCGACCACGCGCGAGTCGCGGGTCAGGAAGCCGCCGCGCTTCAGCGGCGGACGCAGATCCGGCTCGAAATAGGTCAGCGCCTTGGAGATGCCGTGACGCACCGCGCCGGCCTGGCCCGACAGACCGCCGCCCGACACGGTGCAGATGACGTCGTACTGGCCGCCGCGATTGGCGGCGACGATCGGCTGCTGGATCATCATGCGCAGCACCGGACGCGCGAAGAACTGCTCGACCGGCTTGGTGTTGACGACGATCTTGCCGGAGCCCGGCTTGATCCAGACGCGGGCGACGGCGTTCTTGCGCTTGCCGGTGGCATAGGCGCGGCCCTGCTTGTCGAGCTTCTGGACGTGCTTGGGCTGTTCCGCGGCGGCGCCTTGCGACTTCAGCTGCGGACAAACCTTCGAGCGAGTGAAACGGATTCGGCCATGATCAGGCTGCCTTGTTCTTGCGGTTCATGGCGCCGACATCGAGCGCCTCGGGCTTCTGGGCTTCATGCGGATGCTCGGCGCCGGGATAGACGCGCAGATTGCCGAGCTGCTTGCGGCCGAGCGGACCGCGCGGCAGCATGCGCTCCACCGCCTTTTCCAGGATGCGCTCCGGGAAGCGGCCCTCGAAGATCGACTTCGCCGAACGCTCCTTGATGCCGCCGATAAAGCCGGTGTGGTGGTAATAGTTCTTCTGGTCGCGCTTGCGGCCGGTGAACACCACCTTCTCGGCGTTGACGACGATGACATTGTCGCCGTCGTCGACATGCGGGGTGAAGGTCGGCTTGTGCTTGCCGCGAAGCCGCAGCGCGATGATGCGCGGCAAGCCGGCCGACCACGAGGCCGGTGGCGTCGATCACGACCCATTTCTTTTCGACGTCGGCGGGCTTCGCCGAAAAGGTGCTCATGACGGAATGTCCGGAGAGGTTGCGTTGGCCGGGCTTCTAACGAAGCGGCGCTCGCAGCGTCAATGCATTCTGAGCGACAAATTATCATATGTAAAATCAATAGTTATAAAAATGGTTTTATATTACCTGCCTCTAACTCACGGCATCTGGAGGGATTGAATAGGTCGACGTGACATGCGCGATCGGCTCGTCGCTGCCGTCGGAATAGAGATTCACCTCCATCACCGCGAGCCTCTTGCCGAGCTTCTGGATGCGGGCATCGGCCAGAATATCGCGCTGCGCCGGACGGCGCAGGAAATTGATGTTGAAATTGATGGTGACCGCGAGCGCCACCGGCCCGATCGCCGACAGCACGGCGAGATAAAGCGCGAAATCCGCCAGCATCATCATGGTCGGGCCGGAAATGGTGCCGCCCGGACGGATGAATTTCTCGCTATAGGCAAGCCGCACCGCGCGCGCGGCCATGTTCGACGGTTTCGATGGAGAGCCCGCTGCCGGGATAGAAGGCCTGCGGAAATTCGCGGTGCAGGAAGCTCTTCCAGTTCCGCTTCGTTCATCACCGGCTTTCGCATGGTCGCATGCCCCCGACATTCGCAACCGCGCGGCGTCTGCGATACAATGCCTAGCACGACGCCGCAAAGGCTCATCGATCATGAATGTCCATATCGCTTCGAATCTGCCGGCCCGACACCGCGACCATCCTGCTGCGCGAGGACAAGGATGGCATTGCGACGCTGACGCTCAATCGCCCGGCGGCGCGCAACAGCCTGTCGGAGGATCTGATCAAGGCGCTGAGCGCGGCCTGGGATGCGATCGCGGCGCGACAGCGCCATCCGCGTCGTGATCCTCGCCGCCAACGGGCCGGCCTTCAGCGCCGGGCCACGATCTCAAGGAACTGACCGCGCGGCGCTCCGATCCCGATGGCGGCAAGGCCTATTTCCGGCACATCATGACGATCTGCAGCGCGATGATGCAGAAGATCGTGGCGCTGCCGCAGCCGGTGATCGCCTGCGTGTCCGGCGTGGCGACGGCGGCGGGCTGCCAACTGGTCGCGACCTGCGATCTTGCGGTCGCCTCGAACGAAGCGAGTTTCGCAACGCCCGGCGTCGATATCGGGTTGTTCTGCTCGACGCCGATGGTGGCGCTGACGCGCAACATCCCGCGCAAGAACGCCATGCACATGCTGCTCACCGGCGAGCCGGTGACGGCGGCGGAAGCCGCGCGCATGGGTCTCGTCAATCGGGTGGTGCCGGCCGGCAGCGAATATGAGGCGGCGCTCGCGCTCGCGCGACCAGGTGGCGTCGAAATCGAAGGCGACGGTGAAGATCGGCAAGCAGGCCTTCTACCGGCAGGCCGAGCTTCGGCTCGGCGGAGGCCTATGCCTATGCGAGCGAAGTCATGACCGAGAACATGATGACGCGCGACGCCAATGAAGGCATCTGTGCCTTCATCGAGAAGCGCAAACCGCGAATGGGAGGATCGCTGATGCAGAGCGCATTCTCGCTGCTGCCGCCGCTCGATCGCTCTTCCCTCCTCCGCGGCCTCGCCTTTGGCAGCCTCTGGGGCGCCGCGGTGGCGAGCGGACTGATCGGCCTTTCGTTCTACCATTGCGGGGGCATCGACTTGCTCGAGGCGGCCGACACCCTATCTGCTGTCGCTCCTGGCCGGGATCGCGACGATCGGGCCGGTAGCGATGGCCGGCCGCAACGCGTGATGAATCACGACAGCTACAACGACACCTATATCCGCGGCATTCTCAACACCGTGAAGACCATCGCGATGGTCGGCGTATCGCCGAAGACCAGCCGGCCGAGCTATTTCGTGTTCAAGTATCTGCTGGAGCGCGGCTATCGCGTGATTCCGGTCAATCCCGGCCAGGCCGGCACCGAACTGCTCGGGCAGAAATTCTACGCCCGGCTCGCCGATATTCCCGAACCGGTCGACATGGTCGATATCTTCCGCAATTCCGAAGCCGCGCTCGGCGTGGTGCAGGAGGCGCTGGCGCTCAAGCCGTTGCCGCAGGTGATCTGGATGCAGCTCGGCGTGCGCAACGACGAGGCGGCCAGGCTTGCCGAAGACGCCGGTCTCAAGGTGGTGATGAATCGCTGCCCGAAGATCGAATATGGCCGGCTGTCGTCGGAAATTTCCTGGATCGGGGTGAATTCGCGAACGCTTTCTGCCAAGCGCGCGCCGCTTCTTGGCAAAGGCATCCAGCGCATGTCGCTGCAGCGCCAGACCATGTCCGGCGGCGACCACCGAGGCGACGCCAGCGCGCCGAGCGCGACAGCGAGAATTGATCGTCTTTTGCCGCGGAATGTGTTTTCTGCAGGCTTGCAGATTCGACCGGATTGATTGACCGAAGCGCCGGAGCTGTCCGGCGCTGTCTTGACCTTGCCTCGTCCGTTCGATAAACCAGCGCCGCCATTGACCAGCCGGAATACGGCCCGAACCAAAGGATAGATGCGATGACCGAACGCACTCCCGGCTTCGCCACCCTCGCCATCCATGCCGGCGCGCAGCCCGATCCGACCACCGGCGCGCGCGCGACCCCGATCTACCAGACCACATCCTTCGTGTTCGACGACGTCGATCATGCCGCCTCGCTGTTCGGGCTGCAGGCCTTCGGCAACATCTATACCCGCATCGGCAATCCGACCAGCGCGGTGCTGGAGGAGCGCATCGCGGCGCTCGAAGGCGGCACCGCGGGACTTGCCGTCGCCTCCGGCCACGCCGCGCAGGTCATCGTGATGCAGGCGATGATGATGCCGGGCGACGAATTCGTCGCCTCCAAGAAGCTCTATGGCGGCTCGATCAACCAGTTCAACCATTCCTTCAAGAGCTTTGGCTGGAACGTGGTCTGGGCCGATCCCGACGATATCTCCTCGTTCGAGCGCGCGATCACGCCCAAGACCAAGGCGATCTTCATCGAGTCGATCGCCAATCCGGGCGGCGTCATCACCGATATCGAGGCGGTCGCGAAAATCGCCAAGAAGGCCGGCGTGCCGCTGATCGTCGACAACACGCTGGCGACGCCCTATCTGTGCAAGCCGATCGATTACGGCGCCGACATCATCGTGCATTCGCTGACGAAATTTCTCGGCGGCCACGGCAATTCGATCGGCGGCATGATCGTCGATGCCGGCACCTTCAACTGGTCGCGCGAGGGCCGCTATCCGATGCTGTCGCAGCCGCGCCCGGAATATCAGGGCATCGTGCTGCACGAGACCTTCGGCAATTTCGCCTTCGCCATTGCCTGCCGGGTGCTGGGCCTGCGCGACCTCGGGCCCGGCGCTCTCGCCCGTTCAACGCCTTCCTGATCCTGACCGGCGTCGAGACCCTGCCGCTGCGCATGCAGCGCCACAGCGACAATGCGCAGGCCGTGGCGACGTGGCTGTCGAAGCACGACAAGGTCGCCTGGGTCAGCTATCCGGGACTGCCGGGCGACAAGTACAATGCGCTTGCCAAGAAATATTGCCCGAAGGGCGCCGGCGCGGTCTTCACCTTCGGCCTCAAGGGCGGCTACGAGGCCGGCATCAAGCTGGTCTCGAACGTGAAGCTGTTCTCGCATCTCGCCAATATCGGCGACACCCGCTCGCTGATCATCCACCCGGCCTCGACCACGCACCGCCAATTGACCGACGCGCAGAAGGCGCAGGCGGGCGCCGGGCCCGACGTGGTGCGGCTGTCGATCGGGCTCGAGGACAAGGACGACATCATCGCCGACCTCGATCAGGCGCTGGTAGTCTGATTCTAACATTCGTATCCCTTTTCGGCGGGCTCTTTTGCGAATGTTAGAATCAAAGGACCACTAGCAAATATTGAATTCTAGTGGAGCTTTGGATTTGACATTCGCTTTGCGAGCCCGCGGCCAGGTGGGTAGCGAATGTCAAATCCGCTCCACTAGCGGCGTAACTGCCGAAATGGCGAAGACTTCGTTGATGCGATCTGCGACGGCTTGAAGATTTCAAGCCGGCGCAGGCACTTGCGGCGGTTGCTCGCACGCCGGCCGTTGCGGCGTCCAACAGCGCTAACGCGCTTTAACGTCTTCCACCTCATATCAAATACAATTTGGATCAATTTTCGGAATACTTGTCGCGAGCCGGCATGAAGGACACGGCTCGCGATGGAACCGATTCACATTGTATCGACCTGGCGCAGACCAGCTCGCGACTTTGCGATCACGATTGTCCGACCATTTCGCAGCGGATTATCTGATGGTCGAGGACCTGCCGCGTCACGAGCCTGGCGCATTTCACTGTGATCGACATCGACTTCCGTCAGACCGACGAACTGCAGGCCATAAAGCAATGGCTTGATGCACGGCCGCAGGACGGCAAGGTCGTGGTTGCGATCGACGACAAATCATCGCGCCTGCAACTGGCCCAGGCCTGCGCGATCGGCGCCACGTCGGTGCTGGCGCGGCCGTTTGACCGCCGAGAAGCTATCGCCGGACCTTGTTTCGCGACGCCGACGTGATGACATTCGCGCCCTCCGAAATGCCGGAGGAAACGCACGATCCGTCCTGCGAATTCAACGTGCTGCAAGGCATCTTCGCCGCAGCCGCGGAAGGCCGAACGCCCGACCCGCGCGACACCGCCCTGGCCGGGGCATTGATCATCGAAAAGATCGCCGAAATCGGGCTGGCCGACTACCTCAAGATCGTACGCAATCACCACAGCAGAACCTATCAGCATTGCCTGTCGGTCACCGCAATCGCCGTTGCCTTCGCGCGTCAACTTGGCTTCAGCCGCGCCGACACCGAGAAGGTCGCGCTTGCCGGACTTCTGCACGATATCGGCAAGGCGCTAATTCCTCTCGAGCATTCTCGAAAAGCCGGACGCGCTCAGCAAGGATGAAGCCGCCACCATGCGGCTGCATGCGACGCTCGGACATGAACTTCTGCAGACCATGCCGGAACTGCCGGACGACGTGCTCGACATCGTGCTGCATCATCACGAATATCTCGACGGCACGGGCTATCCGCACGGCCTCAAAGGCGACCAGATCTCGGACCTTTCGCGCCTGATCACGATTGCCGATGTCTATGCCGCCCTGATCGAGCAGCGCTCCTACAAACCGGCGCTACCTGGCGGCGCAGGCCTATCGAGATCCTGCAGGCGATGGGACAGAAACTCGACGCTGCGCTGGTTCGCGAATTCGCGCCGCTGTCTCGCAAGCTCTGATCGGAGCCTCGATCACGATGATTTTGGATCGATCGATCCAAAATCATGAACGCGATCGATTCCAATCATTAGAGCATGATGCAATCCGAAAACCGCTTCGCACTTTTCGGCATCAATGCTCAGGCGCGCGATAGCGCCGAAACGTCCTGCGCCCGATATGACATTCGCGAAGCCTGCAGCACCGCAACCGTCAGCAGCAGGATTGCCATCGCCTGATGCGCAAGCGCGAGCGCGATCGGTACGGCGTAGAGCAGCGTCGTGATGCCGATGAAAGCCTGCATCAGCAGCAGCGACACGAACAGGCTCGCCAGCGCGCGCACGTTGCGGTCGCGCGTCGCATGCGCCGTGTCATAGACATGCCAGACCGCAACCGCGAGCAACAGATAGGCCAGCATGCGGTGATTGAACTGCACGGTCAGGTTGTTCTCGAAGAAATTGCGCCACAGCGGCGTCTCGAACCACAGCCGCTCCGACGGACGGGATCAGCGCGCCATCGATATGCGGCCAGGTATTGTAGGTCAGTCCGGCATCGAGCCCTGCGACCAGCGCGCCGAGATAGATCTGAAACAGCGTCAGCACCAGCAGCGCAACGGCGCCGACGCGAAGCCGCGCGGGCGCGGCGACCGGCTCGGCCGGCTTCAGCCGCGCGATCGTCCAGACGATCGCGGCATAGATCACGCAGGCCAGCGTCATGTGGAAGGCAAGCCGGTATTGCGACACGCTCACCCGTCCGGCCAGGCCCGAGGCCACCATCCACCAGCCGACCGCGCCCTGCAGCGCGCCGAGCCCGAACAACAGCCACAGCCGTCCGCGCAAGCCCGGCCCGACCCAGCCGCGCCACAGGAAGAACAGGAACGGCAGCAGGAACACCGCGCCGATGGTGCGGCCGAGCAGGCGGTGCGCCCATTCCCACCAGAAGATGGTCTTGAATTCCGACAGCGACATGCCGCGATTGAGCTCGCGGTATTGCGGGATCTGCTTGTATTTGTCGAATTCCGCCGCCCATTGCGCTTCGGTCAGCGGCGGCAGCACGCCGGTCACCGGCTTCCATTCGACGATCGAAAGGCCGGATTCGGTGAGCCGCGTGGCGCCGCCGACGATCAGGGTCGCGACCACAAGCGCCGCCACGATCAGAAGCCATAGCCGGATCGCCCGCATGCGCGTGGTCTCGGTGAAATCTGACGCTGCCATATCGCCTTGACGGGTGATCTTGCCGGTGATCTTGCCGATTTTGCGCGGAACATATAGGCAGCCCGCAAGGGCCACAACACGCCTCGCAACCGCTCGAACCCGCATGTCCATCCGCACCCGAAAGCTGATCGGCGCCGTCCTGCTGCTGCTGCTGGTGACGGTCTGGTCGCTGCTGGCAATGGCTTTCGCGCAATTCGCGTTTTCAAGCCCGAATGCGATTGCGGCCTGGATTTTCTACGTGGTCGCCGGCACTCGGCTGGGTCCTGCCCGCGATGCCGCTGATCAAGTGGATGGAAGGCGGCGGAAGAATTTGACGGTCATTCCGGGCGCGCATGCGCAGCATGCGAACCCGGAATCCATACTGCCGCTCGGGGTTATGGATTCCGGACCCGCCGCTTCGCGCCGATGCCCGGCAATGACGACTAGACTCACGCCGCCTTCGGTCGCTTGAAGCCGTTCCACATCGCCGTTGCCGCGCCGGACATCAGCACCCGCAGATAGCGCAATTGCTGATATTCGCCGTTCAGCGAGATGCGCGGCAGCGACATCAGATGATGGCGATGCTCGCGGAACAGGACGCCGGGCTGCGTCGTCACCGCGGTCTTGAAGCCGAGTTCGGCAGCGAGCGCGAATTCGCGCGGGCCCGGCCGAAGTCAGATCTCCGACCGGATAGGCGAAATGATCGGGGCGGATGCCGATCGCCGACTCGATCACGGCGCGGCTCATTTCCATTTCGGAACGCGCGACGCGATCGCTGGTCTTTTTCAGCATCGGATGGTTGACGGTATGGGCGCCGATGGTGACCAGCGGATCGCGCGACAGCTCGGCGATATCCTCCCAGGTCATGCACAATTCGTCGCACAAGGCTTTCAGGTCGATGCCGTAGCGCGCCGACAGATCGCGGATCGCCTCGCGCAGTTCCTCTTCGGTCGGCCGCGAGCGCAGCCACCAATAGAGCTGATCGTAGATGTTGCGCTTCTCGTCGACGGCGCACGCAATCGAAGCGCTGCTCGCGACCGTCGACATACAGGCCGATGCGATCGTTGTTGGCGACGATCCGCTCCAGCGCCACCCACCACAATTCGCCGATCCGGTCGGGAAATCCGGTCGGGACATAAAGCGCGAACGGCACGTCGTTCTTCTTCAGGATCGGCCAGGCATATTGCAGGAGGTCGCGATAGCCGTCGTCGAAGGTGATGCAGACGAAGCGGCGCTTGAAATCGCGCTGCATCAGGCGGCGATACATCTCGTCGAGCGAGACGATGTCGAGGTCGGAACGCTTCAGGCGCCGGATCACGGCCGAAAGAAAGCCCGGCGTCACCTCGAGCAGACGGTTCGGCTGGAAGGCGCCGCGCCGGGAGGGCCGCACGTGATGCAGCGTCAGGATCGCGCCTACGCCCTGAAAAAACGGACGCAGGGCCACATGGGCGCCGCTGAAATACAGGGTTTCAAGCCCTGCCCGGATGATTGTCTTCTTGAGGCCGCTCACGTCCGAACTCACTTCTTCAGGAAAGCGCGATCATCCAACCCTTCTGCCAACCCTTTATTGAGAATTCTTTGCCACGTTGCCGGCTTTCAAGGAGGGTTCGGCCGGCATGAATTTCGCGCTTGCAAGACGACCGAGCACGGCCGATCTCTGCCGTCCGGAGCTGCCCTGCGGCATCCGGCGCCGGCTGGCCCATATCGAGATTGCCGACAGATCTCGCGGACGCCGAAGTCCCGTGGCGACGGCTGTTCGAGCAGGACGGCTTCGCCACACGCCTATCAGAATTTCGATTTCTGCGCACTCTGGTTCGAGCATGTCGGCGCGCCGGCCGGCATACAGCCCTTCATCGTGATCGGCCGCGATGCGGCCGGGCTGCCCGCTATTTCTGTGGCCGCTGGTCACTTCGAAATCCGGGCCGTGCCAGGTCGCGACGCTTTTTCTGCGGCCGCCATGCCAATTTCGGCACCACCTGTGGCGCAGCGACATCGCTGCAGGGCGTTACCGCTGCCGAATCTGCGCGCCATCCTTGACCGCGCTCCGCGAAGCCGGCATCGACACGCTCGTGCTGCCAACCAACCGATGCAGTGGCACGGCATTGCCAACCCGTTGATGCTGCTGCCGCATCAGGCCTCGCCCGACGAAAGCTATCAGTCTGACGCTTGATGGAACCGAGCGAGGACATCACCGCGCGCCGCTTCAACTCGGACACGCGGCGCAAGTTTCGGCGCAAGGAACGCCATCTCGCCGAGCCTGCCCGGCTATCGCTATCGCGCGCGCAACGTTGCCCGACCGACGTCGACCGCTATTTCGACGAGTTCATGAAGCAGAAGGCCGCGCGACTTGCCGCCCGCGGCATCCGAAATGCATTCAGCGAACCGGGCATCGAAGCTTTCCTGCGCGCGGCATGCCAGCAAGGGCCTTGCCGAAGGTCATCCGCTGATCGAAATCCATGCGCTCGACAGGCGACGGCGAAATGCTGGCCCTGTTCGCGGGAATTCACGACGGGCGATGTTTCTCGACCATGTTCAACTCCTATACGCTCGGCAGCGAGGCACGCTACGAGTCCCGGGATTGACGCTGCTGCTGAAGCTCGTTGACGATTGCGCGTCTCGCGGCTTCAGCGTCTCTCAATCTCGGCGTCGGCGCCGCCGAATACAAGTCCTCGCTCTGCGATGTCACCGAGCATCAATTCGACAGCTTCATCGGTCTGACGACGCGCGGCCGGCTCTTCGCCACCGCCGCACGCGCGCTCCTTTGCGCTAAAGGGCCGCGATCAAGCGCAATCCGCCGATCTGGCTCTGAGCCTGGCCGCGCGAAACTGTTCGCGCTGCAGTAAGCCGCCGAGCCTCGCGCGTCACGGCCGCGACCCGTCGACGCCTGACTGCCGGCGTCGCCCTGAATGCAGCACCATCACATCGGCAAAGCCGGCATCGACCAATTGCCGGCGCGCGGACTGCGTTGCCGGATCGGCAAGATCGGTCGCAACCAGCAGCGCGCGCGGCGCCATGCGGGCCAGCGGATGCGAGCGCAGCCTCACCCAGGGAACCGGCATCGATCACCACCTGGTCGTAGGTGCGGGCCAGCGCCTCGAGCGTGATGACGAGTCGCGGCGATGACAGGATCGCCTGCGCATCGCCTGCGACCTTGCCGGTCGGCAATCAGATGGACGCGCGAGAACTTGTCGCGGGTGACGATGTCGCCGAAAGATGCGGTGCCCGCGCACCAGCTCGGCAAGGCCCGGCGCCTGCGGATCGGTCGACAGCACCGACAGATTGGGCGCATTGAACGCGAGATCGCACAGCACGACGCGTGCCGCCCTGGGCTGCAAAGGCGCGTGCAAGCGTGAGCGCGGTATGCGTGGTGCCGACATTGCGCGCCGCGCCGACCACGGTGACACGCCGACCGGCCTCGCCGAGATGCTGCAGGGCCTTTGCAATTTCGGCGATCGGTGCCGGGTTCGGCCGCGGGCGCGGAACCGGCGGGATTCCGCAGCGGGCATCGGCATTTCCGGTTCGGCCGATTGCGGGTCGATTGCGGGCGCGGGCGCGGCTTTGGGCTCTCGCTTCAGCACCGACAAGATCGAGCGCCGCACCGGACGCGAAGCAGGCTCCGGTGCCGCGACTTCCTCGTCCAGCGGAACCAGCGCCGGGCGACGCCACGCGCGGGCCGCCCTGACCGAGGATTTCGGACGACAGCACGAAGGCCGCCATCAGGAACGCGGTCGCGAGCATGGCGATCAGCAGGATCGGCAGCTTCTTCGGGAAGGCCGGCACATTGGAGACGCGTGGCGCGCGAGATCACGCGCACTTCGGCGAGCGACGCATCGATATTTTCGCGGGCGGTCGACTTCGCGATAGCGAGCGAGATAGGATTCGAGCAGGTCGCGCTGCGCCTTGGCTTCGCGCTCGAGCGCGCGCAATTGCACGTCCTGCGCGGAGGCGCCGCCGATCTGCTTCTTCAGCCGATCGAGGCTGTCGTTGGTTGCCTCGACGCGCGCCTCGGCGATGCGGGCATCGTTCTCGATCGAGTTGACGAGCCGGACCAGTTCGCCGCGCATCTGCTCGTCGAGCGCATTGATCTGCGCATTCAGTTCCTGGATGCGCGGATGGCGTTCCAGCAGCGTGGAGGATTGCTCGGCAAGCTGCGAGCGCAGCAGCACCCGCTGCTCGACCAGCCGCTTCAACAGATCGGAATTGACGATGTCGTTGGTCTCGACCGGCTTGCCGCTCTTCAGAATGCTGCGGATGATCCTCGATCGCGCCTCGAGATCGGCCTTCTGCGCGCGCGCGGTCGGCAAGCTGGGTGGTCAATTCGCCGAGCTGCTGGCTGGACAGGCTCGTGTCGTTGGTGCCGATGAACAGATTGGCCTTGGCGCGAAATTCCTCGACCTTGGCATCGGCCTCCTGCGACGGTCTTGCGCAGCTTGTCGATTTCGCTGGCGAGATAGGCGCTGGCGCTGCGGGTCTGCTCCTGCTTTGGCGACCTGCTGCAGCTTCATATAGGCGTCGACGATGGCGTTGACGACCTTGGCCGACAATTCCGGATCGCCGGACTGGAATTCGATGGTGATGACCCGCGACCGCTCGACCGCGTACACGGTGAGACGATCGTAGAAGGCCTCCATCACCCGCTCTTCCGGCGTCATCTTCAGCCGGTCGCGTCCGAGTCCGATCGCCGACAGGAACGCGCTGATCGACGAGACGCCCCGACAGCACCGGATCGAATTCCGGCCGTTCGCCGAGCTTCAGTTCCCGGATCACCTGGCGCGCGATGTCGCGCGACTGCAGCACCTGGACCTGGGTGGCGATGGCTTCCTGGTCGGCGGCCGCGCGGTCGATACCCTTTTCGGCTTCCGGACGCAGGAAGACGTTCTCGCGGCCCTCCACCATGATCTTGGCTTCGGATTTGTAGCGCGGCGTGATCATGTTCACCGCCACCAGCGTGACCGACGGCGACCAGCGAGCGTCGGAATGAGGATCAGCAATTTCCTGCGCCAGAGCGCGACACCGAGCGCGCTGCAGATCGAGATCGCTTTCGGCTCCATCGGACCGTACGCCAACGCCGCTCACCGGACTGAACTGACATCACCGACTCCACAAACTCAACCGCGAGCCATTTCGTGCCAACATGGTTTCCATCGCCGTTAACCCCTGCCGGCCTGCGGCGAATAAGCGCAAGGTCTTGGCGCGTGGAGCGATTTTTTAACCATAGCCTTCGTTAATGCGGCTTAACTTGTGATGAGCGAATGCCGGAATGGACGGGGCGGATCGGAACGCTTCGAATTTTGCATGTGCTTGCGCTCGCCGGTGGGCGGGCTGTTCCGCCACGTCATGGACGTGGTGCGCGGACAGATCGCGCGCGGCCATCAGGTCGGCATCGTTTGCGACGCCGGCACCGGCGGCGAGCTATGCAACACGAATCCTGAACGACACCGCCCCCGCACTCGCGCTCGGATTGTCGCGCATCGCGATGCCGCGCCAGATCGGAATCGACGGACGTGTCCGCAACCCGTCACGTCGCGAAGCGCGTCGCCGAAACCGGACCGGACGTGCGTGCATGGCCACGGCGCCAAAGGCGCGGCCTATGCGCGGCTTGCGGTCGGCCGCGGCGGACCGTTGCGGGTCTACACGCCGCATGGCGGCAGCCTGCTGTTCCGGCCCGGCACCGCGATCGGCTCTTTTTACCTGATGCTGGAGAAGCTGCTGAAGCGGCGCACCGATCTGTTCCTGTTCGAAAGCGCCTTCATCGCGCGTCTTTACAGCGAAAAGGTCGGCGCACCGGAGACGCTCGCGCGCGATCGTGCCGAACGGCGTCTGCGGACAGCGAATTCGCGGAGGTGCCGTTGCAGGCCGACGCCACCGACCTTCTCTATATCGGCGAATTGCGGCGTCTGAAGGGTGTCGATCTCCTGATCGATGCTCTCGCGGCTCTGCGCGCCGGCGGAACAAGCTCTCACCGCGACCATCGTCGGCGCAGGGCAAGGCCGCGCGACGAACTTGAAGGAACAGGCACGACGCGTCGGCCTCGACGATGCCATCCGCTTCGTCTCGCCGCTGCCCGCACGCAGCGCCTTCGCACTCGGCCGCATCATGGTGGTGCCGTCGCGCGCGGAATCCTTCCCCTATATCGTGCTGGAAGCCGCCGCCGCCGGCAAAGCCGCTGGTGGTGACCAGTGTCGGCGGCATTCCCGACATGTTCGGTCCGCTCGCCGATCGTCTCGTCACACCCGACGACACGCGCCGCGCTCGAGCGCGCGATCGCCGATGCCGTTAACCAATCCGGAAAGCATGGCCGCCGACGCCCGCTTGTTGCAGCGAGCGGGTGCGAACCACATTCTCCCTCGACGATATGGTGGATGGCGGACTCGACGCGTATCGCGAGGCGCATTGCGGCGCGCAAAAGCTAAAATGCGCATAAGCTTTTGTTGAATTTTTTCCGATAAGACCCGTCCATCACAAAAAGGTTTGCGCGCAAATGCATTCTTTGCGCGACGGACCAAGGGACGGCGAAATGTTCGACCTGGACGCTCAGAAAATGCATGAGCGCGTCCGCTGCCGCTACTGCTGCGATCGGCGGCGCGGATTGCGCGCGACGCGCGACCACGGCAATTGTCGCCGGCCGCGCATCGCAGCCGCATCCGACAGTGACACGCTCGGCCTATTCGCCGATCGTGGTCGCCGGTTTCGTGCGCGCCATCGAGAGCGCGCTGATCGCGCTTCGTCGGCACGCTGATCTATTGCGTCTATGTGTTCCTGGTCGGAAGGCTTCAGCTGGCCCTATGTCTGGGCCATCGCCGGAATCACGACGGGTTCGGTGATCGCCTTCCAGGCGGTCGACATCTATCAGATCCATGCGTTCCGCCGCCCGCTCAATCAAATGGCGCGACTGATCTCGGCCTGGTCGCTGGTGTTCCTGCTTGCGACCGCGGTCTCGTTCTTCTTCAAGCTCGACCAGGCGTTCTCGCGCGTCTGGCTGGTGTCAGTTCTGGGCGATCGGCCTGGTCGTCGCTGCTCGCCTTCGCGCACCGTGCTGTACACGCTGCGTGCGGCGCTGGATGCGCGACGGACGGCTGACGCGCCGCACCGTCATCGTCGGCGGCGGCGCTCCCGGCGAAGCGCTGATCGACGCGCTGGACGAGCAGCATCGACAGCGACGTGCATGTGGTCGGCGTGTTCGACGACCGCAACGACGAGCGTTCGCCGACCATCCTGCGCCGGCTTCCCAAACTCGGCACCGTCGACGATTTCGTCGAATTCGCGCGCCGCACCCGCATCGATCTCGTGATCTTCTCGCTGCCGATCAGCGCGGAAAAGCGCATCCTGCAGATGCTGAAGAAGCTGTGGGTGCTGCCGGTCGATATCCGGCTGTCGGCGCATTCCAACAAGCTGCGGTTCCGGCCCCGCTCCTATTCCTATATCGGCACCGTCCCGGTGCTCGACCTGTTCGACCGGCCGATCGCGGACTGGGACGTCGTGATGAAATGGCTGTTCGACAAGATCGTCGGCGGCCTGCTGCTGCTCGCAGCGCTGCCGGTGATGGCGCTGGTCGCGATCGCGATCAAGCTCGACAGCCGCGGCCCGGTCCTGTTCAAGCAGAAGCGCTACGGCTTCAACAACGACCTGATCGAGGTCTACAAGTTCCGTTCGATGTATGTCGACCAGGCCGACGCCACTGCCAGCAAGCTCGTCACCAAGGACGATCCGCGCGTCACCCGCGTCGGCCGCTTCATCCGCAAGGCAAGCCTCGACGAACTTGCCGCAGCTCTTCAACGTCGTGTTCAAGGGCAATCTCTCGCTGGTCGGACCGCGCCCGCATGCGGTCAACGCCAAGGCGGAAGCGCGGCTCTATGACGAGGCCGTCGACGGCTATTTCGCGCGCCACCGCGTCAAGCCGGGCGTCACCGGCTGGGCGCAGATCAACGGCTGGCGCGGCGAGACCGACACCCAGGAAAAGATCCAGAAGCGCGTCGAATACGATCTTTACTATATCGAAAACTGGTCGGTGCTGTTCGATCTCTACATCGTCGCTGATGACGCCGTTCGCGCTGCTGAAGAGCGAGAATGCGTATTGATCACGCTGGATCAGGCCTCCCGGCTGCCGGATCAAGGGCGTTCGCATTCGGCAGCCAGCGCAGCGACGGCCGCTGCCGTCGCGCCGCCCGCGCGCCGCTTTTCGCGCGCCGCGCGGCAAATTCTTGAATTTTCGCTGTTCGTCACGATCCTGATCAGCGGCTTCGTATTCGTCGAGCCCGCGCCGTACGAATTCGCGGTCATCGTCCTTGCGTTTGCGTGCCTGATTGCCGGAGTGACAATTCAGCGCCCGTTGCTGCCGATGATATGGCTGCTGGTGCTGTGGAATGTCGGCGGGATGATCGCCTATTTCCGTGTGTCGGACAAAGATCTCACCGACCGCTTCGTCATCGTCACCTTGTTCATGGCGGTGTCGGCCGTGGTGTTCGCGGCGCTGTTTTCCGACGACAGCGTGCGACGGCTCAAGATATTGCGCGCGGCTTACATTCTTGCGGCACTGATCGCGGCGACCGCCGGCATCATCGGCTATTTCAAACTGATCCCGGCGGCGGTTCCGCTATTCGCGCCGAACGGCCGCGCGACCGGGCCGTTCAAGGACCCGAACGTCTATGGGCCTTTCCTGATCCTGCCGATCCTGTTCCTGTTGCAGACCCTGCTGGTGCGGGGATTGCGCCTTTTGACGATCGGAACGCTGCTCGTGATCCTGCTCGGATTCTTCCTGAGCTTTTCGCGCGGCGCATGGATTCATTTCCTGCTTTCGGCGGCGATCATGTTCGGTCTGCTGATCGTGACGGCGCAGAGCCACCTTTTCCGCGCCAGATTGATCCTGCTTGGAATCGTCAGCGCCGTTCTGCTTGCGGGCGCCGTCGCGGTTGCGCTGTCATTTCCCGAAATATCGTCGATGTTCAAGGAGCGCGCGCAGGTCGTTCAATATTACGATGTCGGCAGCGGCGGCCGCTTCACGCTGCAATTCATTGCGCTCGACGAGATTCTGAATTTCCCGCTCGGGATGGGCCCATACGCCTTCGCCGCGACCTACGGCATCCAGCAGCACAATGTCTATCTGCAGTCCTTTCTGGTTTATGGCTGGATCGGCGGTCTGGCCTATATCGCACTCGTGTTGCTGACTGTCGGAGTCGGCCTGCGCGCGAGCCTGCAGCGAACGCCGTGGCAATCCTATCTGATCCCGGTCTACGCCACGCTGGTCGGCGCGGTCGGCGAAGGCATCGTCATCGACACCGATCACTGGCGGCATTATTTCCTGATGCTCGGGATTATCTGGGGGCTGGTCGCAGCGTCCCGGAACCTGACCGCCGCGCGGGCGGTCGCATGACCAGATCGCTGCTGCATCGCGCGTGGCGCACAATTCCGCATGCCTGGCGGCTGCGCCTGTTTCTCGACGTGGCGCCGATCGTGGCGCCGCGCCCTGCTTCCAACCCGAAGGGCGGAATGCCGGTCGGAATTGCCGGATGGTTCAGTTCGGCAAGCGGGTTGGGCGAAGGCGCCCGCCTCGGCTATAGCGCGCTGGACGATGCCGGCCTCGCGCCGCAGGCCTGCGATCTCAGCCGCGCCTTTGCGCAGAACGATCTCCCGGACACGTTCGAGACTCGCCCGCTGATACCGGGAGGCGGCGGCAGCCTGATCGTTCACATCAATGCTCCGTATCTGCCCTATGCGATGTGCGCGCTCGGGCGCCGTCAGGTGGCCGGCCGGCGCATCATCGCCTATTGGGCCTGGGAATTGCCGCGGCTGTCGGAGGCGTGGCGGCCCGGATTCAAATTCGTGCACGAAATCTGGGTGCCAAGCCGCTTTACCCAGAAGGCGATCGCGGATGCGACCGGGCTGCCGGTGCATGTGCTGCCGCATCCGTTGCCGGAAATCCCGACGCCCAGCGCGCGGCGGCAGGATTTCGGCCTGCCGGATGACGCGCTGCTGGTGCTGAATTCGTTCCATCTCGGCTCGAACTTCGCGAGAAAAAACCCGATCGCGGCCATCACCGCATTCCGCCGTGCCTTTGGCGATCGCAGCGATCGTATCCTTGTCATCAAGATGACCGATCCAGGCAACGTATCCTGGGCAAGGCAGGAGCTCGACGCGGCGATCGCCGGCGCGGCGAATATCCGCATCATCGACCGCACGCTGTCATCGGACCAGATGACCGGGCTGATGGCACTCTGCGACATCGTGATATCGACACACCGGTCGGAAGGTTTCGGTCTCATCTGCGCCGAAGGAATGCGACTCGGCAAACCGGTCATCGCGACCGGATGGTCCGGCAATCTCGATTTCATGAATGACGAGAATTCGGCCCTGCTGCCCTACAAAATGATTGCGGTCGAGGATCGCGACAACGCGTTCAGCGAGCGCGATCAGAAATGGGCGGACCCGGACGTCGACGCCGCGGTGCAATGGCTCGTCCGGCTGGCCGACGATGCGGAGCTGCGCCGGCGCATGGGCGCGAAGGCGGCCTGCGATGTCGCCGGGATCCTGTCGCCGGCGCGTTATGCCAGAACCGTTGAGGCGCTGTTGCGGGGCAGCGAGCGACCATGAGCGACGCCCTTTCATTGCGTTTCCTGTTCCTGCGGTCTTCCACGGCCGCGACATCGGTCGTGACCGGATTGCTGCAGACTTTCGTGTTTGCACGCGTCCTCACGCCGGAACAATTTTCGCTGTTCGTGCTGGTCGGGGCGCTCGGCTTCACGCTGCTCTTGTGCGACCTCGGCGCGAGCAAGATCCTGTTCGTGCGGCTTCGCCAGCACCATCTCGACAAGTCTCAGGACGATTCGGTGGTCTCGCAGACCAGCGCGATCCTGGTTCTCTACATCGCGCTGGCATTTCTGGGCGCGCTGATCTGCTTTGCCGCGATGGCCTGGTCGCGTCCGGAAAGCCTGCTGCAATCGTTTCAGTTCACGCTGTTCTTCGTATTCACCGCACTCAATCTGGCGTGGTTCTCGCTGCGCAACATCACCATCGCGGTGGACGAATATGTCTATTTCGAAACTCTCGAGGTCATCCGCCGTTTCGGGGTGATCTTTGCGACCGCGGCGATGCTGCTGTCCCTGCCGCTGACCTCGTATCTGATCCTGATCAACGTGGCATGGGTCGTGGTGTTCGCCCTGTGCGTCTTGCGCCTCAAGGCGCGCGGCGCTCTCAATTCGCGCCTGCGCGGACAGGCGCGCTATCTTGCGGAATTCTGGCGCCAGAACGGGCGCATGCTTTTGCGCAGCTCGATCTTCTCGGTATCGGAAATCTACATCTACAATTTCCCGTATTTCTTCGTGCCGGCCTTCTACGGTCTTGGCGCGCCGACCATTATTCTCGATACCGCCTTCAAGGTGTTCCGGGGCGGCAGCGTCGCCTATTCGGCGGCCTGCGACATCGCGGTGCCGAGGCAGACGCAAGCCTACAACGATCGCGACGCCGCCGGCCTGATGCGCGCCACCTGGATTGCGCTCGGACTGTGTTCGATACCGACGGTCACGGTATCGATTATCCTGTTCACGATCGGCGACAAGCTGTTCGCCTGGCTGCTCGGTCCCGCCGCCGTCATGCCGCATGTCGCGCCGGTTCTCGTCATCCTGCTGTTCGCGAATATGTTCCAGATGGTCGCATTGTCCTTGCTGGTTCATACCGGATATTTCAAGGAGATCGCGCAGGCGGCCCCGGTCGTCGTCGTTGCGATGACGCTCGGCACGCTGTTCGCCGTTTTCATCAACGCGACCTTCCTGCAATATCTGTGGATCTACACAATCGTTTACAGTTGCGGAGCGGCGATCTTCGTCGCGCTCGCCTGGCGCGGCCCGATCCAGACGGTCCGGCAAGGCGGCGGCGAAACCGCGATGAAGCCCGCCGCTCAATAGAGCGCGGACCTGTCTTCCAAAACGGTTTTCGGAGCCGCAGGCGGGCGCGCGGACCCGCTATTTGCGCGCGGCGATATAGGCGTAGCTTGCGAGCAGCCGCCAGTCGCCCTTGCGCGCCATCTCGGTGAAGGCATTGTGGACGTTGCGCACGATCGGGAACGGCTCGAAATAGCCATGGCCGTAGAACGGCAGCACCTGGACTTCGCTGTATCCGATGGCATCGAGCATCGGCTTCATCTTGCGCTCGCTGGCAAAGGTCCAGCTATAGCGTGCCGGAAATACCGGGTCTGCTTCGTCGGTCCGGTTGCGATAAAGCATCTTCACGATCTTCGCCGCGACGTCGTCGGGGATCAGCCAGTTCACGACGAACGGGAACGAATAGAGCGTCGGGACGAAGGCGAGCGCGACGCCGCCGGGCGCCAGCAAGCTCGTACAGGTTCTTCCAGGCGCGCTGGCCATCGGCGACATGCTCGAACACCATGCGCGAGAAGGCGAGATCGAAGGAGCCGCGCAAATTCGCGACTTTGGAAATGTCCCCGGCGACGTCGAAACAGGCTTTGCGATAGCTGTCCGGCAGCTCATCCAGTTCGGTCTGCGAAATGTCGTTGATCGTCATCTCGATGCCGAGTGCGGACAATTCGTTGGCCTTGAACAGCGGATCGCGGCCGCCACCGACTTCCAGCAATCGCCTGGCTTTCAGAATTCGCGCCAGCCCGCGCACCACATTCTCGTAATTGTCCCAGGCCCAGTGCCGGTCGTTCTGCACGCCGAGTTCCCGGAAGGCGCGGGCAAGCAGCGAGCCACCATCGTCGAGCCGGTTCAGGACTTCGTTTGGAGTCTTGTCGAGCATGGCGCCGCCTCGGGTTCCAGAAGACGCGCGTTAAAGCCGCATCCGGGCTATCCACCGCTCCGCGCTTGAGAATTCCTTAAGCCGCCGCCCTTTAAGATAGTCTTACGCGAGCCATGCGTAGTTGAACGGCCTTAACAGGATCGACATCTGAAATGTCTGCTGTAGTTCCCGATATCGTCATCAACGGCCGGTTCCTGACCCAGGTCACCGCCGGCGTACAACGCTTTGCGATCGAAACCGTGCACGCGATCGACCGGTTGCTGGAAGAGCCGGCCTATGCCGCGCTGAAGGGCCATGTCGAGCTGCAATCGCCGAGTTCGGGCCGCGACTTCCCGCTCAGGAATATCCGCGTCGAACGCTCCGGCCTGACCCGGGGCTATGTCTGGGAGCAGATCGAGTTTCCGCTCCGCTCGATCGGCAAGCTGCAGCTCAATCTGTGCATGCTGGGGCCGATCGCAAAGGCGCATCAGGTGCTGGTGATCCACGATACTTCCACCAAGGCGATGCCGGAGGGTTTTTCGAGAGCCTTCGTCGCGGCCTACGACCTGATCGTGCCGAACGCCGCGCGGCGCGCCGATCTGGTGGTTTCGGTATCGGAATTCTCGCGCAGCGAGATGCAGAAATATTACGGCCTCGATCCGAACCGGATTCCGATCTGCTACGAAGGCTCCGACCATATCCTGCGGCACAAGCCGGACGAGACCATCCTCGACAAACTGAACTTGCGCAGCCGCCCCTATTTTCTTGGCTGCGGCATCTATGCGTTGAACAAGAAATCTCGACGGCACGATCGCTGCACTGAAGAAGGCGGACCTCAAGGACGCAGTACTGGTGGCGACCGGCACGCGCCGGCCCGACGTGCACGACAAGATTGCGAATATTCGCGATGACAGACTGATCGATACCGGCCTGATCAGCGACAGCCAGCTGCGCGCGCTTTACGATCACGCGCTCGCGCTGGTCTATCCTTCCAGCTATGAGGGCTTCGGGCTGCCGCCGCTCGAGGCCATGCAATGCGGATGTCCTGCGATCGTCTCCGATCATCCGGTGCTGGTGGAAATCGGCGGCGACGCGACGCTGCAATGCTCGATCAACGACACCGACAGCCTCGCCTCGGCGATGCGGGCGGTCTATTCCGATCCGGCATTGCGCGAAAGCCTGCGGCAGAAGGGGTTCAAGCACGCGCAGCTTTTCACCTGGGAAAAGACCGCGCGCATCCTGCTCGATCTCTGCCTGGAAGTCGCCAAGCGCCATTCCGGCTTCCGCGCGGCGCCGACCGTTTCCAAAGCGATATCGTAAACGTCAGGCGCAAAGCCGATCAGGGCCAAAGGGCCTTAAAACCGGGAACAAAATCCGCTTCCATCGGCGGCAGCGCTTCCCTATAACGGCGCCGTCGGAGCGTGGCGCAGCCCGGTTAGCGCACTAGTCTGGGGGACTAGGGGTCGTGGGTTCGAATCCCGCCGCTCCGACCATTCCATCCCCCGGTTTGTTGTGGTGGAATAGCCATTCGCCGGGTGCTTTTGCGCATGAAGCGGATTGTCGTCGCGTTGCTTCTGATCGGCTTCGCCGCGAGCCTCGGCGGCTGCAGCAAATGCGGACGCTGGTATTGGGAACCGCAATCCTGCGGCCGGCCGTAACCGCGATCACCGGCCCTTCAAGCTCAGGATATAGGCCACGAGGTCATCGCCATCCCCGCGCGCAATGATCAGGTTCGGCATGGTTTCGTGGTTCGAGCGCAGGAACACGTTCAGCGACAAGGGCGTGGTCGAGGCGCGATTGGCGAAGTCGATGAAATTCGGCCCGGGACGTTTGCCCTCCGTCACCTTGGGACCGATCGCATGGCACTCGGCGCACCATGCCTGCGCCAGTTCGCGCCCACGTTCGACACTGCCCTGCTGATCGGTCACGACCGGCTGCGCGGTCGCCGGCAAGCCAACTACCGACAAGCCAATCGACAGCGCAACGATCAGGCCCGCGAATCCATTTCCATATCTCGACATGTTCTTATTCTCGCCCACGGGCATGCGCGCCGCTTGACCCAGATCAACGCGCCGCGCTCCGGCAAGTGGCAAACGTGCAACACGCTAAGAAAAGGCGAGAGGGAGGATATCGTGAAAGTCGAACAGATTCATCACGTCGCCTATCGCTGCAAGAATGCGAAGCAGACCGTCGCCTTCTACCAGAAGGTACTCGGCATGGATTTCCTGATGGCGATGGCGGAGGACCGCGCGCCCTCGACCAAGGCGCCCGATCCCTACATGCATGTGTTTCTCGACGCCGGCGCCGGAAATATTCTCGCCTTTTTCGAACTTCCGAAATCGCCGCCGATGGGTCGCGATCCGAACACTCCGGACTGGGTGCAGCACATCGCCTTCCGCGTGAAGGACCAGGCCACGATGCTGGAAGCCAAGGCCAATGCCGAGTCGGTTGGCTGCCATGTGGTCGGCCCGACCGATCATGGCGTTTTCCAGTCGATCTATTTCTTCGATCCGAGCGGCAACCGCGTCGAGGTGACGCATTGGACCGCAAAGCCCGGTCAACTCGACCAGTTGAAGAAGATCGCGCCCGCCATGCTCGACGAATGGGACCGCACCAAGAAGCCGCCACGACAGGCGGCCTGGGTGCATGAGCAGGAATTTTCCTGAAACCCACGGCGCGGGTTCACCAACGCGCGCCGGTACCGTCGAATTCACGAGAGGTAAGGCGCAAGTCGGGCGGCGGTTTGCGGCCGCTCGATCTCCCGCCACCGCTTTGCGACCACGCGCCTTGTGCAGGTTTGGTTAGCATAATCCCAGCGTTTTGGATTTACCCTGAATCCGGGTCGCGGGTGACAGAATCACAGCGCGAGCACACAATCGGCGCGTGATTCTGTTGCGTCTGCGCTGGCACGCACGCGTCTTCGCGCGATGGCGCCGGGGCGGATCGAGCGCTCAACACCCATGACGGCAATTGCAATATGGACAGGGATATTGTGATCGATTCAGATCATCACCTGAGAACGGGCGCGGTCGAGCGCCGTGCCGAGTTGTTCCAGGAAACCTCGATCGAAACGCTCCGGCGCTGGGCCCTGGGTACCGCGTGGGCGCTGCGGCCGCGCCGGATCACCGCCCTTCCCGCCCTCGCAGGCATGTGGCTCGCCGATCTCGTGCAGCCAAGGCACACGCTGCCCGATCCGAATGCGGCCCGGGACAATCCGCCCGGAGTTCTGCGGCTTCGTGCATGACCTTTCGGTCGATACGCTCGTGGCGGCACATCGCCGCGGCATGTTTACCTTTGCCCATTTCGGGCCGCTCAAATGGATGTCGCCGCCGGAGCGCTGCATCCTCGACTTTGCCGAACTCCATCTTTCCAAAAGAATGCGCAGCCGGCTGCGCCAGCAGCGCTTCCGCGTCACCTTCGACCGCAAATTCGAGGAGGTGATCAAGGCTTGTGCCGGTCGCCGGGACGGCCGATGGGCGGTGACCTGGATCACGCCGCAGATCATGCGGGCCTATTGCGATCTGCACGACGCCGGCTACGCGCATTCCTTCGAAGTCTGGAACCAGCAGGGAGAGATGGTCGGCGGCGGTTACGGCGTCGCGGTCGGTGGCGCCTTCACGATCGAGTCGCAATTCACGCGCGAGACGCACACCTCCAAGATCGGCTTCGCCGTGCTCAATTGGCATCTCGCAAAATGGGGCTTCGTGCTCAGCGACAACAAGGCCCCTACCCAGAACGTGCTCGATGTGGGTTTCAAGACGGTCTCTCGTGCCGAATTCCAAGCGCGGCTCGCGCAGGCGATGCAATTGCCCGACCGCCGCGGGCGATGGCAGGTTGAGACCGACCTCGCGACGGTTGCGAGCTGGCAGCCGCAAGAGGACAATCGACGCTCGCGGTGCCGGTGCCGGAGGCTGCAGCGTCGGGACGGACGATGAAGGCGACCGTAGCGCTGCTTGCGGCCGCTGCCGGCTCGCTCGGCGAACGCCTTATGCATCTGGAAGCGTGCGGCGCGTTGATCTGAACCGGCCCGGATCTGGCGCGGACAGAACAGTCCCGTTCCCCGGAACCGATCCGGGTTCCATCATCTCAGATGCCTTTACTGAAAAGCGCAGGCTTTCGTTAACGCTCGTTTCGCAAGAGCCGCTCCGATTAACCGCAAACCAGCCAAATTGAATTATCCGGGAAGCTGCTGGGAAACGGAAGTGGGCGGTGCGCGTCATGTCGATTCCGGTTTCTGCCGAGGCCGTTCGTGCGGTGTCATCGATCCCGGCGGACGCGAGCCTTCGGCCTTGCGTCCCTTCGAAAATCGGCGCGAAGCAGCCTTTCCTTGCCGATCTCGGCACCGTTCCGGCGCTTCCCTGGCGCAAGTTGCGTGCGCGCGCGATTGAACCCAATGCCTATTACGATCCGCTTTGGGCCGTGCCGCTTTCGCGGCATGTACGCGGACGCAAGGGTGCGCTGGCTTTGCTCGCCTGGGAACGCGACCGACTGATCGGCCTGATGCCGGTGCGCTGGTCGCGCCGCGCGCTCTCGATCCCCGGACCGTTGCTGGTCGGCTGGAACGCTATCGCGGCCCTGTCGATCCCGACGCTCGACCGCGAACAGGCAGAGACCGCCGGAGCCGGACTGATCCAGGCCGCGCGCATCGCAGGCGCGCGTGCGCTGCTGCTGCCGGGCTTTGCGATCCATGGTCCCGCATTCGCCGCATTGAAACAGGCACTGGCGAAGCAGGGCTTGCACGCCGAAATCCTGCGCAGCTATCGGCGCGCGGCGCTCGATGCCACGGGCGATGCCGGATACGACGCTGCGCGACGCGCTCGGCGCCAAGAAACTGAAAGAGCTCCGGCGTCAGCGTCATCGTCTGGAAGATTCGGGCGCCCTCACCTTTTCGGTCGCAACCACCCCGGACTCGGTCGCAGCCGCTCTGGAGGACTTTCTCGCGCTCGAGGCAAGCGGCTGGAAGGGCGAGCGCGGAACCGCGCTGGTGCAGGATGAGGGCGACGCGGCCTTTATCCGCGAGGCCGCCGTCGCGCTTGCCGCCCGGCGCAACCTCGAAATCGTGAGCCTGACCCGCAACGGCACGGCGCTTGCGTCAGGCCTGATCCTGCGCGATGGCGCCGCCGCCTATTTTTTCAAGATCGCGATGGACGAGCGCGAGGCGCGCTGTTCGCCGGGCGTCCAGCTCACGCTCGATCTCACCCGGCATCTCTGTGCGGACCCCGATATCGACTTTGCGGATTCGTCGACCGACATCGCGCATTCGATGATCGAACATCTCTGGAGAGAGCGCATCGAAATCGCCGACGTGTTCATCGCATTGAAGCCCGGGGATCCGGTTGCAGCCGGCCTTCGGCTTCTCGTTCAGGCCCGATACCGGGCGCTCGATCTTGCCCGGACCGTAAGACGGCTCGTGAGGAAATGACCATGAAGTTCTTCGAACCGACCGACAGCACCTCGTTGACCATGGCCTTCCCGAATCTGCCGTTCCGGCTGCGCCACCATTTCACCGGCAACCCGCTGCTGACCCTGCCGAAGCTCGCCGAACTGGCGCGTGAATTGCCGCGCGACCGCATCGAGTACAATTCCGGCAAGGCCGCGATCAACCAGAAGCCGGAAACCACGCCGACCGTCGACCTCGATCCGGAAGAAATCGTGCGCAAGATCGAGACCGCCGGCGCATGGCTGGTGCTGAAGCATGTGGATAGCCGGCCGGCCTATTGCGAGCTGATCGAGAATGCGCTGCTGGAAGTGGCGCGCGTGCGCGGTTTCACGACGCTGAAGGATGCCGGCTTTGAAGATATTCGCGGCTTCATCTTCGTGTCCTCGGCGCAATCGACCACCCCCTTCCATGCCGATGCCGACGAGAATTTCTTCTTCCAGGTGCATGGCGACAAATCCTTCCATGTCTACGACAATCGCGACCGCTCGATCGCTTCCGACGAAGCGCTGGAAGGCAGCGCGGTGCGACACCGCAATCTCACCTATGATCCGAAATTCGACGCCCGCAGCACGACCTATAACCTGAGGCCCGGCGACGGCGTCTTCGTTCCCTATCAATGGCCGCATTGGGTGCGCACCGCCGACAGCTATTCGATCTCGCTGTCGCTGACCTGGAAATCGCCCGAGGTTCGGCGCCGCAACGACATTTTCACCGTCAACTCGATGTTGCGCGGCTTCGGCATGCCGCAGCATCCGCCGGGCGTGAGCCCGGCGCTGGATGCGGCGAAGCTCGCGGTGTTCCGGACCGCCGCCGGCGCGGTCGCCCCGCTCCGCCGCAGCGAGAGCATGCGCCGCGTGATCCGCCGCCTCGCGCTGCGGCCGCAACGCCAATTATTATTACAAGGCGGGCAGCAAGGACACGCAGGACGCGAAAGGCGTCCTGACATTGTTGTGAACCTTCGGGTGCTTTCGCACGACTGATCCTTGGGCGCGGTCGGGCTCGGGCCTGTCCGCCGTAGGGCATTGCAAGGATGAACCAGCGCTTTCCGGACTGGCTGCGCCTCATTGTCGGTGCGTCTGCATTGATTCAGCTTTGTTTCGGCGTTGCGCTGATGGCGGAGCCGGCGCTGATCGGCAAGCTCTGGCCGTGGACGATGCCGCCGTTGACCGCGCGGCTGTTCGCCTCGCCGCTGACCGGGCTCGGCCTCGGACTGATGCTGGTCTCGCGCGCGAGCGACTGGCGCGCGGCCGCCATTCCGGCCGTCGGCATGTGCACGATCGGGATCGTGGTGCTGCTCGCCTTCGCGCTCGGTCACGCCGATTTCGCGCCGCGCACGCCGCTCGCCTGGATCGTCGCGGCAACGCCGGTCGTGCTTTCGCGGCGGGCGCGACGATCCTGCTGTCGCGCGAGGCGTTAGGCGGACTCTTCCGCGGGCTCTACCGGCATGACGCTGTCCAGCAGGCGCCGGCATTCGCCGAGTTCGAACAGGGCGGCCTGAAGCTTTCGGAAATCCTCGCGCGACATTGCCGGGCGAGCCGAAGATGAAGCAGCCTGCGGCCTCGCATGTTGCGCGGGATGCGGTGCCGCGCGCGGCGCCTCTTCCACATCCGACTCGGCTGCATCCTCGACGTCGTCTCGTGGTCTTCGTCGTCGTCGAAACGTCCATGCGGCGGCTGTTCGGCATTCGGCTGCCAGACCGACTGCACGAATTTCAGTCCCTGATCGCGCAAAATTCGCTGCACGCCGCGGATGGTGTAGCCCTCGCCATACAGCAGGTGATGAATGCCGCGCAGCAGGTCGACATCGTCGGGCCGGTAATAGCGCCGGCCGCCGGCGCGCTTCATCGGCTTGATCTGGCTGAAGCGGCTTTCCCAGAAGCGCAGCACATGCTGCGGCACTTTCAGGTCGTCGGCGACTTCGCTGATGGTACGGAATGCGTCCGGCGCCTTGTCCAATCAACGCCTCCCCGCTTCAGGCTGTCTCGATGAGCTTCGCGCATCTCGTTCAATGGCTGTCGGTGTCGTCGGCGATTCCCTCGCCGGTGCCGCCATTGATCTTCTGTTTGAGAATCGCCGACGGTTTGAACACCATGACGCGTCGCGGCGAGATCGGGACTTCCTTGCCGGTCTTCGGATTTCGGCCGATGCGCTGGCCCTTCTTGCGAACGACGAAGGAACCGAACGACGACAATTTGACCGTCTCGCCGCGCTCGAGACAGTCGGTGATCTCTTTCAATACCTGTTCGACCAGCGTGGCGGATTCGGTGCGCGACAAGCCCACCTTTTGATACACCGCCTCACACAAGTCCGCCCTTGTGACCGTCTTTGCCGTCATCGCCAGTCAGCCCCTAGTCGGCGATCCTTCTTATTTTACAAGACGATATGGACTTACATCTGCACGGTCAACCGAAGAAAGGCTCGCAACCGCGAGGTATTTCTCGCTTCCCTTCTTGACTTTGAGGGGCCCGGAAGCTTGGCCGCACGCAACGCCCGCCGCGTGCCTACATGCGCACCAGCGAGGCGCCCCAGGTGAAGCCGCCACCCATCGCCTCGAACATCACCAGATCGCCCTTCTTGATGCGCCCGTCGGCGATGCCGGCGCAGAGCGCGAGCGGAATCGAGGCCGCTGAGGTATTCCCGTGCTTGTCGACGGTGATGATGACCTTGGCCGGGTCGAGCCCGAGCTTGATCACCGAGCCGTCGATGATCCGGCGATTGGCCTGGTGCGGCACGAACCAGTCGAGATCGTGCGCGGTGTAGCCGGTCGCGGCGAAGGCATCCTTGATCACATCGGTGATCATCGTCACCGCATGCTTGAACACCTCGCGGCCTTCCATGCGCAGATGCCCGACCGTCTGGGTCGAGGACGGCCCGCCATCGACATAGAGCTTCATCTTGTGCCGGCCATCCGAGCGCAGATGGGTGGTCAGGATGCCGCGGTCGGTCATGGCGCCGGGCTGCTCCTGCGCCTCGATCACCACCGCCCCCGCGCCATCGCCGAACAGCACGCAGGTGGTGCGGTCGGTCCAGTCGAGGATGCGCGAAAAGGTCTCGGCGCCGATCAGGAGCGCGCGTTTGGCCATGCCGCCGCGCAGCAATCCGTCCACCGTCGCAAGCCCGTAGACAAAGCCCGAACACACCGCCTGCAGGTCGAACGCAAAGCCCGTGGTGATGCCGAGCCCGGCCTGGATCGAGACCGCGGTCGCCGGAAAGGTATTGTCCGGCGTCGAGGTGGCGCAGACGATCAGATCGATATCCTGCGGCGTCAGGCCGGCATCGGCGAGAGCCGCCTGCGCCGCCTTGATCCCCAGATGCGAGGTGAATTCGCCTTCGGCCGCGATATGCCGCTCCCGGATGCCGGTGCGCTGCACAATCCACTCGTCGGAGGTATCGACCCTGACCGCGAGTTCGGCATTGGTGACGACCCGCTCCGGCAGATAGCAGCCGGCACCCACAATCACGGAACGCAATGTCACGATGCCGCTCCGGCCACCGGTGTCGCGGCTGCCTCCGGGAGGTCCGCGTCTTCCACCACCACACGCTTTTCGGGCACCAGGGCCTGTCCGATCTTCGCCATCAACTCGTGACGCACCATGTCATAGCCGATGTCAACGGCGGCGGAGAATCCATTGGCGTCGGCGCCGCCATGGCTCTTGATGACGATGCCGTTCAGGCCGAGGAATACGCCACCATTGGATCGCGCCGGATCGAGCTTTCTGGCCAGCGCCCGAAACGCCGAGCGCGCGAACATGTAGCCGATCCGCGTCCAGACCGTGCGCCGCATTTCGGCTCTGAGATAGCCCGCGATCTGGCGCGCGGTGCCTTCGGCGCTCTTGAGCGCGATATTGCCGGCAAAGCCTTCCGTCACCACCACGTCGACCGTGCCCTTGCCGATGTCGTCGCCCTCGACGAAGCCCTTGTATTGCAGGCTGCGGCAGATCGCGTTCGCGCAATATCTGTCCGGCCTCGCGCACTTCATCCAGTCCTTTAACTTCTTCAACCCCGATATTCAGAAGCCCGACCGTCGGCCGGTCGATGTCGAGCAGGATGCGCGCCATCGCCGAGCCCATCAGCGCCATGTCGATCAGGTGCTGCTTGTCGGCACCGATGCTGGCGCCGAGATCGAGCACCACCGATTCGCCGCGCAGGGTCGGCCAGATCGCCGCAATCGCCGGCCGCTCGATGCCGGCCATGGTGCGCAGGTTGATCTTGGCCATCGCCATCAGCGCGCCGGTATTGCCGGCCGAGACCGCGACATCCGCTTCGCCCTTCTTCACCGCGTCGATCGCAAGCCACATCGAGGATTTCCAGCGGCCCTGCCGCAAGCGCCTGGCTCGGCTTGTCGTCCATCTTCACCGCGACATCGGTGTGGATGACGCGGGACGTCGCCTTCAGCCTCGGGTGCCGGTCCAGCTCCGGATCGATGCGGGCGGAATCGCCGAAAAACAGGAAAGTCGGTGTCGGGGTGACGCGCCTGTGCCAGCGCGGCGCCAGGGATCACCACCGCCGGACCGTGGTCTCCCCCCATTGCATCCAGCGCGATGCGGACCTTGTCTGGCATAAACGGACCTTAGCGGACGCCTTGAAACCCCGGAAGCAACGTCACTGGCGTCCGGCCACCCGAAAGCACGATGCCGAAAATGCCAGTCCCGGACCCGTTCCAGGATGCGCAGCGGCCACGGCGGGCGCGGACAATAACGGTTCGGCGGCGGGACACAACGGGGCAGCCGTCCGATCCGTCCGGCATCAGGTCTTGTCGCCGGGCCCGAGCTTTTTCAGAGCCGCCAGCGCGGCGAACGGATTTGCCGCCGCCTCTCCCGCGCTGGGCGACTGGAATTCGGCGCCGGGCTTGCGCGGATAGGGGTCGATCCCCAGCAGAAAATACTCGGTTGCGATCGCCCCGAGGTCGACCATACCGCCGACCAGCGCCTCCGGCAGGATCGGTCTCGTCAGTCGGCGATTGCGGTTTCCGCGGCGCCCGGTGCCGCCTCGCGGGACAAAGGTCAGATCGATCTGCTCAACCAGATTCTGCTCGACTGGTTCGAGGGTTACGACGCATTCCTGAACAACTGTGGAAGAGACTTCACCTTCAATATGAAGTCCATCGCGGCCGCTTGGAGTAAGGTCGAAGGAAGCCGTCAGGCGCGGCAGGTCCAGCAGATTCGGCCGACTCTCGCGAGCGCCGCGCGTACGGCCTCGTCGGCGACCAGATCGACATGCTGCCCTTGTTCGGAGACCTCGTCGCGCGCGATTCGATAGCTCCAGTTCGGTCCGGCTTCGGTCATGGCTTCAATCGCAATTCTCGGTTTCCGTGGGCCGGTCCGGCGTCACCGCCGCCGGGATCCGGCCAGATCGAAGCCACCCTGCGCCAGCGCCTTCGGCGTCCTGACCGGCGAGCGCGCGCATGGGCGACCTCGACATAGGCGGAGAGCCGCCCGCACCGTCCGCCGTCCGGCGCGTCCTGATAGACGTTGCGGCGGAGCGCCTGCCTGCAGCGCCGCCGGATCGCCGGCCCGCAAGGCCGTTAGATAGGTACCATGGCGGCCAAAAAAAGCCGCCCCGACACCGCGCATTTCCTTCGGAACCTTCAGGTCGCTCGACCCCCTGCTCGCGCAGGTGATCGTCCATGTCGCGGCAGAACCGGTCGAACAAGCGCCTGCCCGATCGCGGCTTCGGCCGCGCTCGCCCTGCGACAGGCGTTCGAAGGTCAGCGCCAAGTGCAGCATCAGCAGATCGAGACGGCCATTGACCGTGTCCGGAACCCGGTAATCCAGGTAGAAGACAGGCGCGCGCGCCTGCGCCACGATGGCGCCATAGAGCGCCTCGATGGTGGACGCTCGGGGGTTCCGGCGAAACGACGTTCAGCATCGGTCCTGTTTTAGGGCCTCCTCGCGCGTGTCGCCAGACTTCCCGCATTGCAATTCGAGGCTGTCCACGGATAGTCGAACCGGCATGTCATCCGGCCAGACCATATTCGCAATGCGGACCCGCCCGTCGCGTTGCGCCGCGGCGCGATGGCGCTGGCGATCGCGCTTGCCCTGTCGGGCTGCGGCGGCCTGGAGCAGACCTTCCAGCGCGGCTATGTGGTGCCCGGAAGGCGCGCTCGAGCAGATCCCGCTCGGCTCCAGCCAGGAGCAGGTGCTGATCGTGCTCGGCACCCCCTCGACGGTCGCGACCGTGAGCGGCGAGGCCTTCTATTACATCTCGCAGCGCGCCGAGAAGGCCGCCGCCTTCCTGCCGCAAAAGGTCGTCGATCAGCGCGTGGTCGCGGTCTATTTCGACAAGGAGCGCCGCGTGATCCGGCTCGCCGATTACGGGTTGAAGGACGGCAAGATTTTCGACTTCGTCAGCCGCACGACGCAGACCGGCGGCAGCGAATTGTCCTACCTCACCTATCTGTTCAAGATCGTCGGGATCGAGCAACAATTATCTTCCCGCATCGCTCCGCTTGCGGAATAGCGCAATAAAAAGAGCCCGGCCATTGGCGGGGCTCTTGTCGTTTCAGCGGATGCTTGGCGCGATCAGTGCGCAGGATCGCGCTTGGCGCGATCAGTGCGCGAGGATCGCCAGCAGCAGCAACGCCACGATGTTGGTGATCTTGATCATCGGGTTGACCGCCGGTCCGGCCGTGTCCTTGTAGGGATCGCCGACCGTGTCGCCGGTCACCGCCGCCTTGTGGGCTTCCGAGCCCTTGCCGCCGAAGTGACCGTCCTCGATGTACTTCTTGGCATTGTCCCAGGCGCCGCCGCCCGAGGTCATCGAGATCGCGACGAACAGGCCGGTCACGATCACGCCGAGCAGCATGGCACCGACCGCCGAGAAGCCGGCCGACTTGCCGGCGGCGCCGCCGCCCGCGATGAAGTAGATCGCGAAATAGACCACGATCGGCGACAGCACCGGCAGCAGCGACGGAATGATCATTTCCTTGATCGCCGCCTTGGTCAGAAGGTCGACGGCGCGGCCGTAATCCGGCTTGCTGGTGCCCTTCATGATGCCCGGGTTTTCGCGGAATTGCCGGCGCACTTCCTCGACGATCGAGGAAGCCGCACGGCCGACCGCGGTCATGCCCATCGCGCCGAACAGATACGGCAGCAGCCCGCCGAACAGCAGGCCGACCACGACGTACGGATTGTTCAGCGAGAAGTCCGGAGCGACGCCGACGAAATAAGGCGTCTTGGACGCAATGAAGTATTTCAGGTCTTCATTATAGGCCGCGAACAGCACCAGCGCGCCGAGACCGGCGGAGCCGATGGCATAGCCCTTGGTCACCGCCTTGGTGGTGTTGCCGACCGCGTCGAGCGCGTCGGTCGACTTGCGCACTTCCTTCGGCAGACCGGCCATTTCGGCAATGCCGCCGGCATTGTCGGTGACCGGACCGAAGGCGTCGAGCGCCACGATCATGCCGGCCAGCGCCAGCATCGTGGTGGTCGCGATCGCGATGCCGAACAGGCCGGCAAGGCTGTAGGTGACCAGGATGCCGGCGATGATCACGATCGCCGGCAGCGCCGTCGATTCCATCGAGATCGCGAGACCCTGGATCACGTTGGTGCCGTGGCCGGTCACCGAGGCTTCGGCGATCGACTTCACCGGGCGGAAATTGGTGCCGGTGTAGTATTCGGTGATCCAGATCGAGCAGGCCGGTCACCGCGAGGCCGACGATGCCGCAGACGAACAGGTTGGTGCTGGTGAAGGCCACGCCGCCGCCGGTCTTCAGCGGGGTGCCGAAGCCGATCATCAGATGCGTCACGATGGCGATGCCGACAAGCGACAGAATGCCGGTGGCGATCAGGCCCTTGTAGAGCGCGCCCATGATCGACTGGTTGGCACCGAGCTTGACGAAGAAGGTGCCGGCGATCGAGGTCAGGATGCAGACCGCACCGATGGCAAGCGGATAGATCATCATCGATGACAGCACCGGCTGGCCGGCGAAGAAGATCGCCGCCAGAACCATGGTGGCGACCGTGGTCACCGCGTAGGTCTCGAACAGGTCGGCCGCCATGCCGGCGCAGTCGCCGACATTGTCGCCCACGTTGTCGGCGATGGTGGCCGGATTGCGCGGATCGTCCTCCGGAATGCCGGCTTCGACCTTGCCGACCAGATCGCCGCCGACATCCGCACCCTTGGTGAAGATGCCGCCGCCGAGACGGGCGAAGATCGAGATCAGCGAGGCGCCGAAGCCGAGCGCGACCAGCGCATCGACCACGGTGCGGCTGTTCGGGCGCAAGCCCGAGCGGACCGGTCAGGATCGTGTAATAGACCGCGACGCCGAGCAGCGCGAGGCCCGCCACCAGCATGCCGGTGATGGCGCCGGCCTTGAAGGCGATCTCCAGTCCGCCGGCAAGCGACTTCACCGCCGCCTGCGCGGTGCGGACGTTGGCGCGCACCGACACGTTCATGCCGATGAAGCCGGCCGCGCCCGACAGGATCGCGCCGATCGCGAACCCGATGGCGACCAGCCACCCGAGCAGCAGGCCGATCACGACGAAGATGACGATGCCGACCACGCCGATGGTGGTGTATTGGCGTTTCAGATAGGCCTGCGCGCCCTCACGGACGGCGGCGGCGATCTCCTGCATCTTGGCGGAGCCCGCATCGGCCTTCATGACCGACATGGTGGCCCAGACGCCGTAAACGATGGCAAGCAAACCGCAGGCGATGATCACCCACAAAGCTGTCATAGATAGTCCCCGATTTCAGACTGGATACAGCCAGGGCCCCTGCCCGGCTGCGCTTGGATTGGCTGCCAGGCGCGCGGAATTGCCTCCGCCCGGCCCCAAAATCGCGCGGACCATGCCAAAAAGGTCCCGGCAAAGCAACCGCGCAACCGGCCGAATCCCTTGGATTTTTGAGGTTTTTCAGCGCTCAGAGCGCTCGTATCAGGCCCGGCCGGATTTCCTTGGTGGTCCCGTCGGTCAGCCCGAGATCGGTCAGGTGCGGACCCGGATTGCAGGCCAGCGACTGGCCGCTCAGCGCCTTGAAGGTCCGGTAGGGCGGCTGCCAGGCACAGATTTCCCCCGCGGCCTCCACGATCCGCTTGTGGGCGGCGGCCACCTCGGCCGGCGGATCGAGCGAAAGCATGCCGGCGACCGGATAGGCGAGCTGCGCCGCCACGTTGCCGTCCTTCACCACCACGATGCCGCCCTGCATGCCGATCACCGTATTGGCGGCGAGCGCAAGCTCGGCAGCGTCGTGCCCGTACAGGATCAGATTGTGGGAATCGTGCGAATAGGAGGTGGCGAAGGCCCCGCCCCAGCGATCCCAGCCTTCGATGATGGCCAGCGCCGGCTTCGGCTCGTTGCGGCCGTGCCGGTGCACGATCGCCATCAGGCTGAGATCGTCCGGCACGACTGCGAAGCCGTCGCGCACCTCGACCTCGGTCTCGCTCCAGGAATTGAAGCGCGCGCCCTTGATGGTCTGGAGGAGTGCCCGGCCATTGGACCACGCCCGGCACCCGAATGCGGAAATCGTCGGCAGTGAGCGGCGCGACCTTCATGGTGTTCTCGAGCGGCGGGGCAACGCCGGCCAGCGGCTCGATCAGCTTTCCGCCCTGCGCCACATGCCGGCCGCCGGAATAGACCGCTTCGACCTTCACTTCCTTCAGATCGGACAGCGCGACCAGGTCGGCCCGCCGGCCCGCCGCCACGAGGCCGAGATCGTCTCGTCGCAGACGGATCGCGTTGTTGATGGTGGCGCAGCGGATCGCCTGCAGCGGGTCGAGGCCGTAGCGGATCAGCCGCCGCAGCACGTCGTTGATGCCGCCATGTTCGACCAGATAATCCGGGAACACATCGTCGGTGCAGACGGTGAGGCTCGTCGGGATCGACCGGCAGCGTGTTGATCGCCGCAACCACGTCGGGAAGCAGATAATCGTGCGAGCCGCGAATTTCGACGGTGAATCCGGCGCGCAGCTTCTCCAGCGCATCGGCACCCGAGGTGATCTCGTGATCGCCGGAAATGCCGGCGGAGAGATAGGCCATCAGCCCCGGCCCGCTCAGGCCCCGCGCATGGCCTTCGATGATCTTGCCGGACGCATTCGCTGCTTCGAGGATCCCCATCATGCGCGGCTGCGTTTCCAGCACCGCGCGCATGTCCATGACTTCGGCCAGTCCCGCCACATCCGGCCAGGACATCAAGTCGCGGATTTCGTCGGCCTTGAAATCGGCGCCGGAAATTTCGAGCCCGGGCGCCGCCGGCACGCAGGACGAGGCCTGCACGATGAAGCGCAGCGGCAGATTGCGCGTCGCCTCGACCGCATAGCGGATGCCGTCGAGACCCAGCACATTGGCGAGTTCGTGCGGGTCCCAGAAGATCGTGGTGGTGCCCTGCGGCACCACCACCGACGCATAGTGATGCGGCAGCATGTGCGAGGATTCGACATGCACATGGCCGTCGATGAAGCCCGGCGTCACGATCAGGCCGGTCAGGTCCTGCGTCGCTTTCGCATCGGTGAAGGCACCCGGCGCATGCACGCTTGCGATCATCGGTCCGACAATGCCGATATCGGCCGTCGCGGATTTCCATCGTCGCGACATCGGCAATGCGCGCGCCGCGCAGCAGCAGGTCGAACGGCGCCCTGCCCTGCGCGGCCTCGATCGCGCGCTTGCGAATCTCAAACGGCAATCGGCTCCAACACGGCTATTCGGCCTTGATGTTGGCGGCCTTCACCAGCGCGGAAAATTTCTCGTTTTCCGCTTTCAGGAATTCGGCGAATTCCTTCGGCGAATTGCCGACCGGGATCAGGTTCGACGGCCTTGAGCTTCTCGGCGATGCCGGGCTCCTTCACCACCGCGGCCAGCGCCTGATGCAGCTTCTCGACGATCGCCGGATCGGTCTTGGCCGGCGCGAACAGCCCGTACCAGACCGTGACCGACGACATTCTTCAGGTCGGGATGTTCGGCAAGGCTCGGCACCTCGGGCGTCAATTCGAAACGCTTCGGTTCGGTGATGCCAAAGGCCTTGATGTTGCCTGCCCGCACATTCTGCATCGCCATCACCAGCGGCAGCACCGCGAGGTCGATCTGGTTGCCCATCAGGTCGGTCGGGATCTGCGCGCCGGTCTTGTAGGGCACATGCACCATCTTCACCTTGCCCTCGGCATTGATCATCTCGCCCGCGACATGCAGCGAGGTGCCGACGCCGGAGGTGGCGTAATTGTACTTGCCCGGATTTTCCTTCAGCAGCTTCATCAGCTCGGCGATGTTGTTGGCCGGAAAATCCTTGCGGCCGAGCAGGACCAGAGGCGACGATCCGACCATCGAGATCGGCTGGAAATCGCGCGCGGTGTCGTATTGCACGAGGTCGGCGACACGAGCTTGGCGATCACCATCGTGCTCTCGACCGAGAACAGCAGCGTGTAGCCGTCCGGTTCGGCACGCGCCGCGCGCTGCGTGCCGATGATGCCGCCGGCGCCCGCCACGTTCTCGATCACGATATTGCCGCCGAGCTTCGCCGCCAGCCGGTCGGACACCAGGCGCGCGACCGCATCCACGCTGCCGCCGGCGGCATAAGGCACGATCATGGTGATCGGCCGCGACGGATAGGACTGGGCGAAGGCCGGCGCAGCCGCCAATAACAAGGCGGCCAGCATGGCGAAACGGGCGACAATGCGCATGATGTTGCTCTCTCGATGACCCGGCAGCCGGACGAGAGAATGCGCCGGCATCGGACGGCGGGCAAGACTGTTGCGGTTCAGGCGGGGTTGCGCCGCTCGCGCAGCACCAGCCAGAGCAGCATGGCGCCCGCGGTCAGCACCACCGGGAACACGATCTCGTTGACCGCCGCCCAGCCGAACAGCGCGAGCACCTTGCCGGAGCCGAACGAGCCGATCGCCATCGATCCGAAGATCAGGAAGTCGTTGAAGCTCTGCACCCGGTTGCGCTCGCTGCGGGCGATGGGTCTGGGTGACGAGCGCGGTCGCACCGATGAAGGCCGAAATTCCACCCTACCCCGAGCAGCATCAGCCCGATCCAGAAATGCCAGAGCGTGATGCCGGCGATGCTGATCGCGGCGCTGGCGATCAGCATGAGCAAGCCGGCGGCAATCACCCGCTCGACGCCGAAACGCGAAATCAGCGTACCGGTGAAGAAGCTCGGCACGAACATGCCGAGCACGTGCCATTGCAGTCCGAGCGCCGCGTCGGTGACCGTGTGGTTGCATTCGATCATGGCGAGCGGCGCTGCCGTCATCACCATGTTCATCATGCGCATAGCTCGCAATGCCGCAGGCCACTGCCACTACGAATTTCGGCTGCCTTGCGATTTCCGATAGCGGCCGTCCGGCATTGGCAGCGGTCGGCGCCGGCGGCCGCGGAATTTTCAGCAGCATCAGCATCAACCCGGCCGCGATCGCGACCGCGGCCTGCGCCAGATAGGTCGCAGCAAACAGATAGGGCGGCCACAGATCCTTGGTCACGATCACGATCTGCGGGACCGAGGATGGCCGCGAAAATGCCGCCGATCAGCACCCAGGAAATCGCCTTCGGGCGAAACGCTTCGCTCGCGGTATCGGCGGCGGCGAAGCGGTAAGCCTGATGCGCGGCGGCGTAGAGGCCGCTCAGAAACGCGCCGACATTGAAGATCAGGAACGAGCCCTGCAGGACCGCGACGTAGCAGATCAGGCCGGTCAGAAATCCGAAGCCGGTGCCGACCTGAAACGCCGTGCGCCGTCCGTAGCGCCTTGCGAGCCAGCCGATCGGCAAGGTGCCGAGCCACAGGCCCATCACGTAGACGGTGATCGGAACCGTCGCCAGCGTCTTGTCCGGCGCCAGCATGGCGCCGACGATCGAGCCGGTGGCGATCAGAATCGTGTTGTTGGCACCGGCCAGCGCCTGCGCGCAGGCCAGCACCACCGCATTGCGGCGCGCCAACGCATCGTCAATCAGATGGTGATGGGCGCTTTCGGCGGCAGCCGACATGAGGCATTTCCCCGGCAAGGGCGCCCTTCATATCCGCATCGTTGAATATTAGCCAGCCGCCGGGAGCAGGTCAGAATTGCAGGCATCCGGGGTGACGGATCGCAAAGTTCCGCAGACTTCGCAAAATCCGCAGCGCCGAGCTGGCGCATCGCGACCGAAATCTCCTCGATCAGGAGATCGCTCACATAATCGGCGCCGTCGGAACCGATCGCGCCGACCCCGAACAGGAACGCCCGGCCGGCCAGAGCCGCATCGGCGCCGAGCGCCAGCATCCGCACCACGTCGAGACCGGACCGCACGCCGCCATCGCAAAGCACGGTAGCGCGGCCCTTCACCGCGCCGGCGATGGCAGGCAGCACATCGACCACGGCAGGCGCCGCTTCCAGCTGCCGGCCGCCGTGATTGGAGACCTGGATACCCTCGATGCCGATCGCGACCGCGGCCTCCGCATCGGCCGGATGCATGACGCCCTTGATCACCATCGGACCGTTCCACAGATCGCGATAGCGCTTCAGCTCCTCGAAGGTGAAGCGCGCCGCCTACTTCGCGCTGCGCGAACCAGGCAATATCGGAATTGCGAAGGGTTGGGTCCGCAATAGGGCGCCAGACAAGGGAAGTTCGGCTGACCGTTGCGAAGCAGCGCCATCAGCCAATGCGGCGAGACCGCGGCCTGCGCATATCGTCTTCAGGGTCGGACGGAACGGCAGCGTCAGCCCGTTGCGCAACTCGCCCGGCCGCTTGGCGCGGCCCGGCGTATCGACCGTCACAACCAGCACATGCACGCCGGCGGCCTGCGCGCGCCGCACCAGATCGAAGCCGACCTTGTGATCGTCCCTGGCGAGGCGATAGAGCTGGAACCACACCACGTCGGGCGCGAGCCTGGCGAGTTCTTCCAGCGTCACGCCGCTGACCGTGCCCGCGGTATAGGGAATGCGCGCGCGCTGCGCGGCTCTCGCCAGCATGCGCTCGGCGCCCGGCCAGAACACGCTTTGCAGTCCCATCGGCGCGATCCCGATCGGCGCCGCATAGGGGCGTCCGAACAGCGATATATCGGTCGCTACCGGGACCGCGATCGTTGCCGACCCGCGGCACCATTTCGATGGCGTCGAGCGCATCGGCATTGCGCTTCACCGCAAGATTTTGTCCGACGCCACCGGCGACGGTTTCGTAGCCGAGCGAGGGGATACGCCGCTCGGCCGCCTTGCGCATGTCCTCGACGGTCGGAAAGCGGCGGCGCAGTTTCGCCTCGCGCGAAGAGCCGGATACGCCCCAGCCGGTGGGCGCGGGCTTCATGGCCGTGCGGTCATGCATGTGACGTTTCTCCCGCCCACATACCTTATCAGAAGTGGCTGTAGGAGGTGCGCGCGAAAGAAAGCATCGCGCCATCCGCCGCGATCAGAAGCGGTGGTGCCTCGCCCGCGATGACCTCCCCGATCTCGGTGACGGGCACGCCGGCCGCTTCCGCCGCCTGACGAAATGCCGGCACCCGCTCCGGCGCAATCGCGCAGAGGATTTCATAATCGTCGCCGCCGGTCGCGATCGGCTCGATCAGCGCGGGCTCGCAGCGCAGCGCCTGGCGCGCGCCGGACGAGAGCGGCAGCGCCTTGGCCTCGATCCGGGCCGAGACTTTCGATACGTCGCAGAGCTTGCCCAGATCGCCGACAAGCCCGTCGGAAATGTCCATCGCGGCCGAGGCTTCGGTGCGCAGCGCCTCCGCCAAAGCCACGCGCGGCCTCGGCAAGCGGTAGCGGTCGATCAGGAATTTCGCATCCGCGTCGCTCAAGGCCCACGCCGCCTTGCGCGCCGGCTCGCGCAGCAATCTCAATCCGAGCGACGCATCGCCGATGGTGCCGGTGACGAATATCCGGTGTCCGGGCTTTGCTCCGGCGCGGCGCACCATGCTGCCTTTCGGCAACGTGCCGAAAGCGAAGATCGAGATCGAAGCGGGTCCGGGCGTTCGCACGGTGTCGCCGCCATACAACGGGCAGGCATATTGCTCGCAATCGGATTTCAGCCCGGCGGCGAAGCCCTCCAGCCAGCTTTCGGCAATCCCATCCGGCAAGGCGAGCGTCATCAGGCACCCGGCCGGTTTTGCGCCCTTGGCGGACAGATCGGACAGATTCACTCGAAGCGCTTTTCTGGCGATGCTTTCGGGCGGATCGTCGGGCAGGAAATGCACCCCCGCCACGATCGCATCGGTCTTCAGCACGACCTCATGCCCGTCGGGCGGCGAGAAAAACGCGGCGTCATCGGTCAGAGACAAGGCGCCTTCCGCCGTCGCGAGCGGCTTGAAATAGCGGGCGATCAGCTTGTCTTCGCCGGATTGCATCGGCCTATTGCGTTGTCTTCTGTCCCAACTCATCGACGCGAACGCTGCGCGCCAGCATGTCCAGCACCGCGTTGACCATGCCGGTCTCGTCGCGATCGACGAAGGCATTGGCGACGTCGACATATTCCGACACGATCACGCGCGCCGGAATATCCGTTTTGCTCGCCAGTTCGTAGCAGCCCGCGCGCAGAACGGCACGGAGCAGCGCCTCGACGCGCTTCAGCGGCCAGCCCTTGCTCAGCGCCTGGTCGATCGCCGGATCGAGCTTGCGCTGGTCGGCCACCACGCCGCGCACGATGTCGCGGAAGAACGCGGCTTCCGCCGGCAGGTATTTGTCGCCATCGACCTCGCCGCCAAGGCGGTGACTTTCGAATTCGGCAAGGATGTCGTTCAGGTCGGTGCCGGCAATGTCCATCTGGTACAGCGCCTGCACGGCGGCAAGTCGCGCCGCTCCGCGGCGATTGGCCTTGCGGTCTTCCTTCTTCTCGTCTTTGCGGGCTGCGCTCATTTTTTCGAGATCGAGCGTTTCAACTGGATCAAAGTCAGGGTCGCGCGCGCGGCCTCGCCGCCCTTGTCGCCCTCGTCGAGGTTTGCGCGAACATTGGCCTGGCTTTCATTGTTGACGGTGAGGATGCCGTTGCCGATCGGGATCTTGCGCGCGATCGAGACGTCCATCACGCCGCGCGCGGATTGCTCCGACACGATCTCGAAATGGATGGTGTCGCCGCGGATCACGCAGCCGAGTGCGACTGCGCCGTCATAGGGCTTTCGTCTGGCGGCGGCCGCATCGAGCGCGATCGCGAGCGCGGTCGGTATTTCGAGCGCGCCCGGCACCGTCACGACATCGCAACTCGCCCCGGCCTCGTTCAGCGCGCGCTTGACGCCCGCAAGCAGCGCATCGGCGATCGCATCGTAATAGCGTGCCTCAACCACGAGGATACGCGCGCCCTTGATTCCAGCCTCTTTTGCTTTTGCCGTTGTCCGGCGCGGTCCCGCCATCGCCTTCACTCCGCTGGCGCGTCACTCACCACAGGAAGCCGCCCGCCGCAAGGGCGCTAGGCTCCGGTCTCCATCAGCCGCGCCGCATAGCGCGCCATCATGTCGACCTCAAGATGGACTGCCGTTTCCGGCCGCCAGTCGTTCACGGTCGTTACCTGCAGGGTGTGCGGAATGACCAGAACCGAAAAATCGTCGCCGTCGACCTCGTTGATGGTGAGCGACACGCCGTCCAGCGCAACCGAGCCCTTTTTCGCGATGAATTTCGCCAGCGGCCGCGGCGCGGAGAGACGAAATCGCACCTGGTCGGTCAAATCCTCCCGCGCGCGCACCCGCGCCAGCCCGTCGACATGGCCGGTGACGATATGCCCGCCCAGTTCGTCGCCAATCTTCAGAGAGCGTTCGAGATTGATCCGCGTGCCTTGCTGCCAGTGCCGGACATTGGTGATGTCGACCGTTTCCTGCGCGGCGTCGACGGCAAACCAGGTGCGTCCATCCTTCAGTCCGGTTTCGGTCACGGTGAGGCAGATGCCGGAGCAGGCAATGGAGGCGCCGATCGCGATCGAGGCACGGTCGTAGCTGCAGGCGATGACGAAGCGGCGCATCTGGCCTGCGCGCAACTGAACGTCGTTGACCACGCCGATATCGGTGACAATGCCTGTGAACATCTAGCGTCGCTCGAAATGCTGGTGACTGTCGGCGCCGACCTGCTCGGTGCCGATCAGCTTCAGCGGTCCGGTTAGGGCGGAAAGCGCAAGGCCGTCAAGGGCATCGATGCCGTCGGCGCCGATCGCGTCCCGTCCGCGCAGCAGAAATGCTTCATCCACAAGATCGGCGCGCAGGAACGCCGCGGAAAGGCGGGGTCCCGCTTCGACCATCAGCCGGGTGATGCCGCGCGCGGCAAGCGCTTGCAAGACCGCGTGAAGGTCGAGCCCGCCCTCGCCCGCCGTGGTTCGCTGCACGATCAGGCCTTGATCCGACAAGGCGCGCTCGCGCTCCGCCGGCGCGTCTTCGCCGCAAAATACCCAGACCGGCACGTCTCTCGCCGTCCTGGCGCACGCGGCGGAAGAAGGAAGCCGCAAGTCGCGATCCAGCACCACCCGAACCGGCGATTGCGCCGCCATACCCGGCAGCCGGCAGGTCAGCGCCGGATCGTCCGACAGCACGGTGCCGATGCCGGTCAGGATCGCATCGTTCATCGCGCGCATGAGGTGCATGCGCGCCCGGGTCTCCTCGCCGGTGATCGGCGCGGGCTTTCGTCCCGCAAGCCCGGCCTTGTCGTCCGACGAGACCGCGAGCTTGAGCGTGACATGTGGCCGGCCATCGAGAATGCGGCGAATGTGGCCGGCGTGATCGCGCCGCGCCTCCTCCGCGCAAACGCCGGCTGTCACGGCAATCCCGGCCGCCCGCAGCATGTTGTCGCCTCGCCCCGCCACCTCCGGATTCGGGTCCTCGATCGCGGACACCACGCGCGCGATCCCGGCCGCGATGATCGCCTCGGCGCAGGGCGGCGTCTTGCCGTGATGCGAACAGGGCTCGAGCGTTGCATAAAGCGTCGCCCCGCGCGCGGCTGCGCCGGCTCTCCGCAGCGCTTCGGTCTCGGCATGCGGACGGCCGCCGGCCTGAGTCCAGCCGCGGCCGATCACCACGCCGTCCCTTACGATTACCGCACCGACCGCGGGATTGGGCCAGCTATTGCCCAGTCCGCGCCGCCCCAGATCGAGCGCAAGCCGCATGAAGCGCTGATCGTCGGGATCGGTCACTTTCGCAGCGGCAGAACCGTTTTTGGCTCTTCGTCGCCCGACAATTCCTTGACCGCGTCCTCGAAATCCTTGGGCTCGCGGAAATTCTTGTAGACCGAGGCGAAGCGCACATAGGCGACGTCGTCGAGCTCGCGCAGATGAGTCATTACATTCTCGCCGATGGTGTCTGTGGTGATCTCGCTTTCGCCAAGGCTTTCCAGCTCGCGCACGATCTTCGAGACCATCTGCTCGACCCGCTCGGGCTCGACATTGCGCTTGCGGAGCGAGATCTGCAACGAGCGCATCAGCTTGTCGCGGTCGAACGGCACCCGGCGGCCATTGCGCTTGATCACCACCAGTTCGCGAAGCTGCACGCGTTCGAAGGTGGTGAAGCGGAACTGGCAGGTGAGGCACACGCGCCGGCGGCGGATCGCGCTCGAATCCTCGGTCGGGCGCGAATCCTTCACCTGGGTATCGAGACTGCCGCAGCTTGGACAGCGCATGTGATGGGTGCCCCTGACGAACGCTTACGGATAAATCGGAAATCGCGTGACCAGCGCCTTCACCTTCTCGCGTACAGTAGCCTCGACCAGCGAATCCTCTTCCGCCTGCTTCTGCGACAGCACGTCGAGCATCTCGGCGATCATCTCGCCGACCTGCCGGAATTCCGCGATGCCAAAGCCGCGCGTGGTGCCGGCCGGCGTGCCGAGCCGGATGCCGGAGGTGATCGTAGGCTTTTCCGGATCGAACGGGATGCCGTTCTTGTTGCAGGTGATATGCGCGCGGCCGAGTGCGGATTCCGACACCTTGCCGGTGAGCCGCTTGGGACGCAGATCGACCAGCATCAGATGCGTATCGGTGCCGCCCGAGGTGATGTCGTAGCCCTTCGACTTCAACGTTTCGGCCAGCGCCTTGGCATTCTCCACCACGTTCTTCGCATAAACCTTGAAGGACGGCCGCAAGGCTTCGCCGAACGCCACCGCCTTGGCGGCGATCACATGCATCAACGGCCCGCCCTGCAGACCGGGGAAGACCGCCGAATTGACCTTCCTGGCGATCTCCTCGTCGTTGGTCAGCACCACGCCGCCGCGCGGCCCGCGCAGGGTCTTGTGCGTGGTCGTCGTCACCACATGCGCATGCGGGAATGGCGACGGGTGCACGCCACCGGCGACCAGTCCGGCAAAGTGCGCCATGTCGACGAACAGGTAGGCTCCGACCTCGTCGGCGATCTCGCGGAAGGCCTTGAAGTCGATAATCCGAGGATAGGCCGAACCGCCGGCGATGATGACCTTCGGGCGATGCTCCTGTGCGAGCTTTCGCATTTCTACGAGGTCGATTCGGTGGTCGTCGCGCCGCACGTTATAGGCGACGGCGTTGAACCATTTTCCCGAGTAATTGATCTTCATGCCATGGGTCAGATGCCCGCCGGCCGCGAGATTGAGCCCGAGAAAGGTGTCGCCCGGATTCATCAGCGCGAAGAAAACCGAGGCATTCGCGGACGCACCGGAATGCGGCTGAACATTTGCGAAGGAGCAGCCAAACAGCTTGGTGACGCGGTCGATCGCAAGCTGCTCGGCGATATCGACGAACTGGCAGCCGCCGTAATAGCGCCGGCCCGGATAGCCTTCGGCGTATTTGTTGGTCAGCACCGAACCCTGCGCCTCCAGCACAGCGCGGCTGACGATATTCTCCGACGCGATCAGCTCGATCTCGTCGCGCTGGCGGCCGAGTTCGCGGCGGATCGCATCCGCAATTTCGGGGTCGCTGTCGCGAAGCGTGGCCGTGAACAGATCGGCGCGTTCGGCGGCCGCCGCGGAAGGTGCCGACATCTCAGATTTCTCCTGGCTGCTTGGTTCGCGCGCCGACTAGCATATCGGGATGAAAGCGCCAAGAGATAGGTTCTATCAGGCGATTGGCCGCAATATCTAGCGGTTTTCCGACCTGGCCAGCCGGTTGCGGAGCTTGGCCAAAGCGAGCTTTTGCAGGTCGGCGCGGGAGGCATGGGACGGCCCCATCACCGTCACCTCGATGCCGGTCTGCGCGTCGATGGCTGCGACTTTCATAACCGTGCCGATGGCTGTGAATTCGAACAGCACCTCGCGCCGCTCGTCGGGCCCGGCCATTCAGCCTCGGTTGGGCCGCCGCCGATACCGTCGCGGCCGTAGATGTCGTCGCGGAATTGCACGATCCCGTCCGGGGTCGCCCAGGCCGTCACATAGACCCAGTAGAGCGGCACCGGCCGCGACAGCCGCGCATCCTTGCGATCGCCGGAACGGATCACGTCGTCGATCTGCTGACGCGGCCAGCCCTGGGTGTCGTGCAGCAGCCAGGTCACCAATTCGCGCACATTCTGCACGCGCACGCAGCCGGAGGAATGGAATCGGAAATCCTCACCGAACAGATTCTTCGACGGCGTGTCGTGCATGTAGACGCCGTGCGAGGACGGGAAATTGATGCGGATCGCACCGAGCGAATTGAAATCGCCGGGATCCTGCTTGAACTTGTAGTTGACCGCCTCTTCGGTATTCCAGTTGACCTGCTGCGGCTGCAATTCGTTGCCGCGCTGATCGATGATGCGGATGCGTTGCTTGGTCAGGTAGTCCGGCTCTTCCTGCATCTTCGGGATCAGATCGCGCTTCACGATCGACACCGGCACCGTCCAGAACGGATTGAAATTCACTTCGACGATCCGGCTCTGGATGTCGGGCGACGGCCGGTCCGGCTTGCCGACCACCGCGGTGTGGCGCGTGACGGCGACGCCGTTCTCGATCGCCTCGATCTGCGCCGCCGGGATGTTGCACATCACGAATTTCGGCCCGAGATTGCCGGAGAAGCTGCGCAGCCGAACCACGTTGGTCTTGAGCTGCGCCAGCCGCGCTTCCGCCGGGATGTTGAGGGCCGCGAAAGTCACCTCGCGCACGATGCCGTCGGCGGTCAGACCATGCCGCGCCTGGAAGCGCTTAACTGCGGCTTCGACATACGAATTGAACACGTCGGAAGCGCCCGCGCTGGTGGCAAGGTCGCCGCCCGCGATCAGCCGCTGTCTCAGACCCACCACCGAGGCATGGCGGTTGCCGAGCCGCAACCGGTCGGTCGGCGGCACGAACGCCCAGCCGCCCTGCTGAACCGCAGCCTCGAAGCGCGGGATCGCCGCCTCGGTGGTCTGCAAGGTCTGTGGCGCCAATGTCGGCAGCGACGCCTTCGGCATCCGCACGGTGCGGATGCCGTTGTCGTAGCCCTGGCCGAAATCGTTGCGCTGGGACCGGTCGATCAGGTTCTGGAGCGTCTGGTCCTGCGCAAAGGCGCGCGCTGCGAGCAGCGTGCCGCGCGGCCGCCCCGCCGGCGCGGGCAAGATGCGCCAGCACCGAACGGCGGTCGAGCGACGTCGAAAGCTTCGGACGATCCGCAGCCATTCCGGAACCAATAGGGTTGTCACCGATCCGCATTAGAACGGATGCGCCCAGATTGGCAACCGGTCTGGCGATATTGTGACCGTCAAGCGAAAAAGGCCCCGGCTTGCGCCGGGGCCAAGTTCAAGGTCGATACTCTGCTTCCAAGAGTTCCGACAGTCAGAGGCGGTACAAAATCTGGTCGGTCCAGAAGCGCTCGAGCCGGTGCAGCGACTTGTTCAGCGTGCCGAACTCGTCGGCCGCGATCCCGCCGACCTGCTCCACCGTGCGAACATGCTTCTGATACAAAGCCTCGACGATGTCGCGGACCTCGCGGCCCTTCTCGGTCAGCTTGATGCGCACCGAGCGGCGGTCGACGCGCGAGCGCTGGTGATCGAGGAAGCCCATCTCGACGAGCTTCTTCAGATTGTAGGAGACGTTGGAGCCGAGATAGTAACCGCGCGTGCGCAGTTCGCCCGCGGTCAGCTCCTTGTCACCGATATTGTAGAGCAGCAGGGCCTGGACCGAGTTGATGTCCGCGCGGCCGCGCCGATCGAATTCGTCCTTGATCACATCGAGCAGGCGCCGATGCAGACGCTCTACCAAGGTCAAGGCTTCCAGATAGAGAGGCCGGATGTGATCGAACCGCTGTGCATTCTGCACGGGCTGCTCGACCGGTTTGACAACGGCTTTCATGACGACGCCTTCCTGACTTGATATTCTTATGTTTCTACGGGGTCCTGTTTCCCCGCTTGTGACAGTAAATTACATGCAACGATCTAAAATCGGCTTAAACAACAGCATAAAGAGAAGGTTTATTTGGCACGGTGAACATTCAATTGAACCAGCAATTGCAGGCGTTTTTGTAACGTCCGGTTCACCTTCCCGGCTACGCTAATGTGCGCTTTTGGGCCACACGCAACGCGGCCGGTCGTGCAATACCGAATTACGACGCGACCAATTGTGCCGTTGTCCACACAACGAGCAGGCGACGCGGCAATCACCTCGTGTGCCAGAATTTACTCGCCGCGCAGAAACCGGATGATGCCGGAAAAGTCGCGGCCGCCATCGCCGCCCTCGACATATTGCGAATAGATGGCGGCGGCGCCTGCCCCGAGCGGAGTTGCCGCGCGCACGCCACGGGCGGCTTCCTGTGCGAGCTTCAGGTCCTTGAGCATCATGTTGGCGGTGAAGCCGGCCTGATAATCGCGGTTCGCGGGCGAGGTCGGCACCGGCCCCGGCACCGGACAATAGCTGGTCATCGACCAGCATTGGCCGGAGGATTTCGACGAGATGTCGAACAGCTTCTGCGCGTCGAGCCCGAGCTTCTCGGCCAGCACGAAGGCTTCCGACACCGCGATCATCGAAACGCCGAGCACCATGTTGTTGCAGATCTTCGCCGCCTGGCCGTTGCCCGAACCGCCGGCATGCACGATGGTCTTGCCCATCGCTTCCAGGATCGGCTTCGCCCGCTCGAACGCCTGATCGCGGCCGCCGACCATGAAGGTGAGCGTGGCGCCCTGCGCGCCGCCGACGCCGCCCGAGACCGGCGCGTCCACCATCAGCATGCCCTTGGCTTCCGCCGAGGCCGCCACATTGCGCGCGGTCTCGACGTCGATGGTCGAGCAATCGATCAGCAGCGATACCGGGCAGCGCATGTGCAAGAACGCCGTCCGGACTGAGATAGATTTCGTTCACCTCGCGGCCGGACGGCAGCATGGTGATCACGATATCGGCCTCGGCCGCCGCAGCGCCCGAGATTGCCGGCGCCCTGCCCGCCGGCCGCGACCAGTCGTTCGACCGCTTCCGGACTGACATCGGCGCCGATCACAATATGCCCGGCCTTGACCAGGTTCTGCGCCATCGGCCCGCCCATATTGCCCAGTCCGATGAAAGCAATCTTCGCCATTCAATCCTCCCGTTCGGGCCTTGCGCTCTTGTTTTTCATTGCGCCGTCAATGCGGATGTTCTCGCGCCGATTGCAGCGCGAGCACAAGGTAGCAGCACAGCAGAAACAATTCGATCGCGACCACCAGCCACGAGCCGCCGTAGATTTGCGGAAAGAACACTTCCACCGCCGCCATCGAAACGCCGGCGGTGAGCCACACCACCGCGCCCCAGACCGCCGCCAGCCAGAGTCCCGACCGCCGCCACCAGATCGATGATCGCGAAATAGACGGTCGCGGTCTGCCACGGCACCGACTGGGTGGTGAAGTTCGAATCCGGGCCCTCGCCGATCCCGAGCACCACGCTCCAATGGTACAGACCCCTTGGCCATCGAGATCACGGCCATGGCGCGCAGAAACCAGACCAGCCAGCGCGTCCAGCGATACTGGTCTTTCCTGTCCTCGGCCGCCTGCACCGGCTCGAGCGCGGGCCGCTGCTCGGTGATGACCGGCTCGCTGGTTGCCGCCTCGGCCGCGGGTTCCTGGACCGTATCGTTCATGCGATCGCCAATTCCCCGTCCGGCAGGCTCTTGAAATAGGCTTCAATCATGGCATCCGACACTTCGCCTAGCGTTGCGGGCGACCAGCGCGGCTTGTTGTCCTTGTCGATGATGACCGCCCGCACGCCCTCGACCATATCGTGACCATAGACGATCCGGGACACGATGCGAAATTCGGCGGCCATGCAGGCCTCGAAGGAATGGATGGCGCCATAGCGCATCTGGGCGAGCGCCAGTTTCAGGCTGGTCGGCGATTTGCCGCGGATGGTCTGCGCGGTCGCCGCCGACCATTGCGATTGGTCGGTCCCATTCTGCGCCTCCCGGTCGAGCGCCGCCAGAATCGCCTCGACCGAGCCCTGCGAGAAGGCCTTGTCGATGATGCGCCGCCGCGGCACCACCTCACCCGCTCCCGGCTTCTCCATGAAATCGGCGAGCACGGCATTGACCGGCATCGGATCTGGTGAGCGCCGACAAAAGGTCGCCGAAGCGGGCCGACTTCACCTGATGGGTCGCCGCGCCCGACGGCCACCGCATCGCTCGATTTCAACCGCTCGCCGGTGAGCGCCGCATAGGTGCCGATCTCGCCCGCCAGACGCGGCAGCGCATAGGTGCCGCCGACATCCGGGAAAAAGCCGATGCCGACTTCCGGCATCGCGAACGCATATCGATCGCCCGCCACCCGATGCGAGCCGTGGATCGAGATGCCGACGCCGCCGCCCATCACGATGCCGTCGATCAGCGAGATATAGGGCTTGCGATAGCGCTTGATCTTGGCGTTCAGCACATACTCTTCCCGGAAAAAGCGCAACGCCTGTTCCTGCTGTCCCGCCTTGCCGAGCTCATACAGCGCGCGGATATCGCCGCCGGCGCAGAAGGCACGATCGCCATTCGCCGTGACGATCACGCGCGCTCACCGCATCGTCGTGCGACCACAGATCGAGCTGCACCGAAAGCGCATGCACCATCTCATGGGTGATCGCGTTCAGCGCCTTCGGCCGGTTGAGCGTGACGACGCCCGCGGTTCCGCGCCGCTGGAACAGGATGTCCTCGTTGATGTCGAATTCTTGCAAGTCAGTTTTCCAGCAGATCGCGGCTCACGATCAGCCGCATGATTTCGTTGGTGCCTTCGAGGATCTGGTGCACGCGCACGTCGCGCAGCACCCGTTCGATCGGATGATCGCGCAGATATCCGTAGCCGCCATGCAATTGCAGGCAGCCATTCACGGCCTCGAAACCGGCATCGGTCGCAAAGCGCTTGGCCATCGCGGCAAGCCGCGTCGCGCCCGGCTCATGCTCGCTCACCGCATGCGCGGCTCTGCGCACCATCAGCCGCGCCGCTTCGAGTTCGGTCGCGTAATCGGCGATCTTGAAGCGCAGCGCCTGAAAGTCGGACAGACGCTGGCCGAATTGCTTGCGGTCGCGCATATATTCGATGGTGCGATCGAGACAGAATTGCGCGCCGCCGATCGAGCAGGCCGCGATGTTGAGGCGCCCGCCGTCGAGCCCCATCATCGCGATCTTGAAGCCGTCGCCCTCATTGCCGATCAGGTTCTTCGCCGGCACCCGGCAATTCTCGAACACGACCATCGCGGTCGGCTGCGATTTCCAGCCGAGCTTCTTCTCGCGCGCGCCGAACGACAGTCCGGGCGTGCCCTTCTCCACCACGATGCAGGAAATGCCTTTCGGCCCGGCGCCTCGCCGGTTCGCACCATGCAGACATAGATGTCGGAGGTGCCGCCGCCCGAGATGAAGGCCTTGGCGCCATCGAGGACGTAATGGTCGCCGTCGCGCCGCGCGCGCGTCGACAGGCTCGCGGCGTCCGAGCCCGCCCCGGGCTCGGTCAGGCAATAGCTGGCGAAATGCTCCATGGTGCAGAGCTTCGGCAGAAAGCGCGCGCGCTGCTCATCGTTGCCGAAAGCATCGATCATCCAGGCCGCCATGTTGTGGATCGAGATATAGGCCGCCGTCGAGGTGCAGCCCTGCGCCAGTTCCTCGAAGATGATCGTGGCATCGAGCCGTGACAGCGCCGAGCCGCCGGAATCGTCCTTCACATAGATGCCGCCGAAGCCGAGCGCGGCGGCTTCCCGCAGCGTCTCGACCGGGAAGGTCTCGTTCTCGTCCCAGGCCGCCGCCTGCGGCATCATTGCCTCGCGCGCGAACTGGCGGGCGGTGGCCTGGAAGGCGCGCTGGTCCTCGGAAAGGGCGAAATCCATGCGGTATCGATAGGTTATCCCGGCGCCGGCAACAACCGGGATGGCGCGGCCATTACCGCCATTTCCGCAGGCATGGTAGTTTACGGCCGGGCCGCCCAGGAGCGAAACAAGATGAGCGCCTTCGTGATTTTCGACGTCGAGATCCGCGACCCGGCCCGGTATCAGGAATTCATGAACGGGGTGAAGCCGGCGCTCGAACAGGCCGGTGCGAAATACCTCGCGCGCGGCGGCGCCCACAAGGTTTACGAGGGTGACTGGGAGCCGCGCCGGATCGTGCTGCTGGAATTTCCCTCCCTGCAGGCCTGGGAGGATTTCTACTACGGCCCCGTCTATCAGGGGCTGAAAGGCATTCGCGACGAATGCAGTTCGGCGCGGCTCGTCAGCGTTGCCGGAATTGCCTGAGAGAGATGCCGAAACGGCCGATGGCCGGGCAGCGCCGAAAGCGCTAAAAGAACGCCCAAGGAGTAATCGTCATGGCGATCAAATTCGGCCGTCCGCTCGAGCGCAAGACCCGCGTCGTGCCGGTCGAGGCGCCGCCACCCGCGCTGCCGCTCGATCTGGCGCACCGCCCGCGCAGGCTGCGACAGACCGAATGGCTGCGCCGCATGGTGCGCGAGAATGTACTGACCGCTTCCGACCTGATCTGGCCGATCTTCGTGGTCGACGGCAGGACTGCGCGGACACCCGTCCCGTCGATGCCTGGCGTCGACCGGCTCTCGATCGACGAAGCCATGCGCGAGGTCGAGCGCGCGGCCAAACTCACGATCCCCTGCGTTGCGATCTTTCCCTATACCGATCCGGCCTTGCGCAACGAGGAAGGCAGCGAAGCCACCAATCCCGACAACCTGGTCTGCCGCGCCGTGCGCGCGATCAAGCAGGCGGTGCCCGAAGTCGGCATCCTGTGCGACGTCGCGCTCGATCCCTTCACCAGCCACGGCCATGACGGCCTGTTACAGAATGGCGTGATCCTGAACGACGAGACGGTCGAGGTCCTGACCGAGCAGGCATTGGTGCAGGCGGCGGCAGGCTGCGACATCATCGCTCCCTCCGACATGATGGACGGGCGCGTCGGCGCCATCCGCATGGCGCTCGACGATGCGCAATACCAGAATGTCTCGATCATGGCCTATGCGGCCAAATACGCGTCGGCCTTCTACGGACCGTTCCGCGACGCGGTCGGCTCCGCAAAGACGCTGACCGGCGACAAGCGCACCTACCAGATGGACTATGCCAATTCGGACGAGGCGATCCGCGAGGTCGCGCTCGATCTCGAGGAAGGCGCCGACATGGTGATGGTGAAGCCGGGCCTGCCCTATCTCGACATCGTGCGGCGCGTGAAGACCGAATTCGGGGTGCCGACTTTCGCCTATCAGGTGTCGGGCGAATATTCGATGATCTCGGCCGCGGTGCAGAATGGCTGGCTCGACGGCGACAAGGCGATGATGGAAAGCCTGATGGCGTTCAAGCGCGCCGGCGCCGACGGCATACTCACCTATTTCGCGCCGAGAGCGGCGGAGTTTTTGAAGCAGAGTTAGGTGACGGCGCCAGTATCTGCATCTGCACACTTCTCCCACCCGGGCCGCGCTTGCGCGCGCCCCGGATGGGAGAGGGCGTATAAACTACTGCTTCGCCTCGCCGCCCTGGATCCGCACCGGCTGATAGCCATCCGCCGCGAGCGCGGCGATGATCTCCTCGGCATGCGCGCGGTCGCGGGTCTCGACCGTGACATCCAGCCGCGCGCCTTTCGCCGGCACATCCAGAAACAGCCGCTTGTGATCGACTTCCAGGATATTGGCGCCGAGCGCGCCGATCCGGCTTGCGATCTGGCCGAGAATGCCGGGCCGGTCCGGGATGGTGAGACGGAACGAGACGATCTGCTCGCCGCGTTCCAGTTCGCGCACCATGATCGAAGCGAGAATGCGCGGATCGATATTGCCGCCGCACAGGATGAGCCCGACCTTCCGGCCGGCAAAGCGCTCCGGCTCCTTCAGCATTGCCGCAAGCCCGGCCGCACCCGCGCCCTCCGCCATGGTCTTCTGCAAGGTGAGATAGGCGTTCACCGCGCGTTCGAGCTGCGATTCCGAAACCAGCACGATGTCGGAGACCCGCTCGCGGATGATCGGCAGCGGCAGCTTGCCGACATTCTTCACCGCGATGCCTTCGGCGAGCGTGGCGCCACCGCAGGGACGATCCTCGCCATGCAGCGCGTTCCACATCGAGGGATAGAGCTCGGATTCGACACCCACAATCTCGATGTCGCGGCGGATCGCCTTCGCTGCGATCGCATTGCCTGCGATCAGCCCGCCGCCGCCGATCGGAACCACCAGCGCGTCGAGGTCCGGGCGATCGGCCAGCATCTCGACCGCGATCGTGCCCTGGCCCGCAATGATGCGCGGGTCGTCATACGGATGGATGAAGATCAGCCCGCGCTCGGCCTACAATTCCTCCGCGCGCGCCTGCGCTTCGGCGACCGTCTCGCCATGCAGCACCACCGCCGCGCCATGCGCCCTGGTCGCCGCGATCTTCACGAAGGGCGTCGTTACCGGCATGACGATAGTCGCGGCGATCCCCAGCCGGGCGGCGTGATAGGCCACCGCCTGCGCATGGTTGCCGGCCGACATCGCGATCACGCCTCGCGCCCGGTCGGCCGCCGGGAGGCTTGCGAGCTTGTTGAGGGCGCCGCGCTCCTTGAACGAGTTGGTGACCTGCAAATTCTCGTATTTGACGAAGATCTCGGCTCCGGTCAGCTCGGACAATTTCGGCGCCGGCAGCATCGGGGTGCGCAGCACCCGCCCCTCCAGGATATTCTGGGCATCCTCGATATCGGTGAGCGTGACCATTCGTTCTCCTGCCGTCCGCACTATAGGCCCAACTCGGCCAAGGGCGCACTCGGCCGGCGGCCGAGTCGGCCACTGAACGACGCCAATGGCCTACCGGGCATGACCTTGACCCTTCTTTGCCCGATCCCGACATGGTTATGATCGGAAGCGGGATTCGGGTAACCCCTATGGTGGACAACAACGAGCGCATCGGCGTCTCCTACGATGTGAAGCCGCATGCCTATGACCCGGACCGGAATCCGGAATTGTTCGACGGTATTCCGGCGCGGCGCCTGGTTGCCTTCCTGATCGACCTCGTCGTGCTCTCGATCCCGCTGGTTCTGGTGGCGGTGTTTATCTTCGCGGTCGGAATCGTGACGCTGGGGCTGGGCTTTGCCCTCTACGGGCTCATGCCCGCGATCTCGGTGGTATGGGCGCTGTTCTATTACGGTTCGACCCTGGGCGGGCCCAGCTCGGCTACCCTCGGCATGCGGGCCATGGAAATCGAAATGCGCACCTGGTACGGCGCGCCCGCCTATTTCGTGCTGGGCTCCGTCCACGCCATCGTGTTCTGGGTCACGGTCAGCGCGCTGACGCCCTTCATCCTGCTGGTTTGTTTCTTCAATTCCCGAAAGCGGCTGCTGCACGATTTCCTGGTCGGCACGGTGGTGATCAATAATCCGGCCAGGGCCCAGTCATTGGCCGCAGCCCTGCGCCCTACCCGGGGAGTTTGACGAAACAGCCATGACGGGGGAAATTCGGGCCCGGAATGGTGAGAACGGCCTGTGACCCAGCATTCGCGCGACACGCCACAATTCTACCTGACCGCCCCGTCCCCCTGCCCGTACCTCACCGGAAAGGAGGAACGGAAGGTCTTTACCCATCTGGTCGGTGACCGGGCGCCGGGGCTGAACGATCTCCTCACCCATGGCGGTTTCCGCCGCAGCCAGTCGATCGCCTACCGACCGGCCTGCGAGACCTGCCGGGCCTGCGTCTCGGTGCGGGTCGTGGCGGATGACTTCGTGCCCACGCGCTCGATGAAGCGGGTCGAGCAGCGCAACGAGGATGTGGTCGGCGAGATGCGCTCCGCGGTACCGAGTTCGGAGCAATATTCGATTTTCCGCGCCTATCTCGATTCCCGCCACCGCGACGGCGGCATGGCCGACATGACCGTGCTCGACTACGCCATGATGGTGGAAGACAGCCATGTCGAGACCCGCATGATCGAGTATCGGCTGCGCTCGACGTCTTCGGCCCGGCCCGGCGGCGCGTTGATCGCGGTCGCCCTCACCGACGTGCTCAATGACGGGCTGTCGATGGTCTATTCCTTCTTCGAGCCCGAGCACGAGACCCGCTCGCTCGGCACGCTGATGATCCTCGACCATATCGAGCGGGCGCGGCGCATGAAAATGCCCTACGTCTATCTCGGCTATTGGGTGCGTGGCTCGCGCAAGATGGACTACAAGAGCCGCTTCCTGCCGCAGGAGCGGCTGTCGTCGCAGGGCTGGGTGCGGGCGGAGATGTGACACACTCGTGTCCCGCGCGCAGCGCAGCATCGCAAGCGCGTTTACGCGCGTCTTCGGCGCGCTGTGGCGGTGCGCTGCAGAACCGGGACGGTCGAGAATCCCGCGCTTGGAACGGCCCCGGCTCTGCGGTGCATCACTCCGCTGCGCTGCGTGCTGCACCGCGTCCGGGGCACACTACTGAATGCTCTTCCCGAACTTGTTGTTCTTCGGGAAGCGGTCCGGCTTGACGCGCCCGGCATCGCTGCGATTGCCGCGCCAGGCCGCAAGCTCCTTCAGCGGAGTGACCTGCGCGCGGCCGGCGCTATCGAACCAGTTCATGCCGTCGCCTTTGGACTCGAAGGTCATGATGTCGCTCAGGACGCCGTCCTTGTAGCGCTGCAGCCGCACGCCGGCGCCGCGCGTCATTTCGGGCACCTGATTGATCGGGAACACGATCATCTTGCGGTTCTCACCGATGGCGGCAACGAGATCGCCCTCCACCAGGCAGATCGCGACCGCCCGATCCGGCGCCTTGACGTTCAGCACCTGCTTGCCCTTGCGGGTATTGGCCAGGCACTCGTCCTCCGGCACCATGAAGCCCTTGCCTTCGCCGGATGCGATCAGGAATTTGCGCCCGCCCTGATGCTTGAAGACGGACACGATATCGGCGTCCTGCTCGAGATCGATGAACAGCCGCACCGGCTCGCCGTGGCCGCGCCCGCCGGGAAGCTTCGCGGCATCGATGGTGTAGAACTTGCCGTTGCTTGCAAAGAACACGCATTTCGACGTGGTCTCGGCCGGAAACGAGAATTTCAGCGCATCGTCTGACTTGAAAACCACGCCCGACAGATCGCTGACATGACCGCGCAGCGCGCGCACCCAGCCCTTTTCCGACACCACCACCGTGATCGGCTCGCGCTCGACCAGCACTTCGGCGAGTTCCTGCTCGACGTCGCGCACGGTGCCGAAGGTGGTGCGGCGCTTGCCGAGCGGAGTCTTCGGCCCGAAGGTCTCGCGCACCTTCCTGATCTCGTCGGCGACCGTCTTCCATTGCTGGTCTTCGGATTTCAGCAATCCTTTCAGCTTCTTCAGCTCGTCGCGAAGATCCTTGTCCTCGCGCCGGATTTCCATCTCTTCGAGCTTGCGCAAATTGCGAAGCCGCATGTTGAGGATGGCGTCGGCCTGCACTTCGGTGAGCTTGAAGGTCTTGATCAAAACCGGCTTCGGCTCATCCTCGGTGCGGATGATCTTGATCACCTTGTCGAGGTTCAGATAGGCGATCAGATAGCCGCCGAGCACTTCCAGCCGATGCTCGATGGCATCGACCCGGTGCTTGCTCCGCCGCACCAGCACGTCGCGGCGATGGTCGAGCCATTCGCGCAAGGCTTCGGCCAGGCCGATCACGCGCGGCACCTTGCCCTTGACCAGCACGTTCATGTTCAGGGGAATGCGGGTCTCGAGTTCGCTCACCTTGAACAACGATTCCATCAGCAGCAGCGGATCGACGGCACGCGATTTCGGCTCGATCACGATGCGGATATCGGCGGCCAACTCGTCGCGGATATCGGCGACCAGCGGCAGCTTGCGCTCGTTCAGGAGTTCGGCGATGCGTTCGATCAGCCGCGACTTCTGAACCAACCACGGAATTTCGGTGACCACGATCTGGTAGGAGCCGCGCCCGCCATCTTCCTTGCTCCAGCGCGCGCGCACGCGGAACGAGCCGCGCCCGGTCGCATAGGCCTCGGCGATTGCGTCCTTGCCGTCGACCACGACACCGCCGGTCGGGAAGTCCGGACCCGGTACGTATTTCAACAGCGTCTTCGAGCGGGCATTGGGATTGTCGATCAGGAACAGCGCGGCATCGCAAAGTTCTGCGGCGTTGTGCGGCGGGATCGAAGTCGCCATGCCGACCGCGATCCCTTGCGAGCCGTTGGCCAGCAGGTTCGGGAACGCTCCCGGCAGCACCACCGGCTCTTCGGAGAGACCGTCATAGTTCGGGCGGAAATCGACCGCGTTCTCGTCGATGCCATCGAGCAGCAGCCGCGCGACCTCGGTCATGCGCGCTTCGGTGTAGCGATAGGCGGCGGCGTTATCGCCGTCGATATTGCCGAAATTCCCCTGCCCGTCGATCAGCGGATAGCGCGAGGAGAAATCCTGCGCGAGCCGCACCAGCGCGTCGTAGATCGCCTGGTCGCCATGCGGATGGAAATTACCCATCACGTCGCCGACGATCTTCGCCGATTTCTTCGGCGTGGTTCCGGGATCGAGCCGCAGCAGCTGCATGCCGTAAAGGATGCGGCGATGCACCGGCTTCAGTCCGTCGCGCGCATCCGGCAAGGCACGATGCATGATCGTCGACAGCGCATAGGCCAGGTAGCGCTCCTCGAGCGCTTCGCGCAGCGCGATCTCCTGCACGTCCTTGTCCGGGGGGGGAATCAGTCGAGTGCCCATGCTGGTTCGGTACTGCGCAATCGAGCCGTGAACAAGCGATGAACGCGGAAAATACTCGTGATTCAGTGCCTGTCAGATGTAATGCCGCAGGGCGATTAAGAAGAACGCAGGCGCATGTCACCTCCTGCAGTCATATGTCGCTGCCGCGAGCGCGATGTTTGCCGCCGGGTCGGCTCTCTATGGTTGTCGCTCCGATTATCGCCCCTATTACCGACCGCGTTACTGTCGCTATTACTGAGGACGGACCCGAATTCTGCCGAGGTCTTCCTTGTCACGGACGATTTATTTGGCGGGCCGAAATTTCGACGGCATCCCGCCAAATTCATGCTACCTTTACCTCCGTGGCCGCGCAGGGGTCCATTGGCGGCAGGGTGGTCGGCCGTCCCGAACCGAAGTCGGGGCGGAAAACCAATCGGTAGCGTTCGCTGCCGGGTCGTGGGCGCAAAGCGTTTTGCGCATGACGTGAAGACAATGGAGACAAAGGTCATGAAGAAGCTTTTCACTGCGTGGGCCGTTGCGGGTAGTCTTGTTGTTGCGGGGTCGGCGGCCATGGCGGCTCCGATCAGCAAGCCGTTTGGGCCTGCTTTGAACGTCCAGGGACTGTTTCACGCCCGCCCAATATGGCGGCGGCTATGGTTACGGCTATCGGCCACACTGCTATTATGTGCGCCGCTGCTCGGGCTATTATCCGTATCAGCATTGCTGGCGCGAGCGCGTCTGCGGCTGAGTGACCGAGATATCTGGTTTCAGGGGAGCCGGTCCGAAAGGACCGGCTCTTTTGCATTTTGAAGCCTGGATCCAGTCAGGCCGCGCCCGGCAAGGTCCGGCACACCGCCTGGATGAAATGCGCGCGCGCGTCGGGAAGGGTCAGCCCGCGTGGTTCCAACACGTGGCGGGCGAGGAAAAAACCAGTCAGGCTGAAACCGTCGGCGATGTCGCGGGCGCTGACATTCTGTCTGACGCCATTCGTCACATAGGCCGGCAAAGCGAGCAGACGGTCATGCCAGGGCGCGCCGGCCTCGCGCGAAACCGCGCGGCCCGATTTCGGCGAGACATAGATGAGGTCGGTATCCGTCCCGGTGGCGGCGCAAGCTTCGAGATCGAGCCCGAAGCCGAGCTCCGACAGCATCAAAATCTCGAACCGCACGATCAGCGCGGCGCAGGCTTGCGCATCGGACAAATGCTCGACGATGGCGTCGAGCGCCTCGAACACATTTTCATGCGGATCGCGTTCCGGCAGCAGCCTTGCGAGCGTCGCAAGATGCGTCACCGCGAACACCGCATGCGCGTCGGAAAAGAAACTCCCGGCCCGCAGCGCCAAAGGCTCGATCGTATAAGTGCCGAGATGCTCGTCGAGCCGCGCATTCCAATGCGCCCGCACGGCATTGCCCGGTTGCAGGACCGGCCGCATCCGCGAGCCGGCGCCACCGCGCACCAGGCCGAGATGGCGGCCGTGACTGCGCGTCATCAGTTCCAGAATGGCATTGGCCTCGCCATGGCGGCGGATGCCAAGGACGAATCCATCGTCGCTCCATTGCATGGCGGCAGATGAACCGATCCCTGCGGCAATGTCGAGACCGCGGTCAGCGGTCGCCCTTCGGGAATTCCAGTCCCATCTGGCGATAGCGCTCGGGATCGTCGCCCCAGCCCTCGCGCACCTTGACGAACAGGAACAGATGCACCGGCGTCTCGGTGATCTCTCCGATCTCTTTGCGCGCTTCCGCCCCGATCGCTTTCAGGGTCTGGCCGCCCTTCCCGATCACGATCTTCTTCTGGCTTTCCCGCTCCACATAGATCGTCTGCTCGATCCGCACCGAGCCGTCCTTCATCTCCTTCCAGTCTTCGGTTTCGACCGTCGCCTGATAGGGCAATTCCTGATGCAGCCGGTGATAGAGCTTCTCGCGCGTGATCTCGGCCGCCAGTTGCCGCAGCGGCGCATCCGAGACCTGATCGTCCGGGTAATGCCAGGGGCCCGCCGGCACTTCGCGCGCGAGCCAGGAGCGGACATCGGCGACGCCGTCGCCGGTCAGCGCGGAGACCATGAAGGTCGCCGCAAATTTCGCTCGCTCGTTGATGGCGGTCGCGAGCGCGAGCAGCGCAGGCTTGTCGACCAGATCGACCTTGTTGAGGATCAGGAATACCTTGCCGCGCAGCTCGGGAATCTTTTTCAGGATGGCTTCGACCTCGCCATCGATACCTTTGCGGGCATCGATCAGAAGACCGGTCAGGTCCGCATCCTGCGCACCGCCCCAGGCGCTGGTGACCATCGCGCGATCAAGTCTGCGCCTGGGTGCGAAGATGCCGGGCGTGTCGATGAAAACGAGCTGCGAGACGCCTTCGATCGCAATGCCGCGCACCGGCATGCGAGTGGTCTGCACCTTGTGACTGACGATCGAGACCTTGCTCTGCACCAGCGCATTGATCAGCGTCGATTTGCCGGCATTGGGCGCGCCGATCAGCGCGATGAAGCCGCAACGGGACGCATTTTCCTGATCCTGTGTGTCAGGCATCGGCGCGCACACCTTCGCGGGCCAGCAATGCCGCCGCCGCCGCCTGTTCGGCCGCACGTTTGGAGCGGCCTCGCCCCTCGGCGGGATCGCGCTCCGGCAACAGCACGGCAACGCGGAAGACCGGATCGTGATGAGGGCCGGTGCGCTCGACCTCACGATAGGACGGCGTCGGCAGGCCGCGCGCCTGCGCCCATTCCTGCAACACGGTCTTGGGATCGCGCAGCGGACGGACCGGCTTTCGCATCCGGTCGGCCCAATAGCGCTCCACAAAAGCCTTGGCGGCCTGATAGCCGCCATCGAGGAACACCGCTCCGATCAGCGACTCGCAGACATCGGCGAGGATCGCGATGCGCGTGCGCCCGCCGGCGCGGATTTCCGAGGCCCCGAGCCGGAGCGAGGTGCCAAGATCGATCGCGCGTGCAACCTCGGCGCAGGATTCGCGCCGCACCAGATCGGCAAGCCGCCGCGACAGCTCGCCTTCCTCCGCCTTGGGGAAGGCCGCGAACAGCATTTCGGATACCGCGAGCCCGAGCACATGGTCGCCCAGAAATTCCAGTCGCTGGTAGCTGCCGATGCGGCCCTGCCCCTTGAGCGCGGAAATGTGGGTGAGCGCCCGCTCCAGCAGATCGGCGTCGGAAAATCGATAGCCGATGGTGGTTTCAAGTGCGGAGGCCGGCGGGGCCTTGCGGCGGATCTTGCGCGGCTTCTCGGGGGTGGTCTTTTGCTTCGCCGGTTCGGCCGCCCGCTTTGCGCGCGAAGGCGCCGGCGAGTTCCCGCCCTCGGCCTTCCGGCTCATCTGACGATCTTGAACAGCCGGTTCCACCGGATCGACCAGGGCCAGCGCCAGACCTGCCAGGCACGTTCACCCTCGGCGACGGAGAAGAAGATGATCTGTGCACGCCCGATCAGGTTGGCGAAGGGCACGTAGCCGACCTGACTCAGCACGCGACTGTCGGTGGAATTGTCGCGGTTGTCGCCCATCATGAAATATTGGCCGGCCGGCACGACATATTCCTGGGTGTTGTCGTAGAAACCGTTGTCCTGCAGATCGAGCGTCGTATAGCTGACACCGTTCGGCAGCGTCTCGCGCCAGCGCTTCACGCGGATCGCGCGGTCGCCTTCTTCGGTCTCGATATAGTCGTCGATGCGCTCACGCTTCACCGGCTCCCCGTTGATGTGCAGCAAGCCGTTGATCATGCGGATGCGGTCGTTCGGCAGGCCGATCACGCGCTTGATATAGTCGGTGGAATCGTCCCTCGGCAGACGGAACACCACGACATCGCCGCGGTCGGGCGCGGATCCGAAAATGCGGCCGGTGAAGATCGGCGGCGAAAATGGAAACGAATAGGCGCTGTAGCCGTAGGAATATTTCGAGACGAAGAGATAATCGCCGACCAGCAATGTCTCCTTCATCGAACCGGAGGGAATGTTAAAGGGCTGGAACAGGAAGGTGCGGATGACCAGCGCGATGATCAGCGCATGGACGATGACGCGGACGGTCTCGCCGAAGCCGCTTTCCTTCTTCTTGGTGCTGGTCACGCTCATCGGCCTCTGGTCCCTGGATCGCGGTGATTTGGGATCGAAGCGATCCGAAATCACGAACGCGATCGGTTCAAATAATTTAGAGCATGATGCCGAAAACCGCTTCGCACCCTTCGGCATCATGCTCTGATCTGGCGCGAACTTGTAGCGGCTGCGGCGCGACCACGCAATGACACCCTGTTTGCAGGTAAAGCTCTGAATTGGCTCGCGAAATCCGGATTTTACGGCGTGTTAGCGCGGGCCCAAAGGCACCGCCGAGATGATCACAATAGCTTGGGCGAGCGGATATTCATCGGTCAGGCTGATATCGATTCGGGCCTCGTGGCCGGCGGGCGTGATCTCCTTCAACCGCGCCAGCGCGCCGCCGGTCAATGCCATGGTGGGACGGCCGGACGGCAAATTCACGACCCCAAGATCGCGGAAGAACACGCCCTTGCGAAATCCGGTACCCAGCGCCTTGGAACAGGCCTCTTTCGCAGCAAATCTCTTGGCGTAGGTGTCGATCCGGGTGGCTCGCCGCTCGGCCTTTGCAATTTCGACCGGAGTGAAGATCCGCTGGATGAAGCGGTCGCCATGTCTGGCCAGCACTTTCTCGATGCGGCGGATGTCCACGAGATCGGAACCGAGCCCGAGAATCATGCGGCCGCACCCTTGCGGCGGCCGCGATCCATCGCGCCGCGCATGGCGCGGATCGCGTTGTCGAGTCCGACAAAGACCGCCTCCCCGATCAGGAAATGGCCGATATTGAGTTCCACGATTTCCGGCAAGCCCGCGATGATCTCCGCGCTCGCATAATCGAGACCATGGCCGGCATGCACTTCGAGGCCGAGGCTCGTTGCGAAACTCGCCGCTTTCCGGATGCGTTCGAACTCGCGCGCGCCTTCGTTCTTGCGATCGTCCATAAGCGCCTCGCACCAGGCGCCGGTATGGATCTCGATCACAGGTGCGCCGACATCCTTCGCAGCTTCGATCTGTGCCGGATCGGCCGCGATGAAAAGCGAGACGCGAATGCCGGCGCCGCCCAGTCGTTTCGCCGCCTCCGCAATCAGCGTCCGCTGCCCGGCAACATCGAGTCCGCCTTCGGTGGTGCGCTCGGCCCGCCGCTCCGGTACGAGGCACGCGGCATGCGGCCGGGTGCGGATCGCAATCGCGATCATGTCGTCGGTCGCCGCCATCTCGAAATTCAGCGGCTTGTCGATCTCGGCCTTGAGACGCGCGATATCCTCGTCGCGGATATGGCGGCGATCCTCCCGCAGATGCGCAGTAATGCCGTCGGCGCCGGCCGCGACCGCGAGGCTCGCCGCGCGCACCGGATCGGGATGGCGGCCTCCCCGCGCATTGCGGATGGTCGCCACATGATCGATGTTTACGCCAAGACGCAGGAAAGGTGCCGCCATCGCGCGCCCCGTCAGCCGTTCACGCGCGCGACGCTCGCCACCGCCGGCTTGGCACGCAATTGCGCGATAATCGCGGTCAGGTGCTTGAGGTCGTAAACTTCGAGATCGATGGTGATGGTGGTGAAATCCGGCGATTGCCGGCTCATATGGATGTTGTCGATATTGCCGTCATTTTCGGCGATCACCTGCGCGACTTGCGCGAGTGAACCGGGCTCGTTCACCGACTGCACCACGATCTGCGCCGGAAATCGCTGCGGCTCGCGTTCGTCCACGTCCCACCGCAGATCGAGCCATGTCTCCGGCTTGTCCTCGAAATCCTTCAGGGATGGCGACTGAATTGGATAGATCGTGATGCCTTCGCCCGGCGTCAGGATGCCGACGATGCGGTCGCCCGGAACGGCGCCGCCATTGGGCGCAAAGCGAACCGGCAGATCGCTGTTGATGCCGCGCACCGGAATGGCCCCCGTGCCATCCGCGACCTTGGCCTTGACCGCCTTGGCGCGGCCGAGCCCGAACCAGCTCGTGTCGCCCTTGGGCGCCACGAGCGTGGCGCGCTCCTCGAGATAATCCGGATACATGGCGCGGGCGACGACGGAAGCCTTCATCTCGCCGCGTCCGACCGCGGCCATCACCTCTTCCACCGACGCGCGCGCGAGCCTCGGCAATGCCCCGGTCAGCTTCTCGTCCGAATATTCCTTCTTGGCGCGCTGAAACAGCCGCTCGACGATGCGGCGGCCGAGGCCGGCATATTGATCGCGTACCGCGACGCGGGTGGCCCTGCGGATCGAGGCGCGCGCCTTGCCGGTAACGACGATCGATTCCCAGGCGGCCGGAGGCGCCTTCTGCGCTTTCGAGGTGATGATCTCGACCTCGTCGCCATTCTGCAGCTCGGATGCAAGCGGCGCGATCTTGCCGTTGATCTTCGCGCCAACCGCCATGTTGCCGACATCGGTATGCACCGCATAGGCGAAATCGATCGGCGTCGCATGCCTCGGCAATGCGATCAGCTTGCCCTTCGGGGTGAAGCAGAACACCTGGTCGTGGAACAGTTCGAGCTTGGTATGTTCGAGGAATTCCTCGGAAGTCGAGCCTTCCGACAGCAGCTCGATGGTCCGCCGCAGCCAGGCATAGGCGTTGGATTCGCGCGACAGCATTTCCGACGGTGAGACGCTGGCGTCCTTGTAGAGCGCATGGGCGGCGATACCGTATTCGGCGATCTCGTCCATCTCCTGGGTGCGCACCTGCAATTCGACGCGCTGCTTGCCCGGCCCGATCACCGTGGTGTGGATCGAACGATAGTCGTTCTGCTTGGGCGTCGAGATATAGTCCTTGAAGCGGCCCGGCACGACCGGCCAGGTGGTGTGCACGACGCCGACCGCCTGATAGCAATCCGCGATCGTATTGACGATGACGCGGAAGGCGAAGATATCCGACAATTGCTCGAAGCCGACCGATTTGCGCTCCATCTTGCGCCAGATCGAATAGGCGCGCTTCTGGCGGCCCTTGACCCTGGCGACAATGCCGCGATCGGAGAGCTTGCGCGTCAATTGCTGTTCGATGTCGAGGGTCAGGTCCTTGTTGCGCAGCGCCAGATTCAGCAGCCGCTCGGTCACCACGTTATAGGCATCGGGGTAAAGCTGCCGGAACGACAGATCCTCGAGCTCCTCGCGCATCTCCTGCATGCCCATGCGGCCGGCCAGCGGCGCATAGATGTCGAGCGTTTCCTCCGCCATCCGGCGGCTCACGTCCGGAGACACGTGATGCAGCGTGCGCATATTGTGCAGGCGGTCGGCGAGCTTCACCAGCAGCACGCGCACGTCATCGGCGATCGCGAGCAGAAGCTTGCGCAGATTTTCGGCCTGCTTGGCTTCCTTGGTGACGAGGTCGAGCTTCTTCAGCTTGGTCAGGCCCTCGACCAGCGCGCCGATCTCCTTGCCGAACAGTTCGTCGATTTCGGCGCGGGTGGCCGGCGTGTCCTCGATGGTGTCGTGCAGGAGCGCGGCTGCGATGGTCGCGTCGTCGAGCTTGAGGTCGGTCAGGATCGCGGCGACTTCGAGCGGATGCGAGAAATACGGGTCGCCGGAGGCGCGCTTCTGCTCGCCATGCGCCTTCATGGCATAGACATAGGCGCGATTGAGCAAGGCTTCGTCGGTATTCGGGTTATAGCGGCGGACACGGTCGACCAGCTCGTATTGCCGCATCATCTGCGGCTTGGCCCCCGCATCGGCTTTTCGACCGGGCCGCCGCGGCCGGGAGCGCTGACGAGATATCCAGCGGGGCGCGGGTGCGCGCCTGGTTCTGCATTCTCGGCAATTGCGGGTTCGATCGCGCCATATCCGCTCCGGCCGGCGAGAAATCCGCCGCCCTTAACCCTACAATGTTAACACGCTGCGTCGTGTTACCGGCAAGGTTGCGGCACAGGGTTAAGAAACAAAAAGGCCCGGCAAAGCCGGGCCTTTTGCGACGCTGGCGACAGGTCGCCGCTATTCCTCTTCCTCGGGCTGCGCCTCCGGGGGCGTGAGGCCCTCCAGACCCTTCAGCAGTTCCTCCTCGCTCATGTGTTCCATGGCGACATCGGTGTCGTCGGCATCGACCGACCCCGAGGTTCCGATCAGCGGAGCCTCCGGCTCCGGCTCGTCGACCTCGACGTATTTCTGCAGCGAGTGAATCAGGTCCTCTTTCAGGTCCTCCGGCGAGATCGTGGTCTCGGCGATCTCGCGCAATGCAACCACCGGGTTCTTGTCGTTGTCGCGATCGACCGTAATCTGCGATCCGGACGACACCATACGCGCGCGATGGCTCGCGAGCAGGACAAGTTCGAAACGATTTTCAACCTTATCGATACAATCTTCGACGGTGACGCGGGCCATAGGCTCGGCACTCCTCAATCACGGGTTGTTCGACTGGAATTGGCGCAGTTGGTACCCACATGCCCCCCAATTCGCAAGAACTAAATTACAATGAGTGAAATTGACTTTTTCACTTGGACCGCGCTTCGGACGTCTGTAAACGACCCCGCCGGAATCAACCGGGCAGCTTCGGTAATTGTTGAAGACGCAAGTTTTGCGGGCTCAAAGTCGGCTTTTTAGAGGCAGCCGCGGCCCGCGGATCGCGAGATTCGAGGCGCCAGCAGCCGGTCGGAAGTTATTGTCGATAGCGAGGACAAGCGCGGCGCTTGCGCCTCCAACAAGAAGGAAACGGAATTGATGATGGGTTCCAATAAGGTCGAGAAGACCGCACTCTTTATCGACGGCGCAAATCTTTATGCAACCGCTAAATCTTTGGGATTCGATATCGATTACAAGCGGCTGCTCCGCGAATTTCAGTCGCGCGGCTATCTGCTGCGCGCATTTTACTACACCGCGGTGATCGAGGATCAGGAATATTCGTCGATCCGGCCGCTGATCGATTGGCTGGACTATAATGGCTATACGGTCGTGACCAAGGCGACCAAGGAATTCGTCGACCAGACCGGCCGCCGCAAGGTCAAGGGCAACATGGATATCGAACTGGCCGTCGATGCCATGGAGCTTGCCGGGTCGATCGACCATATGGTGCTGTTCTCCGGCGACGGCGATTTCCGTTCGCTGATCGAGGCGGTGCAGCGCCGCGGCGTGCGCGTCACCGTGGTCTCGACCATGTCCTCGCAGCCGCCGATGGTGGCCGACGAATTGCGCCGCCAGGCCGACGAGTTCATCGATATCGTGCAGTTGCAGGCCAAGATCGGCCGCGACCCGACCGACCGACCGGCCCGCGAGCCGCGCGGCGAAGGCCGTGAGCCACGAACCCATACCCCGCAATTCCTGCAGCGCCCGGCCGCACAACGTGCAAATGTCGGCCACGATGCCGACGACTTCGACGACTGAAAATTCCAGAAAAGCGAAGGCCGATCCCGCCTTCCTGCGCGACAGCGGAAAACCCGGACGCGATTGTGCGCTATGCCCGCGCCTTGCGGCGTTTCGCGAGCAATGGCGCGAGCGCGAACCGGGCTGGTTCAACGCGCCGGTCGCATCCTTCGGACCGAAAAAAGCGCGGCTGCTGATCGTCGGGCTGGCGCCGGGGTTGCAGGGCGCCAACCGCACCGGCCGCCCCTTCACCGGCGATTACGCCGGCGACCTGCTGTTTCCGACCCTGATGGAATATCGGCTTCGCGCGCGGCCGCTTCGAATCCCGCGTCGACGACAGCCTGGAACTGGTCGATGCGCGGATCACCAACGCGGTGCGCTGCGTGCCGCCCGAGAACAAGCCGACGCCTGCGGAAATCGCAACCTGCCGAACCTTCCTCGACGCCACCATCGCCGAAATGAAGGAGCTGCGCGCGATCGTGGCGCTCGGCCGGATCGCCCATGATGCCGTCGTGGTAGCGCTAGGCAAGAAGAAATCGGCGGTGAAATTCGGTCATGGATTGCGCAGCCGACCTCGGCCGCCTTGCGCTTTTCGACAGCTATCACTGCTCGCGATACAATACCAATACCGGGGTGCTGACGCCGGAGATGTTCCGCAGCGTGTTCGCCGCGGTGCGTGATTTGTTGGACGAGGAAATTCAGCGCTCTGCATGAGCGCGACGTCGATTGATCAAACGCTCCGGCCTCGCGTACGAAGCTGCACGACAATACGAAATCCGCCTGACGGCACAAATTCAAACGAAATGCCCTCGTCTCTCAGCACGCCTTCGATCGCGACCGCGGTCGAACGACGAACGTCAACTCCCGCTTGCTCAAGTCGATTGATCGATCTTTGCGTCACGCCGACCCGCCTACCAAGCTCGGCTTGACTCCATCCGAGAACAGCCCGCGCCGCACGCACCTTGGCTGCAAATTCGTGACGTTCCTGATGAACGGCGCGAACATTTGAAATTACCGCGAAATTCTTGCGGCGGCTCTCGTCGATCATGCCGCCTCACACGCAATGTCATTTCTTGTGACACGGACATCTCGAAATGCGACGCTCAATTCGTCACAACTGACATGCGTGTCGTAAAAAATACACTTTACTTTCCAATGACTTGACGGACGAATGTCCTTTGTAGTGACATCTAATTCCTTAAACATGCGTTCGCGAGTATCATGCCCAAGGTCGCTTTCACAAAAGCTTTCATCGAGCGTGCCTGCTGCATCTCGGTCAGAGCCAAGGTCGACTATTTCAATTCCGGGCAGCGCGGCTTCATGCTCGAAGTGCGCAGCTCCGGCGGCAAGACTTTCTACCAGCGATACACCGACGAGCGCGGGCGAGAACGGCAATACAAGATTGGCCCCGCCGATGCGCTGACGCTCGATCAGGCTCGCAAGAAAGCGCGGATCGTGCTGGCGCAGGCGCTTCTTGGTGCGGACCCACAAGCGCGCCGGCGCGAATTGCGCGAGATACCGACGCTTTCGGAACTGGTCCGCGACCGGTATCTGCCGCACGTGAAGGCTTACAAGCGCAGCTGGCGTACCGACGAAACGGTATTTCGACTGCACATTCTGCCAACCCTCGGCTCGCGACCCCTGGACGAAATCACCGGCGATGCCGTTGCCGATATCATGCAGCGCATGCGCGAGAAGGGCTATGCGAGCGGCACCACCAATCGTGTGTTGATATTGATCCGGTTCATTTTCAACCTTGCGAAGAAATGGAAGATCTCGGGCGTCCGCGACAACCCGACCTTCGGATTGAACACCGCGCCCGACGTGCAGCGCGACCGATTTCTGTCCCCGGAAGAAACACAGCGGCTGATCGCGTCGATCAATATCGACGAGAATCGCAGCGCTGCTCAAACCATCATGATGCTGCTGCTCACCGGCGCGCGACGCAACGAGGTCTCGTACGCGAAATGGGATTATGTGGACTGGGAGCGGCGCACGCTGCTGGTGCCGATATCCAAGACCGGCCGGCCGCGGGTGATTGCGCTGAACGGACAGGCGATCGCATTGCTGCGCTCGATCCCCAGACAGGGCAACAATCCGTACATCTTCCCCTCGCCTATCACAGGCCGGCCTTGCCCATCGCTGCACTTCCCGTGGACCCGTATCAAGCAGCGCGCCATTCTGGACGACCTGCGCCTGCACGACCTGCGGCATTCCTTTGCGAGTTTCCTGGTCAATGAAGGCGTCTCGCTCTACGTCGTGCAGGGTCTGCTCGGGCATACCCAGCCGCGCACGACGCAGCGCTATGCCCATCTGGCGCAGGACACGCTCAACAATGCCGCTGAGATCGTCGCAAACGTGATCAACGGAGCGACCGAGCTGCGGTCGCAGCCGGTGCCCGTCGATCCTCAAGCAATTGCGAAAACGTACCGTCAGGCGACTGGCACCTAGGCTATCCCTAGGCGGCCAGGCGCGATTGCGCCGATGGCCAAGTCCCCCCTGCGACAATATGCCTTCGGGAATAAAGTCGATTCCGGCCGTCGCGGCGCGTTTCGGCACCCAGTTCATCCCCTACCTCGGACCCGGAATTAAGCTGGCTTATGCCAAATAAACTCCGAGATTAGTCCTTGATTTTGCTCAAAAATCCGAGCCGTAAGGGGAGAGATCAGTTGAATACGTGAAGATCTGCAGCCTTTATGGGGTTGGCTACTACTACATCCCCGGCACCGATACCTGCATCAAGATCGGCGGCTATGTGCGCTACGAAGCGTATCATAATGCTCCGGGTGGTGCGTATCCGACCCTCACTTCGGCGGGCGTTTTTACCCGTCACACCAATACCTTTGCCCAGCAGGGCCGCTTCCGTCTGACCACGGATGTGCGTACCCAGACCGAATACGGCACTCTGCGGTCGTATTTCGCCTTCGGCCTCAACTGGCTGAACCAGCCGAACGAGCCTTATGGTGCGGCTGCTGCTGCTCCGGCTGGCGGCGTCGGCTTCACCGGCAACCTGACGGCGTCTCTGGAACGCGCCTTCATCCAGTTCGCCGGCTTCACGATCGGTCGCGCGGATACGTTCTTCGCGTTCTATAATGGTGCTGCCTATGGTCTCGTGCCGCTCGCCTTCGACGGTTCGTCGGGCCCCGGCGGTCTGAACGTCTTCGCCTACACTTGGCAGTTGGGCAATGGTCTGTCGGCCAGCTTGTCGGCCGAAGATGCGGGCCAGTACTCGCAAGCGGTCGTCGACATATCGAATGCGCAGAACAACGACATCAAGGGCCAGTCGGATCCCGAATATCGTCGGCGAACCTGCGTGTCGATCAGGCTTGGGGTTCGGCCCAGATCATGGGCGCGCTTCACCAGGTCGGTGCGCGTTACTATGGCACCGGTGCTCCCAATAGCGGTTGCGGCGCGACGACGGATGCTACCGGCTGGCAACTATACCCAGCGATCGAGGGTGGGGCTGGGCGGTCGGTGCCGGCCTGACCTTGAAGATGCCGTGGGATGCCAAGGACACCTTGTCCGGCGTGATCGCCTACGGTGAAGGTGCCACCCGCGTATATCGCTTCGCTGCAGGGCAAGCAACTTCCTGCACAAGCAGCGGCGTTGCGGTCGGTCAGATCAGCGATGGCATTTTCGCCAATCCCGGCGTTGCCGGTCTGAACGGCGACATCGAACTGACCGAAGTGATGGGGCGGCACGGTTGCTTTCGAGCATTACTGGACGCCTTCGCTGCGCACCTCATGGGTGTTCGGCTACATGAATGTCGAGCTACAACGATAACGCCAAGGCTCTGATCGCTGCCAACAACTGCGCCGGTGCGGCTCGCGGCGGTACCAGTATCACGGGTGCAACGGTTACCAACTGCGATCCTGACTGGTCGGCATGGCGCCTCGCCTCGCGCACCATGTGGAACCCGGTTGCCAATCTCGATGTAGGTCTTGAAATTGCCTACTCGAAGATCGACACGGCTTATGCCGGATTTGCGACCGTTGGCTAACTGCGAACCAGGGTCTGCAAGCGGGCACCTACGCCATCGAGGACCAGGGTGCGTGGACCGCGACTCTCCGAGTCCAGCGCAGCTTCTGGCCGTGATCGTCTGATCACAGTCTGATCTGAACAGAACCCCCGGTCGAAAGGCCGGGGGTTTTCTTTGAGAAGCGGCAGGAAAGACAACGCAATCGTTGCGGTCTAGACTTCGCGGGCCCCGTCGCAGCGACGCACGAATTGCTCGATCTTCAGAAGTGTCGGCTCGTCGTCGAGCAGCGGCGCGTGGCCCTGATCGGGCACCTCCACCACCTCCAGATCGGGGCGGCGCGCGCGCATCTCCTCTACCGTTTCCTGCGAAAGCAGGTCCGACAATAGCCCGCGGATCACCATCACCGGGACTTGTGGCAGGGCGTCGAACGGCGCCCAGAGCGGCGGCGGTGGCGCGTCCGAATTCACCGCTTCCAGCGTGTTGCCGAGCTTCTCGTCGTAGCGCGCGGCGAGCGCGTTGCCGTCTCTGCTCCCAGCTCCGCTTCGCCCAGGCCAGCCATTGCGCGTCGCTGAGCTTCGGAAATTGCGCGCCGAACAGGTGCCGCAACACCGCAACTCCTTCGGCATAATTGTTCGGCCGCGGCGTCTTGCCGACATAGCCCTTGATCCGCAGCAGGCCTTCCATCTCGATGACCGGCCCGATGTCGTTCAGCACCGCGCCGGCGATCAGGGCCGGCTGTACCGACGCAAGCAACATCGTCAGAATGCCGCCACGCGAGGTGCCGACGAAAATCGCCCGCTCGATGCCGAGCGCGGTCGTGATCGCGATCACATCCGCGAGCTCGACCTGCGGATCGTAGTTTTTCCAGTCGGAGTCGTGCCCGGAACGGCCGCGGCCGCGATAGTCGAGCGCATAGACGCGGCGGGGCCTGTCGGCATCCGCGGCAAAGCGGATCGCCAGGATCTCGAAATCGGCTTCGGTGCGGGTGAGACCCGGCAGGCAAAGGATCGGCAGACGTGTAGTTTGCCGCACCATAGGCCCGCACATGCAGCCGAAGGCCGTCGGGGGCGGTGACGAACAGGCTCTCGGGGGTGGCTGCGCGGGCGACGTCAAGCATCGCCCGCAAGTTTAACGCAGATCGCCGTGCAGCGCAGCCTAGTTCGCGGCCATGCCGCGGCGGATATCGGCCTCGATCATCAGCTTCTGCGAGGCGCCGAAGCGGACCCGATAGACCTGCATGTTCTCCATCACCCGCTGCACGTAGTTGCGGGTCTCCGAGAACGGGATGCGCTCCACCCAGTCGACCGGATCGACCTTCGGATCGCGCGGATCGCCGAACCGCTCGATCCATTCCCGCACCCGGCCGCGCCCGGCATTGTAGGCGACGAAAGCCAGGATATAGGAGCCGCGATAGGCATCGAGCACGTCGCCGAGCTCGGCCGATCCGATCTGCACGTTATAGACCGGCTCCAGCAGCCGCTTGGGGTCGAAGGCGACGCCGTTCTTCTTGGCCACCAGCTTGGCGGTCGCCGGCATCACCTGCATCAGGCCCTGCGCCTTGGCGCTGGAGATCGCACGCGGGTTGAAGCCGCTTTCCTGCCGCGCGATCGCATAGGCGACATGGGGCTCGACGTCCTGCGGCGCCGATCGGCTTGACGCGCGGCAATCCCGCAATCGGATAGGCGTAATATTCGAACGGCAGACCGCGCCCGACCGCGGTGCGACCGAGCAGCACCAGCGTGCGCGCATCGCCCTTGCGTTCGGCGAGCGCAGCGACCGCGGCAAGCGCCGCCGGGTCGACCGCGCGATCGGCGAGATCGGCGGTGGCCGAGGCGACCAGATCGCGTTCGTCGATCGGCATAGAGCATGTCCATCGCCCGTACGATTTCCAGGCGGGCGCCTTGCGGATGCGGAGTGGGCGGCGCCGGCAGCCGCAATTCGGCGCCGCCGATGCGGGCATGCGCCATCTGGCCGTAATAGGTGGTCGAGGCGCGCGCGGCCCGCTCATAGAGGCTGCGGGCTTCGGCATTCTGACCGAGCGCTTCGGCGGTTCGCGCCAGCCAGTAATGGGCGCGCGAGATAGGATGCCGGGTGTTCCGCATGCTGCGCGCAGCGCGCGAAAAGCGGTTTGGCCTGCGCCGGATCGTTCAGGAAGCGGAATGCGATCCAGCCCGCGGTGAAGAGCTGCTCGACACGGCCGCCCTCCTTCTCCGGAAGTGCGGCATCGCGGGTGATCCGGAACGCCGTCTGCACGATCGCCGATGATCGAGCAGCTTGCGGGCAAGAAGCCTGCGCTCGTTCCACCATTCGTCCGGGTCCTGCACGGCGGCCGGCGTGATCTGAGCGGCCAGCATGGCCTTGGCGGCTTCGTCATATTTCTCGTTGCGCCGCAGCCATTGGGCGCGGCTGAACAGATAGGCGGTATCGTTTCGCGCCTCCGCCGGCACCGCATCGAGCAGCGCCTTGGCCTTGGCAGACTTGTCCATCACGGCTTCGGCAGCTTTCACGATCGCAACCTGGGCAGGGCCAAGTCGCTGCGCCGCCCGCAACGCGGCTGCGGTGTCCTCTGCATAGAGGCGGCGATCCATGCGCGCCTTGTGGTCGCCGCCGGTCAGCAGCGGCCCGAAGCTGTCGAGGATCTGCTTCTCCATGTCGGCGGTGAGTGCATCGGTCCGCCAGACGTCGCGCACGAGCTGCTGCGCGCTGGCGCGATCGCCCTGGTCGATCGGCGCCCGTGCGAGCGCGAGCTTGCCCTTGGCGGTGAGCGGCTTGGTGGTCGCGAAATAGCGGCGCACGACCGTATCGTTGACGCCATTCTGCCAGAGCGCCGCTTCGGCCTTGCGGCGGAACTGGGTGATGTTCGGCCAGCCCGGATTGGCGGCGGCGAAACCGGCATAGCGCTGGAAGTCGAAGTCGCCGTTCTCGGAGCGCAGCACCATCCATTCGATCAGCTTGGCCGCGACCGGATCGGTGACGCGTTGGCGATGGCGGTGGCCTCGTTGCCACGCCCGCGGCGCGCCAGATCGATGGCTTTCTTCACCGCGGCGAGACTGTCGGCCGAGGGCGCCTCGGCCGGCGCCAACACGACCGGTATCTGTTGCCGTGGATTGACCGACGCCAGAGCGGGCGCCGCGGCGGGTGCCGATCCGCGCAGGTCGGGAGTAAGGACGCCGGAGGCCGGCACGCCGATCGGGGTCGGGAAAGCCGCGACGGCAACGGGGGCGCCATCCGCGGGACGCATTTTGGGTAGCGGCACCGCGCCCCTGTCCGCGGTCCTGGCGGGGTCTTTCTTCGAGGCAGGTTTCTTGGCGGCAGCTTTCTTGCTGTCAGGTTTCTTGTTGTCTGGTTTCTTGGCGGCGGCCTTCTTCGCATCCGGCTTGCTGGCGGCGGACTTGGCAGGCGCCGGCTTGACTGGCGCTGCTTTGGCAGCCTCTGCGCTGTCCTTCTTCGCATCCTTCTTGGGAGCGGATTTGGCAGCGGAATCCTTTTGGAATCGGGCTTCCGGGAATCCTGTTGCTTAGAATCCTGTTTCTTGGGATCCGGTTTTTTGGCAGCGGCCTTTTTGTCGGCGGGCTTTTTGGCCGCCGGTTGGCCGCTGGCGGAGGCGCGGCAGGTCTGCGCAGGCTTGTCCTGGGTCGACGCCGGGACAATCGCCGCAGCCGAAATGGCGACGGCGGCGGCCAGGACGGCGAAGAAACAGCCTCGGCGTGTCAAATCAGCGCCCTCCGCAATCCGAATCGGACAAGGTTACCCGGTAAATGCCCTGAAAGTGCTGAGGAACCGTTGACCACCCGAGGTCCTCGCCTGCCCAAATCCCTGCCAGCCGAAAACGGCGGCAAGGGGGCAAGGCGGCGCGGCAGGCCGGGGGCGAACATCAACAAGGCCAATCAACCCCTTCAAGAACATTCACTTTCAAGCACAGCCCGGACCGGCTATGGATCGCTCAAAGCCGCCTGCGGCACTAACGCGGCATCGGGGTTTCCTCATGAGCGCAAATGGCAAGACGTCAAACGGCAAGTTCCGCGGCTCCTTCACCGCGCTGGTAACCCCGTTCCAGAACGGCCAGCTCGACGAGAAATGTTTCCGCGAGCTGGTCGAGTGGCAGATTTCGGAAGGCACCGACGGTCTGGTTCCGGTCGGCACCACCGGCGAGAGCCCGACGCTGTCGCATGACGAGCACCGCAAGGTGGTCGAATGGTGCATCGATCAGGCGCGCGGGCGCGTGCCGGTGATCGCGGGCGCGGGCTCCAACTCGACCGCGGAAGCGGTCGCATTGTCGCGCCATGCCGAGAAGGCTGGCGCCGACGCGGTGCTGGTGGTCACGCCCTATTACAACAAGCCGACGCAGGAAGGCATGTATCAGCATTTCAAGGCGGTGAACGACGCGATCGGCATTCCGATCATCATCTACAACATCCCGCCGCGCTCGGTCGTCGACATGTCGGTCGACACCATGAAGCGGCTGTTCGAGTTGAAGAACATCGCCGGCGTCAAGGACGCGACCGGCAAACGTGGCGCGCGTCTCGCTGCAGCGCGCAGGCGATGGGTCCGGATTTCATCCAGCTTTCGGGCGAGGACATGACCGCGCTCGCCTTCAATGCCGCGGGCGGTCATGGCTGCATCTCGGTGGTGTCGAATGTCGCGCCCGCGCTCTGCAAGCAATTGCAGAACCCGACGCTTGCCGGCGATTACGACGAGGGCATGACGGTGCAGGATCGGCTGGTGCCGCTGCACCACGCGATCTTCCTCGAGCCCGGCCTGGCAGGCGCGAAAGGCGGGCTTTCGATGCTCGGCCGCGGCTGCGAGGATGTGCGGCTGCCGCTTCTGCCGGTCACGCAGCCGACCAAGGCCGCCATCCGCAGCGCGATGGTGCATGCCGGGCTACTGAATTAGCGCCGAAGACCGCGGTCGATCCGCGGACACACGGATGGCTGACAAAAACGAGCGCCCGCTGAAGATTGTCGCGGACAATCGCAAGGCGCGATTCAATTACGAGATCGGCGAGACTTTCGAGGCCGGCGTCGCGCTCACCGGCAGCGAGGTGAAATCGCTGCGCGCCGGCAAGGCGACGATTGCGGAATCCTATGCCGATGCCCGCGATGGCGAGATCTGGCTGATCAATTCCAACATCTCGGAATACAGGCAGGCCGGACGCGACAACCACCCGCCGAAACGGCCGCGCAAGCTGCTGCTGCACAAGCGCCAGATCAACAAGCTGATCGGCGCGGTCGAACGGCAGGGCTATCACGGTGGTGCCGCTGAAGATGTATTTCAACGCGCAAGGGCCGCGCCAAGGTCGAGATCGCGCTCGCCCGCGGCAAGAAGCTGCACGACAAGCGCGACACGCTGAAAAAGCGGAGCTGGGATCGCGAGCGCGGCCGGCTGATGCGCGCCAAGGGCTGAACGCCGACGGCGGCTGACTCGGCAACCGATTTCGGCGTCCGCGGCGCCGCTGCGGATCCGCGGTCGTAGCGGCTAGCGGCGGCAACATCGGTCAGGTCGTGGCCTTCTTGAAATTGTCACCGGCCTTGTCCCAGTTCACCGTGTTCCACCACGCCTTCAGATAATCGCCGCGGCGGTTCTGGTATTTCAGGTAATAGGCGTGTTCCCAGACATCGACGCCGAGCACCGGCTTCGCGGCAAGCTCCATATGCGGCGTGTCCTGGTACGGCGTGTTGACCACGTCGAGCTTCTTGTCCTTGCCTACGACCAGCCAGGCCCAGCCGGAACCGAAGCGGCCGAGTCCCGCGGCGTTGAGCTTTTCCATCATCTGCTGGGCCCCGCCGATATCCTTGTCGATCGCGGCCTTCAGCGCGCCGGTGGGCTCTTTCGCGCCGCCTGGCGTCATCAACTCCCAGAAGAAGGTGTGATTCCAGTGGCCGCCGAGATTGTTGCGGACCGGGCCGCGCACATCGAGCGGCACTTTTGAAAGGTCGCTCAGCAGCACCACGGGGTCGGAGGCCACGGTTGCAAGCTCCGGATATTTGCCGACCAGGCCGTTCAGATTGGTGATGAAAGCACCGTGATGGCGCTGGTGGTGGATCATCATGGTCTGGGCGTCGATATTGGGCTCGAGCGCCTCATAGGCGTAGCCGAGCGCGGGCAGCTTGAAGGGCCCCGCCGGGGCGGCGGGCGCGGTCTGCGCGAAAGCCTGGCCGCGCGGCAGATCAGGCCGGACGTGACGATGGCGCCTGTGGCGCCGGCAATGAGCTTCAGGCTTTGGCGTCGGTTCATTGATCTCCTCCTCCATGGACTGCTGGCAACATGTCGAACCTGGGTTCGGCCCGGTCAGCGCGGGACGCCCGTTCCGCTCGGGGTAGCTCCTTCAGGGAACGTGCTCCTGAATGCAGCTACGCATTCGAAGCTAAAAGGTTTCAGCGACGATGTGGAGGACGGGCTCGGTCACTTGGAAGTGAGCGGAAGCAGCAAGGTCGGCGCTGGAAGCGCCAGAACGCCTTCGCCGGAAAGTGTCCGGCTGGCTGTCTGACCGTAAGGCGAAGCGGCTTCGTGATGGCCCCAAAAGCAAAACCCCCGGTCTTTCGACCGGGGGCTCTGTTCAGATCAGACAGTGATCAGACGATCACGGCCAGAAGCTGCGCTGGACACGGAGGGTAGCAGTCCAGAAGGACTGGTCGTCGACGAGGTACGGCTCGCAGCGTCGCCAAGCCGTTGAGCCGGGCTGCCAGCGAAGCCCGCCTGCACCGCCAAAAGCGGTGTCGACCTTGGTGTAGGCGACTTCGAGACCCACATCGAGGTTCTGCAACCGGGTTCCACATGGTGCGCGAGGCAAGACGCCACACCGACCAATCGGGATCGCATTGGCGAGTTGCGGCACCCGACTAGTCGTCGACTGGCCAGCTACCGGTTCCAGGCAGCGGCTGCCGCCAGCTGATCAGCAGCCTTCGCGTTGTCGGTATACTCGGTCTTGAGGTAGCCGAACACCCAGGAGGTGCGCAGGCTCGGGGTCCAGTAATGCTCGAAAGCAACCGTGCCGCCCCAGGTCGTCGTCAGCTCAGATCGAGCCGTCGTAACCGTCTGAGGCTCCAGGCTGAACGAAGATACGCATCGCTGAAGATACCGACGGCAACGCCACTGCACTATGGACGAAAGTTGCTGGGCATCCGAACGCGACCGCACGTGCATGGCACCTTCGGCAGTAAGCGATCACACCGGAGAGGGTGTCCTTGGCATCCCACGGCATCTTCAAGGTCAAGCCGGCACCGACTGCCCAACCCCACTCGTCGCCCGGGATGAGCCGCAGCCAGTTGTGTTCCACGTTGCGCGGCAAGTTGCAGATTCGTGTGAAGTCACCGGTGTCCAATAGCGACCGCACCGACCTGATGCAAGGCGCCCATGATCTGGGCAGAACCCCAAGCCTGATCGACACGCAGGTTGGCGACGATGTCGGGCATCTGACTGTCCCTTGGTGTCGACCGCAGGCCAGTGCCCGGACCGGGGATAGCCAGCCGTGACTGACGTCGATCACGCCCGACGCTACGCGCGAACGCATCTTCCACCGACAGGGTCGCCGACAGGCCGTTGCCGAACTGCCAGGTGTAGGCGAAGACGTTCAGACCGGCCGGACCCGACGAACCGTCGAAGCCGCAACGGCACGAGGCCGTAGGCGGCGCCGTTATAGAACGCGAAGAACGTATCCGCGCGGCCGATCGTGAAGCCGGCGAACTGGATGAAGGCGCGTTCCAGCGCGAGTGCGAGGTTGCCGGTGAAGCCGATGCCGCCGCCCGGAGCGCCGCCGCGATATAGGCTCGTTCGGCTGGTTCAGCCAGTTGAGACCGAAGGCGAAATACGAGCGAAGGGTGCCGTATTCGGTCTGGGTGCGAACGTCCGCGGTCAGACGGAAGCGGGCCTGCATGGCGAAGGTGTTGCTGTGCCGGGTGAACGAACCCTGCAGGGTGCAGTTCGGATACAGCACCGCCGGCGTCGTTGTGATAGCGCTTCATAGACGCACATAGCCGCCGATCTTGATGCAGGTATCGGTGCCGGGGATATAGTAGTAGCCGACGCCATACAGGCTGCAGATCTTCACGTATTCGACCGCTTTGGCCTTTACGGGAAGATCGGCCGCCTGCGCCCCAGCAACCGCAATCAAACCAGCTGCGGAGCCGAGGAGAAGGCTTTTCACCATCTTCATGTTGAACCTCCAAGTTTGCTTTAGGGAGGGTTCAAACTCCGCTGGGTGAAAGCCACCCAATGAGGTTCCCCTATTCCCCGCGAACTGCTTGGCTTTCCGTCGAATCCCCCGAGAGACAACCCAGCAGCACGACTTGGGGACGCCCCCTCCGTCGCAAGGTCAGATTACCGAAGCCGACCTACCGTGCAATCTAGAAACGCCTCATGCACAGGCAGTTTCGAATGTTTTCAAGGCCCTGTTGCACAAATGGCACGCAACCGGGCCCGGCCGATGGAACCGCGAAGAGCGCCTCAAAACTAATACTAACTAATTGAATTTACTATAAAAGATCGGTTCGCATCAGGCGCGTAAACTGCCCAAAGATGGCGCTCGACGCACAGTTCTTGCGCGGGAACCCGACTGAACCCACAGGCTGGAGACCGAGGTTCCGAGCAATTTGGGGATGCTCTGCCGGACACAAACGACGAGAATCAGACGCGAAAGTAGGCCATTGGCGGAGACGGAGGGATTCGAACCCTCGATACGCCTTTAGAGGGTATAATGGTTTAGCAAACCACCGCCTTCAGCCACTCGGCCACGTCTCCTGCACGCACCGGATATGCCGAAGACCGCTCCCGCAAGCAACAACGGAAAGCGGCTTTCGTGCCCCCGACTTCGTCGCATGAACTCAGTGCGTCGTCAGCCAGTCGCGCGCGGCGCGCTGAGCCGCGGCGATCTCCGGCGGCGACATATTGGCCGCGATTTCCTGACGGAGCTGGATTGCTTCCCTGCAGCCTTTCAGCGCTGCGATGTTGAACCACTTATGGGCCGCGACCAGATCCGTCGGCACCGAATTGCCGACCGAGTATCGGATCCCGAGTTCGTAGAACAGATCGGCCGATGCGGGCGCCTGCCCGATCGACGCGATGTCGCAACTGTCATTTCAAAACGCGCCATGATCATCCCCATCATCCTGTGCTTCGCCTGTAGCCGGCGAATGCGTTGCGTCCGCTTTTCCCCTCGGACGTGCGGATGATGCGACGAAAAATTTGAATGGCAGTTTAAGCGTTGCAATGAAGAGAGTGTGAATCGCAGACGCGCGCGGCCGCACCGGCGGACAGCGCAAAAAGCCTGAAAATCAAGGGCTTTCATGACGTCGACCGACGGATCGTTACGTTTCGAAAACCTTCAGTCTTGTCGCTCTCATAACCATTCGCCACGAACGCGCAGTCCTGTGGCGAACGGCGACCGCAGCGCGCGACGCTCGCCGATCAGCCGGCGCGCGCGCGCTGCCTGAACAGCAGCGCCTGCACGTTCGGATCCTTCATGTCGACTTTCGAGGCTTCCTCGACGCGCAGCTTCATGCCGCGCTGGACCGCCGGCCGCGCCATCAGCGTTTCGAGCCAGCGCTTCAGATGCGGAAATTCGTTGATGTCCTGTCCCTGCCGCTCCCAGCGCGACGCCCAGCCGACGCACGCCATGTCGGCGATCGAATATTTGCCGGCGAGGAACGGACGATCCTTGAGACGGATATTCATCACGCCATAGAGCCGATTGACCTCGTTGGTGTAGCGGTCGATCGCGATATTGCAGTTGCTCCGGCGCGTAGATCGCGGAAGTGATGCGCCTGCCCCGCCATCGGACCGAGCCCGCCCATCTGCCACATCAGCCACTGATCGACCTCGACCCGCGCGCGCTCGTCGCTCGGATAGAACTTGCCGGTCTTGCGCCCGAGATATTGCAGGATCGCGCCCGACTCGAAGACCGAGATCGGCCGCCCGCCCGGCCCGTCCGGATCGACGATCGCCGGCATCCGGTTGTTCGGGGAGATCGCCAGGAATTCGGCCTTGAACTGGTCGCCAGTGGAGATGTTCACCGGCTTCATGACATAAGGCAGACCGGCATTCCTCGAGCATGATCGAGATTTTCCAGCCATTCGGCGTCGGCCAGTAATGCAGTTCGATCGGGCGCTGACGCTTGCGCCGGCCTTGGCCCTTGCGAGCCGGGACGGCGCGGAGCCTTGCGTGAAGTCGCGGATTTGACTTTGGATTTGACTTTCGACTTCGTCTTTACAGCCTTGCGCGCCATCGCCGTCTCCCGGCAATTCAAGACGACTGAGGTAGGAGCGGCTCGCCCGCATCGCAACCGCTCTCCATATGGACCAGCCTTCGCACGCGACAGTCGGTCGCGAGGTCGAAATCAGGAGCGCGCCGATGACGAACGTCGCATGGTACGGCATACTGCTCCTGTCGCGCGACAGCGCTCGCGCTGGGCTGCAGGGCGGCAGGCGCTGGCACCGACGCCATGCGCAAGGAAGCCCATCGATGCCGCACCGCCGGGCAAAGCCGAAGACGTCAGGCACGCGCCAGCAAAGACGAGCGCGCGCCGGAAGGCAAAGGCCGCGCGTTCGGCGGTTCATGATCGTCAGAAGCAATGCGGGACGGAATGGCGGGAGGCGCGTAAGGCCGGCAAACTCGAAAGAGGAGCATGACCTGGCCGAAATACTGGAGCGCCTGCAATACACGGCTGAAAGCTGAAGCCGGCTGAACTCCGCGCTCGACAATGACAAGGCAGCAATTCGGACCCAAAGCCTGGCCCAGACAGACCGAGGGCGTCGGAGAGACCTTATAGGTGTCTCGCCGACGCCCTCCGTGTCACATGAAGCCGGCGATGTCCGCACGATGGTGTCGCGCGAAGGACGTCGCCGGCTCCTGTAACGTGGCCGAAGCCTACTTCGCTTCTTGGCTTGCGCTTCGTCTTCTTCGCAGCCTTGGCCGCGGCCTTAGCCTTCTTACGTTTCGCCATTGTGCCCTCCAAGTTAGAGATGGCGCTATCGAAAACGTGCGTCGCAAATCGACCGCACGACATTTCGATTACTCCAGAAAGCAGAAAACAGCGACTCCACTTAACGAAACGTGTACTCGCAGCGCGCGTTACGAGCGTTCGAAGCGGCGATGAATGTCGCGCGCATGTGCGTCAGCGACGACATCGACGCACGCGTCGTCGCCGTTCGCGCATCAAACGCACGACATCGCACTTGCCTCGATAAAATAAGGACTAATTGAATGCGCGCGATAATCGAAATCGCGATCTCCGCGCGCGCGTCATTTCGTCATCACACGCGCAATTTCGACACTTGCGATGTCAAGTCCGACGACGCTCGGCGCAGCTAGAAAAATATTTTTGGGGAAGTGCCGAAATCCGGCGTCGGAATGCAAATTCGATCTCGAATCGAGCGAATCGGCGCAAGACGATTCGCTGCGTTGCGATGTCATCGTGAGCGTTCGCTTGCGACGCGCTCTGATGCGTCGTCGAAGCGAGTCGCGTTTCGCGACACGAATTCATCGGCCGCATGGCGACCCGCGCGACGACAGAAAATCGCGGAGCTGCCCCAAATTGGGACGAAGTGCCGTCAAAGCGATCGAGCGACGCTTGGTCGCGAATGCCGACGCTGCGAACGCATCGAAGCCGCGATCGGCGGCGCGCTCAGATGCCGAGCTTTGCCTTCAGACAGGTCGTTCACGGCCTGCGGATTGGCCTTGCCGCCCGACGATTTCATCACCTGACCGACGAACCAGCCGATCGCTTTCGGGTTGGTCTTCGCATCCTCGACCTTGTCCGGGTTGGCGGCGATGATCTCGTCGACCGCTTTCTCGATCGCACCGAGGTCGGTGACCTGCTTCATGCCGCGCGCTTCGACGATGGCGCGCGGATCGCCGCCCTCGCTCCAGACGATCTCGAACAGATCCTTGGCGATCTTGCCGGAAATGACCTTCTCGGCGATCAGATCGAGGATCGCACCGAGCTGCGCGGCCGAGACCGGTGACGACGGCGATGTCCTTGCCTTCCTTGTTGAGCCGGCCGGCGAGTTCATTGATCACCCAGTTCGCGGCCGACTTGGCATCGCGCCCCTTTGCGACCGCCTCGAAATAATCGGCGCTCTCCTTTTCCGCGATCAGCACGCCGGCGTCATAGGCCGGCAAGCCCATAGACCGACGACGAACCGCGCCTTCTTCTCGTCCGGCAGTTCCGGCAGATTCGCCTTCAGCGCCTCGACATAGGCGTCGTCGAATTCCAGCGGCAGCAGATCGGGATCGGGGAAATAGCGATAGTCGTGCGCCTCTTCCTTGGAGCGCATCGAGCGGGTCTCGCCCTTGCCGGGATCGAACAGCCGGGTCTCCTGCTCGATCGTGCCGCCGTCCTCGATGATCTCGATCTGGCGGCGCGCCTCGTATTCGATCGCCTGGCCGATGAAGCGGATCGAATTGACGTTCTTGATCTCGCAGCGGGTGCCGAGGTCGCTCGCCCGGCCGGCGCACCGACACGTTGACGTCGGCGCGCAGGTTGCCCTTCTCCATGTCGCCGTCGCAGGTGCCGAGGTAGCGCAGGATGGAGCGCAGCTTGGTGACATAGGCCTTGGCCTGTTCGGACGAGCGGATGTCGGGCTTCGACACGATCTCCATCAGCGCGACGCCGGAGCGGTTGAGATCGACGAGCGACAAGGTCGGATGCTGATCGTGGATGCTCTTGCCGGCATCCTGCTCGAGATGCAGCCGCTCGATCCCGACCTCGATGCTGCCGCCGTCCGGCAGATCGACGGTGACCACGCCCTCGCCCACGATCGGCGACTTGTACTGGCTGATCTGATAGCCCTGCGGCAGATCGGGATAGAAATAGTTCTTCCGGTCGAACACCGACTTGTTGTTGATCTTGGCCTTCAGGCCGAGCCCGGTGCGGATCGCCTGCCGCACGCATTCCTCGTTGATCACCGGCAGCATGCCGGGCATCGCCGCATCGACCAGCGAGACATGCGAGTTCGGCTCGCCGCCGAAGGCGGTCGAGGCGCCGGAGAACAGCTTCGACTCGGAGGTCACCTGCGCATGCACTTCCAGGCCGATCACGACTTCCCAGTCGCCGGTCGGCGCCGCGGATGAGGTTGTCGGGTTTTTCGCGGCGCGGCCATCACCACCACCGCTCGGCCGGATAATGTCCGGCCGCCTGCTCGATCACCTCGCCGACCGTGAACAGCGTCTCCTCGTCGAACGGCCGGCCGATCAGTTGCAGGCCGAGCGGCAGGCCTTCCGCCGACAGCCCGGCCGGCACCGAGATGCCGGGCAGGCCCGCCATGTTCACCGTCACCGTGAACACGTCGTTGAGATACATCTCGATCGGATCGGCGCCGCCCTTCTCGCCGACGCCGAAGGCGGCCGACGGCGTCGCCGGCGTCAGGATCGCATCGACGCCCGCGGCGAACACGTCCTCGAAATCCCTCTTGATCAGCGTGCGCACCTTCTGCGCGCGCAGATAATAGGCGTCGTAATAGCCGGCCGAGAGCACATAGGTGCCGATCATGATGCGGCGGCGCACCTCGGCGCCGAAGCCCGCCGCGCGCGTCGCCTCATACATGCCGATGACGTCGCGGCCCTGCTCGCGCAGGCCGTAGCGCACGCCGTCATAGCGCGCGAGATTGGACGAGGCCTCCGCCGGCGCCACGATGTAATAGGCCGGCAGCGCGTATTTGGTATGCGGCAGCGAGATCTCGACCATCTCGGCGCCGGCAGCCTTCAGCCAGGCCGCGCCCTGCTCCCACAAGCGTCTCGATTTCGGGCGGCATGCCGTCGATCCGGTATTCCTTCGGAATGCCGATCTTCATGCCCTTCACCGACTTGCCGATCGCCGCCTCGTAATCCGGCACCGGCGATGTCGGCGCTGGTGGTGTCCTTCGGGTCGTGACCGGCCATCGAGCGAAGCAGGATCGCGCTGTCGCGCACCGTGCGCGTGAACGGTCCGGCCTGATCGAGCGACGACGCGAAGGCGACGATGCCCCAGCGCGAGCAGCGGCCATAGGTCGGCTTGATGCCGACGATGCCGGTGAAGGCCGCCGGCTGGCGGATCGAGCCGCCGGTATCGGTGCCGGTCGCGCCAAGACAGAGCTGCGCCGCGACCGCCGCCGCCGAACCGCCGGACGAGCCGCCCGGCACCAGCGGCGTGTTCGAGCCCGTTGCGCCGCCACGGCGAGATCACCGGACCGAAGCGCCGAGGTCTCGTTCGACGAGCCCATGGCGAATTCGTCGTTGTTGGTCTTGCCGAGCATCACCGCGCCGTCGCGCCAGAGCTGCGCGGTGACGGTCGATTCATAGGTCGGCACGAAGTTGTCCGAGGATGTGCGAGCAGGCGGTGGTGCGCACATCCCTGGTGCAGAACAGATCCTTCACGCCGATCGGGATGCCTTCGAGCGGACCGGCATTGCCGGACGCGATGCGCGCGTCGGACGCCTTCGCCTGCGCGCGCGCGTGATCCGGCGTCTCGAGCACATAGGCATTGAGCGCGCGCGCCTGCTCGACCGCCGCGATATGCGCGTCGGTGAGTTCGGCTGCGCTGAAGCTTTTGTGTTTTGAGCCCGTCACGCGCCTGCGCGATCGTGAGCGATGGTGAGCGCGGTCATTCGTTCGGGCTGTCGCAGGCAAAGTCGGCGGGCTTTCGTGCGCCGGCGCCTTCTGGCGCACCACCTTGGTGCCGTCCGGCTCCTCGACGACCTCGATCTCGCCGGCAGCGGCAGTCCCAGCGCGCGCAGGTCTTCCTCGCTGTGGCCCTCCGGCATCTCGCCCTTGGCGATCTGCTGGATGAGCTGCCAGCGGTAATACATGTCGGCTTCTTCGCAGGCGAGGCACATCACTCGACAACCTTCGGAACGACGAAATAGTGTCCTTCGGGCAGCGGCGCGTTGCGCAGCACGTCTTCGGCGATGCCGCCGTCGGTCACCGACGTCCTGCGCGCTTTTTCATCACCATCGGCGTGACCGAGGTCATCGGCTCGACGCCGTCGACATCGACCTCCGACAGTTGCTCGACGAAGGCCAGGATCGCGTTCAGTTCGCCGCGCAGATGCTCCACCTCGCCGTCGGCGACGGCGATCCGGGACAAATGGGCAATTCGGCGAACGGTCGCCGCGTCGACGGACATTGCAGGCTCCGGGTGAAGGCGCGGAAATATCCGCCCGCGACCTATAGCAGACCGGCATTTGCGCAGGCAACGGAGCCGCGCCCGGCGAGGGTCCGAGCCATGCGCTTGGGTCGGCAGACCAAGTCCGGTAGCATTGGCTTTCCACGCAAATCGAGGAATCCGAATGCGTCCTGCCTGGTTGCTTGCGCTCGTCGCCGTCTCGCTCGCCCTGCCGCCATCGGCCTTTGCCGGCGTGGACCGCGCCAAGGTCGTGACCGCGGAACAGGCGGCCAATCAGTTCGTCCGGCTCGCGCGCAATTCGGCAAAGACCGGCAAGCCGCCGCGCGAAAGCGACCCCGGAGGTGAAGGCGCTGCTGGACAAGGTCTTCGATACGTCGGCGACCTCCGCCACCGGCGTCGAATTTTCGGATCTGCCCAGAATCAATCAATGGATGGCAATCGGAGACCGGGTCGGCCTCGTCTACATGCTGGCCGGGACCGGCACCAACAATCTGATGCAGGCAGCGACCAATCCGAAGACCGCAAAGCTCATTCCGCAGAACATCGCAACGTTCGAGGCCGAGTATGGCCGCTTCTCCGATTTCCAGATTGCGCTCTGGGGCTATGCGCTCGATGCCATCGCCGCCAAGCTCGCAACGGCGCCCGCGGCGGAACGCGACAATCCGAAATTCAAGGGCGGGCTCAACCAGATCGGCGGCAGCATCGCGCAGACCATCGCGGGCGTGATTACGACCTTCACCACCGAGGGCATCAGCGACGACTGGCGCCGCGCGCGGCTCAAGGCGCTCAACGAGGTCGCGCCGAAAGTCGCAAAGGCGATGCCCGCGCCCATTCGCGCGAAGCTGCAGGAGATCACGCTGAATGTGAGCGAAAAGATGCAGGATCCGCAGATCAAGGAAAGCGTGAAGGGGCTCGCCGAAACCTTCGTGAAATAGCCGCGGACGCAAAGCGGCGTGCCGGTCAGGTCTTCAGCTTGCGGGCGAGATCGACAAAGTCCTTCGCCGCGACATCGACCTTGATGGCGGGACGCTTTTCTCCGGTGCCGGGTCCGTCTTCGTCCGGCCTTGCGACATGCGCGGTCCGCAGGCCGCAAGCCGCCGCCGCCTTCAGATCGTAGCTGTGCGCCGCCACCATCATGCAGGCTTGCGGCGGCAGATCGAAGGCCGCGCAGGCCGCGCGATAGACGACCGGCTTCGGCTTGTAGTCGCCCGCGATCTCGGCGCCGAGAATGGCGTCCCAGCGAAATCCGTTGTGGCGCGCGAGATCGGCCATCAGCGAAATATTGCCGTTCGATACCGGCGCCAGCAGGAAGCGCTTGCGCAATCGCTTCAGCCCTTTGGTCGCGTCCGGCCAGGCGTCGAGCCGATGCCAGGCGGTGTTGAGTTTGCCGCAGACATCCTCGTCCAGTTTCTCCAGCCCGAATTTCGGCCGGATGCGATCGAGATTGCGCCGATGCAGCGCATCGAGCTTGCTGAAGGGGATGCGGCCGGCGCGCACTTTCTCCATCGCCGGCTGATATTCGTCCCGCCAGGCTTGCGCGAAAGCGATCCAGTCGAGCTTGTAGCCGAGCGGCTTCAGGAGCTTTTTCGCCTCGCGCGCAATGCCGCCCCGCCAATCCACCACCGTGCCGAAAATATCGAAAAACAGCGCCTTCACTTCGGCCATACAAATTCCCCGCCAGCAATCACAGGAGATCGCGGTTCCAATTTCCATGCAAGACAACGGCAATGCACAATTTTTTCGGTACCACCCATTGCGAGCAACAATTTTTGTGTGATAGCATGTGAGTGGCGTAAATTTCGACAGTCGACGACCCCGCTACAGGGAGGGGTGTGATGGTGCTGCTCGAAGGTGAAGCCGGTCCGCTCGAAACGTTGAAATTTCTCGAAGAAAAGGCGAGCGCCGGAATTTGGAGCCTCGATTTCGCGACCCGCAAGATGGCGTGGTCGGACGGCTTCTACGCACTTCTCGGCCTGAAACCGGGATCGGTCGAACCTTCCTATCCGGCGATCGTCGAATTGATGCACCCGGACGACCGCAGGCCGGCCGGCGAGTTCGATCGGATCGTCGGCGAAGGCCTGCCGCTCGATCGCGAATTGCGCATCATTCAGCCGAACGGAAAGTTGCGCTGGATCTCCAGCCGCACCGAAGTTCATCTCGACAAGTCCGGAACGCCGACGCGCGCCTATGGTGTCGCGCTCGACGTCACCTCGCAGCGCGAAATCGCGCTCGCGCGCGACGCCGCCGATTCACGCTTTCGCGCGCTGGTGGTCGCGACCAATTCCTTCGTGTGGACGGCGGACGCCGAGGGCAAGCTGCTCGATATCCGCAACTGGCGGGAATTGCGCGGCGAGAATCCGGCCGACCTGCTCGGCTCGCGCTGGATCGATCTGGTGCATCCCGACGATCGCGAGCGCACGCTGAAGGCCTGGAGCGCAGCCATCAACCTGAAGAACGAATATCAGGTCGAGCATCAGGTGCGGCAGCCGGACGGCTCGTATCGCTGGATGCTGTCGCGCGCCGCGCCGATCATGCTGGAAACCGGCGCGGTCCGCGAATGGGTCGGCATGTCCTCCGACATCCATGACAGCAAGGTCTGGCCGGCGGTTTCGGGCGCCGAACGGACGGTGCTCGACCGGCGCGCAGATCCGCGCGGCCCGCGGCGTCGCCAATTGGTCGGTGCGGGAATTGTCGGAAGCCGCGAAGATTTCCAGTTCGACCATCCGGCGCCTGGAAGAGTCGAACGGCCCGCCGGCGACGGTCGAAGCGGCTCTCGCGCCCCTTCAGGGGGCGCTGGAAAATGCCGGGGTCGAGTTCCTGTTTCCGCCGAACGGCAAGCCCGGCGTGCGCCCGGCCTGAGGCCGCCACTTGTCGGAGACCCGGCGACCTCGCCACGCGGCGCAGGCAAGCGCAGTGGCCGAAAAGCTTCCACTTGCATGCATGCACGAATTGCAACGCCGCCCCGGCGCGGTGCGCGATCCAATCGCGGCCATGAACGCTTGACGCGACGACTGTCGCTGCCGCAGGTTTGCACTGCGGTAAAGGAGCAAGTCGATGCGGCGTTCGTGCATTTGCCTTTCCGTTCTGGTGTTTCTGGCCTCCGCTTCGCTGGCGCAGGCCGCGGGCTGTCGTGGCAATCAGCCGTTCGGCACCTGGATCGAGGAATTCACGCGCGAGGCGCTGACCGCCGGCATTTCGCGTCAGACGCTCGCCTCCGTGCAGCCCTATTTCATCTACGACCAGTCGATCGTGAACCGGGATCGCGGTCAGGGAGTGTTCGCGCAAAGCTTTCTGCAATTTTCCGACCGGATGGCTTCCGCCTACCGCATCCAGAAAGCCGGCCAGTTGATCCAGCAGCATGCGGCGGTTTTTGACCGCATCGAGAAGGAATTCGGCGTGCCGGCGCAACCGATCCTTGCCTTCTGGGGGCTGGAGACCGATTTCGGCGCCAATATCGGCGACCTGCCAACCATCCGCTCGCTGGTATCGCTCGGCTTCGATTGCCGCCGTTCCGAGATGTTCCAGAAGGAATTGCTGTCGGCGTTGAAAGTCATACAGCGCGGCGACCTGCAGCCCGACGCGATGCGCGGCCCCTGGGCCGGCGAGCTCGGGCAATTGCAATTCCTGCCGTCGCATTATTTCGATTACGCCGTCGACTATGACGGCGACGGCCGCCGCGATCTGCTGAACAGCGCCGCCGATGCACTCGGCTCCGCCGGCAATTTCCTGTCCAAGCTCGGATGGAAACGCGGCGAGCCCTGGCTCACCGAGGTGCGAGTGCCGCAGAACCTGCCCTGGCATCAGGCCGATCTCTCGATCCAGCACCCGCGCTCGCAATGGGCCAAATTGGGCGTCACGCTCGCGAATGGCCAGCCGCTGCCGGCGGACGATCTCAAGGCTTCGGTGCTGCTGCCGATGGGGCGGTTCGGACCGGCGTTTCTGGCCTATGACAATTTCCAGATATTTCTGAAATGGAACCAGTCGCTGGTTTACTCGACCACGGCTGCCTATCTCGCCAACCGCATCGCCGGTGCGCCGCCGGTACAGCGCGGCACCCAGCAGATCGCCTCGCTCGATGCAAAACAGCTTCTGGAACTGCAGAAGCTCCTGGTCGCGCGCGGTTTCGAGCCTGGCAAACCGGACGGAAAGATGGGGTTCGATACCAAGGCCGCAGTCAAGCAGGCGCAGATCAAGCTCGGCCTGCCGGCCAATTCCTATCCAAATCTCGAGCTGATCGAGCGTTTGCGGCGCTGACGGCCGCCATCTCGACCTATGCAAATTCGAAGCATCGAAAAAGCCCGTTTTTCAGGCTTTTTGCCTATAGCACGCTCATTTTGCTTCAAACTTTAATGAAAAATGACCGTTATTATGCATTTTGGGAATAGCTGCACCGCAACATAGAAACTGTTGCGGCGCACCATGAGGGCCTATCTTGTTGTCAGAATCAGTTGGACTTCTGCTGATCTTTCAAAAGGATAACCATCATGTTCCTCGCACACTTCTTCCGCTTCCTGCGGCAATGGCGTGCCTACGGCTCCAGCCTCCAGGAGCTTTCCCGGCTGGGCGACCGCGAACTCGCCGATATCGGCATCAGCCGCTCCGATATCCCGCGCATCGCCTGGGAAAATGCCGAGCGCACTGCCTGATTGAACCGACACTTTCGGTAACAATGACAACGCCCGCGCCTCGCGGGCGTTTTCATGTGCGGATTGCCCCGCCGGGCGGCTTCGCTTAGCAAGTCGCCCATGACGACCCCAATCCATATCATCGGCGGCGGCCTCGCCGGCTGCGAAGCGGCATGGCAGATCGCCGCGCGCGGCGTGCCGGCGGTGATCCATGAGATGCGGCCGCTGCGGGCAACGGCTGCGCACCGGACCGATGCGCTGGCCGAGCTCGTCTGCTCCAATTCCTTCCGCTCCGACGATGCGCGAGCACCAATGCGGTCGGTCTGCTGCACGAGGAGTTGCGCAGGCTCGGCTCGCTCATCATGCGGTCGGCGGATGCCCATCAGGTGCCGGCCGGCGGCGCGCTTGCGGTCGACCGCGACGAATTCTCGGCCGCCGTGACGCAGGCGATCGAAAGCCATCCGCTGATCCGGATCGATCGCGGCGAGGTCGACGGCCTGCCGCCCGCAGACTGGGACAATGTCATCGTCGCGACCGGCCCTCTCACGTCTCCTGCACTTGCGGAAGCGATCCGCAATCGCGAGCGGCGAGGACGCGCTGGCCTTCTTCGACGCGATTGCGCCGATCGTGCATCGCGAATTCGATCGACATGTCGGTGGCCTGGTTTCAGTCGCGCTACGACAAGGCGGGCCCCGGCGGCGTCGGGCGCCGACTACATCAATTGCCCGCTCGACCGGGCGCAATACGATGCCTTCGTCGATGCGTTGGTCGACGCCGACACCGTCTCGTTTCACGAATGGGAAGCGACCACGCCCTATTTCGACGGCTGCCTGCCGGTCGAAGTGATGGCGAAGCGCGGGCGCGAAACCCTGCGGCACGGTCCGATGAAGCCGTTCGGCCTTACCAATCCTCACAAACCGCATGAGAAGGCTTATGCGGTGGTTCAGCTTCGGCAGGACAACAAGCTGGGAACGCTGTTCAACATGGTCGGCTTCCAGACCAAGCTGAAACATGGCGAGCAGTCCCGGCTGCTGCGCATGATCCCCGGACTTGAACAAGCCGAATTCGCCCGGCTCGGCGGCCTGCACCGGAACACCTACCTGAATTCGCCGAAAGTGCTGGATGAGAGCTTGCGCCTGCAAGGCGACTGCCCCGGCTGCGTTTTGCCGGGCAGATTTCCGGCTGCGAGGGTTATGTCGAATCCGCCGCCATCGGGCTTCTGGCCGGCCGCTTTGCCGCCGCCGAGCGGCTTGCGCTGCCGCAGCGACCCGCCGCCTCCGACCACGGCGCATGGCGCGCTGCTTGGCCATATCACCGGCGGCCATATCGAGACCATCGATGCCGGGCCGCGCTCCTTCCAGCCGATGAATGTCAATTTCGGACTGTTTCCGCCGCTGGCGCAAATGCCGACCCGAGACGAGAACGGCCAGCGGCTGCGCGGCCCCGCCAAGACCATCGCGAAGAAGCGCGCCTTGACGGCCCGGGCTCTGGACCTCGATCTGGATGCCTGGACAACCGCGGCGAACGTCTGATCGCCGCCGAATGACATCCATGACCGATCCGGACACCATCCCCGCCGAGCTTTCCGGCCGTTTCCGCAGCCGCCTGGTGCTGAAACAGGACGTTTTCTCGACCGTGGAGCGCGGCACCTTCCTGACACCCAACGGCGAGGTTGAGGCGGTGCTGCGCCGGATCGACCTGGTGCCGTGGTGGAGCGCCGGCATTGCCCGGCATTTTCTGAAGCGCGAGGCCCGCGGCCTCGAGATCGCGGGCGGCTTCGGGGTCGCGCCCCCGCTGCTCTATCACGGCAAGGCGGCGCTGGTGCGCGGCTGGATCGACGGGCTGCCGATGCACATCGCAAAGCCCGAAGGCGACGATCAATATTTCCGTTCGGCGCGGCGCGCGCTGCGCAGCCTGCACCGCGAATGCCTGACCCATAACGATCTCGCCAAGGAGCAGAACTGGCTGCGCACGCCGACCGGCTATGCCTCGCTGACCGATTTTCAGCTCGCGACCCGCTTCGCGCGGCGCGGACGCGATGTTCCGCATCGCCGCCTATGAAGACCTGCGGCACATGCTCAAGCACAAGCGCCGCTATGCGCCGGCTTTCCTCACCGCCTCCGAGAAGCGCATCCTGTCGCGCAAGACCTGGCCGACACGCATCTGGATGGCGACCGGCAAGAAGGTCTATTACTGGATCACCCGCGGCCTGCTGAATTTCACCGACCGCGAAGGCTCAGGCCCGCGTTTCGTCAACGACGCGCCGCGCCTGACGGCTCGCCTGAAGCAATATGCCGGCGTCCGCGATGCCGTGATCGTGGCGTTCCCGGACCGCCGCACCGGCACCGGTCTCTATGCCTTCGTCGAAGGCGATCGCCTTGCCGAGAACGATCTGCAGCAATTCCTGACCGACAATCCGGAGAAAGTGCCGGTGCCGGAACGCCTGCAGGTGGTCGAACGGTTGCCGCGCGGACGCTCCGGACGAGGTTCGCACCGATATCCTGCAACTGGTCGCGATGAACCAGATCGACCTGATCGACCCCCTGATCGCAAGCGAAAGCGAGAAGGAAGTGGTGGCGCGCATCGTTGCCGGCCGGCAGAACCTGCGCGACCGCTTCGCGTTCTAATTCTTCGTCATTCCGGGACGCTGCGAAGCAGCGGAGCCGGAATCCATAGACAACCACAGATCATCTGGATTCCGGGTTCGCTTGCCATAGCGCGGTCGAAGACGCGCGTAGACGCGTTTATGGCAAGCGCCCCGGAATGACGACAGGTGGGCTACAACCACGCCGCCAGATTCTTCGACGCCCGCCACAGAATCCATTGCTTGCGCCATTGCGCGAGCGCCGCGCGGTCGTCGACGGCAAGCGCGAGCGGCAGCAAGGCCGGCAGCACGGCGTTCCGGCAAAGTCTCCGGATCAGCGATTTTACCGCGTCGAGATGTCGCTGTCGCCAGCGCCGCGTCGCCGGTTGCGGTCACGACGCCGGCGTGATGGCAGGCAAGCTTCGTCAGCCTCGTCCGGCGCGCCGCCCAGCACTTGCGCGGCCATGAGGTAGATCGCGCCTGCGGTCTCCGGAAGCAGAACAGCTCGAATTCGGCTTCGGTCTGATGTCTCGCTTTGGTAAAGCGCCTGCCGTCTGGCATCGATCAGCGACAGCGCGAGCGACGTGTCGATGCCATAACGCGCCGTCGTTTCCAGCATCGCGTCGGCGACCGGATTGCCGGTCGCATTCCAGGATGCCCGCGAGCGCATCGTGCCACCATTGCAGCCGGATTTCGCCGGCCGCCGGATCGCGCACGCGTTGCGCCACCGCCGCGGTCTCGAGATCGAAGGCATAGAGCGACGAACAGATCGGACGCGATATCGCGCCGGCGCGAACAGCGTCGCGAGAAAGCGGTCCTTGTCGCTGTCCCGAACCAGACCTTCGCAATAGTCGGCGTCGTCTGTCATGCGGCTCGAGCCTACGCGATTTCAATCGACCACGATCAGGGCGGCGGCGACCTTGCGGCCTTCTTCGAGCAGGATGTTGTAGGTGTTGGCGGCCTGCCCGGTCCGGCTGGTTTCGGCGGAAATTTTGTGGCTGGCGAATAGCCGACAGCAGTTCCACCGGCAAGGGCCAGCGCTCGGCCCGGTACCGATCAACAGCAGCCCGATCCGATCCGCTTCCGCGAGGACCGGGCCGAGCGTTTCCATCGTGATGCGCGCGGGCTCGGTTACCGGCCACGCATAGATGCCGCTCGGCAGGCAGAGCAGCGAGCCGCGATGCGACATGCCGGCGAAGCGAAAGCCGCCGCGGCCATAGCTGTCGATCGGCGCCTGCCCCGGAAAATGCGGTGTTCTGGAAGTGTCGCCGGCCACTCAGCGCTTGGCGGCCGCCGGCTTGCCGGACGCCGACTTGCTGGGAGCCTTGGCGGCGGGTTTCGGCGCCGCGGGCTTTGCGGCGGCCGCGGCCTTGGGAGCGGCCTTGGTCGCGACTTCCGGCTCGAATTTCGCAGGCGTCGGCTCATCGGCCTCCTGCCGGCCGAGACCGACGCCGAGATAGATCAGGATCGGGGCGGCGATGAAGATCGACGTATAGGTGCCGACCAGCACCACGCCGAACAGCATGGTCGCCGTGAACGAATGGATGGCGTGGCCGCCGAAGAAGAACAGCGCGAGCAGCGCCAGCGTCACGGTGACGTGGGTGATGACCGAGCGCGACAGCGTCGAATTGACGGAGATGTTCAGCAGGTCCGCAATCGACATCTTCTTGTAGCGCCGCAGCATTTCGCGGATGCGGTCGTAGATGACCACGGTGTCGTTCAGCGAATAGCCGAGGATGGTGAGCAAGGCCGCGATGCTGGTGAGATCGAAATCGATCTGGGTCAGCGACATGAAGCCGATCGTCAGCACGAGATCGTGCACGTTGGCGACCATGGCGCCGAGCGCGAATTGCCATTCGAACCGGAACCAGAGATAGACGAAGATCGCGCAGATCGCGAATAACAGGCCGATCATGCCGTAGGCGAGCAACTCGGTCGAAACGCGCGGTCCCACCACCTCGACACGCCGGTAATCGACCTCATTGCCGAGCGCACCGCGCACCTTCTGCACCGCCTGCTGCTGCGCTTCCTCGCCGCCGGGCTGCTGCGGGATGCGGATCAGTACGTCGGTCGGAGAGCCGAATTGCTGAAGCTGCACGTCGCCGAGGCCGAGACCGCTCATGGTCGCGCGCATGCGGGCGAGATCGGCGGGACCGCCCTTCTGCTGCACTTCGATCAGGGTGCCGCCGACGAAATCGACGCCGAAATTCAGTCCATTGAAGAAGAACAGCACCATCGCCGCGATCGACAGAACCGCCGACACGGGAAAGCTGATGCGCCGGAAGCGCATGAAGTCGAATTTGGTGTCGTCGGGGACGATGCGAAGGAGCGGGATATGCACGTTTCTTCTTTCGATCAGATCGGAACGGTGCGCGGCCGCCACCAGCGCACCCACAGCGCGACCAGCAGGCGCGTGAACGTGAAGGCGGTGAACACCGTCGTGACGATGCCGATGCCGAGCGTCACGGCAAAGCCGCGCACCGGGCCGGTGCCGATATAGAACAGCACCGCGGCAGCGATGAAGGTCGTGATATTGGAATCGAGAATGGTCGCGAGCGCGCGGGTGAATCCGGCATCGATGGCGTTCGAGCGCCGAGCGCCCGGCCCGCACCTCTTCGCGGATGCGCTCATAGATCAGCACGTTGGAATCCACCGCGATGCCGACGGTGAGCACGATGCCGGCAATGCCCGGCAGCGTCAGCGTCGCATTCAGCAGCGACAGAATGCCGAAAATCATCGCGACGTTGATCGCGACCGCGATATTGGCGAACAGCCCGAACAGGCCATAGGTCGCGAACATGAAGACGATGACCGCGATCGAGCCGATCCAGGCCGCGCGCATGCCCTTGTCGATGGAATCCTGGCCGAGACCGGGGCCGACGGTGCGCTCCTCGATGATCGTGAGCGGGGCCGGCAGCGCGCCGGCGCGCAGCAGGATTGCCAGATCGTTGGCTGCCTGCACGGTGAAATTGCCGGAAATCTGCCCCGACCCGCCGATGATCGGCTCGCGGATTACCGGTGCCGATATCACCTCATTGTCGAGCACGATCGCGAACGGCCGCCCGACATTCTCCTGGGTGGCGGTCGCAAAGCGGCGCGCGCCGTTGGTATTGAACTTGAAGGACACCACCGGTTCGCTGGTGCGCTGATCGAAGGTCGCCTGCGCATCGATCAGGTCCTCGCCCGAGACCACCACCCGGCGCTCGATCACATAGGGCTGGTTGTTCTCGGCCTTGCTGCCTTTAAGAATTTCGGAATCCGCCGGCACCTTGCCCTGCAAGGCCTGCTCCGGCGTCGTGGTCATGTCGACCATGCGGAAGGTGAGTTTCGCGGTCTTGCCGAGCAGATCCTTCAGGCGTTGCGGGTCCTGCAGACCCGGCACCTGCACCAGCACGCGGTCCACGCCCTGACGCTGGATCGACGGCTCGACCGTGCCGAGCTCGTTGACGCGCCGTTCGATGATCTGGATCGACTGCTCGACCGATTGACGGATGCGCTCGACCAAAGCCGGCTCGGTCACGGTCAGTCGGAACAGGCCGTCGCCGGCATCCTGTACATCGACCGTGCGCTGGCCGGTGGCCTGCAGCAGTCCGCCAAGCGGTTGCGACAATTCATTGAGTTTCTGCAAGGCAAGCCGCGCGTCGCCACCTTCGCGCATGCGGAACTCGACGGTATTGCCGCGCACCGTTACGGCAGCCGGGCTGCCGAGCTTGTTCTCGCGCACGACACGACGCACGTCGTCGCGCAGGGCCTCGACCTTCTCCTTGCGCACGGCGCCGGAATCCACCTCCAGCAGGATGTGCGAGCCGCCCTGCAGATCGAGCCCGAGCACGACATGGCGCTGGGCCCATTTCGGCCACTTGTCGACGACTTCCTTCGGGAAGAAATTCGGAATCGCGAAGGCGCAGACGACGAACGTCGTTGCGAGAATCGCCAGCATCTTCCAGCGCGACATGTAAAGCATGGCCGTACCCTGTTAGAAGAGGTCGCCCGCCCTCAGCCTTCGTCCTTGACCGGCTCGCCCTTGGCGCGCACGTCGCTGATCATCTGCCGCATCTGACGGATCCTGACGCCGTCCGACACCTCGATCTCGAGCTGGTCGTCGTCGACCACCTTCGTCACCTTGCCGATCAGCCCGCCGGAAGTGACCACGGTGTCGCCGCGACGCACGTTCTTCACCATCTCCTGGTGCTGCTTCACCCGCTTCTGCTGCGGGCGCAGGATCAGGAAATACATGATGACGAAAATCAGAATGAAGGGAAGCAACGACACCAGCATGGAATTGGTGTCGCCCCCGAGGGCCTGCGCATAGGCGGGCGTGATAAGCATCGAACGGCCTCATTGAGCGTGTCGTTCGGCGCGCGCCTCGCGCCCGAAAACGGCGCGGACTATAGCGGGCGACGGCCCCAATTGCAATGATATGGGATGCGCCGGCCAAGATGCCGCAACGGCGAAGCAAATCGCTGGTCTTGCAGGCTTTTTTCCGCCCCGCTAAGGGTTCGCGGACACTCCGTTCAAAGGACCCGCAGCCGCATGCGAAAGCCAAAAAAGCCGGCCAAGGGGGCCAGAAACCGCCGGCCGCGGCCCGCCAATTCTGACGACACCCTGATCCGGATCGCGTCGGCTCTGGAACGGCTGTCACCCGCTCCGACCCCGCGCATCGATTTCAAGGCCGCCGACGCCTTCATCTGGCAGGCCGACGGCCACAAGCTCACCCCGGTCCCGCGCGTCAATCGGATGGAGCTTGCGCTACTCAAGGGCATCGACCGCATGCGCGATACCCTGATCGAGAATACCGAGCGGTTCGCCCGCGGGCTGCCGGCCAACAATGCGCTGCTCTGGGGCGCGCGCGGCATGGGCAAAGTCGTCGCTGGTCAAGGCCGCGCATGCCGAGCGTCAATGCCTCCTCGAACAAGCCGGGGCCTGCTCAAGCTGATCGAAATCCACCGCGAGGATATCGAAAGCCTGCCGGCGCTGATGGCGATGCTGCGCGACACCCCCTATCGCTTCATCGTGTTCTGCGACGACCTCTCCTTCGACGGCGACGATACCTCCTACAAGTCGCTGAAGGCGGTGCTGGAGGGCGGCATCGAGGGCCGGCCGGAAAACGTCATCCTGTACGCGACCTCGAACCGGCGCCATCTGATGTCGCGCGACATGATGGAGAACGAACGCTCGACCGCGATCAATCCGGGCGAAGCGGTGGAAGAGAAAGTGTCGCTGTCGGATCGGTTCGGGCTGTGGCTCGGCTTCCACAAATGCAGCCAGGACGAATTCCTGGCGATGGTCGAAGGCTATGTGAAGCATTTCCGCATTCCCGCCGAGCCCGACGAATTGCGGCGCGAGGCGCTGGAATGGGCGACGACCCGCGGCGCGCGATCCGGCCGCGTGGCATGGCAGTTCGTTCAGGACCTGGCCGGACGCAAGGGTGTGCGGCTGTCGGCGTCATAGACGGCGTCATTCCGGGCGCGCGGAACGCGCGAGCCCGGAATCCAGAGAATATCGTCGATTGACGCTGGATTCCGGATCGCCGCTACGCGGCGTCCGGAATGACGGCGAATTACATCGCACCTGCCAGATGCTGCATCGGATCGACCGGGGTGGCGCCCTTGCGGATCTCGAAATGCAGTTGCGGCGAGGTCACGTTGCCGGTCTGACCGGACTTGGCGATCGTCTGCCCGCGCTTCACGTTGTCGCCGCGCTTCACCATCAGCTCGCTGGCATGCGCATAGGCGGTGACAAAGCCGTTCGAGTGCCGCACCAGCACCAGATTGCCGTAGCCCTTCAGCTCGTTGCCGGCATAGGCGACGACGCCGTCATCCGAGGCCTTGATCGGCGTGCCTTCCGGCACGGCGAGATTGATGCCGTCATTCTGCTGGCCGGTCGGCTTCGGACCGAAGCCCGTGATCACGCGGCCGCGGGCGGGCCAGCGGAAGCCGGGCGAATTGTTGGCCGATGCCTCTGCGGGCTCGGGCTTGGCTTCCTCGGCGGGCCGGATTGTCCTTGGCCGGCGTGATGACGCGGGCAGCCGGAGGCGGCGCCGGCTGGAATTCGGCCATGCGCGGCGGCGGCGGCGCCTGCACCACGCGCTGCGGCGCCGCTGAAATCGCAGGCGCCGGACGTACGGACTGCTGCGCCAGACGCTGGCCGGCGGCACCCGGAATGTTCAGGCGTTCGCCCATGCGCAACTGATGATGCGGCGGCAGGTTGTTGGCCTGCGCCAGCGCGACCGGGCTGATGTGATAGCGCCGCGCGACGCTGAACAGGGTTTCGCCGGGACCGACGACATGCGCGTTCCCTGCCGGCGCGGCGCGCCGATCTGGCGCACGCGAGCCGGTGTAGGCCGGGCGCCGCCGAGCGGGCGGCGGCGGCGAGCGCGGCGGCGGTTTGGCCATAGCGGTATTTCGGGATCACCAGGCGCTGGCCGGGATAGATCGGCGTCCCGGTCGACATGCCATTGGCTTCGGCAATCGCGATCGCCGGCACGCCATAGCGGTTCGAGAGGCTCTGGATGGTCTCGCCCTGCGCGACCGTGATCGGAGTGCCGCCCTCCCAGCCCCATTGCTTCTGCGAGGGCTGCGCGACCACCGGCCGCACGGTAGCGGGCTGCGACACCCGCGGCGGCGGCGGCAATGGCTGCGAATAGCCCTGCGGCGGCGGCTGGTATTGGGGCGCCGGATAGGGCTGCGCATATTGACCCTGCGGCGGCAGCGGGCGGCTTTCGACGTAGTTCGGACGCTGCGCCGGCACCGAGCCGGTGGCCTCGGGCTGCGGCTGGGACGCGAACGGATTGGAGAAAGGCTGCTCGAAGCGATTGGTGTCGCCGCTGCAGCCGGCGGTCGCCATCGCGAGCGAGGCGCACACGGCCAGACGGAACACCGAAGGCGAGCGGACGGGCTCGGCAGGAGAACGCATCGGGACAAACTCACTCGTACGCAACAAACGTAAGCGCGAGTTAACACCGGCGGAGTAAATGGCGGCTTAACCGGAGGCTGCCGTAAACCTTAACGATCCTGCCGGTGCGTTTTGCCTCGTATCTTGGTTCACAATTCCTTTGCTTGCCCGGGCAAGAGCGGCACGAAACGCACCGCGATCCCCTCCTCGCGCGTGATCCCCTCAGCCGGTCTTTCGAAGCCGCACGATCTGCTGCGGGCCGGTATGCGGTCCAATCGGCACCACCAGGATGCCGCCCTCGGCAAGCTGATCGAGCAGCGCCTGCGGCACGCTTTCTGCGGCCGCGGTGACGATGATGCGATCGAACGGCGCGCGATGCGCAGCGCCTTCGAAGCCGTCGCCGGTAATCACCTCGATATTGGTATAGCCGATGCGGTCGAAGCGTCTTGCGCGCGGATTCCGCCAGCGTGCGATAGCGCTCGATCGACACCACATTGCGAGGCGATGCGGGAAATCACCGCGGCCTGATAGCCCGAGCCGGTGCCGATCTCGAGCACGCGATGCTGCGGCTGCAATTCGAGCAGCTCGGTCATGTAGGCGACCACGTAAGGCTGGCTGATGGTCTGGCCGCATTCGATCGGCAGCGCGTGATCCTGATAGGCCTGATCGCGCATCGATTCCGCGCACGAAACATCTCGCGCGGCACTTCATCCATCGCGCGCAGCACGGCGGCATCGGTGATGCCGCGCCGCCGCAGCGTCAGCATGAATTCCATGCGGTCGAAATTCTTGTTCGTCTTGCTGGGCCACATCTCGGGCCTCGTGGTTATTTGACGCGCTCGCTAACGCAAAACCGCTTCACACTTTTGCTGCTCGCGCGCCGGGCTCGTCCAATGCTTCCGCGAGTTTCGTCATATAGGCCGTATCGGTGCGATCGAGCCGCAGCGGCGTCACCGAAATGCGGTTGGCGGCGAGCGCGGAAAGGTCGGTGCCGTCGACCGGCGTTGGGCCTGCCCTTGCGCGAAAACGCGATCCAGTAATACGGATTGCTGCGCCCGTCGAAGCGCGGCTCGATCCGCAGCAGGTCCTGATCGCGCCGGCCCTGCGCCGTCACCGAAACGCCCTGCACCGCCTCGGCATTGCAATCGGGAAAATTGACGTTGACCAGCGAGCCCCGCGGGATGCCGGCGGCGAGAATCTGGCGAATGAGATCGGGGCCGAACCGGCGGCCGGTGTCCCAGGGCGGCGCGTCGCGATTGCCGGGGCCATAGGCCTGCGACAGCGCGATCGAGGGAATGCCGAGCACGGTGCCTTCCATCGCGCCCGCGACGGTGCCGGAATAGCTCACGTCCTCGGCCACGTTCTGCCCGCGATTGACGCCGGACAGCACGAGGTCCGGCCGCTGCGTCGGTCATGATGTGGCGCACCGCCATGATCACGCAATCGGTCGGCGTGCCCTTGACCGCGAATTGCCGCTCGCCCACCTCGCGCAGCCGCAGCGGATCGTTGAGCGAGAGCGAATGCGAAACGCCGGAATTGTCGGTTTCCGGCGCCACCACCCAGACGTCGTCGGACAGCGCGCGCGCAATGTCCTCGCAGACTTTCAGACCCGCGCGCATGGATGCCGTCGTCGTTGGTGACGAGGATGCGCATTTATCCTTCTCCGTCATTCCGGGCGCGCGCAGAAGCGCGCGAACGCGCGGAATGCGCAGGTGCGCGAACGCGCGCATCCAGATGCCCCGCATCCGATGCTTTCTGGATTCCGGGTTCGCGACCTGCGGTCGCGCCCCGGAATGACGGGAAGAAAGCTGTCGTCATTTCTTCTCAATCACTTTCATCCCGCCCATATAGGGCGCGAGCGCGTCCGGCACCACGATCGAGCCGTCGGCCTGCTGGTAGGTTTCCATCACCGCGATCAGCGCGCGGCCGACCGCGACGCCCGAACCGTTGAGCGTATGCACGAAGTTGCGCCTTGTCGTCCTTGCCCCGGAAGCGCGCATTCATGCGCCGCGCCTGGAAATCGCCGCAGACCGAGCAGGACGAGATTTCGCGATAGGCGTTCTGGCCCGGCAGCCAGACCTCGATGTCGTAGGTCTTCTGCGAGGCGAAGCCCATGTCGCCGGTGCAGAGCGTCACCACGCGGTAATGCAGGCCGAGCCGCCGCAGCACTTCCTCGGCCGACGACAGCATGCGCTCGTGCTCGTCCATCGCCTGCTCGGGCGTGGTGATCGAGACCAGCTCGACCTTGGTGAATTGATGCTGGCGGATCATGCCGCGGGTGTCGCGGCCGGCGGCACCCGCCTCGGCGCGGAAGCACGGCGTGCAGGCGGTGAGCCGCATCGGCAGCTGCGCTTCGTCGGTGATGTCCTCGCGGACGAGATTGGTCAGCGGGACTTCGGCGGTGGGGATGAGCCAGCGGCGAATCGCCTCGATTCGTGCGATCGACAAATCTTCGAATATCCAGACTGTCACCTTCGTGTCTGGCATAAGCTCGCGTTGCTCGTTCGTGATTGTTGCCAAGCCTTCCATCACTTGCTGGATCGCTGCTTGATTGCATCGCATAAGCGATCTGTCGCGAGCATCGACGATCTGTCGACTTCCGATCGATCATTGCCGATGAACGCTAAAACTGATCGTCTTCAAACTTCGGCAATTGCGCCGTGCCGAACATCGCATCGTCGCGCACCAGGATCGGCGGATTGACCTCGGTGTAGCCATGCTCCTGCGTGTGCAGATCGAGCATGAACTGGCCCAACGCGCGTTCGAGCCGCGCCAGCCCGCCCTTCAGCACCACGAAGCGCGCGCCGGACAGTTTCGCCGCCAGTTCGAAATCCATCATGCCGAGCGCTTCGCCGAGTTCGAAATGCTGCTTCGGCGTGAAGGCGTAGTCGCGCTTGGCTCCGAATTTATGATGCTCGACATTGCCGTGCTCGTCCTCGCCGTCCGGCACCTCGTCGAGCGGCAGGTTCGGGAATTTCGGCGAGCGCCTTCTGCAATGCTTCGTCGGCCGCCTTCGCGTCCGCTTCGAGCTCCGGCATCGTCGTCTTTCAGCGTCGGCGACCTCGGCCATCAGCGCAGCGGCGAGTCGCGTCGTCCTTCTTCGCCTGGCCTGGCCGATTTCCTTCGACGCCGCATTGCGCCGCGCCTGCGCCTGCTCGGACGCGGTGATGGCCGCGCGGCGCGCTTCGTCGAGATCGATCAGCCGCTGCGCCGTCGCCGGCGAAGTCGGGCTTGCGCCGCATCAGGCGGCGGTCGAACTCGGCCGGGTTGTCGCGGATCCATCTGATGTCGTGCATGGGCGGTGTGCCGTATCACTTGAGTACGCTGCCGCTTCGAGACGGCCGCCATGCGCGTCTCGAAGGCGCGACGGGCCAAGCTCGCGCCCTGTTGTTTAAGACGCGGGCGCGTCTGTGTCCCGTTTTCCGGTCCCGCACAAGGCGGGAGATGGAGCGCCGGGAGGCGCCAGGGCGCTTGCGAGACGCCCTTTGGCGGACCGATGACGACGGTCCGCCGCGCGCTCACGGCCTGCCCTCGCAGGCCTTCACCCGGACGGGGTCGCTGCCGCGAGCGCGCGCGCCCACTCGTAGCGCGATGGGGCCCAGCGCCTCCCGGCGCTCCACCGGCCCGCTACCGCTTCATGACGCCGCAGCGGGCCTGGTCAAGGCGCAGAATAGTTCGCGATTTCGCCGAGGGGGATAAGTCGCGCAGCCTAGCCGCCCTGCGCCTTCGGCCGCGGTTGCGTCCGGCGTATCCGCGGCCGGCGCCGGATTCTTGCGCTCCACCATGCGCGCCGACCAGATCGAGCCCTCGTAGAGCAGCATCAGAGGGCACCGCGAGCGAGAGCTGGCTGATCACGTCGGGCGGCGTCAGCACCGCCGCCAGCACGAAGGCGCCGACGATGAAATAACGGCGCTTCTGGCGCAGTTGCTCGGAGGTGATGACGCCGATGCGCGCCAGCAGGGTCAGGATCACCGGCAACTGGAACGCGGCGCCGAAGGCAAACACCAGCGCCATCATCAGCGACAGATATTCGCCGACCTTCGGCAGCAGCGCGATCTCGGCATGGCCCTCGCCCGGGCTCTGCTCCATGCCGAGCGAGAAGCGGATCAGCAGCGGCATGACGATGAAATAGACCACCAGCGAGCCGAGAAAGAAGAAGATCGGGGTCGCGATCAGATAGGGAATGAAGGCCTTGCGCTCGTTGCGGTAGAGGCCGGGCGCCACGAACATGTAGATCTGCGCGGCGATCACCGGAAAGGCGAGAAAGGCCGCGCCGAACATCGCGACCTTGAGCTGGGTGAGAAAGTATTCGAGCAAAGCGGTGTAGATGAACTTGGTCTTCTCGGGACCCGCCACCAATACGAAGGGCCAGACCAGCACGTTGAAGATCTGCTTGGCGAAGAAGAAGCAGAAGGCGAAGCAGACCGCGAAGGCGATCAGCGCCTTGATCAGGCGCGAGCGCAATTCGATCAGGTGATCGAGCAACGGCGCCTTGCTCTGCTCGACCTCGTCCTCTTCTTCCTTGCTGCGGTTGCTCATGCGCTGCCGCCGGGCTTGGTGTCGACCGGCTCGCGCCGGCGCCATCGGCGCCTCGGGAGCGGTGGAGGCTTGCGTCTCCGGAGCCGCAGTCACGACCGGCGCAGGCTCGATCGCGCCGGGATCGGATGTGGTCACAGGGTTTGCGGGCGGCTCGGCGCCGGCGGCCGGTTCGGCGCCGAACGCCGCCTCAACCTCTTTCTGAGCCGTCTCAAGTGGATTGTTAAAAGCCGAGGTCGCTTTGGCGGTGGTTTCGTCGAATTGCCGCTTCAGGTCGGCGACTTCGGCTTCGCGCATGGCTTCCCGGAACTGGTCCTGGAATTCGGACGCCATGCGGCGCACCTTGCCCATCCATTGGCCGAGCGCACGCAGCACACCGGGCAATTCCTTGGGGCCGATGGCGATCAGCGCGACAACGCCGATCACGACAAGCTCGCTCCAGCCGATATCGAACATGGAACCTTTAACTCCAAGGGGCGCCGCAACCCTTCGGTTGGCGCCCCTTCGTCACCGCGAGCGTCGGCGGTGCAAGTCTGGCCTTACAGCGCTCCGGTCTCGAACTTCTTGGCGGTGTCGGCTTCCCGCTTGAGATCGGTCTGCGCATTGATGGTCTTCATCGGATCGGGCTTGGCGTCTGCCTTGGCGTCGTCGTCCGACATGCCCTTCTTGAAGGCCTTGATGCCCTGCGCCATGTCGCCCATCAGTTCGGAAATCTTGCCGCGTCCGAACAGAAGCAGCACGACGACCACCACGACGATCCAGTGCCAGATGCTCAGTGAACCCATGACGCCAATCCTCCGCGGCGCGTTTTCGGGCCTTTTGGGCCGGTCTGCGCCTGAAACCTCGACCGAAACTAGGCTTCGGACGCGGCAAAAACAAGGACTTCGGCCGGATCGAATTCAAGGCGCAGATCGTCGTTAACCTGCGGGATGGCGTCGCGCAGCAGGCGGCCAATCAGGGGCGAATCCAGCCCCTCCACCGCCATCTCGACCAGATCGACATGACCCAGGAACTGGCGATGCTGGATGCGGCAGCGCGCCCCGGTTCCATCCGGCCGGATGCGCAAGGCCTGCGGCCGGATCGCCACGATCGCGGCACTGCCTTCCGCGAGGCCCGGTGCGGCAAAGCGCCCGAGCGCGGTTTCCGCGATGCCGCCCCGCACCGTCCCCGCGATCTCGTTCAGGTCGCAGAAGAAGCGCGCCACGAACAGATTGTTCGGCCGGGTATAGATATCGGCCGGCGTTGCGACCTGAACCAGGCTGCCCTTGTTCATGAGCGCGATGCGGTCGCCCATGCGCAAGGCCTCTTCCGGATCGTGGGTGACGATGATGCAGGTCACCCGGCTTTCGCGCAGCACGCTGAGCGTACTCTCGCGCACCTCGTCGCGCAGCCTGCGATCGAGCCCGGAAAACGGCTCGTCCATCAGAAGCACGCTCGGCCGCGGCGCGACCGCGCGCGCCAGCGCCACGCGCTGCTGCTCGCCGCCCGACAGCATATGCGGATAGGCCTGCGCCAGCGCGCCAAGGCCGACCCGATCGAGCGCGCGCATCGCCTCGCGCTCGGCTTCGGCCTTCGGCAGCGCCTTCAGCCCGAACATGACATTGGCGAGATTGGTCAGATGCGGGAACAGCGCGAAATCCTGGAACATCAGGCCGACATTGCGCCGTTCCGGCGGCAGAAAGCCGGCGCCGCCCGACACCTCGCGGTCGTTGATCAGGACACGACCTTCGACCGGCTCCTCGACGCCGGCGGCGAGCCGCAGCAGCGTGGTCTTGCCGCAGCCCGAACGTCCGAGCAGGCAGACGATCTGACCGGGCTCGATATCGAGCGAGAAATCGCGCACCGCCGTGACATCGCCGTAGCGGTGCGTGATGCGATCGAAGGTGAGCTTGGCCGCGATGGTTGCCGGCATGCTCCCGCTTTCGGCGGAAGCATTCGGGCGCAACACTCGATACAAGGCGGCCGGCCATCTACTCCTCGGGCGGCTCGCTGCGTGGTGCCAGACCGAGATCGAGGTCGCCCGGCTCCAGCGGGTCTTCGTCGTCGCGCAGCGCCGGATCGTCGGACGGGATCGGCACCGAGAAATTCGGCGGCAGATGGCCGTCCAGCATGCCGGAGCCCTTCAGTTCGTCGAGACCGGGCAGATCGCTCAATTGATCGAGCCCGAAATGCGAGACGAAGGCTTCGGTCGTGCCGTAGGTGATCGGGCGGCCGGGCACCTTGCGGCGGCCGCGCGGCCGGATCCAGCCGGTCTCCAGCAGCACGTCGATCGTGCCCTTCGACATGGTGACGCCGCGGATGTCCTCGACCTCGGCGCGCGTCACCGGCTGGTGATAGGCGATGACGGCGAGCGTCTCGATCGCCGCGCGCGACAGCTTGCGCGGTTGCACGGCCTCGCGGGTCAGCAGCCAGGCCAGATCGTTCGCGGTGCGGAACGTCCACTTGCCGTTGATGCGCACGAGATTGACGCCGCGCGGGGCATATTCGTCCTGCAGCCGATGCCAGCGCCTGCGTCGACGTCGACGCCCGCCGGCATGCGCTGCGCCAGCGTCTTCTCGTCGAGCGGCTCGCCGGAGGCGAACAGCATCGCCTCGAGGATGCGCAGTTCCTCCGGCCGCGCCTGGCTCGCCCGACGCGCGTCCGGCATATCCTCTTCGTCCTCTACCTGTTCTGCGGGCCAAGCCTGGCATCCTCTCGCCTCCTAGCTTATTCTTTAATGCGTCGTGCGCCAGCCGGAGTTCGCGCCGCACCGGCATCGCCTGCGCTTGCGGATATAGAGCGGCGCGAACGCCGCATGCTGCTGCAGCTCGATCACGCCCTCGCGCACCAGTTCGAGCGCCGAGGCGAAGCTCGACGCAATCACGGTCGCGACCATCGACGGGTTCGACCATATAGGCGATCAGGAACTGATCGAGCCGGCTCCAGTCGTCGGTCGCCCCGATCAGCCGCTCGATCTGCTGCGCGCGCTTCGGCCAGCGACCAGACCGTGCGCTGCTTGAACCGCACACTGCGCCGAGCGCGCTTTTCTGGCGCTGCACCGCATAGGCCGACAGCAGGTCGTAGAGCGTCGCGGTCCATTGCGGATGCTTGATGTCGCGCGATCGGCTCGGGCTCGCCGCGGCTGAACACGTCGCGCTCGAGCTGCGGCCGGTCCATCAGCTTGCTGCGCCACCTCGCGGAACGCCTCCAGCCGCTTCAGCCGGAAGGCGAGCGCGGTCGCCATGTCCTCGGCGCTCTGGCCTTCGGCCGGGTTGCGCTCCGGCAGCAGCAGCCGCGATTTCAGGTAGGCGAGCCAGGCCGCCATCACGAGATAGTCGGCGGCGAGTTCGAGCCGCAGCTTGCGCGCCGCCTCGATGAAGGCGAGATACTGGTCGGCCAGCGCCAGGATCGAGATCTTCGCCAGATCGACCTTCTGCTGGCGCGCCAGCGTCAGCAGCAGGTCGAGCGGGCCCTCGAAGCCCTCGACGTCGACGACCAGGGCCGGCTCGTCGCTGGCGCGCTCGGCCAGCTCGGTGCCGAACGGAATGATCTCGGCGGTCATCAGGCGATCGCTCCGGCGTCGTTGCCGATTCATCAGCGCGCGAAACGCGCGCGCGCGGCCGCGACATCGAAGTCGCGCCGGCGCGCGCCGCAGCGACAGCGCGCGCTCGGCGCGCGCGCAGCGCTCGCCCGGTCAAGCGGCGGAGCGGCATCCGCCGACCTCGCGCATCTCGTCCAGATCTGCCGTTGCAGTGGAGCACGAGATCGCAGCCGGCCGCGAGCGCCGCGCGGCTGCGCTCGGCGAGCGTGCCGGACAAGGCGCCCATCGACACGTCGTCACTCATCAGCAAGCCCTCGAACCCGATGAATCCGCGAATCACTTCGCCGATCATTGTGACCGAAGTGGTGGCCGGTAGCGACCGGATCGATGGCGCTGAACACAACATGTGCGGTCATGCCGAGCGGAAGGCTTGCGAGCGGCCGGAACGCGGCAAAGTCGGTCGCCTCGAGCGTGGCGCGGTCGGCGTCGCACCACCGGCAGGCGCAGATGGCTGTCGGCGGTGGCGCGGCCGTGGCCCGGCAGGTGCTTGAGCACCGGCAGCACGCCGCCGGCCAGCAAGCCCTCGCGCCATGCGCGCCGGCCGATCGCCGCAACCTGTCCGGCGTCTGGTGCCGTAGGCGCGGTCGCCGATCACCGCGTCGGCGCCGGCGACCGGCACATCGGCGAGCGGCAGGCAGTCGACGTCGATGCCGACGTCGCGCAGAGGTCCTCCGCGATCAGCCGGCCGCCCAGCCGTGCCGCCGCGAGCCCGGCGCCGGCGTCGCGGTCGTACAGCGGCCATAAGCCGCACCCGGCGGATAGGCCGGCCAGTGCGGCGGCCCGAGCCGCTGCACGCGGCCGCCCTCCTGGTCGACCAGAACGGGCGCATCGCGGCCCAGATGTCGCGAAATTTCGCCATCAGGGCCGTCGACTTGCGCCGGGTCGTCGATGTTGCGCTTGAACAGGATCAGGCCCCACGGGTCGGCCTCGCGCAGAAACGCCGCGCTCGTCCGGCGTCGATGCCGGTGCCCGACAAGCCCGTGATGAATGCGCGCGCCGCCATCGGCGCGGCTTAACCGCTTGCGCAGGCAGGGGTCAAGCTCGGCGCCGTTAATTCTTCTGGACGACGCATGGCCGCCGGCGGCCTTCAGGCTCGAGCAGAAATCGATCGCCTCCTCTGGCTCGCGAACGGACCGACCTGCGCGCGGTAGAAGGTGCCCTTGTCGCCGAGATCGGCCCGGCGGATCATCGGCTGGCGGCCGCCAAGACGGCTGGGAACTTGGCCTGCAGCGACTTGGAAGGCGGCCTGCGCATCCGCCTCGCTGCGCTGCGAGGTCACCTGCACGACATAGCCGCCGGCAATGCGGCACTTGCCGCGACCGACGATCGCGGGCCGGGAACGGCGCGGTCGACACCGCAGCGTCGACCGGCTGCGCGGCGCCGGCGCTGCGGCGGCGGTGCGGCCGGCGCCGGCGCATTCGGAGCAGCGTGAGCGGGCGATTGCGCCTGCGCCGCGCGCTTGGCCAATTCGGCGCTCGCGCGGCGTGGCGGCGCACTACGCGCGCGGCAGCATCGCCTGGTCCGGCTTGATCGGCAACGGTACGAATCTTCTTCGGCTCGGCGTCGGAACCGGCGCACTGGGCGCCGAGCCGGTTGCGAGGCGACATTCGCCGACGACCGCCGGTCTTGCGGACTTCTGGGCCTGCCGGCAGATTCGGGAAGGTCACCGCGCGGGTCGAGCACCGGCGAGATCGACCGGCTGCTCCTCGCGCGGACACGACCCGCTCGCGCGTTGGCCGCCGACGCGGTCGTGGATCGGCTTGCATTGCGGATCGCTCGACGACCGGCGACGACCTTGCTCGGCGTCGGATCGGCCCTGATCACCGGCGGCGGAACCCGGTGCCCGGACGAGCCGAACATGGCGCGATAGCCGAAGGCGCCGGCGGTGCCGACGACGGCAGCGCCAGCACGGCGAGCACGGTCACGATCGAGCCGCGACGGCGCGCCGGCGCGTGGTCTTCGGCATCGGCGTGTGCATGCCGGCATGCGGCGGCGTTGTCGTAATAGGGCTCGTCGTAAGCCTGGCTGGCGCCCGGCCGCGCAAAGGCCGGCATCGTCGGCGTAAGCGGCGGTCCTGCGGCTGATCGCCGTGCGAGATAGCCGGCCTGCGGCTCGCGCACAACGGCGTCCGGGCGCAACGCCTGCGCGTCGGGATAGACTCTGCGGTCCGTAGCGCGGATCGGGATAGCCCTGCGATCGGATAACGCTGACCTGCGACGGATCGCCATGCGCGGTCGGCATAACGCGGATCGCCGTGTCGCGGATCCTGCTGTACGAATCGGCGTAGCGCGGGTCGTAGGAGCCGGCGAGTCGGATCGCGATAGGCGGGTCGCTTCGTAATCGTCGGCTCGCGCGTAGCGCTGATCGGCGTAGCGCGGATCGTGGTAGCGGATCGCCATATCCGGCTGTCGGCGCGAGGTCCGCCGATAGGCCGCGCGCGTTCGGGAGTCATCGCTGCTGCGGGTACGTATCCTGCGCGGCTGCGACCAGCGGGTCGCGGCTCGCCCGGCTGCGCCGCCAGCGCGCGCGCATTCTGGCGGATAGTCACGGAGCGAGTCGTTCTCTGTCCGATCAGCCGGGCGAGTTCGGCCAGCGGATCGCGGCCGGAGCGTGCCGGAGGCGCGCCGCGGCGCATACGGGGTCGGCACGAGAGCCGCGTGCGACTGTCGTCCACCATGCTGTACCGCCACTTCTTCGGTTCAGCCGGCCGTGCTCTCGCGTGCGCATCCGCCCGTAACGACCACGTCCGACTCGGTCCGCCGATGCGAGACTACCGCATCTCCTCTGGCGCGCCGACACCGAGCAGTCCGAGCCCGGAGGCAAGCACCGTCACAACGCCCTGCACCAGGGCGAGGCGCGCCACGGTCATTTCGGATCATTCTGGATAATGAAGCGTAAATGTGGCGTGTCCTTTCCGCGCGTCCACAGCGCGTGGAATTCGCTCGCCAGTTCATACAGATAGAAGGCGATCCGGTGCGGCTCATGGGCCAGCGGCGGCGGCTTCGACCGCGCGCGGATAAAGCGCGATGCGGCGCATCAGCGACAGTTCGCGCCGGATCGTCGAGCCGGTCCAGCGGCGCCTCGGCCAGATAGGCCGCCCGCGCCTGCGGTCGTCGGCCGGCAGGTCCGGCAGACTCGGCGCGCGCGTTGCGGAAGATCGAGTGCGCCGCGGGCGTGGCCGTACTGGACGTAGAAGACCGGGTTGTCGCGCGACTGCTCGATCACCTTGGCGAGGTCGAAATCGAGCGGCGCGTCGTTCTTGCGGTACAGCATCATGAAGCGCACGGCGTCGCGGCCGACCTCGTCGACGACCTCGCGCAGCGTGACGAAGTCGCCCGACGCGCTTCGACATCTTCACCGGCTCGCCGCCGCGCAGCAGCTTGCACGAGCTGGCACGATCTTGACGTCGAGCTCGGCCTCGCCGCCGGCTGACCGCCTTCACCGCCGCCTGCATGCGCTTGACGTAGCCGCCGTGGTCGGCGCCCCAGCACGTCGATCAGGTCGCGGAAGCCGCGGTCGAACTTCGTCTTGTGATAGGCGATGTCGGAGGCGAAATAGGTGTAGCTGCCGTCCGACTTCTTCAGCGGCCGGTCGACGTCGTCGCCGAAGTCGGTGGCGCGGAACAGCGTCTGCTCGCGGTCCTCCCAGTCCTCGCGCGGCGCGCCCTTGGGCGGCGGCAGCCGGCCCTCGTAGACGTAGCCTGCCGCGCGCAGCGCCTCGATCGTCGCGCGCGACCTCGTCGGCGTCGCCCTTCGATCAGCGAGCGCTCGGAGAAGAACACGTCGTGGTCGACGTTGAGCGCGGCGAGGTCGTCGCGGATCATCTCCATCATCATGTCGATGGCGCGTCGCGCGCACGAGCGGCAGCCATTCGGCCTCCGGCATCGTCGAGCAGCGCGTCGCCGTACTCGCGGCGCCAGCGCCTCGCCCGACCGGCTTCAGATAGTCGCCGGGATAGAGCCCTTCGGGAATCGCGCCGATCGTCCTCGCCCAGCGCCTCGCGGTAGCGCAGGTAGGCCGAGCGCGCGAGCACGTCGACCTGCGCGCCGGCGTCGTTGATGTAGTATTCGCGCGTCACGTCGAAGCCGGCGAAGGCGAGCAGGCTGGCCAGCGCGTCGCCGAACACCGCGCCGCGGCAATGGCCGACATGCATCGGCCCGGTCGGATTGGCCGAGACGTATTCGACGTTGACCTTCTCGCCCTGCCCGACGCCGCTGCGGCCGTAGTCGGCGCCCGCGCCAGCGATCGCCGCGCAGCGCCGTCGTGCCAGGCCGGCGGCTTGAGCGTCAGGTTGATGAAGCCCGGCCCGGCGACCTCGACCTTCGTCGACGTCGGGATCGCGCGCGCAGCTCCGCGGCGATGCGCGTCGGCGAGCTCGCGCGGCTTCTTGCCGGCGGCCTTGGCCAGCACCATGGCGGCGTTGGTGGCGAGGTCGCCATGGCGCGGCATCGCGCGGCGGCTCGACCACGATGCGCGCAAGGTCGAGCCCGGCGGCAGCATGCCCGCCGGCGATCAGCGCCTCGACGGCCTCGCGCGACGCGATCGGTGAAGATCCTGCGAAGATGTTCATGTCGGATGCGGATCGCATGTCAGCGCGCCGCCTATCGCAGGGCTTCGCCTGCAAGCCTGGCGCCGCGTCTAACGCAATTCCGGCGTCGCGTCGAACAGCCGCGGCATGCTCGTCGAGCGCGTAGCGGTCGGTCATGCCGGCGATGAAGTCGGCGACCGCGGCGCGCCGGCTGCCGCAGTGCCGTCGCTCAGCGCCGGTCGCGCCAGTCCGGCCGGCAGGTCGCGCGGGCTGGCCGAGATAGCGCGCGAACAGCTCGCGCACCACGCGCTCGGCCTCGCCCATCATCCGGCATGACGCGCGTCGTGGCGATACATGGCGCGGAAGAGGAAACGCCTTGATCGCGCGGTCGGCCTGCCGCCATCGCCGGCGGAGAAGGCGACCACCGGCGCGGCCGGCGCGCGCGCACGTCGTCGGCGTCTGCGGGCGCGAGCGCGGCGAGCCGCCGCCGCGTCTCGCGCGATCACGTCCTCGATCATCGCGGTGATCAGCCGGCGCATCAGCTCGTGGACCAGCCGCGCCGGCTCCGAGCCCGGGATAGCTCGCCGCGATCTCCGCGCAGCGATGCCGCCGATCAGCGGCACGTCGTCGAGGTCGTCGAGCGCGAAGCAGCCCGGCGCGCAGGCCGTCGTCGATGTCGTGGGCGTTGTAGGCGATGTCGTCGGCGATGCGCGGCGACCTGCGCCTCGGCGCTCGGCATAGCTCCAGAGCTCGAGGTCGCTGCTGCGCCGAGTAGTCGGCGATGGCGCGCGGCAGCCCGCGCTCGCATGGCGGCCGATCGGCGTCGCCGTCGCGATCGGTCAGCGGGCCGTTGTGCTTGACGAGGCCCTCGAGCGTCTCCCAGGTCAGGTTGAGCCCGTCGAAGTGCGGCGTAGCGCCGCTCCAGCCCGGTGACGATGCGCAGCGTCTGCGCGTTGTGGTCGAAGCCGCCGAAGGCCGCCATGGCGCGCGTCGAGCGCGCGCTCGCCGGCATGGCCGAAGGGCGGATGGCCGAGGTCGTGGCCGAGCGCCAGCGCCTCGGCCAGGTCCTCGTCGAGCGCCGAGCGCGCGGGCCAGCGAGCGGGCGATCTGCGCCACCTCGAGCGTGTGGGTCAGCCGGGTGCGGAAGTGGTCGCCCTCGTGGAAGACGAACACCTGCGTCTTGTGCGTCAGCCGGCGGAAGGCGGTCGAATGGATGATGCGGTCGCGGTCGCGCTGGAAATCGCTGCGCGTCGGCGCTCGGCGGGCTCGCGGATAGCAGCCGCCCGCGGCTTCGCACGGGTCGGATCCGCAAGGGCGCGCCGCCGGGAGCCGCGCTTCCGATCGCCATGCAAACCGTTCCTGCGGCCGCGCGCATTGACCCGGAGCCGCCCGGCGCACTTAACTATCGGACAGCGCAGTCACGGCAACCGGCGCAGACGTTCGATCCATGACCACGCAACGTGACCGTTCACCGAACGCGCGGCGCGGCAAGATCGGCGAGATCCTGCAGAGCCGAGGCGGCAGGCGCGATGCTGCGCGTCAGCGTCGAGGGCGGCGGCTGCTCGGGCTTTCAGTACAAGTTCGACGTCGAGCGCGAGCAGGCCGACGACGATCTGGTGCTCGAGCGCGACGGCGCCACCGTGCTGATCGATCCGGTGTCGCTGCTTACCTGGCCGGCTCCGAGATCGACTTCGTCGACGACCTGATCGGCGCGTCGTTCAAGATCAACAATCCGAACGCCAAGGCCTCCTGCGGCTGCGGCACGAGCTTTTCGCTTTAGAGTTTGATTTCTTCATCTGGATTGAATCGATTTAGGATTTCCCAAATCGGCTGAGTTCTGATTCAAGATGCTGGCTGGGACTGGAGGCCAGCATCTATGGCCCGAGCCTATTCCCTTGATCTGCGCCAGCGTGTGGTTGCGGCGATTTTGGCTGGCCGAAGCTGCCGGATGGTGGCATCGACCTTTGGTGTCAGCGTAGCGAGCGTGGTCAAGTGGTCGCAGCGGCTGCGGGCGACCGGCAGCGTTGCGGCAAAGCCTGCCGGTCGAACGCAGCCACGATCTTTGGCGGCCGAACGTCAGTGGCTGATGGCGCGGCTTGCCGCGGTGCCGGATCTGACGTTGCGAGCGCTGGTGGCGGAGCTGCGCGAGCGTGGAGTGGTGACGAGCTACGGCTCGGTCTGGCGCATCGTGCATGACGCAGACGTGAGCTTCAAAAAAAACGCTGTTCGCCACCGAGCAAGATCGCCCCGACGTCGCGCGCAAACGCCTGCGCTGGAAGACGCATCAGGGCCGGCTTGATCCGGCGTGGTCTTCATCGACGAGACGTGGGCCAAGACCAATATGACGCGGCTCCGCGGCTGGGCTCCGCGCGGACACAAATTGCTGGCCAAGGTGCCACAGGGCCGTTGGCATACGCTGACCTTCCTGGCGGCGTTGCGACACGACCGGAGATCGAGCGCGCTCGCGTCGGACGGGCCGATCAACGGCGAGAGCTTCCTAGCCTATGTCGGGCACTGCGCGCGGCCGACACTCAAGCACGGCGACATCGTCGTCATGGACAATCTCGGCAGCCACAAGGGGCAGGCCGTGCGCCGGGCCATTCGTACGGCCGGGGCCAGGCTGTTCTTCCTGCCGCCCTACAGTCCCGATCTCAACCCCAGCGAACAAGTCTTTGAATGTCAAAACTTGCCGAAAAGCCGCGCGAGCGAACCTGTTGAATCATCCCGGTCGACGGCGAGATCGGGACGCCTGAGGACTCACACTGCGCGCGTCATCCCGCGTCGCGGCCTAGTACTGCGCCAGCCTTACCCTCGTCAGAAATCGCCGGATACGCTTCAACCTAGATGGATCAAGAACTCTAGCGCTCCGGGCACTCCGCTTCAGTTCATCTTGATCCCGCTCTTCTTGACGAAATCGCCGTAGATTTTGATCTCGTCCTTGACGAGTGCGGCAAACCCTTCCGGCGACATAGGCATCGGCTGCACGCCGATCTTGTCCAGCTTCTCGCGCAGGGCTGGCGCTTCGAGCGCTTTCTTCATCTCGGCATTCAGCTTCTCGGTAATGGCTTTCGGCGTTCCGGCCGGACCAGGATGCCGATCCAGAGCGTGTAATCGGAATTCGGAAATCCGGCCTCCAGCGTCGTCGGCACATCGGGCAATGCGGAGCGCGCGTCTCGACGACACGGCAAGCGCAGCGGCTTCCTCTTCACGGATCGGCTGGACGCCGATCTTGTCGAGCTTCTCGCGCAGGGCGGGCGCTTCGAGCGCTTTCTTCATCTCGGCATTCAGCTTCTCGGTAATGGCTTTCGGCGTTCCGACCGGACCCAGGATGCCGATCCAGAGCGTGTAATCGGAATTCGGAAATCCGGCCTCCAGCGTCGTCGGCACATCGGCAATTGCGGAGCGCGCGTCTTCGACGACACCGCAAGCGCGAGCAGCTTGCCTTCGCGGATATGCGGAAGCGCGGTCGCGATCGGGCAGAAATAATAATCGACGCGTCCGGTCAGCACCTCACCCAGGGCTTCGGCGCCGCCCTTGAAGGGAATATGCACGGCCTCGTATCCCGCGGCGGCGCGGAAACGCTCCGCGCTCATGTGCACGGCGGAACCGACGCCGACCGTTGCAAAATTCAACTTGCCGGGATTGGCTTTCCCGAAGGCGACGAATTCCTGGACCGTCTTGATGCCCTTCGACGGCGAGATGATCAGCACGTTCGGCGTGCTCGCCACCATCGACATCGGAACGAGGTCCGTTTCCGCGTTGGAAGGTGGGAAAAGCGCCGGCGCGACCGTGTGCGCCGAAGAATGCACCAGCAGCGTGTAGCCATCCGGATCGGATTTCACCACTTGCAGCGCACCGATGGTGCCGCCGGCGCCGCCGCGATTTTCCACCACGATCGACTGGCCGAGCTGGCTCTGCAATTGCTCGAACACGATGCGGGGGACGACGTCGGTCGCCGAACCTGCCCGAACGGGACGACTGCCTTGATCGGGCGGCTCGGCCATAAATCCTCGGCCGCGGCCGGAACCGCAAGCGCCAGAAGCAGACAAGCAGAGAGCATCGGTCGTCGCATGGAAATCCTCCGTTTTCGGAGAAACTTCCAGCGAAGACACCGTGCCGAACCTTTCAGCTATTCGGCGGCGACCGCGCGCGGACGCTCGGCTCTCCGGCACCTCTTCGAGCTGCGGCTCGAGGCGGCGCTTGAGCATGCCGGTCGATGCGGTCGAGATAGATGTAGACGACCGGCGTGATGTAGAGCGTCAGCAACTGCGACACGCACAGGCCGCCGACCACCGCGATGCCGAGCGGCTGGCGCAGTTCGGCGCCGGCGCCGGCGCCGAGCGCGATCGGCAGCGCGCCGAAGATCGCCGCGAAGGTCGTCATCATGATCGGACGGAAGCGCAGCAGCGCAGCCTCGCGGATCGCGGCCTCCGGCGCCAAGCCCGACGCGGCGGCGTTCGATCGCGAAGTCGATCATCATGATCGCGTTCTTCTTCACGATGCCGACCAGCATCACGATGCCGATGATGGCGATCACCGACAGGTCCATGCCGAACAGCATCAGCGTCAAGCAGCGCGCCGATGCCGGCCGACGGCAGGCCGGAAATGATGGTGATCGGGTGGATGAAGCTTTCGTACAGGATGCCGAGCACGACATAGGCGGCGAAGATCGCGGCAAGGATCAGCAGGCCCTGCCCCTTGCAGCGCATCCTGGAACACCTGCGCGGTGCCCTGGAAGCCGGTCGACGATCGTGGCCGGCAGGTTGGCCTCGCGCTCGATCTCGCTCGATCGCGTCGATCGCCTGGCCGAGCGAGACGCCCGGGCGCGAGGTTGAACGAGATCGTCACCGACGGCTGCTGGCCCTGGTGATTGACCATGCAACGGCCCGACGGTCGGCGATCAGCTGTCGCAGATCACGGCGTCGCAGCGGCACCGGCTGGCCGCTCGCGCGGTGCTTGCAGCGCAGAGCTTGCGACAGAGTCGGCAGGATCGCTGCTGGAATTCCGGCAGCTCTCGAGGATGACCTGATAGTCGTTGGTCGGCGTGTAGATGGTCGCGACCTGACGCGAGCCGAAGGCGCTGTAGAACGATCCTGCCGGATCTGGTCGACCGTGATGCCATAGACCGCGGCCTTCTCGCGGTCGATCTCGATGATCATCTGCGGATTGCGGATGTAGAGGTCGGTGCTCGACGTCGCGCAGCTCCGGCAGCTCGGCGATGCTTGTCGCGCAGCTCCGGCGCGACCCGGTAGAGCGCCTCGGTGTCGCTCGATCTGCAGCGTGTACTGGTATTCCGCCTTGGAGATCCGGCCGCCGATATTGATGTTCTGGATCGGGATGAAGAACGGTCTGGATGCCCGGCACGGCATTGGCCGTGGCGCGCGCAGCCGCTGGATCACCGCCGGCGAGCGGCTGTCGCGCTCGGTCTTCGCGGCTTCAGCGCGACGAACATGCGGCCGTTGTTGGCGGTCGGAGTTCGGACCGCCGGCGCCGACGGTCGAATTGACATAGTCGACGGCCGGTCCTGCCGGATGATGTCGGCGATCTTGCGCCTGCCGCTCGACCATCGCCTCGAAGCGAGATGTCGGTCGCAGCCTCGGTGCTGACCGACCAGGAAGCCGGTATCCTCGGTCGGGAAGAAGCCCTTGGGAACGATGATGTAGAGCCAGACCGTGCCGACGAGGGTCGCGAGCGTGATCAGCGAGCACGACCGGCTTGTATGTCGATGACCACGTCGAGCGACCATTCATAGCCGCGCAGCCAGCCATTGAACATGCGCCTCGAACCAGCGCAGGACGAACAGTTCGGCTTCTTCGGCTCGTGGTCGCGGCCGCGCAGCATGCGCGCGCACAGCATCGGCGTCAGCGTCAGCGACACGAAGCCGGAAATGAGGATCGCGACCGAGATGGTGACCGCGAATTCGCGGAACACGCGGCCGACCATGCCGCCCATCAGCAGCACCGGAATGAACACCGCGATCAGCGAGAAGCGTGATCGAGATGATGGTGAAGCCGATTTCGCGCGAGCCCTTGAGCGCCGCCTCGAACGGCCGCATGCCGCCTTCGATGTGGCGCACGATGTTCTCCAGCATGACGATGGCGTCGTCGACCACGAAGCCGACCGACAGCGTCAGCGCCAGCAGCGTCATGTTGTTGATCGAGAAGCCGAGCGCATACATCGACCGCGAAGGTGCCGATGATCGAGATCGGCACCGCGAGCGCCCGGAATGATGGTCGCCGAAAGCTTGCGCAGGAACAGGAAGATCACCATCAGCACCAGCACGATGCGCGATCACCATGTGATCCTGCACGTCGCTGACCGCCTGACGGATCGAGATCGAGCGGTCCATCAGCAGTTCGATATTGATCGACGCCGGAATGCTGCGCCCGCAACGCCGGCAGCCGGTCCTCGACCGCGTCGACGACCGCGACCGTGTTGGCATCGGGCTGGCGCTGGATCGCGAGCACGATCGAGCGGTTATCGTTGAACCAGCTCGCGATCTTGTTGTTCTCGACGCTGTCGATGACGGTGCGCGACTTCGTTCAGCTTGACCGGGGCGCCGTTGCGCCAGGCCACCACGACGTTGCGGTAGTCGCGCCGCCTGTCGAGTCGCGCCGGTCGCCTGCAAGGTGACCGTCTGGTGCGGGCCGTTCAGCGTGCCGACCGGCACAGCCGAATTGGCCTTGGCCACCGCCTGGCGAATATCGTCGAGCGACAATCCGCGCGCCGCCGCCGCGTCCGGATCGACCTGCACGCGCACGGCGAATTTCTGCGCGCCGTAGACCAGCACCTGCGCGACGCCGGGAATCTGCGAGATCGCCTGGCCGAGCATCAGGTCGGCGTATTCGTTGACCGTCGACAGCGGCAGGGTCGTCGGAGCAGACCGCGATGAACAGCACCGGGAAGTCGCCGGGATTCACCTTGCGGAAGCTCGGCGGCGTCGTCATCTCGACCGGCAGCCGGCGCTGCGCGATGGTCGAGCGCGGTCTGCACGTCGAGCGCGGCGCCGTCGATGTTGCGGTTGAGGTCGAACTGGATGGTGATCGCGCGTCGTGCCGAGCGACGGATCGACGAGTCATCGACGAAATGCCGGCGATGGTCGAGAGCTGCCGCTCGATCGGAGATGCGACCGACGCCGCCATCGTCTCCGGGCTCGCGCCGGGCAGCGTGGCGGTGATGTCGATGGTCGGGAAGTCGACCGCGGCAGCGCCGAGACCGACAGCAGCCGGTAGGCGAAAATGCCGAAGACGATGAACGACGCCGTGATCAGCGTCGTCATCACCGGCCGGCGAATACAGGCTTCCGAGAAATTCCCATGTCAGGTCCCCGCCTTGCGCGCCGCTGCGCGGCGCCACCCTCGCCCCGTCGACCAGCAGTGAGCTGGCCGTCGGTCACGACGGTCTCGCCGCCGGAAAGGCCCTTCGTCGATCGACCGACTGCATGTCGACCGTGCGCGATCGACCGTGACCGGCCGCACCTTGGCGACGCCGTTCTCGACGACGAACACAAAGGTGCCGTTCTGGCCGACCTGGATCGCCTGCGACGGCAACGTCACCGCCTCTTCCTGCGCAGGATCAACTTGCGCGTTGACCAGCGTGCCCGGCCACAGCAACTCGTCCTCGTTGTCCATGGTGGCGCGCACCATGCACCATGCCGGTGGTGGGATCGACGGTGTTCTCGATCATGGTGACCTGGCCCTGGCGCTGCGCGTCTCGCCCGGCGCGAGCGCCTCGACGCGTCGCGGTTTCGGCGGCCAGCGCCTTGCGCAGATCGGGCAAGCTAGCGCTGCGGCAGGCCGAAGGTCACGTAGACCGGCGTGATCTGGTTGATGGTGGCGAGCGGCGACGTGTCGGCCGGCCGCACGAAATTGCCGACCTTCACATTCGGCCGCGCTGATGCGGCCGGAAATCGGCGCGCGGATTTGGTGCAATAGTCGAGCTGAACTTGCAGGTTTTCGAGCTCGCGCGGTTCGATGCGGCCGAGCGCGCGCGCAGATATTGACCTGCGGTCTGCGCGTTGTTGAGCGTGACCTGCGTGGTCGCGTTCTTGGCGACCAGTTCGGTGTAGCGCTCGACGTCGCGCTCGGCCTGTTCGAGCTGCGCCATCGCGCCCGCGATCACGGCTTCGACCCGCTTGATCTCGGCCTCGATCTGACGGCCGTCGAGCGTGAACAGCAGATCGCCCGCCTGCACCATCGGCGCCGTCGCGAAAGTGCACATCGACGATGATCGCTGTCGAGCCGCGACTTGATCGCGACGCTGGCGATCGGCGTCACCGTCCCGAGCGCTTCGAGCCGCACCGGCACCTCGTTCTGCTCGGCGGTACGACCTCGACCGGAACGACGCCGCGGCGCGGCCTGCTGGGCGCGCTGCGCCTGTTCGGATTCCAGATCGGCCGCGTAGCAAATACGCCCCGCGCCGCCGAACGACGGCGAGCGCGACCAACGCAACGACCCATTTCTCTTTTGCTCATCGGTCGAACTTCAACCCGGGCCGAAATCAACGCGCGGGCTCCCTCTCATGATCTCGCCGCCGCTTGACTCCCGGCGAGCGTTTCGGTGACCGGATTTGGTATCATATCCATGCAAGTTTTGCACCCGATCCCGCGGCATATCAGGTAAACACCGCAAGCGGCCGTGCCGTCCAACCTTTCCATCGGTAAGGTTTCGAGGCCCTGCGCCCGCTTTCGCCCTGTCGAAATTTGCGCCAATAGCCACAAGTCCGAGCCCCATGCGTATCGCCACCTGGAACGTCAACTCGATCCGGCAGCGGCTGGACAACCTGCTGCGCCTGGCTGCAGGAGCGGCAGCCGGACGTCGTCTGCCTGCAGGAGACCAAGATGCGTCGACGATGCCTTCCCGCGCGGGCCGCTCGAGGCCCTCGGCTACAACGTCGCCGTTCATGGCCAGAAGACCTTCAACGGCGTCGCGATCCTGTCGAAACACCCGTTCGATGACGGTGACGCCGGGCCTGCCGGGCGACGGAGACCGACGACCATGCCCGCTTCATCGAGGCCGTGGTTTCGCAACCGATCGGGCGTCGTGCGCGTCGCGTCGATCTATCTGCCGAACGGCAATCCGGTCGCGAGCCGAGAAATATCCCTACAAGCTGCACTGGATGGATCGGCTTCGTCAGCTATGCGCAGCGAACGGCTTCAACTCGAAGGAGCCGCTGGTGCTGGCGGGCGACTACAACGTCATCCCGGCGCCCGAGGACGTGCACAATCCCGCCGCCTGGGCGGACGATGCGCTGTTCCGGCCGACGACCCGCGAGAAATTCCGCGCGCTTACCAATCTCGGACTGACCGACGCGATGCGCGCGTCCACGCGACGACGCCGGCCTCTACACGTTCTGGGATTATCAGGCCGGCGCCTGGCAGAAGAATAACGGCATCCGCATCGATCACCTGCTGCTGTCGCCGCAGGCCGCCGACCGGCTGACCGGCTGCCGGCATCGACAAGCATGTGCGCGACTGGGAGAAGCCGTCCGACCACGTGCCGGTCTGGATCGATCTAGCGAGATGAACGGACGCGGGCGCGGTCAGTCGCGCCGCTCTTTCATGTAGCGCTCGAGATAAACCACCGCGAGCTGGCGCTCGTCGTCGGTGGCCTGCTTGAACGCGGCGTCGTGCATATCGGCGATCCCATTTCGAGGCCGCCCGCGCTTTCGCGGGCGAGCGTCAGCCACATCAGGCCGCGCGCGGCCTGCCGCGGCACGTCCTCGCCCTTGAACAGCATGCTGCCGAGCATCGCCTGCGCCCGCGGCTGGCCCTTGTTGGCGGCGAGGCTCAGCCAGCGCACCGCCTGACGCGGATCCTTGCGCCGCCGATGCCGTCAAGATCAGCGGCCGAGGCTCATACTGCGCATCCGGATCGCCGAAATAGGACGCCGCATAGGCATACATCTCGCGCGCCCGGTCGGGATCGGCCTTCACCGTCGGTATTGGCGATGCCCTCGAGATAATAATGGCCGAGCTGCACGAAGGCATTGGCGACGAAGCGCGCCTGCGGAGCTGCGGCGATTCGTCGGCATGCGTATTGGCGATGCGGCTGAAATACTGGAAGGCGCGCAGTTCGTCGCGCGGCACGCCCTCGCCCGTCGCATACATGCGGCCGAGCTTCCATTGCGCGAGCGCGTGGCCCTGCTCGGCGGCGTATTCCAGCGAGGACAGCGCCTTGTCGTTCTGGCCCGCCTTGAGCGCGGTCGCGCCGGAACGGAACGCGTCGCCGGGCGTCACCGCGGGCTTGGCATCCGGCGGTGTCGGTCGAGCCGTCGAACGCGAAGGCCGGCGCGAGCGACAGCGCGCAGGTCAAAACCGACAGCGCGAATGACCTATTGACATCCGCATAGCACACTTCTCGGCCGCGCCGCCCGGATGGGTGACGGCGCCGTTGCCGCGCCGGACCCACCTGCTGGGCGTATTTCCACAGATAGCCGGAGCGCGTGATCGGTCTCGCGCGGCTTCCAGTACGCCTTGCGCTCGGCGAGCTCCTCGTCGGAGACCTTCACGTTCGAGCGTGCCCTTCTCGGCGTCGATCTCGATGATGTCGCCGTCGCGAGGAGCGCGATCGGGCCGCCGACGCGCGGCCTCCGGCCCGACATGGCCGATGCAGAAGCCGCGGGTCGCGCCGGAGAAGCGCCCGTCGGTGATCAGCGCCACCTTGTCGCCCATGCCCTGGCCGTAGAGCGCGGCGGTGGTCGAGAGCATCTCGCGCATGCCGGGGCCGCCCTGCGGCCCCTCGTAGCGGATGACCAGCACGTCGCCTTCCTTGTAGCGTGCGGTTCTTGACGGCCTCGAAGCAGGCCTCCTCGCCGTCGAAGCAGCGCGCCGGCCCGGAGAATTTCAAGTTCCTCCATCCCGGCAACCTTCACGATCGCGCCTTCGGGCGCGAGGTTGCCCTTCAGGCCGACGACGCCGCCGGTCGCCGACAGCGGCTTGTCGGCCGGGCGCACGACGTCCTGGTCCGGGTTCCACTTCACGCTCTTCAGGTTCTCGGCGATGGTCCGGCCGGTCACGGTCAGGCAGTCGCCGTGCAGATAGCCGTGGTCGAGCAGCGTCTTCATCAGCAGCGGAACGCCGCCAGCCTCGAACATATCTTTGGCGACATAACGGCCGCCCGGCTTCAAATCGGCGATATAGGGTGTCCTTTTGAAGATCTCGGCGACGTCGAACAGGTCGAACTCGATGCCGCATTCATGGGCGATCGCCGGCAGATGCAGCGCAGCGTTGGTCGAGCCGCCGGACGCCGCGACCACGGCGGCGGCGTTTTCCAGCGCCTTGCGGGTGACGATGTCGCGCGGCCGGATGCTGGCGAGCGATCAGGTCCATGACCTTCTCGCCGGCCGTCATGCAGAAGTGGTCGCGGATCTCGTAGGGCGCCGGCGCGCCGGCCGAATACGGCAGCGCCAGGCCGATCGCCTCGGACACCGTCGCCATGGTGTTGGCGGTGAACTGGGCGCCGCAGGCGCCGGCCGACGGGCAGGCGACCTGCTCGAGCGTCTCGAGGTCCTCGTCCGACATCTTGCCGACCGAGTGCTTGCCGACCGCCTCGAACACGTCCTGCACGGTGACCGGCTGGCCCTTGAAGGTGCCGGGCAGGATCGAGCCGCCATAGATGAAGATCGACGGCACGTTGAGCCGGCACATCGCCATCATCATGCCGGGCAGCGACTTGTCGCAGCCGGCGATGCCGACGAGGGCGTCGTAGGCGTGCCCGCGCATGGTCAGCTCGACGGAGTCGGCGATGACCTCGCGCGACGGCAGCGAGGGCTTCATGCCCTCGTGGCCCATGGCGATGCCGTCGGTGACGGTGATGGTGCAGAACTCGCGCGGCGTGCCGCCGGCGGCGGCGACGCCCTTCTTCACCGCCTGCGCCTGGCGCATCAGCGAGATGTTGCAGGGCGCGGCCTCGTTCCAGCAGGACGCGACGCCGACGAACGGCTGGTGGATCTGCTGGTCGTCAGCCCCATCGCGTAGAGTAGGAGCGGTGCGGCGCGCGCGCGGGCCCTTCGGTCACGTGGCGGCTGGGCAACTTGGCCTTGAGATTGGTCTTGTTGGTCTTGGCGTCCATGTGGACTTCGAATGGGCCCCCCACCCGCCGAACACGCGCGCAACAAACCGCTGTCACGTCGCTATTTCTGCCGTTTCGTTTCGTGGAGGCCTATGGCCAAATCGCACCGGAGCACCTTCTGACTTGAAATGTCCTGATGTCTGGCGCAAGACACAAACTGTGCCGTGTAACCCTTCGTTTAGTCCTTGTTTCGGATTCGCAACATCGCGAGCAGCGCAGAAACAGAGAGCACCGCCGGACTTCTCTTCCGATACGCATCGGTGCTCGGAGGCCGTTATGGGCGACGGCAGCCAGCATGCGAATTTCCCAAATTCATCCTGAATTGTCTGACCGGCCCAGTGGGTGGCTTTGGTCGTGGAAGACGACGACGATTAGCGCGATCTGATCGGGGCCATCCTCGAAGAATCCGACGTGCGGGTGATCAGCTGCGACACGGCCGAGGCTGCCATTCGCGTGATGAGGAACGGGTCGGTGATCGCGCCGTTTTCGTGCTCGCCGACGTCGATCTTGCAGGAAATATGGACGGTATCGACCTCGCCTGTCGGTTGGGCGAAAGCTGGCCGCATACCCGAGTGGTGACGACGTCGGGTGGCTGCGACAAGCGGCGTCTCGCCAAATTGCCCAAACGCACCCGGCATCTGGAAAAGCCCTGGCGAGCGCTTCGATCTGATCATCGAACTGGAGCGGGCAATCGCTGCCCATTGACCGGCTTAAGTTTGCCCGGGGCCAATTGCATTATCAGGTCGGGGTTTTCTTCTCCGCGTGAAGCTCAGCAGCCTTTGCGCTCGGGATGGATGATCCTGCGCTTCCGATTAGCGTCGCGATCGCAGCCGAAAGCCGCTGACGGACGATCTGGTCGTCCAGGGCATTTTCCGGCGGCGCCGCACAGCAGCCAGTTCTTCAGCGCGCGGATTGACGCCGCTCGGTTTCGCTGGCGCGAAATGGTTCGGTGGCAGTCGGATCGACCTCTCATGGCAGTCTCCCTGAGTCCTGAACGGACGAATCAGCCGTTCGTTCCGCCGCGGCAGGCAACTCGCTTTCGTGATCGGCGAGATAATGGCGCGATGCCACCTCGCCTCACCCGCTCGTTCTTCGACCGCTCCGTGCATGAGGTGGCGCCCGACCTGATCGGCGCGACCTGCTGGTCGACGGCGTCGGCGGCACGATTGTCGAGGTCGAGGCCTATCACCACACCGACCCGGCCGCGCATTCCTTATGGCAAGACCGAACGCAACGCGGTGATGTTCGGCCCGCCCGGGTTACGCCTATGTCTATCGCTCCTACGGCATCCACTGGTGCGTGAATTTCGTCTGCGAGCCCGAGGGCTCCGCAAGCGCGGTGCTGATCCGCGCACTGGCGCCGACGCAGGGCATCGCGACGATGCGGCGCCGTCGCGGCCTCGCCGACGAGCGGCTGCTGTGTTCCGGTCCAGGGCGACTATGCCAGGCGCTCGGCATCACGCTTGCCCACAACGGACTGCCGCTCGATCGCGCACCGTTCGAGCTGCGCGAGCGCACCGAGACGCCGGAGATCGCGTCGGGCCGCGCATCGGCATCACCAAGGCGGCCGAAAAGCCGTGGCGCTACGGCCTTGCCGGCTCGCGCTTCCTGAGCAAGCCGTTCCGTTAGGCCACGCCATCCTCAAGACGTGGCCGCCTGCACCGCTCCGGCGGTGTCGAAATATTCGAAAAGATCGATCGCCTTGCCGTTTCTGAAGCGCCAGAAATCGACTTTGGGAGTTGCGAAAAGCTTGCCGGTCTTGCGATTGCGCCAGGCCGCCGAGCCTCGCACCACCATCGTCACGCCCTGTGCGACAAATTCCTGCGTGGCCCGGGTCAGGCGCGGGCGTCGATAAGCTCCAGGATCCGGCGCGAATTGTGCCGAATGCTCTGGTTGACACCGTCGATTTCCTTCAACCCACTGGCAATGGCCGCCTGAAAGCCATCCAGTTCATCGATCAGCGCGTCGAGCCCGTCCCTCGCGGCGAGGCGGGAGCTTTCGACCTTCCCACATGACGCGCGTGATCTCCAGATTCGTCGCAAGATGTCGCATTTCCGCGCAGCTCCCGTCTCGAAAACGGCGGCCTGATCCCAGACCGCCTTCAGGCCGTCGACCGCCTTCTGACGGTAGGCCTCGTGCTGTCGCTGCAGCAACCGCATTTCCTGTTCCTGTGACAATTCGGAGGAAGAGGTCTCGGCCTTGAAGAAATTTGCGACTTCGCTCTGTACGATTGCGGCGCAGATCAGAAATTGGCCGTCGTTGATGGTTCGCAAAACCCCCTGCGCGGATGTGAAGAAGCGATTATGTTGTCTTTGATTTCGGCCGAGATCGCATTGTAGTTGCTCGAAATCACGCCGATGGTTGCGCCGCCCTCTTCCGAGTTGCGCGCGGCCTGCACGGTCAGATTGAGCGGCACAAACCTGACCTTGATGTACTCGTTGAAGATCGTCTGGGCGCGATCGAGCAGCGATCTGGCCTGCGCTGCCAGCTCATCGAAATACACGATCATCGCATTGGGATTGCGGCCGAGTTGTCGGTCGCGCGCCACCAGCTCCTTGCTCAGGGCGGCCGCCATGAAGGCCCGGTAATCGTCAAATCCAAGCTCGGCCAACCGCTTGAGCGAATTGCCGCGCTGTCTTTCGGTTTGAGCTTTTGCTGGGTCGCGAGTGCGAGCAGGGACTTGTACTCGGCCTCTACGACCGACAACAGCGCGCTCGGCTTCAGCCGCACCGAGAGATAGCCGCCCTCGATCGGTGTCACGATCGCGAACACCCAGTAATATTGTCCGTTCTTGGCGCGGTTCTTTACATAGGCGCCGATGGGTTCGCCCTTCTCGATGGTCTGCCACAACAGCCAGAAGACCGCCCGCGGCATGTCCGGGTGACGGATGATGTTGTGCGGCTTTTTGATCAGCTCGCTCACGAATACATGCTGATCCGCTGGAAAACGTCGTTTCCGGAAAGAATCACGCCGCCGGAATCGGTCCGGGAAAAGAAAAGCTCTTCGAACGAGAATTGGACTTCCTGATGGATCGTCGGAAGCACCTTCCAAATCTCCGTGGTTTTGATGTCCATGATCGCTTCGGCACCCAGCCTGCCAATCGCCAGTCAGGCAATTTCGCGATTCCCGTCAATAGCCGCTTGATTGAGATCAAGGCCGCGTTCCCGGATTTGCCACGAGTCGAGTTCGGGATTGGCGACCATTTTCAAAAAACGGCATGCGTGCATGCCGATCCCTCGCGCGGACTCCGCACCTCGTCCGGGTCGTCCGCTCGGCGGCCGCAACCTTTTTCACATCCTTGATGTCGGTGAAGACGATGCCGGCGCGCGCTCGCGGGTATAGTCGAGGTTGAATTGGTTGCGCGCGAGGAAGACCGGGTCGCCGTCGAGATCGTCGGCGACGCTCGAGCCGTTGTTCTTCACAAAGGTCTCGAACGCCTTCGCGTCGTCTTGGTCGTCCGTCCGCTGCGATCCAGCGCGCGGCGTCGAACTCACTCTGGTCCCAGCTCACTTCCAGGCCGTATTCGTCCTTCAGCCGCACGCGCAGCACGTCGAGCTGCAGCGGGCCGACCACACCGACCATCGCGGGCGAGCCGTCGTGCGGGCGGAACACCTGCACCACGCCCTCCTCCGCCATTTGTTGCAGCGGCTCCTTGAGCTTCTTCGCCTTCATCGTCCGGCAGCCGGACGCGGCGCGGGATTTCCGGCGCGAAACTGGGCACGCCGACGAAGTTGATCTCTTCACCCTCGGTCAGGGTGTCGCCGATGCGCACCGAGCCGTGGTTGGAATGCCGACCACGTCGCCGGCATAGCCACGTCGGCCACCGCGCGATCCTTGGCGAAGAGAAGCGGCGCGTTCAGCGCGATCTGCTTGCCGGTCCGGATTTGCTTGACCTTCATGCCACGGGTGAGCTTGCCGGAGCAAAGCCTGGCGAACGCGATACGGTCCAGGTGGTTCGGGTCCATATTGGCCTGGATCTTGAACACGAAGGCCGACATGCGCGGCTCGTAGGCTTCGACCACGCGCTTGTCAGCCTTCTGGTCGCGCGGCGGCGGTGCGATACGGCCCAATGCGTCGAGCAGATCGCCGACGCCGAAATTCTTCAGCGCCGAGCCGAAAAAGACCGGCGACAGATGACCCTCGCGGAAAGCCGCAAGGTCGAAGCCCTTGCAGGCCTCGCGCACCAGTTCGAACTCGTCCTCGATCGCGGAGGCATCGAGATTGGGTTCAGCGCCGCCACCTCCCGGATCGTCATATCGCGCAGGGTGCCGGCCTTGCCGGCGTCGCCTTCGAGCAGACGGACGCCGCCCGGTTCCACCTCGATCGTGCCGGTGAATGCGGCCGCGCCCGACCGGCCAGTTCATCGGGGTGGTGTCCAGCGCCAGCGTCTTCTCGATCTCGTCCAGCATGTCGAACGGGTCGCGGCTCTCGCGGTCCATCTTGTTGATGAAGGTGAGGATCGGGGTGTCTTCCGAAAAGTCCTCGTGCCCGGCGTGGTCGAGCAGATTGAAGACATGGCCACATGTCGAAGGTCATCACCGAGGTGACGACCGAAATGCCGCGCTCCTTCTCGATCGCCATCCAGTCCGATTGCGTGGTCTTGCGGTTGCGCTTGGCCTTGACCTGGCCGGCGAGCTGGATGGCGCCGCCGAACAGCAGCAGCTTCTCGGTCAGCGTGGTCTTGCCGGCGTCCGGATGCGAGATGATGGCGAAGGTGCGCCGGCGCTCGATCTCGGAGGCGAGCGGCGAGCGTGGTTCGGCGGATTGCGCGCGGGCGGGCATGGTCATGGGGGCGTTGTACAGGCTGGGCTGCGGATTCAACCCCGCATATGGGCGCGACGCCGCCCCCCGCCACTGGCCGGTTGCGATACATGGCAAAAGTTCGGGGCACCCACAAAAAGACGCTGCAGGGAGGACTAAAATGCCCGTCCGCTTGCCGAGCCTTGGCTTGGCGCAGCCATGATCGCCGTTCCTACCCGTCGCGGCAAGAGCTACCCCGACAAACCGGTCAGGATCATCGTGCCGATCGGACCGGGTGGCTCCTACGATATCGTCGGGCGCACGGTCGCAGATCCGCTCGGAAAACGGCTCGGGCAGAGCGTGGTGGTGGAGAACAAACCCGGCGCCGGCACGGTGGTCGGCACCCAGTTCGTCGCGCGCCAGCCCGCCGACGGCTATACGCTTCTGGTCGGCGGCCTGAGCAATATCGTGTTCAATCCCTCGCTCTATTCGAGAAGCTCGGCCACGATCCGATGCGAAGGAATTCACCCGGTCACGCTGGTATTCGGCATTTCCTACGTGCTGGTCGGACGCAAGGACCTGCCCTATTCGACGCTTGCCGAGGTGCTCGCTGCGGCGAGGAAGGAGCCCGGCAAACTGTCGATGGCGAATGCGGGTGTCGGCACCGGACAGCATCTGGTCGCGGCCGCGCTGATGAATGCGACCGGCGCGAAATTTCTCGAAGTGCCCTACAAGGGCGCCGACTCGCCTATCCGGATATCCTCTCCGGTCGCGTCGACTTCTTCATCGATTCGTTTCCCGCCGCTCTGCCGCACATCAAGTCCGGCAATGTGCGCGCGATAGCGATCGCCGGCCCGCGGCGCAATCCGCAGACACCGGATGTGCCGACCATGGCGGAAGCCGGTTGTGAAGGCTTCGACATCGATTCATGGATGGGGATTTTCACGCCTGCCAACACGCCGCCGGCGGTGCTCGCCAAACTGCGCGGCGAGATCCGCGCGATCCTGCCGTCGCTCAAGCCAACGCTACGACAAGGTCGGCACCGTGATCGATATCAGCGACACCGAGATCGGCCCGTTCATCCAGCGCGAGTACGATATGGACAGAGGTGATCCGCGATACGGGATCAAGCTGGATTGAGCATTCAATAGGCGATAACGTATTCGCATCCCGACGCGGTCGGGAATTGCCGCGTCACACGGCCGGTCGCGAGCGCGAATTCCAGCACCATCGCATCGTCGTGACAGCACAGATAGGCGTGCGCCCGTCGGCGCGAAGCCGAATCCCATCGGTGCCTTTTGCGTGGCGATCGACGCAATCTGCTGCAGCGAAGCTGCGTCGAAGATCGCGGCGTGATTGTCGAGCAGCGACGACACGCAGACAAAGCGGCCGTCGGGCGAGACACGCACGCGCTTGAGTTGGTTCGGCCTGCCCTCGCCGCCTGCGATCGTGATGGTGTTGCGCAGGCTTTCGGCTTGCAGTGTCGAATACATAGAGCGTCGGCGTGCGGTGCGCGCAGACGAACAGCGTGGCGCCATCCGGGCTGACACCGAGCCCCTCGGCGAGATCGGGGATCGGCAGGCGGCCGGTCACTGCGCGTCTTGCGGTCGATCACGGCGACAAAATCCGAGGTCTTGCAGGACGCGAACACCTTGTCCGCCGCGTGGCTGATGGCAAGCCAATGCGCGGCCTTGCCGGTATCGATCCGCTCTACGCTTGCCGGTCGCCGGATCGATGACCAGCGCGGCATTGCCGAGCTCGGCCGTACACCACAGCATGCCGTCGCGATCGAGCATCACGCCATGCGGTGCGACATCGCCGCCGACATCGATCATGCGCGAGCGACCGTCATCCCGGCAAGATCGATCACGCGCGATGCGGCGATCCGGATTGGCGTTCCTGCCGAAAATACCGCCGCCATAGACCGAGGCGAAGACCCCGCGGCCATCCGGCGACAGCACCATCTCGTGGGTCGAGGCCGGCATGTCGATCTCGCCGGTCATCGTCGAGCGTCGCCGCGTCGAAGAACTGCACCTTGTTCGCGGTCTTGCAGGTGACGACCAGCCGACGGACCGCCGGGCCGATTGTTCGGGTCGACGATCATGCGATGCGATTCATCGGTTCATCCGGAATGCCGGGTCGAAGCCGAGCACACGCCTCGCCTTCTCGCTCGACACCGCGCCATCATCCTCGGCGATATTATAGATGCCGGGCTCGCCCTTCGTCAGCGCCAGCAGCGCCGCCTGCGCCGCCGCGTCGACATGCAGCGGGCCGGCGCCGTTCGGCACATCGGTCCAGGTGCCCGGGCCATAGAGGCGGCCATATCGCAGCACGATGCCGTCGATGCCCTGGCGTTTTCGTCACCGCCTGCTCCAGTGCGATGACGCCGGTCTGGACCGGGTCGATCGGATGCTCCTCGATCAGCGTCCCCTCGCCCGGCGCATAGGCAAAGGCGATGCTCTGCGCGATCATGCGGCGAACGCCGATGGTCAGCGCGGCGTCCACCAGATTGCGCGTGCCCGCGATCCGCAGCCGCGCATTGGCTTCGAGCGCGGCCGGCAGGGTCTTCGGATCGATCACCTGCGGCAGATCGGTGAGCTGGTGGATGATGACGTCCGGCTGCACCGCATAGACCGCAAGCTTGAGCTTGTCGGCATCGTAGACATCGACCAGCACCGGAACCGCGCCGATCGCCCGCAAGGCGGCGGCCTTGGCCTCCGAACGCGTGGTGCCGACCACCTCATGGCCCGCCCGGCGCAGCAGTACAGTCAGACGGCGGCCGACCACGCCGGTGGCGCCGGCCAGAAAGACTTTCATATCCGCTCCTTGCTACGCGCGGCATCGGCGCAAGCCCCGCACGCCATTTCAGGTCGAGCAGCAGATCCTGCCGGCACAGTGTCAAGCACCGGCGTGATCGGCAAGCCGGCCGCCGACAACATTCGCGCGACCCAGTGATTACAAACATTGAACATGATGGAAAGGCACCATTCGCCCGATAGAACAGGCTCGGGCCATAGAGGCCCTGCCCGAGAACCTGCAACGCCGGCGGATCGCCGGTCCGCGCAACGCTGGTATTGAGCGCCGACAGCATGCGCGCGAAACCTGCATCGCTCAGCGCGACGGCGACGATGTCTGCGGATGCGAAACACTTGCGCGGATGTTCGGGCAAGCCCACCACGTGCAGCACCGAATGTTGCCGGGAAAACAGCGCCCGCAGCGCCAGGCCGATCGTGATCGAGGCGGCATCCGGGACCTGCGAATAGAAGTCCTGGTCGCCCCAGCCGATCTCAACGAATGGAAACGACGAGAACCGCTCCGCCACCGCGATCAGCGCGCTATCGCCGTTCGCGGCCGGCAAGCCGCGACCTGCGCGGTCGGCAGCGCGATGCCGGCGTGATAGCCGTGGCTGACGACAAAGATTTCGGTCGCCGGCTCACCCGAAGCCGGTGGCCACAGCGCTGGATCGCCCGGCCGCGCGGTGACGACCGCAAGCACGATGAGCAACCCAATCGTTGCCACAGGCCGTATCCGATGCCGCGGCGCGACACAGCGCATCGCTTAGGCCGCGCCCTTCAGCCGTTCCAGCGCCTCCAGGATTTTGGCGCGGCGGCCTTCCGCCTCTTCGCGTTTCTCCTTCTCGCCCTCCACTACCTCTTCGGCGGCATTGGCGACGAATTTCGGATTGTTCAGCTTCTGGTCGACGCGCTGGATGTCGGATTCGGCCTTGGCCAGTTCCTTCTGCAGGCGCGCGCGTTCGGCGGCGAGATCGATCACGCCCTTCAGCGGCAACGCCGCGACTTCGCCACGCACCAGGAGTTGCACCGCGCCTTCCGGCACGCGCTCGCCGAACACCACTTCCGACACCCGCGCCAGCCGCTTGACGAATTCGAGCCAGCGAGTGGCGCGGCCTTGCGTCTCCTTCGAGACACCGGACAGCACCAGCGGCATCAGGGTCGCGGGCGGGATGTTCATCTCCGCGCGCAGCGAGCGAATCGGCGGTGATCAGATCGACCACCCAGCCGATCTCGGCTTCGGCCTTGTCGTCGTCGAGGCCGTCATGCGACGGCCATCGCGTCAGCGCCAGCATGTCGGGGCGCTCGCTTGGCGATCTCGTCCTCCGTCAGCTTCGGCGCACGCTCCGGCTCGACCGGCAGTCGGCCCCGTCACCCACCACAATTCCTCGGTGATGAACGGCATGAACGGATGCAGCAGCTTGACGATCTCGTCGCGCACCCAGGCGACCGTCGCGCGCGTCTCGTCCTTGGCCGGCCCGTCGGCGCCGGTCAGCACCGGCTTCACGAGTTCGAGATACCAGTCGCAATAGATGTTCCAGACGAAGCGATAGGCGGCATTGGCCGCATCGTTGAACTGGTAGGCCTCGATCGCCTCGGTCACCTCGCGCGCGGCCTTCGCGGTCTCGTGCGCGATCCAGCGGTTGAGCGTCTCCTTCGCGTCGCGCGGATCGAAGCCCGGCACGGTGACGCAGCCATTCATCTCGGCGAAGCGCGCGGCGTTCCAGAGCTTGGTCGCGAAGTTGCGGTAGCCCTCGACCCGCTGCGCGGACAGCTTGATGTCGCGGCCCTGCGCCGCCATCGCGGCGAGCGTGAAGCGCAGCGCATCGGCGCCGTATTTGTCGATCAGGTCGAGCGGATCGATGACGTTGCCCTTCGACTTCGACATCTTGGCGCCCTTCTCGTCGCGGACGAGGGCGTGGATGTAGACGTCGTGGAACGGCACCTCCTCCATGAAATGCAGGCCCATCATCATCATGCGGGCGACCCAGAAGAAGATGATGTCGAAGCCGGTGACCAGCACGTCGGTCGGGTAAAAGCGCTTGAGCTCCGGCGTCTCGTCCGGCCAGCCGAGCGTCGAGAACGGCCACAGCGCCGAGGAGAACCAGGTGTCGAGCACGTCCTCGTCGCGGGTGAGGTAAGCGGCGCGCCGCTCGGCATCCTGCGCGATCGCCTCGCCTTCCTCCTCGGTGATGTTGCCGTTGGCGGTGTCATAGGCCAGCGCCTCGGCGACCGCCTCGTCCTGCGTCTCGGCGACAAAGACCTTGCCGTCGGCGCCGTACCAGGCCGGGATCTGATGGCCCCACCAGAGCTGGCGCGAGATGCACCAGGGCTGGATGTTCTCCATCCAGTCGAAATAGGTCTTCTCCCAGTTCTTCGGCACGAACACGGTGCGGCCGTCGCGCACCGCGGCGATCGCCGGCTGCGCCAGCGTCTTGGCGTCGACATACCACTGGTCGGTGAGGAACGGCTCGATCACCACGCCGGAGCGGTCGCCGTGCGGCACCATGTGCGTGTTCGGCTCGATCTTGTCGAGCAGGCCCTTCTCCTCCAGCCGCTCGACGATCTTCTTGCGCGCAGCGAAGCGGTCGAGGCCGTGCAGTCTGCGAGCGTCTCGTCGAGCTCGGCAGACGCTTCGAGACGCCGTCGAGGAACGTCGCTCGATTGTCCTTGCAGATGCGAGCTTGCCTTCGACGTCGAGGACGTTGATCAGCGGCAGATCGTGCCGCCTGCCGACCTCGAAATCGTTGAAGTCGTGCGCCGGCGTGATCTTGACCGCGCCGGTGCCCTTCTCCGGGTCGGAATATTCGTCGGCGACGATCGGGATGCGGCGGCCGACCAGCGGCAGGATCGACATTCTCGCCGATCAGGTGCCTGTAGCTCTCGTCGTCCGGATGCACCGCGACCGCGGTGTCGCCCAGCATGGTCTCCGGCCGCGTGGTGGCGACGACGATGAGGTGGATGGATCGTCCGGGTCGAAGTCGCGCCCTCGATCGGATAGCGGAGATGCCAGAGGCTGCCCTTGACCTCGACCTGCCGCACTTCGAGGTCGGAGATCGCGGTGAGCAGCTTCGGGTCCCAGTTGACCAGCCGCTTGTCCTTGTAGATCAGCCCTTCGCGGTAGAGCTCGACGAACACCTTGAGCACGGCCCGCGACAGGCCCTCGTCCATGGTGAAGCGCTCGCGCGACCAGTCGCAGGAGGCGCCGAGCCGCTTGAGCTGGTTGATGATGGTGCCGCCCGATTCGGCCTTCCACTCCCAGACCCGCTCGAGGAACTTCTCGCGGCCCATGTCGCGGCGGCCGGGCTCCTGGCGCTCCATCAACTGGCGCTCGACCACCATCTGGGTGGCGATGCCGGCATGGTCGGTGCCGGGCTGCCACAGCACGTCCTTGCCGCGCATGCGCTCGAAGCGGCACAGGATGTCCTGCAGGGTATTGTTGAGCGCATGGCCCATATGCAGCGAGCCGGTGACGTTCGGCGGCGGAATGACGATGCAATAGGGCTTCGCATCGGCGCGATCTGGCCGGCCGGCGCGGAACGCCAGCGCCTGTTCCCAGGCCTGCGAGATGCGCGGCTCCGACGTCGGACGGCTGGTAGGTCTTGTCGATCATGCGGATCAGGATTTCCGGTTTTGGCGCCCGGCGCCGGCGCGCTAGAAAGCCCGCCGGTCCCTGTAAAGTCAACATTCGCGCGCTATCGTCCGCTCTAGCCGGTTTTCCGTGTCCAACTTCGTCACCACGCCAACGCCCAACCGCGCGATCCTGCTGCTGTCGCTGTCGGCCTTTGCCAGCCAGGCGATGGTGCGGGTGACGGATTCGCTGCTTGCCGCAGATCGCGACCGACCTCGCGGTCACGGTCGGCGCGGCCTCGATCGTGATCACCGCCTATGCGATCGCCCACGGCACGGTGCAGCTGTTCGGCGGCGAAATCGGCGACCGATTCGGCAAATATTATGCGTTGCGCCGGCCTGAGCCTGATCGCCGCGATTGCTGGTGTTCCTGTGCGGGCTTGCGCATTCGCTGCCGGAGCTCGTCGCCTACCGGCTGCTCTGCGGCCTCGCCGCCGGCTGCATCATCCCGATCGCGATGGCCTATGTCGGCGACGTCGTTCCTTACGAACACCGCCAGCAGGTGCTCGGCCGCTTCCTCACCGGCCAGATTTCCGGCCAGCTGTTCGGCCAGGTCGCGGGCGGCGTGCTCGGCGACTGGTTCGGCTGGCGCAACGTGTTCTTCATCCTGGGCGGCATATTCGCCGCGGCCGCGCTGGCGCTGGTCGCCGAACTCGCCTTCAATCCGACGCACCCGCGCCTCGAGCCCGCGCACGAAGCGTCAGGGCGGGTTGATCGCGGACTATGGCAACGTGCTGCGATCGCGCTGGGCGCGGTTCATCATCGTCTGCGTGTTCTTCGAGGCCGCCCTGCTTTACGCGCGTCTTGTCCTTCATCGGCGCCGACCTGCATCTGCGCTTCGGCCTCGAGCTTCACGCTGGTCGGCCTCATGGTCGGCTTTTTCGCCGTCGGCGGCCTGATCTACACCCTCGCTGGTCTCGCTGCTGGTCAACCGGCTCGGACAGATCGGGCTCGCGATCGTCGGCGGCGCCCTGGTTTCGCTCGGCTTCCTCACTCTGGCATTCCAGCCGGTCTGGTGGCTGTCCGTTTGGCGCGATGGTGCTGATCGGGCTTGGCTTCTACATGGTGCACAACACGCTGCAGACCAACGCCACGCAGATGGCGCCGCAGGCGCGCGGCACCGCGCTCGCGATCTTTTCCTCGGTGCTTTACTTCGGGATCACGACCGGCGTCGCGATCGCAGGGCCGATCGTCGACCGTTACACCGCGGTGCCGGTGTTCCTCGCCTCCGCGATCGGATTTCCGCTGGTGTCGGCGGTCTTCGCGCTACGGCCTCGTCCGCAAGCGGCGGGCGGAGGCGCAAGCGCTGACCAAGCGAATAAGATCAGCGCCCGCGCGAGACGCGCTCGATTTCGGCGCGCACCAGCCGCTCGACCAGGCCCGGCAGATTGTCGTCGAGCCAGGACTTCAGCATCGGCCGCAGCATGTCCTTGACCAGATCGTCGAGGGTGCGCGCATTCTGCGCCAGTACGGTATGCGCAAGCGAGGTGAAGGCGCTGTCGACCGCGGCGCTCGCCGTGTTGGACAGAAGCGGCCGGTCCATCTGCTCGGCCAGCGCCTGGCGCGCACCTTCCAGATGATCGGACAAGCATCGCCGGCGGCTCCTCTGCCATTTGCGGCGGAGGCGCCAACGGCTCGGGCGCCGCCTCGGCGAACATGATGTCGGGTTGGGCGTCGATGGTGCGGAAGCTCGAGAGCGCCGGCTCGGGCGCACGCATCGCCTCGGTCAGTTCCAGAATATCCGCGGAATCCTCGGGCTCCGGCTGCGGCTCCTCCACCATCGGTTCGAATCGCTGCTCGATCACGGGCGGCGGCGCTTCGTAGATCGGCTCTGGCTCCGGTGCGGGCGGCGGCGGTGGCGCAGCCATCATCGGCCGCGGCGGCGGCAGCGGCTCGGGCGCCATCTGCGCAGGTTGCGGAGCCTTCGGAATGTCATCATCCGCGATGATGCGCCGGATGGAGGCGAGGATCTCCTCCATCGACGGTTCGTGCGCCTTTGCCGGCTGATTCATGCGGCCATACCACTGCGTTCAGGAGGCCGGCACTCGCGCCGGCGTCGAATCAAACACAACTATCGCCGTTTTCGGTCGAGTTGGGGAGTATTGCAGGCCGCGCGTCCGCGGCAAGCACAGTCTGTGCACAATGTGGATAGCGAAGTGGATAGCGAAAGCAGAATCCTGCCGGCGGGGAGTTCTCAGCGCCCGTCCGGCGTGCGAATCCCGATCCAGCTGTCGCGCACCTGCTGGTAATGCACCATCGGGTCGTAGAGCGGAACCTGCAGGCCGAGCACCGGGATCGACAGCCGTCCGCACTGCGGACAGCAACGCGTAGGAGGCAACCACGCGGTCGCGCTGCGCGGTGACCAGCGCCACCCGCGCATTCACCAGTTCCTGCTGCGCGTTCAACACGTCGAGCGTGGTGCGCTGGCCGACACGCGCTTCCTCGCGCACGCCGTTGAGTGCGATTTCGGCTGCCGTCACCTGCGACTTGGTGGCATCGATCTGGGCCTTGGCGGCGTCGAGCTGGCCCCAGGCCTGCACCACATTGGCGCGCGCCTGATCGCGGTTGAGCGCGAGTTCGAGCCGGCGCTGGCCGACCGTCTCCTTGGCCTGACGGATCAGCGAGATATTCGGAGCCGCCCTGATAGATCGGCACGGTCAATTGCCCGATCACCGACGCATTCATGAAGCGGAGCGTGGTGTCGGTCGGATGATATTGCTGCTGCGCCGAACCGGTGACGGTGACGGTCGGATAGAGCGAGCCCTCGTTCACCTTCACCTGCAATTGCGCGACGTCGACGCCGAACTCGGCCGCATTGACCGACGGATTTTCGGCCTGGCCCTGCGCCACCGCAAGATCCAGCGTTCGCGGCGACAGCCGGTCGACCGGCGCGCCGGCGGTGAGCTTGCCGGGATCGAGCCCGATCACGCGGCGATAGATGGCGCGCGAGGTGGTGAGATTGGCCTGCGCGGTCAGCATCTGCGACTGCCCCGCGGCGACGCGCGATTCGGCCTGGGCCACGTCGGTGCGCGTGACTTCGCCGACATTGAAGCGGTCGCGGGTCTGGCGCAGCTGCTCCTGGAGCACTTCGACGTTGCGCCGTTGCAGATCGTAGATGGCGCCGTCGCGCAGCACGTTCATATAGGCGGTCGCGGCGTCCAGCAGCACGGTCTGCTCGATCACGCGCAAAGTCTCGCGCGCGGAGAATACCTGCGCTTCGGCCTGGCGGGTCCGATTGCCGGTCTGGAAGCCGTTGAACAGGGTCTGCGTCACGGTCGCGCCGTAACCGGCCGGGTAGAAGCGCGTCACCTCGCGATTGCGCGAGCCGACGGAGCCGATTCGCTGGCCGGCCGGTCGACAGCACCGGCACCTGCATCTCGGTCGACGGTTTCGGTCCAGGTGACGCCGCTATTGTAGGTGCCGCTGACTCTCGGCCGATAACCGGCGAGTGCCTGCGGCACGTTTTCGTCGGTCGCGCGCACCAGCGCGCGCTGGGCGTTGACCTGCGGATTGTTCTGATAGGCCTGCACTAACGCCATTTCGAGCGTGTCGGCGGACACGGCGGAGCCGGCCATCACATACGCGGCGGCGGCCCCCAACCAAAATCCCGCACGCTTGACGTACATCCGCACCTTCCCCCAACCTGAATAACCGAATGCCCGCATTCGGCCACCCCCCAAGGCACGCCGTCGGGCTCAGGTTATCTAATGGAACTATATCCGGGAAATCAGGGGTTTGAACCCCCTGGCCGATTGCTGCACCGAAAAGAATGGCCACGCTGAGTATTTCGGGATACAGGTTCCGCGAACCGGGTCAGAAAACGAAGGACGGCGGCCTTGGCGAAGCCCGGCAACGCCGCGGCGGTCGCGTCGAACACGGCCCGCTCGGTGATGTCGTCGCCATCGCGCCGGTAAATCACGACTTTGGCGGCGGGTCCCGGCACCCCGGATGCAGATCAGCCGCCCGCCATCGGCCAATTGTGCACACAGTGTCGCGGGCTCGATCTCGATGCAGCCTTCGACCAGAATCGCGTCATAGGGGCCTTCGGCCTTGCAGCCGTCGGTCAGCCGGCCCTGCACCGCACGTACATTGGCAATGCCGGACGCCGCGAAAGCCGCCTTCGCCTTGGCCAGCAGCGCCTCGTCCTGTTCGAGCGCGATCACCTCGCCGCGCGAGCCTCGCCATCAGGGCGGCGCGCATAGCCGGTGGCGCAACCGACATCGAGCACCTTGTCGCCCGCGGCGAGATCGAGCGCCTGCAGCATCTTGGCGAGCACCATCGGCTTGAGCAGCCGGCGGGTGCCGCCGGTGCCGACCGGCAGGTCGAGATCGAGATAGGCGAGCGCCGCCTCGCCCCGGCGCGAAGCGCTCGCGCGGAACCTCGAGCATCGCCTCGAGAAGCGCGCGGTCGGTGACGTCGGCGGTGCGGACCTGACCGTCCACCATCATGCGGCGCAAAGTAGCGAAATCGGCCATTCGGACACCGTAAAGGCAGCAGCAGCGCCGCCGCTTCTGCGGCAGCGCGGGCGAAAAACGCAAGATCGGCGATCGGCGAAAGCTTCGGCCGAGGCCGCTAAGGCGGCCATGTTGCCGGGCGGGACCCGCTCCTATATGACCTCCGGCCTGAGGCCACGTGGCGGAGTGGTGACGCAACGGTCTGCAAAACCGTGTACACCGGTTCAATTCCGGTCGTGGCCTCCATTCCTTTCGCGTCTGGCCGCGGCCCAATCGCGGATTTTCCAGCCGTACCGCTTTCGAAGCCTCGCTTGAAAGCCTTGCCTTGCATTCGGCGGCTACTTTGTTATAGCCCCGCGGCGTTCCCCGGTAGCTCAGTGGTAGAGCAACCGGCTGTTAACCGGTTGGTCGCTGGTTCGAATCCGGCCCGGGGAGCCAATTCAATCCAATCATTCGGCGGCGAATAATCCGGCGCCTTTGGGATTTCCGGATGCACACCCGATCTGGTTCGTAGAGGCCGACAATCGGGAATCACAGCAGCAGCCGCCCGCGCATGCGCGGCGTCTTCATGCCGAACGTCGCTCCAGCTCCGATCGTGGGAAGCATCGACCCGAAGCCGCTCGCGAATCTGCTCGAGCGGTCGCCGTCCTCATGCCGGGTCGGATAGTCCAGATCTTTACGAATTTAGCGAAGAGCATCAACTTCGCGCGGTCAGTCCGCTCGACTTTCGTCAGGAACGGGACCGGTCTGGCGCGCCACAATTCGACCGTTGTAAAGCGATACCTCGTCCTGGTTTCTCCAGGGAGTGAATATCCATGAAGATCTCTATGGCCGCCGCCGTCCTGTCGCTCCTGTGCCTGACGACCGCCGGCTACGCCCAGTCCGTCAAGAGCCCCGAAGCCAAAGCGAAGGAGCAAGCTTGCAAGACGGAAGCCAAGGCAAAGACCTTTGCGAACAAGGATCAGAAGAAAGCGTTCATGAACGAGTGTCAAAAGAGATAGTGAAGCGACGCGATCCGGCCGCCGGGTAAAGCGGCCGGTCTCTCGCGCCGCTGGTGGCGCGATCTTGAACCGTCCGGTCCATTCGCCGGTTCGCGCTATCTGAATTTCTCGTCCGCGCCGTTCCGGCTTGCGCACGCGACGCGCCGGCAGCGCGAAACGCTTCGGATCGCTGCGCCCGGTCAATTCTGCAGAAACGCCGGACAGCGGCCGTGCTGCAGCGCCCAGGACTTCAACGCATCGCGGGCAATCGTCGTGTGCCAGGTCGGATGACTGCGCTCGCGCAAGACCGCCTCTTCGCTCGCTCCCGGCCGCGGCACGATCGGCAGCGCGCCGGTCTTGATCGCATCGAGCATGGCCGCCGCCCAGGCCGCCGATTCCTGCGTGTAGGGATGACCGGGCTCGACATCGCACCACAGCCGCGATGCGTTCGACACGTTGTAGCTGCTCAACAGCTTCCAGGCGCGAAACATTCAGCCTGGGCGATGCAGGCGTCGCGACGACCGTCGCTGCGCCGGCATTTCGCAGCACGCATAACGCAATTGCAAGCGCGAAGGTCGCGGCAAGCATGCAATAGGCCGCCATCCAGACGATCGGCGCCGCTACACCTTGCTGCGCGGCCCATAGCGAGCCGCAAATGGTGAGCAGAAGTCCAAGGCCTGTCACCAGCATTTCGGAAAATCCGACAAGACTTCGCAAGTCGGAAAGCTGCGTCATCCGCGCTGCGAGTCTCCGTACCACAGAACGATCCGGCCTTCGCGCAGCGGAAGCGATCTGATGTCCGAACATGCTCATGGTTGGCCCGCAATGTTAAACGCCGAATCGTTCAGCGCAGCGCGAGGTTAGTCGCTGGCGGTGACCGTTCAACAATCTTGACAAGTAGATTCGAATAAGGTCAGCGGCTTCGCATCTCGCGGTTGAAGCATCGATCGCCGTCGCCCCGAAGCTGGCCACGCTCCCCGGGATTTCGGGTGAGATTGCGGCATCCAGGAGAGCGACGCATGAATCTCGCCATCAATCTCGCGGTCAGTCCATATATCGCCGCGGCCGTGCTCACGGCGACGGCGTCACGTGCGGCTTATGTCTTCTTCAATGCCGCGGTGGTCGCGCGCCATCGCATCCGCGCCGCGAACTGGAGTTCGATCTGGTATCTGCTGTCGGCCTTCTCGGTCATCAGCTACACCGAGAATCCGATCTATGTGATCTTCGCCGCGATCGGTTCGTGGCTCGGCGCCTATGCGTCGGTGACCTGGCTGGTGCGCGGGCAGCCGTTGCCGCCGCATCACACGCCGCCGTGACGCGCGTTCCTCGATGCGCCGGGCGCGGCAAACAGGATGGCGTTACTTTGCACGCCCGCGCCACCACGCATCGAGCGACAGCGCGCCCGGACCGAAAGCCGCCAGCACCAGAAAGCCACCGGCGATCGCCAGATTCTTTTCGAAATGCAGAAGCTGGTTGAGGTCGGCCAATTTGGTGTGGAACACCGCGGCCGTCACGATGCAAAAGCCGGCCAGCGCCAACGCCGCGCAGCGGGTGAATAATCCGAACAGGACCAGAAGTCCGCCGCACGCCTCGACCGCGATCGCAAGCGGCAGCAACTCGCCCGGCATTCCAAAGCTCTGGCTGTAGCGCACCACGGACCCGTAATTCGCAAGCTTGAACCAGGCTTCGTGCAGGAAGATCGCCGACAGCAAGGCTCGGCCGATCAGCGCCGCCACGTCTGACAGGGGCCGCTTCATCGCCTTCTCCCGACCTGTCGCGCAGAAGTCGCGGCACCCGCCTTGAGCTTGAGGCGGAACCGCGCCCGCATGCCGGACCCGCTCTGCAACAATTCGTCAAAAGCCGTGATATTTCAACCACCTTTCGCCATGAACCGGTCACGGCCCTGCCCCGACTAACCTGTAACCGCAGACCTGGAAGGGGATTTGGCCATGAAACTCACGAGCTCGCAGATTACGGAATTGAAGAAGCTGCAGGACGGTGAAAAGCCGCTCGCAACCTTCTGCGATACCCATGAGGGTGAGACGCTGTTCTGGAGCGGGCTGGTCGCGATCTGCGCACCCAAGGCCGGCATTTTCGCAACGGTCGCACTGAGCGACGCCGGTCGCATCGCGCTGAACGCCGCGCTGGCCTGACACTTTTCCCTTTCGGCAACGAAAAAGCCCGGCGTTGCGCCGGGCTTTTGTAATTCAAGCGGGATGGCAGCGCGCGATCAGTCCTCGTAATCGTCTTCCAGCGGCGCCGGTGCCCAGAGCGGGCCCTTGGCCAGCGTGATCTTGCGGCGGCCATATTCGGGTTGCGCCACCGCCGGCGGTTCGGGCTGGCGCGACAATTCGAACAGCACCGATCCCGCCCGGCCCCCGGCCTCGACGAGATCGATCTCCTCGCAGCTCGATGCAATGGCGAGGCTCAGTGCGTGCAGATGCGCCCGCCGATAGCAGAACAGTGCAAGCATTGCGCGGGTCTGTACCGGGATGGTCTCGACCAGTTGCGGCAATCCTTGCGCATGTGAGCGATAGAGCTGCCCGAACATGCTCTCGGGAATGGGACAAGTATCGTCCGACAGACCAACCCCGTACGAAGCCATTGCAATCTCCCCAGGGAATTCCCAATCGTAAAATTGCGGCCCGATTTCTTAAAGAGTCGTTAACCTCGAGCGCGCCGGGTCGACGCCGAAGAGCTTTGATCTCGCTCAAAGACAGTCTGCGGCTTTGGCGCCACGGTCTCCTTTCAGATGAAAGGAGCCGCGCCATGCCGGCCGAGACCATTCTCGTCGTCAGCCTGATCGTTCTCGCCTTCACGATTTTCATGGCAACTTTGTTTTACGGCGACTACACCTCGCGCCTGTCGCGGCGCTGAACGGGAGCGCGCTAGCCTTTCCCGCGGCCGGACGACAGCGGCAGCTTGGCGATCTCGGCAATCGCATCGCGGTTCGGCTCGAAGCCGAGCCCCGGTTTGTCCGGCAGCGTAAGCCAGCCGTCCTTGGGCATCGGCAGGTCGCGATACAGCATCTTGTAGAGTTCGACCGCGAGATAATGGTGCTCGACCAGCGATCCGTTGGCGACGCCGGCCTGCAGATGCATGTTGTGATAGGACCAGGCGCCGCCATTGGCGACCGACACATTGTATGACGCCGCAAGCGCCGCAATCTTCACGCATTGGGTGAAACCGCCGGTGATGCAGACATTGGGCTGCGCATAGTCGATCGCCTGCGCCGCCAGCAGATCGCGAAAGCGATAGAGCAGCCCCTCATTCTGCCCGCAGGCCAGCGCGATCCCGCTGTTGCGGCGAAGCTGCGCCATTCCGGGCACGTCGTTTTGCGTCAGCGGCTCCTCGAAGAACGAGATGCCATACGGCTTGATCATCTCGACCAGCTTCTGCGCGTGATAGAGGTCGAGATTGCAATTGGCGTCGATGAAGATTTCGACATCGGGGCCGACCGCCTCGCGCACCGCGCGGACGCGCCTGACATCCTCGCGGATCATGTCCATCACCGGACGCTCGTCCTTGTGCTTGAGCGCCTCGCCCGCGACCGTCATTTTCAATCGCCGGAACCCGTCGGCAACCCATTTCTTGGCGGCGCCGGCAAGCTGATCGCGATCGAAAAATCCGAAACCGAAAGTGGCGTAAACCGGCACCCGCTCCCGTGCGCCGCCGAGCAGTTTCCAGACCGGCAGGTTCAGCGCCTTGCCCTTGATGTCCCAGAGCGCGAGATCGACCGCCGCCAGCGCATGCGCGGCATAGCCGCTTTGTCCGCGCGGCATCAGGGTCCAGTAGAGCTTTTCCCAGATCCGCTCGTACAATAATGGGTCGTCGCCCACGATGTTGGGCGCGATCACGCCGTTCACCGCCTGCGCCACCACGTCTTCCTCGGTGATCGCGGTGAGGCCGTGCCCGACGATGCCGTTGTCGGTCTCGACCTCGACAAAGCAGGCTGCGAGCGAGGTGTTCCGGTCGGCGCCCATCAGCGCGATGTGCAGGGGGACATTCAGCGGGGTCGCGGTGACGCGGACGATTTTCATTTCGGGGCATTGCCTTTGGTTGGCCGATGCTGCCTATAGCGCGAACATCCGGTCAGCGGCAATTTTGCGCGATGCGGCACCGCACTTCCGTCGGCCGGTCAAACGCGACATGATTGCCGCCAAAATCTGCGAGGGAGGCCCGACATTCACATGACGAAAGCTGCCAAGGCAAAAGCCGCTCCGAAAGCGAAAGGCGGGAAAGCCACATCCGAAGGCAAGACCCGCGCCCAGCGGCATTCGCAGGATCCCGACTTCGCGCGCGGGCTGGATGTCCGGCGCGCCATGTGGGGGCATGCCGGCGCCGAAGGCCAGATCAATGCCGCCGGCGATTTCATCTGGCCACTGCAGGAAGTGGTGACGAAATACTGTTTCGGGCAGACCTGGACGCGGCCCAAGCTGTCGCGGAAAATCCGTTCGATGATCACCCTCGCCATGCTGGTGGCGATGGCGCGCCCGAATGAATTGAAGGTGCATGTGCAGGGCGCGCTCGCCAATGGCGTCACCAAGGACGAACTGCAGGAAATTCTCCTGCACGCCATGGTCTATTCCGGCATTCCGCGCGGCGTCGAGGGCTTCCGCGCCGCGGAAGAGAAGCTGAAAGAAATGGGTCTCGAGTAAACGGACAGGCAGCATGACCGACATCAAGACAATCGGATTTATCGGACTCGGCAATATGGGCGTGCCGATGGCCGCCAATCTGAAGCGCGGAGGCTTCGAGGTAGTCGCGTTCGATCTCGATCCCGCCCGCGCGGAGGCTTTTGCGAAAGAACATGGCGCGAAAGCGGCCGCGTCGCTCGCCGATCTCGGCAAGGCGGTGGACGCCGTCGTCACAATGCTGCCGACCGGCCGCGAAGTCCGCGACGCATTGTTCACGATGCAGGGCGGCGCACTCGCCGCGAATCTGAAACCCGGCGCGGTCGTGATCGACATGAGCTCGGCCGATGCGGTCGGCACCCGCGCGCTCGGTGCGGAGCTGGCCGCACGCAAGCTCGTGCTGGTCGACGCCCCGGTATCGGGCGGCGTACCGCGCGCCAGGGACGGCTCGCTCGCGATCATGATCGGCGGCGATCCCGACGCGGTCGCCAGGGCGAAGCCGGTGCTCGCTTGCATGGGAAGCAAGCTGTTCGACGTGGGCTCGCTCGGCTGCGGTCACGCCATGAAATGCCTGAACAATTTCCTGGCCGGCACCAGCTTCGCCGCGGCCGCCGAGGCGGTCACGGTCGGGCGCAAATTCGGGCTCGACCCGAAGGTCATGATCGACGTAATCAATGTCTCGACCGGCCGCAGCTTCGCCTCCGAAAACCTGATCCAGCAGCATGTGCTGAGCGGCGCCTTCGGCACCGGCTTTGCGCTCGGACTGCTCGCCAAGGACGTCAGGATCGCCGCCGATCTCGCCGACCAGATCGGCGTCGATGCGCCGGTCGGGCGCCTGGTCCGCGATCTGTGGGCGGATGCACGCGAGAATCTGGGCGGCGATCAGGATCACACCCGCGCTGCGACCCATTGGGAGAAGCGTGCGCTGCCCAAAGCTGCTGAATGAAGGCGGCCGAATAGCGCGGCGGCAGCCGCAATTGCGGCAGCGCGCCGCCGCATGATCGCTTTTGCGGCAGTCTGGCGCCGCAAGGCTGCTGGAGAATTGGCCGCGGCGAGGATAACCTTGCGCCTTCGGATCGCCGCCACAAGGCGACTTTGGGGAGGGTCATCGATGAAGAACGTCGCGGTTTACGCGGCCGCAGCCGCGCTTGGGTTCGCTCTTGCGGGTGCAGCATCCGCCCAGGACAAACCGGTCGAGCTGCGCTTCAGCCATTGGGTTCCGGCAACCCATCCGATGCATCCAGCGGTCGAAGCCTGGGCGGAATTGATCCGGCAGGCCTCCAACGGCACCATCACGATGAAGATCTATCCGGCACAACAGCTCGGCAAGGCCTTCGATCACTACAACATGGCGCGCGACGGCATTGCCGATTTTGCGCATGTGAATCCGGGCTATGAGCCCGGCCGCTTCCCGATCATGGGCCTGTCGGAAATTCCCTTCATCTTCGCCAATTCCAAGGAGGGCTCGGCGGCACTCGACGCCTGGTACCGCAAATATGCCGACAAGGAGATGAAGGACGTAAAATATTGCATCACCTTCGCGCATGACCCGGCGACCTTCCACACCACCAACAAGAAGGTCGTGGTTCCCGGTGACGTGAAGGGCATGAAGATCCGTCCGGCCAATGCCACGATCAGCCGCTTCGTCAGTCTGCTGGGCGGCACCAATGTTCCGGCTTCGGCGCCGGAATCGCGCGACCTGCTGGAAAAGGGCGTGGCCGAAGGCATCACCTTCCCCTGGGGCTCGATCGTGCTGTTCGGCATCGACAAGGTGACGAAATATCACCTCGACTCGCAGCTCTACGTGACCGAGCAGACCTTCGTGATGAACAAGGACAAGTACAACTCGCTATCTCCGGCGCAGCGCAAGGTAATCGACGATCACTGCACGCCGGAATGGGCCGAGAAGATTGCGACGCCCTGGGCCACCATGGAATCGGCCGGCCGCGACAAGATCAAGGCGCAGGCCGGCAAGGAGGTCTACACCATCACACCGGCGCAACTCGCTGAATGGCGCAAGGCGGCCGCGCCGCTGAAGGCGGAATGGGAAACGCAGGTCAAGAAAGCCGGCGGCGATCCGGCGGCGATCTACAAGGATCTGCAGGCCGAGCTTGCCAAGCGAAAGTCCGCTTACTGATCGGACCATGAAGGGCGCCGACCGCGATCCCACTCTGCCCTTGCCGCAGATGCGTGGGCTCAAACCGGCGCGGAATCTTCTTGCACTGCACACGCCGTCACCGCGTGCGCGGTCTGCCGTGCAAGAGTCAAAGCTATAGTCTCGCCTGCGCCGATCCGTTACCGTGCATGCCGTGAAAAAAGCCGGAGGCTCGCAGGCGGGCCCCTGCAGGCTCGCTTTCACCCACAATCAATAGAAGGCCGGTCAGACGCAATGCCGGCCTACAGGGGAGTACAGCAACCATGGCATTCGGTTTCTTTCGTAATGCGTCGTTCAACTCCGCGCTGCTCGCGGCGTCGCTCGGACTGGCAATGTTGTTGTCGGCAGAGCCGGCGCGAGCCCAGAAGGCAGACGTCGATCTCGAGCATGTGTCGGTACATTGGTCGGTGATGCATGGCGGCTTCTCTTCGGTCACCGGCCAGTTCCGGCAGATCAACAAGGTCGACATGAATTTCGACCGCAACGATGTGTCCAAGAGCAAGGTCAGCGTCGAGATCGAAGCGGCAAGCCTCAATTCGAACCATGCCTACCGCGACAACTGGGCGCGATCGGAGACCGAACTCGACGTCTGGAAGTTCAGGACCATCACCTTCGAAAGCACCAAGATCGAAAAGACCGGAGACAATACCGGCAGGATGACCGGCAACCTGACCATGCACGGCGTCACGCAGCCGATCACCATGGACGTGACCTACAACAAGGGCGGCCTGCATCTTTCGAAGAAATATTCGATCGACGGCTTCACCGCCAAGGGCAGGTTGAAGCGCAGCGACTTCGGCATGAAGGCGTTCATTCCCTGGATCGGCGAGGAAGTCGAGTTCGTCATCCAGCTCGAGGCCAAGCGGCCGAACGATCCGACCTGACGGCGCAACGGCGGGGCGCGAACGGCCAGCTTACGCGATGCTGATACGCAACACGGTCGAGCGTTTCGGTCTCGTGGCCAAGACCCTGCACTGGTTGACGCTGATGCTGGTGGTCGGGGCCTTCACCCTCGCGATCAGCATGGTCAACATGCCGTTCAGCCCGCGCAAGCTCGAATTCTATTCATGGCACAAATGGGTTGGCGTGACGATCTTCCTGGTGGCCGTGCTGCGGCTCGCCTGGCGTCTGGCCAACCCCGTACCGCATCAGCCCGCGGGCATGCCGCAATGGCAGCGACGCCTCGCCTCGCTGTCGCATGCTTTGCTCTACGCCATCCTCATCGTGATGCCGGTCACGGGATGGATCATGAGTTCGGCGCTGAACCTGCCGGTGGTCTATCTCGGCCTCGTTCCGATCCCGAGCCCGTTCGGCGTCGACCGGGCGCTCGGCGAGGCGATGAAGGTCGTGCATCTGTCGCTGGCGGTGGTGCTGCTGGTGCTGGTCGCCATTCATATATCGGCGGCGCTCTACCACCATTTCGTTTGGCGCGACGATGTGCTGCGGCGCATGCTGCCCTGGCCCGTACGTCTGCGGACGCCCGCGCCGAAAAATCCGAGGGTACGGGAATGACGGGAACCATGAGGCGGTTCATCTTGCGAGCGGTAGCGCTGACTGCCTTGCTGCCATTTGCCGATGCGGTGCCCGCGGCCGATGCACCCGGATGGATCGTCGATCCCGGAAACAGCAGCATCGGCTTTACCGGCCGTCAGATGGGCGTGCCGAGCAGTGGCAAATTCAAAAAATTCACCGCCACGGTGAAATTCGATCCGGACAATCTCGCCGCCAGCGCCGTGGAAGTGATCGTCGACGTCGCGAGCGCGGATGCCGGCAATCCCGACATCGACAAAGAGATCAGGCAGGAGAAATGGTTCGACGTCGCGCGCTTCCCGACGGTGCGCTTCTCGACGACAACCTTCCGCGCCAAGGGCGGCAAAGGCGAGTACGAGGCGGCGGCGCGGCTGACCATCCGTGACGTCACCGAGGAAGTGGTGCTGCCGTTCAAGCTTGAAATCGCCCCGGATTCCGGCGATCCCGCCCAGCTCACAGCGCGGGCAACCGGAGAGCTGACCATCAGCCGCACCAAATTCGGCGTTGGCCGCGATGAGTGGCGCGATACCAAGATCGTCGGCGACGAGGTCGGCATCCAGATCGACGTGCTGGCGCGGCGAAAGAAGTAGCGGCACTTGTCATTCCGGGACGATGCGAAAGCATCAGACCCGAAATCCAGCCAAGTATTCCAGTGCGTCTGGATTCCGGGCTCGCCCGCCTCCGCTACGCTTCGGCGCGCGCCCCGGAGTGACGAACGGGCATTACGTTGGCGCCGGCGGCGGCAGCTTCGCATTGCGCCGCACCACCTGCACCGTCATCTCGCCGATCTTCTCGATCCTGGCATGCATCACGTCGCCGGCCCGCACCGGGCCCACGCCTTCCGGCGTGCCGGTCATGATGATGTCGCCGGGATAGAGCGTGTAGAAATTCGAACAATAGGAGACCAGCTTGGCGACGCCGAAAATCAATCGCGAGGTGTTCGATTTCTGGCGGACCTGACCATTGACCAGAATTTCCAGATCGAGATTGTCGGGATCGGGAATCTCGTCGGCGGTGACGAAATAAGGTCCGACCACCGAGAAGCGGTCGAGCGATTTGCGCAGCGATCGTTCCTCCGGCCCGCGGATGGTCATGTCGAGCCCGATCGCATAGCCCGCGATATATTTCAGCGCGCCCGCCTCCGGCACGTCGAAGCAGGTCTCGCCGATGATGGCGGAAAGCTCGACCTCATGATCGGTGCGGCGCTCCTTCTCCACCACCGCCACCGGCTCGGAGGGGCCCGACAGCGAGGAATTCGATTTCAGAAACACGCCGTAATGATCGATGGTCTTGATGGTCTTGCCGAAATTGATCTGCGCGTCGGCATTCGCCTCGTCGATATGGGCGTGATAATTCACCGGCGCGCCGATCACCTTGGACGGATTGGGCACCGGGTTGAGCAGCTTCACCGAGGCGAGCGAAACCGGCGTAACGCGGTCGGCCGCAGCCTCCATGTCGCCGCGCAGCTTCGGAAGCGCCACGATCAGCGGATCATGCAAGGGCAAGGGCCAGCGCAAAGCCGGCAGCTTTTCCAGAACCTGCGTCACGTCATGCACCAGATCGCCCCGCACCACGCCGAGACGATCATTGTTGAATCTGCAAAAACGCATCCGCTGCTCTCCGCTCGAATTCGCGGACAGAGCTAGATCATTCCCGCGGACGGATCAAATTCATTCCGGGAATGCAGCCATCAGGCAATTCAATTGGCGGTGGCGCCGGTCTTTTTCACCACGTCCGCCCATTTTTCGATGTCCTTGCGCAGATAGGCGTCGAATTCCTTCGGCGACATCACCATCGGCACCGCGCCCTGCTTGGCCCAGGCTTCCTTCACGTCGGGGCGATTGATCACCTTGGCGATCTCGGCATTGAGCTTGTCGATCACGGCCTGCGGAGTCTTGGCCGGTGCCATCAAACCGAGCCAGATCGTTGCCTCGTAGCCGGGAACGCCCGATTCCGAGACCGTCGGGACATCCGGCGACAATTCGGAGCGCTTCTGCCCGGTGGTGGCGAGCGCCTTAACCTGTCCGGCCTTGGCGGCATTCGACATCGTGGTGACCGCGTCGAACATCATCTGCACATGCCCGCCAAGCACCGCGTTGCGCGCCTCGCCCGAGGCCTTGTGCGGGATATGCTGGATGTTGGTGCCGCTCATGGCTTTGAACAATTCGCCGGCCATGTGATAGGGCGTGCCCGGACCCGAGGATGCATAGTTCAGGCCGCCCGGCTTCGACTTTGCGAGTTCGACGAATTCCTTCACGTCTTTGGCCGGCACCGACGGATGCACCACCATCATCAGGTCGGAATAATTGATCGGCGCCACTGCGACGAAGTCGGTCATCAGCTTGAACGGCTTGTTCGGCGTCAGCGTCTCGTTGACGGTATGGGTATTCGACATCAGCAGCAGCGTGTAGCCGTCGGGATCGGACTTCGCGACCGCGTCGGTACCGATGATCGAGCCGGCGCCCGGACGGTTCTCGACCACGAAGGGTTGCTTCAGCGTCTCGCCGAGATATTGCGCGAGCACGCGCGCATAGACGTCGGCCGGTCCGCCGGCTCCGAACGGCACGATGATCTTGACCGGCCGCGACGGATAATCCTGAGCCTGCGAAGCGGGCGACGCAGCACCGCACAGAATGGCGGCAAGGGCAATACCGGCAATGTAGCGACGTGACATCGTTGTTTCCTCCGGATCGGCTTTTTCTGCTTGCGCTCAGTGATAGAACACCCGGCCGGCAGCGGCAATTCCGCACGGCCTGTCGCACCAGGCCTGCGTCACTAAGCCTGCGTCAGCTTTTCACAGCATGGGAAATCAGCCGATCACGACCACGTCGGGATGCGCGGCGCCGTCGAACAGCCGCTTCACCTCGGCTGCGCGGTTTTCCTGCGCGACACGCTGATTGATATAGCCCTTGTCGGTGATTTCGTTACCGTCGATCGAGGGCATGTCCGGCAGCAGCAGCAGCCGCGCGATCCGCATGGTGGCGCCGGTATTGATCTTGTTCCACTTTGCGAACGCGTCGCGCAGATGCGCATGCACCTTGGGATGGCGGACATAGCTTGCCAGATCGCCGTCTTCGCCGGTGATCTGCTTGCAGCCCGCCGCATTCAGCCAGGCGACGAGACCGACCTGGTCGCGCCCCTCGCCGGTCACGATCGCGTCCTGCAATACCGGCGACGCGGCGGCGAGCGCGCCGACACGCAGCGCGCCGACCGCAACCCAGGTACCGTTCAGAAGCTTGAAGTCCTCCGCGATGCGGCCATCGAAAACCAGGCCCGCATTCGGATCGGCCGCATCCGCAAAACGCACCGCGTCGCCCGGGCGATAGAACCCCTCCTCGTCGAACAGGGCTTGCGTCAAATCGGGCCTGCGCCAATAGCCCGGCGTGACATTTGGCCCGCGCACGCGGATTTCGAGCTTGTTGCCGGTCGGCACGAGCTTGACGTCGACGCCCGCGCATGGCCCGCCGATGACACCCGCGCGTTCGAACAGCCAATGCGCCATCGTCGCGAGCGGCGAAGTCTCGGTCGTGCCCCAGCCCGATGTCATCGGCACGCGCGTCCCGGTGGTGCGGATCGAAACCGCTTCGAGCCGGTCCCACATGTCCTGCGGCAAGGCCGCGCCGGCATAGAACATCACCCGCAGCCGCGAGAAGAAATTGCGCGCCAGCGCCTCGTCGCTTTCCAGATACGGCAACAGCGCGCCATATCCCGCCGGTACGTTGAAATCTATGGTCGGGGCGATGTCGCGGAAATTCTGCACGCTCTGCCCGATCAGCGCCGGCACCGGCTTGCCGCCGTCGATGTAGAGCGTGCCGGCCTGCTTCATCACGAGGTTGAAGGTGTAGTTGCTGCCGAAGGTGTGATTCCAGGGCAGCCAGTCCACCAGCACCACGTCTTCCTGTTCCATGAACGGCCAGGTCTGGACCGATTGCTGCTGGTTGGCGGTCAGCATGCCATGGGTGTTGATCACGCCCTTGGGCAGACTGGTGGAGCCCGAGGTGAACAGGAATTTCGCGATGGTGTCGGCGCCGATCGAGGCCACCGCCCGTTCGACCGCGGCACCGGGCATGGTCTTCTCCAGATCGGCGAACAAGGTCACGCCCGGAAGGTTTGCGCCGTTGCGCCCGGCAACGACCGGCGCCGTGATATGCGCCAGCGCCTTGGCGAACGGGCCGGTGTCCGAGACATAGACCAAACCCGGAGTCAGCAGTTCGTTGATATATTTGAGCTTGGAATGGTCCTGACTCTGCAGCGAATAGGCGACCGAGATCGGTGCGATCGGAACGCCGGCGGTGTAGCAGGCCAGCATCAGCACCGCGAGTTCGACCGCGTTGCCCGACAACGCCATCACCGGCCGCTCCGCCGAGAGCCCGCGATCCAGCAAAGCCTGCGCGACCGCATCCACCTTGCGGCGCGCCTGCGCATAGGTGAGCCCGGCCCAGGCGCCGGAGGCGTCGCGCTCGGCGATGAACAGGCGGTCCGGCGCACGCTCGACCGCCTTGCGAAACAGCGCCACCAGGCTCGGCTCATAGGTTTTCAGCGCATGGGCCGAACGCAGCACGATGGAACCGTCGGCGCGGTCCTCGCGGACCACTCTCGGCTCGGCATAATAGATCGGGCGGAAAGGCGCTTTGCCTGAGGACAATGCAGGTTTCGGCATGGTCGACGTCACGAGCGTCCTCCCAGACGACATGCAGTATAGTGCATGCCGTCCGTGGCCGGTGTCAAACTTTCAGGTGCTCCCGATCAGGCCTTCGCGGGCGCCTGCGCGCGGCCATTTGCCGAACGGCGCATGAATTCGACCGCCAGCCCGGCAATGGCGAGCGCGATCGCTGCGTAGTTGATGTAAGGCGCCATCGAAAAGGCCGCCGGCGGCAGCACAATGCCGAGCGAGAGCAGACCGTAGAGCCATCGCACCGGCCTCGACAGCAACATCAGGGAAAAGCCGAGCAGGGCCGCCGTGCCGATATAGAGACCGAGCAGCACGCGTGCGACATTCCACACGATCTCCGTCGCCGGCCCTTCCATCAGCAGGCTCGGCGTCAGCACGAACAGGAACGGCAGGATGAAGGTCGACCAGCCGACGAGACAGGCGACCCAGCCCGTCGTCCAGCCATCGGTCTTGGCGATATTGGCCGCGGCATAGGCTGCGAAGGCGACCGGCGGCGTGATCATCGACAGCATGCCGTTATACATTACGAACATATGCGCAGCCATCGGCGTGACGCCGAGTTTCACCAGGGCGGGCGCCAGCAGCGTTGCGGTGAGGATATAGACGCTCACCGTCGGCAGCCCGATGCCGAGCACGAAGGCAAGCAACGCGATGATCAGCAGCAGGACGAACAGGTTGTCGCCGGACAGGCCGATGAGCTGCAGCGTCATGCCGAAAGCAAGGCCGGAGATGCTCATGATCCCGACCATGATGCCGGCGGCGGCGCCGATCAGGATGATGTCGAGCGAGAAGCGCCCGGTATCGATGATCGCCTGCAGCGTCTGCTTCAGCGTCGGCTTCCGGCCGCGATAGCCGAAGATGTAGGTGAAGACCATGATCATCAGCGTGCAGACGATCGCGGTCTTTTCCGGCGTCAGTCGGGTGTATTCCGGATAGAGCAGCGAGAACACGAGAAAGGCGATCGGCAGCAGGAAATGCCAGCCCGACCGGAACACCTCGCCGACACCAGGCGCCCCCTCCACTTCCGCCGCGCCGATTTTTTCCTTGGCCGCCTCCAGATCGACATGGATGAACAGGCAGGCATAGTAGAGAAAAGCCGGAATCGCCGCGGCGATGCAGACCGCGCCATAGGAGACCTGCAGAAACTCCGCCATGATGAAGGCGGCCGCGCCCATCACCGGCGGCATCAATTGTCCGCCGGTGGAGCCGACGGATTCGATCGCGGCGGCCTTGTAGCGCGAAAACCCGGACTTGATCATCATCGGAATGGTGACGATGCCGACCGCGAGCACATTGGAGACCGCGCTGCCGGAGATGATGCCGAACAGACCGGAGCCGACGACGGCGATCTTGGCCGAGCCACCGCGATAGCGCCCCATCGCCGAGCTTGCCAGATCGGCGAAGAAATCCGCCCCGCCGGTGCGCGCCAGCACCTGCCCCATGATGGTGAAGGGAATCACCACCAGCACCGCAACGCCGACGATCGCGCCGATGATGCCGTTGATGTCGAGCCCGAGATAGACGATCAGCCGCTCGGGCGAGACGAACCGGGTCGCAAAGTCGCCCGGTAGATTCGGGCTGATATAGATATAGACCGCCATCGCGAGAATGATGGCGACGAAGCCCCAGCCGGAAGTGCGCCGGCTGCCGTCAAGCACGAGGAAGATCAGGATCGCGCTGCCGACAATGCCCTCGATCGGCAGCATCGCGATTTCGTAGGTCAGGGGCTCGTAGCGGACCGCGATATAGCCGCAGATCACCAGCGAGGCCACGACCCCGATCCAGTCGAAATAATGCGCCGTGCGCGCACGGGCGCCGAACAGGGTCCAGATCACGAGTACGACGAGACCGGCGGCAAAGGGTAGCGGATTGGCCGCGACCACAGGCCAGCGATAAACGATATAGGTAAGCAGGATCAGCGTTGCGACCGCGGCGCCCGAATGGATCGGTGCCGGCTTCTGATCACTTTCGACGATGAAGGCGAGCGCCAGCGTGAGCCCGATACAGACCGTCAGCATCTGCTCGGTATAGAAGGACAGCCCGAATACCTGGCGCGGCACGTCCATGGTCCACAGCACGACCACCGCCACCAGCAGCGCCTGGAAGATATTGGTCCAGATAATCTTGGCGCGCGGCGCGGTAGAGGCAAACTCCTCCGCGCCGGGCACGATGCGTTCTTCGCTCACGACGGTCTGTCCGGTTGCGCATCCCTTCGCAAGGACGCGCCCTGCTGTCTCACTCGCTCTGTTTTTACAGAACCTTGGTTTCGACGCCCTGCTATTGCAGGGCTTTGGTTTCGACGCCCTGCTATTGCAGGGCTTTGGTTTCGATGCCCTGCTGTTGCAGGGCTTTGGCTTCGATGCCCCGCTATTGCAGGGCTTTGGCTTCGATGCCCTTGTCCCTGAAATACTTCACGGCACCGGGGTGATAGGGAATATCGTATTTCTTGTATAGACCGGCAGCGGAAAACTCCCGCAACACCGGCTGCACGGCGACAAGATCCGCCTTGTTGTTATCCAACGTCTCGATGAACTTGTAGATCAGTTCGTCCGGGACCTTCGCATGCGTGAACAGCATGTTGTCGAAGGCATAGACCTTCATCGGCTTGCTGACGCCGGTGAAGATCGGACCCGGGGCGACGTCGGTCAGATAGCCATAGGGCGTGACCTTGCGCGCGGCATCCATGCCGGCCTCGTTGATTTCAAGCACGCGAATGCCGCCGACCGTGGCATCGGCTTCCCGCACTTTGGGGCCGCCGAAGGCGAAGAAGAACATGTCGGCCGAACCCGACATGAAATCGTCGGCGCTGCGCAGCACATTGGGTACCATCACCGGCTGGATATCCTTTTCGGTGAGGCCGCCGGTCGCAAGGATCGCGCGCGACACGAGGTCGATGGTCCGCATCGCCGAATAACCGGAGGCGACCCGCTTGCCTTTGAGATCGGCGATGCCCTGCATCGGCGCATCCTTGCGAACCCAGAAGGCGGTGCGCAACGCATGCACCGAGCCGATCGCCCGCAGATCCGGATTCTTGCCGCCCTCGTAATAGCTCGCCAGTTCGAGGATGTTGGTGATGCCGATCTCGACCTCGCCGCGGCTGACCATCGGCACGATCACCTGGTCGCCGGCGGTCGGCTGCACCAGCATGTTGATGCCGGCCTTTTCCTTCATCACCTTGGCGACCGCGCTGGCGGTGGTGTGATTGAGCGTGCCCGGCGGCAACGTCGCAAAGCCATAGGTCTGCGCCTGCGCCGGACCCACGGCGATGGCGGCGAACGCGGCGAGCACAATGGTCCACGACGCGCGCGATGCGTGCATTCCCGTGACAATCCCCATGGCAATCCTCCCTCGATCGCATTTTTTTTGCCGGCGTTCTTTCAAGACGCCTTGGGCTCGCTGCCGTTTTTTCGATGATGGTCCGGCCAATGCGCAAACGCAAGCGCGGGCGGAACCGGCCTGCCCGCAGGATCCGCGAAAGATTTTCAGCTTATCGGGCGTGAATCGCGTCAGGCGGCGGATTGCGCAGGCATCGGCGCGATCCGCAGCGACGGCGTCGACGCATCGAGATGCAGCACGAACTCCACCGACGCCAGTTCGCAGCGATTGCGGCCGCGTTCCTTGGCCGCGTACAGCGCCTGGTCGGCTTGTCCGAGCAGCGACGACATATCGAGCGGACCCTCATCGCTCACCGCCACGCCGATACTGCAGGTCGCCATCACCGGCTGGCCGTCGACTTCGGAGGCGATATCCGCGAAGGTCCGACGGATGGTCTCGGCCATATCCATCGCACGGTTGCTGTCGGCATCGTAGACCGCGATCGCGAATTCCTCGCCACCCAGACGGCCGATCAGATCATGCGGACCGATATTGGCGATGGCGGTCTCGGCAAAGACCTGCAGCACGCGATCGCCGAGCGCATGCCCGAACGAATCGTTGATCGTCTTGAAATGGTCGAGGTCGACCAGCAGCACCGCGGCCGGCCGCGGATCGGCATCGATACGGTGCGCGAGCTGCACGCCGCCCTCGAGGAACGCGCGCCGGTTCGGAAGGCCGGTGAGCGGATCGACCATCGCCGCAGTCTTGTGCAGAAGCTCGGTGCGCTCCTTGGCCATGGCGAGCAGGATGAAGGCGATGGCGATGGTGAAAAGCAAGGCCTCGAACGACAGCACCGTAAGCCACACGCTTTCGAAGACCTGCGTGTCGGGCACCCAGGGCAACACGGTCGACAATGGCGTGCGCAGGAGAAACAGCGCGCCATGCGCGAACAGCATGAAGATCGCGGGCCAGCGCGAAACCAGCGGCTCGCTGCGGCCGCGCCAGAATTCATAGGCCGCGGCCCAAGTATAGCCGGCGATGATGAAAGACGAGATCAGGATGCGCGCTTCCAGCGAATGGGCGATCACCGGAATGCGGCAGACCACAAGCCACAGCACCGCGCCGCCGAACAATCCGACGATGCTGGGCGAGCTTCCGTCGAATACCCGCGCGCCGGTCCAGGTCGCCGCGAAGGCGGTGAACAGGACCGCGTTCGACAGATCGATGGAAATCCAGTCCGGCACCGACCCGTACATGCCGAACAGCACGACCGAGGAAGCCCGCAGCAGATGCGCCGAGCCCCACCATGCGACGGCCGTGATCGCGGCGTTCTGAACCCATGCGAACAGCAACAGGAGCCCGAGCATCGCCTCGACGTAAATCGTGACGAGAAACAGGGTGTTGACGTCGAGGTTCATTGCAAGGTCACCCAAGGAACGCGCAAGGCCGCAACCGGCTGCACGCGGTTCGGATCGGAATGACTGGCTTATGGGATGCACATACAAGAATGGGTGAATACGGTTCCGTGCGGCCGTTCAATGCATGGGGATGGTTTGCGTATCCTTTCAAAATCGCGCGCAATTGGCGGCAAAGGCCATCGTCCGGTGAAACCGGTCGTTAGCTTGCCCGCAGATGACCCCGTCACAGGCCGATTTCGGGGACGGATGGATCGGCTTTTCGGCGTCGGCCAAGGGCGGAGCGATCGAATGGACGGCAGGCGGCGAAATGCTGCGCTTCAACCGGCCAAGCCTCGCCGACCCTGCTGCCGGCCGGGACGGCCCCCGGCTCGCCGCCCCCTGCCACAGCCGACAATGGGCCTTGACGGCTCCCTACCTCTTGGTTGCATTCTTGGCTCTGCCATTGGTGACGCTGAAGGTGGTGGGGGCATCCACGACGAGGCGGCGCGGCTCTGGCTGAAGGGCCTCGCGCCTTCAGCCCCGCCCACGCCCCACTCCCCGACCCGGACGCGAAGCGCGGCCGACGCCATTACGGTGCCGGAGATTTCGGGATAGGATGTTTTCGGGATAGCACCATGACCGCTGCCATCGTCGTCAGCCCCGAGACCCGCAAGACCGCGCTGGCGGGCTTGCCGACAGCGGCGCGCATGGCTTTCACGCTGGCCGAGAAGATCCTGTGCGGTCGTCTGGAGGTCACGCTGCCGGATGGCCGGCGGCTCATCTTTCAGGGACCGGAGGCCGGCCCGACCGCGCAGATGCAGGTGAAGGATTATCGCTTTGCGTGGCGCACGGTTCGCTCCGGCGATATCGGCGTCGCCGAAGCCTATCTGCGCGGCGAATGGGACACGCCGGACCTGACGCAATTCCTGTATCTGTTCTGCGTCAACCGCGACATGATGGAAGCGGTGCTCGACGGCAACAAGATCGTGCGATGGGTGCAGGTGCTGCGCCATTGGCTGAACCGCAACACCAGGCGGCAGGCGCGCCGCAACATCCACGCCCATTACGATCTCGGCAACGCGTTCTATTCGGCCTGGCTCGATCCGACCATGACCTATTCGTCGGCCCTGTTCGATATCGGCTCGAACGACCTCGCCGCAGCGCAACTGCGCAAATATCAAAGCCTCGCGCAGCAGATCGAGCTCAAGCGCGGCGAGCGCGTGCTGGAAATCGGTTGCGGCTGGGGCGGCTTTGCCGAATTCGCGGCCAAAACCTATGACGCGGACGTGGTCGGTCTCACCATCAGTCGCGAGCAGCACGATTATGCGAAGAAGCGCATCTTCGATGCCGGTCTTGCCGACAAGGTCGAGATCCGGATGCAGGATTATCGCGACGAGCGCGGACAATATGACCGCATCGCCTCGATCGAAATGCTGGAAGCGGTGGGCGAGCGATACTGGCCGGCCTATTTCGCGCAGCTTCGCGACCGGCTGTTGCCGGGCGGCGCCGCCGGCATCCAGACCATCACCATCCAGGAGCGCTTCTTCGACAATTACAAGCGCGAGATCGACTTCATCCGCCGCTATGTGTTTCCCGGCGGCATGCTGCCCACGCCCTCGACCCTGAAATCGCTCGGCGACAAGTTCGGCGTGCCGCTCAAGGCCGAGAAGATTTTCGGCGAGGATTATGCCCGCACGCTGTCGGAATGGCGCGAGCGTTTCCGCGCCGCCTGGCCGCAGATCACCCCGCTCGGATTCGACGAGCGGTTCCGGCGCCTGTGGGAATATTACCTCGCCTATTGCGAGGCCGGATTCCGCTCCCGCAACATCGACGTCCGGCAGATGGTTTTTGCCCGCGGCGCGTGAGCCGGAGAATTGCTTTCTTTTTCATGCGGATAGCGCAATCCGCCCGCCCGAACCGGGCGGCTTGTCGCGCTGCCGCCTTGCCCCGGTAGGTTCGCCCGCGAAATTGACGCCGGGTCCGCAAAATGAATCCAAAGAACGGCATTGTCGATGCCATCGGCAATACGCCCCTGATCAAGCTTGAAGCGCGCCTCCGAGGCGACCGGCTGCACCATTCTCGGCAAGGCCGAGTTCATGAATCCGGGCCAGTCGGTCAAGGATCGCGCCGGCCGCCAGATGATCCTGGAAGCCGAGAAGCGCGGCGAACTGAAGCCCGGCGGGCTCGTGGTCGAGAGCACCGCCGGCAATACCGGGATCGGACTTGCGCTCGTCGCCAATGCGCGCGGCTATCGCACGCTGATCGTGATCCCGGAAACGCAGAGCCAGGAAAAGAAGGACATGCTGCGGCTGTGCGGCGCCGAACTGGTCGAGGTGCCGGCCCTGCCCTATGCCAATCCGAACAATTACCAGCATGTCGGCCGCAGGCTGGCCGACGAATTGCGCAAGACCGAGAAGAACGGCGTGCTGTTTGCCGATCAATGGAACAACCTCGACAATCGCAAGGCGCATTACATCTCGACCGGCCCCGAAATCTGGCGCGATACCGCGGGCAAGGTCGACGGCTTCATCTGCTCGGTCGGCACCGGCGGTACGCTCGCCGGCACCTCGACCTATCTGCGCGAGCAGAAGCGCGACATCGCGATCGGCTGCGCCGATCCGCGCGGTGCCGCCATGTATCATCTGTTCAAGGACGGCAAGCCGACGGTGACCGAAGGCGGCTCGATCACCGAAGGCATCGGGCTCGCGCGCATCACCCCGATCATCGAGGACCTCAAGGTCGATCATTCCTACCTGATCCCGGACGAGGAGGCGGTCCCGATCATCTTCGACGTGCTGGAACATGAAGGCCTGTGCCTTGGCGGCTCGTCGGGCATCAACATCGCCGGTGCGATCCGGCTCGCCAAGGATCTCGGCAAGGGCAAGACCATCGTCACCGTGCTGTGCGATTACGGCAACCGCTACCAGTCCAAGCTGTTCAACCCGGAATTCCTGCGCTCGAAAAACCTGCCGGTGCCGGAATGGCTGACGCGCAAGACCGCACGATCAAGCCGCCTTTCGTGAAGGTGTAGAGCCATGAGCGCCGAAGAAAGACACTGCGAGCCGCTGGCTCGTTTCCACGCAATGGCTGCAGGATCATCTCGACGCCCCCGACATCGTGGCGGTGGACGGCTCCTATTATCTGCCGACGATGAAGCGCAATGCGCGCGAGGAATATCTGGCGGCACATATTCCGGGTGCGGTGTTTTTCGATATCGATGCGGTCTCGGACCATTCTTCCAGCCTGCCGCACATGCTGCCCTCGGCGGAGGCCTTTTCGTCGGCGATGCGCAATCTCGGCATCGGCGACGGGCTCAGCGTCGTGGTCTATGACGGCAGCGGCCTGTTCTCGGCACCGCGGGTCTGGTGGACCCTGCGCACCTTCGGGGTGCGCGAAGTCTTCATCCTCGATGGCGGCATGCCGAAATGGAAAGCGGAAGGCCGCCCGATCGATTTCGGCGAAGTCAGACGCACGCCGCGTCACTTCACCGCGCGCTTCAATCACGGCGCGGTCGCCGATGCGGCCGATGTGCAGAAGGCGCTCGCGCATCCGGACATCCAGGTGGTCGATGCGCAGAAGCGCCGGCCGCTTTGCCGGCACCGCACCCGAGCCGCGGCCGGGGCTGAAATCCGGCCACATGCCGGGCGCGCTCAACCTGCCCTACGACACGCTGCTGGAAGACGGCAAGCTGATCGCCCCGCACCGCATCAAGGCGAAATTCGAACAGGCCGGCATCGATATCGAAAAGCCGGTGGTGACGACTTGCGGCTCCGGCGTCACCGCCGCAGTGCTCTGGTTCGCGCTCGACGCCGTCGGCAAGGAACCGAAATCGCTCTATGACGGCTCCTGGACCGAATGGGCCTCGCGCGGCGACCTGCCGATCGAGAACAACGCCTGAGGCCGGTATATATATCGTGCGCCGGAACCGATCTCTGGCTCGACACATTTCAAGCTGATAGGGATATCGGCAAATTTGAATGTGACATCCGATGATCTTCCGCCAGCTCTTCGACAGCGTTTCGGGAACCTATAGCTACCTGCTCGCCAGCCGGCCCGGCGGCGAGGCGCTGATCATCGATCCGGTGCTGGAGAAGGTCGATCACTATCTGCACCTCGTGCACGAACTCGACCTGCGGCTGGTCAAGGCGGTCGACACCCACCTGCATGCCGATCACATCACCGGGCTCGGCGCGCTGCGCGACCGCACCCGCTGCATCACCGTGATGGGCGAGCAGACCAAGGCCGACGTGGTGTCGATGCGGCTCGCCGAAGGCGACAAGCTCACGATCGAGGGCGTCTCGCTCGACGTGCTCTATACGCCCGGTCACACCGACGATTCCTATTGCTTCGTGATGGGCGACCGGGTCTTCACCGGCGACACGCTGCTCATCCGCGGCACCGGCCGCACCGATTTCCAGAACGGCGATCCGCGCGCGCAATACGAATCGCTCTTCAGCAAATTGCTGCGGCTGCCGGACGAGACGCTGGTTTATCCCGCGCATGACTACAAGGGCGAGACCGTCTCCACCATCGGCGAGGAGAAGCGCTTCAACCCGCGCCTGCAGGTGAAGTCGATCGACGAATACGTCGACGCTGATGAACAACCTCAAGCTGCCGAATCCGAAGATGATGGATGTCGCGGTGCCGGCCAACTGCATGTCGGCTTGCACCAGGAGGAGATCGCCAGACGCGGCTGGTCGGTCGATGCCGGCGTCCGCGATCGCGCTGATCGGGCAGCCGCAGACGCGCCGCTGATCGATCTTCGCGAGAAGCGCGAGCGCGAGAAGCACGGCATCATTCCGGGCTCCCTGCACGCGCCCTATGCGCGACTTGCAGGAAAATATCGCGCCGGCGGCCTGCATGCACGAGCTCGCCAGACGCCACCGGCAAGCGCATCGTGTTCTATTGCGCCTTCGGCGAGCGCTCGGCGATGGCGGTGCAGGCGGCGCAGGATGCCGGGCATCACCTCGGCGCGCCACATCGAGGGCGGCATCGCCGCCTGGAACAAGGCCGGCGGGCCCGCTGGCTTCGTAGCTGGACCCACGCACTCAGTGCAGGATCTGGCTCAGGAACAGCTTGGTGCGCTCGTGCTGCGGATGCGCGAAGAACTCCTCCGGGCTCGTTCACTTCGACGATCTGGCCTTCGTCCATGAACATCACGCGGTCGGCGACCTGGCGCGCGAAGCCCATCTCGTGGGTCACCACCAGCATGGTCATGCCGCTTTCGGCGAGCTCGACCATGGTCTCCAGCACTTCCTTGACCATTTCCGGATCGAGCGCGGAGGTCGGCTCGTCGAACAGCATGATCTTCGGGCTCATGCACAGCGCGCGCGCGATCGCGACGCGCTGCTGCTGGCCGCCGGAGAGTTGGCCGGGATATTTGCGCGCCTGTTCGGGGATGCGCACGCGCTCGAGATAATGCCGCGCGATCTCCTCGGCCTGCTTCTTCGGCATCTTGCGCACCCAGATCGGCGCCAGCGTGCAGTTCTCCAGGATCGTCAGATGCGGGAACAGGTTGAAATGCTGGAACACCATGCCGACATCGCGGCGCATCTCGTCGATGCGTCTTGAGATCGTTGGTCAGCTCGATGCCGTCGACGACGATCCGGCCCTGCTGGTACTCCTCCAGCCGGTTGATGCAGCGGATCATCGTCGACTTGCCGGAGCCGGACGGCCCGCAGATCACGATGCGCTCGCCGCGCTGCACCGTGAGGTTGATGTCGCGCAGCACGTGGAAGTCGCCGTACCATTTGTGCATGCCGACGATTTCGACCGCCGGCGTCGTCGCTGCGGCCGCCTGCGGCTTGTCGCGTGCCCTGCGCCGCAACGCTCATCGTCTCACCGTCCGGCATCACCGCTTGTATCCGGTCGCAAGCCGCCGCTCCATCGCGCGGCGCATAGCGCGACATGCATCCAGCAGCAGAGGAAATAGAAGATCGCGGCAAAGGCATAGCCGGTGGTCGAGGTCACCGGCGTCGCCCATTTCGGATCGATGCGGGCGGCCTCGATGGTGCGCAGGAAATCGAAGATGCCGACGATGAACACCAGCGTCGTGTCCTTGAACAGCGCGATGTAGGTGTTGACGATATTCGGGATCGTCACCTTCAGCGCCTGCGGCAGGATGATCAGGCCCATCATCTGCCAGTAGCCGAGCCCCAGCGCCATGCGCGCCCTCGTACTGGCCGCGCGGGATCGCCTGCAGGCCGGCGCGCACCACCTCGGCCATATAGGCCGACGGCGAACAGCGCGACGCCGATCAGCGCGCGCAGCAGCTTGTCGGGCGACCAGGCCTCCGGCACGAACAGCGGCAGCATGACGCTGGCCATGAACAGCACCGTGATCAGCGGCACGCCGCGCACGAACTCGATGAAGATCACCGAGAACAGCCGCACCGACCGGCATGTTCGAGCGCCGGCCGAGCGCCAGCAGGATGCCGAGCGGCAGCGAGAACACGATGCCGACGGCCGCCACCACGATGCGTGACCAGGACGCCGCCCCACAGCGAGGTCGACACATAGGACAGGCCGAGCGGCGCAAAGCCGAGCAGGAACATGACCGACACGATCGGCAGCACGACGAAGAAATAGATCGCCGCAGCCCGCTTGCACGGCGCGCGCAGCGCAAGCAGCCAGACGATGCCGAAGCGCCAGCAGCGCGAAGAACACGTCGACCCGCCAGCGCTGCTCGATCGGATAGAAGCCGTAGATGAAGAAGTTGATGCGCTCGAACACGAACGGCCCAGCAGGCGCCGACGCGCGGGCGCTCCGGCGTTGGCGATACAGGCGGCGCGGTCGCGCCGCTCCAGACCGCATCGAAGATCAGGAAGTTGAGCAGCGGCGGGACGATCCACCAGAGCAGCAGCAGCGCAGATCAGCGTCAGCGCGATGTTGAGCCGGACGAGAACAGGTGCTCGCGCATCCAGCCGACGACGCCGCGGTTGCGCAGCGGCGGCGGCATCGGCGCGATCGCCGCGCGTCCGCGGACATAAGCGACGGTTGCGCGCCTGCCGCCATCTCAGCGCTCCACCAGCGCGATGCGCCGGTTGTAGAGTTCATCAGGCCGCGAGGTGACGAGGCTGATGGTGAGATAGACCGCCATGGTGATGGCGACGACCTCGACCGCCTGCCCGGTCTGGTTCAGCACCGTGCCGGTGAAGACCTGCACCAGATCGGGATAGCCGATCGCGACCGCGAGCGAGGAGTTCTTGGTCAGGTTGAGATACTGGTTGGTCAGCGGCGGGATGATCACGCGCATCGCCTGCGGGATCACGATCAGCCGCAGCGTCGGCCCGGGCCGCAAGCCCGAGCGCATAGGCCGCCTCGGTCTGGCCCGTGCGACACCGCCTGGATGCCGGCGCGCACCACTTCGGCGATGAAGGCCGCGGTATAGATCGACAGCCCGAACAGCAGCGCCACGAATTCCGGCAGAATCTCGATGCCGCCGCGGATGTTGAAGCGGCCCAGTTCCGGGAAATCGAAGGTCAACGGGAAGCCGGCAAGCAGCAAGCGCCAGCAGCGGCAGCCCGAGATCAGCAGCCGAGCTGACGCCAGAGCACCGGCGCCTGCTGCCCGGTCGCCATCTGCCGGCGTCGCGCCCAGACGCGGAACGCGAACGCGCCGACAATGCCGACGACAAGGCGCGATCGGCACCGCCTCGAAGCCCGGCCCGAAAACCGGCTTCGGCAGGAACAGCCCGCGGTTGTTGAGAAGCGCGCCGCCGGCGATCGAGACGCTGTCGCGCAAGCTCCGGCAGCGCCTTCAGCACGGCGTTGTACCAGAACAGCAATTGCAGCAGCAGCGGCAGGTTGCGGATCGACCTCGACATAGCCCGCCGCCAGCCGCGCCACCAGCCAGTTCTTCGACAAGCTGCAGCGACGCCGATCACAAAGCCGAGCACGGTCGCGAAGACGATGCCGAGAACGGAAACCAGCAGCGTGTTCAGCAAGCCCGACCCAGAAGGCGCGGCCATAGGTCGAGCGCGTGGTATAGGGAATGAGCGTCTGGCTGATGTCGAAGCCGGCGGTCGATGTCCCAGAAGCCGAAGCCGGAGGCGATGCGCTGCTTGCGCCAGATTCTCCGCCGCATTGGTGACCGCGGCATAGGCGAGCCACACGATCACCAGACACAGCAAGATCTGAAAGATGGCGCTGCGCCAGCGCGGATCGTAGAAGCGGCGAGACTTTCGGCGGCGCGGATGAACGCGCTGCGTTCATCCGCGGCTCCGGCCGTTATCGGCTCGCCCCATGCTCCGCCGGCGCGACTGGCCCCGAAGACTTGGCCCCGGACTGGCCGATCGCGTACCGGTCAGCGGATCGGCGGCGCGTATTGCAGGCCGCCCTTGGTCCACAGCGCATTCAGGCCGCGGCCGATCTTCAGCGGCGAGCCGGCGCCGACATTGCGCTCGAAGATCTCGCCGTAGTTGCCGACATGCTTGATGATCCGCACCACCCAGTCGTTGGTCAGGCCGATCGCTTCGCCGAACTTGCCCTCGACGCCGAGCAGGCGCTGGATTTCCGGATTGTCGGACTTCAGCTGCTCGTCGACATTGGCCTTGCGTGACGCCGAGTTCCTCGGCGTTGAGCATGCGCGAAATGCACCCACTGCACGATGTCGAACCACTGGTCGTCGCCGTGGCGCACGGCCGGTCCGAGCGGCTCCTTCGAGATGATCTCCGGCAGCACGACGTGATCGTCGGGATTGGCGAGTGCGCAGGCGCTCGGCATAGAGCGCGCGAAGCGTCGGTGGTGAAGGCGTCGCAGCGGCCGGCGTCATAGGCCTTGACCGCCTCGTCGGAGGTCGCGAACGTCACCGTCTTCAGCTTCATGTTGTTGGCGCGGAAGAAGTCGGCGAGGTTGAGCTCGGTCGTGGTGCCCTGCTGCACGCAGACCGCGGCGTCGTTCAGCTCCAGCGCCGAATTCACCTTCAGCGCCTTGCGCACCAGGAAGCCCTGACCGTCATAATAGTTGATGCCGGTGAAGTTCAGGCCGTAGCGTGGTGTCGCGCGACGAGGTCCAGGTGGTGTTGCGCGAGCAGCACATCCACTTCGCCGGATTGCAGCGCGGTGAAGCGATCCTTGGCGGACAGCGGAATGAATTTCACCTTGGTCGGATCGTTGAAGATCGCGGCCGCGATCGCGCGGCAGTAATCGACGTCGAAGCCGGTCCAGTTGCCCTGCGCGTCCGGCAGGCCGAAGCCGGCGAGATTGCCGTTGGCGCCGCAATTGAGCACGCCGCGACTCTGAATGGTCTTGAGCGTCTGCCCCATCGCGGCACTGGCCGAGAGGCCGAAGGCGGTCGCGAGGGCAAGTGACAGGATGGCGCGCTTCATGATCGTTGGTTTCCCCAAAACTCGTTCAGGTGGCGGATTACAAGATTTCTGACGGGACGCAAGCCTGCCCGCCTGCGCCTGAAGGCTAGAATGCCCGAACCTAAGCCGTCATCGCGGGTCCTGCAATTGACGGCATCTGAGAACGATTGCAGAGACAGGTCAAGGGCTTGCGGTGACGGACGGTTACAAGTCAAGGGATTGGGGGTTGGGGTTGCATCGGCGCTGGACCCGGATACCCGAACTGGAAAAGGTTTTAGCGAATGAAAAAGGCCAAGCCCGGCGACCTGAAGCCGCAGACCCTGCTGGTCACCGCCGGCCGCGAGCCCGGCCGAATTCCACGGCTTCGTCAATCCGCCGGTCTATCACGCCTCGACCGTGCTCTATCCGAATGCGGCCGACATGGTCGCGCATCGCGCGCGCTATCAATATGGCCGGCGCGGCACGCCGACCTCGGAAGCGCTGGAAAACGCCTTGCGCGAACTCGAGGGGCCCGCATTGCGCCGGCGTGACGCTGCTGCCATCGGGCGCGGCCGCGGTTTCGACCGCACTGCTTTCGGTGCTGTCGGCCGGCGATCACATTCTGATTACCGACAGCGTCTATCGCCCGACCCGCAACTTCTGCCGACTCGATCCTCAAGCGCTATGGCGTCGAGACCAGCTATTACGATCCGCTGATCGGCTCCGGCATCGCCGCTCACTTCAAACCGAACACCAAGCGCGGTGTTCGTCGAGGCGCCGGGATCGCAGAGCTTCGAGATGCAGGACATTCCGGCGATCGCCGCCGTCGCGCACGACAAGGGCGCGGTGGTGCTGATGGACAATACCTGGGCGACGCCGCTCTATTATCCGGCCTTCGAGCGCGGCGTCGATCTGTCGATCCAGGCCGGCACCAAATATATCGGCGGCCATTCCGACATCATGTTCGGGACCGTGTCGGCAAACGCTGCGACCTGGCCGCAGGCTGAAGGAAACGGTGACCACCTACGGCCTGTGCGCGGGACCCGACGACATCTATCTCGCGCTGCGCGGGCTGCGCACCATGGCGGTGCGGCTCGAGCGGCATCAGAAATCGGCGCATCGAGATCGCGCAATGGTTCGAGCAGCGGCCGGAAGTGCTGCGCGTGCTGCATCCCGCTCTTCCCGGCAATCCCGGTCATGCGATCTGGCAGCGCGATTTCTCCGGCGCCTCCGGTCTGTTCTGCATCGTGCTCAAGCCGATGCCCGAAGCGGCGTTGCATGCCTTCTGCGATGCGCTCACGCTGTTCGGGATGGGATTTTCCTGGGGCGGCTATGAAAGCCTGGTCATCATCTTCGATTGCACGGCCTATCGCACCGCGACGCCATGGGCGCCGGGCGGGCCCTGCCTGCGCTTCCATATCGGGCTCGAAGACACCTCCGATCTGATCGCCGATCTGGAGCAAGGCTTCGCGGCGATGAAGCAGAAGGTGTAGGGAGACGCCCTCGCCGGTCAGTTGCTCGGCTGTCCGTCAAGCTGCCGCACGTTGCGCGCCTTCGCGCCTTGCGGGCGAAGCGAGCGAGCATTGGAGAACAACCGCGCGAGCGGATCGACGGTCCATGCGCGCAGCACGCGGCCGACCGCATCGACACGCTGTTCGGCCTGGCTTTCGCTGATGCGGGTTGCCGGCCAGCGATAGATCAGTCCGTGCAGGAGCCACACCACCAGCGCCGTCAGCACACCGGCAAAGACCACATCGGACGTGAAATGTCCGCCCGCCATGACGCGCAGCACGCCGACGAAAATGCCAAAACCGAGTGCCAGCGCAATCGCCGGCAACCGCCACGCCACCGGCGCCAGCACCGCGATCGCCAGCACCGCGAAACCCGCCGACGCCTCACCCGATACGAACGAGCAATTCTTCGGGCAGGTCCCGCTCGGGTCCCACCATGGCTTGAATTTCTCCGTGCCGCCGAACTCGGCCACCTGCCCGGGACGCGGCCGCGCCCAGTTTTCCTTGAACACCGCATTGGCGACGAGACCCGGCCCGACCAGATAGGTCAGCAGGATCGAGCCAGGCGGCGCGCGCCGGCAGCAGCATCGGCATTTTTGCGTAGATCATGCGCAGCACCAGCGCACCGGCCGAAACCGCGATGATGACCGCGAACAGCTTGATATGAAATTCGCGGATCGCGCTCAGGATGCCGGCGGCAATTCCGTTATTGACGCGCCCGCCCGGCGAGAAGACCAGCTTCGAGATGTAGATGTCCAGACCCGGATCGATCGCGAACAAAATCCCGGCGGCAATTCCAACGACGAGTACCAGACAGACTGCAATTCTCGCCATCAAAAACGCCCCCGCGTGACGGCGGCGACGCTAGGAACCGCGCATGAAGGCAGGATGACATTTCGGTTTCGATCGAAAAATCCGGTGACGCGTTGCGCGCGCAGTTGTGGATTGTCACATCGCGTGCGCGGTCAGGTCGCGCGCAAAGATGCCCGACCGAAATCCCGCAAGATCATCTGCAGATTGCGCAGATAGACGAACAGACCGAATGTCTGTCCGGCAATGAAGACCGGGTCCTTGCGATAGATCGCATAGACCAGGAGCATCACGCCGCCGCCGATCGACAGAAACCAGAACGCGACCGGCACGATGCTGCGTCCGGCGCGTTCGGACGCGAGCCATTGCACCACGAAGCGCGCGGTGAAGAAGAATTGCGCGACGAATCCGACCAGTACCCACCAGTCAAGAGTATTGACGAAGACGTCCTGCAGATAGGTCCCGATCATCCGCGACAGATCGACCAGCATCGGTTTTCAACTCCTGCAGATGGGGCCGTATTTTCCGGCGCCGGATCAGCCACCACACGCCGGCGAGATCGAGCAGTCCGACCCAGAGCCGGTCCCACATTCCGTAATTCGAGACTGCCGCGCCGGCGCTCGCGATCGACCACCGCGACATAGGCGATGTCGTAGCCTTCGCGGCGCACCAGCGCCGGCAGGAACCGGTGCAATCCGTCGAATAGCGGCAGCCGCAGGAACAGTTCGCGCGGAAACGCCTTCAGCCCGCAGCCGGTATCGCTGGTGCCGTCGCGCAGCACCGCGCCGCGCACGGTATTGGCGATGCGCGACTGGAATTTCTTGAAACCCGAAGCCTTGCGCCCCACCCTTGGCCGGCGACGAGGCCGATACGCGGTGCGCCAGCCGAAAGCGTCTGCACCATCTCGAACAGGAAGCGCGGATCGTTCTGTCCGTCGCCGTCGAGCGTGACCACGAGGGGACCGCGCGCCACCCGCACGCCGCTCGCAACCGCCATCGATTGCCCGGCCGAGCGGTCATGGCCGATCGCCCGCAGCTCCGGATAGAGCTTCATCAGACGGTCGAGCTCGCCGCGGGTATCGTCGGTCGATCCGTCATCGACATAGACGATTTCGAACGCGCATTTGCCGCGCAAGGCGGCGGCGATCTCGGCGGTCAGATCGCCGATATTGCCGGCCTCGTTGCGGACCGGAACCACCACCGACAGCTCGATGTCGTTGCCGCCGTTCGTGGCAAGGCGCAGATGCGTCATCGCTTCGCCTCCGGCGCCAGGCCGGTCATCGGCACGCTCGGCCGCTGTCGCATGCAGCAAGCGACAGGCACCGATCGCCAGCCGGCGCAGCGAGGGACCCGCCATCGCGTAGACGCGACCCTGCTCATCGACCGCGAATACCAGACGCCGCAGCGCGAACAGATGGCGGATTGCGAGCGCGCCGAAAGTCCCGATCAGGGCGCCGACCATGACATCGGTGACGTGATGCACGCCGATGGCGAGACGGCTCGCAGCAATGGTGAGCGCAAATGCGATCAGCAGCGGCCACAACCTCGGCCACAAGGATCCGAACGCCACCGCGATCGCAAAGGCATTGGCGGTGTGGCCGGACGGCATGGAGCCGTAGAAATATTCCGGGAACGGCATGGAGCCGGCCAATTCGCGGAAATAGGCGAACGGCTGAAACAGGAACGGATCGACCGAGCCATTGACGAAGGGCCGCACCCGCCCGATCAGCGGCTTGACGATGCTGACGGCGAGGCCCGGCACGGCGACCGCTGCCAGCAGGAAGAAAAGTCGCGCAGCGAACGAAGCGAAGACGAGCCGGTCACGGCGCACTCGCGTCGCGTGCGCCGCAAGCAGCGCAGCCAGCAATAGTCCGGCGATCGGCCACAACACCCAGCCGGACTTGCCGTAGGCGCTGAAGCTGCCGATCCAGCCGCCGATCCATGCCGGCAGCTTGCGCGGATCGATGGTGGCGACCGGATCGAGCCAATATTGCGCGAGCAGGAGCAGAGCCAGACTCAGCGTCACGCCGATGACGAACTTCTGCGCCGAAGGCCAATGCGGACCGGTGCCGGGCGCACGTTGCGCCGAACGCCAGGCCGCAGCGGCGATACCTTTTGCGATGGTCTTGCTGCCCGACACGCGACGCCCCAACCTTTACGGCTGAGTCACCACGCTTCAATGACGCGTCGATGACGGTTTCGACAGGCGCGCAGCGGACTTCGCTAGCGATCGCTGCGCGAATTGTAGATCGTGAAGGCCAGGCGCGAGCCGCTGCCGATCGAGAAGCCGCTGAAACGCGTGCCCTTGTCGTAGCGCAGGCCGAGGATTTCGGCGCGGCGCGCGAATTGCCGGTCCTGTTGCGCTTCGATGACGGCGAAGCGGCACGGCCCGCGCATCAGAAAATTGGCGGCGCCGGCCGCATCGGTGAGCAGCGTATCGGTGCCGAGCAGGAATACCAGGCTCGGCTCGCTGAAGCCTGCGGCCGTGACCTGCGGTGACGGGCATTCCGAAGCATGCACGGCGCGCGCCACCGCATCGCTCGGAAACAGCGAGGTCAGAGACGGGATCACGCCCCAGAAGGTCGCCATCGCGAGCAGGATCGAGGCAGCGCAGGCCCGCAGCATCGAGCGTTCCGCGCCGTCGACGTCATAGAGCCACCAGGCGCGCAATCCGAACACCACCGATGCGGCCAGAAGCGGCCAGGCCCGCCAGCCGAAATCGCCCTCGTATCGCAGCGTCAGCGCGATCCCCAGCACCGCCGCCAGAGCCGGCACCGCAAACCACCAGAAGGTGCCGTATTCCATCCAGCGGGTGCGCGACAGGCGATGGGTGTCGATGCAGCCGGCAAGCAGGATGGCGATCGCGGGATAGAGCGGCAGCACGTAATGCGGCAGCTTGGTGATGACGAGTTCGAACACGATCCAGGTCGGCACCAGCCACGCCAGCAGAAATTTCACCGGCGCCTCGGCGCGCGCGCGCCACACGGTATGGGTCGCAAGTCCCGCCAGCAGCGAGGCCGGCCAGAAGGTGAGAAAGAACAGCAGGAAATAATAGCCGGGCGGCGCGCCGTGCGATTCCTGGCCGGAGAACACCTTGCCCAGCAAATCGTCGCCGGCCGATTGCGCAAAGAAGGACGAGCCCGAACGCGCATAGATCGCCAGGAACCATGGCAGCACCAGCGCGAGAAAAACCGGCACCCCGATCAGCGGCTTCAGCCCCAATAGCCAGCGCGCGGAGCGATCGAGGATGCACAAGGTCAGCGCCGACAATCCGACGATCAGCAGGATCAGCGGTCCCTTGACCAGAACGCCCAGGGCCAGCGCGCCCCAGAAAATCAGCGGCAGCAGCAATTGCCGCTGCCAGCCCGGCCAGGCGTCCAGCCGGTTGAGATAGACTCGCGCCATCGCCCCCATGGCCGCGACCACGGTGAAGAGCAGGACCGCATCGGTCTTGGCAAGCCGCGCCTCGACGCCCAGCAGCACGCAGGCCGCCATCATCACGGCCGCCACCACCGAAGCCCGCCGGCTGACGAAGGTGAGCGCGGTCCAGTAAGTGAGCAGCACCGCACCGATCGCCCCGAACAAGGACGGCAGGCGGTAGGCCGAAATGCGGGTCTCCGCCTGGCGCCGGCCGAGCAGGGTCGAGGCCTTCACCGTCGCCGCCTGCATCCAGTAGATGCCGACCGGCTTCTTGTATCGCACCTCGTTCTGAAACCGGATGTCGACGAAGTCGCCGCTCGCGAGCATCTGCTTGGTGGCCTGCGCATAGCGCGCCTCGTCGCGATCGATGGTGGGCAGCCGCGCGAAGCCCGGCAGGAAGGCGATCAGCGAGAGCACGATCAGGCAGGCAGCCGCGCGCGCATGGCTGGCGCAGGCGAAGTCGAGTACCCCGCCAAGCCCCCGCCGCCACAGTTCATCCGGATTGTTCGTCAGCGCGCTGTTCATACCGGCCGGATCGGTGAATTCGGCCGGACCATAGAGAGTTTCGGCGGGAGGGAAAAGCTGACCGCTATTGCAGCCGTACCATGACGCTGTCGGCCTTGCCCTTGGCGTCGACCACGGTCAGCCGCGCGAAGCCCGGGCCATCGGGCACGAAGAACACCACGCGTCCGCTGGTGCGCTCCTGCGGCACGCCGTTGACCAGCACGGTGAGCGGCTCGATCCCGCCGGATATCTTCAGCGCCACCGGCTCCGGACGTCCGCCCTCGGTGGCAAGCTCGAGCCGCGCCCCGTTCGGCGGGAACATGATGCGCACCTGCTCGGCATTGCGGCCGGCAAGCCCGTCGGCGTTGAAACGCTGCAGCGGCAGCGGCAGCTTGTTGTTGGCATGCAAAGATCGTGCCCTTGGGCGCCGGCGGCAGCGGCGCCGGATTTTCGCCGAAGCGCGCAAAGGCATCGAACAGGATCGGGGCCGCGGCGGTGCGGCCGAGAATGCCCGGCACCGGCGCGCCGTCCGGCCGCCCGACCCAGACGCCGATGGTGCGGCGTCCGTCGAAGCCGACCGCCCAGGCATCGCGATAGCCGTAGGAGGTGCCGGTCTTGAACGCGATGCGGTTGCGCGCGGCATTGTCGGGCGGCGGCGTGCCGATCAGCACATTGCCGACATACCAGGCCGCGACCGGATCGAGCAGCCGCCGCGGCGGCCGCGCCAGCGCCAGATCGGCCTTGCGTTCGACCAGCGGAATCGTACGTGCCCTGCCGCGCCAGCCCGGCATAGAGCATGGTGAGATCGGAGAGCGTCACGCCGATGCCGCCCAGCCCCATCGCAAGGCCCGGCACCTCGCCCTTGGGCAAGGTGAGTTCGCCGCCGGCCTGGGCGAGCCGCGCCGTCAGCCGCGAGGGACCCACACGATCGAGCAAGGCCACCGCCGGCACGTTGAGCGACAGTTGCAGCGCCTTGCGCACCGGCACGATGCCCTGGAAGGTGAGATCGAAATTCTCCGGCGCGTAATTGCCGTAGCGGGTCGGCCGGTCGTCGATCAGGCGTTTCGGGATGCACCAGACCGTCCTCGAAGCCGAGGCCGTAGATGAAGGGCTTGAGCGCCGAGCCCGGCGAGCGCAGCGCCTGGGTCAGGTCCACCTGCCCGGCCCGGCGTCAGGTCGAAATAATCGGACGAGGCGACGCGCGCCAGAATTTCGCCGCTGGCATGATCGACCGCCACGATCGCAATCGAAACCTCGGCGCCGAAGCTGCCGGCTCGCTCGCGCGCCAGCGTCTCCAGCGCACGCTGCAGCCGCGCATCGATGGTGAGTTCGTGGCGTTCGCGCCTTCGGCGCCGACAGCAGCGCCTGATCGCCCGCATGCGGCGCCAAGCGCCGGCATCGGCCGACGCGCACCGGGCACCGCATCGGTCCTGGCGCGTTGCGACCTCGTCGGCAGGGATTCGGGTATCGGCGGCAATGCGGTCGAGCACGCGATCGCGCGCGCGCGTTGCGCGCGATCGGGCGAGCGGTCGGGCCGGCGCGCTTCCGGCGATTGCGGCAGCGCCACCAGCAAGGCCGCCTCCGAGCGCGTCAGCCGTTTCGGCTCCTTGCCGAAATAGGCGAGCGAGGCTGCGCGCACGCCTTCGAGATTGCCGCCATAGGGCGCGAGCGACAGATAGAGCGCGAGGATTTCGTCCTTGCTATACGCGCGTTCGAGTTCGACCGCGCGCACCATCTGACGAAGCTTCGCCAACAGCGTGCGCTCGGTCCGCGGCTCGATCAGCCGCGCCACCTGCATGGTGATGGTGGAGCCGCCCGAGACGATTTCGCGATGGACGGCCCATTGATACGCCGCACGCGCCAAAGCGTAGGGATCGACACCGCCATGTTTGCGGAATCGCCGATCCTCGTAGGCGATCAGCATGTCGAGATAGCGCGGATCGACATCCTCGATCCGCGACCTCAGCCGCCAGCGGCCTTCCTCGGTCGCGTAGGGGCGCAGCAGCCGCCCTTCCCGGTCCAGCACCTCGGTCGAGTAATGGATCGCCTCGAGCTTCGGCAACGGCGGCAGCGTCGCCACCCAGACCGCAAAGCCCAGCACGGCGCAGGTCAGCGCCGTGCCGGCCAGAGCGAGAAAGAGCGCCCTCGGCTTCATTTTGCTGGTCTCATTTCGCCGCCGACACCGTCAGCGTGCCGGAGCCGGTGCGGCCGAAGCGGTCGGGACGATACATGTCCTCGACGAAGGCCTGCGGATGCACATAGGTGCCCGGCGACACCGCGCGCACGACATAGGCGACGGTGAAGATCGCCGCATCCTCGCTCTTGCGGTTGAATGCCGCGGTGAAGCGGTCGTCGCGGAATTCCGCGTTCGCCGGCGTCTGCGCCAGCGTGATCCAGCCGAGCGTGCCGGTCTCGCCCGACGAGACCAGCCGCGGATTGTCGATCTCGAAGCCCGGCCGGCAGATAATCGGCGACGATGATCCGGCCGAATTGCGGCTGCTGCTCGGTGATCTTCAGCACCACGGCGAAGCGCTCATTCTGCTTCGCCTTGGTGATGTCGGCCGGTTCGCCGTCGAGCGTGTGATAGGTCCGCTCGATCTTGAAGCCGCGTTCGGCGGCGGGCTCCGGCACCGATCGGCGCGCCGGTCACCGACACCACCGCCTGCAACGTCTCCTCGCCGCCATTGGCGATCCGCAGCGGGTTGTTCTGGAACGCCGCCGCATTGATGCTGCGATAGAGCGCGCCCTTCTGCGCGTCGCCGTTCACCGTCATCGAGACGCCGGCGGCATCCTTGGCGATGGCGCGCGCGGCGAGCACCAGCCAGGCATTTTCCTGCGTCGAGGTATAGCTCGAAAGCTGCCTCGCCGCCTCGACCCGCGACACGCCGCCGGCAATCGTCGGACGCGGCGCATTGCCTTCGGAGGCGAGCGTCACCAGAGCCGCCGCATCGCGCAAGGCCGAGCCGTAATCCGAGCGGCCATATTCCAGCTCGCGGCTGCGGCCGGGATCGAGTCGAGCGCCGCCTGATAGACGCGGTCGGCACGGGCCTTGTCGCCGAGCAGACCGAGGGCGGCGGCGATCTGCGCCTTGGCGATCGGGGTTGCGACCTCGTTCGAGCTTGGTATCGGCGATGTAGCGAAGGTCGCCGACCGGCGCGACGCCGTTCCGCGCCAGCACATAGAGCGCATAGGCGAGTTCGCGGCCGCCATCCTTGGACGGCTCCGGCGCGGTCGCGATATTGTTGCGCAGCCGGTCGAGCGCCAGCTTGAACGCCACGTCCGGCACCGCGAAGCCGCGCTCGCGCGCGCGCGTCAGGAAGTCGGTGACATAGGCATCGAGCCACGGATCGTCGCCGCCGACCGACCACAGCCCGAAGCGAGCCATTGCCGCCCTGCCGCGCCAGCAGCCGTTCGATGGCATCGCGGATGCGCTGGTCGACCTCGGTGTCGAGGGCCACCTGCGCCTGGCTGGCGAGATCGTTGACATAAAGCAGCGGCAAGCGCGCGGCTGGTGATCTGCTCGGAACAGCCGAACGGATAGCGGTCGAGCGCCTTCAGGATGGTGGCGGCATCGAGCGCGGTCGAGGCCGAGACCGACAAGCGCGACGCTGCCGGTACCGGGCACCAGATCGGCGAACAGGTCGCTCGGACAGCGTGATGGCTCTCGCCCCTGGCGATCTGGCGCACGGTGCGGCGCGTAACGAGCTGCGTCGCCGGCCGCACATTGAGCGCATAGGCGCGCTCGAGCGAGAAGCCGCCCGGCCCTGCGACATTCACCGTCAGCGTCACCGGACCCGCGGTCGACGACGTCGAGCGGGAAGCGTCATGAACTGGCGCTGCTTGGCGCGCAGCGTCAGCTTGTCCGACACCTTGCCGGACGACGCCGAAGTCGGGCCCTGCGCCGCAAGCGTCACCGACATACTCGCCGGCCTGGCCCTCGACATTGTCGAGATCGAGACTGAGCGTCGACTTGTCGCCGGTATTGAGGAAGCGCGGCAGCGTCGCCGTCACCACCACCGGATCGCGGATGATCACGTCACCCACCGCCTTGCCGACGCGATCCTTGCTCCAGGCCACGCCCATGACGCGGGCGGTGCCGGCAAAGGCCGGAATGTCGAACGACGACTTCGGCGGTGCCGTCGGCTTTCACCTCGACGATGCCGGAATAGAGCGCGAGCGGCTTCTGCGACCGGCGGCGAGCCCTCCAGCGCGCCGCCGCCATCGTCGCCGCCGGTGCGGATCGCACCGCGCGTGCCCTGCATGCCGTCGATCAGCTGGCCGTAGAGATCGCGCAGCTCGGCGCTGAGCCGGCGCTGGCCGAGGAAATAATCCTCCGGCGCCGGCGGCTTGTAATTGGTCAGATTGAGAATGCCGACATCGACCGCGGCGATGACGACGCGCGCCTCCTCCCCGGCATTGAGACCGGCAAGCTTGACCGGCACCCGCAAGCGTCGAGTTCGGCCGGATCACCTGCGGCAGCGTCATCTCCATCGACAGCGTGCGCGCGGCCTTGTCGACCGAGAACCATTGCACGCCGATCGCGCGGCCCGGCATCCGCTTGGCCGCCGCATCGAGCGGACGGCGCAAGCGTCGCGACCACATAGGCGCCGTTGCCCCAGTTCTGGCCGACCGGAACTTTCAACTGGTTGAGGCCGGTCTTCACATCGGCATTGACGGTCGCCAGCATGCGGTCGCCGACCACGTTGAGCGTGACGCGGCCGTCGCTGCGCGCGGTGACCGCGACATTCATGGTGTCGCCGGACTTGTATTCCGGCTTGTCGAGCGCGATTTCGAGCAGTATCCGGCGTGTCGGCGCCGGCCTCGGCATAGAAGCCGGCATCGAACGAGACGGTGGTCAGCGGCCCGCCCGGTTCGCCGGTCGAGACTTCAAGCCGGTAGCGGCCCCAGCTCACCGGCAGCGAGATGCGCGCGGGATCGCCGCCGGTCGACGTCGAGCTTGCCGTCGGCAATGCGGCGCGTGGATTTGACCGGCTCGTAATTCCAGTAGCTGTGCTGCCGGTACCATTGATAGCGGGTCTCGATTTTCAGAAGCTCGTAGCGCAGGCCGGACTTTGCGATCTTCTTGCCGTCGCGATCGACCAGGATCACATCGAAGGTGGCGTTGTCGTTCTCGCCGAGCGACTTGCCCTGGAACAGCGGCTTGACGCCGATCATGTCGCCCGCAGGCGTCACCGGCAGCGTGATCTTGCGCTCGACCGCGCGGCCGCCGGATTCGGCGAGCCGGATGGTCACGCGCGCATCGAGCAGGCGCTCGGTGGTCGGCAGCTTGTCGAGCTCGATCTTGAACGTCGCCTTGCCGTTGTCGTCGGTTTCCGGAAGGTCGCTCAGCGGCTGCTGTTCGGCATTCACCGATTCACTGGCAAGCCCGAAGGTATAGCCGGGGAAACCCGGACGCTCCTTGGCCGCCGTCAGCAGCATCTCGCCTTCGATGTCGAGGCCCGCGGCCGGCGCGCCATAGAGGAAGCGGCCGTTCAGCGTGATCTCGGCCGGCTCGCCCGGCGCGATCTTGCCGGTCGGCGAAGCGAGTTCGAATTCGAGACGATCCGGCACATAGTCTTCCACCATGAAGGTGGCTTCGCCGATGGCGGGACGCTTCGGATCGGTGAAGGCCTTCACGCGCCAGGTGCCGCTCGCCGGCGGTCTGCGCGATCGGCAACGACAGCGAGACGCCCGCCGAGGCCCTGATCCTTCAGCACCTCGCGGCGATATTCGACGCCGTCCGGCCGCTCGACCACGAGCGTCAGCGGCACGCCGGTCGGCGGCGACGGCCGCCGCATCGCGCAGCAACGCGGTGATGTGCACGGTCTCGCCGGTGCGATAGACGCCGCGCTCGGTGAACACGAAGGCATCGAGCCCGTCCGGCGCCTTGCGGCCGGCAACCCCGCGATCGGCCAGATCGAAGGCCGGAGCTTTCAGGTTGAGGAAGGCATAATCGGCCTTGTCGGCGGCGACGATCAGGGCCGGCGACAGCCCGCCCTCGCCGCGCGCCAGATTGGCTTCGAATTGCACCAGGCCGTTGGCATCGGTGCGCTTGACCGCCAGCACCTCGTTGCTGCGCGACAGCAGCCGCACCTCGATATCCTTCATCGGCGCGGTCGAGGCGAGCGAATGCACGGTCGCGTGGATGCCGTCATTGCCCGAAAACGCCGCGAGCCCGAGATCGGAGACGATGAACCATTGGGTCGCGAGCGAGGAATAATCGTCGCCCGGCGCGGCATCCTTCGGCGCCGCCGTCATCACATAGACGCCGGGCTTCAATTCGCCGAGCGCCTGATCGATCGGGAACGCGGTCGTCACCTCGTTGTTGAGCGAATATTCGAGCGCCAGTTCGCCGGTCCAGACCTGCTGGCCCTTTTCGTCGCGCAATTGCTCGACGTCGTAGCGGCTGACCGAGCGCTGGAAATCCGAGCCCAGCACGGTGTCGAGCAGGTTGCGGTCGCCGATCCGGATAGATCTCGACCTGCGCCGCCTTGCTGTTGACGCTGACCAGCGGAATGCCCTGCTGGCCGGTGCGCGGCAGCACGTAGGCCTTGCCGGTGAAGCGGACGGTCGGCTTGCGGTCGCGGACATAGATGGTGAAATCGGCCGAGCGCGACAGCGGTTCGGTGGTGGACGGCAAGCCGGCGCGCAGCGTGATGGTGTAGCGATCGCCGTGCTTCAGGCCCTCGACGCAAAGCTGCTTCTCGTTGGCGGTGACCGCCGGGCGGTCCTGGCCCGGCACCGACACGAACGGCGTGAAATCGGTGCGCTTGCCGGGCAGCGTCTCGGAAAACTGGAAGCAGGCGCGCGGCGAGGCGGCATCGGCATCGACCGTGTAATCGAGCAGGCGGAAGCCATGCTCGTCGCGCAGCCGCTCATACAGCGAGCGGATATCGGCGGCTTCGCGCAGTTCGAGCGAGAGGCGCAGCGCGTCGAGCGCCGGCCGCCATACCCGCCGGTCGGCGAAGGAGCGGCCGATGATCTGCAGCGCCTCGCCCTGCTCGGCCGCAATCTCGGTGCGTTCATAGGCGATATAGCCCGCGGTCGCCGCGCGTTCGAGCAACAGCGTGCGCTCGCGATCGTTGGCGGGCCGGATCTGCGAGACGCTGCGCGCCAGCCGCAGCCAGCTCGCGCCGTCCTCCGGCGCCACCGTGACGATCTGCCCGAGCAATTGCAGGCCGAGGCGGAAATCGTTCTTCTTGAACGCCTCCTCCATCTCGCGGCGAAGCTGGGCCGCGGGCTTCGTCACCTGCCCGGCATCGGTCTTGATCTGGCCTTCGAGCCGGACCGCGGCCTCGTCGAGGTCTTCGCGCTGGAACGGCCTTTCGCGGCTTGGTCTGGGCTGCGGCCGGCGGCGAATAAAGAGTGATGCTGGATGTTACGCATGCGAGGGCGAACAGCGCGGCAAAAAGGCCGGCGCGGACAGGCGCAAACATGGGCTTGGATCCTCCTCCCGCAGCGGCGGGCAATGCCGATGCGGGTGACAATAAGTCAGCCACAAAAGGTGTCGAGGTCGTGACGCGACAGGCCGCATATTTCGCCGGGTCCGATCACAAATGCGAAATCCGCGGCGGCCAAGCGAAATCGCCGCCGGCTTGATTCTGACCGCCGTCACGCTTCCGCAGCGCGCTTGAACCGTTCGCGCGGCAGCCGATAGGTACTTGTTTCATCTACACAATCCGGCGCAGTTCGGACGCAACTGGCGCGTTTTTGCAAGCACCGCTATGTGTGAGCCGCACGACCCCGTAGCTCAGTTGGATAGAGCAGCCGCCTTCTAAGCGGCAGGTCGCTGGTTCGAATCCAGCCGGGGTCGCCACGATTTGCCATTCGGATCTTTCCAAAACGCTGGAAATCCCCGCCAGACGGGCGGTTTCGGCAGCGACCTATAGTCTCCGGATGGCGGAATTCCGAGTTTCTGCACCCGAATTTCCGAACAGTCTCCCGCTAGCCGCGAGAACTCCTGGTTTCGGGAGTCTCGCTCCTGAGACCGAAGAATAAGCGCACTGCGCGGGATAGGTCGCGTGCTAGTTGGAGCCGAAATGAGAGTCAGCAGCCCCGATCGTGCTTCTTGTGGTGCGCGAACTTAGGCTCGTTTAACGTCTGCGTCCGATCCAAAGCGGACATGGGCGGGATATCCGGATTTCCAAATCAGAGCACGGCAATGGCCATATCAAGCGGAAAAGGTTGGCAGCTCCGCGCCAGCGAGCGCCTCATCACAGGCAATGAGGGACTACTCGGTCAAAAACATTTCTTGATAGGGATCACGCGACTCCGCAACGAGGAACTCATCCTGCGCGATACGCTGGATTATGTCGGCAAGCAGGTGGACGCGATCATAGCCTATGATGATGCGAGCACAGACGGCACCCTGGAGATTCTCCGCAATCACGAGAAAGTTGCGCTGATCGTATCAAACGCATCATGGGAAGAGGACATCGATGCGCGCCTGATCGCCGAAGGCCGACATCGTGGGCTCATGCTGCAGCTTGCTCGCGCGCAACTGCCACATGAGTGGATGTTATGCTTCGATGCCGACGAGCGCGTAACCGGAGATATGCGTGGTTTGCTAGAAGGACCTGACCTTGATGATTGCGAGGGCATACGCGTGCCGCTGTTCGATGCCTACATGACGCCTGACGACTGCGCGTCCTATCAAACCGACCGCGCATTGTTGAATTTTCGCCGGTTTTTTGGCCCGGAACAGAGGGACATTCTGATGCTCTGGCGCAATCGCGCCGAGGTGTTCTTCCCGGAGCAAAAGGCGCGGGCGCCTGGCGGAATTAAGCGAATACGGACCGATCTCTATTGCCAGCATTATGGCAAGGCATTGTCGGTTGCCCATTGGGAAGAGACTTGCGACTACTACATCCGGCATTTTCCGTTCGAGACCTACGGACGAAAATGGAGTGATCGCAAAGGTCGCGCAATTCATACTCAATCTGATTTCATGCGGCCTCTGTATGAATGGGGTGACACCCTCTTTGCGGCCGCTGTCAACATCTAAGCTCCCCGCGATCAAGCCACTTTGAGGGGACGCCGGCCTTTGGGCGCTTAGTTGAATGTCCGTTTCTGACCCAAAGCTGACTCCGACAGCTTTCTTGTGAGCGCACTCAGTAGCCTTCACCCCATCGATACTGCCACGCGATCCCGATATTGCTGAACCGGCTGCCCGTCCGAGTGTAGATTCCGGTTCCCGCATTGAGCTTGATCGAGTTCTGGCTGTCTATTGGCAAGGCGAGAGTCAAACCAGCGCGGACATTCTCCTGTTCGTTGTCTCCTTTGACGCCATCGACGGTGGTGCGGAGGCCTCTGAAGTACATGCCGTCCAATGAAATCCATGCTCCTGAATCGAAATTGTGCATGAGACTCGTGCGGACGAGATACAGTGGCGCTTGTTCAAATCTTTGGCCGTAGAAGAAATTCGGGTTGGCTGTAAAAAGCGTCACGCTTGGAGCGACCTCCAGCGTCCATGGGCCCCAAGCTTTGGAAAAGCCGAGTTCGGGCCTGAAAGACCAGCGATTGTTGCCGAGATTGAGCAGCTTGGTGTCGTCATATTGTCCGAGCGGCGCGGACACTTGAAGACTTACGCCGACGATAAAATCCTGCTTGTAGTCTTTAAACTCCTTTGCCGTCAGCGCTGGCGAACCAAAAACGTTCACTGAAACGCGAAATCGCGGATCCCCAAATCCCGACATTTCACGCTCGTGAGGCTGGCCCAGCACAAGAGCGTGCGCGGAAAAAGTGGAATACGGCGCTATCACATCGAACTTGGCAGATTGGCCAAAAAAGGCGAAGGACCGGACATATGCCAATGCCCCTGTATTTTGATTGAAATCCGCGTCGGCAATCCGCAGAGCAGGGTCGAATGCCATTTTGCCTTGCGCATAAACGTAGCCTGCGAGCAGAAAATTGAGCCCGACCGGCGTGTTTGAGTACAATCTTGGCTCGGCGTCCTGCGCCTTCGCCGCTGCAACCATCATGCTGGTCGCGCCGACAAGACCAATCACACAACATGCGATACGGTTTCGGGCGATCACATTGGCCACTTCGCATCGTAAAAATAATTGTTCAATCCATAATGGCGGGCGGGTCGTTGATGTCAATCACGCCGATAATCGGGCAATTTTCGACCCAAATCGATGTCTGCTCACCTGTCGGCTGTCGGGGGTGAAGCGGAACTGTTTCAAGTAGGACCAAAGCGGCATAGCGTTGCGCCTAATATTCCTACTGATGGCCAAATCTGCCAAATCGGCGGGGGAGACGCGGTTCGAATCCAGAATGCGGAGGTTCGAATCCGTCTACTCCAGCCAGTTACCTTAGGGTCCGCTTCACGCGCTCGAAGGCTCCGCGTAAAGGGGCCGGGGCGAAAACCTGTCTCGAAGAGTTGAGCAGGCATGCACGCGGATTGGGGACTCTCCCGCGAGGCGCTTGTTGTTTCGGTGTGCACGTTCGCAAGCCATTCATCCGACGACAGAGGAACGCCACCATGAAACATCTCCAAGCCGTCGTGGCCGTGTCGGCGATCGCCGCGACAGCGATCTTCGCCACCGCGAAAGTAGCGACGCCGCGACCCGAAACGGGCATGATGCGGCCGGACGAGGTTTCATCGGCGAAGCGCTATTACCATCGCCGCTATGCCTATCGTCACCATGGGCCGGGCTATGTTCACGAGCCGCGCTATCATCGCGGTGGCAGCGATCCCTCGATCGCGCCAAACGGCCGGCCTTACCGTGTTCCCGAATATCTTCGCAACCAATGCTATATCGACGAAGGCTATGGCCGCTTCTCGGCCTGCCCCAATCGCTGACCGATTGCGGCGATGGTCAGTCGGAATCGTTGATCGTCACGATCTCGTAGCGCGCGGCATCCCCCGATGCGGTGTCTCGCACCCACATATTGTGCGTGCCGTCGCCGATCATCAGGCCCTGCCAGTTCTCGAATATCTGATCGGGCTGCTGGGCCAGCACTGCCGCGCGCAGCCGGTCGCTGATCAGACCGGCATAATTGCGCACGAAGTCGTTGCGGTTGCGGATCACGTTCGCCATGCGGCCGTGATGGCGCAACGGATAACGCATGTGATCGGCGATCCAGCCGCGATCGTCGTTGCGCAGCGCGCGTTGCAGATCGCGCAGGAACGCCTGCTTCGGCGGCGTTGCTTCCTCTGCCTGGCTGCGGGCCCGGACCAGCAGGCCGAATGCCGCCGAGATCAGGAAGCACGAGCGCCCGTCTGCGGACCGGCGAGATCGCTCGCATCCGCGTCAACCAGGCACCATCGCGATTGCGTCGATCTCGAACAGCGCGCCGTCGCGCGCGAATTTCGAAATCTGGATCGTGGTCGAGGCCGGCGGCGCCGCGATATTCACGTACTTGTCCCGTACTTCGCGGAAGATCGAAAGATGCGAGATATCGGTGAGATAATTGGTGATCTTCACCACATCGCCGAAATCCGCGCCGGCGGCCTGCAGCGCGATCTTCAGATTTTCGAAGGCCTGTATCGCCTGGGCGCGGAAATCTCCCGGCGCGCCCACCACATTGCCGTCGATGTCGAGGCCGAGCTGGCCGGCAAGATAGATCATCCGGGTCGGGCCGGTCACTTCCACCACGTGGCTGTAGCCCGGAGGCTTCGACAGACCGGATGGATTGTGAAATTTCGGTTTGGCCATGCGCGCCTCCCTGTCCGGAACATTCAATGCAGTGTCGATGCTGTGAAATTTCATGACCGACTTTAGGCTACTCGCTCGCGATCTTGCGCCGCAACAGAAGTTTAATTGTCGGGCACTAGTGTCCCGGTTCCGACGCTTGTATCCCGTCCCAGCATGCATTTCTACAAGCGTCGGAACCATAGGGACACTGGCGACTCTATAATTCTAGTGCGGCTTTGGATTTGACGTTCCTATCACGGACTCGCTGAGGATACTGATAGGAACGTCAAATCCGCCGCACTAGATTGCGCAAATCAACCTTCCAACCCTGACGCACGCACTTTCCGACCATGGCGGAATTGCCATCTTCGATCCCGCCGAGTTCCGTGGACCGTATTGTCGACGCGAGCACCCCGCTCTGCATGGTGTGCGACGAGGCATCCTCGATCCGGCATTTCCTGTCGCTGATCCTTCAGGGCGCGGGCGTCGATGCGGAAGAATATGTCGGACGGCGCCAGCATGCGGCGTTCGATTTCCGGCAAGCCGGCGGATCTGATCTTCATCGACGTTCCGCTCGACGCCACCGACGCTCTGGAAACCATCGGCGCACTCGCGCAGAGCGGATATCCGGGCGCGGTGCAATTGATGAGCCATCGCGGCTCCGCGGTCATGGATCGCGTGCGCAAGATCGGCGAGCAGAAAAAGCTGCGCATGCTGCCTTCGCTGAAAAAGCCGTTCGATGCCGCGGCGATTCAGAAAATCCTGCTGGAACTCAAGATCGGCCTGCCGCCCGCCCAGGCCGCCCGCATCCGTCTCGACGAGGCGCTGGAGCAATCGCTGGCTGGAAATCTGGTACGCACCGAAGATCGATCTTCGCCGAAAGAAGCTCGCCGGCGTCGACGCGGTACCGCGCGTGCGTCATCCGCAATTCGGAATTCTGCAGCCCGGCTCCTTCATGCCGGGGGCGAAAGCGGCCGATCTCGCGCAACTGGCCGAATTTGGCATCGTCACCGTGATGCAGGCGGAGCAGCTTTTCGCCTCGATCGGCGTCCATCTCAAGGATCTCGCTCGATATCGATGTCGCGACGCTGAAGGATCTGCCGCTGGCAGATATCATGCACGCGCAGCGCCCCGGCCTCTCGAATTGGCCGGGCATGATCATCGATATCGAGGAAGTCGCAGATCGCAACCGACATGGCGCTGGCGCAGGCGCTCGACGCCAAGGTCGACGCCGCTCAAGATCAAGCTTGCGATCGACAATGCCGGTCGCAGCCATGCCGAACTGGTCAAGGCCGCCGCGATGCCGTTCGTGGAGTTCAAGCTGGCGTCGATGTATGTCGCCAATTGCGGAACCGATGCCGGCAACGCGCCGATCTGCCGGACGGTGATCGAGCTTGCGCACAAGCATGGCGCGATGGCACTGGGCCTTGGCGTGACCAAGGCCGCCGATCTGCAGGCGCTGATCAGCATGGGCTGCGACTTTGGGCAGGGCTCCCTGCTCGGCCAGCCGATGCCGGAGGAACGCTTCCTGTCGCTGTTGCGGCAGCGAGCGGCGACGCAGCGCGGCTCGGGAAGCGCGGCGGCCTAGGGCATGATCCCGAAAAGTGGGAACCGGTTTTCGGATCAGATCATGGCCAGTACAAAGAAATACGTGACAGGGTCTGATAATCAACGAAGTCCGATCAGATCCCGGGTCAGTGGGTCCAGAGCCCGCGGCGCTGGAATGCAAAATTGTCGGCATAGGCGATGCTGCGCCGGGCCGGCTCTTTCGGCTCGAATACCTGATAGGCGATGCCTTCGCGCTCGCAATAGGCGATCGCCTCCTCCCTGGTCGGCAAAGCGCAGCCTGATCTGGCTCTTCATGTCGGTGGACGAGGTCCAGCCCATCAGCGGCTCGACCACGCGCGGCGCTTCCGGCTCGTATTCGAGCAGCCAGTCATGGGTCTTGGCGGTACCGGACTGCATGGCGGTTCTCGCCGGCTTGTAGATGCGCGCTGTCATGGTCGCCCTATTCACCCTCGCCGATTGCGGTCCGCCCGCATTCTTTGGATTGGTCGGGGCAGCAGGATTCGAACCTGCGACCCTCTGCTCCCAAAGCAGATGCGCTACCAGGCTGCGCTATGCCCCGATCCGTGCTCGACGTGCAGCATGAATAGGGACTTTGCCGCGCTGCCGCAAGCAGCGGCGTCGGGCCGTCCAGTTGGGCAAAATCGTGGCAGATCCGGTGCCGATCCGCTGCGAAGACCGCTGCACACTTCGGGATCATGCGCTATCGCTCCGAAAACATCGGATGCGCGACCTTGTCGCCGGCCTTGATGCCGAGCTTCTTGGCGGTGCCGCCGATCACCTCCAGCACGCCACGCACCGGCCCGCCGGACGGAATGGTGCGCTCGGACATGCGGCTCGGTATTCTCGGCGATGCGGCGGATGCGTGCCGTCGGCATTGATGAACAGCATGTCGAGCGGGATCAGCGTATTGCGCATCCACATCGAGACGTCCTGATCCTGCTTGAAGTCGAACAGCATGCCGCGGCCTTCCGGCAGCTCCTTGCGGAACATCAGGCCCTTCTGCCGGTCGTCGTCGGTCTTGGCGGCGATTTCGACGCTGAAGACATGGACGCCGTTCTTGGTGACGATCTCGAGCGTCGGACTCGTCGGCGGCCGCTACCGGTCCCGCCATCAGCACGCAACAACGGCGGCCGCCAGGAAGCCGCGCCGCCCGATGAAACAATTCGAAAGAAAACGTGTCACGCCGAAACCCTCGATGCCAAGCACGATGCCGAACGTCGATCTTCGGCAACATCAGCGTATGATCGAGTCGATCACGCATGACTTTGGATCGGCTCAATCGAATCATCGCGATCGGCGAGCGTCATCTTACTCGAGCGGCGTTCGAGTCACGGTTGCAGGCTAGTGCGAGGCGGGTCCGTAGCGGTCCGCCATCGGGCTGCACTTCGGCCGCCATCAGGCCCTTGGGACCGGGACCGAAGCGCACCAGCACGGTCTGGCCGGGCCGCAGCTCGGTCATGCCGTAGCGGCGCAGCGTCTCCATGTGGACGAAGATGTCCGGCGTGCCGTCGCCGCGCGTGAGGAAACCGAAGCCGCGCAGGCGGTTGAACCATTTGACCATGGCGCGTTCGAGACCGGAGGTCGGCGTCACCGTCACGTGCGTGCGCGGCGGCGGCATCTGCGCCGGATGGATCGCGGTGCTCTCGTCCATCGACAGCACGCGGAAGGCCTGCATGCCCTTGGCGCGGTTCAGCGCCTCGCAAACCACGCGCGCGCCTTCATAAGCGGTCTGGAAGCCGTCGCGGCGCAGGCAGGTCACGTGCAGCAGCACATCCGCGCAGCCATCGTCGGGAACGATGAAGCCGAATCCCTTGGAGACATCGAACCATTTGATGGTTCCGGAGATTTCGACCAGATCTCGCGGCGGTCTCATCGACCAACCCCGCGTTACGATCTGGCCCCAGATCGTATCCCGCACCGGACAATTTTGGCCCCATCTCGTCCGACGCCATGACCGCCGCGCCGCCGCGTCCCTCAGCGCCTCTTCCGGACGCTTCAACGAATCTCTGTCGTCTCAAGACTAACACTGACAGGCTTTTGGAAAAGCGGAAAATGCGATGCCGTGCAAATGATACCCGCGGCCCTGTGCAAAAGTTTCTTGACACGAATCAGTGAGCGATAAGCGGCGCCAGCGCATCGCCGATGTCGTCGCGGATGACGAGATCGGCGATCGAATCGAACTCGGTCGGCTTCGCGATTGATGATGACGAGCCGCGCGCCGCTCTTTTTCGCCTGCAACGGAAAGCCCGCAGCCGGCCAGACCACGAGCGAGGAACCGATCGCGATGAAAAGATCGCAGTCGCCGGCCCATGCTTTGCGCGCGCCGCATGGCTTCTTCCGGCATCGCCTGTCCGAACGAGACGGTCGCGGTCTTGATATAGCCGCCGCAATCGCAGTCCGGCGCGCGGCCGCCGGCAGACTCGAATTTCGCTTTCACGTCGTGTCAGTTCGTAGCGCTGCGCTGCAATCGAGACAGGTGGCGAACGTGGTGTTGCCGTGCAATTCGATCACGTCTCCGGCGGCAATGCCGGAGGCCTGGTGCAGGTTGTCGATATTCTGCGTGATCACGCCGGGCGATTTGCCGCTGCGATAGAGCGATGGCGAGCGCGAGATGTCCGCGCGTCGGCCTCGCCTTGCGCGAAATATTCCTCCATCGCGAAACGCCGGCGCCAGGCCTCGTCGCGCATCTCGCTGGCTGGCCAGGAACTGGTCGAACGGGATCGGCTGCGTCTTGGTCCACAAGCCGCCCGGCGAGCGGAAATCCGGAATGCCGCTTTCGGTCGAGATGCCGGCGCCGGTAAACGGCACCACGCGTTCGGACGCCTCGATCAGGTCGCGCAGCCGCGCGGTCGCGGTTTCAAGATCGGGCGCAATCATCGAAGCTCTCTCGTCCGGCGCGGCGCAGTGTCTCGCAAACCGGTGTCGGGGTGAAGGTCCGAGTGAATCGAGCTCATGTCGGAATCAAAACGGGGGCCGCAAGGCCCCCGTTCGCATCGCCGGCGATCCGCGAAATCTCACGCCGCTTTCGCGGACTCGTCCTTCGCCGTCTCCTTCAGCGCTTCGCGCACGCTTTCCTTCACCAGCTTCGGCGCCGCCGGCGCGGCCTTGCCCTTGGCCTTGCCCGGCTTGCCGAAGACCGACAGCCGCGCGAGTTCGGCTTCCAGCTCCTTGCGCCGCGCATTCACCCGCTCGGTGAGCTTGACGGCGGCATTGTCGCGAAGCTTCGCCAGTTCCTCGATCGACAGAGCGTCCAGATCAATCTTCTGCATCGGCCTCTCCTGCTGCTGTGCCTTCTCGCGTACGTGCAACGGCGATGGCGCGCAAGATCGCGCCCGCCGCTATCCACATGCGGCGGGTTCGCGCGTGATTGCCGGACATTCACGCAGTTAGTTGTTGAAAAGTACGCTCCGCGATCGTGGTTCATCCACAAGCGTCGGCAGCGAACCAGCCTGAATCCCTTCGCTGCAATGATCGGAGCTTTTGCATCGCCGCCTTCACACTTCGTTTTGGATCGAGGTGGTAGGAAAATCCGTTTCGCAATTATCGGAGAAGGGAATGCTCAGAATTGCTCTGGCCTTGCCGCTGCGTCGCGGTATTGGCCGCTTCCTCGAATGCTGCGCCGATGGTTCAGCAGATCGAGATCGAGCCTTTGGTTGAACAGGTCGCAGGCGGTTGCGGGCCCGGCCGCTGGCGCGGCCCCTATGGCGGGTGCCGTTCGACGCCCTATTACGGTCCGCTTGCCCGGCGGCTGGTATCAGCCCCCGCCGCATCCGGTGCCGTTCATGGGCTGCCCTCCCGGCTATTGGCGCGGCCCCTGGGGTCACTGCCGCAATACGCCCTATCGCGGTCCGCTTCCGTGAGGCGGCTGGAAGCCCTGAGACCGGAAAGCCCCTTCGGGGGCTTTTCTTTTTTCCGCCAGGGACCATGTCAAACGCGGGCCGGATCATTTCACTTGTCGGGGACGGAAGCGAAATGCGCTATCTCCACACCATGCTGCGCGTGCGCGATCTCGATGCCGCGCTCAACTTCTATTGCAACCAGCTCGGACTGAAGGAGTCGCATCGCCGCGACGACCCCAAGGCACGCTTCACGCTGGTATTCCTGATGGCGCCGGACGACGAGGCATTCGTCGAGCAATCCAGGAAGCTCGGCCGGCCGGAACCCTTGCTCGAACTCACCCATAACTGGGATACGGAGGATTACAGCGAGGCGCGCCATTTCGGCCATCTCGCCTATGAGGTCGACGACATCTACGCGATCTGCGAGCGGCTGCTGAAGGCCGGCGTCACCATCAACCGGCCGCCGCGCGACGGCCAGATGGCCTTCGTGCGCTCTCCCGACCGCCAGTCGATCGAGCTTCTGCAGAAGGGCGCGCCGCTGCCGCCCAAGGAACCCTGGGTTTCGATGCCCAATAAGGGGCATTGGTAGCGGCCCGGCCCGGCCGCGGCCGGCCGCCTTGCCTCCCGCCGAAAGCCTCACTATACAACGCCCGGTCAAAACGACCGGTCAGCGCCCATCGTCTAGCGGTCTAGGACGTCGCCCTTTCACGGCGAAAACAGGGGTTCGATTCCCCTTGGGCGCGCCATCCAGTACTCATCGCGAGCACGCGGCAGCGCTGGACCGACTGGCCAAGACGGCCTGTTCAGACGCCCTTGCTACCGTTGATACTCATTTGCGCATCGTCCGCTTCGATAACATCGATGATGGATTGCAGATCGGCTTTCGGAACGCTGTTGATCCGGTGGTCAGATTGTCCCGCATGAACCGTCCGAATTTTTCGATCAACGCCGAGTCAATGTGGATCGCAAGCGATGCCTCCACGCCTTCCAATGCTTTACTCGACTACGCTTCCATGTTAGCGGGCCTTCGGGGGCTGCAATCTTGATCGTCGGTCGGACACGCGTCTGTAAGGTGAAGCAGGCTACTGCATGGATTGCAGTATATGCTTTTGCCCTGAACATGGTGTTGACCAGCGCCCTGCTGGCGAGCATCTCCCCGCTTCAGTTCGACGCGCTGGACGCGCTTTGCATCAACAGTGGTCCGACAACGTCCGATCCCGCTGATGGCGGTAAAGACCGGGCGCCGCTTGTCCGCTGCCAGCTCTGCCTGTCGCCTACGGCCAGCGCGCTTCCGCCCGAAGCTCCGGCGATTACGGTCCGCGTTGCTGACTTCATTCCAATCTACGCCGCACGCCGCGAGATGTTCATCGCGCGGCCCCAAGTGTCGGATTGTCAGGCGCGCGGGCCTCCCCGCCTGATCTGACCCGCGCGCAGGACGCGCAACTCACCCATCCGCACGTGTGAAATCTTCGGCCCGTCGCCGGAGATCGCACATTCCCGTGTTGCTGCGCGATGCCGGCCGACAGGCCGGACGGTCAGCACGCAACTCCCGGGCGCGGCAATCGCAGCACGCCGCCCGTTTCGCAAGAAGCCAACATGCATATCCTCCCATCCTTCACTGTCGCACCGCTTGCGCGACGCTCACTTCTGGTCACAACCGCAATTCTGTCACCCTGGCTGGCGGACGCACTTCCGGGCGACATGTCCTGGATGACGACCATGGCTCATGCGCAGCAGGCGCCCACCGGTCTGCCGCCGGTCACGATCAGCGCACCGCAATCGCGACCTGCCAACCGCGCCAACCGAACCGGCGGTGCCGGCGACGCCTCCGGCGAGGCCGCTCCCGCGGAACCTGCGCCGCTCACCGGCGAATCCGCGACGATCTCCAACGAACGGGCGCGCGCGCTCGGCCTTAGCACCAGCGATTCCGCCTTGCTGCTCACGGATATTGCGGGCGGCGCGGTCTGGAACGCCGGCGGCGTCTCGAGCCTGCCGGCTATCAACGGCATGGGCGCGGACCGAATCCAGGTCTCGATCAACGGCATGCTCGTCAGCCCGGCGTGCCCGAACGAGATGAATCCGCCGCTCTCCTTCGTCAATCCGGCGATGATCGCCCAGATGCGGGTCTATATGGGTAACGCGCCGGTGAGCGTCGGCGGCGACTATATCGGCGCGAAGATCGACGTGACGACGGCCGCGCCGCAATTCGCCGTCGGGCCCGGCGTGATCACGAATGCGACGATCGCCGGCTTCTTCCGAAGCAACGGCAGCGCCATAGGCGTCGACGCCAACGCGATGGCCGCCACCAAGGATGCGAATGTCAGCTATACCGGCGGCTGGGTGCGAGCCGGAAATTACACGGCGGCGGACGGCACCAAGGTGAAATCGACGCTATACGAACTGCAGAACCATGCCCTCAGCCTGTCCAAACAAAGCTTCGGCAATCTGTTCACGGTGCAGGTCGGCGGTCAGTTCATCCCCTATCAGGGCTATGTCAACCAATACATGGACATGGTCTACAACCGCGGAGTGTTCGCGAACGGGCGCTACGACGGAGCATTCGACTGGGGCAAGCTGGAAGCGACCGCCTTCGTCCATCAAATCCGCCACACCATGGGCTTCCTGGTGCCCGACAAAGACGGCACCATGCCCATGGACACCAAAGCGCAGGACAGCGGCTATGCGGTGAAGGCCACCTTCGCCGCTTCCGCGCAGGACCGGATCCGCATCGGCAACGAGCTCCATTACAACATGCTCGACGACTGGTGGGACCCCGTTGCGAACTCGATGATGATGGGTCCCAATACATTCCTGAACATCAATGACGGCCATCGCGGCCGCGTCGGAACGTTCGTCGAATGGGAGCGCTACTGGAGCCGGCAATGGAGCACGGTCGTCGGCGTGCGCAACGATACGGTGTGGATGAATACCGGCCCCGTGCAGGGCTACAACACCATGATGTACGGCGCCGATGCCGCGGCGTTCAACGCGCAGGATCGCGCGCGCACCGACGTCAATTTCGACGGCTCCGCACTGGTACGCTTCGAGCCCGACCAGAGCAGCCGCTACGAGCTTGGCTTCGCGCGCAAGACGCGCTCGCCCAATCTCTATGAGCGTTACACCTGGTCGAGCAATGCGATGGCCATGTACATGATCGGCTGGTTCGGCGACGGCAACGGCTATATCGGCAATATCGATCTCCAGCCGGAAAAGGCCAACACCGTGAGCTTCACGGCCGCCTGGCACGACCCCCAGCAGAAATTATGGAGCGTCAAGGTGACGCCCTATTACAGCTACGTTCAGGATTATATTGACGTCGATCGCTGCTCGCTCGCCGGATGCATCGCCAATCTGGCGACCAACCTGACGGCGACGAAAGGGTTCGTATTCCTTCAATTCGCCAACCACGACGCCAAGCTCTACGGCGTCAACGTCGAGGGCAAGCTTGCTCTGTGGAACACCCCGGAATACGGCCGCGGCGACCTTCGCGGCACGTTGGGTTATGTTCATGGCGAGCGAACGGACGGCATCGGCCTTTATCACATGATGCCGATCAATACGAAGATCGCCCTCGACCACGTGCTGGGCAACTGGAACAGCAGCCTCGAGCTTCAACTCGTCGGAGCCAAGAACCAGATCAGCGAGGTCCACAACGAACTCACCACGCCGTCCTATGCCCTGGTGAATTTCCGTACCGGCTATCAGTGGCAGGCGCTGCGCATCGATTTCGGCATCGATAACCTCTTCAACGAGTCCTATCTGCTGCCGCTCGGCGGAGCCAACCTCGTCAACTATCAGGCACCCACCATGATGGGCGGCTCGATGCCCATATGGGGCTACGGCGTGGCGGGGCCCGGCCGTTCCTACAATGGCCGCCTGACGGTGAAGTTCTGACCGGTCCGACGGGGTGCCGGCCCGCCGGCCGGCACCCGAACCGGGCGCCAGATCGTCGCTGGCGCTTCCGGTCACGATTTCGAGACCGCCGCATCGGGGCCGAGTTCCGCCAAATTGTTCGTGGAGAATCGTACCGCTCGCGTGGCGTGTTGCCGGAACCAGGGGACGTCCGGCGCCCCGTTCAACGAGAAGCGAAACAGAACCCAAGGTGCTTCGATGAGATTTCTCGCTGTCCCGCTGCTGCTGCTCTGCGCCGCTCCCGCCGCCATCGGCGAGGCCCGGGCCGAGGTCAATTATCCCTGGTGTCTGGTGATGGGCGGCCGCGATGGCACCTATAGCTGCGGCTATGTCAGCCTCGCGCAATGCCAGGCGAGCCGCGTCGGCACCGATATGTGCATGCTGAACGGACGCTATCAGATCGCCCCCGCTCCGCAGCCGCGCCGGCGCGCCCCGTCCTGAGACGCTGCGCCCGAACGAGGCTCAGCAGCCGCAACCCGCGCCATGCGGCATGCCGATCCGGTGAATGCCGCATTCGGTGCGGTCGCTGTCGCGCCAGCGTCCGGCGCGCACGCCTTCGCCCTTCCGGCTGCGGCTGGTGCAGGGCATGCAGCCGACCGAGGAGAAACCCTGCTGCTCGAGCGGATGACGCGGCAGGCCCTCGCGCCTTGAACACGGCCTGCAAGGCCGCCGTGGCTCAGCGCCGCGAGCGGATTGAATTTCAACAGCCGCCCATCCGGCTCGACATGCTTCAGGTCGGCACGCAGGTCGCCATGAAAGCGCTTGCGCCCGTTCATCCAGCCATCGAAAGCGCCAAGCGCGTCCGACAGCGGGCGAACTTTGCGGATATGGCAGCAGCTTTCGGGGTCGTGCATCCACAGATCGCGCTGCGGGTCGCGCCGTTCGAGCAGATCGATCTGCGGCGTCAGCGCGCGCACATCGGTCAGGCCGAGATGATGCACAAGCTCGTCGCGATAATCGAGCGTCTCCTCGAACAGCCAGCCGGTATCGAGAAACAGCACCGGCAGCGAGGGATCGACATCGGCGACGAATTTCAGCAGCACGGCGGATTCGGTGCCGAAGGACGACACCACCGCAAGCCGCCGCTGCGGCACATGACGGATCGCCGCCTCGATCACCGCCTGCGGCGTCGCCTGCGCCAGCGCCCTGTTCAGTTCGACGGCATTGGCCTGGATCGTGATCGTCTCGGTCACAGGGCTAACTCGTTCGCGGTCTTGCGGCTGGTTTGGGCATGACTCGTCCGGCGCCACAAGGCGCCCGCCTCCCCGTCCGCGGCAGGCTGATAAAAGACGCTGTAGCGATGCAGCGCCTCCAGCATGGCACGCGCATCGTCCGGCTTTTTCACCTCGATAGGCGTCAAATCCGACACGGTGCAGGAACAGAAACTGGTCGCGCAGCACGTCGCCGGTAGCACGCAATTCTCCGCGGAAGCGATAGCGCTCCCGCAAGGTTCGGGCCTGGCTATAGGCGCGGCCGTCCTTGAAGCTCGGAAACACCAGCGCCACCAGCGAAAGCCGGTCGAGCCAGGGAGCGAGTTCGGCCACGTCGCGGTTATTCGGCCAGATCACCCCGATCTTGCCCGGGCGATCGGCCAGATCCTGCGCATCGGCGAGAAAGCGCGCGGCCGGCAGCAGCACCGGGACGCCTTCCGGCACCGGCGCCTCGTCGAGCATCCGCAGATATGGATCGTCGGTGACGATCCCGTCCTTAATGAGCGGCATAGACACGTTCCTTGAAGGGCTCGACCCCGATCCGCTTGACCGTGTCGACAAACAATTCGTCCGGGCGGCTGCGCAACTCGACATAGGCCGCGACCACGTCCTCGACCACGTCCGCCACCTGCTCGTAGGGCACGGCGGGCCCGAGCAAGGTGCCGAGCGCGGCCTGTTCGTCGGCGCGGCCGCCGAGCGTGATCTGGTAGAATTCCTGGCCGTTCTTCTCCACGCCCAGAATGCCGATATGGCCGACATGATGATGGCCGCAGGCATTGATGCAGCCGGAGATGTTGACGTGCAGGCGGCCGATATCGCGGGCGCTATCGAGATTGCGGAAACGCCGCGTCAGTTCCTGCGCCACCGGAATCGCGCGCGCATTGGCGAGGCTGCAATAGTCGAGACCGGGACACGAGATGATGTCGGAGACCAGCCCGACATTCGGCGTCGCAACCCCGATCGCCTCGAGCGCGGTCCAGAGCACATGCAGATCGCGCTGCGCGACATGCGGCAGCACCAGATTCTGCTCGTGGCCGACCCGGATTTCCCCGAACGAATAGAGTTCGGCAAGGTCTGCGATCGCGTCCATCTGGTCGGCGGTGGCGTCTCCCGGGGGAGCGCCTTCCGGCTTCAGCGACAGCGTGACGATCGAATAGCCCGGCACCTTGTGCGGCGCGATCGAATTGCGGCACCAGCGGTCGAAATCCGCGTTCTTCGCGCGGGCGGCCGCCAGCGCCGCCGGCTCGTCGGTCAGCGTCTCGTAGTCGCGGATAGACGAAGCGCGCGGCGATGCCGGCTTCGATCGCGGGATCGAGCGCGAGCGCGCCGTCCCGGATCGCGCGCCATTCCTCCTCGACCTCGGCTGCGAATTTCTCCGCGCCAAGTTCATGCACCAGGATCTTGATGCGCGCCTTGTAGATATTGTCGCGCCGTCCGTACTGGTTATAGACGCGCAAAACCGCCTCGACATAGCTCAGCAGGTCGCGCTTGTGCAGGAACGGCTTGATGGTCTTGCCGATGAACGGCGTGCGGCCGAGCCCGCCGCCGACAACCACCTCGAAGCCCACCTCGCCCGCGCCGTTCCTGTGCAGGCGAAGGCCGATGTCGTGCACGCGGATGGCGGCGCGGTCGTGATCGGCCGCGGTCACCGCGATCTTGAACTTGCGCGGCAGGAACGAGAATTCCGGATGCATGGTCGAATGCTGGCGCAGGATTTCCGCCTGGATGCGCGGGTCCTCGACCTCGTCGCGCGCGACGCCTGCCCATTGATCGCTGGTGACGTTGCGGATGCAATTGCCGCTGGTCTGCATCGCGTGCAGACCGGCCTGCGAGAGCGCCTCCAGCACGTCCGGCATTTCTTCGAGCTTGATCCAGTTGAACTGGATATTCTGCCGGGTGGTGAAATGGCCGTAGCCGCGATCGTAGCGACGCGCGACATGCGCAAGCGTGCGCATCTGCTCCGATGACAGCGTGCCATAGGGGATCGCGACCCGCAGCATATAGGCATGCAGTTGCAGATAGACGCCGTTCATCAGGCGCAGCGGCTTGAACTCGTCTTCGGAGAGTTCGCCCGACAACCGGCGCGCCACCTGATCGCGAAAATCGGCGACCCGTTCGGCAACCAGCGTGCGGTCGAACTCGTCGTAGACATACATCGCTCAGGCCCCCGCTCCCGGAAGCGCGAAAGTCGGGCCTTGCTGGCGAATGCGCTCGCGCAGATTGCCGGGCCTGATCTTGCCCGCTTCGAGCAATACCGGCGCGACATAGGCGCCGACCGCCTCGATGTCGCTCGCATTGGCGTCCTTCAGAAGCGCGGTCGCGCTTTCGGCCTCGGTGGTGACGAAAGCCTCGCCGAGCTGCGTCGACCAGCCGCCGGTCCTGCGTGCGATAGACCACGGCGCCGTCGCCGAGCCGGTTGCCGGTGATCACCACCGGCCCCTTGATGCGAAGCTTCTGCTGCTGCGGCGCGGTCATGCGGCGACCTCCAGCAATTCGAGCGCATCCTTCCAGGCGCGCGAATGGGCGACCACGTCGCCGATCACGATCAGCGCGGGCCCCTCGCCTGCCTGCGCAGCCAGCGCCGGCAATTGCGTCAGCGTGCCGGTGATGCTGCGCGAATCCGGCCGCGTGCCGCGCGCCAGCACCGCGACCGGCGTACGCGGATCGCGTCCGGCGCCGATCAATCCGTTCTTCACCGCAGAGGCCGCGGTCAGTCCCATATAGACCGCGACCGTGGTGTCGCGGCCTGCGAGACCCGACCAGTCGATCCTGTCGGCGCCGTCCGCGGTATTGGCGGTGACGATCGAAAGCCGCGTCGCTTCCTTGCGCATCGTCAGCGGCAGACCGGCTTCCGCCGCGCAACCGAGTGCCGCGGTGATGCCCGGCACCACCGAGACCGCGATGCCTTCGGCTTCCAGCGCTGCGAGTTCCTCGCCGCCGCGTCCGAAGATGAACGGATCGCCGCCCTTCAGCCGCACCACATGGCGGCCGGCTTTCGCGGCCGCGATCATGCGGCGATTGATTTCGTCCTGGCCGATTCCGGGCGCGCCCTTGCGCTTGCCGACGAAGACCAGTTCGGCGTCGCGCCGAACTCGGCCGAGGATCGCCGACGATACCAGATCATCGTACAGAACAAGGTCAGACGATTGCAGAGCATGCAGCGCTTTCAGGGTCAGCAGATCCGGATCGCCGGGTCCCGCGCCCACGATCTGCACATGACCCTGCGAAGGAATGTCCGCACCGGCGCGCTCGATTTCGATGATGAGAGCGGCTTCCGCCTTGGCTTCGCGGCCGGACAGAAACAGCGTGGCGATCGGACCGTCGATGACCTTCTCCCAGAACGCGCGGGTGGAGAAACCGCGATGGCGCAGCGCGTTCAGCCGCTCGCGATAGCGTCCCATGAAGCCTGCGAAAGTCGCCGATCCGCTCCGGCAATATCTCCTCGATGCGTTCGCGCAGCCGCCGCGCCAGCACCGGCGAGGTGCCGCAGGTGCCGACCGCGACCACCACATCGCCGCGATCCACGATCGCAGGAAAGATGAAGGTCGAGAGTTCCGGCCGGTCGACGATGTTCACCGGCAGATTCATCGCGCGTGCGCGCTTCGCCAACGCTTCATCGGTGTCCTTGTCGACCGACGCCACCAGCGCGATGGCGCCGATGAAATCCTTTTCCGACGGCAGCCCGATCCGCGACCGGATCGACGACGCGTCGGCGATTTCCGCTTCTTCCTGCGAACGCACATACCAGCGCACCTTTGCGCCGGCCGCCTGCAGGATGCGCAGCTTGGCCAAAGCCTGCGCGCCCGCCCCCACCAGCAGCACCGGACCCGCAGTCAGATCGAAGAACAAAGGCAGGAAACGCATCGGCTCTAATCCATTGACGATTCAGGGAATATGGCACCGCAGCGGCAGAATTTCCTGCCGAATGCATTTGCCTATTTGGAAAATGCCCCTCCCGTTGCAGCGGCTTGCAGAAGGCTCGTTCTGAATATGAAAAAGCCCCGGCCGAGGCCGGGGCTTTCTCGCAATTCGCATACACGCCGATGCTTATTGATTGGGGGTCACGGGCCGCGGCGACATCCTTTCCGCCGGCGCTGCGGCGGGCGGCGGTGGCGAAGCCTGTCCGGTGGTTTGCTGCGAAGGCGCGATGCCCTCGGCGGTGCGGTCGCTGCTGCTCATGAAGCTGACGGCCACCAGCAGCAGCACGATGGCTGCGATGCCGCCCAGCACCCAGCTCCAGCCGAATCCGCCGCGTATTGTCGATGCGCGGGTCGCGCGGGTCGGGCCGGTTCGGATCCAACCGGTTGGGTTCATAGTCGGACATGATCGTCTCCATGTTGCGAGGTTCCAGCGCATGAGCGCCGGCCATTACCGGAGACAACCGCTCGGGAAAATGAAGGTTCCGTGGTTTTCGCGATCTCATCGTCGCGAAACCGATTTCTCCGGCGGTATATCGGACGGCGAGAACAGCCGGTGGCGCGGAACCAGGAGACGCTGTCCCTCGCGCAGGGGCTGGTCGGCATCGACCTTGTTGATCTGCGCGATCGCCCAGGCCGGTGCGCCGGTACGCTGCGCGACCTGGTCCACCGTATCATTCGCCGCCGCCTGCACCTGGATCGCACTGTCCCATAATTCGATGGTCTGCCTCGGCGGCACAACATAGCGGATCGCGATCGGCGTCACATAGAGCGGCTCGTCCTGTGCCGCCGGCCGATGCTGCGGCTTGCGCCGGTCCTTCGCCGAGGAATGCGCATCCGGCAACGGCACGGCGGCGGCATTGCGGATCGCGCGCTCGCGTTCGGCCAGCGCGCCGATCTTGCGCACGATCAATTCGTGGATCGCATCGTTCTTGTCCAGCGTGACGTGAATGATCTCGCGCCGCTCGCGCAGATCGACATTGATCAGACGGCCGCCGAAATCCGCAGCCGGCCGCGCGGCACCGCCGCCGATGATGTTCGTGCCCTGATAGAGATTGATGAACAGGTCGACATTCGACGGCACCCCGCTTGCGATCCGCGTCGGATCGAAGCCGATCGCCATCGCCACCGGCACATCCGCGGCTTTCAGCCGCTCCGCGATCGAGATGATGGCGTCGGCGCCGGTCGAATGCCCGACCAGAATGATCGGCGCCATGCCGGCCGGATCGGCGCGATAGTCGCGAATGATCCGGTTGGCGAGATAGACCACCGCCGACACGCCATGCGCCGACGCCTTGATACCGCGCTGCTCGATCTTCTCGGCAAGCTCGTCCATGCCGAGCGAATAGATGTCGCCGATCAGACCGCGCAGCAGATAGGCCCGTCCGGGAAGCTTTTCGGCCGGCGCGTGCTGGGTCGCCTGGAAGCTGAGCGCGTAAATGCCGCCGCCATAGCTGCAGCCGCAAAGCCAAAGCGCCGCTATCCCGATTGCGATGAAACGGATCATGCCCCCGCCGATCACGATACCTCGTAGCCTCTAGACACAGGAAAAATGACCGGCAAAAGGCTCAAACTTGGCGCCGCTTGGGCGCTCTACCGATCCACCGCCCTCCCGTTGGCGCGAAGTTCATCGCTGCGAGGTAACTTTGATCGGGCATGGGGCGACATTTTCCGTTCCATCGGATAGGTCGGGCGGGTTAAATCGTGGCTGGAAATGAGTGGAGATGGCGTTGCGGAGTTTCGCAGCCGGATTGTTGCTGGCCCTGAGCGTGAGCGCGGCCGCGGCCCAGACCTCGCCCGCTATCTGGCCCGCCCCGCGGACCGAGAGCTTCCAGCCGGACTGGGATGCCGTGCGTCGCGCCTTGCCCGCGCTACCGCCAAGCGCGGGCACAACCGACAGGCTTGCCGATCTGACCGCGATCGCAGCCGAGGTTTTTCCGTCCATCGCGCGTTCGCCGGTGCCGGTGCTGCTGCCTTTCGCGATCGCGGATTACGCGCATGACCGCGCCGCGGATTTCGATTGCGCCGGTCGATGCCTATTCCTTCAATTTCCGGCCGACCCAGTTCTTCCTCGTCGGCCCGACCGGCTATGACGCGACTTTCGCGCTGCGTCCGGGCGAAGTCTCCGGCCTCGACGATATCGCCTTTCGCGAACCGGTGGTGGTGCAGATATCCGGCTTCAACATGCTCTACCAATTGCCGGCGGCGCGCGGCGCCAAGATTCAGCAGCCGGGCGAAATCGACGAGGAATTTCCCGGCATCCGGCGGCAAATTCTCGAACACACCTTGCGCTACAGCTTCGAGCGCTACGGCGTGCCCTATGTCGTGATCATCCAGTGCTTCGACAGCGCGCAGCGACGCACGCGGCTCTCCTGCCGAAATGCCGAGCGGATCGCCATGCGCTTCCTGCGCGCGCTGCGGCTCGCGGGCGGCAATCCGGCGGCCGAAAACGTGTCGTCTCCGCCCGCCGCCATGGCGCGCCCCGAAACGGAATCGAAGGTCTTCACCTATCACCCGGTCGGCAAACTCATTCCCGGCACCGGCATGCGCGCGCCGCTAGGCGATGTCGACAACACGGTCTATGCCCGTATCCGCTTTCCGGCCGCCGAGGCACCGGCCTATGTGTCGACGCAGGTCTATCGGCGGCGCGACAAATCGGCGGCCGCCCCTGCCGAGATCGAACCGGAACTCGACATCTATCGCTGGCGCGACAATTTCTGCGAACGGCGCGACTTCCAGGTCGGGCAATGTCCGTCCGGCCGCGGCCATCAGGGGCAGGATATTCGCGGCGCCACCTGCCAATCCAGGGTCGACAGCAAGATCCGCTGCCGCCCCAACCATGACGCCGTGGTCGCGGTGCGCGACGGCATGATCCAGCGCGAATCCTGGAACGAGTCGTTTTTCCTCGTCACCAATGCGCCGGGCGAACGGCTGCGCTTCCGTCACCTGCACATGCATCCGAAGAAGCTCGACAGCGACAACATCGTCAGCGGACAACAGGTCAAGGAAGGCGAGCCGATCGGCACCATCGGCAATTACGATCGCCGCCCCGCGCTGACCTCGACCCATCTGCATTTCGAGCTGCAGGTGCCGACCCGCGACGGCTGCGTGCGGGTCAATCCCTACATGACGCTGATCGCATCCTACGAGCATCTGATCGGCGAGCGCGGCAACGAGATCGCTTCCGTCGCCGCCCGCGACCGAGATCCAGGCCGAAGTGACCAGTCCGGATGCGGCATCGATCGACCCTGCAACGCCGGCCGCGCTTGCGATATCGACCGCAGCCGCCGCCAGGATCGCCGAAGACGCGCCGCCGAAACAAAAAGCCGGCACGAAACACAAGCGTCACGTCAAGGACAAGCGCAAGTCGCGCGCGGCCAAGGCGCGGGGAAAACGTCGCACCTCGTAGACGCGCTGCCCAATTGCCGTCGCGTTCCCGGCCGATATCATTCGCCGCATGAGGCCTCCTTTCGATTCGCAACCGACGCGGCGCAGCGTCGTAACGGGCGCGCTCGCTTCCGCGACCGCGCTTGCCTTCCCCGTCTAGCGCGATCGCGCAAAGCGCGTCGCAGCCGTTCGAGCAATGGGTGATCGCGTTTCGACCGCGGGCGCTGGCGCGCGGCATTTCGCCCGCCACCTACGACCGCGTCATGAGCGGTCTCAAGCCCGACATGGGCGTGTTCGCGCTGCAGCGCGCGCAGCCCGAATTCACCGAACAGCTTTGGCAGTATCTCAACCGCCGGGTTTCGGAATGGCGCATCGTCACCGGGCGCGAGCGCGCGCAAGCAATATGCGGCGCTGTTCGACCAAGCTCGAAGCCGATTTCGGCGTGTCGCGCGGCATCCTGCTCGGGCTTTGGGGCATGGAGACCGCCTATGGCGATCCGGTCGTGTTCAAAATCACATGCGTCCGGTGTTTCCCTGTCTGGCGGCGCTCGCCTGGGGCGAACCGCGGCGCCGCAAATATTGGGAAACCGAACTCGTCAATGCGCTGCAGCATCGTCGAGCGCGGCTGGAGCAATGCCCGCCGAGATGCGCGGCTCCTGGGCCGGCGCGATGGGTCACACGCAATGGATGCCGGAAGTCTGGCTCAATATCGGCGCCGATTATGACGGCGACGGCAAGGCCAATCCGTTCGGCAGGCCCGACGACGCGCTCGCCGGCACCTGCCGCTATCTGATCCAGCGCGGCGGCTATCGGCCGCGGCGAGCCCTGGGGCTATGAGGTGCGCGGCAAGCCCTCCGGTTCGCGCAGCTATGCGGCGTGGGAAAAGGCCGGGATCGTGCGCGCCGACGGCAAGCCCTATACGCAACCCAATGCACAGGCGAAAGGCTGGGTGCCGGTGCCGGGCGGCCCCGCCTTCCTGATCGGCGCCAATTTCAATGCGGTGAAGAGCTACAATCCCTCGATGAATTACGCGCTCGCCATCTGCCATCTCGGCGACCGCGTGATGGGCGGCGAGCCCTTCGTGCAGAGCTTCCCGAACGGCGAACGCACGCCGACGCTTGCGGAGGTGCAGGAAATTCAGGTCCGCCTCACCAAGCTCGGCTTCAATACCGGCGGCACCGACGGACGCGTCGGTCCGGACACGATGCGGGCGGTGCGCGATTTCCAGCGCAAGGTGCAGATGGAGCCGGCCGACGGCTATGCCGGCATCAAGCTGCTCGCGAGATTGCGCGCCGCGTCATCCTGAAAGTCAGATCGGCCGCTGCCGGAGACTGGAACGCGGGCGGTGAGATTGGCCTCGCGCGAGGCGATCCAGTTGGTCAGGAAATCGATGAACGACTTGACCTTGTGCGGTATCTCGGGCGCGCGCGGATAGACCGCGATCAACGGCCGCGCCGCCACGCGATAACGCGGGAAGAGCTGCACCAGATTGCCGGAGGCAAGGTCGTCGGCGACCACATAGCGCGGCAGCAAGGCGGCACCGAGCCCGGCAATCGCCGCCTTGCGCAAGGCGAGCGCGCTGTTGGAGGAGAAGGCTCCGGTCACCTTGGCGGTCACGGCGCCGCGCGGTCCCTCGAACCGCCACAGCCGATCATTCGGCAACGCACTTTCGTGCAGCAGGCAGGGATAGCGCGACAGATCGGACGGCGTCGTCGGCCGCCCCTCGCGGATCAGCAAGCGACGGCGCCGCGCACGACCACCCAGTCCATGGCCGCGATCGGCGTCTCCGCCAGCGAGGCAATCCGCGCCGACGAGAATTGCAGCGCCAGATCGAAGCCGCGCTTGCCGAAATCGGTCGGCTGAAACGACACATTCTCCAGAATGAGCTGCACCTGCAGCTTCGGTTGCGATCGCGCGAAGGCGATGATGGCATCCGACAGGTGCAGCGCGCCAAAGGATTTCGGCGCCGCCAGCCGCAAGGTGCCGGACGGCTCGGCGCGGGTATGCAGGATGGCGCGCTCCTGCCCTTCGATGTCGCGGAACATCTGCTCGCAGAAGCCGAGATAGGACCGGCCCTCGTCGGTGAGGTTGAGCGAGCGCGTGGTGCGGTTGAGGAGCCGCACGCCGAGCCGGTCCTCCAGCATGCCGACATGGCGTGACACCAGGGCGCGCGACAGCCCGAGCTGATCGGCCGCGACCGTGAAGCTTCCGGCGCGCGCCACCCGCACGAAGGTTTCCATGGCGCGAAAACGGTCCATTCGATTGTTTACTCTGGCGCAACAATGTCGTTCGCATTTAGCGACTTCTGTTAGCGAATGTCAAAATGCTAGACTGGTTCCAACAAATGCTCCGGCTCAGGTCCGGCGACAAGAAACCAGGTGAGGAAGAGCGGACCGTCCCGGTTTCGCTTCGGATTTGCGCATGAACGAACGCACGACGCCGCCGACCGGCGCCGCCAAGGTCGAGCAGCCCATAGCCGCCGGCGTCAATGCGCCGGGCTTCGGCAGCGACGTCGTCGCCGACACCCTGCGCGCGCTCGACATTCCCTATGTCGCGCTCAATCCGGGCGCGAGCTATCGCGGCCTGCACGACTCGCTCGTCAATTATCTCGGCAACGAGCGGCCGCAGATGCTGCTCTGCCTGCACGAGGAAAGCGCGGTCGCGATCGCGCAAGGCTATGCCAAGGTCACCGGCCGCGCGATGGGCGCGATCGTGCATTCCAATGTCGGGCTGATGCACGCCACCATGGCGATCTTCAACGCCTGGTGCGACCGCATGCCGGTGCTGGTGCTCGGCGCCACCGGCCCGGTCGATGCGGTGAAGCGCCGGCCCTGGATCGACTGGATCCACACCGCGCGCGATCAGGGCGCGCTGGTGCGCGGCTATGTCAAATGGGACGACCAGCCGGCCTCCCCCGGCGCCGCGCGCGAAGCGCTTGCTGCGCGCGGCGATGATCGCCAATGCCGCGCCGCAGGGGCCGGTCTATGTCAATCTCGACGCCGAGATGCAGGAGGCGAAGCTCCCCGAGCCGCTGCCGCCGATCGACATGACGCGCTATCGCCCGCGCGTCTCGACCGCACCCGATCCGGAAATGGTGAAGGAAGCCGCCGAGCGGCTGAAACAGGCAAAGCATCCGGTGATCCTGGCCGGCCGCGCCTCGCGCAGCCTCGAGGCCTGGAAGGCGCGCGTCGCGCTCGCCGAAAGCGTCAACGCCGAAGGTCATCACCGACATGAAGATCGGCGCCTCGTTCCCGACCGATCATCCGCTGCATGTCGGCACGCCCGGCATGCTGCTGCCCGATGCCGACGGACTGGCCGCGCTCGACGGCGGCCGATGTGATCCTCGCGCTCGACTGGGTCGATCTCGGCGGCACGCTGAAAGCCGCGAAGGCCGACTTCGTTCGTGATCTCGGCGACGCTCGATCACAATCTCCATAATGGCTGGAGCATGGACCATCAGGCGTTCGCGCCGGTCGACATGCTGATCGCGGCCGACCCCGATGCGGTCGCGATTGCGCTGGCAAAAGCTGCCGGCGCGCCGGCAAAGCCGGTGACGCTGCCCGCCGCTCCGCGCGCGATGGCCAAACCCAAGGGCGACGCGCTGCACGGTCGAGCATCTCGCTTATGGCCTTCGCGAAGCGGTCGGCAGACGCGAGGTGTCGCTCACGCATCTGCCGCTGTCCTGGAATGGCGGCTGGTGGCCGTTCCGTCACCCGCTCGATTATCTCGGTTCCGACGGCGGCGGCGGCATCGGCGGCGGCCCCGGCATTTCGGTCGGCGCGGCGCTGGCGCTGAAAGGCTCCGGCCGCCTGCCGGTCGCGATCTGCGGCGACGGCGATTATCTCATGGGCGTCACCGCGCTGTGGACCGCCGCGCATTACCGCATCCCGCTGCTGATCGTGATCGCCAACAACCGCTCCTTCTTCAACGACGAATTGCATCAGGAGCGCGTTGCCCGCATGCGCAACCGCCCGGTCGAGAACCGCTGGATCGGCCAGCGCATCTCCGATCCCGATATCGACCTCGCCGCGATGGCGCGCGCGCAAGGCGCGCAGGGCTTCGGTCCCGTGCGCAACGAAGGCGAACTGGCCACGGCACTGAAATCCGCCATCGCCGCGGTCGAAGGCGGCGATGTCGCAGTGGTCGATGTACGGGTCGAACCGGGCTATGCTCCGGCGATGACCGCAGCCCTCACGCCGCAAGGCCGATTGAATGCCCGCAGCCGCTGCCCTTCGCCCCGCCAGCCGCGCCGAATGCCGGCGACATCCTGGTGGTGAAGGACGTCACCAAGCGCTTTCCGACGCCGGAAGGCGCGGTGACCGCGGTCGACGACGTTTCGCTGTCGGTCCGGCAGGGCGAGTTTCTGGCGATCATCGGCCCCTCCGGCTGCGGCAAGTCGACCTTGTTCAATATCGTCGGCGGGCTGCTCGGCGATTATGAGGGCGACGTCACCGTCGCGGGCGAGCGCATCACCGGACCGCATCCTTCGGTCGGCATGGTGTTTCAGGAAGAATCGACCTTTCCCTGGCGCACGGTGGTCGAGAATGTCGCCTTCCCGCTCGAAATCGAAGGCATGAACAAGGCCAAGCGCCACGACAAGGCGCGCCACTTCATTCAGCATGGTCGGCCTCGACGGCTTCGAGAACCGCTATCCGAACGAATTGTCCGGCGGCATGCGCCAGCGCGTCTCGCTCGCGCGCACGCTCGCTTCCGAGCCGAAAATCCTGCTGATGGACGAGCCGTTCGCGGCGCTCGACGAGCAGACGCGGCTCCTGCTCGGCGACAAGGTGCTGCAGATCCAGCAGGAGCTGAAACAGACCACGCTGCTGATCACCCACAACATCACCGAGGCGGTGCAGCTTTCCGACCGCATCATGGTGATGACCTATCGGCCCGGGAAGATCAAACGCGTCGTCGATATCGACCTGCCGCGCCCGCGCACCTCCGAAGTGGTCGGCAGCGACGCCTTCGGCCATTACGTCGCGCAGATCTGGGCGGACCTGCGCGAAGAGGCTAGCCGCGGCATGAGCGACGACGAGTCGCGCGCCCGCGCCACCGGAACGCGCCGCAAATGACGCGCACGGCCTTCACGCGCCTGCGCTATGCGCCCCAGCTCGTGGGCTTCGGCTCGCTGCTGGTGGCGATTGCCATGTTCGAAATCCTGATCCGCGTCGGCATCCTCAACCGCTTCATCGTGCCGATGCCCTCGCAGATCGCGCGGCGCCTTCGAGCGCGTGATCTTCGAGGAGCAGATCGTCGAGCGCTTCCTGCTGACCATGAAGGAATGCGTGTCGGCGGCGGCATTGCTGGCGGTGTTCGGCGTCTCGATCGGCACGCTGCTCTACAAGGTCGATCTCCTGCGCCGCGCGACCGAGACCTGGGTGGCGGCGGCGGCCGCCGCGCCGACCGTGCTGATGTATCCGCTGTTTCTGGTGATCTTCGGCCGCTCGGCGCTCGACCATCGTCATGATGGGCTTCGTCGCAGGCCTGCCCGCGGTGATCCTGAAGACCATCGAGGGGCTGTCCGGCACCCGTCGCGTGCTGCTGAATGTCGGGCGCAGCTTCAAGCTCACGCCCTGGCAATTGTTCTGGAAGATCCAGTTTCCCTCGGCGCTGCCGACCATCTTCACCGGCTTCAAGCTCGGGCTGATCTTCGCGCTGATCAACGTGGTCGGCGTCGAATTCCTGATCAATTTCGGCGGCCTCGGACAGCTCATCAACGATCTCGCCGAACGCTACGATCTCGCCGGCACCTATGCCGCGATCTGCTTCGTGATCCTGGTCAGCGTGTGTTTCTTCATCGTGGTCGAAAGGGTGGAACGATGGCTGACGCGGGCCGCCTGAGACAGGCCGTCGATCACCTCGCCTGCGATCAGCCCGGTGACGCTGGTCCGCGTCGCCATCATCGTCGCGGTGCTGGTCGGCTGGGAAGCGCTGGCGCAATCGGGCCTGCTCTATCGCGACGTCGTGCCCTCGCTGTTGGCGATCGGCAAGGCGATCTGGGGCCTGCTGATCGATCCGGAATATTACTGGAATCTCGGCGTCACCGCGGCCGAAGTCGGCTTCGCGCTTGCGATCGGCGGCATCAGCGCGGTGGTGGTCGGCCTCCTGCTCGGCGGCAACAAGTTCCTGCAGCCGCGCCTACGAGCCCTATCTCTATTATCTCGGTCCGACGCCGAAGATCATCTTCTTCCCGATCATGATCATGTGGTTCGGCGTCGGTCCCCCGTCCAAGGTCGCGCTCGGCGTGCTGTCCTGCTTCTTCCCGATCGCGCTGTCGGTCGCCGCCGGCATGCGCCAGATCGATCCGGTGCTCATTCGGGTCGGGAAGAGCTTCCGCGCCAATGCCTGGCAGATGGCGACCAAGGTCTATCTGCCGGCGATGCGCCATCCGATCATCAATGGCGTGCGGCTCGGCCTCGGCGTGGCCCTGATCGCAACGCTGCTGGCCGAAACCAAGTTGTCGAACCGCGGCATCGGCTTTCTGATCATCCAGGCCTACAGCCTGTTCGACATGCCGCGCATGTACGCAATGCTGATCGTGCTGTTCGTGCTGGCCATCGGCGCCAACGCCATTGTCGGCCGGCTGGGCGGGCTCGATTCGATCAAGCGGTTCTAGAAAGAACGGCGCCGCATATATCGCGGCGCACAATTGATGCGGATCAACGCGCGGCGGGCTTCGAACGCGCCAATTGTCCGAATTGCAAAAACGATAATTGTCCGGGTGGAAAGCGATGAATTCGGTGTCCGGCAAGACCGATCCGGTCGTGCGGCGGATTTCGGTGATGGATGTGGTCGAGGCCTTCGGGCGCGGCCTGCGTGACTTTCAGGCGCTGCCGCTTTTCGGTCTGTTCTTTGGCGGCCTCTATGCCGCCGGCGGCATCCTGATCGTGCTCACCGCGACCGCGCTTGGAATGTCCTATCTCTCCTATCCGCTGGCCGCCGGTTTCGCGCTGATCGGTCCTTTCGTCGCGATCGGCCTTTACGAGGTAAGTCGCAGGCGCGAACGCGGCGAAGCCGGTGACCTGGGGCGACTTGTGGCGGACCATGCGAAACCGCAGCGAAATCGGCTGGATGGCTTTTGTCACGCTATTCATCTTCATCATGTGGATGTATCAGGTGCGGTTTCTCACCGCGCTGTTTCTCGGGCTGAACGCCTCGTTTTCAAGCGCGCAACAATTCCTGACGCTGGTCCTGACCACCAACGAAGGTCTGGTTTTCCTGCTGGTCGGCAACCTGATCGGAGCGGCACTTGCGGCAACCCTGTTCTCGCTGACTGTCGTGTCGTTTCCGCTGCTGCTGGAACGCGATCTCGATTTCATCACCGCGATGATCACGAGCGTACGTTCGGTGGCGACGAGCCCGGTGCCGATGCTCGGCTGGGCGGCCGTGATCACCGTGCTGCTGGTAATCGCAGCGTTGCCGTTCTTTGTCGGGCTGGTGATCGTGCTGCCGGTGCTCGGACACACCACATGGCATCTCTATCGCCGGATCGTCGCACCGATCGCCCCGCCGCCCGTGGCCGGCTAGTGCGGCGGATTTGACGTTCCTATCAGGATCCGCAGCAAGTCCGTGATAGGAACGTCAAATCCAAAGCCGCACTAGAACTATAAGTGTCGCTAGTGTCCCTATGGTTCCGACGCTTGTAGGAATGCGTGCTGGGACAGGATACAAGCGTCGGAACCGGGACACTAGATTTTCACGCTCTCCAGCGTCGCCGGATGAAACAGGTCTTCCGGCGTCACAAGCCTCGACGACAGCCCCTGCGCATGATGGTGACGGAAGAACGTCTCCAGCACGTGCCGGTTGGCCGGCACGCCGTAGGACCAGTAATCCTCACCCATCAGCGCCTGCGCTTCCAGAATGCGCTCTTCGATGAACGGCAGCGTCACCTTCACGGCAGACACATCCGTCAGCCGCTCGACTGCGATCGCCTTGGATTGCTCGAACGCCTTGAACACCGCCGCCGGCAGCCACGGATGCTTTTCGGCAAGCGTGCGCCGCACGCCGACGATATGCATGATCGGGAAAGATCTTCGTGCGCTTGTAGTAATCCTTGGCGGCGGCTTCCGGATCGGGAAACAGCCAGCCGACATTGGGCGTATCCGGCGGCAGAGCCGGCGCGCGCGGCGCCATGAAGGCATCGATCTCGCCGGAGGCCAGCATGCCGGAAATGGTCTTGCCCTCCGGCGCATTTTCCAGCCGCACATTGCCCGGCAGGTTGAGCTTGATCTTTTCCGGCCGGCCGGCATGGGCGATGCCGCCGCGTATCCAGGTCACGTCCGAGGGCTTCACGCCGAACTCGTCTTCCAGCAGCGCGCGCGCCCACACCACCGCCGTCAGTTGATATTCCGGCAGGCCGATGCGCTTGCCCTTCAGGTCCTGCGGCTTCTTGATGCGGTCGGTGCGCACATAGATCGAGGTGTGGCGGAAGCAGCGCGACAGGAAGGCCGGCACGCCGACATACGGAAAATTGCCTTCCGCGGTCTTCACCGTGGAACTCGACAGCGACAATTCGCAGATGTCGAAATCGGCGGTCTTGAAGGCGCGAAAGAAAATCTCCTCCGGCGACAGCGTCATGAAGACGGGATCGACCCCGTCCATCTGCACCGCGCCGTCGATCAGCGGGCGGTTGCGGTCATAGTCGCCGATGGCGATGGAGAGATTGAGCTTGGACATTTCCGGATGCTTTCGTAATGAGCCTTGCGCGGCTGTCTTAGCCAATGCGGTCGGTATTCGCCACATCGATCAGCCGCATCTGCACGCGCTCCGGCGCCCTGCCAGCGGTCGATCGACAATTGGCCGGCGGCATGGATCTGCTGCCCCCGCGCCTCGAGCAGCGCGCGGCCGAGATCGGTGCCGACCGAGCGAAAGGCGATGGCATTCAGCATCGCGCCATCGGCACTGCGCAGCCGCGCGCGGATATGGTGCTGGCCGACTACATCGGCATAGGCGATCGATGTGCGCCGGCAGCGCGAAGACCGGCTCCGGATTGCCGGCGCCGAACGGCCCCGCGCGCATCACCGAGGCGCAGAATTCGAGATTGGCCGCCGCCGCGCTCAGCGCGCCGTCGATCAGCAGCGCATCGTCGCGCCGCGCCTGCTCGACGGCATCGGTCAGAGCGGTTTCGAGATAGGCGCGGAATTCCGCGAGCCGCTCGCGCCGGATCGTGACGCCGGCCGCCATCGCGTGTCCGCCGCCCTTCACCAGCAGCCCGTCCGCCACCGCCTGCCGCACCGCGCGGCCGAGATCGACGCCCGGGATCGAGCGCCCCGAGCCGGTGCCGGTGCCGCCCGGCTCGAGCGCGATCGCAAAGGCCGGCCGGCCGAACTTCTCCTTCAGCCGCGCCGCGACCAGGCCGACGATGCCGGGATGCCAGCCTTCGGCGGCGGTGACCACCACCGCGCCCTTCTCTTCCAGCCCGAGCGCGGCCAGCGCCTCGGCTTCGGCTTCCGCCAGCATGTGCATGTTCCATCGCCTGGCGTTCGCGGTTCAGCCGGTCGAGTTCGGCGGCGATGCGCGCGGCTTCGATGGTGTCCTCTTCCAGCAGCAGATTGGCGCCGAGATCGGCGCGACCGATGCGGCCGCCGGCATTGATGCGCGGGCCCGAGCAGGAAGCCGAGATGGAACGGCTCCGGCGGACCGTCGAGCCGCGCCGCATCCATCAGCGCGGTGAGCCCGACATTCTCGCGCCGGCGCATCGAGACCAGACCCTTGGCGACAAAGGCGCGATTGAGCCCGATCAGCGGCACCACGTCGGCGATGGTGCCGAGCGCCACGAGGTCGAGCGACGCCAGCAGATCGGGCTCGCGGCCGTTCGCCGTCGAAGAAACCGCGCCGGCGCAATTCGCGGTTGAGCGCGACCAGCGTCATGAACACGAGGCCGACGGCGGCGAGATGGCCAAGCCCGGACAGATCGTCGAGCCGGTTCGGATTCACCAGCGCCAGCACATCGGGCAGTTCCGCGTCGCATTGATGATGATCGATGACGACCACGTCGAGACCGAGCTTCTTCGCCTCCGCCAGCGGCTCGACCGATGTCGTCCCGCAATCGACGGTGACGAGCAGCGTCGCGCCGCGCGCGGCGAGCGCGCGCACCGCATCGACATTCGGGCCATAGCCCTCGAACATCCGGTCGGGGATATGAAGGATCGGCGACAATCCGCAATGGCGCAGATAGCGCGCCAGCAGCGCCGACGAGGTCGCACCGTCGACATCGTAGTCGCCGAAGATCGCGACCGTCTCGCCCTTCTGCACCGCGTCGGCGATGCGCGAAGCGGCCTCCTTCATCGCCGTCAGCGTCTCGGGGTCCGGCATCAGCCCGCGCACCGTCGGATCGAGATAGGCCTCCGCATCGTTCGCCTCGATGCCGCGGCCGGCGAGAATGCGCGCCAGCATTTCCGGCACGCCGTGACGCTGCGCGATCGCAAGCGCCCGCGCCTGCCCGCGCGCATCCAGCCGGTCGCGCCAGGCGCGCCCGCGCGCGGATTTCTCCACGCCGAGAAAGAAGCGCTCCTGCGCCTGCGGCATTGCGGCCAAGGCTGTCATCGGGACCGGATATAGGAATCGTTGGCGATTCGGAATGTTCAGAAAAGCTTGCGATACTGGATGAAACCGGAGCGCTCCGCCAGCGTGTCGTAAAGCGCGCGTGCGGTGTGATTGTCTTCCTTGGTCAGCCAATGCACGCGGCTGGCGCCCTTTTCGCGCGCCGCCTTTTCCACCGCCTCGATCAGCGCGCGGCCGGCGCCAAGCTTTCTCGCGCCCGGGACGACGAACAGATCCTGCAGATAGCAATAATCGCCGATGGTCCAGCAGGAGCGGTGGAACAGATATTGCACGATGCCGATCAGCTTCCCGTCCGAGAAGGCGCCGAGCACGAACATCGGCTCGTTCGGATCGTGCAGCCGCTGCCACAGCACATCGGTGGTCTGCGGCGAAACCCGCGTCTCGTAGAAGGTCAGATAGCCTGCCAGAGCGGCTCCCAGGCCGCGCGCTCGTCCGGCCTGAGCGGCCGGATCGCGAGATCAGGCCGCGGCATCAGGCAGAAACTTGGGCATGGATGCGCAACAGCTCCGGGATGGTGGACGGCTCTCTGCGGCCGAAGCCGCATTCGGTGCCGATGGAGAAATCGCGCACGAATTTCTCGGCCGTCGCGATGCGCTTGCGCGTGCCCTCGATGCCGTCGGTGTAATGCACGAGGCCGAGGCACAGTTCGGTTTCCGGGCGCAGCTTCAGCCGCTTCAGCGGCTCGAAATAGGCCTCGTCGGAGCGGTCGCGCGGCACCGGCATATGGACGAGATCGATGTTGCGCGCTGGCGCCGGCCGCAAGCCGGTTCGCACAGTTCCACCATGTCGCCCATGTCGGTCGGCTCGACCACATGGCGATGGCCGGCATCGCCGTAGCAGAAGTGATACAGAAGCTCGATGTCCGCCGGCACATGATTGCCGAGATCGAGCAGGATGGCGGCGAAGGTGTCGAACATCTCCTCCTTGGTTGCGCCGTAATTCGAGACGTCGCCGCGCTCCAGCCGCGCGAATACCGCCGACGCCACGTCGAGCTGGATCGCAAGTTCGCCGTGCGGGATGGCGGCCGCAAGCTTGTCGATCTCGCGCTTCACCGCTTCGTTGTAGATCGGATCGATCGCCGCATGCAGGTCTTCCTCCACGAACAGCCAGATCACCGAATGCGCCGGCACGAGATCGACCTGGAATTTCACCTGCGGCGCGATCTTGCCCTCGGCCTTCAGCGCGGCGAAGGTGCGGTAGGAGCCGATCGCGACATCGGCATAGAACAGATTGTCGAATTGCACGTCGCGCAGCGTGACGCCGGGCTTCAGGCGATAGCGCCGCGACAGCCCGCTGGTCGCATGAAGCTGGAAGTCCTTGTCCGAGCGCTCGAAGGCCGGATGATTGGCAAACAATGCCTCCTGCCAGAACACCCAGTTGATCCGTTCGCCGGTCTCGCCGTCCGGAATCCGCTTCAGGCGCGGACCGAACGGCGCTCACCGTCTGCACGGTCGCTCGAAGTACGGCGCGGGCATATGCGCGAGGCGGCACGCTGCCGATCGACCCGATGCGATACGAAATGTCGCGCGGCACTTGGCCGGTCTTCGCTCAGTCGAGATGGAATTTGTCGAGCTGGCGGTGCTCGGCGCGGATATAGCGAACGGTGCCGGTGACCGAGCGCATCACCACGGTCTCGGTCTCGATCAGGTTCTTGCCGAACTTCACCCCGGTCAGCATGGCGCCGGTGGTGACACCGGTCGCGGCGAACAGGCAATCGCCCTTCACCATGTCCTCGATCTCGTATTTCTTCTTCGGGTCCTTGATGCCCATCTTCAGGGTGCGCTCGCGCAAGCGCTTCGGAATCGATCACCAGCCGCGTCTGCATCTGACCGCCGATGCAGCGCAAGGCCGCCGCCGCCAGCACGCCCTCCGGCGCGCCGCCGATGCCGAGATAGATGTCGATGCCGGTCTTCGGCTCGGCGCAATGGATCACGCCGGCGACGTCGCCGTCGGAAATCAGGCTGACCGCGGCGCCGGTCTTGCGCACCGCCGCGATGATGTCGGCGTGGCGCGGCCGGTCGAGCAGGATCGCGGTGATCTCCGACGGCTTCACGCCCTTGGCCTTGGCGAGACTGATGATGTTTTCATCGGCCGGCGCGTCGAGATCGATGGTGCCCTTCGGATAGCCCGGGCCGATCGCGATCTTGTCCATGTAGCAATCGGGCGCGTGCAGCAGCGTGCCGGCATCGGCCATCGCCAGCGTGGCGATCGCGCCCGGCATGTTCTTGGCGCACAGCGTCGTGCCTTCGAGCGGATCGACCGCGATATCGACCTTGAAGCCGCCCTTGTTGCCGACCTGCTCGCCGATGAACAGCATCGGCGCCTCGTCGAGCTCGCCCTCGCCGATCACCACGGTGCCGTCGATCGGCAGCTTGTTGAGTTCGCGGCGCATGGCATCGACCGCCGCCTGGTCGGAGGCCTTGTCCTTGCCGTGGCCGCGCAGCCGCGCCGCCGACACCGCCGCGCGCTCGGTGACGCGCACGATCTCGAGCGACAGGACGCGCTCGAGCACCTGGTTCGGCTGCGACGGTGATCGTCGACGCCATCTGGTTCCCCTCTCCCGCCGGCCTGCCCTGTCAGCCCGCTCCTCTTGCCGTCCGGTCTTCTATCGGTTTTTTTCGATGCGGATCAATTGCGGTTCGCCGGAAATCACCTTGTCGGCCTTGACCGCATCGAGCGCGCGCCGCACCGCGTCTTCGGTGGTCGCATAGGTGATGAGGATCACCGGAACCGGGCCGGTCGCGGCCTTGGCATCCTTGCCGCCCTGCGGCCCGCAGATGGCGCTGCACGATGGATTCGAGCGAAATCTGCTGCTCGGCCAGCCGGGTGGCGATGGTCGCGGCGGTGCCCGGCTTGTCCACAGCCAGCAGGCGGATGTAGTAGCCGCCCTCGTGCCGCTGCATCGGCGCCTTGCCGGCGGCGGTGAGGCTCGTCGGCCGCACGGCCGAACGGCGCCACCCGCACGCCGCGCGCGATATCGCCGATATCGGCAACCACCGCCGACGCGGTCGCCATGCCGCCCGCGCCCGGGCCCGACCAGCGTGATCGGCGCGATGCCCTCGGCGTCGATCGTGACGGCGTTGGTCACGCCCATCACCTGCGCGATGGCGGAATCCTTCGGCACCATGGTCGGATGCACGCGCTGCTCGATGCCGCTGTCGGTCTTCACCGCGACGCCGAGCAGCTTGATGCGATAGCCGAGTTCGTCGGCCGCCGCGAGATCGGCCGGCGCGATCGAGGAAATGCCTTCGACATAGATCGCCTCGGGATCGACCTTGGTGCCGAAGGCGATGCGACGCCAGGATCGCGAGCTTCTGCGCGGTATCGAAGCCCTCGACATCGAAGGTCGGGTCGGCCTCGGCATAGCCGAGCCGCTGCGCATCCTTCAGGCATTCGGCGAAGGACAGCTTCTCCTGCTCCATGCGGGTCAGGATGTAGTTGCAGGTGCCGTTCAGGATGCCGTAGATGCGCGCGAAGGAATTGCCGGCAAGGCCTTCGCGCAGGGTCTTGATGATCGGAATGGCGCCGCCGACCGCGGCCTCGAAGTTGAGCGCGACGCCGTTCGCCTCGGCAAGCTCGCGCAAGCGCCAGCGCCGTGCCGCGCCAGCAGCGCCTTGTTGGCGGTGACGACCGACTTGCCGGCTTGCAGCGCGGCCTCGACCGCGGCCTTGGCCGGATCGCCCTCGCCGCCCATCAATTCGACGAACACATCGATGCCGGGATCGCTGGCGAGCGCGACCGGATCGTCGAACCAGCGCAGCTTCGACAGATCGACGCCGCGATCCTTGCCCTTGCGTGCGCGCGCTGACCGCGACCACCTCGACCGGCCGGCCGCAACGCGCGGCCAGCCCGTCGCCTTCGGCGATCAGGCGAATGACCGAGGCGCCGACCGTGCCGAAGCCGGCAAGACCCACTTTGAGGGGCGCGACCATGTCAAATCCGGAAATGCGTGAGAGACGCGCTAGCGTCGTGTGGCGAGCGGGACGACGTTGTGCAGCTTCTCGACGCCGGTTTCAAGGAAGCGGCGGATGTTGCGCGCGGCCTGCCGGATGCGCTGCTCGTTCTCGACCAGCGCGATGCGGACATAGTCGTCGCCATGCTCGCCGAAGCCGATGCCGGGCGCGACCGCGACATCGGCCTTCTCGACCAGAAGCTTCGAGAATTCGATCGAGCCCATGCCCTGGAACGGCTCCGGCAATTTGCGCCCAGGCGAACATCGACGCCGCGCGGCGACGGAATCTCCCAGCCGGCGCGGCCGAAGCTCTCGACCAGCGCATCGCGGCGCTTGCGATAGATGTCGCGCATCTCGCGAATGCAATCGTCCGGCCCGTTCAGCGCCGCGGTCGCCGCCACCTGTACCGGCGTGAAGGCGCCGTAGTCGAGATAGGACTTCACCCGGCCGAGCGCCGCGATGATGCGCTCGTTGCCGACCGCAAAGCCCATGCGCCAGCCCGGCATCGAGAAGGTCTTCGACATCGAGGTGAATTCGACCGTGACATCCATCGCGCCCGGCACCTGCAGCACCGACGGCGGCGGATTGTCGTCGAAATAGACCTCGGCATAGGCGAGATCGGACAGGATGAAAATCTCGTGCTTCTTCGCGAAGGCGACGAGGTCCTGGTAGAAATCGAGGCTCGGCGACGCAGGCCGTCGGATTGGACGGATAGCAGACGATCACCGCGATCGGCTTCGGGATCGAATGCATGCAGCGCGCGCTCGAGCGCCGCGAAGAATTCCGGATCGGGCTCGGCCGGAACCGAGCGGATCACGCCGCCCGCCATCAGGAAGCCGAAGGCGTGGATCGGATAGCTCGGATTGGGCACGAGCACGACGTCGCCCGGCGCCGTGATCGCCTGCGCCACATTGGCGAAGCCTTCCTTGGAGCCGAGCGTCGCGACGACCTGGGTGTCGGGATTGAGCTTCACGCCGAAGCGGCGCTCGTAATAGGCGGCCTGGGCGCGGCGCAGCCCGGCAATGCCCTTGGAGGCCGAATAGCGGTCGGTGCGCGGCTTGCCGAGCGTCTCTTTCAGCTTCTCGATCACATGCGGCGGGCGCCGGCAGATCCGGGTTGCCCATGCCGAGATCGATGATATCGGCGCCGGCGTTGCGGGCGGTCGCCTTGGCGCGGTTGACCTGCTCGAACACATAGGGCGGCAGACGGCGGACGCGGTAAAATTCTTCCATGGAAACGTGTCCTTGGCGCCAGAGCTTTCTCGAGGCCCGCAAACTTCCCTGCGCCGGCATCAGGGCAGCGGTCGACAACGGGCCGGCCGGCGAACCGACTGCTTTTATCACGGGCTGCGGCCGACGCCAGCGGGCTCTGGACCTGCCGGCGCCGGCCAGGCCGGCGGCGTCGGCGGCAGCGGGCGCACGCCTGGTTCGCCCGCAGCTGCCTCTGCTGACGCCGGCTGGCCGGCTGCGGCTGACGGCGAGCCTTGTCTTGCCTTTCCGCGGTCCGCTTGGGCTGCTTCTCCTTGGCTTCCGCCTTGGCCTTTTCCTGGGCTTCCTTGGCTCGGTGTTCTTCTCCTGACCGGGCTGGCGGTTGCGGGCCGCGATCAGGTCGGCTTCGATTCTTTTCTGCTGTTCCGCGTCCAGCAGCGTGGTGGCGCGCGGCGGCGGCATATCATGCACCGCGGGATAATCCGGCGGCGCATCGGCGCGCTTGGGCGCGCCCTCCGGCAGACCGCCGATTTCCTTCGGAATGCTGTCGATCTGCGCGGTGGAGCAGCCGGACATGCCCGAAATCGCCAGCAGCGCCGACGCGAACGCCATCGCTGCCGGGCCGCCGGCCGGCCGTCTGGACGCATGTGTTCGGCACGTGCGGCATGATTGACGTTATCTCATGCAAGTATTTGCGCGCGTAAACCGCTAAAGTATGACCAAAGCAAGGATCAAAGAATGGGCGGTTAACGCCAGCGGCGGCCAAAAGCCGGTTTTCAGCCGCTGCCTCTTGGCCGTCACCTTGCAGGAGGAAGATGCGCGCCATCGGGCGCAGGCGGGTAGTTTGAGCGAGCCATGAACAAGATGCCGGACCAACCGGTCGTCGCCGGCAACCGGGAGCGTCGATATCGAGCGCTTCGCGCACAATCTCGCGCGCCTGGTCGAACAGGGCGGCAAGGCGCTCGCCGCCTATCTGAAGCCGCGCGAGGAAGGCGCGGCCAACGATCGATTTCCCCGAACAGGTCAGCGACGCGGTCAAGACGCTCGGCCAGGTCGCCGAATATTGGCTGTCCGACCCGCAGCGCGCGGTCGAATTGCAGCGCAGGCTCGGCGGCGCCTATCTCGACCTCTGGGGCAGCGCGGTCAAGCGGATGGCGGGCGAGAAGATTCCGCCGGCCGTGCAAGCCCGATCCGCAAGGACAAGCGCTTCGCCGATCCGGAATGGTCGGAGAACCAGTTCTTCGATTTCCTCAAGCAGGCCTATCTGCTCTCGACGCATTGGGCCGAGCAGCTCGTCGCCGACGCGCAATCGCTCGATCCGCACACCCGCCAGAAGGCGGAGTTCTACATCAGGCAGATCGCCAACGCGATCTCGCCGTCGAATTTCGTGCTGACCAATCCGGAATTGCTGCGCGAGACGCTGTCGTCGAATGCCGAAAACCTCGTGCGCGGCATGACCATGCTGACCGAGGACATCGACGAGAAGGGCAACCTCAAGATCCGGCAGTCCGACCCGAAGATGTTCGAGGTCGGCCGCAATCTCGCGGTCACGCCCGGCAAGGTCGATTTTCCAGAACGAGCTGATGCAGCTCATCCAGTACACGCCCGTCGACCGAGACGGTGCTGAAGACGCCGCTGCTGATCGTGCCGCCCTGGATCAACAAGTTCTACATGCTCGATCTCACGCCGGAGAAATCCTACATCAAATGGTGCGTCGATCAGGGCCTCACCGTGTTCGTGATCTCCTGGGTCAATCCCGACGAACGCTCGCGCAGAAGGGCTTCGACGAATACATGCGCGAAGGCCCGCTCGCGGCGCTCGATGCGATCGAGACAGTCGACCGGCGAGACGCGAGGTGCATGCGGTCGGCTATTGCGTCGGCGGCACGCTGCTCGCGGTGACGCTTGCCTATATGGCGGCCAAGGGCGACAACCGCATCAAGTCGGCGACCTTCTTCGCCACCCAGGTCGACTTCACCTATGCCGGCGACCTCAAGGTCTTCGTCGACGAGGAGCAGACTCGCCGGCGCTCGAAGCGCGCATGCGCGAGCACGGCTATCTCGAAGGCCAGAAGATGGCGACGGCCTTCAACATGCTGCGCTCGAACGACCTGATCTGGCCCTATGTCGTCAACAATTATCTGCGCGGCAAGGCGCCCTTCCCGTTCGACCTGCTGTACTGGAATTCCGATGCGACCCGCATGCCGGCGGCGAACCATTCCTTCTATCTGCGCAATTGCTATCTGAACAACGCGCTGACCAAGGGCGAGATGACGGTCGCCGACGTGACGCTCGATCTGAAGAAGGTGAAGATCCCGATCTACAATCTGGCGACCCGCGAGGATCACATCGCGCCGGCCAAGTCGGTGATGCTCGGCTCGCAGTTTCTTCGGCGGACCGGTTCGCTATCGTGCTGTCCGGCTCCGGCCATATCGCCGGCGTGGTCAATCCGGTGGCGAAGGCCAAGTACCAGTACTGGACCGGCCCGAAGCCCACCGGCAGCGACGTCGAGGCCTGGCTGAAAAAGGCCAAGGAACATCCCGGCTCGTGGTGGCCGGACTGGCTGCAATGGATCAAGGCGCAAGGACGCCGAGATGGTGCCCGCGCGCGAACCCGGCGGCGGCAAGCTCACGCCGATCGAGGACGCGCCCGGCAGCTACGTGAAGGTGCGGTCGTAGCGTCACTCGACAGCGATCCTCGATTCTGCCGGCGCGACTGGGGCCACGACGCGCGCCGCCAGCGTGGGGGCTATCGCCTCCCGCACCCGCCGCGATAGGATCACGGCTGAGCGAACTTTCGTAACGGGAGGCGACTGTGCTGGGCGACATGATCGGTCAACTATCCAAGGAATTGTTCTGGCTGACGATGACCTGCGTCCTGACCGGCCTGATCTGGCTGCCCTACATCCTGGACCGGATCAAGGTGCGCGGGCTCTGGGCCACGATGGACAACCCCTCCCCCGGCGACAAGCCGCAATCGCCCTGGGCGCAGCGGCTGTATTTCGCCCATACCAATGCCGTCGACAATCTCGCGGTGTTTGCTCCGCTGGTGCTGATCCTCAATTCGATCGACTATTCGAGCAAGGCGACGGTACTCGCCTGCGCCATCTATTTCTGGGCGCGGCTCGCCCATGCGATCGTCTATGCGCTCGGCCTGCCGGTGTTCCGCACGCTGGCCTTCACCGTCGGCTTCATCGCGCAGGTCGTGCTGGTGCTGGCGATCTTCAGGCTCGCCTGAAGATCGCAGACTGCAAGCCGGTCAGGACGCAAGCTTGACCGGCACCTTCAGGTAACGGACGCCGTTCGATTCCGCCGGCGGGAATTCGCCGGCGCGGATATTCACCTGGATCGACGGCAACCAGCCGGTCGAATTCGCTGCCGTCGCCCGAGATATCGGTGGCGTTGAAGACCGGACGGAAAATCCGCTGCACGTCGCGGATATGGTCGACTGGCGGATCGCCGCGCCGGCGTCGTCATCTTCACCGGCCTCTACGTCTGCGCCAACGCCCTGCTGCGCCGACCGCGTTCACGGAAACAGCGCGACCTGATCGATCCCCATGCGTCTCCGGATATCCGAGCATCAGGTTCATGTTCTGGATCGCCTGACCGGACGCGCCCTTGACCAGGTTGTCGAGCGCCGAGATCACGATGGCGCGGCCCGGCACGCGGTCCTTGGCGACGCCGATGAAGGTCCAGTTGGAGCCGCGCACATGCCGGGTCTGCGGCGTCTCGCCGAACGGCAGCACATGCACGAAATCGCTCTTCTCGTAGAACTTTAAAAGTATCGCGTGAAGCTCCTCCGGCGTCCTGCCGCGCCGCCCCTGCACATAGATGGTCGACAGGATGCCGCGGTTCATCGGCACCAGATGCGGGGTGAAGCTGACGATCACCTCCTTGCCGGCGGCCATGCGAAAATTCCTGGTCGAGTTCGGCCATGTGCCGGTGACCGCCGACGCCATAGGCGTGGAAGCCCTCCGACACTTCCGAGAACAGCATCGCTTCCTTGGCCGCCCGCCCCGCTCCGGTCATGCCGGACTTGGCGTCGATCACGATGCCGTCGGTCTCGATCGCCTTGTTCTTCAGCAGCGGAATCAGCGGAAGCTGCGCGCAGGTGGTGTAGCAGCCGGGATTGGCGACCAGCCGCGCCTTCCTGATCTCGCGCTTGTAGATTTCGGCAAGCCCGTAGACCGCCTCCTTCTGCAGTTCCGGCGCGTGATGCTCGTGGCCGTACCAGCGCGCATAGGCTGCGGTGTCGCTCAGCCGGAAGTCGGCCGACAGATCGACCACCTTGGTGTCCGGCGCCTTGGCCAGCAGCTCCTTCAGCACCTTCTGCGTGGTCGCATGCGGCAGCGCGCAGAACACCAGATCGAGCCCGGCCGCCTTCCAGTCCAGCCCTTCGATCGAGACCAGCGTCGGCAAGTGCGAACGGCGAGAATTGCGGAAACACGCTGCGCATCTCCTGCCCGGCCCGGCGGTCGGCGGTCAGCAGCGCGATCTCGGCGCGCGGATGGCGAAGCAGCATGCGCACCAGTTCGGAGCCGGTATAGCCGGACGCGCCCAGAATTCCGATCTTCGCTTTGGTCGCCATGTCTCAACTCCGCCGGATCGCCGCCGGTGCGGCTGGTATCTAGAAGGCCGTGCCGAAGAGCGGACCTTGGAAAGCGCGGACTTGAGAAAGAACGCCGCGGCTCCAAGGCTCGCGGCCGGGTTCGGATCAGAAGACGATACGCACGAAATCCGTCCCGGCCGCAAGGGCGGCACGGCGGCGGCGGACGGGTGCTTCGATCCGGTTCGTCATGATGCGGCGATATAGAGACGCCCGCCTTGCGGTCAATCAATTCCGCTGCCACCGCGGGCCATGACAATACCAAGAATGCGTATTATATACAAATTTATGCATATGACTGCGGCCGCCAGATTCGTCCGTCTGTGCTTCGTCGTCCTGTTCGGGACGATGAGCCTGATGCATGGCCCGGTCATGGCCTATTCCGGCCATCACGCAGCGGACATCATGCCGGAACGTCGCATGACCCGCATGGCAGCACGTCATCATGATCACGGCGATTCTACCCGGCCGCAACGAGCCCGCATCCTGCAATTGCTTCGCCTGCTTCATGGCGGTCGAGCCCGTCAGCCGATCGCGCGCGTCCGTTGCACAGCGGTCCTGTTCGGCATCCTGCGTCAGGTCCCGACGGCGCAATTGGACGCCGTCGCCGCGCGGCCCGACTCTGCCGCCTCCCCGCTGCCAGAGCTGATTGTCGCTGAAATTACGACTCGATCGCGCCGCCTGATACGGCAGCGCGCGAACAATCCGCTTTGGAGAAACACGATGAAAATGAAACTCGCAATCGGTCTCATGGCCGGCACGCTGACGCTCGGCAGCGTTGCCAGCTCTCGCCCAGATGAGTAGCGGCGAAATGCAGCACGGCGCCGATGCAGGGAATGGGCATGCAGCCGGGAATGCATCGCGGCATGAACCATGAAATGCATCAGGCGATGCGCGAGCGCATGATGTCGCAGATGCAGCACGGCCCCGGCATGCAGCACGGTCCGATGCATGGCGGCGGACAAGCCGGGCCAGCGCATGGCGCGCAGCGCCAAGCCGAAGGGCGACACCGGGCCGTCCAGCGCCGCCTTCCGGGCCATCAATCAGAAAATGCATGACGGCATGGACATCACCTTCACCGGCAATACCGATGTCGATTTCGTGCGCGGCATGATCCCGCATCATCAGGGCGCGGTCGATATGGCCAGGACCTTGATCGCCTTCGGCAAGGATCCGCAGATCCGCAAGCTCGCCGAGGAGATCGTCAAGGCGCAGGAAAGCGAAATCGCGCTGATGCAGGAATGGCTGAAGAAGAACGCCAATTAGCGTTCGAAAAAGGTCCGCCCGGCCGTTGCCGGGCGGACATCGCGTCGAGCGTCACGCCATCGGCGTGAACTTGTATCCCGTCCCGCTCTTTTCGACGTTGCCGACACCCGGCACCGGCAGATGATAGGCGGTGGTCAGCAGCGATCGGCGACCAGCATGTCGTAGAGCTTGCGCCGCGTCGCGACCGCCATCGGGCCGTCCATGTCGCCGCCGGCGAACCAGTCGGGATGGCGCACGAATACCGATGCCGATGCCCGGACACGACATCGGCCTGAACGATCAGGCTCGCATTGCCCGATGCGATCCGGAACGAGGTGTGGCCCGGCGTGTGCCCGGGCGTGCCGATCGCAGTAATGCCGGGAGCGACTTCCTTGCCCCATTCGAATTTCGACGACGAATCTTGCCGGGGATCGCGCCGAACACGCGCCGCACATTGTTGTGGCCGTTGCGCAGACCCGAGCCCTCCGGCGCGGCGTTCATGTTGGCGTCGTCCATCCAGTAATTGAATTCGACCAGCGGCACCCGCACCTCGGCATTCGGGAAAGCGGGCGCCCGCTCCGGCGTGATCAGGCCGCCGATATGGTCGCCGTGGAAATGCGAAAGGATCACGGCCTCGACGTCCTTCGGGTCATAGCCTGCGGCGCGTGAAATTCGCCGCCGCCTGTGCCGGTGCCGGCCGCAAGCGTATTGGCGCCGTTGCCGGTATCGATCACGAACAGGCTGTTGCCGTTCTTCACCGCAAGCGTGTTGAAGCGGCGTGGCGATCTCGTCGCGCGGCAGGCCGTCGGCGGCCAGCGCATCCTGAAATTGCTCGAGGCTCGCGCTCTTGCGACGGACTTGCCGTCGAGCTTGCCGGGGCGCACACCGTCGGAGATCGAGGTGACCTCGATGTCGCCAACCTTGAAGCGGTGGAAGCCCGGCTGCGACTGCGCGAGGGCCGGCATTGCCGCGCCGGACAGCGCGATCGCCGCAGCGCCGCCGAGCACATCGCGGCGCGTGATGGTCGTTATGCGAATTCTCCCTTTGCTGAAAGCGAAGCGGGCCGCCCGTTTCCGGACGGCCCGCAAGACTGAGACACTAGATTGCTGAATTCCAGGTCGCCGGCACGAACGCGGTAGCCGTTGCCGTCCTTTTCCATATAGCCGAGCCCCGGGAACGGCAGATGAAAACCGTAAACCAGCGTCTTGTCGGCCACCGCCTGATCGTAGATCTTGCGGCGCGACTGCACCGCGAGCGGCTTGTCCATATCGAACATGAGCTGCCAGTCGGGATTCTTGACGAACAGAAACGCCATGCCGGCGGTGACGTCGGACTGCACAATCAGGTTCTGCGGCCCCGACGACACGAGATAGGACATATGGCCGAGCGTGTGACCGGGCGTCGCAATCGCCTTGATGCCCGGCACCAGTTCCTTGCCGTCCTCGTATTGCGTGCACCTTGTTGCCGAGCCCGCCCATCACGCGTCGCGCGTTCTTGAAGACGCCTTCGAGCGGCGTGCCCGCCGCCTTGCTCATATTGGCGTCGTCCATCCAGAACTTCCATTCGATCGCCGGCACCATCACTTCGGCATTCACGAAGATCGGCTTGTTTTCGCCATTCACAAGACCGTTGATGTGGTCGCCGTGGAAATGCGAGATCACCACCGCATCGACGGTCTTGGCATCGATGCCCGAGGCGGCGAGATTGGTATGATATTGTCCTGCGGCTCCCTTGCTCTGTGCATGAACGCCACCGCCAAGTCCGGTATCGATCGCGACCAGCTTCGACCCGGTATTGATGACCAGCGGCGTATAGTCATGGGTGGCCGCAGTCCTTCGGCAGATAATTCGCCGCGATCCCCTCGTTGACCGCGTCCTTTTTCGCATTCACCACGTAGGTGTCCGGCGAGTGGAGTAACCAGCCGGCCGTCGGTAACCACCGTTACTTCGAAATCGCCGAGCTTTTGGCGATACCAGCCCGGCACCTGCTTGCCGACCTGCGGCGCAGCAGCATGCGACGGCGCGACATTGACGGCTTCGCCCAAGGCCGCGACGGTCGCGACCGAGGCGGCACTTGCCAGAAGCCCGCGGCGTGAAATCCCTTGCATTCTTCTCTCCCTCGAAGGTGGCCCCCGAAAACTGCGTCTATCAGGGACTTGCGACGCAAAGATAGCGCCACCGATGTCGCGCCTAACACCGTAGGGCTGACGATATTCCGCGCTTTCGCATCACGAAATAGAACGGGACCGCATCGCACCATGTGCAAGCGCGCAACACGCGCTGCCGCCGCCGCGCGGCTGCGTCGCCACGCCGCAGCTTGGGCTAAAGGTCGGTGAAATTCGTGAAATAGTGATCGATATATTCGGTCTTGAGATAGCGGTAGCCGAGCCGCGCGAAAAACGCCTTCAGCTCCTCGAAACGATCCGAGTAGAGTTCCACCTGCAGATAGCAGAGGTTGTCGCGCAAGGTACGCTCCATGCCGGCAAGCGCATGGAATTCGGAGCCTTCGACATCCATCTTGACCAGGATGTTCTTGCCGGCAATCGCAAATATGTCGTCGAAGCGGATCTGGTTGACGATGTGGGTGGCGACACCCGGCTGCTTCCTCGGGCGGCTTGTCGGGATGGGCGATCCAGGACTCGCCGCGATTGTAACCGCCCCGCTTCCATCAGCGTGACTTCGCCCGGCCTGTCGCCAAGCGCGCTCGCGACCACCCGAATCTTTTTCTGCAAGCCATTGGCTGCGATATTCGCCATCAGCCGCGCGCGATTGCCGGGATCGGGCTCGAAGGCGATGATCTCGCCGCCGAGATTCTTCATCGCCAGCAGCACCGAATAGACGCCGGCATTGGCGCCGATATCGAGGAAATAGTCGATCCGGCGCGTCGTGCAGAGCGCGGCAAAGTCTTCGAGCTGCGGCGCCTCCCAGATCGCATTGATGGCAAGTTCGCGGTCGATCAGATCGTCGGTGTCGACGATGAAGCGCGCGCCCTGCGCATGTGCGGTATAGGGAACGAGACTGAGGCTTCGCATCGCGCGGTCATAGACCTTGCGCAAGGTCCGCTCGAACGCCCCGATCGGATGGCGAAAGACCTGCAGCGCTGCTCATGGCCTGCGCCCGGCGATCAGCCTAGCCATTTCATGATCATGCCGAAGCTCGAAATCGCCGAAGGCCAGCAGCACATAGGCCCACAGCATCGCGGAAATCACATTGGCGATCTGGAACTTCCAGTAATCCATTTCCAGAATACCGGCGATCAGCGGCACCGAAGCGCGCAGCGGCCCGAAGAAGCGGCCGATGAAGATTCCGGGAATGCCCCATTGCTCGATGAAGGCGTGACCACGCGGCAGCATGTCGGGATTGCGCGACAGCGGCCACATATGCGCGATGCGGTCCTTGAAATGGTAGCCGAACCAATAGGACAGCCAGTCGCCGGCGGCGGCTCCAGCCGCAGCCGCAAGCCAGATCGGCCAGAAGAAAATTCCGGATGCGCCGATCAGTGCACCGATCGCCACCAGCAGCGCCCAGGCCGGGATGAACAGCGACAGGAAGGCCAGAGATTCGCCGAACGCGAGAACGAAAACGATCGGCAGCGCCCACCAGTGATTCTGGCGGACGAATTCGATGATGCTGTCGGAATATTCTTGCATTTCTTCCGTGAAAGGACCCGGCGGGGCACCCATCTAGCCCGCCAAGCCACGATGTTCCAGCGGCGAAGTGGTAAAATCATCGATAGGGGCGCCGACATTCAAGGATTTGCCATCGCCGTGGCATAGTGACCTCACTCTGATTCGCAACCTCCACAAGCCCTTTCAACTCCTGATCCGCATGGCCAAGAACACCAAGCCGGCCCGAACCGTGACCAAAAGCGCCAAGGCCGAGAAGAAGACCCAGAAGACCGCCGACCTGTTCGGTGACGGCCCACCCGCACGCTCCGGTCGCAAAGCCGCGGCCAGGCAAAGCGCGCGCGGCGGCGGCGGCGAAGCCGGCTATACCGCCCATCATATCGAAGTGCTGGAGGGGCTCGAGCCGGTCCGGCGCCGGCCCGGCATGTATATCGGCGGCACCGACGAAAAGGCGCTGCATCATCTGTTCGCCGAAGTGATCGACAATGCGATGGACGAGGCGCTGGCCGGCCACGCGACCTTCATCGAGGTCGAGGTCGCAGCCGACGGCTATCTCACCGTCACCGACAACGGCCGCGGCATCCCGGTCGATCCGCACCCGAAATTCCCGAAAAAGTCCGCGCTCGAAATCATCATGTGCACGCTGCATGCGGGCGGCAAATTCGACTCGCAGGTCTACGAGACCTCGGGCGGCCTGCACGGCGTCGGCGTGTCGGTGGTGAACGCGCTCTCCGAGAAAATGGAGGTCGAGGTCGCGCGCGGCCAGCAGCTCTATCGCATGACCTTCGCGCGCGGAAAGCCGAAGGGCGGGCTGGAGAAGCTCGGCAAGGTCGCCAATCGCCGCGGCACCAAGGTGCGCTTCAAGCCCGATCCGCAGATTTTCGGCGACAAGGCGAAATTCGATCCGGCGCGCCTGTTCCGCATGGCGCGCGCCAAGGCCTATCTGTTCGGCGGCGTCGAGATCCGCTGGTCCTGCGACCCCTCGCTGATCAAGGACGACACGCCGGCCGAAGCCGTGCTGCATTTTCCGGGCGGCCTGCAGGATTATCTCGCCGCTTCGATCGAAAGCGCGACGCGGGTGCATCCCGACATTTTCGCCGGCGGCTCGGAGAAGAAGGCCGGACACGGCTCGGCCGAATGGGCGGTCGCCTTCGTCGCCGACGCCGATCCGCTTCGTCTCCTCCTATTGCAACACCATCCCGACCCGCGACGGCGGCACCCACGAGAGCGGGTTGCGCACCGCCCTGTTCAAGGGCCTGCGCGACCATGCCGCGCGCACCAATCAGGACAAGCGCGCGGCCGCGATCACCAGCGACGACGTGATGGCCGGCGCCTGCGCGATGATCTCGGTGTTCATCCGCGAGCCGGAATTCCAGGGCCAGACCAAGGACCGCCTCGCGACCGCCGGAAGCCGCGCGCGTCGTCGAACAGGCGATCCGCGACCCGTTCGATCACTGGCTCGCCGGCAATCCGCTGCAGGCCAACAAGCTGCTCGACTTCGTGATCGAGCGCGCCGAGGAGCGGCTGCGCCGCCGGCAGGAAAAGGAAGTCTCGCGCAAGAGCGCGGTGCGCAAGCTGCGCCTGCCCGGCAAGCTCGCCGACTGCACCAACACGGCGGCGCAGGGCTCGGAAATCTTCATCGTCGAGGGCGACAGCGCCGGCGGCTCGGCCAAGCAGGCGCGCGACCGCGCCTCGCAGGCGGTGCTGCCGCTGCGCGGCAAAATCCTCAACGTCGCCTCCGCCGGCAAGGACAAGCTCGCGCAGAACCAGCAGCTCGCCGACCTGATCCAGGCGCTCGGCTGCGGCTATGGCAGCCATTATCGCGAGCAGGAACTGCGCTACGACAAGGTGATCGTGATGACCGACGCCGACGTCGACGGCGCCCATATCGCCTCGCTGCTGATCACCTTCTTCTACCGGCAGATGCCGAAGCTGATCGAGGACGGGCATCTCTATCTCGCGGTGCCGCCGCTCTACCGGCTCTCGCATGGCGGCAAGACCTTCTATGCGCGCGACGAGAAGCACCGCGACGAATTGCTGAAGAAGGAATTCCACGCCAACGCCAAGGTCGAGATCGGCCGCTTCAAGGGCCTGGGCGAGATGATGGCCGCGCAGCTCAAGGAAACCACCATGGACCCGAAGAAGCGCACGCTTCTGAAGGTCATGCTGGCCGATAGCGAGCGCGCCGGCACCGCGAAGTCGGTCGAGCAGCTGATGGGCACCAAGCCCGAGGCGCGCTTCGCCTTCATCCAGGAGAAGGCGGAATTCGCCAGCGAGGACTTGCTGGACGTGTAGCGCGCTGGTCATTGCCGCCGACGAAAGGCCGCAGAAAAGAAAAACGCGGGAGCGATCTCTCGCCCCGCGCCAGTTGCAAGCGGTACGTCTTGATTGGTTGTTATCCCGGCACCGCCCTTTCCTGTTTTTTCTTGTTCCCGTGGTTTATTGGCTTCCAAATTTCAGATTGCCGGCCTTGATCACGCTGCTCCACATTTTCTGCTCCTCGGCGATCAGCCTGGAGAAATCCTCGGTGCCGGCGCCGGTCGGTTTCACGGCGAGCGCGCGCAGCTTGTTCTTGACTTCGCTCTGCATGATCACCGCGTTCAGTTCCTTGTGCAGCTTGTCGACGATCGGCTTCGGTGTGCCGGCCGGCACGAAGAAGCCGCTCCACAGGCTGACATTCACGTCCGGGAAGCCGGCTTCGGTCATGGTCGGCACGTCCGGCAGATCGGGGAAGCGTTCCTTCGCCAGCACCGCGAGCGCGCGCACTTTGCCACCCTGCACCTGCGGCACCATCGGCGGCGGATCGACCACCGTCATCGCCGCATTGCCGGACATCACCGCCAAAATCGATTCGCCGGAGCTCTTGTAGGGAATGGCGGTGCCGTTGGCGCCCGACTTCATCTTGAACAGCTCGGACGGAAGCGTGAAGGCCGGCGACGACGTCGCGTAATTGGCCTTGTCGGCATTCGCCTTGGTCCAGGCCACCAGATCCTTCGCGGTCTTGGCCGGATGATCGACACCGACGGCGAGAAACAGCGGGAAATCCCCGATCATGGTGACCGGTACGAAGCTCGTCAGCGTGTCGTATTCGGTCTTGAAGATCAGCGGACCGATCGCCATCGCGCCGCTCGCGCCGACCAGCAGCGTGTAGCCATCCGCCGGCTCGCGCGCGACATATTCGGCCGACAGCCGACCGCCGGCCCCCGGCTTGTTCTCGACCACCACCGTCCAGCCGGTGCGCTTGGTGAGTTCGTTCTGGATCAGGCGGGCGAAAATGTCGTTGCCGCCGCCGGCGGCAAAGCCGACCACCATGCGGATCGGCTTGTTCGGAAACCCAGCGGCCGGGTCTTGCGCTGCAGCCGTTCCGGCAAGCGCCAACAGCGCGGCGCCGGCGCAAAGCCCGAGACCGGAGTGACGGCGCCACCCTGCCATGCAACATCTCCCTTGCCGGGCCTTTTTTGGCTGAACGTTGCGCGCCCGCCGACCCTTCGAATTCCCCAGCATAGCGGGTTATTCCCCGCGCCGGATAGCGGAAATTTTCCGCAGCCGGAAAGGCCCGCCTGCGAAGGCATCAATCGCAATCGGTCAATCGAAAGGCAGCCCGGTATATTGCTCTGCGAGAGAGGTCTTGGCGGCTTGCGAATGCGCCAGGTAATCCAGCTCGGCGAGCTGGCGGCGGCGGTCGAACGGCACTTCGTCGGGGAACACGTGGAATATCTGCGTCATCCACCAGGAGAAGCGCTGCGCCTTCCAGATGCGTTTCAGGCAGGTGTCCGAATAGCCGTCGAGCAGATCGGTCTTGCGCGACTTGTAGTAAGCCTGCAGCGCGAGCGAGAGCATCTTCACATCGGCGAGCGCGAGATTCATCCCCTTGGCGCCGGTCGGCGGCACGATATGGGCGGAATCGCCGGCAAGGAACAGCCGGCCCGATCGCATCGGCTCGCATACGAAGCTGCGCATCGGCGTGACGCTCTTCTGCAGGATTTTGCCTTCCTGCAGCTTGCGGGTGCCGCCGAGACGGGTGTGCAGTTCTTCCCACACCCGGTCGTCCGGCCAGTTGTTCACGTCCTCGTCGTGATCGACCTGCAGATAGAGTCTGGCCAGCGTCGGCGAACGCATGGTGTAGAGCGCAAAGCCGTTCCGGTGATAGGCGTAGATCAGTTCGTCATCGGGCGGCGGCGATTCCGACAGGATGCCGACCCAGCCGAACGGATATTCGCGATCGTAAAACGTCAGCACGCCTGCCGGAAAACTCGGCCGGCAGATGCCGTGGAAGCCGTCGCAGCCGGCGATGAAATCGCAATCGATGCGCTGGTCCTTCCCCTCATGCTTGAAGGTAATGAACGGCTTGTCGGTATCGAAGGCATGGACCGCGCTGTCCTCGACCTCGAACAGTATCTGTCCGCCGTCGGCGAGCCGCCGGTCGAGCAGGTCCTTCACCACTTCCTGCTGGCCGTAGATGGTGATGCCCTTGCCGACCAGTTCGCGGAAATTCAGGCGATGGGCCTCGCCGTTGAAGCACAGATAATTGCCGTCATGGAACATGGCCTCGCGCTTCATGCGCTCGCCGACGCCGGTATCGGTCAGCATGTCGGTCGCCCATTGCTCGATCAGGCCGGCACGAATGCGCTGCTCGATATAGTCGCGGCTCCGGTTCTCGATCACGATCAATTCGATCCCGGCGAGATGCAGAAGATGCGACAGCATCAACCCGGCCGGACCTGCACCGACAATTCCAACCTGCGTTCGCATCCAAATCCTCAAACGCGTTTCTGAAGGCGGCGGTGTTAGCGGCCTTCAGCCGTTCGGCAAAGGTCTTTTTGCCGGAAGCGGTAGAACGTCCGCAATCTGCGGCCTAAGTCCGGATACCGCCCTACCGGTTGGTACGCGGATCGGCGCGATAGGTCTTGGTCTCCGACACCGAGCCGTCCTTGTAGGTCAGTTCGATCGACATCAACTTCGTGCCGGCCGGAAGCTTCATGTAGGACACCGACTTTTCCGGGTGCGAGGACGGGTCGGCCGGATTGCAGGGCGGCAGCGCGAGCTTCTTGTCGGGCACGGTCGTATCGATGCCGATCTTCACCTCGCGGATCGCGCAGCGATACGAGATCAGATGCGACCAATATACCATCAGCCCGTTGAATTCACGAAAGGACAGCCAGTTGCTCGAGGTCATTTCCAGGATCTGGCGATGGCCCTTTTCGAGCTGCGCATTGGGCTCGAACTTGATCGGGAACGGCTCGGCCCATTCGCCGCGAATGTCCTGATAGCGCACATAGATCGTGCCTTCCGGCGCATCGTTATCGAGTTGCAGCGACGGATTGGGCATGCGCTTCCGCGTGCGCGGATCGAGCGTGTCGAGGAAGCCGGTCTCCTTGAAATTGCCCTTCTCGCCGAAGCGCCAGGAAATCGCGGTCACCGGATCGGCGAACGACAAAGTCACCGACCAGCCGCCATTGTGGCGCATGAAATTGGCGAGCGGCGCGTTGAGCTGATCGGACGGCGGCTCGTCGCGCTTCGGCAGCGGTGACGGCTGCACCGGGATGGCCGCCACCTGCTGCGGGATGACTTCCTTGGCCTTGTTCGGATCGAGCGTGCCGTTCAGCACCACGTCGCCCACGATCTCGTCGTAATAGGCCGGCTTCTGCGCATGCTTGAACTTGCGTCGCGAGGTCGGTGACGTTGGCCTGCGTGCGCTTGGCGACCTGCACCAGCGACAGGCCCGGGCGTCTCGAGCTCCTTCACGAAATAGCGGGTGAAGACCGAGTTCGGGTCCTTGTCGTCGTCGGAGGTGTAGTCGAGCGCGGTCTGGTTTTCGGACGCCGAATAGATCACGAAGGCGCCGTCGTCGCTCATCGGCGGCAAGGCCGCCGGCGCTGCGCGACGGCGCGGGTGCCGGCGCGCTCGAACGGATTGTTGCGGCAGGCATCGAGCACCACGATCGAGGTGCGCACGCCCTTGTCGCGCATCCGCTCCAGGATGCGGCGGGCCAGGAACGAGTTCTCGTGAATCTTCTCCTCGTCGCCGACCAGCGCCATCGGCACGTCGGTCGGCAGCAGATAGTTCTCGCCTTTGATCTGGAAGCCGTGGCCGGCAAAGAAGAAGAAGGCGGTGTCGCCCTCGCCCAGCGAGCGCTCGAACTGCCGACAGGCTGTCGCTCATGCCGCGCCGGTTCTGATTGGTGGCCGAGATCACCTGGAAGCCCAAGCCCTTTCAGGGTCTTCGCCATCCGCTCGGCGTCGTTGCCGGCCTTCTTCAGCGGGGTAACGTTCTGGTAGTTGTCGTTGCCGATCACGAGCGCGACGCGCTTCTGCGCGCTCGCGGGCGCAAGCCCGAGCGCCAGCACGAAAGCCGCAACCACCAAGATCCACCGCATGAAGCGCCCCCATTCGAAAGCCGAAAACGCGGGAATCGGGCGCTGCTTCGGCACCCGGGTCCGCCATAGTCGCACAGGCGGCCAAACCGGTTCAAATCACGGTCCGGAAAGCACGCAGACCCGGCCTCGGTGCCTCGAATTGTGACCGGACGGAATTCGCCGTTAACAATGCCCGCAAAGCAAATGGAGGAATCAATGCAGATCGGCCGGTCGCTTGGAATTGTCTTGGGTTTCGTCCTGGCTGGCGCAACCGCCTTGCCGGCTGCGGCACAGCACCGCCTGGCCGCAGCGGCCGGTCAAGTTCGTACTGCCCGTTCGGGGCCGGCAGCGCGACCGACGTCGCGGCGCGGCTGATGACCGACAAGCTGCAGGCCAAATGGGGCCAGCCGGTCGTGATCGAGAACAAGCCGGGCGCCGACGGGCTGCTCGCCATCACCGCCTTCCTGCAGGCCAATGACGACCACGTTCTTCTTTACTCGTCGAGCGCCTCGTTCATGGCGCATCCCTATACGCTCGAGAAAATGACCTACGATTTCGCACGCGACATGACGCCGATCGCGCGCGTCACCGATACCGTCCTGTGCCTGAATGTGCCCGCCGCTTCCGCCAACAAGACGCTGAACGAAGTGGTGGCCGAAATGCGCGCGCGGCCCGGCAAGCTGAACGTCACCGGCGCGCCCGGCGTGCCGGACTTCACCCTCGATTACTTCCTGAAGACGCAAGGCATCAAGGCCCAGAAAATCCCGTTCAAGAATATCGTCGAAGCGGCGACCGCGCTGGCCGGCAACCAGATCGACTTCCTGCTCACCTCGGTCGCGATCGTGCAGCCGCTGGCGAGCGCCGGGAAAATCCGCATCGTCGCCGTCACCAGCCGCGAGCGCGCTTCCTTCGCCCCCGACATCCCGACCGTGCATGAACTCGGCTTTGGCGGACTTGGCGTCGAGACCACCGCCGGTCTCTACGGGCCGAAGGACATGCCGCTGCCCTTGCGCGAAAAGATCGCCCGCGACGTGATCGAGGTGATTTCCGACAAGACCATCACCGAGCGGCTGCTCGCGACCGGACAGGTGGTGCGCCCCGGGGGACCCGCCGAACTGGCGGCAACCATCAAGGAGCAATCGGACTTGACCTCGCGTATCGCCACGACCCTTGAGCTGAAACCGAAAAACTGAATGCCAAGCACGAAAGCAGGCTTTTGTTGTGCTCAATCTCGTCGCCTCGATCTCGAACCGCCTCTCCCTTAGGGAGAGGTCGACTGCCGAAGCGAAGCGCAGGCAGTCGGGTGAAGGGTTATGGCCGATGAATAGAATGAACCCCCTCACCCCTACCCTCTCCCCACCGGGGATAGGGAACGCACCGAATTCGTCACGACCGCTTCAACCCAAAGCAACCGCGCATTAGATGCCAAGACGCCCCCAATGGGCCCATTGGCCCGACGACAAATTGCTGAAACTGCGGCTGAAGGACCTGCGGCTTTCGGTCGAGGGCACCTGGCTCGAAAGCTGCCTGCACGATCTCTACGACGAACTCGAACAGCGCGATCTGCGCATCCGGCCGCATGTCTGGCTGTCGGACGAATGGTTCAGCCCCGACACCACTCCCGGCATCGCCATCCCCTTCTATCTGGCGCATCCGCGGCTGATGCGGCTCGAGCGCAAGAAGATCATCGATGTCGAAGGCGGCACGCGGCGCGACTGCATGCGCATCCTGCGCCACGAGACCGGCCACGTCATCCAGAACGCCTTTCGGCTGCAGCGCCGCCGCCGCTGGCAGGAATTGTTCGGAAATTCGTCGGCGCGCTATCCGAGCTTCTATCGCCCGAATCCGGCGAGCAAGAATTACGTGCAGCATCTGCGGCTCTGGTACGCGCAGAGCCATCCGGACGAGGATTTCGCCGAGACCTTCGCGGTCTGGATGACACCGCGCTCCGACTGGCGGCGGCGCTATACCGGCTGGCCGGCTTTGCGCAAGCTCGAATATGTCGACGAGGTGATGGCGGAGATTGCCGGTCAGCGCGCTCCCTTCACGCGCGGCGCCGCCGGTTCACCCGCTTTCCAAGATCACCACCACGCTCGCTCAATATTATGAAAAGAAGCAGGCGCTCTACGCGGTCGAGACGCCGCGCACCTATGACCGCGAACTGCACCGCATCTTCTCGAACGACCCGAAGCATCGCCATTCGCCGACCGCGGCCTCCTTCATCCGCAAATACCGCTCGCATTTCCGCCAGACGGTGGCGCGCTGGACCGGCGAATATCAGCTCACCCTCGACTCGGTGCTCGATGATATGATCGACCGCTGCCGCGAACTGAAGCTGCGGGCGGTCGGCCCGGAGCGGCAATTGCGGACCGACTTCACCGTGTTGCTGACGGCCAAGACGGTGCATTCGCTCTATTCGCCGTCGCGCCGGCAATGGTTCGCCCTATGAAACGCACGCGCGTTCTGGTGCTGCTGCATCCGGAGCAGGCACCGCCGGATTCGATCAAGGGCTATAGCGAGCAGGACATGCTCGCCTTCAAGACCGGCTATGACGTGGTCAACACGCTGCGCAAGGCGCGCCACGAGGTGCGCGTGCTGGGCGTGCAGCACGAATTGCGGCCGATCCGCGCCGAGATCGACAGCTATCAGCCCGACATCGTGTTCAACCTGCTCGAGGAATTCCACGGCGAGCCGGCCTATGACCAGAATGTCGCGAGCTATCTCGAACTGATCCGCATCCCCTATACCGGCTGCAATCCGCGCGGATTGATGCTGTCGCGCGGCAAGGACCTGTCGAAGAAGCTCGTGCATTACCACCGCATTCCGACGCCGGCCTTCGCGGTGTTTCCGATGAACCGCAAGATCGTGCGGCCCGAGCGGCTGAAATTTCCGCTGATCGTGAAATCGCTGTCGGAGGATGCTTCCCTCGGCATCGCGCAGAAATCGCTGGTCGACAGCGACGAGAAGCTGAAGGAGCGGGTCGAATTCATCCACGAGAAGATCCGCACCGCCGCCATCGCCGAGCAATATATCGACGGCCGCGAGCTTTATGTCGGCGTGCTCGGCAACGAGCGCATGCGGGTATTTCCGGTCTGGGAACTGGAATTCGGCGAAGCCGCGAGCCGGATCGCGACCGCCAAGGTGAAGTTCGACGTCAAGTATCAGGAGGATCGCGGCATCCTGCAGGGGCCGGCGGAAAATCTCGCGCCCGAAGTGCACAAGCGCATCCACAATCTCACGCGCCGCATCTGCCGCACGCTCGAACTCGACGGCTATGCCCGCATCGATTTCCGCCTGTCGGCCGACGGCATCCCCTATTTTCTCGAAGCCAATCCGAATCCGGAAATCGCCCGCCACGAAGTATTTGCGGAATCGGCTGCCGCCGACGGCATGAAATATTCCGAGATGCTGCGAAGGATCGTAGCGCTCGGCCTGCAGCGGGCGCGGCAGAAGGGGTGATCGAACCCGCAAACCGGGTGGACCCGGCCGCCCGAACGCCTGCATCAAGGCCGCCCGTCTATCGCCACGGCAGCCGGATGAGCAACGCCTCCACCAAGATCGACCGGCGCGATGCCGCCCTGCTGGTGCTGCTGTCGGTGCTGTGGGGCGGCGGATATGTGCTGGCCGGCATCGCGCTGAAGGACTTGCCGCCCTTGAGCGTCGTGTGCCTGCGGGTTGCCATCGGCGCACTGACCCTGCTGCCGGTGCTCTGGCTTTACCGCGACCCTCTGCCAAGGAGCCTGCAAGGCTGGTCGCCATTCTTCGTCATGGGGATGCTGAACAACGTCATTCCGTTTTCATTGCTGATCCTCGGGCAGTCGCAGACCTCGGCGGCACTCACGTCCATCGTCAACGCCACCACCCCTTTGTTCACGGTTCTGGTGACCGCTGCCTTCGGAGCGGAAAGGCTCACCGCGGGCAAGATCGCAGGCGTGCTGCTTGGTCTCGTCGGCGTTGCGATTCTGCGCGGTCAGGATGCGGATATTTCCTCGGCGCAGACACTGGGCATCGTGCTGTGTCTCGGTGCTGCCTTGAGCTTCGGCTTTTCCGGGCTTTGGGGGCAGCGCAAGCTGCAAGGCGTGCCGCCGCATATCTCGGCTTTGTGCCAGCTTCTGTGTTCGACGCGTAGTGCTGGCGCTGCTCTCGGCTGCGATCGAGCAGCCCTGGACACGCGAGTTGCCCGGCATACCGGCATGGCTGTCGCTGATCGGTCTCGGCGCCCTGTCGACCGCGTTGGCTTATCTGGTGTTCTTTCGCATTCTGGCGCGCTCGGGCGCGACCAATGTGATGCTGGTGACGTTGCTGATGCCGATCTCGACGGTCGTGCTCGGGCATTTCGTCCTGGGCGAAGTGCTGGACGGCCGCGAGGTGTTCGGCGCACTGGTCATTGCGAGCGCGCTGTTGGTGATCGACGGCCGGTTGCCGCGTCGCATTGCCGGCGCGTTGCGGGCGCAACGCTAGCGCGAGACTAGCGCAGCGCCGTGAATGCGCCTTCCAGATCGGCGATCAGATCGTCGACATCCTCGATCCCGACCGACAGCCGGATCAGCCCGTCATTGATGCCGAGCTCGCGCGCGCACCTCCGGCGGCACCGAGCCATGCGTCATCAGGCCGGGATGCTCGATCAGGCTTTCGACCGCACCCAGGCTTTCGGCCAGCGCGAACAATTCGGTGCGTTCCAGGAACGCGCGCGCGCCCTCGAGATCGGTCTTGAGCTCGGCCGAAATCATGCCGCCGAAGGCGCGCATCTGCGATTTCGCCAGCGCATGCTGCGGATGGCTTTTCAGCCCCGGATAGATCACGCGGGTGATTTTCGGATGCTTTTCCAGCCATTCCGCGATCTTCAAGGCCGAGGCCGATTGCCGCTCCATGCGCAAGCGCCAGCGTCTTGATGCCGCGCAACGCCAGAAAGGAATCGAACGGCCCCTGAATGCCGCCGACCGCGTTCTGCAGAAAGCCGAGCCGCTCGCGCAATTCGCGGATTGTTGCCGACCACCGCGATGCCGCCGACCATGTCGGAATGGCCGTTGAGATATTTGGTGGTCGAATGCACCGCAATGTCGAAGCCGTGCTCGATCGGCCGCTGCAGATAGGGACTGGCAAAGGTGTTGTCGGCGACCGCGATCAGCTTGTGCCGCTTGGCGATCTCGGCGATCCGGCGTGAGGTCAGCGATCTTGAGCAGCGGATTGGTCGGGGTCTCGACCCAGATCATCTTCGTCTCCGGCCGGATCGCCTTTTCGATCGCGGCGAGATCGGCTCAAATCCACGTAGCTGGTCGAAAGCCCGGCGCTGCGGTTGCGCACCCGCGTGAACAGCCGCCGCGTGCCGCCATAGATGTCGTCGGTCGCGATCACATGGGCGTTCTGGTCGAGACATTCGAGCATGGTCGCAATCGCGGCGAGGCCCGACGCAAAGGCAAAGCCCGCGCTGCCGCTTTCGAGATCGGCGACGCAGCGCTCGAACGCCATGCGGGTCGGGTTCTGCGAGCGCGCATATTCGTAGCCTTTGTGCACGCCGGGCGATTGCTGCACATAGGTCGAGGTGGCGTAGATCGGCATCATCACCGCGCCGGTGGTCGGATCGGGCGATTGCCCGGCATGGATGCAGCGGGTGGAGAAGCCGGGGCGATTGGGTCTGGTCATGGTTTCAGTCTCACCTCATCGCCGTCCGGAAATGATTGATCAGGTCGATCCGCGTCACGAGGCCGAGAAAGCGCTCGCCGTCCATCACGATCGCCACATAGTCCTTCCTGAACAGCGGCACCAGATCGCGGATCGGCGCATCGGCGGAAATCGTCACCAGCGTCGTCACCATGATGTCCTTGACGCAATGATCGAAGGCCTTGTCCTCGCCGAGCGTCAGCACCGCGCCGAGCAGATCGCTTTCGGTCACGAGACCGACGATGCGGTCGCCCTCCACCACCGGAAGCTGCGAGACGTCGGAGGCGCGCATGCGCGCAAACACCGCGCGCAGATTGTCGTTCGGCCGCACCTCGATGGCGGTGCCGCCGCCATGCGGGCTCGACACCAGGTCGCGCACCTTGCCGGTGGATTCGCCGATGAATCCTTCCTGCGTGAGATAGGCCTCGTTGAAAACTTTCGAGAGATATTTGGCGCCGGAATCGCAGACCAGCGTCACCACGCGTTTGGGCTCGCTCTGCGCGCGGCAATAGCGCAGCGCCGCCGCAAGCAGCGTGCCGGACGAAGAGCCCGCGAGAATGCCCTCCTGCCGCATCAATTCGCGCGCGGCCGCGAAGCTGTCGCGATCGGAAATCGAATAGGCCTCCTTCACCAGCGAGAGATCGCAATTGGGCGGGATGAAATCCTCGCCGATCCCCTCCACCGCCCAGCTTCCGGCCTGCCGCATCTCGCCGGTCTTCACATAGGGCGCGAGGATCGAGCCCTCGGGGTCGGCCAGCACCATCTGCGTCTTCGGCGAATACTGGCACATGTAGCGCCCGATCCCGGTCAGCGTGCCGCCGGAGCCGACGCCGACCACGATCGGCATCGATGTCGCGCTCCATCTGGGTGAGGATTTCCGGCGCCGTGGTCTCCTCATGCGCGCGCGGATTGGCCGGGTTCTCGAACTGGTTGATATAGATCGCGCCCTTGGTGCGCGCGGTGAGATCGGCGGCGAGGTCCTGATAATAATCGGGATGGCCCTTGCCGACATCGGATCGCGTGACGACGATTTCGGCGCCCATCGCGCGCGCATGCAGAATCTTCTCGCGCGACATCTTGTCGGGAACGACGAGGATGGTGCGATAGCCCTTGCGCGCACCGACAAACGCCAGGCCGAGGCCGGTATTGCCGGCGGTCGCCTCGATCACGGTGCCGCCTGGCTTCAGCCGGCCTTCATATTCGGCGGCCTCGATCATGGCGCGCGCCGGCCGGTCCTTGATCGAGCCCGACGGATTCTGGCTTTCGAGCTTCAGGAACAGCCGGCACGGCCCGGTATCGAGCCGGGTGACTTCGACGAGCGGCGTGTGGCCGATGAGGTCGAGGATGGTGGGCATTGGCATGAATTATTACGCAATCGCGCCCGGTTGATCCATCTCAACGCCTCGAATTGCAAAACCGATCAGACATATCGAACTTCTTGAATGTGGGTAGATCCATGAGCCAGACCCATGAGCACAAATGTCGGAATGATCGATCGGATCGCGCGGATCGTCCTGGGTATCGTCCTGATCGCCTTTGCGATCCCTGTCGGCTTTCCGCAGACCGGCTGGAATTGGGTCGGCTGGATCGGCGTCATGCCGATTGCGACCGCCCTGATTGGAAATTGCCCGGCCTACAGCATGCTCGGCATCTCGACCTGCCGGCGAACCTGAAGCCTTCATCCGCCCGATCGGAGCGACGATGTCGTCCAGGCTCAGGTTAGCAATCGCATTCGGTCTTCTGGTCGCGATCGGGCTCGGCGCGATCTATTGGTATCGCACGCGCGAGATTGCCGTCGAGATCGCGCGCCCGCAGAGCAATGTCGAAGTCCGCGTGTTCGGCATCGGCACGGTCGAAGCCCAGGTCGTGTCCCGAGTGGGCTTTCAGGTCGCCGGCAAGGTCAATGCGCTTGCCGCCGATCAGGGTGACATTGTGAAGGCCGGCACGGTGCTGGCAAGGCTCGACGCCGACGCCCAGCGCGCCAAGCTGATGAAGAGCGATGCCGCCCTGCGGCAATCGGCTGCGAACCTGCTTCGGGTCCAGGCGCAACGCGACCGCGCGGACGTTTCCTATCAGCAGAAGAAGAGCGTCAATGCCCGCCGCCAGTCGCTGGTCGGCCGCGGCGCGGTCTCGCAGGAGGCGGCGGAGGATGCGCAGGCCGCCGAGGACATCGCGCGCAGCGACCTGAAGCTGGTCGAAGCCGATGTCACCGTCGCCACCGTCCTGCAGGACGACGCCGCCGCGCAGCGGCGCCTCGACGCCGTGCTGCTCGACCAGCACGAATTGCGCGCGCCATTCGATGCTCGCGTCGTTGCCCGCCATAAGGAACTCGGCGGCGTCGCCAATGCCGGCGACGCGGTGTTCACCCTGATCGAACCCGGCTCGGTCTGGATTCGCACCTATATCGACGAAGCATCCGCCGGCGGATTGCAGGTCGGACAATCGGCGTTTGTGCGGCTGCGCTCGGAGGCCACCAATGTTTTCGAGGCCGAGATCGTTCGCATCGATCAGGAAAACGATCGCGTCACCGAAGAGCGCCGCGTCTATGTGCGCTGTCGCCAATGCGGCTCGCAACATCAACTTCGCTTTCTCGGCGAGCAGGCGGAAATCGAGATCGTCAAGAAATCGATCCCGGCCGGCCTGTTCGTGCCGCTGAAATTCGTCGAAGGCTATGACGGCCGCTCCGGCAATGTCTGGCTCATCGACAATGGCCGTCTGGCGAAACGCAAGCTGCAGCTCGGCGACCGCCTGCTGGATGGCCGCGTGCAGGTATTGTCCGAACTTCCGCCGGGCACATCGATCGTCCTGGACAGCGGATCGCGGCTGCGCAACGGGCGCGCGGCGCAGCCGCTCGCCGCTCCCGACGCTTGAGGGTCGTGACGTGAACCTCGCGCTGCGCGACATTCGCCACAATCTCGGCCGCTTCCTCTTGACCTGCCTCGGGCTCAGTCTGCTGCTTGGTATTGTGCTGGCGATGGTCGGCATCTATCGCGGCCTGATCGAGGAATCGCTCGGCCTCGTGCGTTCGGCCGGTGCCGATGTCTGGGTGGTCGAGGGCCGCAGCCGCGGCCCATTCGCGGAATCCTCGCGGCTGCCCTCCGACACGCGCGCGATCATCGCAACGCAATGGGGGGTCGCTGCAGCCGGCTCGGTCGCCTACCAGAATGTCGAAGTGCTGCATCGTGGCACCACGCGGCGCGTGCTGGTGGTCGGCTCCGAAATCGGCCGTATCGGCGGACCGACCCAGATCGTGCAAGGCGTACCGATCACGCGCAGCCGGTACGAAGCCGTTGCCGATATCGCCGCGGGCTTTGCGGTCGGCGAGCAGATCAGGCTCGGCCGCAACATCTTCACGATCGTGGGCCTCACACGCCATGCCGTCGCCTCCGGCGGCGACCCGGTCCTGTTCATTACGCTGCGAGACGCCCAGAAGCTTCAATTCGATCTCACCCCGGCCGCGACGCGTCGCGAAGCCGCGCGCAATCCGGAGGCCATCGGCACCATCAACACCGTGAATGCCGTGCTGGTGCGGCTGCTGCCCGGACTGAGCCCCACCCAATTCGCCGAGGGCGTGAGCCGCTGGAAGCATCTCGGCGCCTTGACGCAGGAGCAGCAGGAGAATGTGCTGGCGAGGTCCGTGATCGAACGCGCCAGACGGCAGATCGGGCTGTTCACCAGCCTGCTGCTGATCGTCTCGACGGTGATAGTCGGGCTGATCGTCTACACCATGACCATCGACAAGAAGAAGTCGATCGCCACGCTGAAGCTGATCGGTGCGCCTGACACGCGCATCGTCGGCCTGATCGTGCAGCAGGCGCTGGCGATGGGGGTGATCAGCTTTGCGGTCGGCGCCTCGCTGATCAACGCCGCGCAAGGATTCTTCCCGCGACGGGTGGTGCTTGAAACCTCCGACGCCGCGCTCCTGTTCGCGATCGTGCTGGTGGTCTGTCTGCTCGCCAGCGGCCTTGGCGTGCGTACCGCGCTGAAGATCGATCCCGCCTCGGCGCTGGCCGGATGAGCGCTGCCATGCCGGTCGTCGAAATCAGAAATATCTCAAAGCATTTCGGCGAGGGGCCGACACGGGTCGATGCCCTGCGCGACGTGTCGCTCGACATCCATGCCGGCACCGTGATCGGACTGCGCGGGCCGAGCGGATCGGGCAAGAGCACGCTGCTGAATGTCATCGGCTGCATTGTCGAGCCGAATTCGGGCCGCATGACGCTGAACGGCGAACTGGTTTACGACCGGAAATGGCTGCGCAGCGATTTGCGGCGGCTGCGTCTCGACAAGATCGGATTCATCTTCCAGTCGCACAACCTGCTGCCCTTCCTGTGCGCCTGGGAGAATGTGGCGGTGGCGAAGATCCTGGCCGGGCGCAAGCACGGCGGCGGCGCACAAACGCGCCCTCGATCTGCTCACCTATCTCGGCGTCGAAAAGCGCAGCGAAGCCATGCCCGGCCAGTTATCCGGCGGCGAGGCGCAACGGATTGCGATCGCGCGCGCGCTCGCCAACGATCCGCGCATCATTCTCGCCGACGAGCCGACCGCGGCGCTCGATTCCCAGCGCGCCGGCGCGGTGATGGATTTGCTGCGCAAGGTGGCGGAAGAGCAGCGCTCCGCGGTGATCGTGGTCACCCATGACGAAAAGATATTCAACCGCTTCGACCACATTTATACGCTGCGCGACGGCGCGCTCGAACCGCCGCAGCAAGTGGCCGCCTGACGCTCGGCCAATCGCCTCTCAACTCTCCATCCATTCCACCAGCGCCTTCGTCACCGCCTCCGGCCTCTCCAGCGTCGAGAGATGTCCGCTATCCGGCACCTTCACGAGGCGGCTGTTCGGAATGAGCGCGGCCATTTCCTCCGACAAGCTCGGGCGGGGTGAGTTGATCGCCCTCGCCCACCAGCACCAGCGTCGGACATCGGATCGAAGGCAGGCCCGGCCGCGAATCCGGCCGCGTCATGATCGCCTGCTGCTGACGCACGAAGGCGTCGGCACCCGCCGTCTTCGCCATCTCGAACACGATCCGCTTCAGCGCGGCATCGCCCTGCCGGTCCTTGTGCACCAGGATCGGCCAGAACGCATCCATGACGGCCTCGAACTCGCCGGCCTGCACTTTCGCAATCGACGCCTTGCGGCGCTCGCTCGCCTCGGGCGTGTCGCTGCGCGAGCCGGTGTCCAGCAGCGCGAGCTTGGCAACCCGGTCGGGCGCAAGCCGCAGGATCGCGAGCGCGATGTAGCCGCCCATCGACAGGCCGGCGAGCGCGAATCTGGGCGGCGCCTCGGCGAGGATCTGGCGGGCGATCGCGTCCATGCTGTCGGCGCGGCGATGATCGGCCACCGTTACCGGCCCGAACGTCCACAAAGCGGGCATCTGCCCGGCATAGAGGCTGGGCGTGCAGGCCAGCCCGGGGACCAGCACCACAGGCAGGCCAAGGTACCGATCGTCGTAACCATGTCATCCTCCCGTCATCGCTTCAGCGCCAAAAACGCTTGTATTTATTTAACTTAACCGACGTTCGAAGCATTGACTTTCAGCCCCCCGCCCCTATTTTCCGGGCCAACGGTCCGACAGACAGATTCGACCGCCCCCTCGCGCAAAACGTCATCCCCTTTGTGGTCCGGCGCGAGCCCAAGCTTAAGGGCGGCGCCGTTCAGAGGTTTTATGTCGTTTTCAGAACTCGGCTTGTCCGACAAAGTTTTGGCCGCCGTCCAGGCCGCCGGTTACACCACCCCCACTCCCATTCAGGCCCAAGCGATCCCGCACGTGCTCGCGCAGGCGCGACGTGCTCGGCATCGCGCAGACCGGCACCGGCAAGACCGCGGCCTTCACGCTGCCGATGATCACGATGCTGGAAAGCGGCCGCGCCCGCGCCCGCATGCCGCGCACGCTGATCCTCGAGCCGACGCGCGAACTCGCCGCCCAGGTGCAGGAAAGTTTCGAGAAATACGGCGCCGGCCAGAAGCTCAATGTCGCGCTCATCATCGGCGGCGTTTCGTTCGACGATCAGGACGCCAAGCTGATGCGCGGCGTCGACGTGCTGATCGCAACGCCCGGCCGCCTGCTCGACCATTTCGAGCGCGGACGGCTGCTGCTCACCGGCGTCGAATTGCTGGTGATCGACGAAGCCGACCGCATGCTCGACATGGGCTTCATCCCCGACATCGAGCGCATCTGCAAGCTCGTGCCCTTCACCCGCCAGACGCTGTTCTTCACCGCCACGATGCCGTCGGAAATCCGGCGCATCACCGAGCAATTCCTCTCCAATCCGGTCAAGGTCGAGATCTCGCGTCCCGCCACCGCCGCCACCACCATCACCCAGCAATTGGTCAAGAGCGGCCGCGAGCCGCACGACAAGCGCGAGACGCTGCGCCATCTGATCCGCACCGCCGAGAATTTCAAGAACGCCATCGTGTTCTGCAATCGCAAGCGCGAGGTGGCGCTGCTGCATCGCTCGCTGGTGAAGCACGGCTTCAACGCGGTCGCGCTGCATGGCGATCTGGAGCAGTCGGCGCGCACCGCGGCGCTCGACAAATTCCGCAAGGGCGAAGCCGACGCTGCTGATCGCCTCCGACGTCGCCGCGCGCGGCCTCGACATTCCCGATGTCAGCCATGTGCTGAATTTCGACGTCCCGCTTCCACGCCGACGATTACGTCCACCGCATCGGCCGCACCGGCCGTGCCGGCAAGACCGGCGTCGCCTATCACGATCGTGACCTCGGCCGACCACAAGGCGGTCGCGGCGATCGAGAAGCTGATCGGAACCACCATACCGCCGGCGCCCGACATGGTCGCTCCGGCGGCCGCCGAGAGCGCGGACGAGCCGGCGCCCCGGCGCGAGCCATCGCGCGGCCGCAGCCGCGGCAATCACCGCGGCGAGCACCAGGAACGTGGCGAGCGTCAACCGCGCGGCGAGCGTCAGGACGCAGCCGAGCGCAGCGTCAGGAACGCCGAGCGTCAGGAACGCGCGCCGCAAGCGGCCGCTCCGGTGGCGCGGCTCGAGCACCGCGCGGCGCCGCCGCCTCGGTCGCCGCCGATGTCGAGCCCGACACATCCCACCTGCCCGCCTTCCTGTTGCGTCCGGTTCGCGTCAAGGCCTGATCGTACCCTGGTCTGCCGATGTAACCGGATGGTGAAAAAGCTGAGCATTTTCGAACGCTTGGCACCGCCCGGGACAAAATTTACCACCCGTTCACGCCTGTGGAATAACGTGCGCCAATCTGATTGAGGCCTCCCGACGCAGAATCGGGCGGCCTATTTTGTTGTGTGCTTTCCGGGGGCCAATGATGGCGACCAACAGCGACGAGCACGAACGCACCATGGCGTTCGCCGAAATTGCATTCGGACAGATCAAGGCGCTGCGGCAGCCCGCCACGCCTCGCAATTACGAAATCTGGTACAGCTACGCGACCGGCTATCACCCCTCGCTCAACGAGACGGTCAACGAGATCCTGTCGCGCAGCGGCACGCTGTCGGAAGCCGATATCGACCAGATCTACAACACCTACCTGTCGCCGACGCGACTGGGCGAGCGCATCGACAAGGTCGGCACGCGCGTCATGGACGAGATCGAGCAGGTGATGGCGATGGTGGATGCCGCCGCCGGCTCCGCCAGCAACTATTCCGAAAGCCTGGCCGGCGTCTCGCGCGAGCTGCACGGGCGCCGACCGCGACGGCCTTCGCAGCATCGTGGAATGCCTGGTCCACACCACCAAGGAGATGGAAGAGGTCAACCACAATCTCGAGCAGCGCCTCACCGCCTCGAAGCAGGAGATCAACCAGCTTCAGGAAAATCTCGAAGTCGTCCGCACCGAGAGCCTGACCGACCCGCTGACCTCGCTTGCCAACCGCAAGTATTTCGATCAGGCGCTCGCAAGCGCGATCGCCGAAGCGGCCGCCGACAACGAGTCGATGTCGCTGCTGATGACCGACATCGACCATTTCAAGAAATTCAACGACACCTACGGCCATCTCACCGGCGACCAGGTGCTGCGTCTGGTGGCGCTGTCGGTGAAGCAGAATGTGAAGGGCCAGGACATCGCGGCCCGTTACGGCGGCGAGGAATTCGCCATCATCCTGCCGAACACGGTGCTGCGCTCGGCGGTCACGGTCGCCGACCACATCCGCCGCGCGGTGATGAGCAAGGAATTGATGAAGCGTTCGACCGGCGAGCATCTCGGCCGCGTCACCATCTCGATCGGCGTTGCGACGCTGCGGCCGGGCGACAGCGCGCAGTCGCTGATCGGGCGCGCCGATGCCTGCCTCTATGCCGCAAAGCGCAGCGGCCGCAACCGGGTGATCTGCGAAAGCGATCCGGAAGTCTCTCCCCACGCGCACAGCGGCCGTCGCTTAGGGCCTGATCCGACTTCGTTGAATCAGAGCTCTCGCTTACCTGTTTGATCGGCGATCTTTTCGAGATCCGGTTCCCACTTTCGGGTCATGTCCTAGTTCCGCACGGACCTGGATTTCTTCCGGGCCGCCTTTGGCTTCGGCGCGGCTTGCGCTGGGCCGCCTGCAACGCCTTGCCCGCCCATTGCGCCAGTTCGTCGGGATCGTCGTAGAGGCGGTCCGGCATGCGGCGATACGACATCAGCGCGCGGCCGCCCCTTCGAAGTGGAATAGCCGAACGGCGGCAGGTCCTCGCGCAGGAAATCCGGCTCATTGGTCTCGTCGACCTTGAGATAGATCGCCTGGTCCACCACCAGCGCGAACATCACGCCATCCACGAACAGCCCGGCGCCGCCGAACATGCGGCGCACCGTCGACCGGGACGGAAAGAGGCGAAGAAAGGTCCGCGGATGAATTCGGCGTCCACGACGCGCGACCGGCAACAGGCCGATCAATGCGCGCCCGGCCGCCTGCGCCCTGCGCCGGCGTCGAGCTGCACCGATTCGCCGCAGCCGCAGGCCGAGGTCTGGTTCGGATTGTTGAACACGAACTGCGCCGCCATCTTGTCGATCTTGTAGTCCATCTCGGTGCCGAGCAGGAACAGCACCGCCTTCGGATCGATCAGGATGCGCACGCCCTTGTCCTCGACCACTTCGTCGGTCGGCTTGGCCTCCTGCGCATATTCCATCGTGTAGGCCATGCCGGCGCAGCCGCCATTGCGCACGCCGACGCGCAAACCCGCGATCGGATGATCCGACTTCGACATCAATTCCTTGATGCGCGAAGCCGCGGCTTCGGTGAGACGCATCACCTGCGGGCGGGGTCTCGCAGTGGCCATTCCCTGTTCTCCTGAATGCCCGTTCGTTTCGAATCGTAACAGTTTGAATCGACCGGGCTTTTTCGATCGTTAATGTGGGCGCTCATGGCGCCCTTTGCAACTCACCACATGTTGAGAACGAGCCTTGCCTCGTCCGACATCCGGCTCGGGTCCCATGGCGGGTCCCAAATCACCTGTACATTGACCGGGCCGACGCCCTGCACGCTGGCGACCGCATTCTCGACCATCATCGGCAGTTCCGCCGCGGACGGACAATTCGGCGTGGTCAGCGTCATGTCGACATCGACGGTGCGGTCGTCCTTGATGTCGACCTTGTAGATCAGGCCGAGTTCGTAGATGTCCGACGGGAATTTCCGGGTCGTAGACGGTCTTCAGCGCCGCCACGATATCGTCGCTCAGACGCGCAATTTCCTCCGCCGGCAATGCCGAGGTCTCGGATGCCTGCGGTGCGCGGCGCCTTCTTGATCTGCGTCGGTCTGGGTTTCGTCGGTCATGCGAAGAAATCCTGCGCTTTGACAAGGGCACGGGCAAGGCTGTCGATTTCGTCCTTCGTATTATAGAGCGCGAACGACGCCCGGCAGGTCGCGGTGACGCCGATCCGGTTCAACAGCGGCATCACGCAATGGGTTCCGGCGCGCACCGCGACGCCCGAGCGGTCGATGATGGTCGCGACATCGTGCGGATGCGCATTCTTCATCTCGAACGAGACCACCGCGCCCTTGCTCTTTCGCCTGCCCGATGATTTTCAGCGAATTGATCTCGCGCAGCCGGTCATGGGCGTAGCGGATGAGCCCGTCCTCATGCGCGCGGATGCGGTCCTTGCCGATCGAATTGACGTAGTCGATGGCAGCGCCGAGCCCGATCGCCTGCACGATCGGCGGCGTGCCGGCCTCGAATTTATGCGGCGGATCGCCATAGGTGACGCGATCCTCGAACACATCGCGGATCATCTCGCCGCCGCCATTGAAGGGCGGCATCGCTTCGAGATGGCTGTATTTCGCCCACAACACGCCGATGCCGGACGGGCCGTAGATCTTGTGGCCGGTAAAGACATAGAAGTCGCAGCCGATATCCTGCACGTCGATCGGCAGATGCACCGCCGCCTGGCTGCCATCGACCAGCACCGGAATGCCGCGCGCATGCGCGATCCGCACCACCTCCTTCACCGGCACGTAGGTGCCGAGCGCATTCGACATATGGGTGATCGCGACCATCTTGGTGCGCGGCGCCAGCAGCTTCTCGAATTCGTCGATCAGGAAATTGCCGTCGTCGTCGATCGGCGCCCATTTGATGACGGCGCCCTGCCGCTCGCGCAGGAAATGCCACGGCACGATGTTGGAATGGTGCTCCATGATCGAGAGCACGATCTCGTCGCCTTCCTTCAGATGCTCGCGGCCGAAGGTATAGGCCACGAGGTTGATCGCCTCGGTGGCGTTGCGGGTGAAGATCACCTCTTCCTTGCGCGGCGCGTTCAGGAATTTGGCGACGGTCTCGCGCGCGCCCTCATAGGCGTCGGTCGCGGCATTGGCGAGGTAATGCAGGCCGCGATGCACGTTGGCATATTCGTGGGTATAGGCGTGCTGGATGCGATCGAGCACGGCTTTCGGCTTCTGCGCCGACGCCGCATTGTCGAGATAGACCAGCGGCTTGCCATAGACCTGCATCGACAAGGCCGGAAAGTCCTGCCGGATGCGGGCTACGTCATAGCTGCCATTGGTGACTGCGGGATGCATGGTCAGGCTCCGCGCCTTCAGCCAGCCGCGCGCGAGCTCCATCAGCACCTCGCGCAGGGTCTCGTTGCCGATCGCCTCGACCGCTTCGCCGATAAAGGCCTCGACCATCAGCGCCTCGGCCTCCTTCTGCGGGATGCCGCGCGCCTTCAGATAGAACAGGAGATCGTCGTCGAGCGCGCCCGCGGTCGCGCCGTGGCCGCAGACCACGTCGTCGGCGAAGATTTCCAGTTCCGGCTTGGCATCGGCCTCGGCCTCTTCCGACAGCAGCAGCGCATGCGTCGCCATCTTGGCGTCGGTCTTCTGCGCATGCGGCTGCACGATGATCTTGCCCTGAAAGACCGAGCGGCTCTCGCCGTCCAGCACCGCCTTGAACAATTCGCGGCTCTCGCAATGGCCGATCGCGTGATCGACCACCAGCGTGTTGTCGGCGTGCTGGCGATCTTTCAGCAGCGTGGCGCCGCGGATGCCGGCATGGATGGCCGTGCCGTTCATGCGCATCGCGATCTGGTTGCGGGTGACGGCGCCGCCGAGCGTGAAGATGAAATCGTTGATCAGCGCGCCCTTGCCGATTTCGGCGGTCAAGGTCGCGACATGCAAGCGTGCGGTCGCCTTCGCGGCCGATCTTGATGTGATCGAGCCTGGCTTCCTCGGCGACCGCAAGGTCGAGCGCGTGATTGACCTGATGTTCGATGCCGTCCGGTCCCTCGTGGCTCTCGATCAGGGTGACGCTGGCACCCTTGCCGACGCTCACCAGCGAACGGGTGAACAACGAGACCGGCTTCGCCTGGGTCGTGACGAAAACCAGATGCAGAGGGCGCGCGATCGTGGCGCCGTCGGCAATCCGGATCACCGCGCCGTCGCCCATCATCGCGGTGTTGAGCGCAAGCGCCGGGTCGTCGCCGAGCGGCGAGACACGCCCGAGACGTTCCAGCACCGCGGCATCGCCCTTCGACAAGGCCTCGCGCCAGCGAGCCGATGGCAAGCCCGGCTTCAAGCGCGGCAAGGTCGGACAGATCGGCGGCGAATACGCCGTCCACGATCACGATCCGCCGCGCCTTCACGGCTTCGAGGAAGGCGCCCGCGGATTTCGCCTCGCGCTTCGCCGGCCGCATCCGGCGGCGGCGCCAGCGGCTTGGCATCGCGCATCAGCGCGCGCAGGTCGGTATATTTCCATTCCTCGACCCGGCGGTGCGGCAGCCCCTTCGCCTCGAAGGCGTGGAAGGCATTCTCGCGCAGCGACTTGACGGCGCCGCTTCCGGGCAGCGTCGCGCGCGCGCCGGCAAAGGCATCCACGAGCCCCTGCTCGGCGGTCGTACGTATGACTTTCAGTTCGGTCATCGCGCGATCGGCTTACGCCGCCTCATCCTGGTATTGCGCGTAGCCCTTCTCCTCGAGCTCCAGCGCCAGTTCCTTGCCGCCGGTGCGCACGATGCGGCCCCTCGACAGCACATGCACGATGTCCGGCACGATGTAGTCGAGCAGCCGCTGATAATGCGTGATGACCACGAAGCGAGCGCTCCGGCGAGCGCAGCCGGTTGACGCCGTCGGCCACGATCTTGAGCGCGTCGATGTCGAGCCCGGAATCGGTCTCGTCGAGCACCGCAAGCCGCGGCTCCAGCATCGCCATCTGCAGAATCTCGTTGCGCTTCTTCTCGCCGCCGGAGAACCCGACATTGACCGCGCGGCGCAGCATTTCCGGATCGATTTCCGAGCTTGGCCGCGCTGTCGCGCACCTTCTTCATGAATTCCGGCGTCGACAATTCGGCCTCGCCGCGCGCCTTGCGCTGCGCATTCACGGCGGTGCGCAGGAAGGTCATGGTGGCGACGCCGGGAATCTCGATCGGATATTGGAAGGCCAGGAACAGGCCTTTGGCGGCGCGCTCGTCCGGCTCCATGCCGGCGATGCTCTGGCCGTCGAGCAGGATTTCACCCTGCGTGATCACATAGCCGGCCTTGCCGGCGAGCACATAGGACAGCGTCGACTTGCCTGAGCCGTTCGGGCCCATGATGGCGTGGACCTGACCCTTCTCGACCGTGAGGTCGAGACCGTTCAGGATTTGCTTGCCGCCGATCTCGACGTGCAGGTTTTTGACTTCCAGCAGAGGCATCGATTTTTTCCGTTTCTGGCTTTGCGTCCCGAGAGAAGCTCGAAGGACGGATTATCCGACCGATCCCTCCAGCGAGATCGAAATCAGCTTCTGCGCTTCCACCGCGAACTCCATCGGCAGTTGCTGCAGCACGTCTTTCACGAAGCCGTTGACCACGAGCGCGGTCGCCTCTTCGGCCGACAGTCCGCGCTGGCGGCAATAGAACAGCATGTCCTCGGAAATCTTCGAGGTGGTGGCCTCGTGCTCGAACACCGTCGAGGAATTCTTGGCCTCGAGATAGGGCACGGTATGCGCGCCGCACTTGTCGCCGACCAGCAGCGAGTCGCAATTGGTGAAGTTGCGCGCGCCGGTCGCCTTGCGATGGGCGGAGACCAGCCCGCGATAGGTGTTCTGCGAACGCCCCGCCGAGATGCCCTTGGAGATGATCCGGCTGGTCGTGTTCTTGCCGAGATGGATCATCTTGGTGCCGGAATCGACCTGCTGCATGCCGTTCGAGATCGCGATCGAATAGAATTCACCGCGCGAACCGTCGCCGCGCAGGATGCAGCTCGGATATTTCCAGGTGATGGCCGAGCCGGTCTCGACCTGGGTCCAGGAAATCTTCGAGCGCCTGCCGCGGCAATCGCCGCGCTTGGTCACGAAATTATAGATGCCGCCCTTGCCCTTCCGCGTCGCCCGGATACCAGTTCTGCACCGTCGAGTATTTGATCTCGGCGTCGTCATGGGCGACCAGTTCGACCACCGCGGCATGAAGCTGGTTCTCGTCGCGCATCGGCGCGGTGCAGCCTTCGAGATAGCTGACATAGGAGCCCTTGTCGGCGATGATCAGCGTGCGCTCGAACTGGCCGGTATTCTTCTCGTTGATGCGGAAATAGGTCGACAATTCCATCGGGCAGCGCACGCCCGGCGGCACGTAGACGAACGAGCCGTCGGAGAACACCGCCGAATTCAGCGTGGCGTAGAAATTGTCGGTCACCGGCACCACCGTGCCGATATATTTCTGCACCAGCTCGGGATGCTCGCGAAGCGCTTCCGAGATCGGCATGAAGATCACGCCGGCCTTGGCCAGCTCGGCCTTGAAGGTGGTCGCAACCGACACCGAATCGAACACCGCGTCGACCGCCACGCGCCGCTCGCCTTCCGGGCGCACGACGCCCGCCAGCAATTCCTGCTCGCGCAGCGGAATGCCGAGCTTCTCGTAGGTGCGCAGGATTTCCGGATCGACCTCGTCGAGCGAGTTCAGCGCCTTCTTCTGCTTCGGCGCCGCGTAATAATAATAATCCTGGAAATCGATCTTCGGGTAATGCACCCGCGCCCAGGTCGGGCTCGCGCATGGTCAGCCAGCGGCGATAGGCATCGAGCCGCCAGTCGAGCATCCATTGCGGCTCGTTTTTCTTCGCCGAGATGAAGCGGACGATGTCCTCGGACAGGCCCTTGGGGGCCTTGTCGGATTCGATCTCGGTCTCGAATCCATATTTATATTGATCGACGTCGATACGGCGAACCTGTTCGACGGTCTCTTGTACGGCCGGCATTTTCTTCTCCCCTCGCGGTTTCAAGGACCGCAGCGGATATGTCGGTTATGGATCGTTAAGGCCTTGCGTCGGTTGATCCTCCGCAAAGCCGCTCAAGCGGCGATGATGGTTCGCCCCTTAAGTAGTGATTCCTGAAGCTTTATCCAAGCAATTAGACAACGATCGATATTCGCCTCGGTGGTGGCAGGGCCGCTCGAAACGCGGATCGCCCCGCGCGCCAGAGCCGGGTTCCACGCCCATGGCCGAAAGCACCTGCGAGGGCTGGACCTTGCCCGAGGAGCAGGCCGAACCGGACGACACCGCGACCCCTTCGAGGTCGAAGGCGATGATGGCGGTCTCGGCCGAAAGCCCCGCATGGGTGAACAGGGTGGTATTGGGCAGCCGCTCCTGTCCCGCCCCGAAAATGACGACGTCCGGGGTCGCGGCCCGGAGGCCCGCTTCCAGCCGGTCGCGCAGCCGCCGCATCGAGGCGGCGTCGGCGGCAAGACTCGAGCCCGCCGCCGCGGCAGCCGCGCCGAAGCCGGCGATCGCCGCCACGTCCTCGGTCCCGGCCCGCAGGCCGCGCTCCTGGCCGCCGCCGCGGATCAGCGGCTCGCGCCAGATGCAGGCCCTCGCGCCGCACCAGCGCGCCGGCGCCCTTGGGGCCGCCGATCTTGTGCGCAGAAATCGTCAGAAGATCGGCACTCAAATTCATTGATATTACACTCAATTCGCCCGGGCGCCTGCACCGCATCGACATGCAGCAGCGAGCCCGCCTCATGGACGATGTCAGCGACCTCGCGAATCGGCTGAAGAATTCCGGTCTCGTTATTGGCGAGCATGACCGAAACCAGCGCGGGACCTGCCCGCAACGCCGCCTTCAGCGCGTCCAGATCGACGATGCCCGCGCCGGTCACCGGGATGCGTCGCGACCTGCTCGGCCGCGAAAGCGGCCGCCCTGCGCACACGGAAGGATGCTCGATCGCCGAAACCAGCAGCCGGTCGAAGCTCGCGCCGCGCGGCCGGCGACCATCCCGGCGACAGGGCCAGCGCATTGGCTTCGGTCCCGCCCGAGGTGAACGTCACTTCCGCCGGGTCGGCCCCGACCAGCGCCGCGACCTGCGCCCGCGCCTGCTCGATCGGTCCGGCGGGCGGCACGGCCCTCGGCATGAACCGAGGACGGATTTCCGGTCAGTTCCAGGGCCGCCAGCATGGCGGCGCGGGCCTGCGGCCGCAGCGGCGCGGTCGCGTTCCAGTCCAGATAGGCGCGCATCTTCAGGCGCTTCCATAGCATCACGACTTTCTACAACCGGCATCGAACCTGTCACCCTCCTATCACAGGGTGCGAGAAAGCTTGCATTTTGCCCCCGCCCTCATGATAGAAAGCCCTGTCGCGCCCGTGCGGCCCCGCTTTGCGCGGTTGCAGCCACCGGGCGGTTGCATATTAGAATGGTTCTAAAAACTACGTGCGCTGGATCGCAACGTCAAGCGCGCATTAGAACCCGCGGCCGGAGCCTCAAGTCCTGCCGCACCAGCCGAGGTCCTTCATGCCAGAAGTCATTTTTACCGGTCCCGCCGGACGTATCGAGGGCCGCTACCATCCTGCGCCGCAGAAAAATGCTCCGCTGGCGCTGATCCTTCATCCGCATCCGCAATTCGGCGGGACGATGAACCATCAGATCGTCTACCAGCTCTATTACGCCTTCGTGCATCGCAACTTCTCGGTGGTGCGATTCAATTTCCGCGGCGTCGGCAGGAGCCAGGGCTCGTTCGATCACGGCGTCGGCGAATTGTCGGATGCGGCTTCGGCGCTGGACTGGGCGCAGACCATCAATCCGGAAGCGCGCTCCTGCTGGATCGCGGGCTTCTCGTTCGGCGCCTGGATCGGCATGCAGCTCCTGATGCGCCGGCCCGAGATCGAGGGCTTCATCTCGATCGCGCCGCCCGCCAATCTCTACGACTTCTCGTTCCTGGCGCCCTGCCCGTCTTCCGGCCTGATCATCCATGGCGACAAGGACGCGGTGGTGCCGCATCGCGACGTGACCACGCTGGTCGACAAGCTGAAGACCCAGAAGGGCATCGTGATCGAGCAGAAGGTGGTGACCGGCGCCAACCACTTCTTCGATGCCAAGATCGATTCGCTGATGGTGTCGGTCAACGCCTATCTCGACAAGCGGCTCGGCACCAGCGGCAGGAAGCCGACCGCGGCGTAGTCTTCGCGTCCGGCTTCCCGCGAAGGGAACTCAATCTATCGAAAGGCGTTTGTCCCCGTTGCGTGCAGCAACGAGGGATACCAATGAGCGCCGGCGATTCACCGACCAGGTGAAGCCATCGAAGGCTTCATCCGACAAGGTGCAGCCGTCGGACGACAGCAACGAAGACGGCAAGCTTGCCGCAGCGGCGCAAGAACCGGCCGGCGAAGATTGCCGAAGAGGCTAAAAAGCAGGAACCGTCGCTCGACGATACCGCCGCGCAACCTCCGGAGGAGAGCGAGGACGAAAGCGACGATCCGCAAGCCGAGGCCGAGCGCGAGAAGGAGCGACGGCGCGCGCTCCAGCAACGCTTCTGGCTTTCCGCGATCGGGTTCTGGAAAGGCGGCGATCGTCTCGCCTGGCCGCTGACGATCGGATTGTTCGTTCTGGTGCTGCTGACGGTCGCGGCCCAATACGGCATCAATGTCTGGAATCGGGCGATCTTCGACGGTCTCGAAAAGCGCGATGCGGCCACCGTCTTCACGCTGGCGCTGATCTTCTTTCCGCTCGCCGCGACAAGCGTCGGTCTCGGCGTCGATCAACGTCTATTGCCGCATGACCACGCAGCGGCGCTGGCGCGCCTGGCTTTCCGATCACATGCTCGATGCGCTGGCTGAAGAACGGGCGCTACTACCAGCTCAACCTGGTCAGCGGCGATCATCAGAATCCGGAAGGCCGGCTCACCGAGGATCTGCGGGTTGCGACCGACGCTCCGATCGATTTCGCGGTCGGCGTCACCACCGCCTCGCTGTCGGCGCTCACCTTCATCGCCGTGCTCTGGACCATCGGCGGCGCGCTGACCTTTTCGCTCGGCGGCACCGAGATCACCATTCCCGGCTTTCTGGTGATCGCGGCCGTGATCTATTCGGCGATTGCCAGCGGCACCATGACGATCGTCGGCAATCGCTTCGTCGCGGTGTCGGAAGCCAAGAACCAGGCCGAAGCCGATTATCGCTATCATCTCACGCGCGTGCGCGAGAACGGCGAGAGCATCGCGCTGCTGGGCGGCGAGGAAGAAGAGCGCGCCGGCCTCAACCGCGTCGCTGGTGGAAGTGCTGCGGCGCTGGCGCGCGCTTTGCGTTCAGCACATGCGCACCACCGTCGTCTCGCAAGGCTCCGGCATCATCGCGCCGGTGCTGCCGATCATCCTGTGTGCGCCGAAATTCCTCGACGGCTCGATGTCGCTCGGCCAGGTGATGCAGGCGGCTTCCGCCTTCACCATCGTGCAGGCCGCGTTCAACTGGCTGGTCGACAATTATCCTCGCCTCGCCGAATGGAATGCCGGCGCGCGCCGCACCGCCTCGCTCATGGTCTCGCTCGACGCGCTGGAGCGCGCGGAGACCGGCGAAGGCATCAACCGCATCAAGCGCGGCGTCACCGAAGACGCAGCCCTTCGGCTGAAGGATTTCTCGGTCTCGCTCGACAACGGCACGGCGGTGGTCGACGACACCGACGTCGATCGTCAAGAAGGGCGAGCGGGTGCTGATCGCCGGCTCGTCGGGCAGCGGCAAGAGCACGCTGGTGCGCGCGATTTCCGGGCTATGGCCCTGGGGCGGCGGCGAGATCGACATCCAGAAGGATGCGCGGCTGTTCCTGCTGCCGCAGCGGCCCTATGTGCCGATCGGCAGCCTGCGCCGCGCGGTCGCCTATCCGGGCGCGGCCGAGGACTGGGACATCGAGACCATCGCCAAGGCGCTGGAACGCGTCGGTCTCGGCCATCTGAAGGATCGCATCGAGGAGGACCAGCCCTGGGACCAGACGCTGTCGGGCGGCGAGAAGCAGCGCCTCACCGTCGCGCGCGTGCTGCTGCACAGGCCCGACATCATCGTGCTCGATGAAGCGACCGCCGCGCTCGACCCGAAAAGCCAGGACGACTCTGATGAAGCTTCTGTCCGAGGAGATGGAGGGGCTCACCATCGTCAGCGTCGGGCACCGGCCGGAACTCGAGCAATTCCATTCACGCAAGCTGACGCTGGAGCGAAAGCGCGGCGGCGCCAAGCTGGTCAGCGATATCCTGCTGGTGCATCCGCAGCGCCCGCGCCTGATCCGGCATTTCCTGCGGCGCGGAAAGAAACCGCACCGGCGCAAGGCGGCTTAGGACGTCTGACGCGCACAGTGCGGCCGCGGGAAATTCCGCAACCCCGCTACATGTTCTTCTTCAGCGACTCGTTCATGGTCGCGAACAGGCCGTTGATGTCGCCGCGGATCGCGCTCAGTTCCGTGAAACATTGCTGAATGGCTTCGATGCGCGATCTGGATTGCGCCTTGCCGGCCGCGAAGTCTTCCAGCCGCGCGAACAGGGTGGCATCGCCCTGGCGCTCCATCTGCGCCAGCGCGCTGCCCATGCGATCCAGCAGCTCCTGCACCTGGCCTGTCATCGCCGTGACGCCGTGGTCCGGCGCCTTCAAGGGCACCATGTCGACATGCATCTTCTCGATGTCGCCCTTGAAATTGCCGAGCGTCACCAGCGCTTCCTGCGCCGCCCATAGCCGCTCGCGGGATTTTGTAACGAGATCGCCCAGATCCTTGATGCGATCGGACAGGCGTTGCCCCTGCGCGTTGGTCTCGACATCGGCGATCGAGCGCGAGATGTGCTCGTGCCGCTCGCCGAACGCGACCAATTCCCGGCGCAGTTCGTCCAGCGATTGCCGCCCGGCCTCCAGGAGCTGAAGCTTTTGCGCGGCTTCCGACTTGCTCTTGGTCAGCCCGTCGATGCGGGCCGGGAGGTTCTTCGATTCCAGGTCTTTCAAGGCGGCAAGGCATTTGTCTCTGAGCTGCTGGGTTTCGTCCGCCAGCGGAACAAGACCGCTGATGCCCGATTGCAGCGGCTCGAGCTGGGTCTGGACGGTGCCGAGTTGGGTCCGCAGATTCCGGAAGGCCTCAAAAGCTGCCTGCAAAGACTGCAGCCGGTTCTCGCTCTTGACCGCGGCTCGCTCGGTTTCCTCCTGGCGCGACAGCAGACTGTTTCGCCTGTCATCGACTTCAAGCTCCGACAGCGTGTTATCCAGTTGCCTCTGCCGCTCCCTTAGCTCGTTGAAGACCGGCTCCATATCCCGCCTCTCGCCGATCACGTCGCCGAGCCGGTCCCGAAGCTTCTGCTGGCGCTGCCGGATATCGTCGATCTGAGCCTGAAAATCGGCGGACCGGTTCTTGCCCTGCTGCGCGGCGGTGCGATCCTCCGCTTCCGACATCCGCTGCTGAAGCTGCTTGACCGCTTCTTCCGGATCGCTGCTCAGCAGATGACTGGCGGCGGCATCGAGACCGCGCTGCGCTTCGTCGACCGGCAGTGCCGCCTGTCTGAACCCGTCGAGCCGTCGTTGTATCTGCTGCAGGGACATCGAAAGGCGTTGTGTCCGGTCCGCCTGCCATATGAGGCCGATCAATATCCACAGGCCCGCAAGCACCATGCAGACCATCACAAGCTGTTGAACGGAAGACCGGGACTGAAACGCCGACCAGATTTGCGCAATGTCGAAATTCACCGAAAGCAGCACAAAGACGACGATGGAAACCAGCAGGACAAACCAGGCCACAGTCAGATTACGCATCGCTCGACCCACGCTTTCGATCTATCGGAGTATGAAATCTTCGAATGAACTCGAACCGTCATTCTGCTGGCTCCGCAGCGTACAGGCCAAAGCAGGAGCGAGTGATCAAATTTACTTTAGATGCACAATTCTCTTCCCGAGCAGATCGTATCGGTTTTCGTCGCGCATCCTGATGACGAGTGCGCGCGCCGGTCGCGATCGCGCGGGCTTGCCAGTTCCGGCAGCCGGTCGCCGACCAATTGCCGAAGCAGCGAGGCGAGGATCGCAGAAGAAATCCCTCCCGCGAGCTTCCGTCGTGAGCAATGCGCGGATCATCGCGCTCGCGCGCAACTCGCAGCCCGAGCATCCGGCGTTTCTACGAATATGAAAGACGGCCGGCAAGGCCGTCATAGGAATTTTTTCATGTGAAACCGAAATCGAAAAGCCGTGTTCTACAGGCTCATTTTCTTGGTCCGCGCCGGGCGTGCTTGCGCCACCACGCCGCCGGTCAAAGGCTTCGGCACGCCGGTGGTGGTCGGAAACGTGATCGGCAATCCGCGCAAGCATCGCACCGCCATGAAGGCGAAGGCCTGCGCCTCGATCGCGTCCGCGTTCCAGCCGGCCGCCGACGCGGTCTCGACACTCGCAGGCGCTAGCCGCTCGCCCAGCATCCGCATCAGGGTCGGATTGCTGGCGCCGCCGCCGCACACGATCCAGCTTTTCGGCGCTTGCGGCAGATGCGGCACGATGGTCGCGACCGTCGCCGCGGTGATGGCGGCGAGCGTCGCCGCGCCATCCTCGATGCTTTTTTCTGCGAGCCCGGCGCGCTCGGTCACCCATTCGCGGAAGGAATTGCGGTCGAGCGATTTCGGCGGCTTCAGCGCGAAGAAGGAATGCTCGAGAACGCGCGCCACCGCCGCCTCGTCGACACGGCCGCGCGCAGCGGCTTGCCCATTCTCGTCGCGCATCGCGCCTGCTGCGCTCGCGCATGAAATCGTCGATCAGCGCATTGCCCGGTCCGGTATCGCAGGCATAGGGGTCCGGTATGCCGTCGATGAAGGTGACATTGGCGACGCCGCCGACATTGAGCACCGCGATCGGATGCGGCCGCGTTCAGCATCGCCGCCAGCGCGCGGTGAAACACCGGAACCAGCGGCGCGCCCTGCCCGCCGGCAGCCACATCGGCCGCCCGCAGGTCATACACCACGCGGATGCCGGTTTCGTCGGCGAGGCTTGCCCGTCGCCGATCTGCACCGTCAGCCGGTCCTCCGGACGGTGCAGAATCGTCTGGCCGTGGAAGCCGATCACGTCGATCGAGGCCGGGATCGATCGCATTGGCATCGAGAAAGGCGCGCACCGCACCGGCATGCAACGCCGTCGACATCCGCTCGGCCTCGCCGATCACGCCGGGCCGCGCGGTCCGGTCGGTCAGCCCGCGGGCGGCCTCGACCGCGCGCCGCAACAACGCCACCTCGTCCTCGCGATAGACCTGCAGCGTCGGACGGGCCGAATCGGGAAACGGTCTCGCCGTCGGTCTCGATCAGCGCGACATCGATGCCGTCCATCGAGGTGCCGCTCATCAGCCCGATGGCGCGATAGGTCCGCAAAGGCCGCCCCGTGTTTCAATCCCCTGCCGGACCTGATACACCACGTCCGCGCCGCGGGCGAACACGGTTTTACCATGAGCCAGTACAAGTCTGATTTTCTTCGCGTCCTGTCGGAACGCGGTTTCATCCATCAGGTGTCGGAACCCGACCAGCTCGATGCGCTGGCGACCTCCCAGCGCGTCACCGCCTATATCGGCTTCGACTGCACCGCGCCCTCCCTGCATATCGGCTCGCTGTTGCCGATCATGATGCTGCACTGGATGCAGCAGACCGGCCACCGTCCGATTGCGCTGATGGGCGGCGGCACCACCCGGGTCGGCGACCCTTCCGGCAAGGACGAGAGCCGCAAGATCCTGACCGACGAGATGATCAACGAGAATCTGCGCGGCATCCGCGCGATTTTCTCGAAATTCCTGACCTTCGGCGACGGCCCGGGCGACGCCATCATGGCGAACAATGCCGACTGGCTGAACACGCTCAATTACATCGATTTCCTGCGCGACGTCGGCCGGCATTTCTCGATCAACCGGATGCTGTCGTTCGATTCGGTGAAGCTGCGGCTCGACCGCCAGCAGGAGCTGTCCTTCCTCGAATTCAACTACATGATCCTGCAGGCCTACGACTTCGTGGAGCTGAACAAGCGCCACGGCTGCGTGCTGCAGATGGGCGGCTCGGATCAATGGGGCAACATCATCAACGGCATCGATCTCGGCCGCCGCATGAAGAATGCGCAGCTTTTCGCGCTGACCTCGCCGCTGATCACCACCTCCTCCGGCGCCAAGATGGGCAAGACCGCGGCCGGCGCGGTCTGGCTCAACCCGGACATGGTGAGCCCGTATGATTACTGGCAATACTGGCGCAACACCGAGGACGGTGATGTCGAGCGCTTCCTCAAGCTGTTCACGGTGCTGCCGCTCGGCGAGATTGCGCGGCTGGCGGCGCTGAAGGGGCAAGAGGTCAACGAGGCGAAGAAGACGCTGGCGACCGAGGCGACCGCTCTGGTGCATGGCCGCGACGCCGCGACAGCCGCGGCCGAAACCGCGCGCCGCACCTTCGAGGAAGGCGCGCTGGCGGAAAGCCTGCCGACGATCGAGATCGCCGGCGCGGATCTGTCCGGCGGCCTTGGCGTATTATCGGCCGCCGTGAAGGCCGGCCTCGTCGCTTCCAACGGCGAAGCGCGCCGGCAGATCCAGGGCGGCGGCCTGAAGGTCAATGACGCGACCGTCACCGACGAAAAGCTCGTACTGTCGAACAAGGATTTGACGCCGGAAGGCGTCGTCAAGCTGTCGCTCGGCCGCAAGAAGCACGTGCTGCTGAAGCCGGTTTAAGGCGCTTGTCTAGCGCGTGCCGGCGGTCGCGGGTCCGGATTCGAACGGTTCGGCCGGCTTCTGGTTCGGGAATTCGAAGAACTTGCGCAGCAATCCCGGCGCCACCGCCGACATCGGATTGACGCGCAAGGTCGGCGCGCTCGGCGGCCCCACCACCTCATAGGTGATGCCGAGCAGACCTTCCTTCTGGCCGCCAAGGAAAAGGCCGACCAGCGGAATCTGGCCGAAGGCGTTGTTGATGCCGTAAAGCGGAACGAATGTGCCGCGCATGCGTACGTCGTTCTTGACGAAGTCGATATTGCCTTCGACCGTGGCGCCGACCAGCGGCCCGCGCACTTCGCTCTCCTTCACCTGCATGCGCCCGGGGGTGCGGGTGAACTCGACTTTCATGCGCGTGAAGTCGACGCCGCGGGTGTCGCCCTGCTGGGCGCCGACCACGCGATTGAGCGCAGCCTCGCCCTTGATGGTGAAATCGTGGATATTGACGATGCCGTCCTGCGGCGCGTGATCGGGCGTCGGCACATCCATCGCGACCCACATCTGCCCGCCATGAATGCGCGGATAGATATCGGTGAAGCGCATCAGGGCGCCGGCATCGACGGTTTCGAAATAAAGGACGTTCTTTCGCTGCGCGCCGGCGCGTATTTCGCCGGTCAGCGTCCCTTCCCGCCCGATCTTCGAATTGAGCGCGAAGGTGCGAATCTGGCCGTTGCGCTTGGTCATTTTCAGGTCGACGCCGCGCAGTGCCTCGCCGTTATGGCCGGCGATCGCGCCCAGGCGAATGTCGAGATCGAGATCGAGCGTGTCGGCCTTCGGCTTTTCGCTCTGCTCGCCGCCGAAAAACGCCTTCACGAAGCCGCGGCCGTCATAGACGTCGCCGCGCATCGACACCTTGAGCACGCCGTCCGGGCTGCGCTCGGCTTTCAGACTGGTCTTGTCGCCGTCGGACAAGGCGAAGACCGGGAAATTCGCCGAGACCAGATCGCCCGCGCCATCGAGTTCGATATTGCCGCGCACATTGGCGCCGGAGCCGTCGATCACCAGATTCTCGAAGCGCGTCGCCTTGTCGCGCGTGACCAGCACGAAGCTCGCGCGATTGGAGCGGCCGGACGGCTTGGTCCAGCCCGGCAGCAAATTCTCGACCTTGGCCGGCGTCAGATCGGCATCGATCTGCAGCCGCACGTCCTTGTTGTCCGAAACCTTGCCGGAAATCTTGATCGGCACCGGACCGCTCAGGGAGGAACCGGTGCTGAAGCCGAAATCTCGCGCGCGCCGCCTCGTCGAGCGTGGTCTGCACGCGCACATCGGCTTCGCCGGAAGTCGGCGAGCTTGCTGTAATCGAGCGCGGCCGGCGTTCCGTTGATGCGCACATCGCCCTTGATCTGATAGCCGAGATTGTTGGCCGTGACCTTCAGCGCCTGCGCCTCGATCTTCTGGCCCATCACCATCTTGTCGGCGGCAAAGCCCGCGACATCGAGCGCGATATTGTATTGGGTGGCCCCGGGCGCCGGATTGGCGGTGATCGGCAGATTGACGGTCACCATCCCGCCGAGATTGCCGCGGCTGTTGGACGAATCCATCGGCACCGCCGCCTGACCGCGAATGCGCTCCGATTGCAGCAATTCGAGCGCCGCCGGCACCGGACCGTCGACGCGGAATTGCGCGCGCGCCGGCGGCGACTTGGGATGGGTGTCGGGGACTTCGAACCGGCCGTTGGAGACGGTGAGTTTCCTGCCGCCGCCGAGATCGACCACGCCGCGGCCGACCTGCACCACGACCTGGCGTCCCTTGATGCTGGTCTTGAGATCGGCCTCGGTAATCGCGGGCATGCCGACAACCGGACGGATCGTCGCGTTGCGCACCTGGACGTCGATCGACAGACCGTCGGAAGGAATCGGAGGACCGTCTTCCTTCAGGGTCTCGATCGGCGCGTTGGTGGCAATGTCGACGCGCTCGATGTCGCCGCTCTGCAGGTTCTCTGCGACCCAGTTGCGCACCTTGGTGGCGATGAAGGCCGGCCAGATCTTTTTCGCCACCGCGCTCGACATCGGCGTGATCGCAAGACCGACCGCAAGGCGCGGTTCGCCACTGGAAAAATCCACTCCGCCATTCAGGAAGCCGTTGACGCCGGCACCGCCCAGATCGCCCTGTACCAGTTCGATGCGCTTGCGGATGAAATCGAGATTGGCGCGCAGCAGAATCTTGTTCAGCACCACCGGCTGCGGATCGCTGGCGCCGTCGCTCAGCACCACCGAGCCGCCGGTCACGGTGACACGCCAGGGATCGTCCGGTGTGGGCGGCGCTTCGAAGCGGCTGAACAGCGTGATCCGGTTCGCTCCCGACTGGATCTGGAACGGCATGGCGAGGTTGCGCCGGTTGCCATCCCAGTCGAGCGTCAATTCGGCACGATCGATTTGCGCGTGACCGCCCGGATCCTTCGGGTCGCCGATCAGGCCCGAATCCGCATAGAGCTTGCCCTCGATCACCTTCGGCAACGAGTCCGGTCCGATTTCGGCGCGGATCGATCCGGTGAGCGGGATATCGGCCTGGAATTGTCCGTCGCCGATCCGGGTCGCCAGGAACAGGTCCTTGGTATTGACGCGGGTCAGATCGAGGCGCACGAGCTTGCGCTGGAAGCCGCTTTGCCGGATCGAGGCGCCGAGTTTCCACGGCCGCTGCGCATCTTCGGAACTGAGATTCACGCTGATGCCGTTGCCCGGCTTGTTCACGCTGAAATTGATGTGCTCGAAGGTCCAGTGCTTGTCGGTGCGCAGGTCGTCGACCCGCAAAACGCCGTCCTTGAGACCGATTTCGCCAAGTCCCTGCCCGTCGAGCCCAAGCGTCGAAATCCGTTCGAGCCAGGCCATGAAGGCGACGAACCGTTCGGCGCCGCTAGGATCAGCGGGCACCTTCGCTGCCGCCGCATTTCGTTGCGCCGGTGGCATTGCGGCGCCGGGCTGCCCCGAAGATGAAACGGGAGCCGCCTTCACGATCGCCGGCGTTACCGCCAGCGCCCGCCTCTCCGCGCCGGTGGATACGGTGACCTGCCCGTCCTCCTCGATCCGGACCGAGAGTTCTGCACCGACCAGGCTCACCCGTTGCGCGCGCAGCTGTCCGCGCAACAGACCCGCGCCCGAAACCGAGACTTCGGCCTTGGGAGCGCTGGCCACCACCGCGCCATCGGCGTCGCGCACCTGCATGTCGCGGATGCGGATGGCGGTGCGGCCGGAATTGTCGCGCTCGATCTGGGTGCCGGCAATCGCGACCTTGTGGCGCTGACCGATATTCTGCTCGACCGCGGAGGCGAGCCAGGGCGACAGGAAGTTGAGTTCGATCGGTCCGGCCGCCAGACGCAGCCACAGGCCGGCGCGTTCCGAGGAAGACGACCGCGAAGGCGGCGCCGACCCCGATCGCAGAGCTTGCGCACCTGCGGCCGACGCGCGGTCCGCCGCACGCGCCACCATACGCGCAACGCGCGCGCGCGCAGGTCGCTGCGGCACGTCGAGCGATGTTCTCGCAAGTGTGTCCTCGAGCGCGCGCAACTCGTGCAGGCGCGGCATGCGATCCGGCTTGGTCATGCCCGGTCGGACATCCCCCTGTCCGTGACGCCGAAGGCGCTTGCGCCCTCGGACTGGTTGACCTGATTGTGGTGCCCATAGGACACCCGAGAATACCCGCCCGCCGTCGCCCGATAGCGGTGACCAAGTGTCAGATTGACCTGCGGAAAACGACGAAAGGAAGGCATATGACAGCAATGCCCAGGGAGGGCGAAAAAGCCCCGAAATTCGCCCTTCCCCGCGATGGCGGCGGCAAGGTCGCACTGTCGGATTTCAAGGGGCGAATATTGGTCCTGTATTTCTATCCGCCGCGCCGACACGCCGGGCTGCACCAGGGAAGCGATCGACTTTTCGCGTCTGGCCAAGGCCTTCGACAAAGCCGGGGCGAGCGTGCTCGGGGTCTCCGCCGACGCGATGAAGGCGATCGAGCGTTTCCGCGACAAGCACGACCTCTCGGTCGCGCTCGGTTCCGACGAAAACCACGACGATGCTCAGCGCCTATGGCGTCTGGGGCGAGAAATCGATGTACGGCCGCAGCTTCATGGGCGTGATCCGGGCAACCTTTCTGATCGGCCCGGACGGCCGCATCGCCAAGGTCTGGCCCAAGGTCAAAGTGCCCGGTCATGTCGAAGAGGTCCTTGCCGCAGCCAAGGGATTGTCGAAGCGGCCATCGAAGTCAGTATAAGGCTCTAACACCCAATCATTTGCGGAAAATTAACCATACGAGGCTGAAATCGACGCCGTATTCGGCGTGGCCCGCCTGAGGGGTCAGGCGGGAGTTGTTATGTCCAATCGATCCAGTCCGCACGGCTATCGCAACGATGCCGCCCAGCCCGCCGACGGCTGGGCTTACGAATATCCAGGCGGGCACGAGGCTTATGCCCAGGCTCCCGCCCCGCAACAGCAACCGCGCGCGCAGCGGCCGGTCCAGCATCAACAGCCGCGCCGCAAGGCCGCCGACGACTACACCCTGGTTCACGGCCGCCGTCAGGTTCGCCTCGGACCGGTCGCCTTCTGGTTCGTGATCGCAAGTCTTGTGATCATGGCGGGCTGGTCGGTGCTGACCGGCACCTATTTCGCCTTTCATGACGACGTGCTGAAGCGGCTGATCGCCCGCCAGGCGGAGATGCAATTCGCCTATGAGGACCGGATCGCCGAATTGCGCGCGCAGGTCGACCGCATCACCTCGCGCCAATTGCTCGATCAGGAGCAGTTCGAACAGAAGCTCGAACAGGTGATGCGCAAGCAGGGCATGCTGGAGCAGCGCGCAGCGACGCTGTCGTCCTTCCCGGACATGACGACCACCGGCTCGATCCCGAAGGGCGGCCGCGCACCCGAGGCACCGAAGGGCGGCGCCCAGCCCAAGCCCTCCCCGATCAACGACACCATCATCTTCCAGGCGCCCGGCGACCGCGAGGCGCGGCTGGAATCGCGCGCGCTTCCCTCCTTCAACCTGCGCAACGCCGCCAAGACCAAGGGCGGCGTCGAAGGCGCGCTCGCGCGCATGCAGGAATCGATCGACAAGCTCGAATCCAAGCAGGCCTCCGCACTCAGCGCGATGGAGGAAAGCTTCGACTCGAAAGCCCGCCGCATCCGCAGCGTGCTTTCCGATCTCGGCATCAATCCGGGCAAGGCACCGCCGGCTCCGGCCGCAGGCGCGGTCGGCGGACCGTTTGTCGCGCCCAATCTCGGTTCGGAGGAAAAGATTTTCGAGCGCCAGCTCTATCGCATTCACGTTTCGCGCGCGCAGGTCGAACGGCTGACGCGCACGCTCGCGGACGTGCCGGTGCGCAAGCCGGTCACCGGCGAGATCGACATGTCGTCCGGCTTCGGCATGCGCATGGATCCGTTCCTGCGCTCGCCCGCGATGCATACCGGCCTCGACATGCGCGGCGACACCGGCGACCCGGTGCGCGCCACCGCCAACGGCACCGTGACGACCGCCGGTCACAATGGCGGCTATGGCAAAATGGTCGAGGTCGATCACGGCAACGGACTTGCGACACGCTACGGTCATCTCTCCGCGATCGATGTGAAGGTCGGCGATCGCGTACGGATCGGCCAGATGATCGGCAAGATCGGCACTACCGGACGATCGACCGGTCCGCATCTGCATTACGAAACGCGCGTCGAAGGCGAAGCGGTCGATCCGCAGAAATATCTGCGCGCGGGTGTGCGGCTCGGTTTCAACTAAAGCGTTTTCGAGCGAAGTGGAAACCGGTTCGCGTGAAGAAAACGCGCCCGTGCCACAAGCGTGTAACACACAGCCTCACCGACCTTTCCCACATGCGACCCTTCGTGACTTGACATCGCGGCTGGAAGGTTCAGGCTTGTGTGGCAGATACAACGAGCACGGAGGTCGTAATGGAACCACCGGCGCATGTGGCCGCGATGATCGCCAACGAATACGTTCGGACGGCAGCGTAGCGGCTTCAAACCACGAACGGCGAGCCGGGCTGGGCCCTCGGAGGGCAGCATCAGTGAGGCATTGCCCCATATAGGCCCACCCCGGTCACGTTGTTTTTCCGACGCGCCGCAACGATCGCGCGTGAGTTTTCAGTCGACGTCCTCGACCTGATCCGGTCCGCCGCCGAACGCCTTCTGCGCAAGCGCGGCCGCCATGAACTGATCGAGATCGCCATCCAGCACGCCGCCGGTATCGGAAGTCGAGACGCCGGTGCGCAGATCCTTCACCATCTGGTAGGGCTGCAGCACGTAAGAGCGAATCTGGTGGCCCCAGCCGATATCGGTCTTCAGGGCGTTCTCGGCGGCGGCCTTCTCTTCCCGCTTCTTCAATTCCGCTTCGTAGAGTTTCGCGCGCAGCATGTCCCAGGCCTGCGCCTTGTTGCGATGCTGCGAGCGGTCGTTCTGGCAGAAGACCACGATGTTGGTCGGGATATGCGTCATGCGGATCGCCGAATTCGGTCTTGTTGACGTGCTGTCCGCCGGCACCCTGCGCGCGCATGGTGTCGATGCGAACGTCGGATTCCTTGATGTCGATGACGATGCGGTCGTCGATCACCGGATAGACATTGACGCTCGCGAACGAGGTATGCCGCCTGGCATTGGAATCGAACGGCGAGATGCGCACCAGGCGATGCACGCCGTTTTCCGATTTCAGCCAGCCATAGGCGTTATGGCCCGGAAATCTTCACGGTCGCGGACTTGATGCCCGCCTCTTCGCCCGGTGACTCTTCCAGATATTCGACCTTGTAGCCGTGCTGCTCGGCCCAGCGCGTGAACATGCGCAGCAGCATGTTGGCCCAGTCCTGGCTTTCGGTGCCGCCCGCACCGGCATGGACTTCCAGGAAGGTGTCGAAGGAATCGGCCTCGCCCGCCAGCAGCGCTTCCAGCTCGCGGCGCGCGGCTTCGGTCTTCAGCTTGGCAAGCACCTGCTCGGCTTCGGCGACGACCGTCTGATCCTTCTCGGCTTCGCCGAGTTCGATCATGCCGGCCTGATCCTCGAGCTCCTGCTCGATCCGGCCGATCGCCTTGAGCTGATCTTCGAGCGCATTGCGCTCCTGCATCACCTTCGAGGCGCGCTGCGGATCGTTCCAGAGCGAGGGATCCTCGGCGAGCTGGTTCAGTTCGGCAAGGCGTGCATTGGCAGCATCGAAGTCAAAGATGCCTCCTCAGCAGCCCGACCGACCGCTTGATATCCTCGACGATGGATTGCGTTTCCGCGCGCATGGAAAATCCGTTCGAAATTCGGTGTGGGATTTAGCGATTGCGGCAGCAACGCGCAACCGCTGCCGTGTCAAATGCCAACGGCGGCCCGTACGCGAGCCGCCGCCAGCCTCGCATTCGAATCGATCAGTAAAGTCCGCCGGTGCCCGGAGCCGGATGAACTGGTTGCAATCGCCCGCCGATCGCCGCCATAGCTGCGGCCTTCCGAGTCGGTGAAGCCCACCACCGAATAGGAATCCGGCGGCGCGGTGCCCGGCTTGAAGGCCTCGAGGATCACCCGCTCGGCGCCCGGCGCCTGCGCGCATGCCGCTCTTGGGATCGATGCGAATGAGCTTGATGCCGGCCGGAACGCGGAACGGCACCGCCGGCTTGTCGGCGAGCGCGACCTTCAGGAAGTCGCGCACGATCGGCGCGGCCAATTGACCGCCGGTCGAACCGCGTCCCATCGGCTTGGGCTTGTCGAAGCCAAGATAGACGCCGACCGCAATATCGGGCGAGAAGCCGACGAACCACACGTCCTTTTCGTCGTTGGTGGTGCCGGTCTTGCCGGCGACCGGCTTGCCGACTTCGCGGATGGTGGTCGCGGTGCCGCGCTGGACCACGCCTTCCATCATCGAGGTGATCTGGTAGGCGGTCATCGGATCGATCACCTGCTCGCGCTTGTCGATCAGGGTCGGTTCCGGCTGGTTGGCCCAGCGCTCGGCGTCGCAGCCGCGGCATTCGCGCTGGTCGTGCTTGTAGATGGTGTGGCCGTAGCGGTCCTGGATGCGGTCGATCAGCGTCGGCTTGATGCGGCGCCCGCCATTGGCGAACATCGAATAGGCTGCGGTCATGCGCAGCGTCGTGGTTTCGCCGGCGCCGAGCGCGAAAGACAGATAGGGCGGCAGATCGTCGTAGACGCCGAAGCGCTTGGCATATTCGGCAATCAGCGGCATGCCGACATCCTGCGCCAGACGCACCGTCATCACGTTGCGCGAATGCTCGATGCCGAAGCGCAGCGTCTGCGGGCCGTAGAACTTGCCCGCCGAATAGTTCTGCGGCGTCCACACGCCAGCGCCCGGTCCCTGGTCGATCGAGATCGGCGAATCCATCACCACCGTCGAAGGCGTATAGCCATTGTCGAGCGCCGCCGCATAGACGAACGGCTTGAACGACGAGCCGGGCTGGCGCAGCGCCTGGGTCGCGCGATTGAACTGGCTCTGATCGAACGAGAAGCCGCCGACCATCGCCAGCACGCGGCCGGTCCACGGATCCATCACGGTGATGGCGCCGCCGATTTCGGGCACCTGCCGAAGACGATATTGCTGGTTATCGGGCTGTGCGTCCTTCGCCTCCAGCGGCTCGACGTAAATCACGTCGCCCGGTTCCAGCACCTGACTGACCTTGGCCGGAACCTTGCCGCGGTTCGGACCGGCGGCGGCCTTCGCCCATTTCACGCCGTCGATCGGAACGATGCCGACCTTGCGTTCGCGCATCACCGCCCCGCCCGGTTCGCGGCTCGGCTGGAAGCCGATGCGGGCGGATTGATCGGAGGTTTCCAGCACGACGGCAAGCTTCCATCCGATGTCGTTGAGCGCCTTGACCTCGGCGAGCTTCACGCCCCAATCGCCGTTGATGTCGATCTTCTGGATCGCGCCGCGATAGCCGTGGTTCTCGTCGTATCTCGTCATCCCGGCGGTGAGCGTCTTGCGAGCCAGCGCCTGCAGCTTCGGATCGAGCGTAGTGCGAACCGACAGCCCGCCTTCGTACAGCTTCTTCTCGCCATAACGGTCGTAGATTTCGCGGCGCACTTCTTCGGCGAAATACTCCGCGGCGAAGATGTGCGAGCCGGTGGTACGCGCGGTGACCGCGAGCGGCTCCTTCTTTTCCTTCTCGCCGTCCTCGGACTTGACGTAGCCGTTCTCGACCATGCGATCGATGACGTAATTGCGCCGCTCGGTTGCGCGCTCGCGCTGACGGAACGGGTGCAGCGTCGAGGGCGCCTTCGGCAGCGCCGCGAGATAGGCGGCTTCGGCCACTGTCAGTTCGTGCACCGACTTGTCGAAATACAAAAGCGACGCGGCCGCGATCCCGTAGGCCGAAAAGCCGAGATAGATTTCGTTCAGATACAGTTCGAGGATCTTGTCCTTGGTGTAGGCGCGCTCGATCTTCATGGCGAGCAGCGCTTCCGTGATCTTGCGCGTGAACGATACCTCGTTGGTGAGCAGGAAGTTCTTCGCGACCTGCTGGGTGATGGTCGATGCGCCCTGGGGACGGCGGCCGGTGCCGTAATTCTGCACGAACAGGATGCCCGCGCGCATCAGGCCCTGAAAATCGAGGCCGCCATGCTCGTAGAAATTCTTGTCCTCGGCCGAGAGGAAGGCGTGAATGACCCGCTTCGGCACCGCCTGGATCGGCAGATACAAGCGCCGCTCGCGGGCATATTCGGCGACCAGCGATCCGTCGGTCGCGTGTACCCGCGTCATCACCGGCGGCTCGTAGTCCTGCAATTGCGAGTAATCCGGCAGGTCCTTGGAGTAATGCCACATCATGCCGGCGACGCCGGCGACGCCCACCAGAAACAGGATGGTCCCGACCGCGAACAGGAAGCCGAAAAAGCGCAAAAGCAGTCTCATGATGGTTCAACCATTGGGTGGCGGCCAAAGACTTGGGGCGCAGACACATCCGGAACGCGCGGAAAGCGACAAGCAATCTGTAAATTACCGCAAAATTTTCAACCCGTCACAGGCACGCGCGCCCATCTTTAGGTGGCGCGGTTTTATGGTCAAACTGAGGCTCAACCCCCGTCGCGGCACCCTAGCTCGTTGTTTCCGCAGCTATTTTCCGGCCCCACTGCTAGCGGTCCGATTCTAACATTCGCATCCCTTTTCGGCAGGCTCTTTTGCGAATGTTAGAATCATAGGACCACGAGCAAATATTTGATTCTAGTGGAGCTTTGGATTTGACATTCGTTTTGCGAGCCCGCGGCCGGGTGGGTAGCGAATGTCAAATCCGCTCCACTAGCGCCGGGGCGAAACGGCTTCGGTCCCGGCAAGTCTGGTGCGGAAAAACTGCTCCACCGCCTGCGCCATGTTGGCCGCGGCCTTGGCCCGCCATGAATCGGAAGTCAAAAGCTTCAGGTCGGACTTGTTGGTCATGTAGCCGAGTTCGACCAGCACCGAGGGCACGTCCGGAGCCTTCAGCACCACGAAGCCGGCCGATTTGAGCGGCTTCCTGTGCAGGCGCATGGCGGTCTTCATCTCGCCGACCAGCACCCGCGCGAAGGCATGCGAGAAGGTCTTGGTCTCGCGATGGGCGAGGTCGAACAGGATGTCGGCGACGTCGTCGGGCTCCTTGGCAAGGTCGATGCCGGCGATCACGTCGGAGCGGTTTTCCGCTTCCGCCAGCTTGGCGGCTTCGGCGTCGGAGGCGGTCTCCGACAGCGTGTAGACGGTCGCCCCCTGCACATCGCCTTCCGATTTCGGCAAGGCGTCGGCATGGATCGAAATGAACAATTGCGCCTGCCGCGAGCGGGCGAATTTCACGCGCTCGGCCAGCGGGATGAAGGTGTCGTCGGTGCGCGTCATGACCACCCGATAGCGCCCGCTTTTCTCGAGCTGGTCGCGCAAAGCGATCGAGAAATCCAGCACCACGTTCTTTTCCATGATCTCGCCGCCGCCGGCCTTGGTGCCGGTATCGGGGCCGCCATGGCCGGGATCGATCACGACCAGCGGACGCGGATCGCCCGAGGGCTTGGCCTGCGGCACCGGCACCTTGCTGGCTTCGCTGGCGCGCATCGCGGTGCGATCGAGCGCCAGATGGCGCATGAAGGCTTCGCGGTCGGTCGCCGAAAGGTCGAGGATCAGCCGCGCCGGCTGGCCGTCCTTGGATTCCAGCATGGCGGCCTTCTCGATCCGAACCGGCTTGGCCACATCGATGACGATCCGCGAGCCGCCGGCCATCACGAGCCCATAGCGATAGGCCTTGATCAGTCCGCGGCCGGTCGAGCCGGACGCCGGCGGCAGCTGGAACACGGTCTGCGGAATGTCGATCACCACCCGATAGGGATCGGCCAGCGTGAAGGCGCGGACGCCGAGCGTCCGGGTCACGTCCATGACCAGGCGGGTTTCCTTGTCGTCGCCGGCGAGCCGCACCTCGGTCGCGACCGGAAGCGCCTCGGGCGCGGTGGCGCGGCTCTGCGCCGCCGCGGCGGACAGGCCGGCGAGCGTCAGCAGTAAGGCTGTACCGATGCTTCCCCGTAAGCGGCCGGCCACGAGTTCGCCTCCCTCCCGCCCGATCCATACTCCTTAGAAAGTGGTGGGTTAATGACTTGTTAAGGGCGCGGACCCGGTTGGTCCGGAGTGTGTCCGGCCGGCGACGCCGACGGTCCGCCCTGACGACGATCGGAAACCTCGAAATAAGTTCTGACCGGTTTGAACCAAACCCGGTGCCGGTGCGACCCATGTTCAGGACGCGATGATCGCATCCAACCAACAAAGGGGACTAACATGATCCGCAAGACCATTCTCGGCCTCGTCGCTGCCGCTTCGCTCGCCGCCGCTTTCGCCCCCACCACCGCTTCGGCCGGCTATTACGGCTATGGCTACGGCTATCGCTCTCATTATTCCTGCTACGACTGCTACAAGCCTTCTTACAGCTACAGCTACGGCTACAAGTCGTACGGCTACGGCTACTGATTTTCCCCGCACGCGGATACGAAGAAAGCCCGGCCCGCCGAACGGCGAGCCGGGCTTTCTTGCGATGCCGAGACCATCCGCGCCGGATTTCCGAAGCCGGCAGTGCGCGCTATTTCCGCTTCTTGGCCTTGCGCTTCCTCGCCGGGGTCTTGCGCTTCTTCGCCTTGCGGGTGCTCCGGGTCTCGTCCTGGCTCAGCACCGAGGCTGCCAGTTGCATGATGTCACGCTGGGTGGCTTTCGCGCCCTTCATGATGCGCGAGGCGAGCCTCGACAATGCGTTGCTCGATTGCTTGGCCATGGTGTCTCCTTGTCGCAATCAAAAAATGCCGGAGAAATACTGAAAACTCGTCCGGCGCTTTGGAACTCTCCGGAACGCGGGCAAGGTTCCGCCTGCGGCGCTGCGCGCAAACAAAAACCCCCGGCGCCGGGCGCCGGGGGTTCGATATAGACGCGAGTCGGATATCAGGCTTTCAGGCTATCGGGGACCTTGCCGCCGTTTTCGGCGAGCTTGGTCATCACCTGCTTGTGCAGCCAGATATTCATGGAGGCCGAGTCGTTCATGTCGCCCTTGTAGCCGAGCTCCTTGGCGAGCTCCTGGCGGTTCTTCAGGCTCGAATCGAGCCCGAGCAGCTTCATCAGGTCGACGATCGACTTCTTCCAGTCGAGCTTCTCTTTGTTCTTCGCCGCGAGGTCGCTGCAGACCTTCTCGACGTCAACCGCCGACATCGCTGCCCCGCCGCCGGCCGGAACCGCCGCGGAGCCGGTGCCCGCCGCCGAACTGCCCGAGCCGAGGCCAAGAGCCGACAAGATTTTCCCGAAGATACTCATTTTATTCCTCCTGCTTGCACGTTCGCCTCCGAACACCTTTTCTCACCGAGCAAGCGCTCCAGGCACGGCCGAAAACATAACCGCAAATGTGTCGGAAGTCGCAGCGCCGCCCGGTAGAATTTGTGGGCGTCGGGTATCACGAATGCGGCACAGCATGACGACAAGCCCAGAGTTCCATTTTACCTCCGCGGTTCGTTGCAGTTTCCGATCGACTGGCGAAAAGTGCCGCATTTTGAGGGGGTTACTCCGCTAAAACCGCGGCGCAAGATGAATGCTCACTTGCTATCCGTTCATCTGCGACTTAATAAGTGAGGTGCTTATGGTTTGCACAGTTCCGGTCGTGCCGCGTTCAGGCACCCGGCGCGTCCGCCCCGACGAAAGGCACCGGCAAGAGGTCCGGATTGCAGAGTGGCGGGCGTAAGGATCAAAGCCGACCCCCTGCCACGTTGCAGGCGGCGGACGGTCCGATCAGCCGGTGCCAGGGAATATGTGTCTTGGGATTCATCGATTGGGTCGCAAGGACGACCGGAGAGGTGCCGCGGCGACAGCCAGGCGCCATGCGAAGTCCGTAAGCAAACAACGATAAGCGGCTGCGCCTTTCCGCAGCGGCCGCTCCGCCCGGGGCTTTGAGGTAATGGCGCAGGTGACAGCCAGTCTTGTTCAACGCGGCAGCGACCGCGATCTGACAAGCCGCACGCGCGTGATCGCAACGCCCGATCTTTCACACATCCTATCGTCCCGCTGCGGCACCCTCCGTGCCACGACGCGCCATCTTCGGCCGTCGACGGATGCTGCGCCGCCGGGACCCATGAGAAAATTCAATGTCCAACAAAATGCTGATCGACGCGACCCATCCGGAGGAAACCCGGGTGGTCGTTCTGCGCGGCAATCGTGTCGAGGAATTCGACTTTGAAAGCGCGAGCCGCAAACAGCTTCGCGGCAACATCTATCTCGCCAAGGTCACACGCGTAGAGCCGTCGCTGCAGGCTGCCTTCGTCGATTACGGCGGCAACCGGCACGGCTTCCTCGCGTTCTCGGAAATCCATCCGGACTATTACCAGATCCCGGTGGCCGACCGGCAGGCGCTGATCGAAGACGAGCGCCGCGCCCAGCGTGAAGAAGACAACGAGAATGGCGGCGGACGCGGCGAGCGGCGCGGCGGACGGCGTGGCCGCCAGCGCGGGCGCGGATCGAGCCGCAATCGCAATCGCGATGTCGTAAAGAGCGATGTCCTGGCGACGCAGCCGGAAGACGGTGTTGCGCAGCCGACGACAGAGGAGACCGCCGAGCCTTTCGCGCAGGCTTACAGCGATCACGAGGTCCGCGGCCACGAGACCGCTGCCGAAGCGGCGGCGCACGAAGTCACCGAGCTGCCTGCCGGCGAATCGTCCGCGGAAGCGGCAGAGCGCCCCGCCCCCGAATCTGAAGCAATCGCCGGTCCACGCCGAACAACCGCCGATGCACGAAGCCGTTGCCGAAGCGCCCGTCGCGGCGGCGGATGAATCTCCCGCGGAACCAGCGGCCGCCGAAGCGGAGACCTCCTTCGATATCGTCGAGGCCATCGCCGAGTCAGAGCCGCAGGAATTGGCCGCGCATTCCGAAGCCGCGGAGCACACCGAGGACGCCGAGGGCGACGAATCCGAGGACGATGATTCCGAGGAGGAAGGCGAAGAGGAAGAAGAGGAAGTGGTCGAATCGGTCGGCGGCGACGCCATCGAAGAGGTGATGGACCGCGCCCCGCGCTATCGCCGCCACTACAAGATCCAGGAAGTCATCAAGCGGCGCCAGGTGATGCTGGTGCAGGTGGTGAAGGAAGAGCGCGGCACCAAGGGCGCGGCGCTCACCACCTATCTGTCGCTCGCCGGACGCTATTCGGTGCTGATGCCGAACACCGCGCGCGGCGGCGGCATCTCCCGCAAGGTCACCAATGCGGAAGACCGCAAGCACATGAAGGAGATCGCCGAGGCGCTCGAAGTGCCGGAGGGCATGGGCGTGATCCTGCGCACGGCCGGCGCCGCGCGCACCAATATCGAAATCAAGCGCGACTTCGAATATCTGCTGCGGCTGTGGGAGACGGTGCGCGATCTGACGCTGAAATCCACCGCCCCCACCCTCGTCTACGAGGAAGGCTCGCTGATCAAGCGCGCAATCCGCGATCTCTATCACAAGGACATCGAGGAGATCGTGGTCGAGGGCGAAGGCGCCTATCGCGAAGCCAAAGACTTCATGCGCATGCTGATGCCGAGCGCGGTGAAGAATGTCGTGTCCTATAGCGACGCGCAGCCGATCTTCACGCGCTACGGCATCGAGTCGCAGCTCGACGCGATGTTCCAGCCGACCGTGCAGCTGAAATCCGGCGGCTATGTCGTGATCAACCAGACCGAGGCGCTGGTCGCGATCGACGTCAATTCCGGCAGAGCCACCCGCGAGCATTCGATCGAGGAGACCGCGACCAAGACCAATACCGAAGCGGCGGCGGAAATCGCACGGCAACTCCGGCTTCGCGACCTTGCCGGCCTGATCGTCATCGATTTCATCGACATGGACGAAGGCCGCAACAACCGCGCGGTCGAGCGCAAGCTGAAGGAAGCACTGAAGAGCGACCGCGCCCGCATCCAGGTCGGCCGCATCTCGCATTTCGGCCTGATGGAAATGTCGCGCCAGCGCATCCGCTCGTCGGTGCTGGAAAGCTCGACCGAGACCTGCCCGCATTGCGGCGGCACCGGTCATGTGCGCGCGGTCGCCTCGGTCGCGCTGCAGCTCGTGCGCGCGGTGGAAGAGACCCTGCTCAAGGGCGCGACCCACAATCTGATCGTGCGCTCGCGCTCCGATGTCGCGATCTACGTGCTCAACCACAAGCGCGCGCATCTGCGCATGCTGGAGGAGCGCTTCAAGATTTCGATCGCGGTCAACGTCGATCCGACGCTGACCGGACATCCCTCCTTCTCGATCGACCGCGGCGAACAGGTGATGTCGATCGATCAGGCCGCGCGCGATCGCCGCCTACCATCCGGCCCGACACGATTGCCGCCTATGAGGGCGAAGTCGCCCGAGGACATGGTCGAGGACGAGGTGCTCGACGAACTCGAGGCCGAGGGCGAAGAAGCTTCGGCCGAATCCGCCGAGGAGGCGCGCGGCCGCAAGCGGCGCCGGCGCGGACGGCGCGGACGCGGACGCGACAGCGAGCCGCGCGAGGCAAACGGTCAACCCTTGGGCAACCGCATGACGAGATCCGTGGCGCTCGCCGAAGGCGACGAGCCCGCCGAGATCGGCGATGCCGAAGCCCTGGAAGAAACCGAAGCCGAAGATGCCGCCCGTCGAATGGCGACGGCGAGCCCCGCCGCCGCCGGCGCGGCCGGCGCGGCGGACGCCGCAATCGCCGCGAACGCGGCGCCAATGGCGACGACGCCCGCATCCCGAAGGCGCGCAGGAAGACCTCGCCGATCGAGGGCGCCGAGTTCGAAAGATCGCAACACGAGGATGACGAAGGCGAGACGATCGCTGCCGAACCCGCAGCCGCCGTCATGCCGGCGCCAGCCTGCGGCATCCGAAGCTCCGGCGGCACCGGATGAAAGCGCCGGAGCCAGTCGAGGAGCAACCGGTGCGACGCCGCTCCACAATTCGCGAGGCACCGCCGAGCGCGTGCGCCGGAAGAAGCCGCGGCGCCGGTCTATGCACCGGCCGCGCCGGTCATACCTCCGTCGCCCGAGCCTGCTACGGCGCGAAGCCGAGGACAAGCCCCGCAAGAAGGGCTGGTGGTCGATGCGCGGCTGATCGCCGCCCGGGGTAACCCATGAAAAGCGCCTGGGTCGATCGCGACGCGCAGGACGCTGTCGCTCATTATGGCAAGGCCGGCATTGCGCCCGACCTTGCGCTGCGCATCTACACCACGCGCCTGCTCGGCCGCGATCCGCAGCTCGTGCTGCATGGCGGCGGCAATACCTCGGTGAAGACGCAGGCTCGCCGACCTCAACGGCGAGGACGCCGACGTGCTTTGCGTGAAGGGCTCGGGCTGGGACATGGGCATCATCGAGCCGCCCGGCCTGCCGGCGGTGCGGCTCGACCCGCTGCGCAAGGCGCGTTCGCGCGAGAGCCTTGTCCGACGAGGACATGGTGCAGCTTGCAGCGCGCCAATCTGATCGATCCGGCTTCGCCCAATCCGTCGGTCGAAACGCTGCTGCATGCCTTTCTGCCGCACAAATTCGTCGACCACACGCATGCCACCGCGATCCTGGGCATCGTCGACCAGCCGGACAGCCGCGCGATCTGCGAGGAGGTCTATGACGGGCGCATGGGCTTCGTGCGCTACATCATGCCGGGCTTCGGGCTCGCCAAGGAATGCGGCCGATGTGTTCGAGCAAAATCCGCAGGTCGAGGGGCTGATCCTCGACAAGCACGGCATCTTCACCTTCGGCGACGAGCGCGCGGCAAGCCTATGAGCGCATGATCGAGATGGTGACGCTCGCGGAGGCGCGGCTTGCGAAGAACCGCAAGGCGGTATTCGTGTCGGCACAATTGCCGCAACGCGCCGGCTCGCTCGCCGAGATCGCGCCGATCCTGCGCGGCGCCACAGCCCTGCCCGATCCGAAGATCGAAGGCGCCTGGAAGCGGCTGGTATTCGATTTCCGCGGCGGCGATGCGATCCTGAATTTCGTCAACGGCGCCGAAGTCGCGCGCTATGCGCAGGCCGGCGTGATCACGCCCGACCACACCATCCGCACCAAGAACTGGCCGCTGATCGCTCCCGCTCCCGACGGCGGCAAGCTTTCGGATTTCCGGCAGCGGCGCGCGACGCCGCGCAGCCGAATTCGTCGATCACTACAAGGCCTATTTCGCGCGCAACAATGCGCGCGCCGGCGACAGCAAGACCATGCTCGATCCCGCCCCGCGCGTGATCCTGGTTCCGGGTCTCGGCCTGTTCGGGCTCGGCCGCTCGCAAGAAGGACGCGAAGGTCGCCGCCGATCTCGCGGAGGCCGCGGTCGATGCCATCACCGCCGCCGAGGCGATCGGCCGCTTCTCGCCGATCGGCGAGGCAGACATGTTCGATTGCGAATATTGGTCGCTGGAACAGGCCAAGCTCGGCGCGCGCCAAGGAGCTGCCGCTTGCCGGCCAGATCGCGGTCGTCACCGGCGCCGCCGGCGCCATCGGCTTTGCGACCGCGAAGGCCTTTGCGGCGGCCGGCGCCGAAGTGGCGCTGCTCGATCTCGACGGCAAGGCGGCGCAGGACAAGGCCAAGACAATCGGCGGCGCTGCGATCGGACTTGCCTGCGACGTCACCGACGATGCCTCGGTGCGCGCGGCCTTCGACAGGATCGTGGAGGCCTTCGGCGGCGTCGATATCGTGGTGTCGAATGCCGGCGCCGCCTGGCAGGGCCGCATCGGCGAGGTCGACGACGCGACCTTGCGCCAAGAGCTTCGAGCTGAATTTCTTCGCTCATCAGCGCGTCGCGCAGAACGCGGTGCGCATCATGCTGGCGCAGGGCACGGGCGGCTGCCTGCTGTTCAACGCCTCCAAGCAGGCGATCAATCCCGGGGCCGAATTTCGGGCCCTATGGCCTGCCGAAGGCCGCGACGCTGTTCCTCGTCCGCCAATATGCGCTCGACTACGGCGCCGACGGCATCCGCTCCAACGCGGTCAATGCCGACCGCATCCGCTCCGGTCTTCTGACCGACGACTTCATCCAGGAACGCTCGAAGGCGCGCGGCCTGAGCGAGAAGGACTATATGTCCGGCAATCTGCTGCAGCGCGAGGTCACCGCCGACGACGTGGCGCAGGCCTTCCTGCATCAGGCGCTGGCGCTGAAGACCACCGCGGACGTGACCACCGTCGACGGCGGCAATATCGCCGCGGCGTTGCGCTAACGAAATCCCGGAGCCGCACATGGCCTCATCCGCCCAGCAGACGGCACAACCAAAATCGGTCGAGGCCGTTCTGAATTACGCGCTGAATGACGGCCAGAAGATCGTGGTGCAGCCGGTCGGCGGCGGATCGAGCGAGATGCGCACCACCGGCACCAAGGACCCGCATCGCGTCACCATCGAAAACGGCCGCGTGAAGGATTTCACGCTCGACGGCGACGGCTTCCGCCTCGTGCATCACGCCACCCGGGTGAAGGATTTCTTCGATCAGGATGAGATCAGGAACGTCTATTATCCGGAGATCATAGAACTCATCAAAGCGCAGACCGGCGCCAAGCGCGTCGTGGTTTTCGATCACACTTTGCGCACCGCCGATGACGACGACCGCGCAGCTGCGCAAGATCCGCGAAGTCGTGCCCCGCGTGCATAACGACTACACCGAATGGTCGGGTCCGCAGCGGGTGCGCGATCTCCTGCCCGACGAAGCCGACGAATTATTGTCGCGCCGCTTCGCCATCGTGCAGGTCTGGCGGCCGATCCGCCATCCGGTGGAAAGCTTCCCGCTCGCGATGTGCGACGCGCGCAGTCTCTCGCCCGAAGACCTGATCGTCACCGAGCGTCGGCACGCGGACCGGATCGGACAGACCTATGCAGTCAAGTACAGCCCCACGCATCGCTGGTTCTGGTTCCCGCGAATGCAGCGCGACGAGGCGATCGTGTTCAAGGTCTACGATTCGATGAAGGACGGCCGCGCCCGCTTCAGCGCGCATACCGCCTTCGACGATCCGACTTCGCCGCGCAATGCGCGACCGCGCGAGAGCATCGAAATCCGCACGCTGGCGTTTTTCTGAAACTTTTATTTGCTCGCCTGGGCATGAGACTTCCCGACGCGCCAGATGCAATAAAATCCGCGGGGCTGGCCCGCGGGTTTCGCTTTATCGAGACGATGGCAGAAAACTAGAATTCCTCCCACTCATCCTTGGCGATGGCGGTTGCGAGCGCGGCTTGCATCTGCCGTGCCGGCCCGCGGGTAACAAGCGACTTTGCCTTCGGGGCCGGTCGCGCCGGCGCGGCTTTCGGAGCGGCGGAAACCGGCGCTCGCGCGATGACCGGCTGATCCTCGCCGAGCTGGAATACCGAGACCCGTCCATCCAGCGCGGTGGACTGATCCGCCAGCGTCTTGGCGGTTGCCGCATTCTCCTCGACCAGAGCCGAGTTCTGTTGCGTCACCTCGTCCATCTGGGCGAGCGCCTTGTTGATCTGGTCGACGCCGGCCGCCTGTTCGCCGCTGGCATTGGCGATGTCGGCAACGATCTCGGCCACCGAGCGGATCGAGCCTAGAATCTCCTGCAGCGATTTTCCGGCACGGTTGACCAGTTGCACACCATTCTGCACCTGGCCGGAAGAACTCACGATCAGGCCCTTGATGTCCTTCGCCGCCTGCGAAGAGCGCTGGGCGAGGTTGCGCACTTCCGACGCCACCACCGCGAATCCGCGGCCGGCCTCGCCCGCGCGCGCGGCTTCGACGGCCGCATTGAGCGCCAGCAGATTGGTCTGGCGCGCGATCTCGTCGATCACCGAATGATGTCGGAGATTTTGCGCGAAGACTCCTCGATTCCCGCCATTGCGGTGACCGCTTCGGCAACCACCGTTTCGCCGCGCCCGGCCATCTCCCGGGCATCCTGGGTCAGCGCATTGGCGCGCTGGGCATTCTCCGCATTCTGCTTCACCGTCGCCGCGATCTCTTCCATCGAGGCCGAGGTCTGTTCCAGGCTCGCGGCCTGTTCTTCGGTACGCTGCGACAGATCGGTGGTGGCGGTGGAGATTTCCGCCGCTGCGTTGGAGATCTCCGTCGAGGACGTCGCGATCCGCTGCACCGTATCCTGCAACCGGCCGATCGCCGCGTTGAAGTCGTTCCTGATTTTGCCATAGGCCTGCGGAAAATCCTCCGCGAGCCGGAAGGTCAGGTCGCCGTCCGACAGCCGGTTGAGGCCGAGGCCGAGCCCGTCGAGGGCGCGCGTCTGCTCCTCCGCCGCCTGCGCCCGTTCCTCGGCGAGGCCGGCCTGCATTTCGGCTTCTTCCTTCTGCCGGTGCAGGATGTCGTCGGCTTCGCGACGCGCTTTTTCGATCGCCAATACCTTGAAGCGCTCGACCGCATTGGCCACGTCGCCGATCTCGTCCTTGCGGTCGAGAGCGGGCAGCGCCACTTCGAAATCGCCCGAAGCAAACTTCAACATGGCGCCCTGGATGGCATGCAGGGGCCTGGTGACCCGCCGCGACACCACCAGCATCGCTCCAAGAACCACCGCCAGCGCCGCCAGCAGGAAAGCCGTCTGCATGATCAGCGACCAGAACGCGGCATTGCGTTGCAATTGCGCGTGGTCCTTGGCCGCGATCAGGGCGGCATCTGCCACGCCCAGAAGCGTCGAGAGCTTCGCCACTGCCAGGCTCATCCATTCCGGCCCGGTCATGCTCGGCTTCTCGCCGGCGATTCCCTCTTTCAGGATCTTGAGCCGGAGATCGGCGTGTTCGCGCGTGAAAAACTCCTGCTTCGCGCGCTCGACCGCTTGCGTATAATGCGCTGGCAAAGGCAGCCCTACCGTGGTCGCTTCCAGTGCGCCCCAGACGGCATCGAGCTTGCCGAGATGCGAGTAATAGGTCGTGAGCGCATCCGCCGGCGGCTTTTGCCCGGCGACGATGCGAGCGATAATCAGCGCAGGATCGCCGCCGAAATTACGCGCCATCCACGCCAGTTGCTTCAGATTCATCCACTGGTCGATCAGCGGGTCTTCGAGCTTGATCAGACGCGTCAAACTCCATGGACAATGAATCGAGCATTTCCAGAATTGACGTCGCTTCCTTGAAGAATTCCTGCGGCAGCGCGGGCGAGCGCGAAGCATGCGGCTGTCCGAGCGCGGCGGCGGTCTGCTTGTGCAGCGTCGTCAGCCGCTCGATCTTTTCGTTCAGCGCAGCGACTGCGGCATTGCGGCCGGAATAATCGATCTGTTTCAGCGTCGCGACGGACTGGCGCAAGGCGCTCATTTCCGCGTCGCGCGCCTTCTGGACCACCGGGGAAACGCCGAGCGCCGCCGAAGGCGACAGCAGGAAGGCCTGGGTCTCGGCGCGGTCGATGCGCAGATTATGCAGGGCGGTAAAAATTTGGGAGGACGCGTCGACCACGGCGACGATCCGGTCGGAGGCTTGCCACCGCGTCCAGGACGTCCAGGCGCCGGCGGCCAGCGTGGCGATCAGGGCCACTCCGAGAACGCCGATAACGGATTTCAAAATCAGATTGATGGACACGCGCTTGCTCATCCCGCCTCGCCAAATCTGTAGTCTGTGACCCGAGGATCACAGTTAAGAAGTTCGGGTTAAGGGATCGTTGCAAACGAAACTAATGGCCGGATCGCCGGGCGGCGGCTGTGGAATCTCCGGATAGGGAGCGCCGGCGTGTCGCCACGCCGGCGCCGGGTCGTATCAAGGTGCGACTAGAATTCCTCCCACTCATCCTTGGCGACGGCGGTTGCGAGCGCGGCTTGCATCTGCCGTGCCGGCCCGCGGGTGACGAGCGTCTTTGCCTTCGGGGCCGGTCGCGCCGGCACGGCTTTCGGAGCGGCGGAGACCGGCGCTCGCGCGATGACCGGCTGATCCTCGCCGAGCTGGAATACCGAGACCCGTCCGTCCAGCGCCGTCGACTGATCCGCCAGCGTCTTGGCGGTCGCCGCATTCTCCTCGACCAGAGCCGAGTTCTGCTGCGTCACCTCGTCCATCTGGGCGAGCGCCTTGTTGATCTGGTCGACGCCGGCCGCCTGTTCGCTGCTGGCATTGGCGATGTCGGCGACGATCTCGGCCACCGAGCGGATCGAGCCGCAGAATCTCCTGCAGCGATTCGCCGGCACGGTTGACCAGTTGCACGCCGTTCTGCACCTGGCCGGAAGAACTGACGATCAGGTCCTTGATGTCCTTGGCGGCCTGCGACGAGCGCTGCGCCAGGCTGCGCACTTCCGAGGCCACCACCGCGAAGCCGCGGCCCGCCTCGCCCGCACGCGCGGCTTCGACCGCCGCGTTGAGCGCCAGCAGGTTGGTCTGGCGCGCGATCTCGTCGATCACCGAGATGATGTCGGAGATCCTGCGCGACGATTCCTCGATCCCCGCCATTGCGGTGACCGCTTCGGCAACCACCGTCTCGCCGCGCCCGGCCATCTCGCGGGCATCCTGGGTCAGCGCATTGGCGCGCTGCGCATTCTCCGCATTCTGCTTCACCGTCGCCGCGATCTCCTCCATCGAGGCCGAGGTCTCTTCCAGGCTCGCGGCCTGTTCCTCGGTGCGCTGCGACAGATCGGTGGTGGCGGTGGAGATTTCCGCCGCTGCGTTGGAGATTTCCGTCGAAGACGTCGCGATCCGCTGCACCGTGTCCTGCAATTGCGTGATCGCGCTGTTGAAGTCGTCCTGGACCTTCTTGTATTCGGCCGTGAACTCCTTCGAGACGCGGTAGGTCAGGTTGCCCTTGGCGAGATTCTCAAGGCCCTGACCGAGCTCCGACACCACCTCCGCCACCATCCGCGCCTGTTCGGCATCGCGCCGCGCACGTTCGTCGCGCTCGGCCTGTTCGCGTCGCGCGATCTCCTGCTCCTTCTCGGCTTCCAGCCGCATCTTCTCGGCAAGCCTTGCCTTGAACTCGTCGACGGCGCCGGCAATGTCGCCGATCTCGTCCTTGCGGCCGACGCCCGGCAACACCACGTCGAAATTGCCGGAGGCAAGTTCGCGCATGCCCACGGTCAGCTTCTTGATCGGCGTCGGCAATCAACTGCGCACAGAAGAAGGCGATCAGGCCGGCGACAGCAAGACCGATCCCGAGCAGGACCCATTGCGACATTTCGAGGAAGGATATGCCGCTGAGTACCGCCTGGGATTCCTGCGACAGCATCGCTTTCTGGTTGGACTTGATGCCACCGGAACGGGTGCCGTCCGCGCCCTTCGGGCCGTCGATCAGGTCCAGAATCTTGAGCGCGCGCGGGGCGGCTTCGGTCGCGAGCATGAAGACCGGCATGTTCCATTGCGGCGATTCGCGCAGTGCGAACATCTGGTTTGGCAAAGGCGCGAATGCGCTAAAGGCATTCTGCAGCGTGTCGAAAGCCGCGCGCTGCGGGGCCGAAAACATCGCTTTTTGCCCATTCAAAGTGGCGTAGGCGCGCTCGAAATTTCCCCAAAGTCTGGCGAATTCTTCCTTGTTGGACTTGTCGCCCGACAACAGGAACATGCGGAGCTGGGCGATCGCGGCGGCAAGATTGCCGCGCACATCGGCCATCGTCTTGAGCAGGCGCTTGCGCTCCATGCTGGGATCGAGGCGCTCCTCTTCGTCGATCATCTTGCTGATCTCGCCGAAGATCACGTTCGCTTTCGGAGCCGCCTCCGTCAGCATCAATTTCGTGGCCGGAAATGCATCGGGAGTGAAGGCCATGGCCTCGGCGCTGTCCTGCGCGGCGCGGAAATCCTTCAGCAGCGATTTGGTTTCCGCCCATTTCTTCTGGTTTTCCGGATTCGTAAAGCGCTGCGCTTTCTGGTCGAAGGAGGCGGTGGTGCCGTCCAGTTCCTTCCACATCGCCGCGCGATCATTCTTGCCCTGCGGATTGCCGGTCAGCAGGTAACCGCGCAGGGTGGCCAGGGTCGAATAGACGTTGCCGACGATTTCGGTGCTCTCCAGCGCGACCGGAACGCGCAGATTGACCATGCGATCGATATTGGACGAGGCCTGGCCGACGACATAGATCGTGAAGCCCACGGCGATCGCGAGAACGACGCAGACCGCGGCGAAGCCTGCGGTCAGTTTGGTGCCGATCTTGCGATCGGCAAAGAAGCCCGCGCCCTTCAGAGTGGCGGCATTTTGGTAATTCGACATCGATGGTCCCCAGCTGTCAGTTTGTGTCACGGCATCTCGAACGGGCCCGCGAGCCACGTTTCCGATCTTCACCTGCATTCCATACGAAGGCGCCGCGCGAACGCAGTTCGTCGTCTCGCGAAGCGTGGAGGGCACGCGCCGTTGCGGCCTCGGTTCGCGCCGCCTCCCGGAGCCAAGATCCGGAAGAAGCGCGATGCCTCCCCTGGAGGCAACTGCCGCCCGATCGAACGATTCGGGCGGCAGCAAGGGGAACTTTGAGTCAGTAAAATTGATAACTCATTAATATTGATCGCAACTGATAATTTTATGGGCTTGCGGTCACAAATCGTCCCATTGGTCCTGCGCCACCGCGATCGCCAGCGCCGCTCGCACCTGGCGCACATTGCCCCGGATCGGCACCAACTTTCCGGGCGCGGCCGGGTTGGGGACGGCCTGGTTGGGGGCGCGCGGGGCCACGGGCAATTCGCCTTCGATCAGGCGGAAGGCGGCGACGCGACCATCCAGCGCCTGCGACTGGTTCGCCAGCGTCCTGGCGGTCGCGGCATTTTCCTCAACCAGAACCGAATTCTGCCGCGTCACCTCGTCCATTTGCGCCAGCGCCTTGTTGATCTGCCCGATGTCGGTGGCCTGTTCTGCGCTCGCATCGGCGATGTCGGATACGATATCGGCGGCCTGCCTGATCGCGCCGAGGATTTCCTTCAGCGATTTCCCGGTATTGTTGACGAGCTGCACGCCCTCACCCACCTGGCTTAGGGAATTCACGATCAGACTCTTGATGTCTTCAGCAGCCTGCGAGGAACGCTGCGCGAGGCTGCGCACTTCGGCGGCCACCACTGCAAAGCCCCGGCCTGCCTCGCCGGCGCGAGCCGCCTCGACCGCGGCATTGAGCGCCAGCAGATTGGTCTGACGCGCTATCTTGTCGATCATCGAGGTGATGTCGGAAATCCTGCGCGAAGAACCCTCGATCCGGGCCATCGCCGACACCGCCTGAGCCACCACATCCCCGCCGCGATCGGCCAGGTCCCGGGTCTCGCGCATCAGACCATTGGCGTGCTGCGCATTTTCGGCATTCTTCTTCACAATCGCTGCGATCTGTTCCATCGAGACCGAGGTCTGCTCCAGGCTCGCGGCCTGCTCCTCGGTGCGGTGCGAGAGATCGCCGGTACTGGTCGAGATTTCGGCCGACGCATTCGACACTTCGCGCGTCGATTCCACGATCGCCTTCAAGGTGTCCTGCAGATTCTCGATCGCGCCGTTGAAATCGTCCCGGATTTTCCGATATTCGACCGCCCAATTGTCGCGCACCCGATAGGTCAGGTCGCCTTGCGCGAGCCGGGCCAGACCGCGGCCCAGGCCATCGACCACTTCCGCCACCTGGTGTGCGGTTTCGGCTTCCTTTTCCAGGCGCATCCTTTCGGCGAGACGCACCTTGAACTCATCGACGGCGCCGGCGATGTCGCCGACCTCATCCTTGCGGCCGACGCCCGGTAGCACGACGTCGAAATTGCCGGAGGCAAGCTCGTGCATGCCGCCGGTGAGCGCTCGGAGCGGACGGATCACGGTGACGAACAGAAATGCCGCGGTGCCGATCAGCACCAGGATCGCGAGCGCCGCAAGCCCGGCATTGATGCGCTCGGCGAGATTCATGCGCTCGGTGAAGATGACGCTCTGCTGCTTGGCTTCCCCGCGCGCCACGGAGACGGCGATTGTTGCGAGCTTCTCCATCTCGGCGGCGATCGGCAAGGTGCGGTCGCGAGCGATCATGGCGGCCTGCGCATTCAACGTGGCGGCGTACTCGTGCTCGCCTTGCGCCTGCAGAGCGATCGCTTCGAGCCGAATCGCCTCGATCTGAACGGCACCCACCGCATAATCGTCGACCAGCGTCTTGATGCGCTCAATATCTTCGCCCTTGCGACCCGCCGCGCGCGCGGCATTCGAGGCCTGCTCGGCAAAGCGCAGCACGCTGGCACGCCGGAATTTCAGATAATCGGTTGCGCGCTTCATGTCTTCGCGGGTTGCCGCGAGCCGGATATCGCGCACGCCGATCTGCATGCCGCTGATCGAATCCTTGGCGTCGATGATATCGGCTACGAGGTTATATTCGCGATCCGTGCTGCGCTTGGCGGCGTTGATCGCCGCATCGCCGGTGAATTGCGAGACAATGATGGCTGCGACCAGCAAGACGCCGATGACGGAGGCGGCGGCGATTTTCGTGCCGATCCGCACGTCGAGCACGAGCATTTTCAGGAACGACATTGCAAGCCCCGGTTTCCCGGTCGACAGGCCGGGTCGGGGGAACGATCCAATCCTGATCGACGTCTCAGTCGGCTCGAACTCCTCGAGCGCGGTTAAGACGAAAGCGTGCTACATCAATATTGATACGTGATTAATTTTAATTTGGCCAAAATTTAAGCTTTTGCTAGAATTCATCCATCTCATCAACCAGTGCGTGTGCCAATGCAGTCTGAATCTGGCGCGCATTGCCGCGAACCGGCCGTGCCTGCCGCGGAGCGGCCTTCACGGATTGCGCAGCGGAGGGCGACCCCTGGTCTTCGTTCAGGCGGAAGGCCGCGACACGACCGTCCAGTGCCTGCGATTGATCCTCCAGGGTCTTCGCGGTCGCCGCATTCTCCTCGACCAGGGCCGAGTTCTGCTGGGTGACCTCGTCCATCTGGGTCAGCGCCTTGTTGACCTGCTCGATCCCCATCGCCTGCTCGCTCGAGGCGGTCGCGATATCGGCGACGATCCCGACCACTTCCTTGATCGAGCCGGTGATCTCCTTCAGCGACACCCCGGCGCGGTTGACCAGCTCCACGCCGTTCTTCACCTGACCCGTGGAATTCGAAATCAGGCTGTTGATGTCCTTGGCGGCCTGCGCCGAACGCTGCGCGAGGCTGCGCACTTCCTGGGCCACCACCGCGAAGCCGCGGCCGGCCTCCCCGGCCCGCGCCGCTTCCACCGCCGCATTCAGCGCCAGCATATTGGTCTGCCGCGCGATCTCGTCGATCACCGAAATGATGTCGGAGATCTTCCTGGACGATTCCTCTATCAGCGCCATCGCGGAGACTGCCTGGGAGACCACCTCGCCGCCCCGGCCGGCGATGGTTTCGGTGTTGCGGGCCAGTTCGCGTGCGTGCTGCGCATTCTCGGCATTCTTGCGCACGGTCGCCGCAATCTCCTCCATCGAGGCCGCGGTCTCTTCCAGGCTCGCGGCCTGTTCCTCGGTGCGCTGCGACAGATCGGAAGTGCTTGTGGAGATTTCCGCAGACGCGCTCGAGACCTCGCGCGTGGTTTCCACGATCGCGCTCAGGGTCTCCTGCAGCTGGTCGATGGCGCTGTTGAAATCCTCCTGAATCCTTCGGTATTCCTCGCCCCAATTGTCGCGCACGCGATAGGTAAGATCGCCCTGCGCGAGTCGTTCGAGCCCGCGGCCGAGCCCGTTCACAACCCGTGAAACCTGGCGCGCGGCTTCCGCCCGCGCCGCTTCGCTGCGCGCGCGCTCCTCTTCGGCGATGCGCTGCGTTTCCGCGGCCTCCGCCTCCAGCCGCGCCTTCTCGATCGCGGCGTCGCGGAACACCGATACCGAGCGCCCCATATCACCGAGTTCGTCGGAGTCGCGCACCGCCGGCACTTCGAGCGCGGTCTCGCCCGACGACAGCCGCTGCATCGCCTCCCGCAACGCGGTCAGGCGGCGCACCAGGTTGCGCTGGACATAGAAATAGGCAATGGCACCGGCGGCGATCAGGCTGAGCAGCGCGACGCCGAGCTGGAACAGCCGATTCTGCGACAATTCGGCGAGCAATTGCGACGTACCGCTCTTCATACCGGTCTCGGTCTCCTTGACCAGCACCGATACCGCCTGATCGAGCTGCTTCTGAATCTTCTGGTTCTCCGCGATCACGCGGGCCGCGCCCTGGGCCGCCGTCAATTCCTGGCCGCGGAGCGAGAAAATGCTGTCGCTGGAACGCCCGAGATCGAGCAGCGCTTCGAGATCCTTGCGGATTTTCGGGCTGTTGATGCCTTGCGCCGCCTGCATCAGGAGATTGCCGGCAGTCTCGAAGCGCTCGACGATCGGCTGGATCTGGGTCGCGTTCTTGGCGACTGCGCCTTCGCTGAGCAGACTCGAAATCAGATGAGTCTGGATCTTCAGTTCCAGCGCATTGCGAAAATCGGTGAGCTGGTTGTTGACCAGTTCCTTGACCAGCTTGCCGGTGCGCTTGACCGCCTGCTCCCCTTCCATCACCGCGTCGAAATTGAGATCGTCGATCAGGGTGATCAGAATCAGCGCCAGGCCTTCATGGGCGCGAAACACGTTCTGCAGACGGGCCGTCTCATTGTCGGCGGCGCCCGCCTTCCTGAAATCGGCAAGCTTGAGCAGGGCCGCGGTGCGCTCGCGCAGCGTATTGTATTTTTCCCCCTTCGGCAGGCCGTTGAGCTGTTTCTCGGCACGGCGCGCGGAGGCGGTGAAGCGGTCCTCCAGCATGGCCAGGATGGCCGGCGAATTGGTGAGCGCGCTCGCGGTCAGAAGGCCGGTGACCAGATTGGTCTCGGTGCCGATCTGCACCACATTCTGCATGCGCTGCATGCCATCGTCGACCAGCGTCTTGACGGTCTGGTCGCCGACCTTGCCGATATTCTCGGCCTTGGTGACGGCTTCATAATAGGACTTGTCGACGATCGGCGTCAGTTCGTCGGCGATCCGGGTATGGAGATGATGCAGCTTGTCGAGCTCGCGATCGAGCTGCGCACGCAGGCTCGATCGCCCGACCATCACGATATCGAGGTCGGAAAGATTGCTTTCGAGCAGACGCGCGGCGAGGTCGACCGCGCCGAAGGATTGCTGGCTTGATCCAGCCCGTACCTTGTCGATAAGGGACCGCAATTGCATCGACCGGTCTTCGATCTGGGCCGCGATCTGGCGCTGGTCGCGCACATTGTCGGCGCTGACGAAGCGTGCGGCCGCAGCCGAAATCTCGCCCGACATGACCGACAGCCGCAACGCCTCGGTCATCAGCGGCACCTCGCGCTGGGCGATCCGTTCGACGCCCTGCTCGGCCGACCCGAACGAATAGAGCGCCACACCCGACGCCATCACCGTCATCAGCGCGACGGCGCCGAATGCCAGTTGCAGCTTGATCTTGATGCCGGCGGTCTTCAGCGCCGCCACCGGATTGAAGGAAGCACTTGCACGCATACCAAATCCCCTCAATTGGCCGACAATTCGGCGGACGGCTGATAGGCGCCGACCATCACGACCGCTTCCGCCGCGGCCTTGCGCAGCGCCAGCAAGGCGGTCTTGTTCGCGGTGGTGTTGCGCTCATAGGTGCCTTCGGCCACGATCGCGAGCCCGCGCTTCTTCATCGCCTTTTCGAAGCCGGACAGGCCCTGCGCGTCCGAAAGTGTCGTTCTGATAGAAGATCACGATCTTCGAAGATTTTCAGGTCCTCGGTCGGATGTTTGACCCAGGCCTCGGTCTCGAGGTCATAGCTCGCGCGCGCATTGATGACGTTTTCGAGCTTCGGATCGCGCAGGAAGCTCGCACCGGTAAAGGCGCCGAGGAACGGCACTTTGGCCGCGCCCGCGATCGGCTGGGCCGCGACCGCGGTCGGCGTGCCGACCGGGCCGATCAGCGCGAAGACCTTGTCTTCCTCGATCAGCTTGCGAGTGGCGGCAATGGATTTCGACGGCTCGTAGCCGTCATCGACACTGATCAGCCTGATCTTGCGGCCATGCACGCCGCCGTTGCGATTGGCTTCGTCGAAACGCGGACTCGAGGCCGGCTTTGATGCCAAGGCCTGGCGCCGAAGTCGGGCCTTGCAGCACCGCTGCCTGGCCGAACAGAATTGTATCCTGGGTTACGCCATTCTCGGCGCGCGCATTTCCCGCCACTGCCGCAAGCGCAAGGCAGGCGGCCAGCACCTTCGCATATCGCATAAACTCATCGGCTGGCGCTTTCTGCAACCAGCCGCCCCACTCGACCCTGACGATCGAGTGTGGACGCTTGTAGTAAATTCAGTCCTAACGGGGTCGAGAGGGGCCGCAGGGCTGTCCGGCCCTGCGACCTGTTGAGTCTGGCGAAGTCTAGAATTCCTCCCACTCGTCCTTGGCGAGGGCGGTCGCAAGCTTGCCCTGCATCTGGCGTGCGCCGCGCGCGGGGGCTGCCGCCTTCTTCACCGACGCCAGCCGGGCGCTTGACCATCGGTGTCACGACCGCGGCGGCAGAACCATCGAGCCGGAAGGCACCGATCCGCTCGTCCATCGAACCGGCCTGCTGCTCCAGCGTGCGCGCGGTCGCGGCATTTTCCTCGACCATCGCCGAGTTCTGCTGCGTCACCTCGTCCATCTGGGTCAGGGCCTTGTTGACCTGCTCGATGCCGCCGGCCTGCTCGCTCGATGGCGGTCGCGATATCGGCGACGATATCGGCGACCTGCTTGATCGATTCGAGGATGTCCTTCAGCGAGGTGCCGGCGCGATTGACGAGCTGCACGCCATCCTGGACCTGGTTCGACGAATTCATGATCAGGTCCTTGATGTCCTTGGCGGCCTGCGAGGAGCGCTGCGCGAGGCTGCGCACTTCCGAGGCCACCACCGCAAAGCCGCGACCCGCTTCGCCCGCGCGTGCGGCTTCCACCGCCGCGTTGAGCGCGAGCAGGTTGGTCTGGCGCGCGATCTCGTCGATCACCGAGATGATGTCGGAAATCTTGCGCGAGGATTCCTCGATCCGCGCCATCGCCGACACCGCCTGCGCCACCACCTCGCCGCCGCGATCCGCGACCTCGCGGGTGCCGCGGGTCAGTTCGTTGGCATGCTTGGCATTCTCCGCGTTCTTCTTCACGGTCGCGGCGATCTCTTCCATCGAGGATGAGGTCTGTTCCAGGCTCGCGGCCTGTTCTTCGGTGCGCTGCGACAGGTCGGTGGTGGCCGAGGAGATTTCGGCCGCGGCGCTCGCAACTTCGCGCGAGGCCTGCTTGATCTCGCTCATCACCCCGGAGACGCTGTCGAGCAATTCGTTGACGCCGCCGCACAGAATTTCGAGTTCGCCGGTCTTGCCCTGCATCGGGATGCGATGGGTCAGGTCCTTGTTCTTGGCCGCATCGACCGCTTCCTTGGTCTGCTCGACCGCCATCCGCATCGCGGTGATGTCGGAGGCGAATTTCACCACCTTGAACGGCTTGCCGCCGGCATCGAGGATCGGGTTATAGCTCGCCTGAATCCAGATTTCCTTGCCGCCCTTGCCGAGCCGCTTGTACTGGCTGGCATCGAATTCGCCGCGGTTGAGTTTCTCCCAGAACAGCTTGTATTCCGGGCTCTGCGCATAGGACGGTATCGCAGAACATGCTGTGATGCCGTCCCTTGATCTCGTCCAGCGCTATAGCCGAGCGCATTCAGGAAATTCTCGTTGGCATGGACGATCTTGCCGTCCATCGTGAACTCGATGACGGCCTGCGCCTTGTTGAGCGCGGCCAGCATGCCTTCGTTCAGGCGCATCGCGGTGACATCCTTCCATTCCAGGATGTTGCCGACATACTCACCGCTCTTGTCGAAACATCCGCTCACCAGCAGCAATATCTTCAGATCGCCGATGGTGATCTCGGTCTTGAATGGAAGCTTGGAAGGATCGGACAGCATCGTACGCTGATGCGACGGGTTCTTGTGAAACATGTCGATGCAGGCGCCGACGATGGAGTCGGGATTGAAGTTCGGCCAGAGCTTGCGGAATTCGTCCAGATTGGCCGTGAGCAGATTGCTTGGTCGGTTCGTTCACATAGGTCACGATGAAATCGCGATCGACCATCATGACGGCCGACGAAATGTTCTCGGGGATCTGCCCCCTCAGAAAGTCCAGATCGTAGCTTCCGCGTCGCGTACCGGCACCCTTGTTACCGGCACGATTGAACCAGGCCATCTTTAGTCTCCATTGAAATGGCTGATCGCGAATACGACTTCGACTCAAACTCCAGGCTTCGACTCCGCCGATCAGGCGGCCGACATCTGCGGCACGGGTTCTTCGATGCCCGGGATCGCCAGAAGATGTTGAAGGTCGATCAGCGCGATCATGCCTGCCTCGGAGGTGACGAGGCCCGACAACAGATCGATGCCGTTATTGCGCGCGACGGCCGGCACCGGCTGCACCTGCGTCGCCTCGAAGCCCACGATGTCGAGCACGCGGTCGGCCAGCAGGCCGATCTGCTGATCGGCGACCTGCACGATGATGACGACATGCAGCGGGGTCGCGTCGGTCAGGCCTTCGCCCAGCCGGCAACGCAGGTCGATGATCGGCACCATGACGCCGCGCAGATTGAGCACGCCGCGCACATAATCGGGCTGCTTGGGAAGATGCGTGATGTCGGTCCAGCCCTTGATCTCGCGCACGGACATGATGTCTACGCCGTATTGCTCGTTGCCGATCGCAAACGTGATCAATTCGGTGCGCGAAGCTTCGGCCTTCTGGCCGGGAACGTGCCGGGTAACTTCGCCTGGGACCGGCATAGACGCGGTGGACATGAACAGACCCTTTGGTTCGGAACCGGCGCCAAGGAGCCGGCGCAAATCGTTGAGACGCGAGAGCTGGATTTTCGCTTGTGGAAGCGTCGACACGTGCGACGCCCCGGGACCGGAACTGCAAAAAACTACATATCGAACTTGTCTCAAACTAATTGATGTTCCATTAAAACTAATACTGGTTCAGCGATATTGAGGTTTAGCGACTGGGCAAACTCTCGCCGCTGCCAATTTCCTTGTTTCATCAACGAATTGTGGTTGGAGGTCGGCACCCGGACAGGTGCTACGCCTGACGCGCTATGGCATGATCGGTCCGGTCCGTTCGCCCCATGGAACGAAAGCCGTCCATGAAACAACCGGTGATTGCGCTTGTCGCCTTGCTGGCGATCCCGTCCACCTGCGGCGCCACCGACGCCGACGATTGCGCGAAGGCCAATTCGGAAGCCGCGATCGCAGCCTGCACCCGCATCGCCGACAGCGGAAAAGAGAAGGGCTCGGGCCTCGCCCGCGTTTATTACAATCGCGGCACCGGCTATCTCAATCTCGGCAGGCACAAGGAGGCGGCCGCCGATTTCGATCGCGCGATCGAGCTTCGCAAGGACTATGCCTACGCGATCTATAACCGCGGTCTGAGCCTGCGCCATCTCGGCGACTACGACCGCTCGGCCGCCGATTTCACCGTCTATCTGCGTCTCTCTCCAAAGGAACCGGAAACCTATCTGGCGCGCGGGCGCACCTATCGCCTGAAGGGCGATTACGACCGCGCCATCGCCGACCTGAACGAATATCTGCGCCAGAAGCCCGATGACGCCGAGGCGATCCACGAACGCGGTCTCGTCTATCAGGACAAGCGCGACTTCCCCCGCGCCATCGCCGAATTCGAGCGCATGCTGAAGCTCAAGCCGCAGAACTATGTCGCGCTGGTCGCGCTTGGCAAATTGCTGTCCGAACAGGGCGATGACAAAGGCGCGCTCGCGAAATTCGACGATGCCATCCGCATCAATCCGAGCAGCGCCGATCTCTTGATTGCACGCGGCGACGTCCATGCGAAGCTGCGGGACCTCGACCAGGCCGTCGCGGATTACGACCGCGCCATGAAGGCCGACCCGTCGAACGTAACGGCGATCGGCTATCTCGCCTGGGCCCATAGCGAGAAAGGCGATCATCCCCAGGCGGTCGAGCTCTATGGCCAGGCCATACGGCTCGATCCGGACAATGCCGGTTTCTATGACAATCGCGGCCTGTCGCTGATCCGGCTCGGCAATTTCGCGCGCGCCAAGTCCGATCTCGACCGTGCGCTGCAGCTCAAGCCGGATTACGCGCCGGCCCTGCTCCATCGCGGCATGGCGCAGACCGACCTCGCGCAATTCGACGCGGCGATTGCCGATTTCAACGCCGCCGAACGCCTCGATCCGGCTCTGCCCGATCTGCTGGCCTATCGGGGATGGGCCTATATCTACAAGGGCGATCTCGATCGCGCCGCTGCGGATTTCCAGAAGGCATTCGATGCCAATGCGGAGGATGCCGACGCCAATAGCGGGTTGTGCTGGGCCTTCGGCGCGAAGGATCAATTCGACAAGGCGACCGGACATTGCGACAAGGCGGTCGCTCTGGTGCCCGACAATCCGGAGGTGCTGCATTCGAGGGCGATGACCAAGCTGCGCATGGGCGTGCACGCGCTGGCGCTCGCCGATTTCGATCGCGCCCTGAACGCGCGGCCCGATTCCGCGGGGCTGCACGCCGATCGCGGCCGCGCGCATGAAGCGCGCGGCGATCGTGCGCGCGCGCTCGCCGATTACCAGAAGGCGATCGCTCTGCCGGCCAGGGCCTATTACGACGATTTCGCCAAGGCCGAGGCGACGCAACGGCTGACCGCGCTGATCAGCGCACCGGCCGCAATCGCAGCTCCCGATTGCCGTCGCACCGTCGCAGGCCGCCAAGGCCGCGCCGGAAAAGCGGGTGGCGCTGGTGATCGGCAATTCGGCGTACAAGAATGTCGCCCCGCTCTCCAACCCGAAGAACGATGCAGGTGCGGTGGCGGCGAGTTTGCGCCGGCTCGGCTTCAACAATGTCGTCGAGAAATACGACCTGAGCCGGTCAGGAATTGACCGCGGCATTGCAGGCTTTCGGCGACCTCGCCGAGGATGCCGACTGGGCCGTGGTCTATTATGCCGGCCATGGCATCGAGATCGGCGGGGTGAATTACGTGATCCCGACCGACGCCGCGCTGAAGGCCTCCAACCATGTCGACGACGAGGCGCTGTCGCTCGAGCGCGTGATGTCGACCGTCGGCTCCGCGAAGAAGATGCGTCTCGTGATCCTCGATGCGTGCCGTGACAATCCGTTCGTGCCGAAGATGCGCAGCAGCGGCGCGGCGCGTTCGGTCGGGCGCGGGCTCGGACGGATCGAGCCGCCGCCCGGCGTGCTGGTGGCTTACGCCGCGCGCGACGGTCTGGTCGCGATGGATGGCGAGGCCGGCAATTCTCCGTTCGCCACCGCCCTGGTCGAGCACATGGAAGAGGCCGGCGTCGAGATCAACCTGTTGTTCCGCAAGGTGCGCGACGCGGTGTTCAAGATCACCCAAGGGCAGCAGGAGCCCTACACTTACGGTTCGCTGCCGGCGCAGCAATTCTTTTTCAAAAGCCGCAGACGGGCACGTAGTTGAGCGTCGGCCATTGCAGCGGAATGTCCGGGTCGACCCGGCCATAACGGTGACAGCGACGTGCACCTAAACAGCCAGAAATCTCGCGGCGCTCAGTCCGACGCCAGGATCATGTTCTTCACCAGCGGATAGATCTGGCTTTCCCACTTCTTGCCGCTGAACACGCCGTAGTGGCCGACGCCGGCCTGCATGTGGTGGCGCTTGCGATAGGGCCGCAGGCTCGAACACAGGTCGTGCGCCGCCAGCGTCTGACCGACCGCGCAGATGTCGTCGCGCTCGCCTTCCACCGTCAGCAGCATGGTGCTGCTGGATCGCCTTCGGATCGACCTTGCGGCCCTCATATTCGAGTTCGCCGAGCGGCAGCTGTGCTCCTGGAAGACCAGCCGCACGGTCTCGAGATAGAATTCGGCGGTGAGATCGAGCACCGCGAAATATTCGTCGTAGAAATCCTTGGTGATCTTCGCCTTCTCGATCTCGCCGCCGGCGAGATGCGTCGTAGAGCTCGCGATGCGCCTTGATGTGGCGATCGATGTTCATGCTCATGAAGGCGGCGAGCTGCACGAAGCCCGGATAGACCTTGCGGCACGCGCCGTCATAGCGGAACGGCACCCGCGCGATCAGGTTCTTCTCGAACCAGGCCATCGGCTTGCTCTTGGCGAGCTCGTTGACCTTGGTCGGATTGACGCGGGTGTCGATCGGGCCGGCCATCAGCGTCATGCGAGCGCGGCTGCGCCGGATGATCGTCCTCCGCCATCACCGCGGCGGCGACGAGCGCTGCGACGCAGGGCTGGCAGACCGCGACGATATGCGCGCCCGGCCCCATCTCGGTCCAGGAAGTCGATCAGATGGGTGACATAGTCGTCGAAGCCGAAGCGGCCGGCCGAGGTCGGCACGTCGCGGGCATTGTGCCAGTCGGTGATGTAGACGTCATGCTCCGGCAGCATGGTGCGCACGGTGCCGCGCAGCAGCGTCGCGAAATGGCCGGACAGCGGCGCCACGATCAGCACCGCGCGGCTGGGCGGCGTCGACGTCCTTCTTGAAGTGCAGCAGCGTGCCGAACGGCGTGACATGGGCCGCCTCCTCGGTGACCTCCACCTCGCGATTGCCGACCATGACGCTGTCGATGCCGTAATCCGGCCGGGTATGGGTCAGCCGGGCGCGGGAAATCAGCTCATAGGCCGCGGTCAGGTTGCGGATGGCGGGGCCGGACAGGTTCGGGACGGCACCGTGGGCCGACAGCGCGAAAGCCAGCCAGGGCGCGGACCGGCAACATAATGTCGGTACTCGCCTGATAGGCCTGATAGAGCATTCCCCCGCCGGACCCCATCGCCCCTGTTGCACTGCAAAAAGACTAGTGCATTTTTTTTGCGACTGCGAGATAATTTGCCGGCCGGTGGATAGCAGGCGGGCTGCGAGTCCGCAGCCTGCGCTGCCGGTCATGAATTGGGGGCACTGATCGGCAATGGCGCAAGCCACATTCTCCATCAGCAGCCGCAATTACGGCTCCTGGTCCTTGCGCGGCTGGCTGCTGTGCAAGCTGGCCGGCATCGATTTCGAGCCGGTCATGGTCGACAGCGATGACCCCTCGGTGCGGGCCGAATTGCTGCTGCTGTCGCCCTCCTTCCTGGTGCCCTGCCTGACCCATGACGGGCGTCAAGGTGTGGGACACGCTGGCGATCGGCGACTATCTCAACGAACTCAATCCCGAAGCCGGGCTGCTTGCCGCGCGAACGCGGTCGCGCGCGCGCATTGCCGCTCGATCTCCGGCGAGATGCATTCCGGCTTCTCCAACCTGCGCTCGGCGCTGCCGATGAATCTCAAGGCGCATTATCCGGGCTTCAAGGTGTGGGCCGGCGCGCAGGCCGATATCGACCGCATCGTGACGATCTGGAGCGAATGCCTCGACGCAACTATGGCGGCCCGTTCCTGTTCGGCGAACGGCCGAGCATGGCGGACGCCATGTATGCGCCGGTCTGCACGCGCTTTCGCACCTATGACGTCAAGCTCGACCCGGCGAGCGCGGCCTATTGCAAGACCATCATGGCGATGCCGCTGATGCAGGAATGGATCGCGGCGGCGCAAGACCGAGCCGGACGAGGTGGAAGAACTCGACGTCGAGTTCTGATCCTCATCATTCCGGGCCGTTTGCGAAACAAACGAACCCGGAATCCAGATGAAGCATCCTATGCCGCTGGATCCCGGATCGCGCTTTCAGCGCGTCCGGAATGACGAAATCTCTCATCCCACCGCCGAGTGCGCCTGCCCCGCGACCTTGACCGGCTCCGCGTCGATCAGCACGAACGCGATCACGCAGGGCTTGTCGCCGTTGTTGACCCAGTTGTGGATGGTGCCGCGCTGGACCATGCACGTCGCCGGCCTTGAGATGCACGACCTCGTCGTCGAGCGTCCATGTCGATCTCGCCCGACATCACCACCGCGAAGTCGATCGAATTGGTGCGGTGATTGCGCGGCGTGACGCCGGGCGCATATTCGATCACGCGGAACACCGCGCGATCCTTCATCGCGGTGCCGATGATCTCCTTCGCGCCATCGCTGTCATCGTTGTTGTCGGCCGGCAGCGCCGTCGACCAGATATTGAAGAAGGTGCAGCCCTGGCGCGGATTCACCACATCCTTCGAAATCTCGTCGATCGGTGACGGTGGCCTTGCCGTCCTGTCTTGTGACCGGTGACGACGCGGCGAACCTGCATTGTACATTCCCTGTCCTATTTCGCTTCCGAGCCCGATCTTGCGGATGATCTCGCCCCAGCGCCTGGTTTCGGACTGCACATAGCTTTCGGCATCCTTCGCCGATCCGCCGACCGCCATGAAGCCGATCTTGTCGAGCTGATCCTGCGTATCCTTGTCCTTCAGGATCGCGTTGACGTCGGCATTGATCTTGCCGATCACCGCGTCCGGCGTTTTCGCCGGCACGAAGAACACCACCCAGGTGGTGTCGTCGGCCTCACCAAGTCCAAGCTCGCGCGCGGTCGGCACATTCGGCAGCGACGCGACGCGCTCCTTGCTGGTGACGGCAAGGCCCTTCACCGTGCCCGGCTTTGACATTCGCCACCGCCGCCGACATCGCAACGCTCGCGAGCGGAATATGCGATCCGATCACCGCCTGCGTCGCCGGCCCCGCGCCGGTGAACGGCGCATGCGGGATATCGACCTTGGCTTCGAGCTTGAAGATGCGCTCGGCCGACAGATGCGGCGTGGTGCCGGCGCCCGCGGTGCCGTAGGTCATCTTCTCGGTCTTCGCGGCCTCGACCGCTTCCTTCAGATTGTTCGCCTTCAGCGTCGGCGCGCCGATGATCAGATTCGGCGTGGTCGCCACCACCGCGGCGGCGCGGAAGTCGTCCGGACGCATAGCCGGGATTTTTCGACAGCGTCTGATTGACCGCAAAGGCCGAGGTGGTGACGAGAATGGTGTAGCCGTCGGCATCGGCCTTGGCGGCGGCGGCGGCCGCGATATTGCCGCCCGCGCCGCCGCGGTTCTCCACCACCACGCTCTGCTTCCAGCGTTCGCCGAGCTTCTGCCCGACGATGCGCGCGATGATATCGGCCGGTCCGCCCGGCGCGAACGCCACCAGCAGCTTCACCGGCTTGTTCGGATAATCCTGCGCCTGCGCGGCCGAGACGGCGGAATAACCCTGCGAACGCGGAACATGCGAGCGGCAATTTTCAGGATGCGATGCACAAGCGTGGCTCCCATGGTCGCTTCGTTGCGTATGAAGTGGCCATATCGGGCCGCGCTTGGCAAGGTCGCCGCAACGGAGATCGCAACGGCGAAATGTTCTCGCGGCCTACGGCGCGATCGAATTCGCGTTGATCAAGTCAATGCAGCTTCCGGCAGCCGGTATTCGGCATCGGGACCGTGAGGTGCGTTTGCGTGCATCACCTCGCCGATCGCATCCCGAAGCAGCCGCGCCTCAATTTCCGGGATGCCTTCATTCACAAGGACGCCCGACATGGCCAGGGGCAGTGGCGGCAGAAAGTGGAACTCGGCAATCTTGAGCTCCGGAGGCACGAGCCGTTGCGGCAAGATGCAAGTGCCAATTCCTGCGCGCAGAGCGACGAGATGCGAGGTGAGATCATGTGCGACAAACACCACCGAATGGGGTGTCTCCGCCCGCGAAAGCGTTGCGATCGCGAGCGTGTCCGACAAGCTGCCGGGCCAGCTCAGAAGCGGAACGGGACGACCCTCTCCCAAAACGAAGTCCGGGGCGCAAACCCAGCACATTTTTTCATCCCATCGGACGTCGAAATTGCTGGTGCTGGTGGAAGGGCGGACGACAAACGCCGCGTCAAGATAGCCTATGCTGACGTCTTCGCAGAGTTGCAGACCCATGCCCCATGTAATGATCGAACGACGATGTCCGAGCCCGCGTTCCAGACCGTGCTGCAAGCTCACGAGATGGGTGGGGGCAAATACGTTCTGAATTCCGATCCTGAAGGTTCGCTCTCCGGCTCCGCACTGCCTGAGCATCTGCCAGTTGAGATTGAGAATGCGCGAAGCGTAGTGTTTGACCGTTTCGCCTCTGGCGGTCAGGCGCAGTCCCCCGCCGCTTCGATCGAACAGATCCCCGCCCACCATCTGCTGCAGCCGCTTCATGTGCGAGCTGATCGCCGGCTGGGTAACTCCCAACATGCGCGGCAGCCTCCGTGTAGCTGCCGGTCCGCTGTATGACCACGAAGGATCGCAGGAGTTCGCTTGGAATGACTTCCGATGTCAGCATCATGTCGATCCTCGGACGACGAGGTCACTTCGCCGGTCGCTGGGAATGTCACATTCGGCTATGGCAGGAAGTGCATTGGCTGTCCACTTGACGACTCGCATGTAAAGTACATTTCAATCCTGCGATATTTTCAATCGATGATCGTTATTTCTTGCAGTGAGACGATGGTTCGGAATGATTTCGATGGCTCACCAGTGCATTCCAGCATGTGAAACTCTCTGACTTCCAGCTATCGAACCTTCATACCCGATGCTGATGTTTCATTTCTCTAACTAATGCCGACTCGAAAAGTCCATATGTAACTACTTCCCCGCCGAACGCGTGGAGACGCGCTCGGTCGGCATGATGTCGAACTGGCGCAGCATGCCACGCCGCAGCACGTCGAAGGTGACGACGCGGCCGATCCGGTCGGCATTCGAGCAGCCGGATCAGGTCGTCGACGCCGGTCACCTTCTCGCCGTCGACCCGCACGATCACATCGAGCGTCATCAGCCCGCCGGTATCGGCCGGCGCATCCTGTTCGATGGTGGTGATCATCGCGCCCGAGCGCGTTGTCGATATCGGCCGCACGCGCATGCCGGCGCGGCACCGCGACCGTCTGCCCGGCAATGCCGATGAAGCCGCGCCGCACCCGGCCGTGCCGGATCAGTTCGCTCAGCACGAGCTGCGCGGTGTTGCTCGCGACCGCAAAGCAGATGCCCTGCGCGCCCATGATGATCGCGGTATTGATGCCGACCACCTCGCCATGCGAGGCGACCAGCGGCCCGCCGGAATTGCCGGGATTGAGCGCCGCATCGGTCTGGATCACGTCCTCGATCAGGCGGCCGGATTTGCGCGCGCAGCGAACGGCCGAGCGCGGAGATCACGCCCGCGGTGACGGTCGATTCAAAGCCGAGCGGATTGCCGATCGCGACCACGAGCTGGCCGCGCCGCAGCGCCTTGGAATCGCCGAGCGTGGCGGACGGCAGGTTGCGCGCGGAATCGGCGCGCAGCAGCGCCAGATCGGTGTCGGGATCTTCGCCGAGCAGCCGCGCTTCCATGACGCGGCCTTCGGAGTCGGTCAGGCGGAATTCGCGCCCGCCCTCGACCACATGGCTGTTGGTCAGCACGAGGCCGTCGGGCGCGATGATGACGCCGGAACCGACGCCGCCGGCCGGCCGGCCATTGCCGTCCTTCTTCTGGGTCTCGACCCGCACCACGGCGGGGCCGACGCGATCGGCGACGCCGATCACGGCATGGGAATAGGCATCGAGGATCGCGGCATCGTCGGCGGCCGGATCGACCGGACGCGCGCCGGAATCCTCGGAATCGAAGATATGAGCTGTGCTGATATCCAGCATGGCCTGCTCTCACATGGAGTTCTGGGATGAGGCTATGTATGAGGCCGGAAAGCAGATAAAAGGCCGCCGGCGCGAATTGGCCGCGCTGCGTCCGCGACAGACTCACCGCATGATGTGAACAGCTCGCCGAAGAAATACGGTCCCAGGCAATAGAGGCTGGTCCACAGCACGGCGCCCGGCTGCCTGCGCCATCAGGAAAAGGTGCCAGGGCATCGCCAGCGAGTCCCGCGACGCAGCCCGTTCATCTGGCGCAGCATCGGAACGAAGCGCGCGATAACGACGAGCCAGAGCCCGCCCTTGGTGAAGCGTGTCCTCGATCGTCTTCAGCCTGTCCGACGTCAGCCCGATATAGGGCCCGAACCTTGCGCAGCAGCGCGCTGCCGCCGAAACGGCCGATCAGGTAACCGGTGAAATCGCCGAGGATCGCGCCGAACAGCACCGCAAAATAGAGCGCAACAATCGACAGTTCGCCTTTCGCCGCCAGCAGGCTGGCCGCGATCACGCCGGTCTCGCCCGGCACCGGCGAGCCCATGGATTCCAGATAGATCATCACGAAGATGGCGATCGCGCCGTAGGATTTCAGATAGCGGCTCGAAGATGCGCCCAGCCTTCATGCAGCGTCGGAGAACATGTGCGTTCAATTCCCACCGATTCCGCGACGCTGCCGATGCTGCTTCATCGCCGCGTCCTTCCATTGCACGATCATCTTCACACCGGATCGCTGCCGCCGCGCTTCGCCGACCAGGCAATCAGACCGGCGACGGTGAGGATCGCAAGGCACGCGCTCCACGGGCCCGGCATAAGCATAGGCGACCGCGCCGCAGAAGTGCACCGACCAGAAATCCCGCCAGCACCGCAAACACCGTGGCGAAGCGCTTGCGCGCCTCTCGACCTGCGCCGCCAGCGCCGGATCGGCGGCGACACGACGCGGGCGAAGTCTCGCGTAGAGCATTTCGGTCGCATCGATCGCGAGCTGGGTGGAATTGCCGGTCATGACGTTGGTCTGCGGCACGCCGCGCAGCAGCAAGCCGCACCAGCGTCGATTGCACGCCCATCGCCGCGGCGGAGAGCAGGCCGGCAATGGCGCCGCGCCAGGAATCCGGATCGGCGATCGGCCATGAATAAAGCATCAGCGCAACAAAGCCCGCGAGCAGCAGCGCTTCCAACGCAAAAACCAGCGGCAGCGAGGATTTCCTGCCGCCGCGGCGGACGATGATGATGGCGGCGGCGAAGCCCGCGCCCAGCATGAAGGCCGGGATCGCGAGCATCTTGGCGGCGACGCCGCGATCGTCGACCACGAGTTCGGCCGCCGCCACCACGAAGCTGCCGGTCACCTGCGCTGCGAAAAACCCGAACAGCGCCAGAAACGTGATGCTGTCGACATAGCCCGCGACGAAACTCAGCAACGGCGGGACCGGCCGCGGCAGCGGCGCGGGTGCCGCGGCTGCCGTCATCGTTTGCCGCAGCCAATGTCCGATCCGCGTCACCGCTTCGGTCATGTCGGCCTGCGAGCCGGCATAGCAGAAGCGCAGATAATGCCGGCCGTCGATCGGATCGAAATCGACGCCGGGCGTCGCGGCGACATGCGCCTGTTCCAGCATGCGCTTGCGCGAAGTCGTGCGAGTCGTCGGAGAAGCGCGACACATCGGCATAGAGATAGAAGGCGCCGTCCACCGGCAGGAATCTGTCGAGCCCCGCCTTCGGCAGGCCTTCGATCAGAATGCGGCGATTGTCCTCGTAGCCGTGCTTCACCGCATCCATCTCGTTGCGCGCCGTCGAACGCCGCTTCGGCCGCGATCTGCGACAAGGTCGGCACGCTGATCGCAAGATTGCCCTGCAGCCGCTCGATCGGCCGCACCAACGGCTCGGGCGCCACCATCCAGCCGATGCGCCAGCCGGTCATGCAGAAATATTTCGAGAAGGAATTGATCACCAGCGCGTTCGACGACAGCCGCAGCGCGGTCTCGGCCGGAAAGGCGTAGTCGAGGCCGTGATAGATTTCATCGGAGATGAAGCGGATGCCCGCCTCGTCCGCGGTGCGGATCAGCGCCGCGAGCGCCTCCGGCCGCATCATGGTGCCGGTCGGATTGGCCGGGCTCGCGACCAGGAGACCCGGCGAGCCTGCTCTTGCGATGCTCGGCCAGCACCGCCTCCGGCGTCACCGCCCAGCGCGTCGATTCGTCGGTCTCGATCAGCACCGGCTCGCAGCCCAGCGCCTTGAGGATATGGCGGTATGGCGGATAGCCGGGATTGGCGATGCCGACGCGGTCGCCGGGCTCGAACATCGCAAGAAAGGCCAGAATGAATCCGGCCGACGAGCCGGTGGTGACGATCACCCGCGCCGGATCGAGATCGACATTGTAGGTCTCGCGCATAATGCCGCGCGATCCGCGCTGCGCAGCGAACCGATGCCGAGCGCTTCGGTATAGCGCAGCGGTCCGTCGAGCGCGCGCCGCGCCGCCTCGATCGCCGTGCGCGGCGCCGGCGCTGCCGGCTGGCCGACCTCCATGTGAATGACGCGATGACCGGCTGCTTCCACCCGGGTCGCGGCCGCGATCACGTCCATCACCATGAAGGGCGGAACGTCGCTGCGCGCCGAGGGCGACAGAAGGTGCCGGGCCCGATCGAGCATCGGACTTCAGGCGCCTGTTTCTAGACCTGCAAAATCCGCCGCATGCCCCGCTCCTGCCGCATTCCAAGGCTTGCTTCCCGCCTGCCCGACCATGACCGCGGCGTGATTTGACCGGCCCGGGCGGTCTCACTAGTTTCCGCTTCACGCCCCCCAGGAACCGCCAGTCAAGCGCAAGTATTCAGGGCTTTATGGACGCATCCGCAATTTCGGACAGGCCTAGCAGGACCATGCGCGCGAAGCCAGTCTCGCGCCTGATCGCGCTCGCGACCGCGGCAGCGATCGCGTTGCCGCCGCTGCCGGCCCAGGCGCAAAAAGCGCAAGGCGGCGGAATTCCGCTGATCCGCGACGCCGAAATCGAGCAATTGCTGCGCGAATATACCCAGCCGATCTTCAAGGCGGCGGGCCTGACCTCGGCCAATATCAAGATCGTGCTGATCAACGATCGCTCGTTCAACGCCTTCGTGATCGATGGCCGCCGCATCTTCGTCAATACCGGCGCGCTGACCGAATCGACCACCCCGAACCAGATCATCGGCGTGCTGGCGCACGAGACCGGCCATATCGCCGGCGGGCATCTGTCGAAGCTGCGCCAGGAACTCGCCAATGCGCAGACCGCCGCCATTATCGGCATGCTGCTCGGCGTCGCGGCCATGGTCGCCGGCTCGCGATCGGGCGCCGACTCGGGCGCGTCGCAGGCCGGCGCCGCGTGCTTTCGAGCGCGCCCGCAGGTGGCGATGCGAACCCTGCTGTCCTATCAGCGCGCGCATGAAGAAGCCGCCGACCGCGCGGCGGTGAAATTCCTCGCCGCCACCAGTCAGTCCGCCAAGGGGATGTACGAGACCTTCAAGCGCTTCGCCGACAATTCGATGTTCACGGCGCGCTTCGCCGACCCCTATGCGCAGTCGCATCCGATGCCGACCGAGCGCATCGCGGCGCTGGTCGAAATCGCGCGCACCAGCCCGATCTGGGACAAGAAGGACCCGCCCGAACTGCAGGCGCGTCACGACATGATGCGCGCCAAGCTGTCCGGCTTCATGGAGACGCCGCAGACGGTGGCCCGCCGCTATCCGCTGAGCGACACCTCCCTGCCGGCGCGCTATGCGCGCGCGATCGCGACCTATCGCCATTCCGATCTGCGCGCCGCCGTCGCCCAGATCGACGCGCTTGATCGCGGTCCAGCCGAACAATCCGTATTTCTACGAATTGAAGGGCCAGGCGCTGCTCGAAGGGATCGAAGCCCGCCGAAGCGATCGCGCCGCTGCGCCACGCGGTATCGCTGGCGCGCGAGCCGACCCTGATCCAGCTCATGCTCGGCCAGGCGCTGGTCGCCACCAACGATCCGAAACATTCCGAGGAAGCCATCACCATCCTGCGCAACGCGCTGGCGCGCGAGCCGGATGCGCCGCAGGCCTATCAGCAACTCGCCATGGCCTATGGCCGCAAGGGCGATCTGGCGCAGGCCGATCTCGCCTCCGCCCAGGCCGCGTTCTCGCGCGGCGACATCAAGACCGCGCGCGAACTCGCCGCGCGCGCCAAGACCCGCTTGCCCGTGGGCTCGCCCGGCTGGGTGCGCGCCGACGATATCGTTGCCGCCAAGCTGCCGAACCTGCCGACCCAACGGAACTGACCCCGGACACAAGGACCAAATCCCATGACATCCCTTTTCCGCTTCCTTGCGGCGCTCGCCGTGGCGGTCGCGATATTCGCAAGCCCGCAGGCCTCCGCGCAGGGCTTCACCCCGCAGCAGCGCGGCGAGATCGAGACCATCATCCGCGAATATTTCATCAAGCATCCGGAGATGATCGAGGAATTGCAGGCGCTGGCGCAGTCCGAAAAGATGAAGCGCGCGATTTCCGAAAACAAGGACGTGCTGCTGAATTCGCCGCGGCAGGTCACGCTCGGCAATCCGCAGGGCGACGTCACGATGGTGGAATTCTTCGATTACAATTGCGGCTATTGCAAACGCGCGCTCGACGACATGATGACACTTATAAAGAGCGATCCGAAGCTGCGGGTCGTGCTGAAGGAAATGCCGGTGCTGAGCCAGGGCAGCCTGGAAGCAGCCCAGGTCGGCGCCGCGCTCACCATGCAGGACAAGTCCGGCAAGCGCTATCTCGACTTCCACCAGAAGCTCCTGACCGGCCGCGGACAGGCCGACAAGGCGCGCGCGCTGGCGGTCGCCAAGGAAGTCGGCGCCGACATGCCGCGGCTGGAAAAGGACATGGCGAGCGCCGAGATCAAGCTGGCGCTGGAAGAGAGCATGAAGCTCGCGGAAGCCTTCGGCATCCAGGGCACGCCGTCCTATGTGGTCGGCAACGAAGTGCTGGTCGGCGCCGTCGGCCTCAAGGAATTGCAGTCCAAGATCAACAACGCGCGCTGCGGCAAGGCCACCTGCTGAAGCCGACCTGCTGAAGCCCGCCGGGGCCGCCTAGGGCATGATCCGAAAAGTGGGACCCGGTTTTCGGATAGATCATGCCCCATCAAAAAGATGGACGACGGGTCTGCTTCAACGAAGATGAAGCAGACCCTACGGTGGTCCCGCTTCGGGACAGGGGCATGCCCGGTTGGGCTTTCCCTCGCCGGTCCGCTTGCCTATAACGAGGCCGCCGGGGCGCCTGCGCCCTCGTTTCCCGCTTGCGATGACGGCGCGTCATGGCTGCGACGATCTATGTCCTGAACGGTCCCAATCTGAACCTGCTCGGCACCCGCGAGCCGGAGATTTACGGCCGTGCGACGCTGAAGGATGTCGAGGCGCTCTGCCGCGAGGCCGGCAAGCGGCATGGCTTTGCGATCGAATTCCGCCAGAGCAACCATGAGGGCGAACTGGTCGACTGGATTCAGGAGGCGCTGGCGAAGAAGGCCGCCGGCCTCGTCATCAATCCGGCCGGCTATACGACCACCTCGGTTGCGATCCTCGACGCCATTCTGATGCTGAAGGCGCCGACCATCGAAGTGCATCTCACCAACATTCATGCGCGCGACGAATTCCGCCGCCACTCGCGGATCTCGCCGGTGGCGAAAGCGGTGATCTGCGGCTTCGGCATTACCGGCTATGCTGCTCGCGATCGACGGGCTCGCCGCGCTGCTCCAACAAGCGAAAGGCTGACACGTGGCTTCGGACAAGGACAAGAAGAGCTCGGACAAGAAGGCGCGAAGCCGCGCCTATGACGAGGACACCATCCGCAGCCTCGCCAAGCTGCTCGACGAGACCGGCCTGACCGAGATCGAGATCGAGCGCGACGGCGAGCGCATTCGCATCGGGCGCGCCGCGCGCGCGACCCATGTCGCGGCTCCCCGCGCTTCCGCATGCCGCGCCGGCGCCGATGGTGCCGCCGGCCAGCGACGATCCCGCCAAGCATCCCGGCGCGGTCCCCTCGCCGATGGTCGGCACCGCCTATCTCGCGCCCTCGCCCGGCGCGCGGCCCTTCGTCGATGTCGGCCAGACGGTGAAGGCGGGCGAGACGCTGCTGATCATCGAAGCGATGAAGACGATGAACCAGATTCCGGCGCCGCGTTCCGGCACCGTGACGCAGATCCTTGTCGAGGACGGCCAGCCGGTCGAATTCGGCGAGCCGCTGATGATCATCGAGTGATGTTCGACAAGATCCTCATCGCCAATCGCGGCGAGATCGCATTGCGCGTGCTGCGCGCCTGCAAGGAGCTCGGCATTCCCACGGTCGCGGTGCATTCCACCGCCGACGCCGACGCCATGCATGTGCGGCTCGCCGACGAGAGCGTCTGCATCGGCCCGCCGCCGGCGCGCGACAGCTATCTCAACGTGCCCGTCGCTGCTCGCGGCCTGCGAGATCACCGGCGCCGACGCGGTGCATCCGGGCTACGGCTTCCTGTCGGAGAATGCGCGCTTCGCCGAAATTCTCGGCCGAGCACAATATCGGCTTCATCGGACCCAAGCCCGAGCATATCCGCCTGATGGGCGACAAGATCGAGGCCAAGCGCACCGCCAAGAAGCTCGGCATTCCGGTGGTGCCGGGCTCGGACGGCGGCGTCACGCTCCGACGAGGAGGCGTTCCGGATCGGACGCGAGATCGGCTATCCGGTGCTGGTGAAGGCGGCCGCCGGCGGCGGCGGTCGCGGCATGAAGGTCGCGCTGACCGAAGAGGACATGAGCCTGGCGCTGTCGACCGCGCGCTCCGAAGCCAAGGCCGCCTTCGGCGACGATGCGGTCTATCTCGAAAAATATCTGCAGAAGCCCGCGCCACATCGAAATCCAGGTGCTGGGCGACGGACGCGGCGACGCCATCCATCTCGGCGAGCGCGACTGCTCGCTGCAGCGCCGCCATCAGAAGGTGCTGGAAGAAAGCCCCTCGCCCGCGCTCAACGACGCACAGCGCGAACGGATCGGCGAGATCTGCGCCAAGGCGATGCGCGAGATGAAATATCTCGGCGCCGGCACCGTCGAATTTCTGTTACGAGGACGGCGAGTTCTATTTCATCGAGATGAATACCCGCATCCAGGTCGAGCATCCGGTGACCGAGATGATCACCGACATCGATCTCGTGCTGGAGCAGATCCGGGTCGCGGCCGGCGGCGACCTGCCCTGCACGCCAGGACGATCTGCGCTTCCACGGCCATTCGATCGAATGCCGGGTCAATGCGGAAAACCCGTCCACCTTCCGGCCCTCGCCCGGCAAGATCCTGCAATATCACCCGCCGGGCGGGCTTGGCGTGCGCGTCAATTCCGCCGTCTATCAGGGCTACACCATCCCGCCCTATTACGACTCGCTGGTCGGCAAGCTGATCGTGCATGGCAAGACGCGGCAGGAATGCCTGATGCGGCTCAAGCGCGCGCTCGATGAATTCGTGGTCGACGGCGTCGAGACCACCTGCCGCTGTTCCGCACGCTGGTGCGCAACCAGGACATCATCGACGGCAATTACTCGATCCACTGGCTCGAGCAATTCCTCGCCAAGGGCGGCATGGACGGCTGAGCGCCGCGCTGACGAATATTTGAAGCGGGCACGGGCATTGTGCCGCCGCAAAACTCGACTATCTGGATGCTGCATCGAGTCCGCTGGAACATGCGCTGAGTTGCGTTCATGAAAATCGCGGTCTTTTCCGCTCTCGCCGTTCGCGCCCTGATCGCCAAAATGGCTGCTATGGGCCTGCTATTACTCATTCCATCGGCGGCTTCGGCACACGGCATCAACTCTCCGCTCGAAGCTGTGGGGCTGTTGCTCGGCAATCCCGATATCGCCTTCGTCCTGCTGCTGATCGGCATCTACGGCGTTGCATTCTGGAAATCGCACATCCCGGCACGATCCTGCCGGGGCTGATCGGCGTGGTCTGTCTTGGCGCTCGCCGGCCTCGCACTGTCGACTCTGCCGGTGCATTACGGCGCGCTCGCGCTGCTGCTTGCCGGCATCGCCTTGATGACGGCGGAAGCTTTCACGCCCGGCTTCGGCGTGCTCGGCCTGCTCGGCTTCGCGGCGTTCGTGGTCGGCGGCTATTTCCTGTTCGACGCGCCGTCAGGCGCACGCCGAGATGCGCGTGTCGATCCCGGTGATCCTGGGCTCGGCGGTCGGCAGCGCCGGCGCTCATGTTCTTCGTGGTCGGCGCGGCCGCTGAAGGCGCGAAACCGGCCGACCGTGACCGGGCCCGAGGAAATGCTCGCCGCGCGCGGCACTGTCATCGACTGGACCGGCGACACCGGCAATATTCGCATCCGCGGCGAAGTCTGGGCGGCGCGCGGCAATTCGCACGCTCAAGCCCGGCGACACCGTCAGGGTCGCCAGCCGCGACGGGCTGACGCTCGTGGTCGAGCCGGATTAGCACCACATCAGGAGGAATTCATGGTCGGCAATCTGTCGGCCTGGTCGGCGCTTCTGATCCCGGCCATCCTGATCCTGTTCGTGCTGTTCAATTCGTTTCGCATCCTGCGCGAATACGAGCGCGGCGTCGTGTTCATGCTCGGCCGCCTCTGGAAGGTGAAGGGACCGGGCCTGATCCTGATCATCCCCTTCATCCAGCAGATGGTGCGCGTGGACCTTCGCACCCGCGTGCTCGATGTCGAGCCGCAGGACGTGATCTCGCGCGACAACGTCTCGGTGCGGGTTTCGGCCGTGGTCTATTACCGCGTGATCGATCCGGAAAAGGCGATCGTGCAGGTCGAGTTTTTCAACGAGGCGACCAGCCAGCTCGCGCAGACCACGTTGCGCTCGGTGCTCGGCCATCACGATCTCGACGAGATGCTGTCGGAGCGCACCAAGCTCAATTCCGATATCCAGAAGATTCTCGACGAACAGACCGATGCCTGGGGCATCAAGGTCGCCAATGTCGAGATCAAGCAGGTCGACATCAACGAGACCATGATCCGCGCCATCGCCAAACAGGCGGAGGCCGAGCGCATTCGCCGCGCCAAGGTGATCGATGCCGAGGGCGAATTCCAGGCCGCGCAGAAGCTCGCCGATGCGGGCGCGATTTTTGCGCAGCGCCCGGAGGCGATGCAGCTTCGCTATCTCGCGGCGCTTGCAGAATATCGCCGGCGATCGTGCCTCGACGATCGTGCTGCCGCTGCCGACCAGCCTGCTCGACAAGCTGCTGAAGAGCTAGCAATCCGCGCGCGCGAGTTAGAGCGCGAGCTCCAGTTCTTCGGCCTTGCGTTCCGGGCGTGCGCTGTCTTCGCCTCGCGCCGCCGCCAGCGACTCGACCGCCTCGCAGGCGCGCGCCGGGCTGTAGGGCTTTTGCAGGATCGCGGCATTCGGACGGCCGCGCAATTCCTCGAGCAAGGCCCAGCGGCCGGAAGCGTACATGACCGCAAGCTGCGGATCGGCCTTGCGCGCACGTTCGGCGAGCACCGCGCCGTCCATCTCGCCCGGCAGGTTGATGTCGGTGAACAGCACATCGACCCGCGCTCCCGCCGACAGATGCGCGAGCGCGTCCTCCGCATTGGCGACGGCGTGAACTGCATGGCCGGCATCGGTCAGCGCCTCGCCGATGATTTCGGCGATCAGCGCTTCGTCCTCGACCAGCAGTACACGGATTTTTTCGGCGGACTCTCCGGGAGCTTCCGGCGCCATGCTTTGGCCCGAGCTCTCGTCCAGTTTCGCCAATTCCTCGGTCTCGGCGAGTGCCACAACCGGTTCGCAGGCGTCCTGCTTCATGTCGACCCCCTTTACGCAACACGTCCGGGAGCGCAAAGCTTGGCCCGGGCTTTTGTTCGCAAAGTGTCGAAAATTTAACGCGCTGAGGAATAACGGGACGTTAAGTTAACCATTATGGCGAGCCGAGATACCATCCGCGAGACCGGCCAGGTCGAGATCACCCCCGAGGTGCTCCTGAAGGCCTATGCCTGCGGCATTTTCCCGATGGCGGAGAATGCCGACGACCCCTCGCTTTACTGGGTCGAGCCCGACCGGCGCGGCCTGATCCCGCTCGACGGGTTCCATATTACCCGCAGGCTCGCCCGCACCGTGCGCTCCGACCGGTTCGAGATCTATATCGACCGCGACTTCGAGGCGGTGATCGACGGCTGCGCGGAACCGCAGGTCGGCCGTTCGCGCACCTGGATCAACCGGCGCATCCGCAGCCTTTATTGCAAGCTGCACGAGATCGGCCATTGCCATTCGGTGGAGGCCTGGAGCGACGGCAAGCTGGTCGGCGGGCTCTATGGCGTGCGTCTGGGCCGGGTGTTCTTCGGCGAAAGCATGTTTCACCGCGAACGCGACGCTTCCAAGGTGGCGCTGGTGCATCTGGTGGCGCGGCTGCGCGCCGGCGGCTTCAGCCTGCTCGACACCCAGTTCGTGACCTCGCATCTGTCCAGCTTCGGCGCGATCGAGGTTTCCAAGCGCGCCTATAACCGGATGCTGGAGCGCGCGCTGGAAGACGAGGCGGATTTCTTCGCGCTCGATCCCGATCCGGTCTCGGGCGCAACCGCGCTTGCGGCGCTGGCGCCGAAAGTCGAGTGACTAGCGGATCGGCGCCGGGAAGGCGCGGTTGAATTGCGGCTGCCGGTTGCTGCGGCGGACGCGGACGCGCCGGCTGCGCTGCCTGCGGCTGCTGAGCCTGCTGCTGCGGGCGCGGGTGCTGCGGCCGGCTGCTGCGGTCGTTGCGCAGGCGCGACCGCGGGCGGCGGCTGATCGGCACCGACATTGGCACCGGGACCCGGATCTTCGGCGACCTTCACCGCGGCTGTTTGCAGTCGGTCAGCCACACGTCATAGATCGGATGCTCGACCGCATTCAGACCCGGGCTCGCGGCGAACATCCAGCCGGCGAAGATGCGGCGCACCTCGCCCTGCAGCGTGACCTCGCTCACTTCGATGAAGGCATCGGTCGCCGCGGCTTCGGTCGGCGGGCGCGTATAGCAGACGCGCGGCACCACCTGCAGCGCACCGAATTGCACGGTCTCGCCGAGCGCGGCATCGAAATTGATGATGCGGCCGGTGATCTTGTCGAGACCGGAAAACACCGCCTGCTGGTTCGGGATTTTCTGCACCGGCGGCGCCGACACGATCTCGTCGCCGGGCTGCGGTCCGGTATTGGCAGGCTGCGGCGGGCCGCGCGCGCCGGCTTCACAGCCCGGCGGCAAGGCCGCGGGCTGGGCGGCGCCGGGAGGCGGCAGCGGCTCGGACTCGACTGCGTCCGGTGCGACGCGGGCCGAAGGCGGCGGCCCGGGCGGCAGCCGCTGCGGCTGCGGCCTGGGCGCCTGCTGCTGGGGCTGGCCGAACGGGAACGGAAACGGCGAAGATTGCTGCTGCGGCGCCCGCTGCTGCTGCTGAGGCTGCTGCTGACGCGGAACGCTGGCCGGCGGCCGCGGCGGCGGATCGCCGAAAATGGAACCGAACTGGGCGACGGCCTCGGGTGCCGACAGGCACAGGAGGGCCGCGCCCGTTGCCGCAGCAACCAGCCCGGCAACATGCCGTCGCATCGATACGACCGTCATCAAGGCCCCGGAATTGGCAACAGCGCCCGCCCAAGCGACCATTGCAGGTCCCGGTTAACATGCCGAATGCGGCGGCGAAAGGGCGATCCGCGCCGATCTGGCCCGCAATCGACCGGGCCGCAAGCCGCTTGCCGGGCCCGCCGCCACCCTGCATTCTGAGCGTTCAAGAACCGCCAAAAGGCGGCGCCGCGCCAAAAGGCGCGACGAACCGGGAGGAATTCGCAATGTTCAAGCCGATCGGCCGCCGGGCGCTTCTGGCGTTCACCGCCGCAGCGCTGTTTCAACCCGCCATCGCCGCCGCGCAGGATTATCCGAACCGGCCGATCACCATCGTGGTGCCGCTGGCCGCGGGCACCGGCATGGATACGCTCGTGCGGCTCTATGCCGACAAGCTGCAGGCGTGCGCTTGGACAAGCCGGTCGTGGTCGAGAACCGGCCCGGCGCCGCCCTGATGCTCGCGGCCGCCGACGGTCGCGACCGCACCGGCCGACGGCTACACGCTGCTGGTCTCGACCTCGTGCGCCGATGGCGATCAACCCGGTGCTCTACAAGAAGCTCAACTACAATCCGGTGAAGGACTTCGTGCCGATCTCGCTCTACGTGAAGTCGCCCTTCATCCTGGTGGTCAATCCCGACCTGCCGATCAAGTCGGTTCCGGACCTGATCAAGTTCGCCAAGGAGAGCAAGACGCCGCTCACCTATTCGTCGCCCGGCGCCGGCATCGCGCTGCATCTGTCGGTCGAATACATGAAGCAGCGTTACGGGCTCGACATCACGCATGTGCCCTACAAGTCCTCGCCGCAATCGGTCGCCGATATCGCCGCCGGCCATGTCGCATCTCGCTTTTGCCGAAGCCGGCGCCTCGCTGCCGCTGATCCGCGACGGCAAGCTGCGCGCGCTCGCGGTCTCGGCTCCCAGGCTCGCCTGCCCTCGCTGCCGGACGTGCCGACCTTCTGCGGAGGCCGCCAACGCACCGGATTTCGAGGCGGTGTCGTGGCACGTGCTGCTCGCGCCCGCCGGCACACCGAAGGCGATCGTCGATCGTCTGCATGCCGAGATGAAGAAGATCATGGCCGATCCGGAGATGAACAAGCTCACCGAGCAATATCGGGCTGATCCCGGTCGAACTCGCCGGGCGTCGACGGCATCCAGACTTATTTCGCAAGCGAACGCGAGAAATGGGGTGGGCTCGTCAAGCAGATCGGGCTGGAAGGATCGATGTGACGGTCACCGTCATTCCGAGCACGCGCCATAGCGCGTCTACGACGCGCTATGGCGCGTGAACCCGAAATCCAGATACACGATGAATGGCAGTTTCTGGATGCCGGGTTCGCCGCTTCGCGGCGCCCCGGAATGACCAGAGGGGTTAGCGCCCTGGCGTCCAAGCCTTGTAGTCGCCGGTCGCCTTCGGTCGGCGGCCCTGCACCAGCGTCGAGCCGGACGGCCGATAGGCACCGGCGTGCCGGTGAGGTTCGGCTTGTGCGGCTTCTGCCAGGCGCGCGGCTTGTACTTTTCTTCGGTCGGCGGCGTATCGACGGTGTGATGCATCCAGCCATGCCATGACGGCGGAATGGTCGAGGCCTCGGCATAGCCGTTATAGATCACCCAGCGCCGCTCGAAGCCGAGCACCGGATCGATCTTGCCGCCCTTGGTCCGGTAATAGATGTTGCCGCTTTCGTCTTCGCCGACCTTTTCGCCATAGAGCCAGGTCCAGACCTGTGTGTTCAGCGTCTGGCCGTTCCACCAGGTGAAGAAGCGAAGGAGGAAGGTTTTCATCGGGCGCCGTCGGCTCGCGTTGATCTTGACCCTCATGCCATCGGGGTCCGGCGAAGTCCAGCGCAGGGCCGCATGGCGCCGAAACCTGCGATGCGGTTTTCCGGACAGCGGAATGCCACACAGCACTTGCCCCGACAGCGTTTGCCCCCACAGCACTTGCAACCGATTTGCATTCGAAATCACAGCGCTTGCACCTGCATGCCGGGCAGCCTAGACCGCCCGAATTCCGACCCCGGCCGATCATGAAACGCGTCCAGATTCTCGCCGCTGGTTCACATCGCGGTCGGCATCGTCGTGCTGGCGCTGAAATACCTTGCCTATCATCTGACCGGCAGCGTCGCGCTGCTTGTCGGACGCGATCGAGAGCATCGTCAATGTCGCGACCGCGATCGCGGCCCTGCTCGCGATCCGCTTCGCCGCGGTGCCGGCCGACGCCAACCATCCCTACGGCCATCACAAGGCGGAATATATTTCGGCGGTGATCGAGGGCGCGCTGATCATCGTGGCCGCGATCGCGATCTTCCACGAAGCCTATAACGGCCTATTTCGCGCCGCGCATCATCGATGCGCCCTGGACTCGGCCTCGCCGTCAACGGCGTGGCGCATCGCTGATCAACGCGGTCTGGTGCTGGATTTTGATCCGCAGCGGTCGCGCCGCGCAAGTCGCCGGCACTGGTGGCGGACGGCAAGCATCTGTTCACCGACGTCGTCTCCTCGCTCGGCGTGTTCGCCGGCGTCTCGCTCGCCGCGCTCACCGGCTACACGATCCTCGATCCGATCCTGGCCGGCGTCTGGTCGGCGCTCAACGTGCTGTGGGCCGGCTGGCGGCGTGATGAAGGACTTCGTCGGCGGCCTGCTCGACGAGGCCGTGCCGGACGAGGATCTCGCCCGCATCCGCGCGGTCATCGCCGCCAATGCCGATGGCGCGATCGAGGCGCATGATCTGCGCACCCGCCATGCCGGCCGCATGACCTTCGTCGATTTCCATCTGGTGGTGAAAGGCCCGATGACCGTCACCGAGGCGCACGACATCTGCGACCGGCTCGAACGCGCGATCAAGGCGGAAGTCACCGACGCCCTGATCTCGATCCATGTCGAGCCCGACGACAAGGCCAAGCATGCCGGCATTGTCGTGCTGTAATGCGGCCTTTGGCGCCTTGGCTCCCTTCCCTCGCCGATCCGCGGCGTTAAGCTTGCGTCCGGAACCGGCCCGGTTCTGAGCAGAGTAAGGGAGGATCGCATGGCGGTCGCTCGCGTGACGGAACTGATTTCCGCTTCCAAGAAAAGCTTCGAGGACGCCGTTCAGCAAGGCGTCTCGCGCGCGGTGAAGACGCTGAAGAATGTCGAAGGCGTCTGGGTCGAAGGCCAGAAATGCGTGATCAAGAAAGGCAAGATCGACGAATACCGCGTCAACCTGAAGGTGACGTTCATCCTGCAGGATTGAGCGGCGGCGCCCTCGTCATGCCCGGCGTTGTCGCGGGCACGACCGACGGCTCATCACCCGGCGCCGCAGGGCTGATCCAGGCCACTGAAATCGTTGCGAGAATCGGTGCGCATCCGGAGCCGGCTCGGAAGCCTGGCAACGGTGTCATGAAACCGTCATCGGCGGGCCGTGCGCGGACGGCAGGCTTGCGGTCCAGCTCCCAAAACGCACGCGTTCATGCAGCGTTTTGAGAAATCCCCATCCTTGTGCCCGTTACCCACAAACCGGCGGCTCGGTTTTCCCTTGGCGAATCTGAAAACCCGCCCCAAAGTCTTGTGGTCAGCGCGAGCCTTCCCCCAAAATTCCACATCGGGGATACAAGCGTTAGCGTTTGATTCAGGTTTAGCCACTAAATGTAGTTGACGTGGTGGCCGACACTGACATAGCTTTTGAGTTCAGTCCGGCGCGGGTTTGTATCTCGTCTCCGCCGGTCTCCTCCGACAGCTTGTGAGGAACCAGCCCGCCCGGAATAAGCCCTTGGCGGGGGTGGGTTTCGCGTCGCCAAAAGGCGGCCGCAAGGGGTCGGAAACCGGGGCCCAGGAACGGGCTTCGGAGTTAAAGTAACGGGGCGTCGAACGAGGCAACAGCCGAAGGCACAGGTGGACGGGCCTGTGCTGCGGAACAATCCGGCGCAACGTCGCCGGCCAAGAATGGGGCGAGAAAAGAATGCGAATTGAGCGGCGCTATACCAAGGACGGCCAGTCTCCCTATGCGGAGATCGAATTCCGGCTGACCACGAGCGAGATCCGAAATCCCGACGGCTCGGTGGTGTTCCGGCTCGACAATGTCGAGGTGCCGGACTTCTGGTCGCAGGTCGCCTCCGACGTGCTCGCCCAGAAATATTTCCGCAAGGCCGGCGTGCCCTCGCGCCTGAAGAAGGTCGAGGAGAATTCGGTCCCCTCCTTCCTGTGGCGCTCATGTCGCCGACGAGGCGGCGCTCGCAGCGCTGCCCGAAGCCGAGCGCAATGTCGGCGAGCATTCCGCCAAGCAGGTGTTCGATCGCCTGGCCGGCACCTGGACCTATTGGGGCTGGAAGGGCGGCTATTTCGACTCCGAGAACGACGCGCAGGCTTTCTTCGACGAGCTTCGCTACATGCTGGCGATGCAGATGTGCGCGCCGAACTCGCCGCAATGGTTCAATACCGGCCTGCACTGGGCCTATGGCATCGACGGTCCCTCGCAGGGCCATTTCTATGTCGATCACGAGACCGGCGAACTGACGAAGTCGGAATCGGCCTACGAGCATCCGCAGCCGCATGCCTGCTTCATCCAGTCGATCAATGACGACCTCGTCAACGAGGGCGGGATCATGGATCTGTGGGTGCGCGAGGCGCGCCTGTTCAAATACGGCTCCGGCACCGGCTCGAACTTCTCGCGCCTGCGCGCCGAGAACGAAAAGCTGTCCGGCGGCGGCAAGTCGTCCGGCCTGATGTCGTTTCTGAAGATCGGCGACCGCGCCGCGGGCGCGATCAAGTCGGGCGGCACCACGCGCCGCGCCGCCAAGATGGTGGTGGTCGATGCCGACCATCCCGACATCGAGCAATATATCGACTGGAAGGTGAAGGAGGAGCAGAAGGTCGCCGCGCTCGTCACCGGCTCGAAGATCAACCAGAAGCATCTGCGCGCGGTGCTGAAGGCCTGCGTGAATTGCGAAGGCTCCGGCGACGACTGCTTCTCGCCCGACAAGAACCCGGCGCTGAAGCGCGAGATCAAGCTCGCCCGCAAGTCCTACGTGCCCGACAGCATGATCAAGCGCGTGATCCAGTTCGCGCGCCAGGGCTATACCGACATCGAATTCCCGATCTACGACACCGACTGGGATTCGGAGGCCTATCTCACGGTCTCGGGCCAGAACTCGAACAATTCGGTGCGCGTCACCGACGACTTCCTGCGCGCGGTCGAGAGCGACGGCGACTGGGACCTGACCTGGCGCAAGAACGGCAAGGTCGCCAAGACCGCTGAAGGCGCGCGATCTGTGGGAGAAGATCGGCTACGCCGCCTGGGCCTGCGCCGATCCCGGCCTGCAATTCCACACCACGGTCAATGACTGGCACACCTGCCCGGCCTCGGGCGAAATCCGCGCCTCCAATCCGTGCTCGGAATACATGTTCCTCGACGACACCGCGTGCAATCTCGCCTCGCTGAACCTGCTCACCTTCCGCGACAAGGAGACCAAGCTGTTCGACGTCGAAGTCCTACGAGCACGCCGTGCGGCTGTGGACCATCGTGCTGGAAATCTCGGTGATGATGGCGCAATTCCCGTCGAAGGAAATCGCGCAGCTCTCCTACGAATACCGCACGCTCGGCCTCGGCTACGCCAATATCGGCGGGCTGTTGATGTCGTCGGGCATCCCCTATGATTCCGAAGCCGGCCGCGCCATCGGCGCCGCGCTGACCGCGATCATGACCGGCATCTCCTACGCCACCTCGGCGGAGATGGCGGCCGAGCTCGGCGCCTTCCCGGGCTATCCGACAGAACCGCGAACACATGCTGCGGGTGATGCGCAACCATCGCCGCGCCGCCTATGGCGAGAGCCGCAGGCTACGAGCAGCTCGCGGTCGCTCCGGTGCCGCTCGAAGCCAGCGCATTGCCCGGACCAGACGCTGGTGCAGCACGCCAAGCTCGCCTGGGACCAGGCGCTCGCGCTCGGCGAACAGCACGGCTATCGCAACGCGCAGTCGACCGTGATCGCGCCGACCGGCACCATCGGCCTGGTGATGGATTGCGACACCACCGGCATCGAGCCCGACTTCGCGCTGGTGAAGTTCAAGAAGCTCGCCGGCGGCGGCTATTTCAAGATCATCAACCGCGCCGTGCCGGAAGCGCTGCGCACGCTCGGCTACAGCGAGGCCGAGATCGCCGAGATCGAGGCCTATGCGGTCGGCCACGGCAATCTCGCGCAGGCGCCCGGCATCAACCACTCCACCCTGAAGGCCAAGGGCTTCACCAACGAGGCGATCGCGCTGGTCGAGAAGGCGCTGCCGACCGCCTTCGACATCAAGTTCGTCTTCAACAAGTGGACGCTGGGCGAGCAATTCTGCCGCGATGCGCTGTCGGTGCAGCCGGCCGATCTCGCCAACCCGACCTTCGACCTGCTGGCGCATCTCGGCTTCACCAAGCGCGAGATCGAGGCCGCCAATATCCATGTCTGCGGCGCGATGACGGTGGAAGGCGCGCCGCACCTGAAGCCCGCGCATTACGCGGTGTTCGACTGCGCCAATCCGTGCGGCCGCACCGGCAAGCGCTATCTCTCGGTCGAAAGCCACATCCGCATGATGGCGGCGGCGCAGCCCTTCATCTCGGGCGCCATCTCCAAGACCATCAACATGCCGAACGAGGCGACGGTCGAGGATTGCAAGAACGCCTATCTGCTGTCCTGGAAGCTCGGCGCTGAAGGCCAACGCGCTCTATCGCGACGGCTCCAAGCTCTCGCAGCCGCTGAACTCGCAGCTGATCGCCGACGAGGACGAGGACGACGACGAGCTCGAGGCCTTCCTCGACAAGCCGCAGGCGGCGCGCACCGCGCAGCTGGCCGAGCGCGTGGTCGAGAAGATCGTCGAGCGCATCACCGTGATGCGCGAGCGCGAGAAGCTGCCGGATCGCCGCAAGGGCTATACCCAGAAGGCCGTGGTCGGCGGCCACAAGGTCTATCTGCGCACCGGCGAATATGACGACGGCCGGATCGGCGAGATCTTCATCGACATGCACAAGGAAGGCGCGGCGCTGCGCTCCTTCATCAACAACTTCGCGATCGCGGTCTCGCTCGGCCTGCAATATGGCGTGCCGCTCGAGGAATATGTCGACGCCTTCACCTTCACGCGCTTCGAGCCGTCCGGCCCGGTGCAGGGCAACGACTCGATCAAGTTCGCGACCTCGATCCTCGATTACGTGTTCCGCGAACTGGCGGTGTCGCTATCTGTCGCGCTTCGATCTCGCCCATGTCGATCCGCGCGAGACCGGCTTCGACGCGCTCGGCAAGGGCGTGGAGGAAGGCAAGGCGCCGGACGCGCCGTCGCCCGCCGCGAAATATCTGTCGAAGGGCCTCACCCGCTCGCGCACCGACAAGCTCGGCGTGATCTCGGGCGGCACCCAGACCGGCGGTGCGGGCACGGGCGGCGGCTCGGCGCAGCAGGCGGCGGGCAACAACGTCACCTCGTTCCACACCGCGGGCGCGACCGCGCTGAAGTCGTCGGCCGCGCTCGACCGGCTGGAATGGCAGAACCTGGAAGAGCGCATGCGCTCGCTGGTGGGCGACGCCAAGACTGCCGAGACAAAGCCGCAGACCCAGGCGAAAGCCGTGATCTCGGAGCGGCGCGCCGAAGCCAAGGCCCGCGGCTATGAGGGCGAGGCCTGCGGCGAATGCCAGAACTTCACGCTGGTGCGCAACGGCACCTGCATGAAATGCGACACCTGCGGCTCGCACCACGGGGTGTTCGTAAGACAAGCATGAACTTGACGTCGCAGAGCCGACTAAGCAAAACGTTCTAGCGCAACTGAAAAATGGGAGAGCGTCACGATCGTGGAAAACTCGCGGAAGGAACGTGTCCTGGACTAAAGCTGGCAATCGAAAGCGAAGGACAAGCGACTGTCTAAGCAGATTGGAAGACGCGTCAGTCTAACGTCCTTAGGAATGACTATTCTGTATCCGACGGTGCTCCACGGCGGAAGCAATCGATGCGGACGTCGGAGAGCACCGGGGGTGTTTGCGTTATTCGAAGGGTCGGGCGAGTAGCTGTTGTAGGCGCATCTGCCGACGAAATCGCTGAATGGCAACTGGTCGCGAGCCACTGGAAGGGCTATCGAAGGACGCCGAACTTGCGGCGCAGTCTCATGTGGCTTGGCGAGACTGGTCACGGCTCAACCCCGCGTTCGCGACAGCAGAACTTGCAGTCGGAGTATTGCAAAGACCAATTCGGTCGTACTCAGCACGAGCGCCAGACTGGCTAGCGCTACATCACCAGCCGCAAAGTAGTTAGGGACGCGGCGTCGGATGCAACTCTCGAATGGCGCTCGCTGAAGTCAGCTCGCAGATCGGGATTATCGACTTCTCTCCAGAAGCGTAGCGTTAGCTCTCTTGAATAGGACACGCGACGAGGATCTAGCTGCCTGGCACAATCACGAACTCGAACACTAAAGTCACATTCGACAGGATCATCTACCGATGTGCTCTCTGATGCTCAGTGACGGCCGTCATGCGCTTGAGCGTGTCATCCGCTCGCAACTAGCATCCCAAGTCTCCTGCAACGCTGTCATCCGCGTCGAGACGCGCTACGAAGTCGATACGGCATCCGCATCCTTATCTGCATCGGAAAGGCCTCGCAATCGTTTCAGGATATGTTCACGAATAATGCCGGAATGCCTGCCGTCATCGCGGCTTGCATATCGAGCGCACAAGTCGACAGCGCACTGCCTGATCCTGGTCGCGCGGCGCGGTGCGGTTGTTCGCGAACTCAGATCTTAGTCTTACGGGCGCGTCGGCCGGGACGTCCCGGCATCCGAGCAGCATCAACATCCGGGGACATTCCATGACCTTCAGCTCGCCTCAACACCTTCGCCCTGGCGCTCGTCGCCATGCTCGCGATCGGCTTCACCTCCACCGCGCGCGCCGACGAAGGCTATGTGCGCATCCAGTTCCTGAAGGCCGGCTGGGTGATCGGCGGCACGGTCGGCTCCGGCACGCTCACCTTCAAGGGCCGCACCTACCGGCTCTCGATCGGGGGCCTGAGCTACGGCCTCACCTTCGGCGGCGCGGTGACCAATCTGCGCGGCCGCGTCAGCAACATCTATTCGGCGCGCGATGTCGAAGGCGTCTATGGCGCGGGTGCCGCCGGCGCCGCGGTGATCCGCGGGCCGCAGGCGGTGATCCTCACCAACCAGCGCGGCGCGGTGATGGAGCTCGCCGGCGGCCAGACCGGGCTGATGGTGAACCTGGATCTGAACGGGATGGCGGTGAGCTTGAGGTAGGGGCGGCGCCTTTCTCGACATTTTGGCCGGGCAAAAGCGCGAAGCGCGTCTTCGCCAACAAAGGCCCGGCCATCCACGACTTCAAAGGGCAGCCGAAAGGCCGCCCTTTTTAACAGCATAACAACGGAAATGCGTGCGCGTGTATTACGGTGAAATCGGCTTGAAAACTTATCGCAGAGTGACTTAGCTTTATCGCAAGCAATAGTTAGGGCTAAGGGGAGCCGTCGATGCCATCAAACTACTGGGCCAGTAACGTTCCGAAGGGAATGGACGATTTAAGCGGCTCCAAGTCAGAAGCAGCCCGAATTAAAAGCGGGTGATCGAAGCGCTCGCGATTCTAGGAGTGGTCTGATGAGCGGTGGCAAGAGCGGCGGCGTAACATCCGAAGGGATTAGCTACACGGCAACGTGACCTACGAGTATGCGATATCTAAGGGATTGCCCACTCTCGCAAAAGATTCGGCGATTGCAGCGTCGCGGAGTTCGAGTTTGGCTGTTCGGAGAATAGACTAGGACGATAGTTCGAAGATCATCGAGCTCTGTTTCTTATGATTGTCTCGAAAGCGTGTCGAACAAGTCAGTTTGGTTGACTACGGAGCAGTCTGAGCGGCCAATTAGCTGCTTACAAAGTTGCATTGAGATCGCGACTTGCTCAAGGCCCAATCTGCCTCGACAAATACACTGGTGTGGGCTCTCGACCACTTGCTGCCGGTCGAACGTCTCCGCAATTAGGTGGCCGCTTTCGGGAAGAACCGATTTATGTGAGAAAGGCAAATCCCGCCGACACTTTGAAAGGTGTTGGCGGCCACGAGACTCAATTGTCACGGTTTCAAATCAACCGGATATGACGAGAACTTTCGGTACAAGTATGAAATAGGCGGAGTTTAACGGCGTCACGGTCTTCAGCGCGATTGCTTAAAGTGGCATGAACCATTCTGAAGGCAATGGCGGACCAGCTCCGTGACGCCGTCCAACTATCGGAGTGTGCGAGCGGTTGGGAAGCTTACTTCCCGGTCGAAAGATAGTGCTGGAAGAATGCGCATTTTACGTGATAACTTTTCGCGAACGGGGAAAGTAACGCAGGCTCGATCAGCTGCGAACTCCCGGCTTTATGCACGAGCGCCATCTGTAATTTGAAGAATGGAGGCCAACGGTCTTTATACTTGGCTGCGAAAGGCGGTGCTGAGGCGCACTCGCGAAATGCGGTAACTAGCTAAATCATGTCCCTCACCGACCTGCTCTGGCTCTGCACCGCCGCCTACGGCATCCACGCCTTCGAGGAATTCATGCTCGACTGGCGCGACTGGGCGCGCGACGTGATCAAGCTGCCGGTGACCTGGCCGATCTTCTACGTGGTCAATTTCCTGGTGATCGTGCTCGGCGTCTGCGCGGCGCAGCTTGCGGCGACGCAACCCGCTGTCGCGCTCGCCTTCCCGGCGCTGATGCTGATCAACGCCACCTTCTTTCATGTGGCGCCGATGATCCTCACGCGCGGGCGCTATTCGCCGGGCACCTTCACCGCCGTGATCCTGTTCTATCCGCTCGGCTACGCCGCCGTTCGACCGCGCGCTCTCGGCCGGCGCGGTGTCCTCGCGCGGCGTGGTGCTGGCCTTCGTGATCGGCGCCTTGTTGATGGCAAGCCCGATCGTGCTGCTGCGGATCAAGGACAAGCCGTATTTCCGGCAGGCGTAGGGCTCGTCCCTCGAACGCGCATCACTCAACGTCTGCGCCATTCCGGGCGCGAACGAAGTTCGCGAACCCGTATTTTTATAACCACGAGCGGGAATATGGATTCCGGGTTCGCGGGCTTGCAGAGAGCCGGCCCCGGAAATCTGCACAGGACGATAAGTGGAGTTTCTGCCTGACAGCGGGCACGCTGTGCCCTGCGAATCAGGAGAGACCATGAGCAGACGACCGCGCCGGAACCACACACCGGCCTTCAAGGCGAAGGTGGCGCTTGCCGCCATCAAGGGCGATCGAACGCTGGCTCAGCTTGCCGAGCAGTTCGACGTCCACCCCAATCAGATCACGTCGTGGAAGGCGCAGCTCGAGGGCGGGGCTGCCGATGTTTTCGGTCCCGGCGGCGGCAACGGAGCGGCGCAGCCGGCCATCGACGTGAAGTCGCTGCACGCCAAGATCGGCGAGCTGACGCTGGAGAACGATTTTTTAGAAGGAGCGCTCAGCAAGGCGGGATTGCTGAGCGCAAGGCGATGATCGACCGTGCGCACGATCTGCCGATCACCAAGCAGGCGGAGGTTCTGCACATCAGCCGTGGCAGCGTCTACTATCTGCCGCGCCCGGTGCCGGGAGCCGACCTTGCGATCATGCGGCGTCTCGACCGGCTGCATCTGGAGTTCCCTTTCGCCGGTTCGCGGATGTTGCGAGGCCTGCTGGCTGCCGAGGGGTGCAAGATCGGCCGTCGGCACGTCAAGACGCTGATGAAGCGGATGGGGATAGAGGCGCTCTATCGCCGTCCGCGCACGACCAAGCCGGAGCCCGGCCACAAGATCTATCCGTATCTGCTGCGCGGGATGGCGATCACGCGGCCGAACCAGGTGTGGGCGATGGACATCACCTACATCCCGATGGCGCGCGGCTTCGTCTATCTGGCCGTCGTGCTCGATTGGTTCAGCCGCCGCGTGCTGTCGTGGCGGCTGTCGATCACGATGGAGGCGGCATTCTGCGTCGAGACGCTGGAGGATGCTCTGGCTCGTCACGGCAAGCCGGACATCTTCAACACCGACCAGGGCATCGCAGTTCACTGGCGCGGCCTTCACCGGCGTGCTCGCCAACAACGGCATCGCGATCAGCATGGACGGCAAGGGCGCCTGGCGGGACAACGTCTTCGTCGAGCGGCTGTGGCGCAGCGTCAAATACGAGGAGGTGTATCTGCGAGCCTACGACAGCGTCAGCGAGGCCCGCGCTTCGATCGGCCGCTATCTCGACTTCTACAACGGCCGACGACCACATTCGAGCCTTGACGGCACGACACCCGATCAAGCCTACTTCAACCCGCTGCCAATCCGCTTGGCAGCCTAACCCCGGCAGACGCTCCACTTATCGACGCGGAAAATCTGTTCAGACAACCGGGACCACCTCTCAGCCCGCGCCCCGGAATGACGAGCGTCATAATCTCGCCGCGATATAGGACTATATTCCCAGTCATCCCGCTCCGTCGAAGGAGCGTTTCATGAGCGTCACGAGACGCGGAGCGGGATGCGGCAGCCTTGCGGGCGACAGACGCGTCGCGCGCAAGGCACAGGTTCAAGCCGCGTCCCACCGAGCCAGCGCCGGGGACGGCGGTGGAGCGTCAGTCCACCGGGGACGTAGGAGCAGACCTGTAACGCGCCGCGCTGGGGCTGGCGGCGGAACGCCGGACTCTTCGGCGGTCCGTGGTGACTTTGCTCGTGCGGATTCTCACACATCCGCATGAGGCCGCGGGCTTGTCGAAAGCCCGGCGTTCCGCGCGCCCTTCTTTCAAGGGCAGGAATGCGAGATGTGCCTACGGCGTACCCCGCGCCGCAAAGAATAGGGGCGGCGGAGCTATGCCCGACGACTGCGGCGCTTACGCCGCCGGCAATTCCAGAATGCGGTTGCGGCTTTCGTCGCGGTCATAGATCGCGACCTGCACTTGCGCGAACTTGGTCTTGATCACCATGCCGGCGGCCTCGGCCTCTTCCTCGGTCTTGAACGAGCGCTTGGTCTGGCGATCGACCTGCAGCCAATAGCGTCCGAGTTCCGCGCGACGCTTCTGCGAACCGAGCGATTTCCGGCTCGGGCTGCGCGTTGCGGCAATGCGCGGCGGCGAGTTCGGCTTCCGGCAGAGCGGCAGCCAGCGAGTCTCGCTTTCGTCTTCGGGCACGGCCTTTTCGCGCAGCTTCAGAGGACGCTTCACCATGTCGACTCCTTTTGGGGGGATGAGCTGCTTATCTAGGCGCTTCCGCGCGCGCATTACCACCCTTATCGGGGTGCGCCACCGGCGCATGCGACCGCGGCATGCGGCCGCGTACTTACGCTATTTCTTGGCCTCGCTCATCGCATCGAATGCCTTCACGCCCGGGATTTTCCAGACAGCGTTCGATGAAGGCATCGGTCTGCTTGCGCAGGGTCTCGACATTGAACTTGTTGTCGCCGGACTTGCCGAGGATGAAGCCGTGCAGGAAGGCGATCGCCACGTCGCGATTGCCGCCGCTTTCGCGCATCACGTCCTTGCAGGAATATTGCTCGACGGTGCGATCGCCCTTGTCCTGCGCGCTCGCAGGAAGTGCGGCGAGCATGACGCAGCACAGGGCGGCAAGCTTCCAGCGATACGCATTCATCGTCGTTTCCTCCTGCTTGTTTTCTTGCGGTCGCCGGCTTCAGCAATTCACCGAGCGGAACATGCCGCTGCAGCGCCGGCCGCCGCTGCCGAAGGTGATGGCGCCGATCGTGCCCGGACGGTCGCCGCCGGTGAGGTCGCCACCCAGTGTGCTGACCGGCGGCAGATTGCCGGAGCGCCCCGAATTGCCGTAGAGCCCTTCGCCCACGCCCGGCAGAAAGCCGGAAGGCCCGCCGCAATTCAGGCTGCCGGTCATGGAATTGCAGCTTTGCGCCAGCGCCGAAACGATCAAGGCTGCGCTCAGGATGGATACGGCCGCGTACGCGTCGCATTGGGGTTCAGGTCTCCGGCTCGGTGGTGAAGAACAGCGGATAGCCGTTCTGCTTGCCGAGATCGGTGGCTTCCTTGGCCTTGGTCTCGGCGACGTCGCGGGTATAGACGGCGATCACGCAGGCGCCTTTTCGATGCGCGGTCATCATCACCGCATAGGCCCGCTCGGCGCCCATGCGGAACACCGCTTTCAGGACCTGTACCACGAATTCGCGCGGGGTGTAGTCGTCGTTCAGCAGAATGACCTTGTAGAGCGGCGGGCGCGCCGTCCTGGTTTTGGTTTTCGTTCTGCTCTTGACGATCGGTTCGGGCATGGCGGCATCCGGATGCGAACCTCTGCCGCATAAATTAAACCGGATGGCGCAAATGTTCAATCCGGAGCCGACGCTCATCCGCTCACGACGAAGGTGACGCCGACGCCGCGCTCCTGCGCGCGCCTGGCAAAACGCGCGACGTCGGCGAGCCAGGCGCGCGCCGGCGCCGGCGCGGTCGTCGCCCTCGGTTTCGATCAGCGCGATCAGCGCCGCAAGCTGCGGCGCCTTGAACCAGAATTCCTCGTAGGAGCCGATGATGCCTTCATGCGGCAGCCCGTGCATGTGCTCGCACAGGCTGGACGTCTCGAAGGCGAGCCAGGCGTCGGCGGGGATCGGCCTGCTTTCGAACATGGCCTCGTCGGCGGGATCGCCCGGCATCACGTCGTCGATCCAGGGTCCGCGCGCAGCGTAAACGCGACCGATCTCGCGCGCGCCGTCGTCCGACATGGCGCTGCCCCCTTGCCTCGCTCGTGCTCAGTCTTTTCCGAAATCGAGCGCGCGCGCAAGCCAAGCTTTGCGGCAAGCCTTGTTGAGGTCAGGCCTGCGGCTTGAAATTCATCGCCACGCCGTTGATGCAATAGCGCAAGCCCGGTCGGCGGCGGCCCGTCCGGAAAGACGTGGCCGAGATGGCTGCCGCAGCGGCTGCAATGCACTTCGGTGCGGATCATGCCGTGGCTGTTGTCGGTCGTGGTCTCGACCGATCCCGGCACCGGATCGTTGAAGCTCGGCCAGCCGGTTCCGCTTTCGAATTTCCGGCCGGAGACGAACAGCTCCTGCCCGCAGCCGGCGCATTCGAAGCTGCCGGCGCGCTTCTCGAAATTCAGCGCGCAGCTTCCCGGCCGCTCGGTGCCGTGCTGACGCATGATGTAATATTGCTCGGGGCTGAGCAGCGCACGCCATTCGGCGTCGGTATGGGTGACCGGATAGGTCTTGGTCGCGGTGTCTGTCATGGCCCAAATATGAGGGTGGCCGGCCGGATTGCCAATAGCGGCCCGCTATCAGCGCGCCTCGCCCGCATTTATTGATTGATCAAAGATTGACCGATCAAGTAATATCCGGCCCGGGGAACGCACGATGGCCAAAACCGCGACAGCAAGACGGCAAAGCTCAAGCTGCAAAAGCCGGCCGATCGCCCGCTTCAGCTTTTCATCACCTACCGGCTCTCCACCCTGAGCGGGAAGCTGAACCGCCAGGCCAGTGCGGTGCTGAAAAAGGCCGGCAATCTGCGGGTTCCGGAATGGCGAATTCTCGCACTGCTGGATGCTTCATGGCGAGACTGAACGGCAGCAAGATCGCCGATCTGGTCAATGTCGATCCGGGGCTTGTCAGCCGCTCGCTGCGCGCACTCGAAATGCGCGGCCTGATCGCAACGCGTCGCAGCGACGACGACCGCCGCAGCACGCTTCGTCTCGCTCACCGCAGCCGGACGCGCGCTGCATGCCAAGGTGCTGCCGGCGATGCAGCGCCGCCAGCATTACCTGCTTTCGGCGCTCACGACCGAAGAACGCGCCGCCTTCCTTCGCATCACCGACAAGCTGCAGATCGCGGCCGAAGCGCGCGAGTTTCCGGAGATCGCGGAATGACCCCGGCCAACACGCTTGTCATTCTTTCCGATGAGCATCAGGCGCGTGCGATGGGATGCGCCGGGCATCCCTTCGTCTCCACGCCCAATCTCGATCGGCTCGCCGCGCGCGGCACGCGGTTCACCAATGCGGTGACGCCGAGCCCGATCTGCGTGCCGGCGCGCGCGGCCTTCGCGACCGGTCAATATGTCCATCGCTGCCGCTACTGGGACAACTCGTTCGGCTATGACGGCCGCGTGCGCGGCTGGGGTCATGCGCTGCAGGAGGCGTATATTCCGGTCGAGTTCGATCGGCAAGCTGCACTATCAGGCAAGCCGCCTTCCGACCGGCTTCGATATCGAGCATGTGCCGATGCATCTGCATAACGGCGTCGGCATGTTGTGGGCTTCGATCCGCGATCCCCTGCCCGATCGCCGTCCGAGCGACAAGCGGATGCTCGGAGGTCATATCGGACCCGGCGAATCCGATTACACGCGCTACGATCGGACGATTACCGACCTTGCCGTCGAATGGCTCACAGGCAAAGGACGCACCGCGCGCGAGCCCTGGTGTCTCTATGTCGGTCTGGTGGCGCCGCATTTCCCGCTCGTCGCCCCGCAGCAATTCTACGATCTCTATCCGCTCGACATGCTTCCCGAACCGAAGCTGCATCCGCGCGACGGCTACGATCTGCATCCCTGGCTGCAGGAGCATGAGGATTTCTGGAGCCACGAGGCGACGCTGAAGGACGAGCACGAGCGCCGGATGGCGATCGCGGCCTATTACGGACTGGTATCCTGGCTCGATCACAATATCGGCCGGCATCATGGCGGCACTCGAGGACGCGGGCCTGACCGACAAGACGCGCGTGATCTATGCGTCCGATCACGGCGACAATCTCGGCGCGCGCGGGCTCTGGGGCAAATCCAATCTCTATCGCGAATCCGTCGATATCCCGATGATCGCGGCGGGACCGGGCTTCGAACATGGCGCGCTGCGACACGCCGGTGAGCCTGCTCGATCTGTCGGTGACCTTGCTCGACTGCTTCGGGCTCGACGCGGCGAAGGTGCTGCCCGAAGCAAACGGACAATCGTTGCATGCGATCGCGCGACGGCCATTCGATGCCGATCGCATGGTGTTCAGCGAATATCACGCGGTCGGATCGAATAGCGCGGGCTACATGCTGCGCAATGCGCCGCTGGAAATATCATCACTATGTGCGGCACGAGCCGGAATTGTTCGATCTTGCGAACGATCCGGAAGAGACGACGAACCTCGCCGCGCGCGCCGATCACCGCGACATTCTGCGACAGATGGAGCGCGAGCTGCGCGCGATCTGCGATCCGGAGGAAGTGGATCGGCAGGCCAAGGCCGATCAGGCCGCGCTGATCGCGCGTCACGGCGGCGCCCAGGCGGCCTTCGATCTCGGACGCGCGGTCGCGGGCGGAACGCCCGCGCCGGATTTCAAAACCAGAAGAAGTCGCAACATCGGGGAGGCTATCATGACCCAGTTCAGCCGCCGTGCCGTGATCCAGGGCATCGCTGCGTCTGCTCTGTGGCGGGAAGCTGCGCTTCAAGCGTCTTTGCGCAAGCCGATGCCTGGCCGAGCCGGCCGATCCGCTGGGTGGTGGGCGTGCCGCCGGCCGGCAGCGCCGATCCGCTCACCCGCGCCATCGCCGATCAACTGTCGAAGCGGCTGAACCAGACCATTGTGATCGAAAACAAGCCGGGCGCCGCGCAGGCTCTGGCGATGCGCGAGGTCGCAAACTCACCGGCCGACGGCTACACGCTCGTTACCGTCGCGGGCCCGAATATCTTTGCAACGCCGACACCGACCATCGGCAGCGGCTTCGATCCGGTCATCCAGATCGCGAACCAGCCGATGATCATCGCCGGCACCGTGAAGCGTCCGACGCCGAACCTGAAAGCCGTGCTCGAAGCCGCCAAGGCCAAGCCGGATGACTGGAGCTTCGCCAGCGCAGGCGTTGCCTCCTCTCACCATGTCGTCGGCGAATTGCTCAATTCGCTCGCGGGCACCAAGATCCAGCACGTGCCCTATCGCGGCGGCGGCGCGGCCATGACCGATGCGATCAGCGGACAGATTCCCGCTCATCATCGTCGGAACCGGGCCGGCCATCCCGCAAATCCAGGCGGGCATTCTGCGCGGCTATGCGCTGACCACCAGCAGCCGGCTGAAATCGATCCCGGATGTTCCGACCCTCGCAGAACTCGGATTCGGCGATATCGACCTGCCGCAATGGTTCGGCGTCGCGATCAAATCAGGCACGCCGCAGCCGATCGTGGATCGCTTCAATCGCGAGATCGGGGAGATCATACAGACGCCGCAACTGCGCGAGCTGATCGAAAAGCTCGGCGCCGTACCCGTCGGCGGCAGCGCCGCGCAATGGGGCAAGGTCTACGCGGACGATTACGAGAAGTGGACGAAACTGTTTCAGCGGCTCAACATTCCCCTGCAGTGATCGGCGAGTGGTCCGATTTTAACATTCGCTTTGCGAGTTCGCGGCTGGGGTGGGTAGCGAATGTCAAATCCGCTCCACTAGTCGCTGCGCCGATCCGACAGGACATCGAATGGAATCCGCAATACGCTTCGTCCTTTCCAATTTCACGCTGACCTTCCTCGTCGTCGGTCTGATCGCCTCCGCGATCGCCTATCTTTCGAAGCCGGCTCCGCGCACGCGCGCCCAACTGATCGAAGCGCTGTTTTCCTGGTTCCTGTTCTTCTCGATCGGCGTCAGCTATTTCTACAATTTCGTGATGCATGTCTTTTTCGGCGACATGGCCGCGCGCTTCATCGGCTGGGCCAATTCGCCGTTTCAGGCCGAAGTCGGTTTTGCCAGTCTCGGTTTTTCGATCGTGGGCTTTCTCGCGTTTCGCGGCGATCCGGCCTGCGCAAGGCGGCGGTGATCGGACCGTCGATCTTTCTGCTCGGCGCCGCCGGCGGACATATTTACCAGATGATCACGGCGCACAATTTCGCGCCGGGAAATGCCGGCGTGATTTTCTGGACCGACATCCTCCTGCCGGTCATCGGCTTCGTGCTGCTGTGGCTGAGCGCGCGCTCGGCCGGAACCGAAATGCGGAAAAGTTCCACGACGACTTTTGCCGAAGCCGTGAACACGCAGCGTGCGAAAGCGTGTTAGAAGAATCGTTCTCTCTACGCCGTGTCTTGCGACCGACAGGAGAACGCGATGTCGACCAAGCTGAAGCTCTTGACTGCGGCGGCCGTTCTGACGGCGACCATGGGCGTCGCGCTTGCGCAAGGTCAGGGTCAGGGCCCGTCGCGCCAGATTCAGGTATTGCCGGCGCCCGGTGCCGCAGCACCGCCAGCCGAGCCCGCCGCAGGCTACCGCGCCCAGAATGCGCCGGACGCGCCGCCGATCGCGGCGAATGCGCCGCCGCAGAATGCCGCCCCGCAGGACGATCAGCCGCCGGCCGGAAATCGCATTCGTCGCCGGCAGCAGCAGGCCGCTCCCGATCCGGCACCGGATCAGCCGCCGCCACCGCCGCCGCAAACGCTGCGCTACCGCCTCCCGGCGGCGGTCCCGAGAAAGTCGCGCCGGAGAAAGGCGCTCCGCCGCCCCGCCGGTCGTAGTGCAGAAGCCCAAGCCCAAGCCGCGCTATTATCATCGCGAATACGGCTATCACCCGCGATACGAACAGCGCGGCTATGGCATGGCTGGCGGTTACGGCGGTGGCTATGGCGGCGGTTACGGTGGCGGGTATGGCGGCGGCGGCCGCTATTGAACCATTCCGACGCCAGCTCGGAAAATAACGACGGCGCCGCCTCATGCCAACGCGGCGCCGTTTGCTTACTTGCGCACGAACTCCGCGCATTTCGCGATGTCGCCGCCCGCACCCCACGGCATGATCGGCACCGATGAGGTCGAGTTCTTGGGCGAGCCTTCGATCAGGCGGTCGGAATAGACCATATAGACGAGCACGTTTCGCTTCTCGTCGCAGCCGCGGACGATCTGCATTTTCTTGAAGAACAGCGAGCGCTTGGTGCGGAACACATCCTCGCCCTGTTCGAATTTCGTTTTGAAGCGGATCGGCCCGATCTGCCGGCATGCGAGCGAGATGTCGGAGACCTCCTCCGCGATCCCGAGCCAGCCCTTGAAGCCGCCGCGCTCCGGCACCGTGAAGTGGCAGGCGACACCGTCCACCTCCGGGTCGTCGAGCCCATAGGTCGCGAGCTTGTCGTTTGGCGACACCCACTTGAACACGGTCGAGCGCTTGAAGATCAGATCGGGCTCTTCCGCCGCGTGCGCGATCGAGAAAGACAATACGCTTGCCGCCGCCAGGAACAGGCAAGCGGCGAAACGAACACTCATTGTCATTGCAGACCTCCGCGGGGACGGCCGTCAGGTAGTGACGCCGCCGCCGGAGAGAAGAGGCCGATCAGCGCTGACGCGCCCGCCGCTGCTGCGGACCCGCCTGATAGCGCGGATTGACCACGCACATGTCGGTTCCGACGCGGGTCGCCATGCATTGGGCGAGGCTCGTATAGCCGCAGCTCATCGAGCCTTCGGACATGCCTCCGTTGATGATGCAATAGGGATAATTGACCTCGGCCGCCGCCGGGGCGGAGCTCGCGATGAGGCCCGCGAAGGTCAAAGCCGCGGCGGCCGCAATTTTCATTTCGTGTCCTCCGGCAGTGGAACGGAACTGGCGAGCCTGTTGTCCGCGCAACCGAGCAGGTCTGTAAACCCCAGCCGGCCTGGCCTCGTCCAGCCTGTTCAGGCGATCGTGATAAGGACGCACAGCGCCACGCTGCCGCCAATCGCGAGCGCGAGCGCAATCCAACGAAGTGCCGCTTCGATTTGCTGCATGCCGCCGGCCCTCCCTTGGGTTGGCCTTTGGCATCCGTCGCCCCTGCCGCGGCGGCCGTTCGGGCGGCCGTGCGCCCAAAGCCAGCAAAGGGTTACCTCCGGCTCAACGCAATCGCAGAAATCCGGTTAGCGAGCCCCGGAAGCCCTTCGCATCGGGCCTGGAAAAAACCGCGATTTTCGTCAGGGCCGTTGAACCCGGTCCGGGGAGCCCACGACCAATAGCCATCGCAATTACATTTCAGGGATCCAAGGCCATGAACATGCTGACGAAAACTACCCTCGCCGCTGTGATGCTGGCCGCGATGGCTGTCTCCGCCCAAGCCCAACAGGGCCAGACCCGCCAAATCCAGGTCCTCGCGGCCCCGGGTGCGGCTGTTGCGGCCCCCGCCGTCGACCAGGCTCCGGTCAATCCGAAGCCGGAAGTCGCCCAGGTGAACCCGGCTCCGGCTCCGGAAGTTGTCGCCCCGAAGGTCGAACTGGCCCCGGCGCCCGAACCCAAGCTCATTGCCCCGAAGGTCGAGCCGAAGTTCGTTGCCCCGATCATCGAGAAGCCGGCCCGCAAGGCGTATGGCTACTCGGGCTACGGCTACAAGGCGCCGCACTGCCACTAAGCAACGGCAAGCAAAGTTTCAAGAACACCGGCCGCAGCGATGCGGCCGGTGTTTCCTTTTGAGGCTTGCGCTCACGGCCAACACTCACAGCTATGTGGCTTCGTCGCGCGCGGCCGGGCTGCTATTCAAACGCCGATGAATATCGATCGTCGCCAATTCGTGGTTTCGCTGGGCGCGCTGGTCGCAATGCCGGCGAGTTCCGCATTCGCGCAGGGCATCGGAATGAGCCGCGCCACGGCGTTCGGGTTTTCGTTCAAGGGCCTGGATGGCGGCGACATCAAACTGGCCGATCACACCGGGCGGCCGGTGCTGGTCGTGAATACCGCCTCGCTCTGCGGCTATACCCCGCAATATTCCGGGCTCGAGACGTTATGGGGCCGTTACCGCGCGCGCGGGCTTCTGGTGCTGGGCGTGCCCTCCAACGATTTCGGCGGACAGGAACCCGGCGGCGCAACGGAAATTCACGGCGCCGCGGACAAGCATGGCGTCACCTTCCCGCTCGCCGAAAAGGTTGCGGTCAAGGGCGAGCACGCCCATCCGTTCTATCGGTGGGCGGCCACGCAGCGCCCGGCCGAGACGCCGCGCTGGAATTTCCACAAATATCTGGTCGGCCGCGACGGAACGCTGGCCGGCGCCTTCGGCTCCGCGGTGGAACCGACCGATACGCGAATCATCCTCGCGATCGAGAAGGAATTGCCGGCCGTCTGAGCGCCGCAGCCATTATCCGCCACAATTTCGGACCCTCGCCGCGGCCCATGTCCCGAAATCGAGCAATCCAGGGTCTGGCGCGGTTTTCCAGTGGCGAGCCCACCACAGCTAACGTTAATCCCCGATCCGTTGCGGTATAGTTGTGCGGATTCGTTGACTCTTTGGGTCAGGCGGGCTTTCCATGGGCGACCACCGTATATGCGGGCCCGCCTGGGCCCGCCACAATCATGAGGGCTCAACCATGCGCGGTATGTTCGCATGCGTTCTTCTGGTTACCACTGCTGTCGCCAGCGGTGCGGCCTTTGCACAGAGGCGGCGGTGCCGCCAAATGCGACAATCCGAATGCGCTCGGCGTTTCGCGCACCGTCGAGATCGACACCACCGGCGGGCCCGGTTTCGGTCACGAGCATTTCAAGCAGCATGACTTCCTGCGCAACAACGAAGTGGTGCTGACCTTCGACGACGGCCCCTGGCCGACCACGCCCGCCGTGCTGAAGGCGCTCGCCGATCAATGCGTCCGCGCGACCTTCTTCATCGTCGGCAAGCACGCCACCTATCATCCCGACATCCTGAAGAATGTCGCGGCCGCCGGTCACACCATCGGCACTCACACTTGGGGCCATGTCGATTTCTCGCGCAAGAACGTCTCGGTCGAACAAGCCAAGGATGAGATCGAGAAGGGTCTCAGCGCCGTCAGTGCCTCGCTCGGCGCCCCGGTCGCTCCGTTCTTCCGCTTCGTGTCGCTGAAGCACCCGCCGGAGCTCGTCACATACCTCGGCGAGCGCAACATCGCGATCTTCTCCACCGACATGGACTCGTTCGACTTCACCGCGCGTCGTCCCGAGCAAGTGGTCAACAAGGTGATGACTAAGCTGCAGAAGTTCGGCAAGGGCATCATCCTGATGCACGATTTCCAGAAGGTCACTGCCGAGGCGGTGCCGGATCTGCTGAACCAGCTCAAGGCCGGCGGCTACAAGGTCGTGCACATGCGCGCGAAGGGCACCGCCACCACGATCGCGAAATACGACGAACTCATGAAGAAGGAAGCGCACAAGCTTCCGACGCTCGACCAGCGTCCGACCGCGAGCGTCGTTCGCGACGTCGAATAGTCGAAAAGCAACCGATCACGGAATGCTGAAATCGCCGGGCTTGCCCGGCGATTTCTTTTTGCGTTGTGATCTGCGCGAAACCGGCATCGCTCATTCATGACCTATCGCTTTATCGGCTACGCCATCGTGTCGGAAGACGGCATGCTGGCCGACGCATCCGGCGCAATCCCGCCGGCCCTGATCGTGAAGGCCGATCAGGATTTCTTCATGCGCGGCCTCGACGCCGCCGCGGCTCTCATCCACGGGCGCAATTCCGCCGAACAGCCGACCTCCCCCACCCGCAGACGGCTGATCGCCACCCGCAGGATCGAGGCGCTGGCTCCGATACCGGGACAGCCGGATGCCCTGCATTGGAACCCGCAAGGCGCGAGCGTCGAGGAGGCATTGCGCCGTCTTGGCGTCGCCTCCGGGGAGATCGCGATCATCGGCGGAACCGACATTTTCGGACTGTTCCTGCCGCGCTACGACGTCTTTCACCTGACGCTGGCGAAGCAGGCGAAGCTTCCCGGCGGGCGCCCGGTCTTTCCGGGCGTGCCCGAACGGACGCCGGAGGCGTTGCTGGCGCAGGCCGGTCTGATGCCGGGCCAACCGTAGCTGCTCGACGCCACCCGTGATGTCAGCGTGGTCACTTGGCGACGCAGGCGACGATGCCTAATCCGGTAGCACGATAAGGGTGACGGAGCGGCAGGAACGCGCGATGATACTTGCGAATAGTGATTCGGTTGTTTGCGGCCGGTTGTCTCTTTACCGGCAGCCCCTCGGCGGTTCCTCCCGCGTGGCGTAACAACCTTGGGGCGGCCTCGCGGCCGCCCTCTTCATTTCCGGACCGAGTTTGGCGATACGCCGCTCAGCGATAGACCTTCTTCCAGCGCGGCGCCTTCGGGTCCGGATAACCGACAAAGCGCGGATTGATCGCGCAATCGCCGCCGGTCCCGCTCGCCGCCGCCTGACATTGCAGACGGTCGAAATAGGCGCATTCCATCGCGCCGTCATAAGCGCGCAGGCAATATTTCGGCGGATATCCGCCGTAGCGGCCCTGGGCCTGCGCATCCGATTGAGTGACGGCAAGCAAGGCGAGCACGAAGGCGGCCAGCGTCAGCCGTGAGAAGACATTTCGACATCGATTCCGCTCCTACAGGCGCTCCGGCTCGTCATAGGGCCCGACCCGCACCGGTCTCCACGATCCGAGCACGAAAAGCACCAATAATCCGCCGATCAGCGAGAGATTCTTCAGCGCGTTGACCATGTTCGCGTCACGTTCGGCGCCGGTCATGGTCCAGAACGGATGGAAGTAATAGGTCGCCGCCGCAGTGAACAGGATCAGCACCACCGATGCGAAGCGGGTACCGAAGCCGAATGCGATCATCAGCGCGGCAACGATCTCGATGACGCCGGCAGCAACCGCAAGCAGGCTCGGCATCTTCATGCTGGTCGCGGTTTCGAGTTGCGCAGTATAGGGCGCGACCATTTCCGGTATCGCCACTTTCGGCTCGATCATCGCTGCGGTGCCCGGGATATCCATCAGCTTCTGCGCGCCGGACAATATGAAGACCAGAACGAAGGCAATCCGACCGATAATGAAGAGAGTATTCATCGGCACGTCTCCCCAAATGCTGCCTGCATCGATTGCGTCCTTGCAAGGCCCGTTTCCAGGCGCACATCGCGCGTCGACGGGAATTGCAATCGGTCAATTCTTCGGCGGCCTTCTTGCCGCCCTTCTTTCCCTTTGCGCCCTTCTTCGCCGCCTTGCCGGCACGGCGCACGCGCCTTGATCTCGACCATCAGCGCGCGCACTTCCTTGTCGCCTTCATTGGCGGTCGCGGTCTCCTGCGAGGGCAGCCACAGCGCCTCGCCGGCCTTGAAGGTGAGCTCATATTCCTTGCGGCCCGGCGGCGTGAATACGAGCGATCCGTCGGTCAAGGCATAAAAGAAGGTATTGGGGCGCGCGGCCGCGGGCTGCTTGGCGCCGGGCGCGAAGCGCACCTCGCGCACCCGGATCTGCTCGTTGTCGAGGAGCGGCGCCTTGTCGGCGGGCGCGTTCTGGGCGAGGCCGGATGCCGCCGGCAGGATTGTCAGCGCGAGAGCAAGAACGAGGAATTTCATGGATTTACTGAGGGCTGTTGCAAGGCGAGCGGTGAGTCCTGCGCGTCGGCGATGGCAATCCTGAGGCAGGAAGTTCAAGAATCGGCCCTCCCGGCCGATGCCGGCGAAGCTTAGACCGGGCTTGCCGGAGCTTCAATTGCAGATCGTCACGCTGCCGACGGGGACCTTCGGACCGACAATTGCCGCAGCGGACCCGGTTTGAGCGCCAGTTCCGTTTTTTGCGGCTTCGGATCGACCGCGTTCAGGAGCTGCAGGAAAGACGACGCCGGCAAGGGCGGCGCAAACACATAGCCTTGCGCGCTGCGGACGCCGCGCTCGCGCAATGCGACGACCTGTTCGAAGGTTTCGACGCCCTCGGCGATGATCTCCATGCGCATGGAATGGGCCAGATCCACCAGCGTCTCAATGATCGTAGAAGAGTGATTGTCGTGGCCGAGAGCATCGACGAACATCTTGTCGATCTTGATGATATCGGCGCCGAGCTTGAGGATATAGGACAGCCCGCCGTGACCGGTGCCGACGTCGTCGATCGCAACCCGGACGCCCAGATCCTGCAAGGCCGCGATCACGCGCCGCGTGCGGTTGAGGTTTTCCAGCGGCTGGCGTTCGGTCACTTCCAGCACGATCTGCGAATAGCCGATCGGCGAACGCTCGAAAATCGTGCGCAGGTCGCGCACGATCCGTTCATTGGCGAAATGCTGCGCGGTCATGTTGAAGCCCAGATGCAATTTCGGGCGCACGGCGCAAGCCTCCCCGAGATCGGCGATCACATGACGCATCATGCTGTGCGTCATCTCGATGATCAGCCCGCTCGATTCCGCAAGCGGGATGAAGGCCGCCGGCGGCAGGATGCTGCCGTCGCGCTTCTTCCAGCGCATCAGCACTTCGGCGCCGCGCAGCCGTCCATTGGTGATGTCGACGGTCGGCTGGTAATAGGGCACGAATTCGCCGGCCTTGAGCGCGCGCGCAAGTTCGTCGACCGGATTGTGACTTTCGCGACGGCGCAGGATCAGCGCGAAGGCGATCAGCACCAGCCCGAAAATGCCGGTCACCGCGGTCGCAATCTCGCGCAGTCCGGTCAGCACCGCGGCCTGGTCGAATTGCGGAAAGGACGTCGCCACGCGCAGGCCGAATTTCTCCGAGATGCGCGCATTGTTGCCGAGCGTCGACGCCGCCTCGCTGTCCTGCGGCCGTTGTCCGGTCTCGCTGACGACGGTGCCGTCGAGCAGCGCGAGCTGTCCATAGGCACCGGAAACCGGACTTTGGAAGAACATCCGCGCCATCAGCACATCTGCCGGCAGCAACGCCGACAGACTCTTGAGGCCGAGACCGACCGGCAGCCGCAGCCGCACCATCCGCAACGGCTGGCCCTCGAGCTGAACCACCTCGATCACGGCCTTACTGTCCTTCACCGGACGCTGGGCCACGACCGTGATCGGGCTGCGGCCCGGGAGTTCGAGATCGCTGCAAAGCGGCTGGCCGGCCGCGCCAAGCACGGCGATCTGCTTGACCCAGACCAGCGACAGCCCCGCGGATCGAACCAGTTCGACCTGTTCCGGATTGCAGTCATCGACGCCCTGGCTGGCGAGCGTGTCGAGGGCGTCTCAGAGCCGCCGACAGCCGGCTGTCGGCCAGGCTGATCGAGCGGCGCGCGAAGGTCTCGGTATCATAGGCACCCTGCCGCAGCATGAGACCGTCGATCCACAGGTCGAGCGCCATCATCGGCGCCCCCGCAAGCAGGATGCCGACCGCGATGGCGATCAGTTTTCGGGGTTCGGGCAGCAACGGAACGACGCCTCTACGCGACAAGCGCCTCAAATTGAAGCTTTCCCGTAAAGGCTGGTTTAAGCTTGAGCTGGTGTCCGGTTCCGGCCGGACCGGGATTTGCAGGGATCGGCATTATGGTAAGCGCAAGTTTAACCCGGCGGCTGCTCGGCCTCGTGGCAGCCGGATCGCTGCTTGCCGGCGTGCAGACGGCCGCCGCCCAGAATGAAGGCCGCATCGAGATTTTCGACGCGCATCTGCATTACAACCAGGAGCCCAATCCGTTCTATCCGCTCGACAAGGTGCTGGAGCTTTTCCGGCGCAATGGCGTCACCGGCATCCTTGCCACCAGCCGTCCGAACAAGGGCACGCACCAGTTGATGGAAGCGCAGGCGCCGGGGCTCTGGGTGGTGCCCTTCATCCGGCCCTATCGTACCCGGCCGGACATCCAGACCTGGTTCAATGACCCAGCGATCTTCGATCTGATCAAGGCAGAATATGAGCGCGGCTATTATCGGGGGATCGGCGAATTCCACATCTACGGCAAGTCGGCCGCGAGCGAATGGGTGAAGAAGACCGTCGATTTCGCGGTCGAGCGAAACCTCTATCTGCACGCGCATTGCGACGAGGAGGCGCTGCTGATCCTGTTCTCGCATAATCCGAAGGCGAAGATCATCTGGGCGCATACCGGCTTTTCGACGCCGCCCGATCGCGTCGCGCAATTGCTCACGACCTATCCGGAACTTTGGGGCGAATTGTCCTATCGCAGCGGCATTGTGGACGGCGACGGCAAGCTGTCGTCGCAATGGCGCGCCTTGTTTGCGCGCTTTCCCGACCGCTTCCTGCTCGGCTCCGATACCTGGATCAACGAACGCTGGTTCGCCTATGACGGACTGATGAACGGCTATCGCGCCTGGCTCGTGCAATTGCCACGCGAGCAGGCCGAGCGCATCGCCAACGGCAATGCGAAGCGGCTGTTCGGCGGCAAGCCGACCGATTGAGTTCCCCGATGAAGACCAAGCGCATTTCCAAGACCTGGTGGCGCGGCTTTTTCAATTCCGTGGTCGGCGAGATCATGTTCGTGCCGAGGTCCGCGGTCACGGACAAGGAAGTCGCGCGCGTCATCAAAGCCACCCGGACCCGGCCGCCGTCGCATGTGCTCGACCTTGCCTGCGGCGTCGGACGGCATTCGCTGGCCTTTGCCAGACGCGGCTTCGCCGTCACCGGGCTCGACTATTCCTCAGCCTATCTTCGCCAAGCGCGCGCCGCTGCCCGCAAGGCGAAGCTGCCGGTTTCCTTCGTGCAAGGCGACATGCGTCACCTGCGCGAACACTTCGCGCCGAAGAAATTCGATCTTGTGGTTTCGCTGTTCAACAGTTTCGGATATTTCGCGGAGCGCCGCGACGACATGCGGATGCTGCGAGAAATCTTTCGCGTCTTGCAGCCGGGTGGCGCGCTGGTCCTCAACACGCTGCATGCAAGCGGCGTGGCGGCGCGCCTGAAGAAACCGCTCCAGCAGGGCAGCGAACCGCTGCCGAAAGTCTTCATGATCGACAAGGCGCGTTACGACAAGCGCAAGCAGGAGACCTTCTGCGAGTGGACGATCATCGATACGCGACGGCCCAAGGCGCGCATCTGGCGGCAAGCCTTCCGCCAGAATGTCTATTCGCATGCCGAGATGAAACGCATGCTGCGCGCGGCGGGATTTCGGGTCGAGACGGTCTGGGGCATGCTGTCGGGCGGACGCTTCGAGCCCACGTCCTGGCATCAGACCATCGTCGCGCGACGCCCGAAATAGCCGGTCACTTGTCCGGCAGCGGAATGAATTCGATCTCGTCGCCCGGAACGATGTCGAAGCGCGCGGCCTTCCAGTCGGCCTTGGCCTGTTCGATCCGGTCCTTGCGCGAGGACACGAAATTCCACCAGATATGCCGCGGCCCTTCGAGCGCTGCGCCGCCCAGGATCGCGATATGCGCGTTGGTCTTCGCATGCACAGCGATGCGGTCGCCCGGACGAAACACCAGCAGGTTCGGCGCCGTGAAGGTCTCGCCCGCGATTTCGATCTCGCCATCGACGATATAGATCGCCCGCTCCTCGTAATCGGCATCGAGCGGGATGACGTTGCCGGCCGTCATCGTGACGTCGACGAAGATCGTGTCGGACGCCGTCACCACCGGAGAACGGGCACCAAAGGCCTGGCCCGCCACCACCCGCGCGGTAACACCCTTGTCTTTCACCTGCGGCAGTTCGTCGGCATCGCGGTGGAAGAACGAAGGATCGATCTCTTCCTTCGCCGCCGGCAGCGCCACCCAGCATTGCAGGCCGTGCAGCTTGTCGCCGGCGACGCGCCGCTCGGCCGCGGTGCGTTCCGAATGCACGATGCCGCGGCCGGCGGTCATCCAGTTGACCTCGCCCGGCCGGATGGCGGCGTAGGTGCCGAGGCTGTCGCGGTGGGTGATCTCGCCGTCGAACAGATAGGTGACGGTGGCGAGCCCGATATGCGGATGCGGCCGCACATCGAGCCCGGAACCGGCGCGAAACTCCGCCGGCCCCATGTGATCGAGAAACACGAAGGGCCCGACCATGCGGCGCTGCGCCGACGGCAGCGCGCGCCTGATCTCGAAGCCGCCGAGATCGGTGGTGCGCGGCACGATCACTTTCTCGATCGCATCGCAGGACAGGCGGTCGCCGGGCGCGGGGTCGTTGTCCTGGAAAGAAGCTCATGGCCGGATGATAGCAGGCTACTTGTGACTTATCTACGACGCGTGGTGCGGGTCAGCGATCCAGTCGCAATCCGAAAACGTCGCGAAACTTGCGCACACCAAGCGGGGTCACCTCGACCGCGCGGCTTCCGGCCTTGCGACGGACCCAGCCGGCTTCCAGGCAATGATGCATGAGGCGCGGTTCCGAGCGTGCCGGCAAGATGATAACGGCGCTCGCTCCAGTCGAGGCAGGGACGGCAGAACGGCCGGTTGCTCTTGCCGGAGAGATCGATGCCGAGCTTTTCGAAAAAGACGCGACCGCTCACCGTCACTTCGCCGGCATCGTGGGTCAGCGAAAGATGGCCGGCATCGATCAGGGCATCGGCAATGCCAATCGCCAGCCGGCCGGCGAGATGATCGTAGCAGGTGCGCGCAAGCCGCAGGCTTTCGTCCGCAGGGCCGGTGCGGCCGACCCGGCGCGCGGGCTCGGCGACCACCATCATGCTTTCCAGCATCAATGCTACCTGCGGCGACGCCAATTGATAATAGCGGTGCCGTCCCTGGCTCGCGACCGCGAGCAAACCGGCATCGACCATACGGGCGAGATGTCCGCTCGCGGTCTGCGGCGTAACGCGCGCGACCGCCGACAATTCACCGGCAGTGAAGGCGCGGCCATCGGCAAGCACATTCAGCATGCTGGCGCGCGCCGGATCGCCCGCACAGGCGGCCACGATCGCGAGTTTGTTGCTGGCTGTCATGGCCGCGAATCTGACCCGCCGCCGCGGATGGCGCAAGCCGCAACGTTTCGGCGGCTGCCGAAGCAAGCCGGTTCCGTTCCGCTCTATGTCCACGCTCACACTGAGGACGCTGTGAGGCATCCATGAACGCCATCGAACGATATCGATCCGAGACCCGACCGCGCCAGTTCTCCGGCCTCGCCGGATTGAACGCGATGGTCGCAGCTCTGCTGGCGTGGTTTCCAGCGGCGATCCGGCGGCGACGGGGACGCAAGGAACTGGCGCAGCTCGACGATCACCTGCTGCGCGACATCGGCCTGACGCGTCACGATATCGAATGCGGACGAACGGACCGGTGCCAAACGACGCCTAGACGGGACCCACGCCTTGCGCTTCCACCACCGCCAGCGCCGTCATGTTGATGACGCCGCGCGCGGTGACCGAAGGCGTGAGGATATGCGCGGGGCACGCCGCCCCCATCAGGATCGGCCCGACCGGCAGCGCATCCGCCAGCACCTTGGTCATCTGATAGGCGATATTGGCGGCATCGAGATTGGGCATGATCAGCACATTGGCCTCGCCCTTCAGCCGCGAATTGGGAAACACACGTTCGCGCAAGGCGGGGTTCAAGGCGGTGTCGCCCTTCATCTCGCCTTCGACTTCGAGCTCCGGGTGCTCCTTGAGCAGGATCGCGAGCGCCGCGCGCATCTTGGCGGCCGAGGGGCTGTCATAGGAGCCGAAATCGGAATGCGACAGCAGCGCGATCTTCGGCGGGATGCCGAAGCGGCGGACATGAGCCGCGCGCCATGCATCGCCATCTCCGCGATCTCCTCGGCAGTCGGCTCGGGCGTGACATGGGTGTCGGTGATGAAATAGGCGCCCTTGCTGGTGATGACGAGCTGACAGCGCGGCGAAATCGCGCACGCCGGGCGCCAGGCCGATCACATCGCGGATATGTCGCAGATGCGCCATGAAGCGGCCTTCCAGCCCGCAGATCATGGCGTCGGCATCGCCGCGCCGCACCGCAAGCGCCGCGATCACCGTCGCGTTGGTGCGCACGATGGTGCGCGCCGCATCCGGCGTGATGCCCCGCCGGCCGGCGGCTTCGACATAGGCCTGCACATATTCGCGGTAGCGCGGATCGTCGTCGGGGTTGACCAGCGTCGAAGTCGCGGCCCGGCCGGATCGACAGGCCGAAGCGCTCGAGCCGCGCCTCGATCACGCTCGGGCGTCCGATCAGGATCGGCTGCGCCAGCCCTTCCTCCACGCACCACCTGGGTGGCGCGCAGCACGCGCTCGTCCTCGCCCTCGGCATAGATCACGCGCTTCGGCGCTGCCTTGGCACGCGGCAAAGACCGGCTTCATGATGAAGCCGGAGCGGAAGACGAAGCGGTTGAGCCGCTCGTGATAGGCATCGAAATCGCCGATCGGCCGCGTCGCCGACACCCGATTCGATGGCCGCCTTCGCGACCGCCGGCGCGATGCGCAGGATCAGGCGCGGATCGAACGGATAGGGAATGAGCGAGCCGGTCCCGAAGGTCGGCGCCTCGCCGCCATAGGCGCGGGCGGCGACATCGGAAGGCGCTTCGCGCGCGAGCTGCCGCGATCGCTTCCACCGCCGCGCGCTTCATTTCTTCGTTGATGGCGGTGGCGCCGACATCGAGCGCGCCGCGGAAGATGTAGGGGAAGCAGAGAACGTTGTTGACCTGGTTCGGGATAGTCCGAACGGCCGGTGCAGATCATGGCGTCCGGCCGCACCGCCTGGCCTCCTCCGGCATGATTTCCGGGGTCGGATTGGCGAGCGCCATGATCAGCGGACGATCCGCCATGCGCTTGACCATGTCGGGCTTCAGCACGCCGCCGGCCGAGACGCCGAGGAACACATCGGCGCCGTCGATGATCTCGCCGAGCGTTCGCGCTGTTGGTGTCCTGCGCGTAGACATCCTTCCAGCGGTCCATCAGCTTCGGGCGGCCCTTGTAGACCACGCCTTCGAGATCGGTGACCCAGATGTTCTCGCGCTTCGCGCCGAGCGAGACGAGAAGATTGAGACAGGCGAGCGCGGCCGCACCCGCGCCCGAGGTGACGATCTTGACGTTCTCGATCTTCTTGCCGCCAGATTCGAGCGCGTTGTGAACCGCGGCGCGCGACGATGATGGCGGTGCCATGCTGATCGTCGTGGAAGACCGGAATTTTCATGCGCTCCTTCAGCTGCGCCTCGACCTCGAAGCATTCCGGCGCCTTGATGTCCTCGAGATTGATGCCGCCGAAGGTCGGCTCCAGCGCCGCACACCACCTCGACCATGCGCGTCGACGTCGGTTGCCGCGATCTCGATGTCGAACACGTCGATGCCGGCGAATTTCTTGAACAGGACCGCCTTGCCTTCCATCACCGGCTTGGAGGCGAGCGGTCCGATATTGCCAAGCCCCAGCACCGCCGTGCCGTTGGACACCACCGCCACGAGATTCTGCCGGCTGGTCAGTTCGGCGGCCTCGCGCGGATCGGCCGCGATCGCCTCGCAGGCCGCGGCCACGCCCGGCGAATAGGCCAGCGCCAGGTCGCGCTGGTTGCCGAGCGGCTTGGTGGCGGCGATTTCGAGCTTTCCGGGCTTCGGAAAGCCGGTGATAGGCGAGCGCCTGGTTTTTCAGGTCATCGGACAGGTTGGACATCACGGACGGCATGTCAGGCTTCCTCCGGCGCCCCGACGCAATGGGGCGCCCACCAACTTTCTATGGAACTTATCGCGCGAATGCGAATGTTAGTTGGGACGCTGCGATTCAGCGGGAGAAATATCATGCTGCCGCGCCTGTTGACGATCTGGGAAAATGTTCGCACCAGCCTGTGGGCCCTCCCGCTCGCAATGATGGCACTCGCGGCCGTGGCCGCCATAAGCGCAACCGGGATTTCAATTCGGGTTGGAGAAGACCCGGTCTGGTTTCTGTACAGCGGCGAGGCCAGGGACGCACCCGGCTTTCTATCCAATCTGGTGACGGCGACCATCACGCTGGCGACGCTTGCGATCTCGATCACGATGGTGGTGCTGACACTGGCAGCGCAGCAACTGGGGCCGCGCCTGATCCGCATCTTCATGAGCGATCGGCGCACCCAGATCATGCTGGGCCTCTTCTTTGCAACGGCCGTCTATCTCGTGCTGGTCATGCGCAGCGTCTACGGCGACACCGTCCCCAATCTGGCGGTGACCATCGGCACGGCGCTGGTGCTTCTGAGCATTATCGTGCTGCTGATCTTCGTGCATCACCTTGCCCGCTCGATCATCGCCGACAATGTGATCGAGGACGTCGGCACCGAAATCGACGGCAACGCGCGGCGGTTGCTTCCAGACAAAGACGAACAGACGCCCAAACCGGCCGCCTCGCCTTCCGGGCCGGGAGGCGACCTGACATTCAAATGCGAGGGCTATATCCAGGCCATCGATCATACGCGCATTGTCGATGCCGCAGCCAGGGCGGATGCCGTGGTGGAACTCCACGCGCGATCCGGCCATCTGCTGATCGCCGGGATCGTTGCGGGACGCGTCTGGCCGGCCGGCGCCGCCTCCGAATCGTTCACGAAAGACGTCGCCAGCGGACTGATTGTCGGCAGCGAGCGCACGCCCGTGCAGGACCTGGAATTCTCGATCCGTCAGATGGTCGAGATCGGGGTGCGCGCCTTGTCGCCCGGCGTCAACGATCCCTATACGGCGCTGGTGACAATCGACAGGTTGTCGCTGTCGCTTGCGCGGATCATGGAGCGCGGACCTCCGCAAAAACATTGGTGCGATGAGAAAGGCCGGGTTCGTCTGATCATGCCGAACTCGCATTTCGACGGTCTGCTCGACGCAAGTTTCAACATGATCCGGCAATATGGCGACGGCAGCGCCGCGGTGCTGATCCGCCTCGCCGAGCGGTTGAGCGATCTTTACGCGCTCGGCAACGAGGAACAGCGAAAAGCCATCCGCGGGCATCTCGATATGATCTTGCGTGCGGGCCGCCGCTCGCTTCCGGAGCCCAACGACGTGGCGGCACTGGAGCGCCGCATTCCGGCAGAAGGCTAACCTGAAATCTTACTTCTGCGGCAGGTTGAGCCGGATATGCAGTTCCTTGAGCTGCTTCGGCGTCACCTCGGACGGCGCGCCCATCAGCAGGTCCTCGGCGCGCTGGTTCATCGGGAACAGCACCACCTCGCGCAGGTTTTCCTCGCCGCACAGCAGCATGACGATGCGGTCGATGCCGGGCGCGATGCCGCCATGCGGCGGCGCGCCGAGCGACAGCGCGCGCAGCATGCCGCCGAATTTCGCCTCCAGCACGTCCTCGTCATAGCCGGCGATGGCGAAGGCCTTCTTCATCACGTCGGGGCGATGATTCCGGATCGCACCCGAAGACAGCTCGACGCCGTTGCAGACGATGTCGTACTGGAACGCCTTGATGCCGAGAATCTTCTCGCTGTCGTTCGGATCGAGCGCCAGAAACTCGTCGACCGGCATGTTCGGCATCGAGAACGGATTGTGGGAGAAGTCGATCTTCTTCTCCTCCTCGCTCCATTCGATACATCGGGAAGTCGACGATCCAGCAGAACTCGAAGCGATCCTTGCTCGATCAGCTTCAGTTCCTCGCCGACACGGGTGCGCGCGAGCCCTGCGAATTTCACGAAATCCTTCGGCTTGCCGGCGACGAAGAACACCGCGTCGCCAACGCCGAGCTCGAGCGCATCGCGAAATCTGCTTCGTGCGCTCCGGCGCCGATATTCTTGGCGAGCGGACCGGCACCGCCCTCCTCGCCTTCGCGCCAGAAGATATAGCCGAGCCCCGGCTGGCCTTCGCTCTGCGCCCAGGAATTCATCCGGTCGCAGAAGGCGCGGTTGCCGCCGGTCGGCGCCGGAATCGCCCACACCTCGACCGCCGGATCGTTCGCGATCATGTTCGCGAAAATCTTGAAGCCCGAGCCGCGGAAGGCATCGGTGACATTCGCCATCTTGATCGGATTGCGCAGGTCCGGCTTGTCCGAGCCATAGAGCCGCATCGCATCGGCATAGGCGATGTGCGGAAATTTCTGCGTCACCGGCTTGCCGCCGCCGAATTCCTCGAACACGCCGCGCAGCACCGGCTCGACCGCGTTGAACACGTCGTCCTGGGTGACGAAGCTCATCTCGATATCGAGCTGATAGAATTCGCCGGGCGAGCGATCGGCGCGCGCATCCTCGTCGCGGAAACAGGGCGCGATCTGGAAATAGCGGTCGAAGCCCGACACCATGATCAGCTGCTTGAATTGCTGCGGCGCCTGCGGCAGCGCGTAGAACTTGCCGGGATGGATGCGCGACGGCACCAGATAGTCGCGCGCGCCTTCCGGGGATGAGGCGGTCAGGATCGGCGTCTGGAATTCGAAGAAGCCGTCCTCCTTCATGCGCCGGCGCGAATCGAATCGATGATCTGCCCGCGCTTCATGATGTTGTGGTGCAGCCGCTCGCGGCGCAGATCGAGGAAGCGGTAGCGCAGCCGGATGTCCTCCGGATATTCCTGATCGCCGAACACCGGCATCGGCAATTCGCCCGCCGGACCCAGCACCTCGATCTCGGTCGCGAACACCTCGATCAGGCCGGTCGGCAGGTCGGGATTCTCGGTCCCGGCCGGGCGATTGCGCACCTTGCCGTCGACCCGCACCACCCATTCCGAGCGCAGCTTTTCGGCGTCCTTGAAGGCCGGGCTGTCGGGGTCGGCGACCACCTGGGTAAGCCCGTAATGGTCGCGCAAATCGATGAACAGCACACCGCCATGGTCGCGCACGCGGTGGCACCCAGCCCGAAACCCGGACGGTCTGGCCGATATCGCTCTCGCGGAGCGCGCCGCAGGTATGGGTGCGGTAACGATGCATGAATCCTGATCTTCCGGTCGAATTCGGCGCAGCAATGGGCAGCCGGAGGCGCGGGAAAAGCGCATGGGGGTCGCGCTTTGTCAAGGCGAGCGGAAAACCTCGACAGAACGGCCTCGATCTGCATTCTGAGGGTGGAAACGCACCCGTGACGGGAATCAATGGCCAAAACAAAGCAAGAAGGCCGGCGCCGCGACCGAAATCCAGCGCACAGGCGGTCCGCATGACCACCGGCCAGGCCGTGGTCTCCTCCCTGCTCGCGCACGGGATCGACACGGTTTACGCGCTGCCGGGGGTCCATAACGACCATTTCTTCGACGCGCTCTACAAGGCCGGGAACCGCGTGCGCGTGGTCCATACCCGCCACGAGCAGGGCTGCGCCTACATGGCGCTGGGCGCGGCGCTCGCGACCGGCAGGCCGCAGACCTATTGCGTGGTGCCGGGGCCGGGCCTGCTCAATACCGGCGCCGCCCTGCTCACCGCCTACAGCATGAACGCGCCGGTGCTGGCGCTGATCGGGCAGATCCCGCAAAACGCGATCCGCCGCGATCTCGGCCATCTGCATGAAATCCGCGACCAGGCCGGCATCATCGACCGCCTGGTCGACCATTCGGCCCGCATTCCGCGCCCGGCCGACGCGCCGCGGATGGTCGCCGCCGCCATGCAGGCGATGTTCACCGACCGGCCGGGGCCGGCCGCGCTCGAATGCGCGATGGATGTCTGGGGCCGCGTCGAGCCGGTACGCGAGACGCGGACCGCTCGCTGTATTCGAGCCGCCGATCGACGACGACGCGATCGAGGCCGCCGCCAAGCTGCTGGGCGCCGCCAAGAACCCGATGATCGTCTGCGGCGGCGGCGCGCAGGATGCCGCCAAAGAGGTGACGCGGCTGTCCGCCATGCTGCAGGCGCCGGTGCTCGGCTATCGGCGCGGCCGCGGCGTGCTCGACAGCCGCGATCCGCTCATCGATCACGCTGCCGCTGGCGCACGAGATGTGGCGCGAGGTCGATGTGGTGATCGGCATCGGCACCCGGCTGCTGCAACAGCTCACGGTCTGGGGCGACGACAAGGACCTGAAGGTCATCCGCGTCGACGCCGATCCGGACGAGGTCGATCGCGTCGGCAAGCCCGCGGCCTCGCTGATCGGCGATTCCGCAGCCGTTGCTGCGCGCTCTGCTCAAGGCGCTGCCGAAGCACAATATGCAAGCGCAAGTCGCGCAAGGCCGAGATGGAGGAGCGGCAGGCCAGGCTGCAAAAGCGCCTGGCGAAGCTGGTGCCGCAGATGGCCATCCTCGACGCCATCCGCGCCGAATTGCCGGAAGACGGCATTTTCGTCGACGAGGTGACGCAGATCGGCTTTGCCGCCCGCCTCGCCATGCCGGTCTACAAGCCGCGCACCTTCATCTCGCCCGGCTATCAGGACAATCTCGGCTGGGGCTTTGCCACCGCGCTCGGCGTGCAGGATGCGCGGCGCGACGTACCGGTGCTGTCGATATCGGGCGACGGCGGCTTTCTCTATACCGCGAACGAGATGGCCTCCGCGGTACGTCACAAGATTCCGCTGGTCAGCGTCGTGTTCAACAACAGCGCTTTCGGCAACGTGAAGCTGATCCAGCAGGAATGGTATGGCGGCCGCACTATCGCCAGCGACCTGACCAATCCGGACTTCGTGAAATTCGCCGAGAGCTTCGGCGCCGCCGCCGAGCGCGTCGAGACACCCGGCGGAATTGCGCGCGGCGTTGCGAGCGCGGCTTCAAGCGGCGCGGCGGACCGACGCTGATCGACATGCCGGTCAGGCCATGCCGTCGCCCTGGGAATTCATCATGATGCCGCGCGTGCGCGGTTGAGGTCTCGAGGCGATGGACCTGATCACCACGACGAAGGAGCTTGTCGGATGCCTGCGAGCGCATGACGCGGCATCCCTTCGTCACCGTCGATACCGAATTCCTGCGGGAATCGACCTATTATCCGCAGCTCTGCGTCGCCCAGATCGCGAGCCCGGACGAAGCCGTGGTGGTGGATGCGCTCGCCCCCGGCATCGATCTGAAGCCGTTTTTCGATCTGATGGGCAACGAACAGGTGTTGAAGGTATTTCATGCCGCGCGCCAGGACATCGAAATCGTCTGGCATCGCGCCAACCTCATTCCGCATCCGATCTTCGACACCCAGATCGCTGCCATGGTTCTGGGCTATGGCGATTCGGTTTCCTACGATCAACTCGTTCAGCGCATCACCGGCGACGCGCTCGACAAGTCCTCGCGCTTCACCGACTGGACGCGTCGCCCGCTGTCGAAGTCGCAGGTCGAATATGCGATCTCCGACGTCACGCATCTGCGCGACGTCTATCGCAAGCTGCAGGGCGACCTCGACAAACGCGGCCGCACCGAATGGCTGTCCGAGGAGATGGACATCCTCACCTCGCCCGACACCTACCGGATGGAGCCGGACGATGCCTGGCAGCGGCTGCGCACGCGCGTGCGCAAGCCGAAGGAACTTGCGGTGCTGATGGAGGTCGCGGCCTGGCGCGAGCGCGAGGCGAAGTCGCGCGATGTGCCGCGCGGGCGCGTACTGAAGGACGACCTGGTCGCCGATATCGCGATCCAGGCGCCGACCTCGATCGAACGGCTGTCGTCGCTGCGTTCGCTGCCGAAAGGCTTCGAGCGCTCGGCCTGGGGCCGGGAAATCCCGGAAGTGGTCAAGCGCGGGCTGGCACGCGATCCGAAGACGCTGCCGGTGATCGAGCGCGCCAGGACCTCGCAGAATTCATCGGCCATCGTCGAGCTATTGAAGGTGCTGCTTCGCATGACGGCGGAGCGCCATGCGGTCGCCGCCAAGGTGATCGCAACGGTCGACGATCTCGAACGCATCGCCTCCGACGACAATGCCGATGTCCCGGCGCTGAGAGGCTGGCGGCGCGACCTGTTCGGCGAGAAGGCGCTGGCGCTGAAATCCGGCAGGCTCGCGCTCGCCATCGAGAAGGGCCGCGTATCGGCGATCGAGCGCGAACACGATGTCTCCTGACCGCCCGCGAATTCCGCTCGCGCGCCGCGTCCCGCACAGCTTCACGTGCCACGGCGTCACCATCGAGGACCCTTATGCGTGGCTGCGCGATCCCGGCTATCCGCAGGTCACGGAAGCCGAAGTGCTCGGCTATCTCGATGCCGAGAATGCCTATTTCGAAAGCGAGATGGCGCCGCATCGCGCGCTGGTCGACACCATCTTCGCCGAGATGAAGGGCCGGATGAAGGACGACGATTCCAGCGTGCCGCAGAAGAACGGCGATTATCTCTACTGGAACGCCTTCGATGCCGGCGGCGATTATCGCGAAATGGTATCGGCGGCCGGTCGCGGGCGGGCCCGACGCCGTGATCCTGGACGAGCCCGAACTGGCCAAGGGCCACGAATATTTCCGGCTCGGCGGCATCGCCGTCAGTCCGGATGCGCGGCTGCTCGCCTATGCCATCGACACCAACGGCTCGGAGCGCTTCGTGCTGCGGGTGCGCGATCTCGCCACCGGCGCCGACCTGCCCGACGTGATCGAGAACTGGCGCTACGGTCTGGTCTGGGCCGCCGATTCGAAGAGCTTTCTCTACACCGACGCCGACGAGAACTGGCGCTCCAAGACGGTCTGGCATCATCGTCTCGGCGATGCGCAATCGCGCCGACCGCGTGGTCTATCGCGAACCGGCGCAGGAATTCGGCGTCTCGCTCGGCCGCACGCAGTCGCGCGCCTTTGCGACGCTCTCGAGCGGCGACGATTCGAGCAACGAAATGCGCCTGTTGCCGACCGTCGATTTCACCGCCGAGCCGGTGCTGATCTCGCCGCGCAAGGAAAACCGGCGCTACGACGTCGATGAGCGCGAGGGCACTCTCTACATCCGGGTCAACGACACCCATGTGAATTTCCGGGTCGTCACCGCCCGGTCGCCTCGCCCGCGCACTGGACCGAGACTGATCGCGGGTCACGACCGCCATTACCTCCTCGGCATCACCAGTTTCGAGAATCTGCTGGCGATCGAGGAGCGCATCGACGGCCTGTCGCAGATCAGGCTGCGCGACTACGACAGCGGCGCGGAGCGCTACATCGCCTTCCCGGAGGCGAGCTATGTCGCGGGCCTTGCGGGCAATCCGCGAATACCAGGTCGATCGGCTGCGCCTGTCACTATCAGTCGATGGTCACGCCGAGCACGGTCTACGACTATCACCTCGCCGACGGCCGGCTCGAAACGCTGAAGGTCCGCGAGATTCCGAGCGGCTACGACGCGTCGAAATATGCGACCGAGCGGCTGATGGCGCCGGCCCGCGACGGCATCGCTGGTGCCGGTGTCGGTCGTCTACCGCAAGGACTTCATCAAGGACGGCAGCGGCCGGCTGCACATCTATGGCTACGGCGCCTACGGCCACGCGATGCCGCCCGGCTTCTCGGCCAACCGGCTGTCGCTGCTCGATCGCGGCTTTGCCTGCGCCATCGCGCATATCCGCGGCGGCGACGATCTCGGCTATCAATGGTATCTCGACGGCAAGCTCGACAAGCGCACCAACACCTTCAACGATTTCGTCGACGTGACGCGCTTCATGATCGCGCAGGGCTTCGCGTCGCCGGGCCGCGTCACCGCGGCTGGCGGCTCCGCCGGCGGCGAATTGATGGGCGCGATCGTCAACCAGGCGCCCGAACTCTACGGCGCCGTCGCCGCGCATGTGCCGTTCGTCGACGTGCTGAACACCATGCTGGACGACACGCTGCCGCTGACGCCCGGCGAATGGTCGGAATGGGGCAACCCGATCACCGACAAGACGGCGTTCGACCTGATCCGAAGCTACAGCCCCTACGACAATGTCTCAGCGCAGAATCTATCCGGCCATGCTGGTGACCGCCGGGCTGCACGACCCGCGCGTCACCTATTGGGAGCCGGCGAAGTGGGTGGCGAAGCTGCGCGCCACCAAGACCGACGGCAACATGCTGCTGCTCAAGACCAACATGGGCGCCGGCCATGGCGGCAAGTCCGGCCGCTACACCGCGCTGGAGGAGGACGCCGAGGAATACGCGTTTTTCCTCACGCAGACCGCGCCCATGGTCAGTTGATCTAGCGCAACACGAGGCCGCGGCCAGCCGCTAGCCTTGTGGATTATTTTCGACAGAGGGCCGGAAACTCACATGGGCGAACTGGTACTCGCGGCAAAGATCACGCACGTCCCCTCGCTCATGTTGTCCGAACAGCTCGAGCCGCTGAAGGGCACGCGCGATGGGCCCATCAAGTCGCTCAAGCTTCTGGGACAGCGGGCGCGCGAGCGCGGCGCCGACACTTTCGTGGTTTTCGACACCCACTGGATTTCGAATTTCGGCTTTCACATCAACGCCAATCCCTGGCACCGCGGCACCTATACCAGCCCGGAAGCCCCGCAAATGGTGAACGACATCAGCTATGACTTCCCCGGCAATCCCGAGCTCGCCGACCTGATCGCGGCGGAGACCGCGCGTACCGGCCCGCTCGCGCTCGCCCATCAGGTGTCGACGCTGCCGGTGGAATACGGGACCATCGTGCCGATGCACTACATGAATGGGACAAGCATTTCTCGGTGGTGCCGATCGCCTCGCCGGTCTTTGCCTCGGTCGACGAGAACAAGCGCTTCGGCGAAGCGGTGCGGCGCGCCATCGTCAAGTCGAAAAACAAGGTCGCGATTCTGGCGAGCGGTTCGCTGTCACATCAGCTGTTCCCCAACAGCCAAGCTCGGTCCCGAGGCCTGGAACAAGATTTCCAGCGAATTCAACCGGCAGATGGATTTGCGGGTGCTCGACCTCTGGAAGGAGGGCCGCTACGCGGAATTCTGCGCCATGCTTCCGGACTACACCCGCAAATGCAGCGGCGAAGCCTTGATGGCCGATACCGTGATGCTGTTCGGGGCGCTCGGCTGGGACGGCTATGGGGGCAAGTCCGAACAGCTCTGCGACTATTTCCCCTCCAGCGGCAGCGGCCAGGTGACGGTGGAATTCCACGTCAACTGATTGGGGGCGCCGTCAATCGTCGGCAAAAGCCGCCCCGACGCATCCTTGCCTCCGGCATGGCCAAACGCGGTCCGCAATCGGGCTATTTCAGACTAAGGTCCGGCAAATAGCACCGCAACGGGATGCGAAGATGGCCTTCGGACCGACAGCCGCGGTCACTTTTCACACACGATTCGCTGTTATTTAGCAGGCTTGGAACCGGACGCTTTGGGGGAAGCGGCTTGCCGACGTGGATCGCCAAACTCGGTTATCCGGCATTCGCGCTGACCGGCATGGCCGCTCTCACGCTGGGAGTGGGCACATCCGGATGGCAGGCGGATGAATCCAGGGCAGGTGCCACCTTCGAGCATCGGTGGCCTGCGCTCGAACTCCAGGTGGCGCCGAAGCCTGCGGTCGTAGCCGATGCGCCCATCGAGCCTCTCTCACCGGCGCCCGAAGCCGAGCCGCAGCAGAAATCCGCACTACGACTGGCGGCGCTCGATCCGCAGGCGCCGCCGCTCGATGACTCCGGCCAGGCCGCATCCAAAGGCTATATCTTCTACTTCAACTCGCCCACGCATTGGATACCCGTGCCGTTGCCGGATGCGGTCGGCGAGACCCGCGCTCCGCACAACAACAAGATCCGCGCCGAGATCGAACAGGCGGCGATGCTGTTCAATGTCGACATGCGCATGATGAAGGCATTTGCCAGAATCGAGTCGGGTTACAATCCAAAGGTGACGACGGGCAAATACAAATGCCTGTTCCAGCTTTCCAACTGGGAATTTTCCAAATACTGGCGCGGCGACATCTACGACATCCGCGACTGCTCGATGGCTGCGGCCAGAAAATTCGCGACGGAGGCCGCGGAATTCGAGAAGGATGTCGGCCGGCCCGCTACCGCCGCGGAAATCTACTGCATCCATCAGCAAGGATATCAAGGCTGCTCGTTTCATTACGCCGCGCCGCATCAACTCGCCTGGAAAAACATGTATCTGACCGTCGAAGGTCAGGAGCGCGGAGAGGCATGGGCACGCAAGGCCATCTGGGGCAATGTACCCTCGGACATCAAAGACCAGATCAAGGGCGGCGTTGAAGCGCTGACAAGCGCGCAGTTCATCGCGATATGGACAGAACGCGTCGAGCGGTTCATGGCACGAAAGTCCGAACCACCGGCACAATATGTGGAGCAGCCCGGCAAGGCCAAGGCATCGGCCAAGGCATCGGCGAAGGCACGGGCGAAGGTGGCCGCGACGGGCAAGAAGAAGGTGGCGTCGGCCGGCGGAAACAAGAAGAAAAGCAAAACAAGAGTGGCGTCGCGCTAGGGTCTGATCGAACTTCGTTGAATCAGACCCGTCGCTCACTTGTTTGATCGGAGACGGCGCCCTGCCGAACCCGGCTTATGGCTACGCGCCCTAACCCATCAGCACCTGCGGTTCGCGCCCGATCAGGCGCGCCAGCGTGCGCATGCGGTTCGCCACCCGCTCGCCATTGAGCGCGGCGAAACGGTCGGGCAGATGCAGCACCAGCCGCCCGCGCTCGACCCGCAGCGGCGTCTTCGGCAGCACGCCCGGCATCGAAGCCGACACCATATAGGCGACGCGCATCGCAGCACCCAGCACGCGCGCGCGGTCGAGCATCCGGGTCGAGGCAAGTTCGCGCATCCGCGGCGACAGATCGTCGGCATTGGTGATGCCGACATGGCGGAAATAGACCGCGAGCGCGAGATAGGCGCGGCCGGCATGATCGAGCGCCACGAAGTCGGCATGCGATATCAGGTTCAGCGCCTGCTCGCCGCGATAATCCGGATGCGTGCGCCAGCCGACATCGGCGACCAGACACGCGGCATGGCGCAGCCGACGCTCCTCGCCGGTCTCGTCGATGCCGCTCGAATCCATGAAGCGGTCGGTCCAGGCCACCAGTTCCTCGCCATGCTGGGGCGAGCGCGAACGCAACAAGTTCAGATTGCGCGCAGCATCGATCAGCGCATCCTTCTTCTGCTCGCGCGGCTTCAGCATCGAATAGAGCAGGCCTTCGCGCACGCCGAGCGCCGACACCACCACCCGTTCCGGCTTGATGCGCCGAATGAGCTGGCCGAGCACGATCGCGGCATAGCCGAGCAGCGGACGGCGGGCGGTCGACACCACTTCGATCTGCGACAGCGTTTCCGGATCGACGCGCTGCACCAGTTCGCAGAATTCCAGCGCCTCGCGCGCCCGCACGGTATAGCCGTGCATCACATGCAGCGGATAGCCGGTTTGCGCCATGTGCAGCCCGAACAGCGAACGCCAGGCGCCGCCGACCGCGTAGAAGGAGCGATCGCGGCCGGACCTTCAGGAACGGCACGAAGGACAACGCGTCCTCGACCACCCGCTCCGCCCGCTTCAGGGAATTTCCCGGATACGTCCTTCAAGGTCAGGCCGCCGAGCGGCAGCGTTACGCCGCGCTGGATTTTCGTGCCGCGCACGCCGATCAATTCGAGCGAGCCGCCGCCGAGGTCGCCGGCGATGCCTTCGGGCTTGTAGATGCCCGACACGACGCCCAACGCCGCAAGTTCGGCCTCGCGCCGGCCGGACAGGACGTCGATCCTGATCCGGCAGATGCGCTCGGCCTCGCGCGATGAAGGCCGGCCCGTTCTCGGCGTCGCGGCAGGCGGCGGTGGCGATGCCGAAGACGCGTCCGACCTGCAGGGTGTCGCACAGCGCGCGAAAGCGCGTCAGCGCCTGCAAGGCTTCGGCGACGGCGTCGGGTGCCAGCAGCCCGGTGGACTGCACCTCACGGCCGAGACCGGCCAGGACCTTCTCGTTGAAAATCGGCGTCGGACTGCGGGTCAGGCCTTCATAGACCACGAGGCGGACCGAATTGGAGCCGATATCGATCACTGCCACCGCCGGCCCGTGATCGAGGCGGCCCTGCGCGGCCTCTACCGGCAGACGATCTCTTTCGGCAATTTATCGGCGGACTTCTGGTGCTTGAGGCGCTGCCGCGCGCACGCCTTGCCGCCGGACTTTTTACCGTCGGACCGCTTACCGCCGGTCCTGGCGGCGCGTGAGCCGGCGCGGCGTTGATTCTTTGAGCGATTTCCCACGACCCGACAGGCTCGGATTGGTCATGAAGTATTTTTGCGCGTTGAAAGGCTCCTCGCCTTTCGCGGGCCTTATGCGGCTTGCGGTGCCGTCAGGCAAGACCTTCCAGCTCTGTTCGTTGTCGTTGAAATTGACCACCATGATCTGGTCGAGCACCTGCTCATGCACGGTCGGGTTGGTGATCGGGCACAGGACCTCGACGCGGCGGTCGAGATTGCGCGGCATCATGTCGGCGGAGGAGATGTAGACCACCGCCTTCGGGTGCGGCAGGCCGTGACCGGCGCCGAAGCAATAGATGCGCGAATGTTCGAGGAAGCGCCCGACGATCGACTTGACGCGGATATTGTCCGACAGGCCCGGCAATTCCGGCCGCAGGCAGCAGATGCCGCGCACCACGATGTCGATCTGAACGCCGGCGGCCGATGCCGCATACAGCGTGTCGATGATGCCGGGATCGACCAGCGAATTCATCTTCATCCAGATCGCGGCGGGCCGGCCGGCCTTGGCATGTGCGATCTCGGCGTCGATATGCTCGATAGATGCGCTTGCGCAGGTTCACCGGCGAAACCGCCATGACTTCCAGTTCGGCCGGCTCGGCATAGCCGGTGATGAAGTTGAAGATGCGGCCGACATCGCGCGCGATCACCGGATCGTCGGTGAAATAGCGACAGGTCGGTATAGATGCGCGCGGTGATCGGATGATAATTGCCGGTCGCGACATGGCACGTAGGTCGCAAGCTTGCCGCTCTCGCGCCGCACCACCAGCGACAGCTTGCCGTGGGTCTTGAGTTCGATGAAGCCGAACACGACCTGCACGCCGGCGCGTTCGAGGTCGCGCGCCCAGCGGATATTGGCTTCCTCGTCGAAGCGCGCCTTCAGTTCGACCAGCGCGGTGACCGACTTGCCGGCCTCGGCGGCTTCGGCCAGCGCCTTCACGATCGGGCGATTCGGCGGAGGTGCGATACAGCGTCTGCTTGATCGCGATCACGTCCGGATCGCGCGCCGCCTGCTGCAGGAACTGCACCACCACGTCGAAGGATTCGTAGGGGTGCTGGACGATGAAGTCCTTCTGGCGGATCGCCGCAAAGCAGTCGCCGCCATGATCGCGGATGCGTTCGGGAAAGCGCGGATTATAGGGAACGAACAACAGATCGGGCCGGTCGATCGAGACCACTTCCTTCAGGTCGTTGAGCGCCAGCATGCCGTCGACCAGGAACGTCTCGTCGTCGCTCACCGCCATCGCTCGCTTCACGAAGCGCCGCAGATCTTCCGGCATCGCCTGTTCGAGTTCGAGCCGGATCACCGATCCGCGGCGGCGACGCTTCAGCACGGTTTCGAACGAGCGCACGAGATCTTCCGATTCTTCCTCGATTTCGATTTCGGAATCGCGGATGACCCGGAAGGCGCCGACGCCGTTCATGGCATAGCCCGGGAATAGCTGGCCGATGAACAGGCAGGCGACCTGTTCCAGCGTGATCAACCGCAGCGCGCCGTCGGCGCCGCGCGGCAGATGCACGAAGCGCTCGATCTTGTGCGGCACGCGGATCAGCGCGTTCATCGCCTTGCCGTCGCTGGCGCGCGAGAGCTGCAGCGCCAGCGTGAAGCCGAGATTGGGAATGAACGGGAACGGATGCGCCGGATCGATCGCGAGCGGCGTCAGCACCGGGAAGATGGAGGACAGGAAATACTCCTCCAGCCAGTCATGCTCCTGCTTGGTCACGTCCTGCGCATCGACGATGACGATGCCGTTCGCCGGCGAGTTCCTGGCGCAGTTCGCGCCAGCGCGCCTGCTGGTCGTTGGCCAGCACCGAGACCACCTCGGCGATGCGCCCAAGCTGTTCGGACGGCGTCAGGCCGTCCGGGGAGCGGTCGGCGACGCCCTCGCGCACCTGGCCCTTCAGCGCCGGCGACGCGCACCATGAAGAATTCGTCGAGGTTGTTGGCCGAGATCGACAGGAAGCGCAGCTTCTCCAGCAGCGGATGGTTGGGGTTGGCCGCCTCCTCCAGCACGCGCCGATTGAAGTGCAGCCAGGACAATTCGCGGTTGATGAAGCGCTCCGGGCTGTCCGCCAGCCTTGGCAAAGGAGCCGCGGGCGCGCGCTCGGCCGAGCCGGATTCGGCTTTTAGAACAATGGCTTCGTCGTCGATCATTCATGTTCGAAAATCCCGCAAACGAACATCTTAAAGCGATTTCGTGACCACTCAATGACTCAACGCCCAGAGGCCGTGATTTATGGTTTACGCTCCCGGTTTCGCCGAAACAACTCCGCCGCCAGCGCCCGGTTCACCGGCCGGCTCGCGCTGCAGCGCTTCGCGGTCGAGCGCCTGCACCGCTTCGCGTGCATCCGCGAAGGAGCGGCCGATCCGGGACAGCAGATAGGCAATCAGCGCCTCGTCGACCGCCAGTTGCCGGTCGGCGAACTGCTTGACCAGCACGGCGCGCAGCAGCGCGTCGTCGGGGCCGGACAGCGAGACCGACGGCATCGCGCGCAGCCGCGATGCCAGATCCGGCAACGTCGCAGGCCAGGTCGTCGGCAGGCTGCGTGCGGTGAGCATGAGCCAGGCCTCCTCCTCGCGCACGAGGTTGAGCAGATGAAACAGCGCGCGCTCGTCGATGCGTCCGCCGATGCAATCTTCCAGCACCAGCGCGCCGGTCGCAATCGAGGCCGGCAGCATCGGCAGTCTCGAGCGCGCGCGCCGACAGAACGCGCGCTCCGGATTCGTAGGCCCAGATCGACAGCAAGATGGCTCTTGCCGCTGCCCTCGGGACCCGCCACCGCAAGCGCTCGCGCCGGCCAGTCCGGCCAGCGATCGATCATCGCAAGCGCGCGTCTCGTTCGACGGACCCGGGCAGGAAATCCTCGCGCGACAGCCTCTCGGCATGATCGAGCGCGAGCGCGAGCTGTCGCGGCGGCGCGGCCATCGTCAGCTCAGCTTGCCGCCGGTATAATAGGGACTTGCGAGATATTGCCGCAGCAGGAAGCGCACCAGCACGCCGATCGCGGCCGCGACCGGGACCGCGACCAGCAGTCCGACAAAGCCGAACAGCATCGCCGAAGGCGATCAGCGCGAACATCAGCCAGACCGGATGCAGGCCGATTTCCTTGCCGACCAGGATGCGGCTGCAGAATGTTGCCCTCGACGAATTGGCCCGACCAGGAAGATGCCGGCCGCCAACGCCGGCATGTGCCAGTCCGGCCAGAACTGCGCGGTCGCCACGCCGACCGCGAGCAGGAAGCCGGTCAGCGTGCCGACATAGGGCGCGAAGCCCAGGATCGCGGCGGTGATGCCGATCAGCAATCCGAAATTCACGCCGAGCAGCATCAGCGCGATGGAATAGAACGTGCCGAGGATCAGGCAGACGATCGCCTGTCCGCGCACGAAGCCGGCAATCGCGCCGTCCATCTCGCGCGCCAGCCCGCGCACCGTCTCGCGATGGTGGCACCGGCATCCAGGAATCGACCGTCTGGCGATCATGCGCGTCCCAGTCGAGCAGCAGTAGAAGGCGACGATCGGCGTGATGACCAGCAGCGAGATCACCGCCGACCAGCGCCTGGCCGCCCGACCAGAGCGAGGTCAGGAAACCGCGCCGGCCCATCCGGCGGCGCTCGCCGCCACCGCCGCCCAGCTGACTTCTGCGCATCCGGAAGCTTGTCGCCGAGATACTGCCCGAGCCAGCCCTGGCTCTGCGTCTTGCACCATCTGGCGCAGCCGCTCGACATATTGCGGGATGCGCTCGACGAAATCCGCGACCTGCTCGGCGAGCACCGGCAGCGATCAGGATCAGCGCCAGTGCGATCAGCAGATGAAGATCATCACGACCACGACCGAGGCGATCGGACGGTTGAGGCCGAGCCGCTGCAGCCTGACGGACCAGCGGATCGAGCAGATAGGCGAGCACCATGCCGGCGACGAACGGCATCAGCACGTCGCCCAGCAGCCAGAGCAGCGCGATGAAAACCAGCAGCGCGCCGGCCCAGAAAAAGAGCTGGCGCCGCAGCGAGAGCGGGCTGCCGGTCAGTGGCGGCGGCGGACCATCGGCCGGACCCGTCGTCGTGCGTGTTCATGCGCTTGCCGTCTCTGCCCTTACCGCCCTACCGCGCGGCCCCGTTGGTACCGAAATGACGGATCCATTCCGCGACATAGAAGCCGATCGAAAGCAAGGTCAAGATCGGTGACGAGCCCCATCAGCACCGGCAAGGCCCAGCCGGCGTCGAACTTCAGGCCGAGCGAGGCCAGGACCAGGCCAGCCAGCACGATCTGGGCCACGGTATTGAGCTTGGACACCGGGTGCGGCCGCACCGCCATCGGCCGGTTGATCAGCATGGCGACCAGAAAACCGCCGACGATCAGGATGTCGCGCGACACCACGAGGATCACGACCCAGCGCGGCAGCGCCTCGGTAAATCCCGAGCGCGACATAGATCGACACGATCAGCGCCTTGTCGGCCAGCGGATCGAGCAGCGCGCCGAGCTCGGTCGACATGTTGAAGCGCTTGGCCAGGAAGCCGTCCACCGCATCGCTGATCCCGGCCAGCCAGGAACAGCAGAAAGGCCGGCAGCATGTGACCGGAGGTGATGGTCCATACGATCAGCGGCACGCACAGAATGCGCGCCATGGTAATCAGATTGGGCAGGTTCAAGTCGTCAAAGTCCCGGCAGAAGTCGGCCGGCGGAAACCGGCCGGCCACGTCGAGCACACGTCGCAGTTATAACCGGCGATCAAGGCATTGCACCTAATGCGATTTCCGCGCTACCACGCGGCGAATTTCGCCGCAATCGGCGTGTTACGGGGCCCGAGGGTCACATGTCCGGCGAAAAACGGCGGCTCTCACCTATGGCGAGGCCGGGTGTCGATATCGATGCCGGCAACCGGATGGTGGAGCTGATCAAGCCGCTGGTGCGCGCCACCGCGCGGGCCGGCGCCGACGCCGAAATCGGCGGCTTTGGCGGGCTGTTCGATCTGGCCCGCGCCGGTTTCAAGGACCCGGTTCTGGTGGCCGCCACCGACGGCGTCGGCACCAAGGTCAAGATCGCCATCGAAACCGACCTGCATGACACGATCGGCATCGATCTCGTCGCCATGTCGGTCAACGACCTCGTCGTGCAGGGCGCCGAGCCGCTTGTTCTTTCTCGATTATTTCGCCTGCTCCAAGCTCGATCCGGAGATCGGCGCGACGGTGGTCGCCGGCATCGCGGAAGGCTGCCGGCTTTCCGGCTGCGCCCTGATCGGCGGCGAGACCGCCGAAATGCCGGGTCTCTATCAGCCCGGCGATTACGACCTCGCCGGCTTTGCGGTCGGCGCCGCCGAGCGCGGCACGATCCTGCCGCGCGCAGATGTCGCCGCCGGCGACGTCGCTCATCGGCCTGGCGTCGTCCGGCGTGCATTCCAACGGCTATTCGCTGGTGCGCAAGATCGTGGAGCGATCCGGCCTCGCCTGGACGCGACCGGCGCCGTTCGCACCCGGCACAGAGTCTCGGCGAGGCGCTGCTCACGCCGACCCGGCTCTATGTGAAATGCTGCCTCGCCGCGATCCGCACCACCGGCGCGGTGAAGGCGCTCGCGCATATCACCGGCGGCGGATTTCCCGACAATATCCCGCGCGCGCTGCCGAAGACGCTCGGCGCGCATATCGATCTGGCGCAGGTCAAGGTCGCTGCCGGTGTTCCGATGGCTGGCGCAGACCGGCGACATCGCCGATGCATGAAATGCTGCGCACCTTCAATTGCGGAATCGGCATGATCGCGGTCGCGGCGCCGGACAAGGCCGACGAGGTGCTGCGCGTGCTGCGCGAGCATGGCGAGACCGCGACGCGCATCGGCCAGTGTCGTGCCGGCGCAAGGCGACGAGCGCGTCGACCTATTCCGGCACCCTCGATCTGTCGCTGTAAGCATGATGCGCAAACGTACCGCGATCCTGATTTCCGGCCGCGGCTCCAACATGACCGCGCTGATCGAGGCGGCGCGGGACCCAGCCTACCCGGCCGAGATCTGCGCTCGTCGTCTCGAACCGGCCGGACGCCGCCGGACTGCACCGCGCCGCCGCGGCAGGCATCGCAACCGAGATCGTCGATCACACCCGTTTTCCGAAGGACCGCGAGGGCTTCGAACGCGCGCTTCAGGCCGCGCTCGAACGGCATCGCATCGAAATCGTTTGCCTCGCCGGCTTCATGCGGGTGCTGACGGCATGGTTCGTGTCGCGCTGGACCGGCCGGCTGCTGAATATCCACCCGGCGCTTCTGCCCGCCTTCAAGGGACTGGATACCCATCGCCGCGCGATCGACGCCGGCGTGATGGAGCACGGCGCGACCGTGCATTTCGTGGTGCCGGAAATGGATTCCGGGCCGATCATCGCGCAAGGCGCCGTGCCGGTTCTGCCGGATGACACCGAGGCAACGCTTTCCGAAGCGCGTGCTGCGAGATCGAGCATCGCATTTATCCGTTGGCGCTTGCGCCTCGTCGCGTCGGGACAGGTGCGGATGGTGGACGGACGTTGCTCGTTCGAAGGACCGTTCGACGCCGCGGCAACAGCCTTTCTCCCCGCCCATTAAAAAACCCCCGGACGAGACCGGGGGCTTCAAGGAATTCAGCTGCGGCAATTGGTGCCGCGCGAAAATGGACTAACCCACTTTGAGATTTTCCGCAGACGCCTTGCCGCGATTCGTCACGAGTTCGAACTCAACGGTCTGTCCTTCGTTCAGGGTCGAGAGCCCTGCCCGTTCGACAGCCGAAATATGCACGAACACGTCCTTGTCGCCGGTGGTCGGCTTGATGAACCCATAGCCTTTGGTCGGGTTGAACCATTTGACGGTACCCTTCGGCATCGTCTGTCTCCTGGTCTGTCAGTCAATGAAGACGCCGAACGTGTTGCCGCATCCGGTGCCACAACCCGGCTTTTGGGGGGTCCGAACGATCACGTCGCAACAAGGCGCAGCGGGGGCGAAGGAACCAAAGTCGAATTGCGGCTGAAGTGCATCCGAAAAATGAGGCTGAAGCAAGACATCGCGGTCATCGAAACGTCACGCACAGACTTTGTGCAATGCGTCGGCTCAACACATGCAGGCTCTTGCTTTCGTGGAACTCAAGCGCTTGCATCGAGCTTGCAGCGTGTTTGATCCGAATTGGAAGTTTCGCGGTCGCAACAAATCATTCAAGCGCGTTCGTCGTGCTGCAAAGCGCGGCGGCACGTGTGATCGCTCAAGCGCCACCGAGGCGCCGGACCCAGACCTTGTTGTCGTGAAAGGCAGCGCCGCCAAAGGGCGCGATCGCATCGGCACCGGTCAGCGAATTGATGCCGCAGCCGTCCTCATAGGCCTTATTGGGCCAGATCGATTCCGCGATCACGACACCGTGCCGCACACCGTCGAACAATTTGGCATGCAGCCGAACCTCGCCGCGCTTGTTGCCGATCAGCAGCCGGTCGCCATCGGCGATGCCGAGCGTCGCCGCGTCATCGGGATGCATCATCAGGCGTCGGACGCCCTTCCCGCTTCAGCGAAGTCGGCGTCATGTTGAAGCTGGAATTGAGGAACTGGCGCGCGGGCGAGGTCGCAAGCCGGAACGGATGCTCGGCATCCGCAAGCTCGATCGCCTCCCAGTGATCCGGCAGCGACGGCATGTCGTCGACCGGACCCGCGGTCCAGGGCGACTTGAACGGCACCTTCGGCCAGTCCGGTTTGAAGCGAAATTTCCTGTCCGGCCAGTTGAAGCCCTCGATGTAATGCGCGCGCTCGAAAGTCGGCTGACAATCGATCCAGCGCTCGCGCTCCAGCGTTGCGAGATCGCCCCAGCCGGATTTCTTCAGCGTGACGTCGATCAGTTCGCGCGACGTCATGGCGAAACCTTCATGCTCGGCACCGAGCCGTTTCGCCAGCCCGCTGATCACCTCATGGTTGGAACGGCATTCGCCCGGCGCGTCGACAAGCTTCGGCCCGAGCAATATGTATTGGCTGCCGCCCGCCTGATAGACGTCGTCGTGCTCCATGAACATGGTCGCGGGCAGCACGATATCGGCCACAGCGGCGGTCTCGGTCATGAATTGCTCGTGCACGCAGACGAACAGATCGTCGCGCGCAAAGCCGCGCTTGACCGAATTCTGGTCGGGCGCGACCGAAACCGGATTGGTGTTCTGGATCAGCAGCGCCGTCACCGGCGGGCCGCCATGCAGCGCGCCGGCTCGCCTTCCAGGATCGCGCCGATCCGCGACTGATCGAGCATACGCACCGCCGGATCGAGACGCGTCGAGCGCCTCGATCACGCTCTTGTTCCAGTGATAGATCGACGCCGTTATTGTGAAAGGCGCCGCCGCCTTCGTAGCGCCAGGCGCCGGTGACAGCGGGAATGCAGCTCGCCGCATGCATGTTGACGCGCGCCGTTGCGCGAGCGCGAGAAACCGTAGCCGAGCCGGAAGAAGGCTGCGCTTGTTGGCGGCGACCAGCCTTGCGAATTCCTCGATGGTCTCGACCGGGCAGCCGGTGATGCGGCGGCCCATTGCGGCGTCCGCGTCTTCACATGCGCTTCGAGCTCGCGCGGCGCATCGGTGTAGCGATCGAGATAGTCCCAGTCGGCGGCGCCGTCGCGGAACAGGCAATGCATGACCGCGCAGGCCAGCGCGCCGTCGGTGCCGGGCTTCACCAGCACCGCAAGATCGGCCTGCTCCATGGTGCCGTTCATGTAGATATCGACCGCAACGATCTTGGCGCCGCGCTCCTTGCGCGCGCGCGTCGCATGCGTCATCACATTGACCTGGGTCGCGACCGCGTTGGTGCCCCAGATCACCACCAGATCGGACTTCGCCATTTCGCGCGGATCGGCGCCGGCAAGCCGGCCGGTGCCGGCGATGAAGCCGGTCCAGGCCGGGTTCACGCAGATGGTGGTTTGAAAGCCGGAATATTTCTTGACGTGGCGCAGCCGGTTGATGCCGTCGCGCATCACGAGGCCCATCGTGCCGGCATAGAAATAGGGCCAGACCGTTTCGGCGCCGTGGCGCGCTTCGGCTTTCAGGAACGCTTCGGCGGTGATGTCGAGCGCGTCGTCCCAGGAGATCGGCTCGAACGAGCCCGATCCTTTCGCGCCCTTGCGTCGCAGCGGCTTCGTCAGGCGGTCCGGATGATGAATGCGCTCGGCATAGCGCGCGACCTTGGCGCAGATGACGCCGGCCGTGTAGTCATTGTCTTCGGCGCCGCGCAGCGCGTCCGATGCGTTGCCCGTCCAGCACCTCGACTTCCAGCGCGCAGGTCGACGGGCAATCGTGCGGACAGGCCGACGGACGGATTTCAAGCGAGGCTGGCTGACGGACGATCTTGTTCACCCGTCGACCATGCCATTCGCAACTCAAGTGTTTGTGCGGAAATTCTTCCGGCCCCGGCGGATCGATGATCAGCGGCTGTTCCAGCATCTTCTTGTGCTGGTATTGCTTCAGCCAGCATCCGATCCCAACCACGAAGAGGGCACCCGCGGCAGCCGCCCAGTAATGCAGCGCGTGCAACTGATCGGCCGTGAGCACGCCCATCGAGCGCGGGATCCTTGACCATGATGTCGCCCGCCACCCAGCCGAGCAGAGCCGCGCCGGCCCAGACCAGGATCGGGAACCGGTCCAGCAGCGACATCAGCAACGCCGAGCCCGCGACGATCAGCGGGATCGACGTCACCAGACCGAAGATGATGAGCACGGTCTTGATGGTGTCGGCATGCGCCGGATCGACGCGGATGCCGGCCGTCTCCGCCGCCGCCGCAATCGCGATGACGTTGTCGAGGCTCATTACGATGTCGGCGATCGCGACGATGCGGACCGCGCGCCAGAGATTGTCGGCGGCCGCGACCTTGCCGTCGCCGTGGTCCTCTTCGGGAACCACGAGCTTGACCGCGACCCAGAGCAGCAGGATGCCGCCCACGAGCTTCAGGAACGGATAGCCCATCGCCTGCGCGACCACGAGCGTGAACAGGATGCGCAGCAGCACCGCGACGCCGGCGCCGAGGATCATGCCCCAGAAGCGCTCCTTCGGTGGCAGCATGCGGCAGGCGAGCGCGATGACCACCGCGTTGTCGCCGGACAGGATGATATTGATGCCGATGATCTGTCCCGCCGCGACCCAGAAGGCCGGCGAGAACAAGTCCCCCCATAACGCTTCCACCTGAAACCTCGTTTTTAACCCGGTATAATGTATTTCTACGACCGTAGAGCTACGGGGGCAACGGGCTTGATGTCACGGGGGTGACATTCGGGGACGGGCCGAAATTCGAGGACTGGGAACCCTCCCCGTCAGCCGACGATTTCGTTTCCGGAGAAAAACTGGGCGATTTCCTTGACCGCGGTGTCGGCGGCGTCGGAACCGTGGACCGAGTTTTCGCCCGACCGATTTGGCAAACAGCTTGCGGATGGTGCCGTCGGCGGCCTTGGCCGGGTCGGTGGCGCCCATGATCTCGCGGTATTTCGCGATCGCGTTGTCGCCCTCCAGGACCTGAACCACCACCGGGGCCGAGGTCATGAAGGTCACGAGTTCGCCGAAGAACGGCCGCTCGCGATGCACGCCGTAGAAGGTCTCGGCCTCCGCCTTCGACATCCGGATGCGCTTTTGCGCGACGATACGCAGACCCGCCTTCTCGATCACCGCGTTGATCGCGCCGGTCAGATTACGCGTCGGTCGCGTCCGGCTTCAGGATCGAAAAAGTGCGCTCGATCGCCATGAGAAACGTCCTTCAATGTCTGTTGGAAAGGTGGCCCGGGGTGGGATGCGCGCGGCTTATAGCGGCGGCTCCGGCTTGCGGCAAGGCGTGCCCGGCGGCGCCGGAAACGGCAGCAAAGGCAGCTGAAGATCTCACGTTAAGCCTTTGGGAAAGTTACATATTTCCAGAATGTCGCGGGCTTCGAACCTGCGGCAGGAGGTCGCGCGACTGAATAGACTGGATGTGAGTCCCACATCCTTTAATGGAGAGAGACCAATGTTCCGCAAGACCATCCTGGGCCTCGCTGCCGGTGCCGCTCTCGTCACCGCCGCGTTTGCCCCGACGGCCGCTTCGGCGGGCTATTACGGCTACGGGTACGGCTATCGCTCGTACTACAAGCCCTACTATGGCTACACCTACTACAAGCCGTATTACGGCTATCGTTCCTACTATCGCTACTACTAAGCATCGGCCGCCGGTCCCCGGCGCGCGTGCGAACCCGGCCTCGCTTGAGGCCGGGTTTTTCTTTGCCGCATTTTGACGTGCGCAGCATTCACCATGCGAAGCTGAATGCTCTTTCAGATCAATGCATTGCCAAGATTTAATCGAACACATTCGGCGCCCGCGGCGACTGACACGCACAGGATGCAATCAAGCATCCCACGCCAAAGGAGACTTCCAATGTTTCGCAAGCTCGTTCTCGCTTCCGCCGCTCTCGCCACTCTCGGCGTCGCGTCGGTCGCTTCGATCGCGCCGGCTTCGGCCGGCTGGCACGGCCATCACCATCATCGCATCTGGGGTCCGCGCTTCATCGCGCGCCCGGTGATCATCGCCGGCGACTATGGCTGCTGGCGCAAGCGGTTCATCGAAACGCCGTATGGCGTGATCGTGAAGCGCGTCAACGTCTGCTACTAAACGCGACACCATGCCGGGAGGCGAAGAGTCCCGGATCCCGAAAGGGACCGGGACTTCTTTCCCGCGGACCTGATTTCCGGTTTCAGACCAGCGCGAATAGCCGCGCGATCCCGCCGGTCGCGTCCTTCACCTTGGAAGCTCCGACCACCAGCGTCGCGCCCGAAGCCGGCACCTTGTCCAGGCTTGCGACATTCTCCAGACCCCATCTGCCGGACGGCAGCCACAGATAATGCGTCTTGAAATCCTTCGACGGCCCGTGGTCGAGCGACAGCGTATCGACCGCGAGCCCTGCGACCTTGCGCTGCGTCAGCAGCCATTGCGCGGCGTCCGGCGACACGCCCGGAAAATGGAAAGTCCCGGCTGAATCCTTGCCGGTGAATTTCGCAGGGTCGCCTGCGTAACGCGCCCATCCCGAATTCATCGCGACGCACGCATTGTCGGGAATGCGGCCGTGCTTTTTCTCGTAGGATTCGAGATCGGCACGCGTCATCTGATAATCCGCATTCTTGGCGGCCTGCGCGGTGACGTCGATCACCGCCAGCGGCACGATCAGCGAAGACACCGCGATCTGGTCGGCGGTCATGCCCTTTTCCGAGAAATGGATCGGCGCATCGAGATGGGTGCCGGCATGCTCGACGATCCGCCACCAATAAAGATTGAAGCCGTCCTTCTTGAAATCGAATTGCCGCTGCATCTCGATGCCGGGCACGCCGAAGAAGGTCGGGAATTCCGGCGACATGGTGTGGGTCAGATCGACCACGCTGCGAAAGCGGCGGGTCGCGGCGTTGGCCGGCTCCGGCATTACCGCGGTGGCGGCAAAGGCGGTCGCCGCCGCTCCTGCGAACAAGCCGCGACGAGTCAGCGCATGGCGCACGGCGTCTTCACATCCCGGAACGCACATGAAATCTCTCCTTACGTGATCCTGCGAGGGTTCGACAAAGAATCACATATGGTCCGCCGCACGCAACTCTCATCGGATGCGAGCGCGGGATCATTGTACGCAAGAAATTCGCTAAAGACGATCACGCCTGTGATTTCGAGCGCGGATCAAGAGACCTTCACGGAGCTTCCTGTGCCGAACAGACTGAAGACAGCCCTCGCGATCACCCTCGCCTGCACCGCTTTCGCGATCTCGGATATTCGCTTCGACGCGCAGGCGCATGGCGTGCACCGCCAGCGGCTCGGCGCCAGCCACAAGACGCCCTCCGGCGCGCCCGAGACCTGGGGCACCTATTGCATTACCGAACTTGCCCCGCTGTTTCGCGAAGCCATCCAGCTCGCACGGGCTGCGCCGGGCAACGATGCCGCGCCGGCGTCCGCTTCGCAGAGCGGCAGCCTGGCCGTACTGAATATCAAGCCGCCGATTCCGGCGCCTTCCCAAATACCGTTTCCGCCCGCCTCGAATATCCCGCTCCTGAAGCCGTTGCCGCCGTCGCTGTCGGCGAAGCCGAAGGACGTGACCGACAAGATCACGGTCTATGTCGCGCGCAAGATCGTCACCATGGACCCGGGCTGGCCCACGGCTACGGCGGTCGCGGTCAAGGATGGACGAATCCTGTCGGTCGGCACGCTCGAAGACCTCAAGCCATGGCTCGACCGTTTCCCCTATGAGATCGACCGCCGCTTCGCCAAGCAGGTGATCTATCCGGGCTTCATCGAGGCGCATGGTCATCCGGTGATGGGATCGGTGGCCATCAGCCTGCCGCCGCTGACTTATTTTCCGCTGCGAAATCCCTACGGCCCGGATTTTCCAGGCGTCAAAACCCGCGACGGCGCCATGGAGCTGCTGCGCAAATACGTCAAGGCCGCGCAGTCGCCCGACCAGACCGTGATGACCTGGGGTTACGACGTCGTGGCGATGGGCGGCGACCTGCCGACGCGCGCCGATCTCGACGCGATATCCAAGACCCAGCCGATCATCGTCTGGGACGCCTCCGAGCATTACGTGTTCGCCAACAGCGCGGCGATTCAAAAATACGGCATCACCGACGATTTGGTCGCCAGGACCATCGGCGCCGGCAAGAATCCGGACGGCTCCTCGAACGGCCAGTTTCTTGGCACCGAGGCCGCCAAGATCATCGTGCTCAAGCCGCTGTCCGAAATCCTGACGCCGCAGGAAGGCCTGAAGCGCCTGCGCTATCTCGGCGCCCTGATGCAGCAGGCCGGTATCACCACCACCGGCGACCTGTTTTTCGGCGGCGTCAATCTGCAGCTCGAGACCATGCTCACGCAGCAATATTTCGGGCAACCCAATTCCATTGCCCGGATCGTGCATGTCGCCGACGGCGTCACCTTCACGGGACTCTATGGCGACAAGGCCATCGACGAGGCGCTGAAGCTGCGCGACACCAGCAACGAGCGAATCATGTTCAACGGCGTCAAGTTCTATGCCGACGATGCCTTCGTCTCGCTCGGCATGGAGCTGCAATTTCCCGGCTATATCAATGACGGCAAGTTCAAGGGTCTGTTCATGTTCAATTCCAAGGAGGCGTTTCTCGACGCGATGCGCCCCTGGTGGAACAAGGGGTTCCAGATTCACGTGCATTCGAACGGCTCCGGCGGCAACCAGATCACCCTCGATGCGCTCGCGGCATTGCAGGCCGAAACCCCGCGCTTCGACCATCGCTTCACTTTCGAGCATTTCGGGATTTCGAGCACAGCCCAGGGCCGGCAGTTGAAGGCGCTCGGCGCGCTGGTCAGCACCAATCCCTATTACGTGGCGGAACGAGCCGACCTGAATGCCGACCAGATCGGCACCGACCGCGCGTCGCTGGCCTCGCGTATGGCGACGCTGCTGAAGCAGGACGTCGTGGTGTCGCTGCATTCGGACACGCCGGTCGGGGTCCCGAGCCCGCTTTACGAAGTCTGGACCGCGGTGAACCGGATCGGCGAATTGTCCGGCAAGACCCATGCCCCCGCCGAGCGGGTGCGCGAAGTGGAGCGCGCCATGCGCATGGTGACGATCGACGCGGCTTATACGCTCGGGGTCAACGACCGCATCGGCAGCATCGAGGCCGGCAAGTTCGCGGATTTCGTCGTTCTCGATAAGGACCCGCAGGAGGTCGGCCGCAAGACCATCAAGGACATCAAGGTAATCGCCACCATCACCGCCGGCCGCGCCATGTTGACGTCGCAGACCCGAAATCCCAATTGGTGATCCAGGAAAGCACGTCGCGCGAATTTCGGCCGGCATCGCCCGCGCACGCTACTGCCGTGAAGCAGGCCATCGCGAAAGACGGCACCAGGCCGGAACAATCGGCTTCGTCAAAATCGGGTGGGAATTAGCGACCGGAGAATCGGGCTGGGCCGCCGAAGGGCTCTCTTACCCGAGAAAACAATCGCGCCCGGCAGAACGCTTGGCCCGAAGATCAATTCCCGGGCCGGGGTGATCGGCCCGGGCAGAATCACTCTGCCCGAGCCGATGCAAAAACTACTTCTTCTTCTTCTTTGCTTTTTTAGCTTTCTTCTTCTTCGCCATAGCGTCCTCTTTCGGTTTGAGGGAATACGCCACACGAGCAGCCGGAGGGCAGCCCCGTAGCAATTTCATGTGATTCGCGAAAAGAGTCACTAAGTGTGATGCAAATGTCAGCACCCCTCCTTCGTTTTCTACAGCGAACATGCTCTTGCCGGTCACACTTTGTCGCTTCGTCACCCCTCGCATCGCGCGAGCGCGGTTGATCGATCGCTCTGATTTCGCCACAAGGCACCCATGCTGGTGATCGAAAACCTCTCTGTCCGCGTCGCCGGACGCCTGCTGCTGGACGAAGCGACAGTCCGCATCCCGGCCGGATCGCGCACCGGCCTGGTCGGCCGCAATGGCACCGGCAAGACCACTTTGTTCAATGTCATCACCGGCGATCTCGGCGCCGAATCCGGCGAGCTTCGCGTGCGTTCGAAGGCGAAAGTCGGACGTCTCCTGCAGGAAGCCCCGTCCGGACCGGAGAGCTCTTCTTGAAGTCGTACTGAAAGCCGATCGCGAGCGCCACGCGCTGCTGCAGGAGGCCGAGCACGCGACCGATCCGCACCGGATCGCCGAGATCCAGACCCGGCTGGTCGATATCGACGCCCATTCGGCGCCGTCGCGCGCCGCCGCCATTCTGTCGGGACTGGGCTTTCCGGCGCAGGCTCAGACGCGCGCGGTGTCGGAATTCTCCGGCGGCTGGCGGATGCGGGTGGCGCTGGCGGCGGTCCTGTTCGCGCAGCCCGATCTGCTGCTGCTCGACGAACCGACCAACTATCTCGACCTCGAAGGCACCTTGTGGCTCGAGGACCACCTCTCCCGCTATCCGCATACCGTCATCGTGATCAGCCACGACCGCGATCTGCTCGACAACGCGGTCGATTCGATCCTGCATCTGGAGAACGGCAAGCTCACCTTTTATCGCGGCAGCTATTCGTCGTTCGAACGCCAGCGCCGCGAGCGGCAGATGCTGGATGCGAAATTCGCCAAGAAGCAGGAGGCGCAGCGCAAGCACCTGCAGGGCTTTGTCGACCGCTTTCGGGCCAAGGCCACGAAGGCGCGGCAGGCGCAGTCGCGGCTGAAGCTGCTCGCCAAGCTCGAACCGGCGAGCGCTCCGATATCGGACGACGTTCGGCCGATCGTCATTCCGGAGCCGGCGAAGCTGCTGTCGCCGCCCATTCTCGCGCTCGACCATGTTTCGGTCGGCTACGAGCCGGGCCGGCCGGTGCTGCGCGGCCTGTCGCTTCGCATCGACAACGACGATCGCATCGCGCTGCTCGGCGCCAACGGCAACGGCAAGTCGACGCTGGTGAAGCTCCTGGCGGACCGGCTTGCGCCGATGGCCGGCACCGTCACCCGCGCCGACAAGCTGAAGATCGCCTATTTCGCGCAGCATCAGCTCGACGAATTGCGCCCGAAGGAAAGCGTCTACGATCACGTCCGCCGCCTGATGCCGGACGAACCGGAGGCCAGGGTGCGCGCGAAAGCCGGCGGGATCGGATTTTCGGGCCAGCGCGCCGACAATCCGGTCGAGACCCTGTCGGGCGGAGAGAAGGCGCGGCTGATGCTCGGCCTTGCCACCTTCGGCGGCCCGCATCTGGTCATTCTCGACGAGCCGACCAACCATCTCGATATCGACAGCCGCGCCGCCCTGATCGAGGCCATCAACGACTATCCGGGCGCGGTGATGCTGGTGTCGCATGACCGCTTCCTGCTCGAGGCCTGCGTCGAGCGGCTGTGGATCGTGCAGAATGGCGGCGTCTCGCCCTATGACGGCGATCTCGACGATTACCGGCGGCTGATCCTGTCGGGAGACGCAAGCGATACGCGGAAAAATTCACGCGCGAAGGAAACAGCGCCCAAGGCCGGCATGGAGGCGCGAAAGAACTCGTCCGAGCGGCGCTCGGAACTCGCGGCCCTGCGAAGGCGCATCGCCGCCGCCGAGGACCTCACCCGGAGATTGACCGCGCAGATCGAGAAGCTCGACGCCACGCTCGCCACGCTGTTTGCGAGCGATCCGGTGAAAGCCGGACAGCTTGCGAAGGAACGCGCGGATGCGGCGGCAAGGCTCGCCGAGAGCGAGGAGGAATGGCTGCAAGCGAGCGCCGAAATGGAATCGGCAACGGCCTGAAGGCGCGAATTATTGCTGCGCGCCGCGCAGACCCGGTTGCGACTTCGGCGCCGACTTCTTGGCCTTGGCCGGCTTTGGCGGCGCCGGCACATCGATACGCTCGATCGAGACCAGCCGTCCGCCGCGGAAACGATACAGGCCGGGCGACGAGCCGCGGGTGACCGTCATCGCGGTGATGCGCTCCTGGCCTTCGGCGCTGATATCGATGCGCTCCGGTGCGCCGGTGCGCTGCACCACCTGGCATTCGGTCATCGACAGCGCCACCCCGGATTGCACATTCGGCAGCGGTCCCTGGCCCGCCAGCGTATCGCTGCTGGCTTCGGGCAAATTCGGCGCCGAGCCATCGGTCGTCTGCGCGACAGCAGGTTCGATTGCAGCGCAGCGCCCATCGGAGGTGACGAGATCGTCCTGCGTCACCGCGCGAAACGCCGACGGCTTCGCACCGGAAAACTTCGCCCATTCCGGCGTCGCAAATACGTCCGACAATTTTCCGGTCGGTTGACCGGGCTCCGGCGTCGCGCAGGCGCACAGGCAGAACCCGGCGGCCGCGAACAAGGCCGCGCTCCATCGGATTCTCTTTGGAACGCTAATCAACAACTCACGGTCCCCGGCTTAGAGCATGATGCCGAAAAGTGCGAAGCGGTTTTCGGACAACATCATGCTCAAAACGATTAGAATCGATCACGTTTATGATCTTGGATCGGTTCGATCCAAGATCATCGTGATCTCACCGCCCCGGCCCATTCAGACAGCGAATTCTTAGTCAGCAACATGACGATAGGCAATGAAACGGGACGCGAATTTGGCGCGCTCGTTAACGCGATGCAGCACAAAACCGATCCCGAAGCGACCTTTCGAAACCGCGAGGCGCTGACCGCAGGCAGGCGTGCTTGCGCGGTGCCGTAGCGCATGCTTAATGGGCCAAAATGTGCCATTGTGAAGGCCGACATCGGGAGGGCTAAGCCTATGCAATTGTTGATTGTTTACGCCATCCTCGTGGTCATCGGACAAGCCGCGGCGATCGGCGTCGGGCGCATGGTGGAAACCACCTATCCCGGCGCCAGCCTGTTCACCTTTCTCGGACTGTTTTTTGTGGTGCTGTTTGTGGCGTGGCGGCTCGCCCTGCGGCTGACGCCGAAGTAACCCGCGCGAGGGCATGGATCCCGAAAAGCCGGGACCGATTTTCGGAAGAGATGCCCAAAAAAATGCGACGGGTCTGATGCAACGAAGTTGAACGGACCTTACGCCTTCTGCATCCAGCGTCCGTGCTCGTCGGGCTGCCAATAGCTCGCTTCGAACCCCAGCGCTTTCGCCTCACTCCAGCGCTCGCGCGCCCGCGCAACCGCATCGTCGTCGTTGCCGTCGAAAATCAGCACCAGTCTTTCGTAATTTTTCGCGTCTTCGGGGATCGACGCGCCGTCGATCAGGAACCGGACGTTGGCGCCATTCGGATTGCCTTCATTCGCGGTGATCAGGATCGGCTGATCGGCTGCATCGGTATTGCGGGTGGTGCCATGCGGCAGAAAGCTGTCGTCGCGATAGGTCCATAGATGCGCATCGAGCGCTTCCACCCGCTCATCGGACGAAGCCTGCACCACCACCCGCCAGCCGCGCGACAGCGATATTTCCAGAAGCTGCGGCAGCACGCGATCGAGCCGCTGGTCCTGCAGGTGGTAGAAGCGAAGCTCCGTCATGACCGCGCCCTCATAACCCTGCCCTCATAACCCCTGCCCTCATGGCCGGCCCGTCGTGTCGACGAACAGGGGCTGCACGTCGCGACGCAAAGCCGCGCGCGACTCGTCGCGGCTGTAGAACATATGCCCGCCCCGATAGTTGATCAGCCGGACGCGGTCGGCGCCGAAATCCGGAAACTGGGCCAGGATCAATTTGCTTTCGAAATAGGGCGTCGCCAGATCCGACCAGCCATGCGCGACGATGACGCGAAATTCCGGATCGAGCGCGAGCAGACGCCGCAACGCCATCACCGATTCCGGCAATCCGTGATCGGAATTCCAGCGCCAGTTCTCGAATACGGTCTCGTTGCCGACATTGTAGGCCTGCTTCGCGATGCCCTTCAGAAGCTGTGTCATCGCTTCGGTCAGCGGCGGCTTCATCGCCGCCAGAAACGGATCGGCATGATCGGCGCGCGGTGCCGCCGGATCGGGATCGTCGCCCGCCACCGCCGGATCGTAGAACGAGGTGAACTTGCCGTTGGCGCGCGCGGATTCGCGCGCGAACAGCTTTTCATCGACCCGGCCGCGCGCCGATTGCACGACGTCGGGTGGCAAGCCGGTAATTTCCGTGACGCGGGTTATCAGGCTTTTCAGCGCGTCCTTGTCGCGCAACCCGCGCAGATAGTCTTCGATGAATTGTCCGCGCGCATAATATTCGATCGATGCGAGCGCCTTCGGATCGAACTTGTTCTCCCGCTCCATGCGCGCGGCGGCGAAGGACGGCAGCAATGTCGCGTAGGACAAGGGCGACGAGCGCGCATGATAGCGCCAGCCGTAATCCAGGATCGGCGAAACCAGAATCAGGGCACGAAACGAAAGTCCATGGCGGCGATGCAGGCTTTCGGCGATGCGCGGCGCGCGCAGGCCGCCATAGCTCTGCGCCACCAGCGTCTTCGGAGATGCGACGCGATCCTGCTTGCGCAGCCAGGCGGCAATCGCATCGGTCAGCAGCGCGACGTCGCCGTCGACCGACCAGACGCGCTCCTTGGCTTTGGTGTCGTTTGCGACCAGCCGTCCGAGGCCGGTGCCGGGCGGATCGACGAAGACAAGGTCGGTGAAATCGAGCCAGGTCTCGGCATTGGGCGAAAGCGTCCGCACCCCGGAGGCCGCGAACGGAATACGCCAAGGACCGAGCGCGCCGAGATTGAGATAGGCCGAGGCGGTGCCCGGCCCTCCCCCGATCACGAAGGTCACCGGCCGCGTCGCGGCCGGGCCTTCGCGCAGGAAGGCTACGACGCCGGCTTCGGCATCGATCCGCCCGTTGCCGTCGCGTACCGGAATGGTTTCGGCGGCCACCCGAAAGCTCAACGTGCGACCCGGAAGTTCCAGCGAATTCAAAGCCATCGGCTGCTGCGCCGGCGCGGCCCCAATGCCGAGCGCAAGCCACACCGACAGCAGCAAGGCCCGCATCTCGCTACTTCTCGTAGAAGTCGGCGACCAGCCGATCGAGCAGCCGCACGCCGTAACCCGAGCCCCAGCTGCGATTGATGTCGCTCTGCGGCGACCCCATGCCGGTGCCGGCGATATCGAGATGCGCCCAGGGCGTCTTCTCGACGAAGCGCTGCAGGAATTGCGCAGCGGTGATCGATCCGCCATTGCGTCCGCCGGTATTCTTCATGTCGGCGAATTTCGAATCGATCTGCTTGTCGTATTCAGGACCGAGCGGCATGCGCCAAACGCGCTCGTTGGTTTCCTGTCCGGCCTTGATCAGGCGGTCGGCGAGCTTGTCGTTGTTGGAGAACAGACCCGCATATTCGTGGCCGAGCGCCACGATGATCGCGCCGGTCAGCGTCGCAAGATCGATCATGAATTCCGGCTGGAATTTCTTGTTGACGTGCCACAGCACGTCGCCCAGCACGAGGCGGCCTTCGGCATCGGTATTGATGATCTCGATGGTCTGGCCCGACATCGAAGTGACGATGTCGCCCGGCCGCTGCGCGTTGCCGTCCGGCATGTTCTCGACGAGCCCGATGGCGCCGACCGCATTCACCTTCGCCTTGCGCGCGGCGAGCGCGTGCATCAGCCCGACGACGCAGGCCGCGCCCGCCATGTCGCCCTTCATGTCCTCCATGCCGGCCGCGGGCTTGATCGAAATGCCGCCGGTATCGAAGCACACGCCCTTGCCGATGAAGGCGAGCGGCTTTGCGTTCTTCTTGCCGCCATTCCAGCGCATGATCACGACACGGCTTTCGCGCACCGAGCCCTGGCCGACGCCGAGCAGTGCCTTCATCTTCAGCTTGGCCAGCGCCTTCATGTCGAGGATTTCGACATTCACGCCGACCTTCTTCAGCGCCAGCGTTCGCCGCGCGAATTCCTCCGGATACAGCACATTGGCCGGCTCATTGACCAGATCGCGCGCCATCACGATGCCGTCGGCGATCGCCTCGCGAGAGGCGAAGGCCTTGCGCGCCTTGTTGGGATCGCCGGCGCCGATGATGAGCTTGCGATTCTTCGCAGCCGTCTCGCCTTCCTTGCGCTTGGTCTTGTAGCGATCGAAACTATAGGCACGCAGGGTCGCCCCGAGCGCCAGATCGGCGGCCTGATCGGCGCTCGCAAAGCCGTTCGAGAATTCGGCGATCAGCGTCGCATCGGTCGCACTCGACGGCGTGCGGCCAAGCGCGATGCCGCCGAGCTTGACGACATCCTCCTGCTTCAATTCCGACGGATTGCCGGTGCCGAGCACGATCAGCCGCGACACCTTGAGGCCCTGTGGCGCGATCAGTTCGAGTGCCGACCCGCTCTTGCCCTTGAAGCCGTCGGCGGCTGCCGCCCGCGCCACCAGATCGCCGGTCCGGGCCGAGAATCGCCTGGGTGGCCTTGCCCGAATTTCACATCGGGGCCGGCAAATACGATCAACACGCCCTTGGCCGGCGCGGAAGCGGTCGAAAATCCAGTCTTGAAGGCGCCAGGCATAGGCCAATTGTCCTATTTTGTGTCACAGAATTCGGGCTGTTTCCTCCTTTACGGGGCCGGGCGGCCGCCGCAAACCGAAATCGCACGCATTCCGGGCAATTCTGCCCCTCGGCGCGGTCCAAAAAGGCCCCGCAAAGGCCACCGGCGGACAACCCTTTAACCATAACGGAACCTTGTCGGCCGGTGATCGTGGTCGGGAAGCCACAGGGCTGCAAATCTTGCTGCCGGATTAACTTTTTTCGATGCATTTTCAACAGCTTTGCCTCGACTGGGCCATTTTGTGAATCGAGTGTAAACGATGCACGGATGGCCCTTGGGGGGCGCCATCGACCCGGCCGGCCAAAGGCACCCGAAAGGGCCTTGGGCTGCGGTCGGAAAAGCTTTGTTCTGACGACCCGGTGGGGGGACGGCGTAAGGTATGGGCTCGATCAGCCGGTATATTTTCAGCACCACTTTTGGTGCATTCCTGATCGTGCTGTTCAGCCTGACTTCGGTCATCTGGATCACGCAGGCGTTGCGTGACATCGACCTGATGACCAGCCGCGGCCAGACGGTATTGGTGTTTCTCGGCATCACCAGCCTGATCGTTCCGATGCTGATCCTCGTGATCGCGCCGATCGCGCAGATGATCGCGGTGATGCATTCGATCGGCCGGCTGTCGAACGATTCGGAACTGATCGTGATGAACGCCGCCGGCATGTCGCCCTGGGCGCTGTTCCGGCCGTTCCTGATCATGTCGATCACGGTGTCCGCGGTGATGACCGTGATCGCCGCCTGGCTTGGTCCGCTCGGCATGCAGACGCTGAACGAGTGGGCAAACGAGGTGCGCGCCGATCTCGTCACCAACATCGTGCAGCCCGGACGCTTCAACGGATTCGAACGCGGGCTGACCTTCCATATCCGCGAGCGGCAGCCCAATGGCGTTCTGCTTGGCGTATTCGTCGACGATCGGCGCAATCCGAAGGAACGGGCAACCTTCCTCGGCGAAAGGGGCACGATCGTGAAGGACGAACGAGGCACCTTCCTCGTGCTCGAGAATGGCAGCGTGCAGCGGCTCGAGATCGTCGATCGCAAAGCCCTTTCCAAGAACGCGAAAAAGACCGCAGCCCCGGGCGAGAAAAATACCCCACCCAAGGAAAAGGACCCGACCATCGTGAAATACGAGCGCTATGCGCTCGATCTCGCGCAGGCACCGACCGACCAGCAAAACCAGCGCGCTTCCGCGCGCGACCGCTTTGTCTGGCAGCTTTTGAACAACGATCCGGAAAAGACCAAGCTGACGCCCGGCCAGGTGCGCGCCGAATTGCACGACCGCATCTTCGCGCCGATCTACCCGCTGGTCTTCACCATCATCACCTTCGCCTATCTCGGCGCGCCGCGCACGACACGCCAGGGCCGCGCGATGTCGATCGCGGGCGCTTCGATCGTGATTGCCGACATTGCGGCTGCTCGGCTTCGTCGCGATCGTCCTGTGCGTGAAATATCCCTGGGTGCTGGCGCTGCAATACATGCTTCTGCTCGTGGCTTCGCTGCTCGGCCTGTACGCGATCCATCGCGGGCTCGAGATCGAAGCGCCGGCCTTCGTGACCAATGCCGTGAACGCGGTGATCGCGCGCCTGCCGCGCCCTGCGGCAGCAGCGACGTGACGGAGAGCGGCGCGTGCGCTTGACCATGACCCTCGGACGTTATTTCGGCATGCGGTTTCTGGTCACCGCGGTTGCCGTGTTTGCGGGCGTCGTGTTTCTGGTGGCGCTGCTCGACGCGGTCGAACTGTTGCGGCGCACCGCCGCGAACGAAAACGCGACGGCATTCCTGGTGATGAAGCTTTCGTTCTTCCGCGTTCCGATCACGGCGGAACGCATCATGCCGTTCTGCGTGCTGATCGGAGCGATGTCCTGCTACCTCAACCTGTCGCGGCGCAACGAACTCGTGATTGCGCGCGCTGCCGGCGTTTCGGCATGGGAATTCGTGGCGCCTGCGGTGATTGTCGCGCTTTGCCTCGGCATCTTCGCGACCCTCGTCTACAACCCGGTTGCCGCAAGCCTGCAGGAGCGCGCCAAGCGGTTCGAGGCCGAGATATTCGGAGCGCGCGAATTCGGCCAGCAGGAATCCGGCTTCTGGGTGCGCCAGCGCTCGACCGACGGCCAGGCGATCATCAATGCGCGCAACAGCCGCAATCAGGGCTTGAGCCTGAACGGCGTTACGGTCTTCACCTTCGACAATCAGGGGCGCTTCCAGGATCGCATCGAGGCGAAGTCGGCCGCGCTGAAAGATGGCGCATGGGAGCTCGTCGAAGCGCGCGTCTATCCGAACGACGCGCCTCCAAGCGAGCACAAGACCTACCCGCTCAAGACCAACATCACGCGCGAGCAGGTGCGCGAGACCTTCTCAACACCGGAAACGCTGTCGTTGTGGGAATTGCCGGAATATATCCGTCTTGCGGATAATGCCGGGCTCGCCGCCGCCGGCTACCGGCTGCAATTCCACAAGCTGATTTCGCGGCCGTTCCAGCTGGCCTCGATGGTGCTGCTGGCAGCGGCCTTCTCGCTTCGCTTCGCCCGCATGGGCGGCGTGCAGAAGATGGTGATGGGCGGCGTAATGTCCGGCTTCCTGCTCTATGTGCTTTCGAAAATCACGGAGGACATGAGCAAGACGGATCTGCTGTCGCCTGTGACCGCTGCCTGGATCCCGGTGTTGATTGGAGGATTGATCGGCTTCCTTGTGCTGCTTTACCAGGAAGACGGGTGATGATGTTGCGTAAGCCCCGTCTCGGAATGTTTGGCCGCGTCGCTTCGACCGCGGCTCTGACCTGTTTTGCCGCCGTCCTGATCGGGATGTTTGCGGGCGGATTTGCTTACGCCCAGACAGATTTCTTCAAATTCGAGCAGCGCCCGGCCAAGCAGCGCTCGTCGATGACAAAGATGGGCGCCGGCGCTGCCGCCAAAGGCGACAAGCAGATGATGGTGCAGGCGGCCGAGGTCCAATACGACCACGTCAACCACCGGGTAAACGCTGTCGGCAACGTTCAGATCTACTATGACGGCTCCACCATCGAGGCCGACCGGGTCACCTACAATCAGAATACCAAGCGGCTGCGCGCGGAAGGCAACGTGCGTCTCACCGAGCCCGGCGGCAACATCACCTATGGCGAACTTCTCGAACTGAACGACGACTATCGCGACGGCTTTGTGGATTCGCTGCGCATCGAAACGCCGGATGCGACACGCTTCGCGGCGGCGCGCGCCGATCGCTCCAGCGGTCGCTATTCGGTGTTGCAGAGCGGCGTCTATACCGCCTGCGAGGCCTGCAAGGAGGACCCGAAGAAACCGCCGCTCTGGCAGGTCAAGGCGGCGCGCATCATTCACGACGAAGAAGAGAAGATGATCTATTTCGAGCAGGCGCAGCTCGAATTCTTCGGCATGCCGATGGCCTATTTCCCCTATATGTCGGCGCCGGACCCGACCGTGAAGCGCAAGAGCGGTTGGCTGATGCCGATTTTCTCGAACGACGCCAGCAAATACGGCTTCCGGGTCGAAGCACCCTATTTCTGGGCGCTGGCCCCCAATTATGACCTCACGCTCACGCCCAGCCTCATGACCAAGCAAGGTCCGATGCTGGAGGGTGAATTCCGTCACCGCACCATGAACGGCGCCTATGCCATCCGCGCTGCCGGACTCTACCAGTTCGACAAGGACGCATTCATGCGGTCCGATGGCGTGCCGACGCCGGGCTATCGGGACTGGCGCGGCGCGATCGAATCGAACGGCCAGTTTGCACTCAACCGGCGCTGGGTATGGGGTTGGGACGGCGTTCTGGTGACGGACAAGACCTTCTACCAGGATTATCGCCCCTACGCCTTGCCGGCCAATGCGCGCAATCCGTTCGATAGCTTCGGCAACAACCGGATGGAAGGCATCTCGCAGCTCTATCTGACAGGCCGCGGCTCTCGATCGTTTTTCGACGCGCGTTCGATCTATTATTACGGCTTCTCCGAATTCGACAATCAAAGGCAATTGCCGGTCATCCACCCGGTCATCGACTACAGATATGTTGTCGACCAGCCGGTGCTGGGTGGCGAACTCGGATTCAAATTCAATCTGACCAGCCTGTCGCGTGAGTCCGCTTCATTCAATCCAATCACCAGGGTTGCGTCCAACCTCGACTATTGCGGGACGAGCACTGCGGATCCGGCGGTCAAAAACGCCGACAATTGCGTGTTGCGCGGCGCGCCGGGCAATTACACGCGCTTCTCGGCGGAGGCGGAGTGGAAAAAATCACTCACCGACCCGCTGGGTATGGTCTGGACTCCGTTCTTCAAGCTGCGCGCCGACGTGACGCAGATGAACATCACCAATGAGCCGGGCGTCGCGAATTTCGTCGACACCTCGAACACGCAGCTGTTCCGCGGGATGCCGACCGCCGGCCTCGAATGGCGTTATCCGTTCATCAATGTGCAATCCTGGGGCACCAATACCCTCGAACCGATCGTGCAGGTCATCGCACGTCCGAACGAACAGCAGATCGGCAATATCCCGAACGAAGACGCCCAGAGCTTCGTGTTCGATGACGGCAACCTGTTCCGCGTCGACAAATTCGCGGGCTGGGACCGCGTCGAAGGCGGCGGCCGCGTCAATTACGGCGCCACCTGGACCACCCAGTTCAACCAGGGCGGCTTCTTCAACGTTTTGTTCGGGCAGTCTTACCAGATGTTCGGCCTGAATTCGTTTGCGGCGCATGACGCCACCAATACCGGCCTCGATAGCGGACTCGATACCAGGAAGTCCGACTATGTTGCGCGCGTCGCCTATCAACCCGACCGCATCATGACTTTCACGACGCGCTACCGCTTCGACCAGGACAATTTCGAAATGAAGCGGTTTGAGCTCGAAGGCGTCGCCAATTTCGACCGCCTGTCGCTGAAGGCCCTGTACGGCAATTACGCCGCCCAGCCAGAAATCGGCTTCCTGGAGCGGCGCGAGGGCATTTTGGGAGGCGTGTCCTATAAATTCAACGTGAACTGGGCCGCGATCGCCGCCGCGCGCTACGACCTCGACGCGCATAAATTCGACCAGACCCGTTTCGGCGTCGGCTATGTCGACGACTGCTTCATTCTGGCTCTTAATTACATCACAAATTATACCTATAGCGGAAACGCGACCACCGACCATCGACTGCTGTTCCAGTTGGGGCTGCGGACGCTCGGCCAGTCGGCCGGCACCACCTCACTCGGTTCATTCTAGTCCCCGGAGCGGTCGCGCTTATCCATCGAGCGAAGATGCGCATGACGATCGGCAAGTTGATGCAATGCTAGCGAACTTCTCCATTCCGCGGCGGCTTGTGTGCTGGCTTGCGGCCGGCGTTCTGAGCGTCGTCGTCTGCAATCAGGCCAATGCCCAGGTCGTGCTGTTCGTCACCGGCCAGCCGATCACGGCCTACGACATCGAGCAGCGAATGAAGCTTTCCGCGCTCGGCGGCGGCAAGCCCCGATCGCGGCAGGAAACGATCGACGATCTGATCGACGACAAGCTCAAGATTCTGGCCGGCAAGAGATTCAATTTCGAGGTGTCCGACGCCGAGGTCGACGCGTCCTTTGCCGGTGTTGCGCGCAATGTGGGCTTGTCGCCGGATCAGTTCACCGAGCAGCTCAAGCGTGCGGGTCTCAATGCGAATGCATTCAAGGCGCGATTGCGCGCCGACCTGACCTGGGGCCAGATCGTGCGCGGCCGTTTCGCCAGTTCGATCCAGGTCGGAGAGAAGGATATTTTTGAGGCGGAGGCCGCGCGCACCGAGCCCAAGGAGGTCGGTCTCGAATACACGCTGCATCCGATCACCTTCGTGGTGCCGCGCAATTCTCCCGCCCCGGTCGTGGAAGCCCGCAAACGCGAAGCCGACATGTTGCGCACGCGCTTCCAGGATTGCGCGAGCGGCCTTAGCTTCGCGCGCGCCCTGCGCGACGTGGTGGTCCGCCCGCCGATCCGCCGCAACAGCGCCGATCTCAGTCCGCAATTGCGCGAAGTTCTGGCCAAGGTCGAAGTCGGCAAGGTCACCCCGGCCGAAGTGACAACCGGCGGCGTCGAAGTGTTCGCGCTTTGCGAAAAGAAGGAAACCAACGCGGATTCCCCGACCAAGCGCAAGCTGCGCGACGAAATGTTCTCCCAGCGCTTCAAGAAGCAGGCCGACCGCTATCTGAAGGAATTGCGGGCCGGCGCCATGATCGAATACAAGCAGCAGCAATAGCCCTCAACCTGGCAGCGCGATCGGACGCAAACCCGGTGCCCATTCTGGCCGATCGCGCCAATGACCGTAGTTTGGCGCTCACCATCGGAGAGCCCGCCGGCATCGGCTGCGATATCGCGCTGATGGCCTGGCAACGGCGCCGCGAGCTCGACCTGCCGGCCTTCTATCTGATCGCCGATCCCGACCATGTCTCAGCCCGCGCCCGCCTCCTCGGTCTGAACGTACCGATCGAGACCGTCGCTCCCGAGCAGGCCGGCGCTCGCTTCGGATCGGCGCTGCCGATCTGCGCGCTCGGCGAACGCGCGACCGCCTCGCCCGGCCATCCGGACGATTCAAGCGCGGCGGTCGCACTCGCCTCGATCCGGCGCGCGGTGCATGACACCATCGAAGGGCGCGCCGGCGCCGTCGTGACCAATCCGATCGCGAAATCCGTGCTTTACCGCGCAGGCTTCGCCGATCCCGGCCATACCGAATATCTCGCGCGGCTGGCGCAGGAGATGTCGGGCGTCACCGCCAGGCCGGTCATGATGCTGTGGTGCCCGGAGCTCGCGGTGGTGCCGGTGACGATCCATGTGCCGCTGCGCGAGGTGCCGCGCCTGCTCACCGAAGACCTGATCGTGGAGACCGGACGCATCACCGCGTATGACCTCAAAACACGCTTCGGATTGCGCACGCCAAGGCTTGCCGTTACTGGCCTCAATCCGCATGCCGGCGAGGACGGACTTCTGGGCGACGAGGAGCTTCGCGTGGTGCGGCCTGCGATCGATCGGCTGATCGCGCAGGGCATCGCCGCCCGCGGGCCGCTGCCGGCCGACACCTTGTTTCACGCCGCCGCGCGCAAGACCTATGACGCCGCTCTCTGCATGTATCACGACCAGGCTTTGGTCGCGATCAAGACGCTGGCCTTCGACGATGCGGTCAATGTCACGCTCGGCTTGCCTTTCGTTCGCACCTCGCCCGATCACGGCACCGCCTTCGATATTGCCGGTACCGGCCGTGCCAATCCGGCAAGCCTGATTGCCTCCCTTCGCCTTGCCGCGCAGCTTGCCGCCCGCGAATGCGCGGCAAAGCCCGCGGCCTGACCAATGACCGCATTCGACGGGCTGCCGCCGCTGCGCGACGTCATCCGCAAGCACGAGTTGATCGCAAAGAAATCGCTCGGCCAGAACTTCCTCCTCGACCTCAACCTGACCGGCCGGATCGCGCGCGCGGCGGGGCCGCTTGCCGGCGTCACGGTGGTGGAGATCGGCCCGGGACCCGGCGGCCTCACCCGCGCTTTGCTGTCGGAGGGTACCGCGCAGGTGATTGCGGTCGAGCGCGATACGCGCGCAATCGCGGCGCTGGCGGAGATCGCCGCGCATTATCCAGGGCGGCTCCGGGTGATCGAAGGCGATGCGCTCGATTTCGACATCAAGGATTGCGGCGCGGCCGGGCCGCTGCGGATCGTCGCCAACCTGCCCTACAATATCGCCACCGTCCTGCTCACCGGCTGGCTCGAGACCGAGCCCTGGCCGCCGCCTTATGACCGGCTGGTGCTGATGTTCCAGCGCGAGGTGGCGGAGCGGCTGGTGGCTGCGCCCGACAGCAAGGCCTATGGCCGGCTCTCGGTGCTGACGCAATGGCGCACGATGCCGAAAATCCTGTTCGATATCGGCCCGTCCGCCTTCGTGCCGCCACCCAAGGTGACGTCGTCTGTGGTCGAACTGGTGCCGCGGCCAGGTCCACGAGCCTTGCGACCGCATCCTGCTGGCGCGCATCGCGGAAGCCGCTTTCGGCCAGCGCCGCAAGATGCTGCGGCAGAGCCTGAAGACGTTCCTGCCGGACCCCATCCCGGTGCTGGAAGCGGCCGGCATCGCGCCGACCGATCGGGCGGAACACATTCCGGTGGAAGGCTTCGTCAGGCTCGCCAACGCGGCCCGGGCGCAACTGCAAGACACCTAGCTCGAAAGCGTCCGCAGATCGCCGAGCAGCTTGTCGACGAATTCCTGGATGTCTTCCTTGCGCACGCGTTTCAACCGCTCGGCGGTGAGGATGCCGCGCAAACGCGCGAAGCTCTTGTCGAGGTCGCGGTTGACCAGAACATAGTCGTATTCTTCCCAATGCGGGATTTCGTCGGCCGCGTTCTTCAGCCGCCGCGCGATGATGTCGGGAGTATCCTCGGCGCGCCGTTCGAGCCTGGCCTTCAGTTCGTCGGCGGTCGGCGGCAGCACGAACACGCTGACGACGTCGGAGCGCATGGACTGGTAGAGCTGCTGGGTACCCTGCCAGTCGATGTCGAACAGCACGTCGCGGCCCTCGGACAAGGCGGTCTCGACCGGCTCGCGCGGCGTGCCGTAGAAATTGCCATGCACCTCGGCCCATTCGAGCAATTCGCCGCCGTCGCGCATCAGCTCGAACTGACGATTGGAAAGGAACTTGTAATGGATGCCGTCGATCTCGCTCGGCCGCCGCGCGCGCGTCGTGACCGAAACCGAAAGCGAGACGCTATCCTTCTTCTCCTTGTTTTCCTCGTTCAGGAGATTGCGCGTCAGCGTGGTCTTGCCGGCGCCCGAGGGCGACGACACGATCAGCATGATGCCGCGGCGGGCAATATCGATATTGGCGATCATTCGAGGTTCTGCACCTGCTCGCGGAATTGCTCGACCACGCTTTTCAGTTCCAGTCCGATATTGGTCAGTTCGACATCGTTCGACTTCGAGCAAAGCGTGTTGGTCTCGCGGTTGAGCTCCTGCGAGAGAAAGTCGAGCCGCCGTCCGATCGCGCCGCCGCCGGCCATCAGCTTGCGCGCCTGCGCAATGTGGGCGGCGAGACGGTCGAGCTCCTCGCGGATATCGGCCTTGGCCGCGAGCAGGATCGCCTCCTGATGCAGCCGGTCGGGATCGAGCCGCGATCGAGCCTTCCAGCAATTGCGCGACCTGATCGGCGAGCTTCTTCTTCACCGCCTCGGGCTGGCGGCCGGGCGCCTTTTCGGCGCGCGTCGACAGGCTCGCCATCTCGTCGAGCCGTAGCGACAGGATCTCCGCCAGCGCCCGGCCCTCGTGCCGGCGCATCTCGGAGAGGCCCTTCAGCGCTTCCACGAAGCCCGCGACGATCGCGGTTTCGGCGGCGCTCTTGGCCTCCTCGGTCTCGGCTTCGTCCTCGACTTCGATCACGCCCTTCAGGCCGAGCAGACCGTCGAGCCTCGGCTTGTCGGCATCGACCCGGCCCTTGAGGTTGCCGATCGCATTGACCAGCGCATTCAGCACCGGCTCGTTGATGCGCACCACCGGCGCAATGCCTTCGCGCTTGACCGTCAGCGTCGCATAGACATTGCCGCGCGACAGCGTCTCGGCCGCGCGCGTCCGCACCGGAACTTCCACCGCGTCGAAGCCCGGCGGCAGCCGCAGCCGCAATTCCAGCCCCTTGGCATTGACCGACTTGATTTCCCACGACCAGGCATAGCTTCCGCTCGCGCCGTGGCTGCGCGCGAAGCCGGTCATGCTCGATAACGCCATCGCCCGCTCGCTCTAGATCACGATGATCTTGGATCGAATCGATCCAAAATCATAAACGTGATCGATTCTAATCGTTTAGAGCATGATGTCGTCCGAAAACCGCTTCGCACTTTTCGGCATCATGCTCTGGTCAGGAGGAATCGCCTTGAGAATTTAGATCATATCGCACGCGCTTGCGCAGCGGCGGCGCGGCTTTATTGCGTGCGCGGATTGCCCGCGGGCGGGGCGTTCTGACTGCGCACGGCGCCCGGCTGCTGCTGCTTCTGTGGATTGGCGCGGGCCGCCGGTTGCGCGGCGGCAGGATTGGCGTTGGCGGGCTTGACGGCGGGAGCCGCGGGCACTGCAGGATTGACGGGATTGGCCGGTCGCGCTGCGGAAGTGGCGGGCCTTGCACCTGAATCGGGCGCGGGAGCCGCGGCGGGCGCCGGTTGCGCGGCCGCGCCGGCGGCGCTGGCCGCATCCTTCTCGATCCCGCGCAGCTTGGCGACCCCCTTCTGGTGGACGTCGTAGGTCTCCGAGAAAGTGTGACCGCCGGTGCCGTCGGCGACGAAGAACAATTCCTTGGTGCGCGCCGGATTGGCGGCCGCCTCGATCGAGGCACGGCCGGGATTGGCGATCGGGCCGGGCGGCAAGCCCTCGATCACATAGGTGTTGTAGGGCGTCGGCTGGCTGATCTCGCTTCGCAGGATGCCGCGTCCGAGCGAGCCCTTGCCGCCGACCAGACCGTAGATGATGGTCGGGTCGGATTGCAGCTTCATCTTGCTCTTCAGCCGGTTGACGAACACGGCGGCGACGCGCGTGCGTTCCTCCGGCTTGCCGGTTTCCTTCTCGATGATCGAGGCCAGCACCAGAAGCTGGTCGGGCGTCTTGACCGGCAGATCCGGCATCCGCCGTTCCCATGCCTCCTGCAGCACGCGGCGCTGCGCCGCCTGCATGCGCTTGACGATATCCTCACGCGTGGTGCCGCGCGTGAAGCGATAGGACTTCCGGCAGCAAGGTGCCCTCACGCGGCATTTCCTTCACGCTGCCGGTGAGCAGGTCGTTCTCCAGCAGGCGCGCGACGATCTGTTCGGAGGTGAGCCCTTCGGCGACCGTGACCTGGTGTTGCACCACCTTGCCGTCGATCATGGTCTGCGCGACATCGCGCGGGCTCGCGCCCTTCGCGAACTGATATTCGCCGAACTTCGGTATCGTCGCCGCGCGACTTCAGCGCCAGCGCGCCGCCGATAAAGGTCCAGGGATCGCGGATCACGCCCTCGCGCGTCAGCAATTCGCCGATGTCGCGAATGCCAAGGCCGCGCGGAATATTGACCACCTTGTCTTCGGTCAGCGGACCCGGTTCCTCGAATTTCTGCTTGCCCCAATACACGCCAATGCCAAGGACGACCGCAAGCAGCAGGATGATCGTGAAGATCGCATTGCCGACAATCACGATCGGATTGCGCGCACCGCGCGAGCGGCGCGAGGGCGCCTTGACCCGCTCGGGTTCCAGTGCGGCACGGGGCGAACGCGGGGTCATCCTGTTTTGATCCATCACAAAGGCAGCAGACCGACAAGCACACCAAGTCTATCCTGAACCCGAACTCTACCCTGAACCCGAACCACTCGTCGCGCTTCGATCCGCGGAAAAAACATGGTGGGGGACCTGGCAGGGATGAAGACGCGCCCGCTCTTGCAGCCGGAGCTATGGATGATTCGCTAGCAGGACGATATGGCGCCGCTGTGGCATTCGTCGGCCACAAACGCCAGGGACCACCAAAAAATCCCCGCGCAAAATGCCGCGGAGCGACGGGATTTCGGGTCAGTCCGGCGCGCGCAGGATGAGCGTTGCGTTGGTGCCGCCGAAACCGAAGGAATTGGACATCGCAACCTTGATCTCGCGCTTGCGCGGCTGATGCGGCACGAGGTCGATCGGGGTCTCGACCGACGGATTGTCGAGATTGATGGTCGGCGGCGCGATCTGGTCGCGGATCGCAAGGATGCAGAAGATCGCCTCCACCGCGCCGGCCGCACCCAGCAGATGCCCGATCGACGATTTGGTGGACGACATCGAGATCTTGCCGGCGGCATTTCCGACCAGACGCTCGACCGCCGACAAGCTCGATCGTCGTCGGCCATGGTCGAGGTGCCATGCGCGTTGATGTAGTCGATGTCGCCCGGCGTAATGCCGGCGCGCTTGATCGCGGCGCTCATGCAGCGGAAGGCGCCGTCGCCGTCCGGCGGCGGCGCCGTGATGTGGAAGGCGTCGCCCGACATGCCGTAGCCGATCAGTTCGGCATAGATTTTCGCGCCGCGCCTCTTGGCGTGCTCGTATTCCTCGAGCACCACCGCGCCGGCGCCCTCGCCCATCACGAAGCCGTCGCGGTCCTTGTCGTAGGGACGCGAGGCGCGCTCGGGCGTGTCGTTGAACGAGGTCGAGAGCGCGCGGCAGGCGGCAAAGCCCGCCATGCGAGAGCCGGTCGATCGGCGATTCCGCGCCGCCCGCCACCATCACATCGGCATCGCCGAGCGCGATCATGCGCCCGGCATCGCCGATCGCATGCGAGCCGGTCGAGCAGGCGGTGACCACCGCCGAATTCGGCCCCTTCAGCCCGAACTCGATCGACACATAGCCGGAGGCGAGATTGATGATGCGGCCGGGAATGAAGAAGGGCGACAGCCGGCGCGGTCCGCGCTCCTTCACCAGGATCGCGCCCTCGGCAATGCCGCCGACGCCGCCGATGCCGGAGCCGATCATCACGCCGGTCGCGAATTGCTCGTCCGGAGTTCGACGGCTTCCAGCCGGAATCGTCGAGCGCCTGCCGCGCCGCGCTCAGCGCATAGAGAATGAATTCGTCGACCTTGCGCTGCTCCTTCGGCTCCATCCACTGATCGGGATTGAAGGTGCCGTCGGAGCCGTCGCCGCGCGGGATCTGGCAGGCGATCTTGCACGGCAGATCGGAGACTTCGAATGTCTCGATCTTGCGCGCGCCGCTCTTGCCTTCGAGGATGCGCTTCCAGGACGCCTCGACGCCGCAGCCGAGCGGCGTCACCATTCCAAGGCCTGTGACGACGACACGCCTCATGATCCGGCTCCCGCCGCGTCGCGATCGCCGCGCCCTGATCGCGAGACGCCGGCCACGGCGGCGCCTCAGCACGGAGATCGAAACGCAAGCGATCCGCAATTCCGGCTTCAGCTCTTGCCGGTTCAGCTCTTGGCGTTCTTTTCGAGGAATTTCACGGCGTCGCCGACGGTGAGAATGGTCTCGGCCGCGTCGTCCGGAATCTCGCAGCCGAATTCCTCCTCGAACGCCATCACCAGTTCGACCGTGTCGAGGGAGTCGGCGCCGAGATCGTCGATGAAGCTCGCCTGTTCGGTGACCTTGTCGGGCTCGACGCCAAGGTGCTCCACGACGATCTTCTTCACTCGCTCGGAGATGTCACTCATCGGTTCGAACCTCTGCTTTCAGTGATGGGCTCGATCGGCGGCGCGATCGAAGCTGTCGTGGCACGGCCATGGAAGCGGTTCAAGCAGCTTGATCATCTCAAGCCGGCCAGCCCCAAGAGAACCCTATGGCCGTTCCAAACCGTGATGACGGCGGCGTGTATTGGGTCGCAGTCTTTGCGTCAAGCCCGCGCCCCATACGCTTTCCCCAGCCCGGCTCGGAACGGGCTACCATACTTCAAAACCATTGGCCAGCAGGGCCGGAACACCCGAAAACCTGCGCGATTTTGCAATCATATCATCGCCATCCCGCCATTCACATGCAGGGTCTGGCCGGTGACATAGGACGGCCTCGTCGGAGGCGAGATAGACGACGGCCGCGGCGATATCGTCGCGGCGTCCCGAGCCGCCCGGACGGCACCATCTGCAGGATCGCCTCGCGCTGCTTGTCGTTCAGCTTGTCGGTCATCGGCGGTGGCGATGAAGCCCGGCGCCACGCAATTGGCGGTGACGCCGCGCCGCGCATATTCCTTGGCGATCGATTTCATCATGCCGATCATGCCGGCCTTGGCGGCGGTGTAATTGCTCTGCCCCGGATTGCCGGTGACGCCGACCACCGAGGTGATGCCGATGATGCGGCCGAAGCGCCGGCGCATCATGGTCTTCATCGCCGCGCGCGACAGCCGGAAGGTCGCGGTCAGGTTGATGTTGATGACGGTATCCCAGTCCTCGTCGCGCAATTGCACGAACAGATTGTCCTGGTGACGCCGGCATTGGCGACCAGGATGTCGAGCTTGCCCATGACCTCTTCGGCCTTCGGCACCAGCGCCTCGACCTGATCCTTGTCCGACAGGTCGCAGGGCAGCACATGCACGCGCTCCTTCAGTTCCGCGGCGAGCTGGTCGAGCACCTCCCTGCGCGTGCCCGAGAGCGCAACGGTCGCGCCCTGCCTGTGCAGACGCGCGCGCGATCGCTCCGCCGATGCCGCCGGTCGCGCCGGTCACCAGCGCGGTCTTGCCGGTGAGGTCGAACATCGCAACTCCTCTTTGAGATCTGTCAGACCGCAGGTCAGACGCGCGCGGCCTTGAACGCCGCCACATCCTCCGGCGTCCCGATCGCAGACCCGGTCGCGCCGTCGACGATGCGCTTCAACAGGCCGGTCAGCACCTTGCCGGAGCCGACTTCGTAGAATTGCGTGACGCCGACCTGTCCATGGTCTCGACGCATTCGCGCCAGCGCACCGTGCCGGTCACCTGCTCGACCAGCCGCTTGACGATTTCCTGCGGATCGTCGATCGGCTGCGCCAGCACATTGGCGACCACCGGCACCGACCGGCTTCTTCACATCGATCTTCGCCAGCGCCTCCGCCATCGCGTCGGCGGCCGGCTGCATCAGCGCGCAATGGAAGGGCGCGGAGACCGGCAGCAGCATGGCGCGCTTGGCGCCCTTGGCCTTGGCGATCTCGACCGCGCGCTCGACCGCGGCCTTGTTGCCGGAGACCACCACCTGCCCGCCGCCATTGTCGTTGGCGGCCTGGCAGACCTGGCCCTGCGCCGCCTCCGCCGCGACCGCCGCGGCATCGTCGAAGGCAAGGCCGAGCAGGGCCGCCATCGCGCCCTCGCCGACCGGCACCGCCTTCTGCATGGCGTTGCCGCGGATGCGCAGCAGCCGCGCCGCATCGCGATGCGTGAAGGCGCCGGCCGCCGCCAGCGCCGAATATTCGCCGAGCGAATGGCCGGCGACGAATTTCGCGTCGCGCGCAAGATCGAGCCCGGCTTCGGTCTCGCAGCACCCGCATGGCCGCAAGCGACACCGCCATCAGCGCCGGCTGCGCATTCTCGGTCAGCGTCAGCTTGTCGGCCGGACCCTCCCACATCACGCCGGAAAGCTTTTCGCCGAGCGCGGCATCGACCTCTTCGAACACGGCCCGGGCGGCCGGAAACGCCTCGGCCAGCGCCTTGCCCATGCCGACGGCCTGGCTGCCCTGGCCCGGAAAAACGAACGCTAACGCCACGAGTTACGCCCCTGAAAGCCCCGCCGGGCCTCGTGCTCGGCCCGGATCGGGGGCGAAAAACAACGCGAACCCCCGTAAGTCAAGCACTTGGCAACGGGCCACCGCCCGCCTTGCCTTCCCGCGCGAAAATCCCTATAAACCCCGCTTCCGCTCGTCCCGGCCGGGGGCTGAACGGACGGCCAAGGCGCCCGTTTCGGGTTCCAGCGGCAGGGCCAGTCGGTCCGTCGTCCCGTGTCCCCGCCATCAGAGCATCGAGCCTTTCCGAAGGTACTCGTTGGGCTTTGCGCCGGACAGCGCCATAGAGAAGGAAGGCACCGATGCCTCTATACGAGCATGTTTTTCTTGCGCGCCAGGATGCCAGCGCGCAGCAGGTCGACGACCTGACCAACCAGTTCAAGGCCATCATCGAAGGTCAGGGCGGCAAGGTCGCCAAGACCGAATATTGGGGCGTGAAGTCCCTCACCTACCGCATGAACAAGAACCGCAAGGCGCATTTCACGCTGATGAACGTCGACGCCCCGGCGGCCGCGATCAGCCGAGGTCGAGCGCCAGGAGCGTCTTTCCGAAGAAGTGCTGCGCTACATCACGATCCGCGTCGACGAACTGGAGGAAGGTCCCTCCGCGATGATGCGCAAGTCCGATCGTGACGATCGCGAACGCGACGGCCGCGGCTTTGGCGGCGGCTTCGGCGGCGGATTTGGCGGCGGCGGCGGACGCTTCGGCGATCGCGACCGCGGCGATCGCGGCCCGCGCCGCGATCGCGACGACGCGGCCGCGTGACGACGCGCCGCGCCGCCTCCAGCGCAGGGGAGGAATAATCATGTCGATGTCCAGAGCTGCCGGTGGCGGTGGACGCCGTCCGTTCTTTCGTCGTCGCAAGACCTGCCCGTTCTCCGGCGCCAATGCGCCGAAGATCGACTACAAGGACGTGAAGCTGCTGCAGCGTTACGTCTCCGAGCGCGGCAAGATCGTGCCGAGCCGCATCACCGCGGTGTCGGCCAAGAAGCAGCGCGAACTCGCCCAGGCGATCAAGCGCGCGCGCTATCCTCGGACTGCTGCCTTACGTGATCAAGTAAGTTCGGCGGATTGGGTTCGCTCGCGCAAGGCACATGAACAACGAGGCGTCCGGAGCGATCCGGGCGCCGATGGTTGGGGCAAGCGACCGACTTGCCTCTAACCGCTGAACAAGCGGGACAGCTCGTGATGATGCAGATCGTGCTCGTCGGACTGGGTGCAGGCGCGGCTTCCGCGCTCCTGTTCGCGTCGGTCGCATCCGGCTCGCCGCTGTCGGTCCTGCTGTTCTATCTCGCGCCGTTGCCGATCCTGATCGCCGCGCATCGGCTGGAGCCATTGGGCGGCCCTGTTCGCGGCGCTGGTCGCGGCGCTCGGGCCTCGCGGCCGCTTTCGGCAGCCGTTCTTCCTGTTCGCCTTCCTGATCGGGGTCGGGGTGCCGGCCTGGTGGCTCGGCTATCTCGCGCTGCTCGCGCGCCGACCGACGACGGCAGCGGCAAGTCGGTCGAATGGTATCCGGCCGGCCGGCTCGTGCTGTGGTGCGCCGCCATCGCGCGCCGGCATGGTGATCGTCGCCATCCCGAATTTCGGCCTCGACGAAGAGCAGTTCCGCTCAGGCCTGCGCCGCGCCTTCGAACGGGTGCTGATGGACCAGGGCCGCGGGCCTTCGGGCTCCGCGCTCGATGCGACCAGCGAGACCGGCAAGCGCCTGATCGATCTTCTGGTCATCATCATGCCGCTGGCGGCCGCCGTGCTCGCCACCGTCACCTCCTCGGTCAATCTCTATCTCGCCGCTCGCGTCGTGAAGGTCTCCGGCCGCCTGAAACGGCCCTGGCCGGATCTGTCGGCGATCCGCTTTCCGGTCGCGGCCCATCTCAGCTTCGCGGCAGCGCTGGTGCTGTCCTTCATGCCCGGGCTGGTCGGCACGATCGGCGGCATCGTGTCGGCGGCGCTGATCATGGCCTATGCGATCGCGGGCTTTGCGGTGCTGCATGCGATCACGCGCAATGTCGGCGGCCGCGCCTTCATCCTCACCGGCGCCTATCTCGCGGTTCTGGTCATCGGCTGGCCGGTGCTGGCGCTGACCTTGCTCGGCCTTGCCGATGCGATTTTCGATTTTCGCAAGCCGCGTCGGCGCGGGCGCCCCGCCCGCGCACGACATCATGAAATTCCAAACCACTCAAACGACACCTATGAAGGAGTAACGGACATGGAAGTGATTTTGCTCGAACGCGTCGCCAAGCTCGGCCAGATGGGCGAGACCGTGCGCGTGAAGGATGGCTTCGCCCGCAATTTCCTGCTGCCGAAAGGCAAGGCCCTGCGCGCGACCAAGGCCAACAAGGAACGCTTCGAGGGCATGCGTCAGGACCTCGAGGCGCAGCAATCTCGAACATCGCGGCGAGGCGCAGAAGATCGCCGACAAGCTCAACGGCCAGACCTTCACCGCGATCCGTCAGGCGTCGGAAGGCGGCCAGCTCTACGGCTCGGTCAGCGCACGCGATATCGCCGATCTCGTCACCGAAGGCGGCTTTGCGGTCACCCGCAGCCAGGTCGAACTGCATGCGCCGATCAAGACCATCGGCCAGCACAAGGTCGCGATCGCGCTGCATCCGGAAGTCGAGGTCGCGGTCACGCTGATCGTGGCGCGCAACGCCGAAGAAGCCGAGCGCGTCAAACGCGGCGAGGATGTCACGGTGCGGCGCGAGGATGCCGAAGTCGCGCGCGAGCAGGCAGCGGCCGCAGCCGAAGCCTTCTTCGATCCGGAAGCGCTCGCCGACGAAGACGAGGAAGAAGGCGAAGCCGACCGAAGCAACGGCCGAGGACTCGGCCGAGAAAGCCTGAGGACCGTCCGGGATAGCCTGGTCCCGCCTTCGCGAGACCGTCGGCGATCGAAGCGGTCGATCGGCCTTTAGAGCGGAATCTCGGGCGGCGCCGGCTTTTCCTCCGACAGGCGGAGGCGGCGGCGCACTGGCGCGGCGGCGGGGGCGTCGCCCGGATGGGCGGCGGCTTCGGTCGCGGCGGCACCTGCCGGCACGGCCGGTGGCGCTACGCGCGCTGCGACCGGCGGCTTTTCCGGCGGCCTGCGCTTGGCCGCGGGCTCGCGCGTCTCCTGGTGGACGTGCGGCTTCCTGCGCGGGCTCTGCGGTCGCCGATCGGCGCCGGCGGGCGATCGATCGGTGCATTCGGGTTCACGCGCGCCGGCGCGGAGGCGGCAGCAGGACCGCCGCGTCCGCCTCCCGCGGCAGCCAAAAAGCCTGCCAGAACGCCGGCATGCTGGGTGCCGGAGGTGTAATGTTGCCGCAGGAAGCCGGCCAGTTCGCTGTCCCTGCGGCCCTTGGCAAGACCGGCCGCGCTCTGGTGGCAGACCGCGCAACCGGCCTGAAACAATTCGGCAGCCGATTTGCCCTCGTTCAGGTCGACGGCCTCGGTCTGATGGCCGCTGGGCTGGCGCTTCGGGCGCCGGCGCGCCGGGCGGGCGTGTTGTTGCGGCCCTGCGCGAACGCCGCGAAGGCCATCAGGCAGGCCAGCATCACGGCCGAAACCAGGATCAGGCTGCTTCGACCTCGCCGCAAAGGATATCTCCTGCCCCGGATGAGCCCAAACCCGCGTGAACGCAAATTATGCGAAAACGGCCCCAAACGAACTACCCGAAGGCGGTAACCGCCGAATGTGGCTCATTTTCGAAGCGGCCTGGCCTTTGCTCCCCGTAGCACCGCATTGCCGGTTTCGCCAGACTTTGATGTAATCGGTTGCCGGGTATCAGCATAGGCCGATCGAAAGGACGGCGGGTATACAGGGAGGCGGCCGATGGAACGGTTGCTTCGGGCAGGCTTGCTGACGATTCATACGCCGCGGGAACTTGCGCACGACGACGGCGGGCGGGCAGGTGTTCGAATTCGGCGACGGCAGCGGCACCCCGGTATCGGTGCGGTTTGCATCGCGCGCCGCGATGGCGCGGATGATGCTCCATCCCGAATTGCGACTCGGCGAAGCCTATATGAACGGCGACCTGGTGCTGGAACGCGGCACCATCGCCGATCTGCTGTCGCTGCTTCTGTCTCAACAGCACAGCGACAAGCTGCCATTCATGGCGCGGCCGCAAGCCATGTTGCGCTACAGCCGACGGCGCATCGATCAATACAATTACCGGCACCGAGCGCGACGCAATGTCGCGCACCATTACGATCTCGACGGCCGTCTGTATTCGCTGTTCCTCGACTCCGACCGGCAATATAGCTGCGCCTATTTCGAATCGCCGGACCAGTCGCTCGACGATGCCCAGCTCGCCAAGAAGCGGCATCTCGCCGCGAAGCTGTTGATCGAAGCGACGGCCAGCGCGCGCTCGACATCGGCTGCGGCTGGGGCGGGCTCGGGCTCTATCTCGCCGAGCATCTGCGGCGCCCAGGTCACCGGCGTCACCCTGTCGGAAGAGCAATTCAAGCTCGCGCGCGGGCGCGCCGCCGAGCGCCAGTCTGTCGGATCGCGTGGATTTTCGCCTGCAGGATTACCGCGACCTGAACGAGACGCTTCGACCGCATCGTGTCGGTCGGCATGTTCGAGCATGTCGGCGTCGGCCATTTCGGCGAATTCTTCCGGCAATGCGCCCGTCTGCTCGCCGATGACGGCGTGATGGTGCTGCATTCGATCGGCCGCTCGGAAGGACCGAACGCCACCAATCCCTGGATCGACAAATACATCTTCCCCGGCGGCTATATCCCGGCCTTGTCGGAAGTGCTGCCGGCGATCGAGCGCGCCGGCCTGCTGGTCACCGACATCGAAATCCTGCGCCTGCATTATGCCGAGACGCTGCGGCACTGGCGCGAGCGCTTCATGGCGCGCGCGCGAGGAGGCCCGCAGGCTTTACGACGAACGATTCGTGCGGATGTGGGAATTCTATCTCGCGGCCTCGGAGATGGCATTCCGCCATCAGGGCATGATGGTATTCCAGATCCAGCTCGCCAAACGCGTCGATGCCGTGCCGCTGACGCGCGACTATATCGCGCAGCGAGGAAGCGCAGGCTGCGCGCGCTCGAAGGCAGCAGTCGCGCACGCCGCTGCGGCATGGCCGGCGAATAGTCCGCGCCACTGCGCGACTTGCCCGCATTCCGTCAAGATCAAATCGGATTCTTGATGCCGTCCCGCGTGAGTTATGGGGACATTCGAGATTGCGGCAGACGCGCCGCAGATTGCGGTGCTACAGCACTCCGGTCGGGGTTCACTGCAATCTCGGAGGTCGAAGCGTAGCAGGCGTTGCGTAGTGCGTGCCGCGTTTTGGCGACTAAGAAACTGATTGATAACAACCGCTCGTTGGACCGATGGCACCCTTGGACTCGACCGCGCGCAAGCTCGCCGCGGATCAGACACCGCTCTATCGCACCGCCCCGCACAACATCGAGGCCGAGCAGGCGCTGCTGGGCGCGATCCTCGTCAACAACGAGGCGCTCTATCGGGTTTCCGACTTTCTGGAAGCGCGGCATTTCTTCGAGCCGGTCCACCAGAAGATTTACGAAATCTCCTCGCAACTCGTGCGCGCCGGCAAGGTCGCCACGTCCGGTCACGCTGAAGACCTTCCTGCCGGCCGATGCCGATATCGGCGGGCTGACGCTCAGCCAGTATCTGGCGCGCCTCGCCGCCGAAGCCACCACCGTCATCAACGCGCAGGATTACGGCCGCACCATCTACGATCTGTCGGTGCGCCGCGCGCTGATCGTGATCGGCGAGGACATGGTCAACGAGGCCTATGACGCCGCCGGTCGACTTCGCGCCGCGCAAGCAGATCGAGGACGCCGAGCGCAGGCTCTACGAGGTCGCCGAGAGCGGCCGCTACGAAGGCGGCTTCCAGGCTTTCGCCCAGGCCATCACCACCGCCGTCGACATGGCCGCCAAGGCCTATCAGCGCGACGGAAGACTGTCGGGCATCGCCACCGGCCTGCACGATCTCGACTCCAAGATGGGCGGCCTGCAGGCGTCCGACCTGATCATCGTCGCCGGCCGCCCCGGCATGGGCAAGACCGCGCTCGCCACCAACATCGCCTACAACATCGCCAAGGCCTGGCAGGGCGAGGTGCGGCCGGACGGCCATATCACCACCGTCAATGGCGGCATCGTCGGCTTCTTCTCGCTCGAAATGTCGGCCGAGCAGCTCGCCACCCGTATCATCGCCGAGCGCACCGGCATTCCGTCGAGCACGATCCGCCGCGGCGGCATCAACGAGCAGGATTTCGAGGTGATCCGCGACGTCTCGCTCGAATTGCAGAACATGAAATTCTTCGTCGACGAGACCGGCGGCCTCTCGATCGCGCAACTGGCGGCGCGCGCGCGGCGGCTGAAGCGCCAGCGCGGGCTCGACCTGCTGGTGATCGACTATATCCAGCTGCTGTCGGGATCGAGCAAGCGCTCGCAGGACAACCGCGTGCAGGAAATCACCGAGATCACCACCAACCTGAAGGCGCTGGCCAAGGAACTGAAGGTGCCGATCATCGCGCTGTCGCAATTGTCGCGTCAGGTCGAAAGCCGCGACGACAAGCGGCCGCAGCTTTCGGACTTGCGTGAATCGGGCTCGATCGAGCAGGACGCCGACGTGGTGCTGTTCGTGTATCGCGAGGAATATTACCTCGCCAACAAGGAGCCGCGGCCCGGCACCGAAGAGCACGCCAAGTGGAGGTCGAAATGGAACACGGCTGCACGGCAAGGCCGAAGTCATCATCGGCAAGCAGCGCCACGGCCCGACCGGCACCGTCGGCCTGCAATTCGACGCCAGCGTCACCCGTTTCGGCGACCTCGCGCCGGAAGGACAGGTGCCCGATCGCATTCCGTGAACGGCCAATTTGACGGCCAGATTTTGCGCCGCATTTTTGCTTCGGGCGCCGCGCTGGCTCTATTGATTGTTGCGCTGCAAATCAGACCGCGCCAGGTTGGTCCCCATGCTGGTCAAGAACCCCTCGCCCGAGCTTGCCGAGTCCGAGAATGGCTCGCTCACCTCCGGGCCGCCCGCGGACGAGGCCGGCGGCATTCTGACCATCGACCTTTCCGCCATCGAAGCCAATTGGAAGCAATTGCGCTCGCTGTCGTCGCCGGCCGAATGCGCGGCGGTGGTCAAGGCCGACGGCTATGGCTGCGGGCTCGAGCCGGTTTCGGCGATGCTGCGCCAGGCCGGCTGCGTCACCTTCTTTGTCGCCGATCTTGTCCGAGGGCAAGCGCCTGCGCAAGGTGACGGCGGATGCCGCGATCTACATCCTCAACGGTCTGCCGCCGGGCACCGCGCAGGTTTTCGCCGATCACAATCTGCGGCCGGTGATCGGCTCCTCGGTCGAGCTTGCCGAATGGGACGCCTTTGTCGCCGTCAACAAGTGGGAGGGCGGCTTCGCGCTGCATGTCGATACCGGGATGAACCGGCTTGGCGTCACGGTGGAGGAAGCCGCCGCGATCGCGCCGCGCCTCGACAACCAGAATCACGGCCTGACGCTGCTGATGAGCCATTTCGTGGCCTCGCAATTCGTCGAGAATTCCCGCAACAACGAGCAGATGCTCACCTTCCGCAATATCCGCGCGCTGTTTCGCGGCGTGCCGGCCTCGATTGCGAATTCGTCCGGGATTTTTCTCGATCCCGCCGCCCATCTCGACATCGTGCGGCCGGGCGTCGCGCTTTACGGGGTCAATCCGACGCCGGCCAAGCCCAATCCGATGAAGCCGGTGGTCGATCTGAAGGCGCGCATCGCGCAGGTGCGCAGCGTCGAATTCGGCGAGACCGTAGGCTATGACGCGACCTGGACCGCGCGACGGCCCTCGCGCATCGCGGTGGTCACCATGGGCTATGCCGACGGCTTCTTCCGTGCGGCGAGCGGCAGCGACCAGAAGCCCGGCGGCACCCTGATCGTCGGCGGCACGCCCCTGCCCGATCGTCGGCCGCATCTCGATGGACCTGATTGCGCTCGACATCACCGACCTGCCGAATGGCAGCGTGCGGCGCGGCGATTTCGCGACCGTGATCGGCGAAGGCCGCGACGTCGATGCGCTCGGCGAAATGCTCGGCACCATCGGCTATGAGGTGCTGACCAGCCTCAGCCGCCGCTTCGCGCGGATTTACAAGGGCGGTCCTGATTTTTCTTCACCTACCCCTGCAAGGGGGAGGTCGACGCGCGAAAGCGCGGCGGGTGGGGGGTCGATCGCGGCGAGAATTAATGTTGTCAGACCACCTATCGCAGACCGGAAAGGTTGACTTCCCAACCCCTCGCCCGCCTCAGGGAGAGGGAGTCATGAAGTGGAACGCATAAGTCGCAAGGGCCTCTCCTTCGTCTGCCAGAATTGCGGCGCGGCCTATACGCGCTGGCAGGGCAAGTGCGAGTCCTGCGGCGAATGGAATACGCTTGCCGAGGAAGCCGCCGAAGCCCCGCTCGGCAAGGCCGGGCCCGGAAAAGCCGCCGGACGCGGCCGCGCCTTCTCGTTGCAGCCGCTTTCCGGCGCGACGCAGGACGCCCCTCGCCTTGCCACCGGCATGAGCGAATTCGACCGCGTCACCGGCGGCGGTCTGGTGCGCGGCTCGGTGCTGCTGCTGGGCGGCGATCCCGGCATCGGCAAATCGACGCTGCTGGTGCAGGTCGCGGCCGCGCTCGCCAAACTCAAGCAGCGCTCGGTCTATATCTCCGGCGAAGAAGCGGTGGCGCAGGTGCGGCTGCGCGCGGAGCGGCTGTCGCTCGGCCAGGCGAAAGTCGAGCTCGCCGCCGAAACTTCGGTCGAGGACATCATCGCCACGCTGTCGCAAGGCGAGTTGCCGCGCCTCGTGGTCATCGACTCGATCCAGACCATGTGGACCGACACGGTGGAATCCGCGCCCGGCACGGTGACGCAGGTGCGCGCCTCGGCGCAGGCGCTCATCCGCTTCGCCAAGAAGAGCGGCGCCTGCGTGATCCTGGTCGGCCATGTCACGAAGGACGGACAGATCGCCGGTCCCCGCGTGGTCGAGCACATGGTCGATGCGGTGATGTCGTTCGAGGGCGAAGGCTCGCATCAATTCCGCATCCTGCGCGCGGTGAAAAACCGCTTCGGCCCGACCGACGAGATCGGCGTGTTCGAGATGACGGGGCTGGGCCTGCAGGAGGTGCATAACCCGTCCGAGCTGTTTCTGTCCGAGCGCGATCTCGGCTCGCCCGGCACCGCGGTGTTCGCCGGCATCGAAGGCACGCGGCCGTTGCTGGTCGAAATCCAGGCACTGGTGGCGCCGACCGCGCTCGGCACGCCGCGCCGGTCCGTGGTCGGCTGGGATCAGAGCCGGCTGTCGATGGTGATCGCGGTGCTGGAAGCCCATTGCGGCGTGCGGCTCGCGCAGCACGACGTCTATCTCAATGTCGCGGGCGGGCTTCGCATCAACGAACCGGCCGCCGATCTTGCCGCCGCGGCCGCGCTCGTCTCGTCGCTGGCCGGCGCGCCGCTGCCGGCGGATGCGGTGTTCTTCGGCGAAGTGTCGCTGTCGGGCGCGATCCGCCCGGTCGCGCAAGCGCCCGCCCGGCTGAAAGAGGCGGCCAAGCTCGGCTTCAAGCGCGCGTTCCTGCCCGATCCCGGCCGTTCCGATCCGCCCGGCGATGCCGGGCTCACGCTCAGCCCGCACGGCAATCTCGCCTCGCTGGTTGCCGACATCGCCGCGCGCGGCTCGAAAGGGCGGATGCGGCGGGAGGCGTGAGTCTTGATTTTCACGGCCTCATGGCGAGGAGCGCCGCGAAGCGGCGCGTCTCGAACCGTCGGGCCGAGACAGAGGCGGACCGAAGCTCAGCTCCGCGGATCGGCGATGCGTCCCGCGAACAGGATCGCGCCGGTCTTGTCGTCGGCGATCACGAACATGAACGGCCGGTCGACCTGGAAGCGGTCGCTGTCGTCGGGCCGCATGGTGCGGGTCGTGACCACGACCGCGGTCGCGGCGGCGGCTTCGGTGCCGGCTTCGGCGACATCGATCACCGCGCGATGCACGATCTGGTCGATGGTGGACTGCGCCTCCGCGCGCGGCTTGCCGGTCAGCCCCGACAGGTCCGATTGCGCCGGGTCGAACACCTTGCTCATGCCGAGGCTCTTGAACGGATCGATCAGTTCCGCCCTGAACTCGGTCTTGAAGCGCGGCATCGACAGCGCCACCGTCTTTTTCGGCGCCTTGCCGAGCTGCGTCATCAGCGCGTCCAGCTTCTCGCCGTCGAAAGCCTTGATCACCGCGTCGAGGCCGTCGATCTCGTCCGGCCGCACCACGATCATCGACAGGCCGCCGGCACCGTAAGGCAGCCGGATCGCCGAATAGCCGTCCGCCTTCACGACCGCGAATTCGCCCTGCTGAAACATGGTCGGCACTTCGACCGTTTTCCTTCGCGGTCAGATGGAATTCGCGATCGCGGGTGCCGTTCTTCACGAAGGCCTGCGCCCAGGGCGCGTTGAAATAGACCGCGTTCAGCAGCACATGCGAGTCGTTCGGATTGAGCTTGTCGAGAATCTTGTCGATCTTGCCTTCGGTCTTGTTGTTGACCCAGCTATTGACCACCTCGAGATTGGCGCCGCGGAAAATCTCGGCGTTGTAATTCTTGCGGATGGTCTCTTCATAGGCGGGCGCCACGCTCGCCTGCGCATTGATCAGCATCAGCGCGTTGGCGATGCGAAGCTTCGCCGCCACCGATTCACGGTCGATGACGCAGAGGTCGTCCTTGCGCGCAGCGCCGTTCGGACAATTCGCATCCTTGTCCGCGGGCGCCGCGGCTTCGCAAAGCTTGCCGTTTTGCTTGAAGCCGTCCGGGCATTTCGCGCCGGCTTCGTTATAGGCAAGCAGCGCGGCCAGCACCCTGGCATTGGCGGGATCGATCTCGTTCGCGTCCAGTCCGTGCCGGAGCGCCTTCAGCATGTCGGCCTGGGTTTCGCCGCGCGCGCCCGATGCCACCATCGCCATCGCGGAGCCGATCGAATAGGGAGAGAAGACGATATTGCCGGGCTGCCCGGCGAAAATCCTGAACAGGTCGAGGCCCGACTGGTTATAGGCCTTGATCAGCGGCGGCGCTTCGGCGCCCTTTGCCGGGGCCAGAGGCAGCGCGAGTGCCAGCATGAGGGCCGCCGTCGCTGCGTGACGTCCAATTGCGGTAGTCATTTTTTAACGCTCTCCCTGCCGGTTCGGCGGGACCGATCCCCGGCAATTGTGACCGAACCGCCAGCCGGGCGAAACCCCGGCCCGGAGCAGGATGTCGTGATCCGGCGCGGATCGGGCTCTGGTCAGTCTGCCCCTTGGTATTGGTCGCAGCAGCCCCGGGATCGGTTCATCATCAATATCCGGCGACAAGACGGGTGACGCGGCAAAATCGGGCGGCTATACAGGCGCGCCGCTGGCCCGCGGACCGGCGCCGATCCACCAGGTTCTGTTCTTCTCCATGCCGATCACGCTCCTCGACATCATCCTGCTTGTCGTCATGCTGATTTCCGGGCTGCTCGCGATGATTTGCGGCTTCATGCGCGAAATCCTCTCGATCGCGGCCTGGGCGGCGGCGGCCGTGGTGACGCTTTATTTCTTCAAGCGGCTGATGCCGTTCGCGGAGAGCTATTTCAACAATCAGTATGTCGCCGCCGGCGCCGTGGTCGGCGGCCTGTTCCTCGGAACCCTGCTGATCGTCTCGATCATCACGGTCCGGATCTCGGACATGATTCTGGACAGCCGAATCGGTGCGCTCGACCGCAGCCTCGGTTTCCTGTTCGGGCTCGGCCGCGGGCTCATTATTGTGGTGGTCGCCTACCTGTTTTTCGACTGGCTGGTCCCGCAAAAATCGCAGCCCACATGGGTAACCGGCGCAAAATCGAAGGTCGTGCTGGCGAGCACCGGGGATTGGCTTAAGTCGATGTTGCCGGATGACCCCGAAAACACCATCTTGAAGCGGCTGAAGCGTCCGAAGGACGGCGAAGGCGAGGAACAGCCGCAGGCGCCGGGCCAGCGGTCCGACAACTCGGTTCCCCGTCCGGCCGGCAACAGCGGCGAAGGCTATGAGCGGTCCGACCGGGCCGGCATGAGCAAATTGATCGAAAGCCGGGCGGCGACCCCTCGCTAGCCCGGTTCTCTGGAGGGTTTGGACGAAGCAATGACTGGCTCCCCCGATCAAACCCCCGGCCTAAATCCCCTCCCCTGAGTTGGACTTGGACGGCGACCGCCTCCGCGAGGAATGCGGCGTGTTCGGCATTTTCGGCCATCCCGATGCCGCCGCCATCACCGCGCTCGGCCTGCATGCGCTCCAGCATCGCGGGCAGGAAGCCGCCGGCATCGTCTCCTTCGACGGCCGGCGTTTTCATTCCGAGCGGCGGCTCGGCCTGGTCGGCGACGCCTTTTCCGACCGCCGGGTGATCGACCGGCTGCCCGGCAACTTCCGCCTGCGGCCATGTGCGCTATTCGACCACCGGCGAGACCCTGCTTCGCAACGTGCAGCCGCTATTCGCCGAACTCGATCCGTTCGGCTTCGCCATCGGCCATAACGGCAATCTCACCAACGGACTGACGCTGCGCAAGCAGCTCGTGCATGAGGGCGCCATCATGCAGTCCACCACCGATACCGAGGTGATGCTGCATCTGGTCGCGCGCTCGAAGAAGCCGCGCTTCGTCGACCGCTTCATCGAGGGCCTGCGCGCGCTGGAAGGCGCCTATTCCTTCGTCGGTCTCACCAACAAGAAGCTGGTCGGCGCGCGCGACCCGCTCGGCATCCGCCCGCTGGTGCTGGGCCAGCTCGACGGCTGCCCGATCCTGACGTCGGAGACCTGCGCGCTCGACATCATCGGCGCGAAATATGTTCGCGACATCGAGAATGGCGAAGTCGCTGATCTTCGACGACAAGGGCGCGCATTCCTACAAGCCGTTCCCGCCGATGGCGCCGCGCCCCTGCATCTTCGAATACATCTATTTCTCGCGGCCGGATTCGGTGATCGGCGGCCGGCCGGTCTATCAGGTGCGCAAGACCATGGGCGCGCGAACTCGCCCGCGAGGCGCCGGCCGATGCCGACGTGATCGTGCCGGTGCCGGATTCGGGCGTGCCGGCAGCGCTCGGCTTCTCGCAGGAATCGGGCATCCCGTTCGATCTCGGCATCATCCGCAACCATTATGTCGGCCGCACCTTCATCGAGCCGACCCAGCAGATCCGCCAGCTCGGCGTGCGGCTCAAGCACAATGCCAACCGCTCGGTGGTCGAAGGCAAGCGCATCGTGCTGGTCGACGATTCGATCGTGCGCGGCACCACCTCGACCAAGATCGTGCAGATGATGCGCGATGCCGGCGCCAAGCGAAGTGCATTTCCGCATCGCCTCGCCGCCGATCACGCATCCGGATTATTACGGCATCGATACGCCGGACCGCGACAATCTGCTGGCGGCCACCCATTCGCTGGAAGAGATGCGCGCCTTCATCGGCGCGGATTTGCTCGCTTTCCTGTCGGTCGACGGCATCTACCGGGCGATGGGCTTCGAGAAGCGCGATCCGGTGCGTCCGCAATTCACCGATCATTGCTTCACCGGCGAATATCCGACCCCGCTCACCGACCAGAGCGCGAAGACCCATACGCCGCGGCAATTGTCGCTGCTCGCCGAAGCGAGCTGAAGCCTCCGCCGATGCTCTACATCCCGCCGGCTTTCCGCGAGACCGACATCGCGGTGCTGCATGGCGAGATCAGGCGCATCGGCTTCGGCAGCCTGACCTCCATCGGCAAGAGCGGCGATCTCTTGATCAGCCATTTCCCGGTGGTCCTCGACACGACGATCGGCCCTTTCGGCCAGCTTCGCTGCCATGTCGCGCGCGCCAATCCGCAATGGCGCGACAGCGATTTCGCAAAGCCCGCGGTCGCGATGTTCATGGGCCCGGACGCCTATGTCTCGCCGTCCTGGTATCCGTCCAAGCAGCGAACACGGCAAGGCGGTGCCGACCTGGAATTACGTCACCGTCTGCGCGCGCGGCAGGGTCGAGGTCTATGACGATCGCGACCAGCTCCACGCCCATGTCAAGGAACTGACCGAACTGCACGAGGCACGCTTCGCCGAGCCCTGGCAGGTCTCGGACGCGCCGGCCGATTACCTGGAGCGGCAGCTCAAGGGCATCGTCGGTTTCCGCATCACCATCGAGGCGCTTGAAGGCAAGAAGAAACTGAGCCAGAACCGCGACGCAGCCGACCGCGACGCCGTCGCCGAAGCGTTGCAGGCGTCCGACGATCCCAAGGCCAAAGACATTGGCGTCCTGGTTCAGGCTGCCAACCAGAACTGAGCTTCATGACAAAA